>CAWKNS010000031.1:0-186924 GCA_963850795.1 uncultured Acidobacteriota bacterium | reverse complement strand
CGATCTTGATCTCGGGATTGACGTTCGCCTCAAGCAGGAGAACATTCTGATCCGCGCATAAACATGTGCTGGGGCAACGTCCCTCTATTCGGCTACTTGTTGACTTGCCCTAGGACCGGTGCCTGGCGAGGCTCGGTCTAGGCACCCGGTTCGTCGCTCTCAATTCGGCTGCCCACGCTGGTCGTGTGGCTCTCATTTGGCCTGCGCGGGCCGGGTGCTGCCGTGGAGCGGGGAGAGGCTCAAGAGGGGTTTGTTCTGCTCGAAGTAGCGGTGCCCTCCCCTTGCCCGGCAACCGCAGCAGGGCCGGGCAGGAGGACTGAGATGAGCCAGGTAGTCATCGGGATGGACCCGCACAAGCGCACTGCCACGATCGAGGTCATGGCCGGTGATGAGGCCGTCGCTGGCCGGGGCCGGTATGCCACCGACGCCGCCGGGTATGCGGCGATGCTGGCGGAGGCCAGGCACTGGCCGCAGCGGATGCAGGCGATTGAGGGATGCCAGGGCATCGGCAGGCACATCGCGAACAGGCTTCTGGCCGATGGTGAGCATGTGGTGGATGTGCCACCCAAGCTGTCGGCCCGCGACGCGGGTGTTCGCCACCGGGCAGGGCCGCAAGACCGATGCCACCGACGCGCACTCGGTCGCGCTGGCCGCCACCCGCATGCACTGGCTGCGCCCGGTCGTCGATGACCAGCAGCTCGCGGTGCTCCGGATCCTGGCTGACCGGCGGCGGTCCCTGGGCGAGGACCACACCCGCATGGTCTGCCAGCTGCACCGGCTGCTGCTGGAACTCATCCCCGGCGGTGCGAAGAAGGCCCTGTCCGCGGCCCAGGCCAAGGCCCTGCTGGCCAGGGTCCGCCCCGCGATGCCGCGGGCAAAGCGCGCCGCCGGGTCGCAGCCGAGCTGATCAGCGACCTCGAACGCATCCACCAGCGCAAGAAAGCCGCCAACAAGGAACTGAACGAACTGCTCAAAGCCACCGGCACCACGCTGACCACCCTGCACGGGATCGGTCCCTCTGGCGCCGCCCGGCTGCTGGTCGAGGTCGGCTGACGTCACCAGGTTCCCGGACAAGGCCCACTTCGCGTCCTGGAACGGCACCGCGCCGATCGACGCCTCCTCCGGCGACCAGGTCCGCCACCGGCTGTCCCGGGCGGGCAACCGGCAGATCAACCGGGTGCTGCACATCATGGCCGTCGTCCAGCTCCGCCACCGGAACAGCGAAGGCCGCGCCTACTACGACCGCAAAGTCGCCGCCGGGAAGACACCCATGGAAGCGATGCGCTGCCCTGAAACGCCGGCTGTCCGACATCGTCTACCACCAGATGATCATCGACGCCCGGGCGAAGGCAACGGGCCCGGGAGGACACGTGGGGGCGGCTACTGGCTCCAGCGCGGCCGGCTTGCACCCCAGTGCCGGCACTTCGGAGAAGTCACTTCCCGGACCCGCCACACACGACGTTACGCCAGGAAGGCCACCCCATTCTCCTGGTCGTTCCCGGCAGCCTTCATCAGCGCCGGACCGCAACCGCCGTCAAGCGCACTCTGCTTGACGGCGGCGAGGACCGGCGCACACTATCCAGCCGGAAATGACCCCCCTTGACACAGAGGGGAGCCAGAAGCGGTAACTGACGTGTGGCTCCCCTGGACCTCGTGACGCCCACTGGCTTCGGGGACATAGCTTGGCGGAGGGGGCGATTCGTCAGGCCAGTTGCGGAGCGCGACCTCCCCGCATGACCGCGGCCAAACAGCAGACGACCACTATGACCACTCCCCCGGCGGTATTGGGCAGCTGATGACGGTCCGGCAGCATGCAGCGCGGCCGGTCCCGCCCGAGAAGCTGCTGTGCCACGACTGGTGACCTCTTGAACGCCGCAAAGGCGATATGCGCCGGGCCCGACCTGGTCAAACTTCACGCCGACTGCTGCTCACGCAGCCATCCTGGGGCCGATCTTGCCCCTCGGATTGCCCCTGCCCATGCCGTGATTCACTCAGGCATCCTCCGAGCAGGCGATATGTCTCCTGACCAGCCAGAACGCCAGCTCACGCTAACACCTGGCAGCCCTGGCGAGCTGCCGCGAGCTGCCCTTACGTGCGAGCCCAGGCCGGGCGGAAGCCTACGGCCAGACGACGGGGAACAGGGGATGATCCAAGGCCGCGCCGGCCGGGAGCTGGGATTCGAGGCCATCGAACGGCGGCGAGGTGCGCCACGGTCGCGGCGCGTGCCGCGCATCGGCCGACAGGTAGCGCAGCGACAGCACCCGGCGGCGGCCGCGGAACGGGAACCCCGGCGCCCCGTGCACGGTCAGGAAGTCGAAGAAGATCGCGTCGCCTGGCTCCAGCTCGAAGCGGCGGATGTCGAAGGCGTCCCGGCCGGCCTCGATGTCCGGCAGTTCGGCCAGGCTCCCGTCCGGGAACCACTTCGCCTCCCCGGCCAGGAACGTCCGCGGCATGAGCCAGGGCCCGCGGTGCGAGCCGGCCAGCAGCTCCAGGCAGCCGGCCGCGGGCACCGGGTCCACCGGTATCCAGGCGCTGACACCGTGCCCGTTGACGTTGTAGTAGGGCTGGTCCTGGTGCCAGGGGGTGCGCTGCCGGGTTCCGCCTTCCTTCACCAGCACATGATCGTGATAGAACCGCACCTGCGGCGTTCCCATCAGCGCCGCGGCGATCTGCGGCACGCGGGAGTGGCGGGCCAGCCCCTCGATCTGCGGGTGCAAACCAATCCTCGCAGTTCTGACTTTTCTGCTTGCCACTTCAACCTTCGCGACCGACCTTCCCACGAAGAAGTATCTCAACCTGGCGACGATCAAGGTGATGGTCGCCGCTGCTGAAGCCGAAGCGAAAACCCGCGGCGTCGAGGTGACGATTGTCGTGGTCGATGACAGCGGGAATTTGCTATTCCTGGAAAAGGCCGACGGGGCGCCGTTTGGTACGATCCAATTCGCTCAGAAAAAGGCGCGGCACGCGGCGGCGTATGGCGCGCCCTCTAAGGATGGCGCTGATTATGTAAAGAAGGGCAACGTCGATGGATTGGCGTTTCCCGACTTTTTCCCGAATCAGGGTGGCTTGCCGATCAAGGTTGATGGCAAAACGCTCGGTGGCATCGCTGCCAGCGGTGCGAAATCTGAAATCGATGAAGCCATCGCGCAGGCGGGAATCGACGCCGCATTCAAGAAGTAAGGTGGAGCCGTTTGCTCCGCAAGCAGCGAGTACCTGGCCGCTAAGAGCTTACTAACTCGGTAGATACACGGCCACACCCCTGTTGCAATTCTCGATAGGGCACTCATAATTGAGTTATTCTGGTGACCTAGACCGCCAGCTCAATGCAATGCCCTTTATGTCAAGCCGATAACCCGCCCAGCGCGGACCACTGCACGAAGTGCAGCACCCCGCTGCCGCTGGCTGACACGACCATGCCGCCGCATGGCGAAACCCTTGGCGGAACCATGGGTGGGACGATGGGCGGCACGCAGGCGTGGTCTGTCGCGGTTACGCCGAGGCCGTCGAGCGAAGCTGCCGCCAAAGGGCAGCTCGAGCCGGGATTTCTCCTCGCCGAACGATTTGAGATTCTCGCGCTGCTCGGACAGGGCGGCATGGGAGCCGTGTATAAGGCGCGCGACAACGAGCTCGAACGCCTTGTTGCAATCAAGCTGATTCGCCCTGAGTTAGCCAGCCATCCTGAAATTTTGCGCCGATTTAAGCAGGAATTGATACTCGCGCGCGAAGTGACGCATCGCAACGTCATTCGCATTTTCGATCTCGGTCAAGCGCAGGGAATCAAGTTCATCACGATGGAGTTCGTCGAAGGGCGAGACCTTCGCGGGCTGATTCACGAAAAAGGGAAGCTGACGGTTGACGAAGCGGTTCCCATTATTTTGCAAATTGCGGCGGCGCTGGATGCGGCGCACACAGCGGGTGTCGTTCATCGCGATTTGAAACCGCAAAACGTGATGTCCGATAAAGATGGCCGCGTCTACGTCATGGATTTCGGCATCGCGCGGTCGCTCGAGTCGCAGGGCATGACGCAGACCGGCGCGCTGATGGGCACGCCGGAATATATGTCGCCGGAGCAGGCGAAGGGCGAAAAGGTCGATGCGCGATCGGATTTGTTTGCGCTCGGCATCATTTTTTATGAAGCGCTGACCGGGATCTCGCCATTCAAAGCGGAAACGGCGATGGCGATGATGTTCAAGCGGACGCAGGAAAAGGCGACGCCGCTGGTGCAGCTCGATATTGGAATTCCTGGCGTGATCAGCGACATCGTCGCGAAATGTCTTGAGATCAAACCCACGGAGCGCTATCAGACGGCGCGCGAAGTTATCAACGATCTGGAAGCATTTACCGGCGGAGCGCAACGCGGAACGATAATCGCGCCATCGCGGCGCGTCAAAGATACGCCGGCGTATCAGAAGTGGATCGTGATTGGCGGTATCGTCGTTGTGCTCGGAGCCGGCGGCTGGTTCATCCACGACCGCGTGGTACTCCGCCCAGGCGGATCATCCGCGGGGCCTGTCGCACCCTTGTCCCTCGCGATTCTTCCGTTTCAGAACGCTTCGAATGACGCGGCTCTAGACTACATCGGTCCCAGCATTGCCGAAGGCTTGAGCACGGATGTCGGCCAAGCAAAATCGCTTCGCACCGTGCAGCCCGAGCGCATTTACCAGATCCTGCATGACATGCGACTTGCACCGAATTCTGATTTTGATCCGTCGATGATGCGCAACATTTCCAACATTTCCAATTCCGACATGCTCGTTTCGGGGCGCTACTCCCTGGCAAACGGCAAACTTCGCATCGATGCACTGCTCAACGATCTCAAACGTGATCGTCGCGTTCCGATCGTCCTCGAAGATGCGGACCCGAAAAATCTACGGGCGGCTATCGATCAACTGGCGGAGAAGATTCGAACAAACCTTTCCGTTTCGTCTGACGTTCTGAAAGAACTGAAGGAGAGTTCCTTCCAGCCTTCCTCGGAATCTCCCGCAGCATTGCGAGCATACAATCAGGGTTTGCAGTTGCTCCGCCAAGGCAAGATCACCGACGCAGTTAAAGCCTTCAAGGACGCGGTTCAAGAAGACCCGAAATTCGCGCTTGCTTACTCACGCCTCGCCGCCACGGAATCTACTCTCGGCTATGATGCCGAAGCGGAGCAGGCATCGCGCAAAGCCAAAGACCTGGGCCAGCAACTGCCGCTCGCGGAACGCTATCTCATCGAAGCCAATCACGCCCGAGTTATGAAAGATACGAGCGGCGCGATCACCGCGTACGAGAATCTTGCCAAGACTTTCCCCGCGAACGGCGATGTCGAATACGCCCTCGGCAATCTTTATGCCGAGAAAGGCGACTACGACAAAGCACGCGCGCAATACGCGAAGATCCTTCAGAACGATCCGAAAGACATCAACGGGCTTATCGCGACTGGAACGATGGAAGTCAGTGCAGGAAATGCGAACGCTGCACTGGAAGCGCTCGGAAACGCGCAGCGCCTAGCCGTACAGTTCGACAACAACGAAGCCAAGGCGCAAGTTCTGCAGGCGACAGGCATGGCTTACGAGTTGTTGAACAAGTCCGAAGAAGCTCTCCGCAATTTCCGCCAGGCCGTAGAGATCAATAAGACGCTCGGTAACAAGGGCGGCGTCGCCAACAGCCTTCGTGAAGTCGCCAATGTGCAGGCATCCGCAGGCCAGTCCGACGCCGCTCTCGCCAGCTACCAGCAGGCTCTCGATCTCGATCGCGAAATCGGCGCAAAGAAGGACATCGGTGCGACGTACATCGACATGGGTGTGTTGTTCGAAGGTCGCGGTCAATTCGACAAGGCTTTGCAATATTACAAAGACAGCCTTCAGATTCAACGCGACCTTGGCGACGAGACGAATCAAGCGATCTGCCTGAACAACATCGGCAATGTTTACCTCGCGCAAGGGAAGAGCGACGACGCGCTCATTTACTATCAGCAGGCGCTCCAGCTTCGTCAAAAGCTCGCTATACCAATCGATATCGCAGAGACACTCCACAATCTCGGCGAAGGCTATACACGGACAAGCCAGTTCGACAATGCAATGAATGCCTACATGCGTGCGCTCGAATTGCGCCGCAAAGCTGCGGACTCGCTCGGCGCCGCGCTCGAAAATGCCGGTACCGGCATGATCTTTCGTTATCAAGGCCGCTACGGGGCCGCAGTCAATTCCTTGCAAACGGCTCTTCAAGGGTATGTGGACGCCAAGGATCGAACGCGAAACATGGCTCAGATCGCCAATGATTATGCTGACTCACTCGCGAAAGCAGGTCGGGGCGGGGAGGCGCACAAGCCCCTTGATGATGCTCGGAACGTTGCGCAAGAACTCAAGAACGATAGCTTGATGTCCGACATTTCCAGCACGGAGGGCGACATCCTCCTTTACCAAGGCGACATCAAGGGGGCGAAGAGCTCTTACCAGCAAGCGCTCCAACTTGCTGTGCGTGCGAAAGACGAATTTCAAACGATCGCTGCGAGACTAAATCTCGCCAAAGCGGATATCGCATTAGACCAGCCGCGCGCAGCCATGCCTGTTCTGAAACAGCTCATCACGCAAGCTGATTCCTCGAATCTTAAATATCTCTCGCTCCAATGCTCCGTTGCGCTGGCCGAAGCCATGGTGGCCGACAAGGACTATAAGGGTGCTCGTCGACTCCTTGAATCTCTCCTTGGTCGCAGCGAGAAACTCGGCGCTCGAATGGAAACCGCCAAGATCCACTATCTTCTCGGTACGGCCATTCGCCTTTCCGGCGAAACGTCTGGTGCAGCCGGCGAATACAAACAAACGCTAACGGCGTTGGACAACATGAAGTCGGAATCTGGTGCACAGAATCTACTATCTCGCGCCGACCTGAAAAAGATGTACGACGATTCCACACAGTACTCGAAGTAAACGCCGACCGATCTGCTTGCAGGACCGGCCTCATTTTCACAGCACTAAAAGTCTTCTCTGAAAGAAAAATGCCTCGCCGCGAATCGCGACGAGGCATTTTTAGTGTGATTTCGATAGCGCGCTCAGCGCGCCTTTAGCTTATCTCACCGTAAGAGAGGTTGTACTCGTGTCGACTGGCGTTCCGCTCTGGATCGTCGTCGTCGAGATCGTGTATGTCCCGGCGCAAACCGAGTTTGGAATGATGAAGGGGAACGTGATCGAATTCGATGCTCCCGCTTTGATGGTGAAGGTTGGCGTCGTGAACATGACCGTGCTGTCGTTGCTGCAATTGCGTCCGAGCGGGCCGCTCAACGTGAATTTCACGCTCACGTTCTGCGCAGTCGGCATGCAATCTGTCACGCTCGCGGTCACCCCGACGAGAGCAGGTTTCTTTACGCTGTTCGGATTAACGCTCAGCGCCGCGTAGTGACAAGTCACGGTGTACGAGACGGACTTCGACGCAGTGTTGGCTGGAATTGCCGCGTCGGCCGACGTAACAGTGAACGTTTTGTTCGTCGTGCCCGCACCATTGGGCGTTGTGTCGATATTGGCGGCATTCGCCACTGGTCCGTGGCAGCCTGTCGAGCCGCTGGCCAGTCCGGCGCCGGGTGTCGGGTCGCTGCAGCTGTAACTTGCCGCGACCTTTTGTCCAGCAGCGTAGTTCGCGTTGATCGGATTGGTAACGGTGATCGTCGGTGAAGTGGAATCGATGTTCAACGTGGCGGCAAAAGACGAAGTGTTGTAGCAAGCACCCCCAGGTTGGACTGGAGAACCGTCAGAACAGGTACTCGCCGAGGTTCCAGTAAAGGGTGTCAGTGTTTGGAACTGCTCGGGGATGCCGACGTTGTCTGTGGCCGACCACTGCAGGAGGTACGTGCCATCTGGCACGGAACCGCCATTCACAAGGCCTTTAAAGGTGACGGGCTGTACCGTCGCGGTGCTGAAACCGATCGGAGGAGTCGCGGTTGTAGGCGGCACAAACGTGTTGGTGCCTTGCGTCACCGAGAACGACTCGCTAGCGACGGGAGCAGCTTGGAAAAAGTTGTTCGCTGCAGCCACTGTCGCGCTCAGTGGGCAAACCAACCCCGTTGGACACGCCGGATTCACCAAGAAGCTCAGGTTCAGCGGTGCGTTCTGTGCGCTGAACCAGAGAGCTGCGGAAGACGATGGATTGTTCACTCCAGGCTGATTCACCGGCGCGCCATTCACTGACACCGTCGATTCGAGCATCGGCACGTTGTATGCGAAAGCGAACGTACCCTTATTGCGTACTTTCCCGCTCGATGTGGTCGAGTCGCCGCTGATTGTCTGCTGGACGTCGAGCGTGTTGCAATTCGCGGGCGCCGCGGGTTGCGGACCACTCGATGAACCGGTTGTGGTCACGCACGCGGGGTTTGCGGTCGCACTGACTGTCGTCGGAGACCACGGCAGAAGAGGCGTCGCCGAAGGCGGCTCGTAGTGAGCCAGCACGCTGATCGTTCCCGGAGCGATTGCGGGCTTCGATACAAGGTCAGCCGTAACATCAACGCCGAGGAAATTGGTTGAGCCCGTCGAAACGGACGGGCAGTTTGCATCCGACGGCGTCTGCGCTTGCGTGGTGTGAATCGTCGGGTCGTAGCACAAGTCAACGAAAAGTCCGCCGTTCGTGCCGGAACCGCCTGCTGTGTTGTCGTCCACGAGCGGGAACAAAAGCGATGTCGCGAACGGACCTCCGTGCACATACTGGGGCCATGTCGTTGCGTCGACCGAATTATTCGTGCTCTGGATCACAATCGTGTTTGGATCACCCAACGGATAGTTGAGGTTGCCGGCTGCTGTGCTGAAGTCGACCGCGTGTACTAGCTCGGTGCCGGCATTGTTGTTGAATGCAAACGTGGTTGGCTGCGAGGTCGAAACCGGCTGGGTGATTGTCTGCGACGAGAAACTCCAGCTCACGATGTCTTGATTCTCAAAGCCGCCGCCCGTCGATGCCGTGAAGCCGACGAAGGCAGGAGAATTTGTTCCGAGGCCCAAAGTGGCGATGTCGAAAGGCACTGCCAAAACGGACTGATTGTCGAGTGTCACCGTCAGATTATTTACGCCTGAGCTCGGTGGGCTGTAGGTAATCACCGCAGTGTGCTGATTGCCATCATTGATGTTGATGTTCAGGCCGGTCAGCGCGCTGTTTATCGCGATCGTCGCGTTGCCAGTTCGTCCCGATGCGCATGTGCTTTCGACGTTGTGATGTTGGTTGTTGCTGCCACTTCCGCAACTCTGGATAGAAACGTGATTGTTGTTCGGATCCCAGCCGTTCTGGAAGGTATCGAATTCAAATGCGAGGCTGTTCGAGACGCCCGCTCCCTTGGTAGTGTCCCCGTCATCGTCGCCATAACCAACAGAGCCACCGGCGACCGTATCGAGGTATTGATTGCCCGCTGGAGATCCCTGCACGACAAACGCGATGCCATCTGCGTGCCCGCCGCTCCCGCCCTGGCCAGTGAATTGGAAAGTGAAGGTCGTCGTGAACCCGGCCTGAAGTGGGAGCGTGGTTGAATACCATGTGCTGCCGACAGAATTGCCTTGGTTCGGCGTGATGCGGAGCACGTTGGCATTTCCATTAAGGACCGACGCGGTCGAACCTTTCAACGTGAGACCCGTCGTCGAATTGAAATTCGGATAGGAGAACGTTTGCTGCGCCCGAGTGGGATATGCCGCCAAGCCGAAAGCACACAGCAATGCAACCGTTGCGAGTGCACGCAACTTCATCGTACAAACCCTCATCGCAGCCTCCTTCAGGGGCTTTCCAATCACCGACACAATTTTTTATCTGCGGGGCCTTCGACCAAGACCGTTATCGTGTGCACTCGGGCGATTCGAGGGGACGGGGACCTGCGCCTGCGCCGACCAGCGCAACGATTGCGGCAGGAATTGTCATTCCCCCATCCCGGCGGTGTCAAGGAAAAACCCGATTGACACACTTCGTTCTAGCAGTACTACGGTCGCCGGACGCCACAGACCGATTCGTGCAAACAACTTCCCGGGCGCGCCCATCGTGGCCGCTCCCGATTTATATAAATCAACGCATAACCGCTGCAACGTGAACGATGAACGACACTTGTTGTGAGAATCGCTGCACTTTAGGTGCCGTCGAATGCCGATAGGGGAGAAAAGGCATTCGATCTCGCCAATCGGTCCGTTTCAAGACGGAACTCGCTGACTATGCGCAAGATGGCGCGGGTTCCCACGCCCCGTTTAGCAGGCCCGCGCAATTGACGCCGCATTCACATCCCACGCCCGAGTCACCTTTACTATCCGAACCGATAGCCCGCTGTATCCGCTCGGATAGCCTCGCGCATCGCGAACTTTGCGTCGTCTGCTATACTTGGAGGGTTATGCTGTCCATGAACAATGTCACTATGCGCTTCGGTCCGCGCGTCCTCTTTGAAGACGCGACCGCCACCTTTATGGCGGGCCGTCGCTATGCCATTACCGGCCCCAACGGCGCCGGTAAATCCACCTTAATGAAGATCCTGACAGGTGATCAGGAGCCGACCACCGGCTCGGTCACGCGCCCAAAACGGCTCGGCATTTTGCGACAGGATCAGTTCGCCTTCGACGAGTTCCGCGTCATCGATACCGTCATCATGGGCAATGGCGCGCTCTGGAAGGCGCTGCAAGAACGCGACGCGCTTTACGAAAAGCCTCACGATCAATTGACCGATGACGACGGCATGCGCCTCGGTGAACTCGAAGGCGTCATCGGCGAAGAAGGCGGTTACACCGCCGAGTCCGATGCAGGCGCGCTACTCGATGGTCTCGGTATCGAGAGCGATCTTCACGAACGCAAAATGGGCGAGCTGCAAGGCGGACAAAAAGTTCGCGTGCTGCTCGCGCAAGCGCTCTTCGGTACGCCGACCGCGCTGCTGCTCGACGAGCCGACCAACAACCTCGACCTCGATTCCGTGCACTGGCTGCAGAAATATTTAAATGAATTCGAAGGCGTGCTGATCGTCATCTCGCACGATCGCCACTTTCTAAATTCCGTCTGCACGCACACCGCGGACATCGACTACGAAGCCGTCATCATGTACGTCGGCGGCTATGACGACATGGTCGTCGCCAAGACGCAAGTGCGGTCCCGGATCGAATCCGAAAACGCACAGCGCGAGAAAAAGATTGCGCAATTGCAGGACTTTATTGCCCGCTTTTCGGCTGGTACGCGTTCCGCGCAGGCGACTTCGCGCAAGAAGGAAGTCGAGCGCCTCGCGACAACCGAGCTTGCACGTTCCAACATTCAGCGCCCCTACATTAAGTTCGACATGAAGCGTAATTCGGGCAAGCATCCGCTCGAAATCAAAAGCGTCGAGAAATCCTACGACGACTTGAAAGTGATTCCGCGATTCACCGCGAGCATTGGCCGCGGCGAAAAGATCGCGTTGATGGGCCGCAACGGTGCCGGCAAGACGACGTTGCTGCGATCGCTGGTTCGCAATGCGCCGGGATTCATCGACGACAGTGACAAGGAATTTCCGATCAACGGCGGCCAGGTCAACTGGGGCCACGAAGTTTCGGTCGGCTACTTTGCGCAGGATCACGCCGAGTCTTTCACGAGGGACAATACATCCTCGATCGATTGGCTCTGGCAGTTCGATCCCAGCGCGAATCAACAGGAATTGCGCGGCTTGATGGGGCAGATGCTCTTCAGCGGCGACGACGCGACGAAGCCGACGCGCGCGCTTTCGGGAGGCGAGACGGCGCGTTTGATTTTCTGCCGTTTGATGCTTCAGAAACCGAACTTCCTCGTGCTCGACGAACCGACGAACCACCTCGATCTCGAATCGATCAACGCGCTCAACATCGCGCTGCAGCGCTACGACGGCACGGTGCTTCTTGTCACGCACGACCACGACGTCATCGATGAAGTGGCTACGCGCATCTGGCATTTCCACGACGGCAAGATCGAAGACTTCAAGGGTAACTACGAAGAATTCGCGGCGTACACCGAGCAGAAAGCCGCAACGCAAACCGCGACTCGCGGCCGCTAACGTTGCGCGCCACCAACTCCGTCACAACACAATCAAGCTGACATTCCCGGGCCAGCAAGCGCCGAAACGTTCGTCGCTCGAAAACCGTCTCGTGTACCATAGCGGCGCATCCCAGTTCAACTGAGGTCATCTTGAAAAAGCTCGCCCTGTTTCTACTCGCCTTTTCGTTTTCCGCCACGACTTTCGCTCAAACCAAGCACACGCCGACCGTCGATGAGCAGTTGAGCCTGAAGGGCATCAACGGCAATCAGATTTCGCCCGATGGGCGCTACGTCGCTTACCGCGTGCGCGAAACCAATTGGGAAGACAACCTCTACGTGAGCCAGCTATGGATTGTGAATGTTTCGTCGGGCGTAAGTTTTCAACTGACGCGCGGCAAAAAATCCATTGGTGGGTTCCGTTGGTCGCCCGATGGAAAGTGGATCGCGTTTACCACCGAGCGCGAACAAAGCGCGATTGTCCCGCCCGATAAAGAGAAGAAGGACGACGATTCCGCGAAGAAAGACGATAAGAAGGACAGCGAGAAGGCCGACAAAGATAAAGATAAGGACAAGAAGGACGCGAAGTCCGGCGACAAAGGCGGCAAACCCGCCGCGCAACAGATATGGCTGATTTCACCCGAAGGCGGGGAAGCCTGGCAGCTCACGCGCCACGAAAGCGACATTCAGGATTTCGACTGGTCCAAAGACGGCAAGCAAATCGCCTTCACCGCGTCCGCCAAAGAATCGAAGGAAGACAAAGATCGTAAAGAGAAGTACAGCGACTACGAAGTTTTTGAAGAGGACTACAAGCAGAGCCAGATCTGGACCGTCGATGTCGCCGCAGCGCAAACAAATTTTCTCCCTGCCAAGGCGCGTCAGATTACGAAAGATGAAAAGCTCAACGTAACTGGATTCTCCTGGTCGCCGGACTCGACGTTGATCGCGTATTCCGTGACGGCGAATCCGTTCTTGGCATTTCGCGGCGATGAAGACATCTACATTGCCGACCTCGCCCACGACAATGCCATCCACAAAGTCGTCGCGCTCGAAGGTCCCGACGGCGGCCCCGTATTCTCTCCCGACGGCAAGCAGCTCGCCTTCTCGACCGCGCTCGCTTCGCCCTACTTCTATTACACCAACGGCCACATCGCGATCGTCGATGTAGACAAAGTTCTCGCCAAGACCGCGACAACGCCCGCCGACGTCCGCGACCTCACCGCGAAGTTTGACGAAGACCCGCGCATCGTCGATTGGGGATCCGACGGCATCTATTTCGAGGCGCTCCAAAAAACTTCCGGCCACTTATTCCGTCTCGATCCATCGACCGCGCAGGTCACTCGCATCACTGCTCCCGACTCCTTCATCGGCGAAGACGCCTCGCTCACCAAAGACTTCAAAACCGTCGCCGTGACCGCCGAAGACGGTTCGCACATGGCCGAACTCTACGTCTCTCCGGTCGATCATTTCGCTCCGCGTAAGCTCACTGACTTTACAGCCCAGACGCGCGACTGGACTCTCGGCACAGCCGAAGTCGTCAGTTGGAAGAGTCAGGACGGCGCCACCGTCGAAGGCGTCCTCCACAAACCCGCCGACTACGATCCGTCGAAAAAATATCCGCTGCTCGTCATGATTCACGGCGGCCCGACCGGCATCTCGTTCCCGACGCTGTCGCCGAACGACCGCTACTACCCGGTGCAAATTTTCCTCTCAAAGGGAGCGCTCGTTCTGGAGCCAAACTATCGCGGCAGCGCCGGCTACGGCTCCGCATTCCGGGCGCTCAACGTGCGCAACCTCGGCGTCGGTGACATGTGGGACGTCATGAGCGGTGTCGATTCGCTGATCAAGAAGGGAATCGTCGATCCCGCCAAACTCGGCTCGATGGGCTGGTCCGAAGGCGGCTACATCTCCGCGTTTCTCACGACGCACACCGACCGGTTCAAAGCGATCTCGGTCGGCGCCGGCATCAGCGACTGGATGACCTACTACGTGAATACCGACATCACTCCGTTCACGCGCCAGTATCTCCACTCGACGCCGTGGGACGATCCCGCCGTCTACGCGAAGACGTCTCCGATCACCACCATCAAGCAAGCGAAGACTCCGACTTTGATTCAGCACGGCAGCGTCGATAAGCGCGTCCCGGTTCCCGACGGCTTCGAGCTTTACCGCGGCTTGCAGGACCAGCACGTCCCGTCACGCCTCATCCTCTATCAAGGTTTCGGCCACCCGATCACCAAGCCGAAATCCAATCGCGCCGTCATGCAGTCGAACCTGGATTGGTTCAGCCACTACATCTGGGGCGAAGCGTTTCCCAAAGATTCGCCGATTCTGGGCTCCAGCGAGTTCATTGAGCCATCTTCGAAGTAAGTATCAAGCGAGATACTCTTCGTCTATTCCAGAAGCAATCGCGCTGAAAAGAAATAACTTGAGACGCGTCTTCGTACTGTACGTACCAAGACGATTTAACTATTCGTTGGGCATTGTCTGTGCGACTAATCTCTCCGTATAATTTCAAGCAATTAAGTCTTCCGCAGACTGACTTTTTTGAGGATTCCGCCACTGCGTGGTGGCTTGTCAGTGAGTTAAGCGAAAAAAGCCTGGAATATTTTGCCGAATCCCCGAGTCTCCCCAGTGACTCGGGTGTTCATGGGCCTCAAGGACTATCCTGTGATGAAGCTGTTCTCGTCGTCTTAGCGGTGGCGAAGTTTGCCCGCCCAATGGTTTCAGATCCGTTCGCAGCCGTGTGCGCTGCTTGATCGCGATCGCGTCGTTCGCGCTGGCATCCTTTCCCGCTAAAGCCCAGGTGAATGTCCTCACCTATCACAACGACATTGCCCGCACCGGCCAGAACACCAACGAGACGATCCTAACCCCGGCAAACGTCAATTCAACGACCTTCGGTAAACTCTTTTCCTACACAATCGATGGCTACGCCTACGCCCAACCGCTCTATGTCGCCAACCTGACGATGGGCGCGGGCACGGCGCAAGCCGGTACGACCCACAACGTCTTCTTCATCGCGACCGAAAACGATTCCGTCTACGCCTTCGACGCCGACTCCAACGGCGGAGCCAACGCTTCGCCTCTATGGAAGGTTTCGCTTATCGACGCTGCCCACGGCGCCGGCTGCGGGCGAAACTCCGGTGCCGAATACCGGCACCACACGACATCCTCTCGTACCAGCGACATCGTTCCCAAAGTCGGTATCACCGGCACCCCGGTCATCGATCCAGCCACCAAAACGATGTACGTCGTCTGCGAAATCGACCATTTCCAACACTACGTTTTTCCAGCGCCTCCACGCTCTCGACATCACGACCGGCCGGAAAAATTCGGTGGCCCGGTCAGATTTGACGGCTCGCGTTGCCGGCAACGGGAACGGCAGCTCGGGCGGCAGTTCTCAACTTCGATTTGAAATGGGAAAACAATCGCCCCGGCCTGCTCCTCCTGAACGGCATCGTTTACGTCGGCTTTGGCTCCCACGGAGACAACGGCCCGTGGCACGGCTGGATCCTGGCTTACAACGCGGCCACGCTTCAACAAACCAGCGTTCTTTGCTTTACGCCGAACGGAGAAGGCTCGGGAGTTTGGCAGGGCGGCGCAGGCCTCGCCGCCGACGTCCCTGACCCCGTGAACCATCCTTACGGCCGGATGTTCGTCACGACCGGAAACGGCACGTACGACGCGACGACTCCCTTCAGCAACGCGATGGACTTCGGCGACGACGACATTCGCCTCGATTTGACCAACGGCGTACTCAAAGTCGTCGATTCCTTTACGCCATCCAATCAGGCCAACCTGAGCAGTGCCGATCAGGACCTTGGCTCTGGCGGCGCCGTCCTGCTGCCGGCGCAAACCGGTGCGCACCCCAACGAACTCGTGCAAGTCGGCAAGTCCGGAACGATCTACGTCATTGACCGCGACAACATGGGCTTCTACAGCACCGCGTCGAACAATGATCGTCCAGGAATTTCCGACGGTGATGGGTGGCATCTGGGGCATGCCGGCGTACTGGAACGGCAATGTTTATTTTTGGGGACGCAACGATAAGTTGCGCTCCTACACTGTGGCAGGCGGCAAGCTCACGCCCAACGACGTCGGCCCGGACGAAGCTACATTCGGTACTCCCACGCCGAGTGTTTCGTCCAACGGCACGAACAACGGCATTGTTTGGGCGATCCAGACCGACGCATTCGGCAACCCTGGTACACGCCATTCTGCGCGCCTACGACGCAACGGACGTCACCAACCTGCTCTACGCCAGCAATCAAAACTCTTCGCGCGACTCTGGCCCGCTCGCCGTGAAATTCACCGTTCCGACCATCTCCAACGGCAAAGTCTACGTTGGCGGCCAAGCCAGGTCAGTGTCTACGGCCTGCTCGCTGGTTCGCAGCCGACCGCCACTCCTGTCTTCAGCCCCACCGGCCAGTCGTTCACGGCAGCATCTCAGTCACGATCACCGACACCACGCCGAACGCCACCATTTTCTACACCACCGACGGCACGACGCCGACGGCATCCTCGACCGCATACACCGGACCGATCACCGTCACAGATACCGAAACCATCACGGCCATCGCCACCGCCACCGGATTCGTCAGCAGCCAGCCAGCCTCGCAGACCTACACCAACGCATCCGAGACGCCCGCGCCGACCTTCAATCCTCCTTCAGGCGCATATCCCGCGGCGCAAACCGTGGCGCTCTACCGACGCAACTCCCGCCGCGAAGATTTACTTTACGATTGATGGTTCCACTCCGACGCCAGGCTCTGGCACAACGCAACTCTATTCCGCGCCGATCGTCGTCGCTCAGACCACAACAATTAAGGCGCTCGCTACCGCGACCGGCCTCTCCAACAGCCCGGTCGTGACCGCGCAATTCACCATCGGCCCGAATTTCACCACTGGTTTTGCCGCGGCCGCCTCATCCATGACCTTCAACGGCAGTACCGGCCTCGACGACACCCGATTGCAGCTCACCGACGGCGGACAGAACGAAGCCGGCAGCGCGTTCTTCACCACCCCGCAGAACATCCAGAACTTCACCACCGATTTCACGATCCAACTCTCGAATCCCGCCGGTGACGGCATGACCTTCACGATTCAAAACGTCGGTCCGAAAGCGCTCGGTCCCAACGGCGGCGGCCTTGGCTACGGCCCCGCCACGCCTGGAGGCCCAGGCGGCATCCCGACGCAGCGCAGCGATCAAGTTCGATCTCTTCTCGAACAACAACGAAGGCGCCAATTCGACCGGCCTCTACACAAATGCGGAGCTCGCCATCCACCGTTGCCGATTCGATCGATCTCACTCCGTCGGGAATCGATCTCCACAGCGGCGAGCACGATGAATCGCTCATCGTCGTTTACGACGGAACGAATCTGACGATGACGTTGACCGACACGCCCGCAAACAGCTGATGCCAACACAACGTTTACTCACGACGTGGCCGATCAATCTTCCGCAAACCATCGGCAGCAACACTGCCTTATCGGTTTACCGCAGGGACCGGCGGCTCCAGCTCCAGCCAAAAAATCGAGACGTGGACGTTCACCAGCAACCGTCGCAGCTCCCCGACTCCACCGGCTCCGACTTTACGATGAAAGCAGACTCTGCATCGGTCACCGTTGCCGCGGGAGCGCAAAGCACGTCGACCATCATGGTCGCTCCGTCCACCGGAGCCAACTTCGCCACTCCGTGGCGCTGACCTGCGCCGTGACTGGCGGTACGACGCCGGCTTCCGACCTGCTCGCTCTCGCCGGCGAGTGTGACTCCCGGTACGCAGGGCGCAACTTCGACGCTGACCGTTTCCGTCCCAGCATCGGCAGTACTTTTCGCGCCCCATTCGATCAGCGGCCGAACGATTTCGCCGCTTGGAAGATCGTTGGCGCGAGCGGCATGCGTCTCGCGCTCCTCGCTCAGTTCGCTGGCCGCCGTCGATGCTGCTGACTCGTCATCTTGCGAGCTTACCAGCGCCAGTTCCAATCCGCGCCACGCGTGGCTCGCTGCGGCTTTACTCCTCGCGCTGTTGCAGACGGCCTGCGGCGGAGGTGGCGGCACGACGCTCCAACGACGCCACCCGAGTCGGGAAGCCAGCAGTACACCGTCACGGTCACCGGCGTTTCGACCACGGCGAACTCCGTGAAAATCCAGCACGCCGCCACAATCACCGTCACCGTTCCATAGGAGTCTTACGCAGTTGATTGTCAGCGGATAGCAGCGGAATACGTCGACGGCTGTGGCGTCTTCCTCGCGGCTAAATTCTCTGCCACAGCGACGCCGTCAAAAGCCCGCCACAGCTTCAGTGTTTCTTGTTGCTTGCGGAAGCCCACTCGCTCGATCGCGCCTTCATAGTCCGGCAGCCGAGTCACGCGAAGCCCCGTCGTCAGCCGGAACGCGCCATACAATCCCCGCACGATCGCAGCGTCGATGTATCGCCCGACTCCGCGCGGCGGAATCCGAAAGTCCGACAAGAGCAACCGTGCGCCTGGCCTCGCGAAAGTACCCAGCTTGCGCGCCACCCGAGCCATTTCCTCATCGTTGAAACAATCGAGAAAAAACTGCGCGGAGATCAAATCGTAGCGCGCAGCCGCCGGCAGGATCGAATCCGAGAAAATTCGCTGCGTGAAACCGACGTTCGCGTCGCTCGCCTGCGATCCGATCGCGCTCGACCTTCGCTTCGCCATCTCGATCATTCCGGCGCTCAGATCGACGAAATCGACGCTCAACGTCGCGATTCCTCCGCAAAAGCTCACCGAGAAACCGCCCGTCGCCATCCCCGCACAACAGCGCTCTGCGACAATCCAAAACTCTCGTCGAGATACATCACGCGGCAAGCCTGCAGCGCCCCGCCAAACGACAAATATTCCAGCGTTCGATACGCGCGCGCGATCCGATCGCAATTCATCGTCGCGGCACGTGCGCCATGTTCCGCGCTCAACGTGCGCAATATTCGAATCTTCGCAGCCACGGACGAATCCTACTTTCGCCTTGAACTGTGACTTTCTCTCTTGCATCATCGCACAAACACCAAAACCACCAGCGCAGGCACCAGCAACGCAATGTCCACCAACACCCGCAAAGCATCCGCCGAAATTCGCTCTCGCATTAAATCCAAAACCAAAATCAGCAACGCGCTCACCGCAATCGCCGCCCCGATCGCGCTGAATTCGCCGCGAAGCCGGATCGACCGGCGTCAGCAATGCCGCGCAACTCGCCAGAGCCATCGCAAATTTCCCCGACCGAAAATCCTTCGCCGCAAAGCCTAGCCGGCGATAACCACTCGAAATCACGCTCCCGCAAACTCTTCCCACTCTTCGATCGCCACGCAATTCAACGTGCAAACCGCCGCAAACAAAACCGCCAGCAGAAAAATTCCCATCTCCGCGCGCTAGCCGCGACCACGCCGGCAACGCCACTCCCGCCGCAAAAACTCCGCCAACCGCCAACTTCCTTCGGCAAACTCGACCAGCACCCGTCCGCGTCCGAGGTGCACCCACGCCATATACAAAACGAGAATCAACCCGACAGGCATCGCCAGCCTGAAGAACGCGCTCGCCAATTTGACTCACAACAAGAATCGCCGTGAACGCTCGCGACGACCGCCGCGACCCACGCGATACGCTCGCGCATGAATCCGATGAAACACATGCCGCTGCCGCAACGGCGATCCGAAAGCTCCTCGCGATCAGGCAACTTTCGTCGCCACCAAACTTTGCCGACAGACGCGGCCGCCTGCCCATCCAACAATCGATCCACCGTGTAAATCAGCCAAACCACCAATCCAAGCGCCGCCATCTCCGCGCCCGGTAACGCGACACCCGCCGACTTCGCGAAAACAAGCGCCCACGCCATCGCCACCATCGGCGCATCCAGGCTTAAAACATTCCACCAAAGCCACCACGGCGAGCCGCCAGTTCCGCCCGTCCGATTTCGTCCGAACGAAAACCGGCGCGTCCACGAGTCGACGCACTCATTGGTGGGAGCGGGAAGATACGTACAGTTCCGCGCGCTCTCGATCAACCACGCAACTCGATGGAAATTCCGCAGTAGAGGTAGATTCGACTTCCGGCCCAGTCACTCGCTCAATCCTCGAATTCGTTCAACCCTACTATTTTAGACTCGCCTCAATGACGAATCCGGCACATTCCGCTCAGCGCATCACGTTCCCAGCCCCCCCTCATACAAATCAAGCAACTTCCCGACCCCTCCTAAGTGATTGACCGGATAGGCCCCTATTCGCTGTCCGCCTAACATTCCTCACCGACGAAAAGTTTTCAGGCCCACACTTCTACGGCGAGGTGAACGATGAGCGCTGCAACTCGAGCAATGGCGGCAGATCCTGGTGTAAACGCATCGCATGCAGTGGCGTTGCGTACGATTCCTATGCTCCCAACTCGCACCGAGGCCGCCGCATCCGGCGTCTCCTGGGCAGCAGTCTTTGCCGGTGCATTCGCCACTGCCGCACTCTCACTGATCTTGCTTGCTCTGGGAGCTGGCGCAGGCCTCTCGTCGCTCTCGCCATTCTCGAGTACCGGCACTCCCAACAGCCGCCGTCGGATTCGGCGCGCTCATCTATCTTTGCATCATCGAAATTATCTCCTCCGGCGTCGGCGGCTACCTCGCCGGACGCCTGCGCACCAAATGGGTCGATCTCCACACCGATGAAGTCTATTTTCGCGATACCGCTCACGGCTTCCTCGCATGGTGCGTCGCGCTCGTGATGAGCGCCGCATTCCTCGGCGCCGCCGCCGCAGGAATGGTCGGCGCGTCCGTGAACGCCAGCTCTGCGCAAGCAACTCTGGCACCGCCGACATCTGGACACCGCTGCTCTCGAAGCCAATCGCTACTACATCGACAGTATGTTCCGTGGCGGCCGCAAAGTCGGCCAACGCCGATGAAGAACCGCCTACAAAGCCGAAGCCGCGAGCGTCTTCGCTCACTCTCGCGAATCACAGCTCCCTCGCTGCCCGATGATCGCAACTACGTCGCCAGCCTCGTCGTCCGCCGCCACCGGCGTCAGCCACGCGAAGCCGAAGCCCGCGTAAGCAGCGCTTTCGATCGCGATCAAGCCGCCATCGATCAGGCTCGCAAATCCGCCGCGCATGCACTTTACTGGCTGTTCGTGGCGTTGTTGCTCGGTGCCTTCACTGCAAGTTTCGCGGCAACGATCGGCGGACGCCGCCGCGATCACCTTCCGGTGATGCGCGCTGCGTAATAATCGCATGCATTTGATGTTCGCTTGGGAAAAGTCTCAGCGCGAAGTTAGAAACTCAGCCAAAGGAGAAACAATATGCGCTCGATTCTCTTGCTTTTGCTCGGAGTTCCGCTGCCCATCATTATTTTGATCGGCCTCTTCTCTCATTTCTAGGCGTGTGCTACTCTCCCGGCGGCGACATCGGGCTTCGCTTGCGCAATACAGCCCGATGCTCACGCCGCCAGGAGAAGTCGATGCAAGCCCCCAGTCGCATTTCCCGTGCAACTACGCTCGCGTTGCGAGTGGCGTGTCTCACCGCCGCTCTCATCTTTTCGATCCTGATTTCATTCGCAAATCGCCACTGCTGCTCCGGTTCCGCAAGGGAATCAAGGCAACGGCTTCCTCGGCCAATGGTGCGCCCAGGGCGATCCCTCCAAGCAAGCCTCGATCACCGGCAACGGCGCTCTTTTTCACTCTGACCAACGAGAACGGCGACACCTCTCCCGGCAATCTTCAAGGCGGCAACGTGATGTCGGCGCCGGGTGGCAATTCGTTACCGGCACGCTCACTTCCGACGGCTCGCAGATCAATTGGTCCAACGGCACGTTTCTGGGCGCGCTGCAACAACGGCGGCGGTGGCGGCGGTTGGCATCGTCCGAGAATTGAAGGCACATGGTATCGCGGCGGTAATCGCTCACAGCGTTGCTACATCCGCCGTCGCGGTGAGACCTACACTCTGACCAACGAAGCCAACGCCAGCTG
Source organism: uncultured Acidobacteriota bacterium (assembly GCA_963850795.1). Classification (GTDB taxonomy): domain Bacteria; phylum Acidobacteriota; class Terriglobia; order Acidiferrales; family UBA7541; genus Acidiferrum. Next base: position 165,016 of record CAWKNS010000031.1, on the reverse strand, counting down.
CGACCGGTTCATGGGATTCGCGCCGCCAGCTCACCACCAATTGGTCTGGCACCGTCATTACCGGCATCGTCACCACGGTGGCAATCGCATCAACTGGGACAACGGCACCTTCTGGACGCGCTAAAAATTCGGCGCGATTTAAAATACTCTGTCATCCCGACCGAAGCGAGCCGCTGCTTTCCCTTTCACGTTCGCTCCTGCGAACGTGTCGGCTCGTGAAGTGGAGGGACCCTGGCTAGGTCTCGAACGTTGCGAGGCTCGATGCGAAAAGGCGCTCGTTCGCTCCCGAAAAGGCAACGCTTCGCGCCACGACGCATCGACCTCTTCAGCCGCACGTTCAACAGACATTGACACGCGCCATCTCAAATTCATAGGATAAAGACTCATCAAATTCTTGAGAAAGTAACTGTGCAGAACGTTGTTGCTGTGACGTGGGGCAAGCGCAATCGCTGTGCATCTGATTTTCAAAATTAAATTTCTATGATTACAGTTACCGATTTAACGAAGAGGTATGCCCGGCATACTGCCGTAGACCACGTTTCCTTTGAAGTGCAGAAGGGAACGATCGTCGGTTTCCTCGGCCCCAACGGCGCCGGAAAAACCACGACGATGCGCATGTTGACGTGCTTCATGCCGCCGACTGCGGGCACTGCCACCGTCGCCGGCTTCGATGTCCTCGAGCAGCCGCACGAAGTGAAGAAGCGCATCGGCTATCTGCCCGAAACGCCGCCGCTGTACCCCGAAATGAGCACGTCGGAATATCTGAAATTCGTCGGCAAGCTCAAAGGTCTGTCGGGCGACGAACTCAGCAAGCGCATCGACTTACGTGTTGGAACGCTGCTCGGTCGCCGATGTGAAAGACAAGCTTCTCGGCAAGCTCTCGAAAGGCTATCGCCAGCGCGTCGGCTTGGCGCAGGCCATCATCCACAATCCCGATGTTCTGATTCTCGACGAGCCGACCTCGGGTCTCGATCCGAAGCAGATCAACGAGACGCGCGATCTGATCAAGAGCCTCGCCGGCGATCACACCATCATTCTCAGCACGCACATCCTGCCCGAAGTCGAACAAACCTGCCAATCGGTGCTCATCATTAATAAAGGCCGCTTGGTCGCCAAGGATTCCGTCAATAACTTGCAGAATCGCGCGCGCGGCGCCGAGCAGTTGTTCATCGAAATCGCGGGACGCGGTGTCGATGTCGATTCCGCGGTGATTCAGCAGCGGCTCGAACGCGTGCCCGGAATCACGCACATCGTCTTCAAAGAGAAGCAGGAAAACCGCAGCATCTTCGAGATCGAGAATCACAAAGACAGCTTCGTTCGCGGCGATCTCGCGCGCGCCGTCGTTGAATCCGGCTGGGATCTGAACGAATTGCGTCCTGCTGCCGTCAGTCTCGAAGAAATCTTCTTGCAACTTACCGGTGAGCCCGCTGCCGTTGAATCCAGCGAAGCGCCTGTCGCGACGGGAGCCGCTTGATGCGCAACGTTTTGGTGATTTTCCGCAAAGAGCTGCATGGCTACTTCACGTCGCCGGTCGCATATCTTCTTTTGACCATGTTCGCCGTCGTGTTCGGACTGTTTTTCTGGAATGCACTTGGCGCCTTTGTTTTCTACTCGATGGAATCGCAGATGCGCGGCCAGTCGTTCCCGATGAATTTGAACGAAGAGCTGATTCGGCCACTGCTCTCCAACATCAACGTGATCGGTCTGTTTTTCATTCCGATGATCACCATGCGCTTGTTCGCCGAAGAAAAGCGCTCGGGCACGATCGAATTGCTCGTCACTTCGCCGATTCGCGATCTTGAAATCATCGCGCGGGAAGTGGCTCGCGGCACTGGCGCTCTACGGATGCATGTTGCTCGTCACGCTGGTCAATCTCGCGTTTCTCTTTAAATATGGCCAGCCCGACTGGAAGCCGGTCGCGATCGCGTATCTCGGCATGATTTTGCAGGCAGCGGGGATGCTGGCGATCGGCATGTTCATTTCGACGCTTACAAAAAATCAGATCATCGCGGGCGCATCCACCTTCGGTGTTTGCCTGGTGCTCTGGGTTATCGGTTGGACCGGGAGTTACGAGCAGGCAACGTGGACGCAAGTGCTCTCCTATTTGTCGGTGACAACGCACATGGAACCTTTCTCGAAAGGCCTTCTCGATACGAACGACACGCTCTACTACCTGTCGCTGATTGTTGTTGGATTTTTCCTGACGGCGCGCTCGCTCGAGTCGCTGCGGTGGAGGTCGTAATGCCCGCCCCTGCATTCCTGAAGGCACGGCAAACGAAATACGCGGCCTACGCCACGATGTACATCCTGGTTTTCTTCGCGATCATCACGGTCGCCAATGTTCTTGGGAATCGCTACAACAAGTCGTGGGATTCGACCTCGAACAAGCGTTACAGCTTGTCCGAGCAGACCGCGAAGATCGTCAAAGGTTTGAAGCAGGACGCAACGATTACCTATTACGATCAATCGACGCGATTCCAGACGGCGAAAGATCAACTCGAGCAATATGCGAGTCTTTCCCCCAAAGTGAAGGTCGATTACGTTGACGTCGATAAGAAACCGCAGCTCGCGCGAGAAGCCGGCATCAAGAATTACGGCACGACCGTCGTACAGATCGGCGCGAAAAAAGAAGAAGCGAAGAGTCTGACGGAAGAGGGAATCACCGGCGCTTTCATTCGCGATCTTAAAAACACGACGCGTACGGTTTGCTTTGTCACTGGCAGCGGCGAGCACCAGATCGACGATTCCGAACGCAGCGGGTATTCAAAATTCAAAGAGCTGCTCGGCAAAGACAGACTACGAAGCGAAATCGATCTCGTTGCTTCAAAAAGCGGAAGTTCCCACGGATTGCACGGTTGTCGTGATTGGCGGGCCAACCGGCGATTACCAGCAGCCCGAAGTCGATGCGATGAAGAAGTACGTCGAAGGCGGCGGCCGTGCATTGTTCATGCTCGATCCGCCGCTGAAAATTGGCCGCTCCGAAATCGCCGACAACGACGGGCTGTCTGCGCTTCTGGCGAGCTGGGGCGTGACGCTCCAGAAAGATTTGATTCTGGACTTGAATCCGATCGGTCAGTTGGCTGGACTCGGCCCGCAAGTTGCGCTCGTCACTTCGTACGGGACGCAGCCGATCGTGGATGAGATGAAGGGATCCGCGACCGGCTTCCCGCTCGTCCGCTCGATGGATGTGAAGAGCGAAGGCAAATCCAGCGTGGACAAACTGTTCAGTTCGTCGGATTCGAGCTTGGCGACAACGAAACTAAATTCGCCCGACATCGATCCGAACGATCCGAAAAACATTAAGGGACCGCTGACGATTGCGGCGGCGGGTTCCTACAACACCGGAAAAGAAAATTCGCAGGGGCGGTTTGTTGTGATTGGCAGCTCCGCGTGGGCCGCGAATTCGTTTTTGAATTTCAACGGCAACCGCGACTTGGCATTGAACACGATGAACTGGCTCTCTTCGGATGAGGATCTGATTTCCATTCGTCCGAAAGCGCCGGAAGATCGCCGCATCACCATGACGCGAGCGCAGATGAACGTCGTGCGCATCACGAGTCAATTTATTCTGCCGTTGATTGTGATTGTGGCGGGTGTGTCGGTTTGGTGGCGGCGCCGCTAACGCGAGCGCGCGCCTCTTCAGCATTTCAAAAACGACGGCATGTTAAAAATGAGCCCAGGACTCCATCGATGAAAAGCACCGGACTTTTGATTGCGGCCGCACTGCTCGCGGTGCTTACTGGTGTTCTGTACTGGTCGAATCATCACACTGCTGAGGACACGAAGAAGCCCGCGGCTACCGACGCGACGAAGCTTCTGACCTTCAAAGATGCCGACGTAAGCAAAATTGAGATCGATAAGAAGGGAACCGAGCAGGTTGGTCTAGCGAAGGGAAGCGACGGGAAGTGGGACATCACTGCTCCGCAGAAGCTGACCGGCGATCAGGATGCGATCACGGGGGTGATTTCGGTTTTGGCCGGACTCAATTCAGAGCGCGTTGTGGAGGATCACGCGCTGGATTTGAAGCAATACGGATTGGCCGATCCGAGTGTGCAGGTCAGTTTCACCACGAAGGACGGAAAGTCACAGAAGCTTCGCTCGGCGACGATACGCCGACCGGAAACGCTGTCTACGCGGCGGTCGGTGGCGACCCGAGAGTGTTTACGATTGCGAGCTACTCGAAGTCGAGTCTCGACAAAACCGCGTCTGATCTTCGCGACAAGCGGCTGTTCACGGCGAATTTCGACAAGGTCAGCGAAGTCGATCTGACGGCGAAAAAACAGACGGTCGAATTTGGCCGCAGTAAGGACGCCTGGCAAATCGTGAAGCCTCGTCCGCTGCGTGCGGATAATTTCTCAGTCGAAGATCTCGTGCGGAAGCTCAAGGACGCCAAGATGGATCTGTCCGCGGCTGCCGACTGCGGACGAGAAGAAAGCTGCGGCGCTGTTTGCATCGGCAACTCCGGTGGCGACGGCGAAGGTTACGGATGCGACGGGCACTCAGACTGTGGAAGTTCGCAAAAGCAAAGCCGATTACTACGCGAAATCGAGCGCGGTTTCCGGCATCTACAAAGTTGCAGCCGATCTCGGAACGAGCCTCGACAAGGCGCTCGACGATTTTCGCAACAAGAAGCTGTTCGATTTTGGATTTGACGACGTGAGCGCCGTGGAGATGCACGACGGCTCGAAGGCGTATTCGCTCGTCAAAGGCGGATCGGATTGGTGGTCGAATGGAAAGAAAATGGACGCGATGAGCTCGCAAGCGTTCATCGACAAGTTCCGCGATCTGGCGGCCACGAAGTTTCCCGAGTCCGGCTTTATGAACGCGACGATTACGATGAAAGTGACTTCCAACGGCGGCAAGCGCGTCGAGAACGTTTCGGTCGCAAAGAGCGGCGACAACTACATCGCCAAGCGCGAGGGCGAGCCTTCGCTATATCAACTCGATGGCAAGGCAGTTGAAGAGCTTCAAAAGTCGGCCGAGGCCGTGAAGCCCGCTGAGGAACCCAAGCCTGCGGCAACTCCAGCTCCGACCAAGAAATAAACCAAGCACGATAGACAACCAGAAGTTCGGTTCTATCGTGGAAGTTGTCTGAGGATTTCTTCGACGATCTGTTCGGGTTTTAGCCGCACATCGACCACGATCGCGTCGTTCGGCTCTTCGAGGTCGGCAAACTGTGCCGCGAGAATCTTATCGTCGGCGAAATGTCCCTTGCGTTCGCGCAAGTGCGCGTCGATGACTTCGTAGCTGCCTTTCAGATATACGACCTGCACGGAAAGTTTTTCGCGAAGCATTTGGCGGTAGCTTCGTTTCAGCGCGGAGCAGCCAAGCACAACGCTGCGATTTTCCTCATACGCTTTCGCGAGATATTCGTGCATCGAGGCGAGCCAAGGCATGCGATCCGCATCGGTCAGCGGAATCCCGCGATGCATCTTGTCCTTGTTGGCGGCGGAATGGAAATCATCGGCGTCCGCGAATTCCGACCCGAGGCGCTCGGCGAGTATTTCCCCGACTGTGGACTTTCCCGATCCCGTCACGCCCATCACGATCACAATCATCCGTTGGCAGCCCTCATTTGTTTCCGCGCAACAGCAAAATCACATCGAGCAACACGAGCACAGCGACGACGACTTCCACGACGAACATTCGCCGCTCATTAAACTGCGCGACCATGAATTCGTATAGCTCGCCGGCCGTTTTCAGCTTCTCCGAAACCAGCGTTTTGTAGTCGTTGACGCCGATCCTGGACGAAGCAACACGGTACACGCGGGCGTAATACGTGTCGCTGATGAACTTGACGGCGTACTCGGTGCGTTCCGCGAGATCCATGATATCGAGGCGGAGCTCATTCAATCGACCGGCGCGTCGGGACAGACGGAAGCGCTTCCAGAAACTCTCACGCCCCTCGAGTGAGCTGTAAACGTCGGACAAAACGTTCGTCAGCAATTCGTCGTAGTAACGAAACTCGAGCAACTGGGTGTTCGCATATTCCAGCAAATCGATGACGGATGAAGTCGCTTCCGGCTTGTCGTACACGAGCGCGGCTGCCCATCCGACGACAACCAGATCGGTCGGGTAGTAAGACAGTCCCGAGCGCACAACTTCATCGCGTTCTCCCGAGGAAAGGGTCACCAATTCGCCGCGCACGGCTCGGGTTATTGGATCGCCGTAGGTCTGGAGTAATTCCGCTGCGGTGGTCAAAAGGCCATCGCCACTCTTCGCGGATTGCAGATCGATGATCAGGTAATCTTCGTCGAGCCATTTCTGCCACGGCTTGATCATCGCGGGGCGAAACCGCTCGAGCCGCGCGCGGAGCAAATCTTCTGCGGCCTTCTCCACCTCGGGCGCGTTCATCCACCGATACGAATGGGTGGGAAGAGAATCCAGCTCGCAATTGAATGGCGTGACCAACTCCACGCAGGCCACGCCGAACCAGTAGTACTTGATGCGGCTGTCCAACGTTTCACCCGTCGGAAGTTCGATCGTTCCGGTTGTTTCGACGATGGGCGCTGTTGGCGCTTGTGCATAGTCCGGAGCGCGAACCGTGGGTGCGGGCGATTTCGGCAGCGCATCCGGTTTCAGCAGCGTGTTGAGGCGTTCGAGCTCGAACGCTTCGCTCACGTCGAAGAAGCTGAGGACTCGGAAGTAGCCTTGAACGAGCATTCGCCGAAGAACTGCCTTTCTGAAATTGAGCCACGAACTGGCGCGGTTATTGGAGGCAGTAGTGTAGCCGAGCGATGGGCCTATTTGATGAACGACTGTAACGTGAAGAAAACAAATGCGAAGAGGAAGACGCAGTGATCGCGCGGACGTGGGGCACAGCGTGCTGTGCCCCTGCACTTGCCCTGTCGCTAGTTACTTCATGCACTGAGATCTAGCCGTCGTTGTCGCGATAGGCGGCGGGCTTCGGGTCGTGTTTTACTTCGCCGTAGCGGGCGGCGAGCCAGGCGCGGGCTTCTTCCGGGTGATAGTTGAAAGGGCCCATTCCGCCGGCGTAGGCGATTTTGCCTTGCTCATCGATGATGTAAATGCGTTCGGGCCAAGCGGAATAGGCGTCGTTTGCGGCGTTGGTCATGTCGTCGATGCCGAACGGAACTGGATATTTCTGGCGCTGGACGAAATCGTTGGCGATGGCGATGCGCTGTTCCAACGTTTTCGGCTGCGCGTAGCAGACGTCTTCTTTCACGTTGGATTTCATCTGCCACTCATCGGTGGGATGCGCTTCGCGCACGTAGACGGTGAGGAAGTCGGCGTGATCTTTATAGTCGTTGTAGATCTGGACGATGTCGCCAACCTGGCGACGAAACGGCGGTCAAGTGTAGCTGCCGAAGACGACCATCAGGGGGCGATTGCTAATGCGATCGTGAATCCGGAATTGCTCTCTTCCACTGAGCGCGAGCAGAGGAGCGTCGGGCGCGGTGTCACCGGGCTTGAGCTTGCCACGGTGCATATACGGCAGCGCGTAGCGGACCATGCCGTAGGCGTCCTTCGGGCTGCCCGCCATCATGGAGAGGCCGACGAAGGCTGCGATCAAGAGCACGCCGACGATGGCGGCGATCCATATCCACATTCGTTTCACAGAGTGACTTTCATGGGAGCGTTCGAGGGCATTCTACATGTTCCGAATTGGCACTGAATAGTAGGGAAGCATTAGAGAAGCGAGAATTCGCTGGCTAGGTGCCGGCGCTACCCCTTGAACGGATGGATCGTGCGGGCTAGGGGCGCAGGGTGCTGCGCCCTTACGAGTCAAGGGGGAGGGGACCCCCCCACCCCTTTTTGCGCAAGGATGTGAAACTAAAGTAGATACGACGCACGATGATGCAAGAATGTCATTCTAAAGGATTTGCACTGGGATCGAAAAGTTAAGTTGCTGAAACTAAATTTGTTACGAGGATTGATGTAGGGCGCTAGGAGCGCGAGTTTACCTGAAGAGAGTATAGCTCATTCGTTAACTGCGGTCAAGTAGGATCTGGCGGTTGACGTCTGAGATCCTTCGCTTCGCTCAGGATGACATCCTTTTCAAAAGGTTCTGCATGTCATCGGCTTTGAAACTAAAGCGAAGACTTCCGCTTGTATTCGAATCTCGCGCAACTTTTTGGGTGGGTTGCTCGTATCCTCTCTCACGAACTGGGAGGGTCTTCTTTTGAGAAATCTGATGTCCGACATTCGCTATGGCGTTCGAATGCTGTTCAAGCAGCCGGGGTTTTCGCTGGCGGCGATTTTGGTGCTGTCGCTGGGGATTGGCGGGAGCACGGCGATGTTCAGCGTCGTGGACGCGTTGCTGCTGAAGCCGTTGATGATTCAGAGGGCGGATCAGATTGTGGGCTGCTTCAGTCGCGACACACAGAGGCCGGACTCGTACCGTGGATTCTCCTACCCAAACTATGCGGACTTGCGAGCCGACAATGGCGTGTTCAGCAGTCTGGCGGCGCATAACCTGGCGCTCGTGGGAATCAAGGAAGGCGACACGACGCGCCGGGCGTTTTCCGACGTCGTAACGTCAAATTATTTCGAAACGCTGGGCGTTCCGTTGTTTCGCGGCCGACCGTTCAGTCCAGAGGAAGAACAACCTGGCAGCGGCATTCCCAGCCTAATCGTCAGCTATTCGAATTGGAGGAAGACCGGCTCCGATCCGGATTTACTGGGGAAGACGCGGCAGATCAACGGGCGGATTTTCACGATTGTCGGAATCACCGCGAAAGGCTTCACGGGCACCAACGCGATGATCAGCCCCGAGATGTACGTTCCGATGGGAATGTACGAAGCAGTGGTGAACGATTTTGACGGGCACGGGAGGAAGCTCGCTTCGCGGGACAACCATGCATTGATCGTAGTCGGACGGCTGAAGGAAGGGATGACACAGCAGGCCGCCGACGCATCGTTGGCGGTGGTCGCGAGTCGGATGGCCTCGGCGTATCCGGGGGAGAACAAAGATCAAACGTTCATGGTTCACACGCTTTCGCGCAGCAGCATATCGACGAATCCTCCGCACGGGAATGAGGCGGCATTTCCGGCGATTCTGGTGATTTCGATGGCGGGCGTGGTGCTGCTGATTGCTTCGTTGAATGTGGCCAACATGATGTTGGTGCGCGGAGCGGCGCGCCGGAAGGAAATCGCGATCCGGCAATCGCTGGGTGCAAAGCGCGGGAGCATTCTTCAGCAATTGCTGATCGAAGGGCTGATTCTGGCGTTTATCGGCGGCGCAGCTGGGCTTGCGTTGGCCGCTGCTGGGAGTTCGGTGTTGATGCAATCGATGGCGCGGTTGGCGCCGGTCGATCTGGTGTACAACGCTGCGCCGGATTTGCGTGTGTTGCTGGCGACGACGGGATTCTGCGTTTTCAGCGCGATCATCTTCAGCCTGGGGCCGGCGCGGAGCGCTTCGAAAGCGAGCATCGTTAACACGCTGAAGAGCGGAGAGACGCAGGAGAGAGTCGGCATCGGCTGGGCGAGGTTTTCGCCGCGCAATTTGATGGTGGTGGGGCAAATCGCTCTGTCGTTGACGCTTCTCACGGCGGCGGGATTGTTTATCCGCAGCGCGAGGACGACGCAGGAAGTGGAGCCGGGATTTCGCATCGAGAATTCGACGCTGATTGAAGTGGATCCAAGCTTGATCGGTTATGACGAAGCGCGCGGGCGGCAGGCGTTCCGAGCGGTTCTCGACCGGCTTCGCGCGGTTCCTGGAGTTGAATCGGTGGGGATGGCGGCGACCGTTCCTTTCGGCATGGTTTCTTTGGGAAAAAGAATTCAGCGTGCGAGCGATCCTCCTAGAGACAGTTCCAGTTCGAAGGAAAGCGACGGGATGTCGTGCCGGTACAATGTTGTGAGCGATGACTATTTCACGGCGCTCGGAGTTTCGCTACTACGGGGCCGCGGTTTCCAGAAGAATGAAGGCGAGAGTGCGAACGCAGACTCGGTGGTTGTTCTGGATCAAACGGCTGCCGAGCGTTTGTGGCCCGGTGGCAATGCGGTTGGGCAGCACATCCGGTTGCTGGCGGGTGATGAGTCCAAAGGGAGCCGCGATGCCGAGGTGGTTGGGGTTGTGGCTGGCGTACAAGAGGATGTATTCGGCGAGGGTTTGACGCCGCACGTTTACGTGCCATTCGGCCAGGAATATCAGGCGGATATGACGATCCATCTGAAGGCGACGAGGCAAGGCGTTGATTTTCTTGAGTCGCTGCGCCGCGAGGTTAGCGCCGTGGACAGCCGGTTGCCAGTGATTGAACTAAGGACGATGCGGACGCATTTGGAAGCGAGTTTTGATTTGTGGGTCGTGCGCACGGCGGCGCGCATGTTTTCGATTTTCGGATCGGTGGCGCTGGTGCTCGCGATGGTTGGTTTGTACGGGCTGCGGGCGTACACCGTGGCGCGGCGCACGCGCGAGATTGGGATTCGATTGGCGCTCGGTGCGAAACCTGGCGATGCTCAACGGATGATTTTGCGCGAGGGATTGGCGATCACATCTGTGGGAGTTGTGGCGGGACTCGGGTTGTCGCTGCTTGCGGGCAAAGTGCTGTCGAGCGTGCTTTACAAGGTGAGCGGAGTCGATCCGCTTGTGTTTCTCACGGCGACGGCCGTGATGGGAGCAGTCTCTCTTTTGGCGTGCTACTTGCCGGCGCTGCGGGCGTCGCGGGTGGACCCGATGGTTGCGCTGCGATACGAATAGTTCGAAATCACAAGAGTGGGATAGTTTCGGTTGGGCCATCGTAATCGATGACGGAACCGCGAAGATGATTTCGATGGCTGGTCGCTGACGAGGCTCCAAGATTTCTGTGAGTTAATACAAAATCCGGCGGGGAGATGTATACTTCGCGGCAAATGGCGACACTCGGAGACAAGTACCTCCTCGGATCCGGGCGAAGTGACCACGACCGTCTGCGCGTCATCAGCGCGATCCACGATGTACGTACGCGCGAACTACTGCGAAAGGCGGGGTTTGTCGCGGGACATCGCTTCGTGGAGTTCGGCTGCGGACTGGGCTACGTCACTCGCTGGGCCGCAAGCGAAGGAGCGCACGCGACAGGGATCGATCTGAACGAAGATCACCTGGTGGTGGCCACGGAATTGGCGCGCGAAAGCGGGCTGAAAACGGCGCAATTTCGCAGCGCAAATATTTACGAACCTGGCCTGGATGCCGAGAGCATTGATGTTTCGTACTCGCGGTGGCTTATGGTTCATTTGAACCGGCCAGTGGATGCGATGCGTGCGATCCACGCTGCCTTGAAGCCGGGCGGAGTAATGGTGTGCGAGGAAGCGGACGTGAGCGCGGTCTATACGGAACCGGAGTCGGCCGCGTACGCGGAACTGCGCGACATCTGTTTGGAAGGTGCCCGACAGCGTGGAGTGGATTATTGTGGCGGACGGCGAGTCCATTTGTGGGCGAAGGAAGCGGGGTTCGAGATCGTTCATGTCGATGCTTATCATCCCCACTACATCACAGGCGAACATAAAGGATTCTGGAACTGGACACTGCGCGCCGTCGCGCAAGGCATGGTGAAGGAAGGAACTTTGAAGGCGGCGCGGCTGGAAGAGCTGGTCAAGGGTATGGAAGAGGCCGACGCTTCGCCGTTGACATTGGTGGCACATTGCCGAATGCATCAGCTCATCGCGAAAAAAGCAGAGAGACATTAGGCACACGTTTCTAGTTACCGTGTTTGTGTTTCGCGACTGAAGAAAACCTTCCGGCGCTAGACCGTTTCAAACAATCCAATCTTCGATCGACGTCGCTCCAAGAACACCTGCAATACCACAAAGTGAATCACTCGTGGCGGAGGGCAACCATGGGGTCGGTGGGGGCAGCTCTGCGCGTGGGGAGGAACGCAGCGAGGAGGGCGGCGTAGAGGAGGACGAGGGCGACGGCGCCGAGAACCTCGGGAGGACTGGAGCGGCGATGCGAAAGATTTTGTGCAACTAAGTTGGCGGAAGAAACTCAAAGTCCCATTACGAGAGTTGCTCAAGGGGGATCGGGATGGGACGGGGAGATAAGCTGGCGATTTTGATTGCTGTGCTTGCGGTGATTGGGGCGACGGCGGGCGCGGTTGCGGGTGCTGCGTCTGGGCACGCTGCGTCGGCGGCTGGTTCGGCGGATGATAAGTATTTGCTGAAGACGTCGAGCGGAATCGCGTTTGCGGATTTCAAGGGATATGAGGATTGGGCGGTGGTGTCGTCGGCACGGACGGATGAGGTGCTGAAGGTGATTGTCGGGAATCCGACGGTGATCAACGCCTACAAGTCCGGCGTGCCGTTAAACGGGCAGGCGTTTCCCGATGGCTCGCGGCTGGTGAAGTTGCAATGGAAACCGAAGAAGAGCACGGAGGCGCCGTTTGTTGTGGATGTGCCGGACGTGTTCAAGCAGGCGTTCGTGATGGAGAAGGACAGCAAGAGGTTTCCGAAGTCGGGCGGATGGGGATACGGCGTGTTCAATTACGATGCGGCGTCCGACAAGTTCACGGCGGACGCGGCACCGTCGGACTGTGGGAATGCATGCCATACGGCGGTGAAGGCGAAGGACTATATTTTTCATCCTTATCAGAAGCGGTAATTTGTGCGCTTCCAAAGGATGGAGATGGGGCTGAACCGCTCGGAATCGAAATATTGAAGGATGTTGTCGTGAAGCCAGTCGCTGCCGGTCAATACTCGCAGGGATTGGCGTTTGTCTTCGTGGGGCATGGTGGAGTTTACGATTTCGAATCCTGAGACAGATGCTGCTCCGAAGAGTTCGTCGTAGGAAAGGTAGTCGCGGGTTTGAACGGTGCGGCCGGCGCTTGGCTCGAAGAAGTTGAGGCCTTTGCCGAGGGCCTGGATGATGGGGTCGTAGGTCCGCTGAGAGAGAAGGCGGACGAGCCAGGTGTGGCTGTCGTGGCGATCGTAGGGGCAAAGACTGTTTTCGGTATCGATGAACAGGAAGCCGCCGGGCGCGACGAGTTGGAAGAGGTTTGCCAGCGCGCTGAATTGTTGGCTGCGTGGGATGTGTTCGAGAACTTGGTAGCAAAAGACGATGTCGAACGGGCCGCCCCAATCGGAGATTGGGAGCGGTTGGCGCAGATCGGTGCGGACGACGACGCCTGGGAGCGCGTGTTCGCGGAATCGTTGAGCGGCGAGCGCCAGCGCTTTGTCAACGACGTCGGTCGAATAGGTGTGAGCGCCGCGTTGGGCGGCGGCGATAGAAACGTAGCCGGTACCGCAGCCGACCTCGATGAAACGCTTTCCTGACAAATTGAAGTAGCGTTCGCAGAAGGCGAAGAAGCTGTGCGCGTAGCCGAGCTTGGTGTAGAGCTCGAAGAGAGTTTTTTCGCTGCGATCAGAGGGATCGCCGGTGGTGTATTCGGCGACGGCGTTTTCGAACGCTTGCGAATATTTGCGGATTTCGGACAAGGGACGGCTCCAGAACGGAATGTGCGGGAGGGGTACTGCTGAGAGGACTGCGAAGTCCACATTAGCAGGCGTGCGCACTTGAGTTGAGCGAGAAGCGACGAGACTGAGTCCAAAGGATTACGCGGATGCGATTTGGATTTGTCGATTGCGAACTGGTAGCAGCGCTTTTCGATTCGAATGTGCGTGCGCCCGACTTTCAGAGCGGACTATTCGTAGCGGAGGGCGATGGTGGGATCGATGCGCATGGCGCGGCGAGCGGGTAGATAGGCGGCGATGAGGCCGACGGCGATCATGGTGGCGGCCGCTGCGAGGATGGGCAGGAGGCTTCAGGTCGGCAGGTCGGGGATGATGCTGGCGGCGATGCGTTTGCCCCAGTAAGCGAGCGGCGCTCCGATCGCGAGGCCGGCGCAGACCATCCAGAGCGCATCGCGCAGCACGATGCGCATGACGTCGGTGCCGGCGGCACCGAGTGCTACGCGAACGCCGATTTCGTGAGTGCGGCGCGTGACGGTGTAGGCGAGCAGGCCGTAGAGGCCGATGACGGCGAGCAGTGCGCCTAACACGCCGAAGGCGGCGGACAGCGAAGCGAACAATCGTTGCGGGACGATTGTTGAGTCGAGCTGATCATTCATTTCTGTCATGTGCGCGATCGGAACGTTCTTGAACACATCGCCTTCGATTTGACGAACTGTGGCATCGATGGCTGCCGGATCGAGTTTTGTGCGGATCGCCAGTTGAGAGTGAGAGCCGAGTTCGCCTTCCCGAAACGAGATTGCCGTACACGGTGGGCGGCGCAGGCTGCTCAAGGTGGTTGTACTTGGCGTCGGCGACGACTCCGATGACTTCGAATGTCTTCTCTTCTTTCGTCATGGTGATGTGGTTGAGCGTGATGCGTTTCCCGATGGGATTTTCGTCGCCGAAGCAATCGCGCGCGGCGGTTTCGTTGATGATTGCGACGCGGGAGCCGGACTGGTCGCGTGGCGAGAAATCGCGTCCCGCGAGAAAAGGCGTGCCATATGTCTTGAAATAGTCCGGGGAAATGTTGTTGATCGAGACTTCAGGCTGCTTTTCGGGATGGTCTTCCGCGACGGCGATGGCCCCGGCTCCTGGGCCCTCCATCGGACTCATCTCGCTGAAGGTCGCTGAACTTACGCCGGGAATGGCGTTCAGCCGCGTTACCAATTCTTGAGACAGATTCGCGTATTGGGCGAAGTTGTCGCCGACTCTGCGCGAAATCGAGCGTGACCAGCAACAGATTGTTGCGTTCGAATCCGAGATTGTTGCGAAGCTGTGACAGATATCCGAGAAACAGGCCCGCCATGCTGACCAGCACCAGAGCGAGTGCCACTTGCGAAGCGACCAATCCCTTGCCGAACAATCGTTGACGCTTTGTCTCTCCGATTCGCGAACCCGGTAGAAGCGCGGATGCCGGTGCTGCGTTCGAAGCATTGAGCGCGGGCAGCGCTCCACAGAGAAGACCGGTGACGAGTGCGATCGCGACGGTGAATAACATCACGGACGCGTCGGGAGTCTTCAGCATTTCGAGGTGAATCGGCAACCCACTGATGAATCTGCCGGACGCAAAGACGCGGACGAGTCCCTCAATCGAGAAATACGCCACAAAGATACCGAGCGCGCTTCCGATCAGCGACAGTAGCAGCGATTCGGTGAGCGTTTGGCGCAGCAAGCGAGTGCGAGCTGCGCCGAGACAAACGCGCACGGCCATTTCGTGCTGGCGTGACGCTCCTCGGGCCAGCAGCAAACCTGCAAGATTTGCGCACGCGAGGAGGAGCAACAGACCGACGGTCGCCATCAAGACTTTCAACGGCGTCGAGAGCATTTGAGTGAGTGGGGTTGAAACGCCGTTGCCCGCGGGTTCGACGCGCAAGTCGAGTTGACGCCAGAAAGGGTCGCCGTTAGGCCGGTCTACGGCGGATTTGAATAATGTCGATAACTCCGCGCGCGCTTGTGAGATCGAAACGCCCGGTTTCAAGCGTCCCAGCAAGGCGACCGATTGGGAGAGAGATCACGGTGAGTACTGGAAGCCAAAGGTCCTGCTTTGCTTGATTGCTGATTCCGTAGAATCCGCGCTGCGTTACGCCAATGATGGTGAAGGGCTTGTCGTCGGCGATGATTTTCTGGCCGATGATCGCGGGGCTTGAATTGAGATGTGATTTCCAGAAGGAATAGCTGACGACGGCGACCGGAGAGGAGTCTTTGATGTCTTGCTCGCCGATCAGGCGGCCGATGGCGGGTTTCACTCCGAGCGATTCGAAGAAATTTCCCCCGATGTTGCTGACAGAAACGGTTTGCGGTTCCAGTCCGTGCCCACTCACAACGCAAAAGTTGAGGGAAGCGATGATCATTTCCGAGAGGACGTGATTGCCGTCGCGCATGGCCTCGTAGGCGTCCCACGTGAAGCCGTTGAAGCCGGGTTCGGGCTCGTCGGAACCGTGATGGAGGATTTCGACGAGGCTGCCTGGATCGCGGACCGGAAGCGCGTGGAGCATCAGTCCGTTCATCATCGTAAAGATGGCGGTGTTGGCGCCGATTCCGAGGGCGAAGGTCAGCACGGCGATGGCGGTGAAGCCGGGGGAATTGCGCATCGTGCGCAGGGCGTAGCGGATATCTTGCAGCAGTCCGGCGAAGAAATTGGTGCTCGTGGATGCGCTTCCGAGCGCGAAGTGGCTCGCGATGCAGATCGGTCTCGACGGATTGGAGATTGTGCGCGAGCAAGTATTCGGCATCGAGTTCGTCGAGAGTTTGGCGGAGGGCGTCGTGCGGCGCGCATGCCGGCGGCGAGCAGATCTTGATAGCGGTCGTCGAGATGCTGCGCGATTTCGTCGGCGATTTCTAGTTCGCGGGCGGGCGAGAGTTTCAGGGGAGCGAGGCGACGGAGAATTTCGGATTTCCAGTCGGGTGGTTTTATGTCAGGCATTTTCAGCCTCGGTAATGCGATTGATGCCGGCGACAAATTCGCGCCAGTTGCGAAGCTGGGCGGCGAGAACTTTGCGGCCCTCGCGGGTGATGCGGTAGTAGCGGCGGCGGCGTTGTCCGTCTTTTTCGACCCAGCGGCCGGAGAGCCAGCCGCGGTGTTCGAGTCGGTAGAGGAGCGGGTAGAGCGAGGCGACGTGAAAGCGGACAGCGCCGCCGGAGCGTTGCTCGATGAGCTTGCTGATTTCGTAGCCGTGGCGCGGGCGCGCTTCGACGAGAGACAGGATGAGAAGCTCGGCGCTGCCTTTTTTCCATTCGAGTTGGGAAGGTGTGTGGTCCATATATGGGGCTGCAACATATGAGAGTACTTTGCGTGGCTTGAGTCAAGCGGGAATGCTGGCCGTTCGAAATGAGGGCGAGTACAGCATTTCTGGTACCGTTAGAACGTATCGGCTCGGGACACAAGAACTGTGCTGGAATAAATCGGCGATTCATCACGACCGGTGGTGTCTAACTTCAATGGGCAAGTTATCGAACCTAAGCACAAGGAAAAACACGTGAGCAAATGGAAGCGAATTTTTGTCGCGCTTGCGTCGATTTTCCTTGGCATGTCCTCCGTCGTTTTCATTGCGACGGGTTACACCGCGCTTTACTGGGCGTGGACTCGCGGCAATTTGGAGGTGGCTCGGCCTTTTCTTCCGTGGGCCAGAACCTCTGGAATACTTGCGGTCAGCGGCGCCGCGGTGGCCTTTTTCATTTTGTTTTCCTCGAAGGCGTTTCCCCTTTCACCTAAAGTGCGCCTGATGCTTTCATTGCTTGCGACTTTGACGATCGCATTTTTCGCCGAATTTCGAAATGAAGGGAAATTCTGGTTTAGAGGACTGCATCACTTCTTTTTGCCCGGAACATGGATCCACGACGGACTGAATGGAATTGTGCCGTCACTGGGCGATCTTCTTTACCGAATCGAATACTCACATTGGAACGATTTCCTACTGGGGCCTGCGGTCGTCAGCTTGCTTTTTCCGCTCGGCGTGATGCGGATATGGAAGGGATTGAGGGAACAGGATTCTGTTCGTTTGGGTGCGACGAGAACAGACTACTCGTCGGGTATCGAACAGGCACTACGTTTCGCGCGCATTCTGATGTACGTCGGGCTCTTTTGGTTTTTCTGGCAAGCCTGGGCGGAGAAGGCAGGCTACCTAAGCAATCCGCATTCCAGCGATGAGATCGACTTGCCATTCGAGTTTGGCGGGACGATTTTGGGATTTTGGATGGCGAGAGTATTGACGAAGCCTTTCGATGGTCAAGCTGAGAAGTTCACGTCCACGTTCGCAATTGATTTTGTGTCGTCGGGAGTGATCGGACTTTTATACACAGTGATCGTCGGTCCCTTGATCGAGGGCGTAGCTCGATCTGTCGGCCATTCTTTATACACCGCTGTTCCTGCCTCGCTGGATGTGCCTGACTATTCGCTATTCCAAAGACACATGCGTCCCCTGGAGTTGCTCCTGATCGCGATTGCGACCTGGTGGGCGCTGAATCACTCGTATCATTCAGACGAAGTCACGCGGTTGGGAGAATCGTACGATGAGTCGCCGGCGGAAACGCGATGGAATGCGCCGAAAAGCTTGGTCGTAGCGTTGGTCGTGACGATCGGGTACCTCACGATTCTGGCGATCATGTTTTCGTTGTTGGAGCCGCAAGGATTGAGTTGGACGATTGCGACTGCCGGCGCAGGCTTGGTTTTTGGGACGGTGGCGTTCTTGTTGGTGAAATGGGCTGGAAGAGATGGATTGACGCGCCTGCTCCAGAAGACGGGCGCCGGTTCTGGTGACGGGTAAGTGCCGTCGGCCCGAACGATGGGTGCGTCAAATCATTGCGACCGATTATGCTGAGATGTGGCCGAAAATTCGGATCAATCGACTCAGCTGCAGCGAAAGAGCGCTCTCCGATTTGTAATTCGTTGGGTGCTCATTGGCGTCGCTGGCGGCTTGGGTGCTTTGCGCGCTGACGCTGGTGGCGGCGCGGTGGATCGATCCGCCGACGACGGCGGTGCATGCGGAGCGGCGATTTCAGGCTTGGATTCGTAATGCGAAATATCAGGAGCGGTATGAGTTTGTCTCGCTGCGGCAGATTTCGCCGGAGTTTCAGCATGCTGTGATCGCGGCGGAAGATGGGCAGTTTTATCAGCATCACGGATTTGACTGGCATGCGATCCAGATTGCGGCGGAAGGAGATATGGAAGGCGAGAAGTTGCGCGGCGGATCGACGATCACCCAGCAACTCGTGAAGAATTTGTTTTTTGGGACGGGGCGGTCGATTTTGCGCAAGGGTGCGGAGTTCACGCTGGTGCCGGTGGCGGAATTTGTTTTGGGCAAGCAGAGGATTCTGGAGCTGTATTTGAATGTCGTGGAGTGGGGGCCGGGAGTTTATGGCGCGGAAGCGGCGAGTCGATATTGGTATCGGGAACCGGCGCGGAATATTGATCGCGAGCGAGGGGCGCGGCTCGCGGCGATTTTGCCGTTGCCACTAAAGCGTAGGCCGGAGCACATGGAACGGTATAGCGGTTTGATCTTAGAACGAATGCGGCAAGTGGGTTGGTAAACGGATGGCCGGCGGACAATTTCAGAATCTGGCGCACAACCTCTGCCAGATGTTTTGCGGATGGCGCCTAACTTCTTCGAAAGCGAGGCTGGTTCTGCTTGGTTCCGGTTTTCTTCACATCGACGCTGTGCTGGGCTACTGCGACTTTCACGACGAACTCATTGATCCACTGCCAATCGTGTCCGATCTGTGCGCATCCGTGAAACAACATCTGCGGGCGACGAATTCGCCGGAGGGCAAGTTGATCGACGCGGAACTCACCGTGAGGCTCACGTTCTCCGTGGTGCCGTGGAACGAAGAGGTGCGTGAGAGTTTTTACACGGACGGGACTGCCGTTCGCACGAAGGAAATGCATCGATGTGTCATGCAGTGTCGCAGCGATGTGATTACAGCGACGCTGCATATCAGTCTGAGTTGACGCAAGTTCAGGAATGGCCGATTGGATGGCCTTCCGAATAAGCTTCAGCAATCGCTTTGGGTTTCAGTGCAGTGATTTGGCGACGCGGAAGCCCATGACGGTGTCGCGGTAGTCGGCGGGGTTGCGTTCGCGGGTGGCGGAGCGAAGCGCCCATGGTGGGAAACGCGAACCATGAGCCGCGATCGACGCGGAGGCAATTGCCTTGTGCTGTCGCGCGCGTGTGCGTCGGTTGACGGAGTTTCGTTGGCGCGGCCGTCGGTTGGGGCCGGGGAGTAAGAATTGTCGTAACAATCTTCGGTCCATTGCCAGACGTTGCCGACCATGTCGTAAAGGCCGAATTGATTCGGCAGTTTTTGTCCAACGGCATGACTTTGATTGTTCGCGTTGGATTTGAACCATGCGTGATCGGAGCGCGGCGGCGTCATCGTCGCCCCAAAAGAATTTTGTAGTTGAGCCGGCGCGGGTGGCGTATTCCCATTCGGATTCGCTGGGGAGTCGGTAGAGGCCGGCGGTTGTCGGCGAACTCGTGTTGCAGCTTTCTATTCAGCCAGGCGATGATACGCTTTTGCATCCTGCCAACTGACGCATACAACGGGATCGCGATCGGTTTGCTTGTAGCCGGGATTTTGCCAGGTTTTGTCGGGCTAGTTTTTTCCACTCAAAACCGTCGATTCCACAGCCGTCTGTGACGGAATGACCCGTCTCGCGAACGAAAGTGGAGTATTCGCCGCGCGTGACGTCGTATTTCCCGAGCGCGAACGACGGCACCGAGACTTCGTGCTGCGGAGCTTCGTCGGCGACGCCGTCGGCGCTGCCGGCTCGTACGGCGGCCCAGGATTTTTCTTCAGCGCTCGAGCCCATGATGAATTTGCCTGCGGGGATGACGAGCATCTCGGGGCATTCGGCGCAGTCGCGAAAGGATTTGCCGATGCGGCGCCCTGGAATGCGCGGATCTGCTGGCGGCTGGACGCGTCGATCTTCTTGAGAGTGTCTTCGACAAAACTGCGAACTTCGGCGCGACGCTGTGGCGTGTCGGACCAGGAGGACAATGGCGCGGCGTGGGAATCGATCATGGCGAGCGCTTTTTGGGCGTACTCGAGCGCTAATTTTCTTTCACCGGTTTGTAGATAGGCGTCGGCGAGATTGGAGTGCGCGTCGGCGGAATCGGGATAGGCGAGGAGATTCAGCTTCGAAGGTTTCGACGCCGAGCTTTTTTCGACGGCTGCTTCGGCGGCATGCCCATCTTTCTCGAGCGCGGCGGCCTGGCGCATGTGATCTTCGCCGAAGATGTCTACGTTTACCTCGGGCCATAAGTTGGCTTTGGGATCTTTGCGGCGAGCATCGAGGAGTTGTTGTTTGCCGGAGGCGAGGCCGCCGGGCGAATCGATCAGGTGAAGGATGGCCGCGGACGCGACGGCGTCAACGGGCGCGTGGCCCGGCGTCTTGATGAGAGTGGTGACAAACCAATCGACGATCGTGCCGGGGAGTTCGGCATGGCGTTGGAATAGGTCGGTGCCGTGGCTGCCGGTCGCGGGAACTTTGCTGGCGTTGGAAGTTTCGTACCAGATCCATGGGCCGCGTGGGCCGAAGTAATGTATGAATTGTTTTTCGGGGCTGGAGGAAACGTCGTACAGCCATTCCATCGCCTCGACGGTGGGAGGGTATTCGTCGTCGTCGGAGACGATGAAGAGGCCAGGGAGATTCGAAGCCTGCCGCAGGAATTTTAGTTGAGGCAACAATGTTTCGCCGGAAATCAGAACGAGAGATTTCAATTGCGTTGGATGGAGGCGCGCGGTTTCGACCGAATTGTCAACGCCGAGCCATCCGGCGCCGGCTGCGCCGATGACGTCGCGCTGGACGCCAGGTTGCGAAACCAGATATTCGAAAGCGGTGTTGAGATCGGCGCCGTGAAATTGTTCCCGGTCTTCTTTTTTGCCGGAGCTTTCGCCGTAGCCGCGTTCATCGACGGTGAGCGCGTTGATTCCGGCGGCGGCGAGCTGACGTGGCACGTCGTCCCACGAGGAGCGGGAGCGGTTGCTTTGGTGGTACAGCAAGACACCGGGGCCAGGCGTAGCTGCGGGGAAATAAGTGGCTTTGAGTATCGTGCCGTCAGTGGATTTGAGGTCAACGGTGCGCGGCGGAGGTTGTTCCAATTGTTGAGCGCGGGCTGCGTTCGCTGAGATTGCGAAGAGAAAAACGGTCAGAGTCAGTCGGATTCGTCGCCGATTCATGATTTGTCGCTCCGCGGAGTGGTCAATGCTACGACATGGGGCGTCTACTCTACTACATCATCCGTAGGTACAGGCCAATAGATGTGGCACGGCGCCCGCGGGTGAGCAGTGTTCGATCGGGGTGATTAGTGCTTCGTGATGAAGCAGCAGGCGGTGTGGGCAATCGTTTGAAAGATGCCCGCCGCGACGACGGCGCAGAACAGCGATGTCAGGAGCAGACCGGCCGACCGAGACGTTACTTGAGGCGAAGCGGACAGAAGCGCCAGGCGATAACTTAAGTGCGAAGAGGCCGTTGCCTGCAGCAAGCCGGATTGCTCCGGGATTGCGAGTTTTGCCAGCGCGGAGACAAGTTCCTGGCCGTGAGCGCGTTGAATGACGGATTCGTCGCAGGAGAGTTCGCGATACAGGCTGAGGCGCGCGCCGGCGAGCCACATGAATGGGTGAAACCACAGCGCGCAGAGTGACGCTTCGTAGAGGAGACGAATGAGATTGTCGCGGCGTCTGGCGTGGGCGAGTTCATGAATCAGTACGGCGCGAAATTCGCGCGGATTGAGAAGGCGATCGATGCCGGCGGGAAGCAGGATGCGAGGAGACAAGACTCCGCTCACTGCGGGAGTGGCATGCGTGTCGCCGAAGCTGACCGGAACACCATCGGCAAGAAAATCGGAAGTCGGAGTGGAGTTTGTGAGTGGCGAAAGACTTTGTGCTTCGCGATGTTCTCTACTGATCCGTAGCGCTAGACGAAACAGCATCGTAACGGCTCCGGCAGTCCAGACGGCGGCGAGGACGATCGCGGTGCGGCCTTGCGTCATGTCCCAGATCGGACCGCCAATCGCACCGAGCGGATAGGCCCACGTGAAATGTGGCGCCCAGAGTTTGTCGATGAGCGCGCCAGTCGGCACAAAGAAATTGAAGGCGGTGGCGACCCAGATCCAATACTTGGTGGTCGCGCTGGCGCGGAGGTGTGAAGTTAGCGCCCACGCCGCCGCGGCTACGATCGAGGCAAAGAGCAGATGAATGCTGAGGTAATACATTGCTCGTGCGATGTGTTCATGCACGTTTGCCTCCTCGCGTGCGGCTGGGCTTATCGCTGCGAGCCGCGCTTTGTAGCGCTTTCAGATCGCGCAAGCTGAGGTCACCGCTTTCGAGCAGATTGGAAACGAGGAGTTTCGGTGAGCCGCCGAAGAGGTCGAGCAGGTCGCGCACGAGCCGGCTGCGGTGCTGGCTCTGGTCGATGGCTGGCTGAAAGAGTTGAGCGTTGCCGATCTTTTTGACTTTGCGAAGCGCGCCTTTTTCTTCCAGGCGATAGACCAGTGTTTGCACGGTGGTGTACGCCACACGTTCGTCGTCGGGCAGGCTTTCGAGGATTTCGCGGACGGATGCGGTGCCGAGTTTCCAGTACTGCTCGAGTATGCGCGTTTCAGCTTTCGAGAGGCGAGACGGTTTCACGCGGGCTCCTACTGATCCCGGCAATCCTACTACAAGACGCGGCGTCATGGCGAGCACGTGAACTTGGTCGAGGGCCCTTCGTACGAGCGGGAGATCGGCATTCCCGCGCCTCCTGGCATCGGCGATCTCTGACACCAAGATCCGATCGATTGTGATGTACGTCACATCTCTCCCATCCGGATTCTGTCACCATGGGAGGCCCTGAGGCGGAGGTGTCTTTATGGCGGCTCGACCAGCGATGCATTCAGATTCTTCCTTGGAATGTGAAGTTTTCTTGTCATCTCTGGACGGGAATGCCGCCGTCCTCAATTCAGCAGGTAAGATCATCGCTGTGAATGAGGCTTGGACCCGTTTTGGTTGCGAGAATGGGGCATCACCTTCTTCGATTGGCGTCGGAAGCGATTATCTCGATGTATGCCGCCGATTTGCGGCAAGTTCCGAGACCACGCAGGTCATGCTCGATGGGTTGCTTTCCGTATTAAACCGAAAGGCGCCGATTTTTCGCTACGACTATAGGTGCGATGGGCCCGAGGTAATGCGCTGGTTTCGCCTTACGGTCACTCCCTGGCACGGCAAGGAAGCGGGTGTGCTCGTTCTGCATCGAGACATCTCGGAAGACAGGTTGCCTGCGGAAATCCAGACGCGCACGCTGAAATCCATTCGCGCGATGGTCTGGAACGCTGACGCGCCTTCTTTTGAGACCACCTTTCTGTCCGGCCAAATTGAGGAAATTCTTGGATTCCCACCGGAAGCGTGGCTTGCCGATCCTGACCTTTGGAAGAAACGGCTCCACGCAAAAGATCGGGACTGGGTTCTGGAGTACAGCCGCAGAGCGGTTCTGGAGGGCCGCGACCACGAATTTGACTACCGCATGATTGCTGCGAACGGCCGTACGATCTGGCTGCGTCAGGTTGTCAATGTTGTGAGTGAACATGGACAGCCCATCCATCTTGCCGGAGTGTCGTTTGACATAAGCGAACTCAAACATGCCGAGGAGCGATTGAAAATCCTCGGCGGACGCATTCTCAAAGCTCAAGATGAGGAACGCTCGCGGATTGCTAGAGAACTGCACGACGATATCGGACAGCGATTGTCGCTGGTGAATATCGATCTAGCGCGTCTGGAGATGACCAAGGCGGAGGTTGCGAACGAGTTCCGTCGCGGCATAACAGAAATAAAGAATCAAGTTTCGGAAATAACCAGCGACATCGGTGCACTGGCTCATGGCTTGCACTCTCACATACTGGATTCGCGGGGATTGGTTTCAGCGAGCGATGACTTTTGCCGGGAGCTGTCGGCTCGACGAAACATAAATATCAAGTTTCGGTCCGAAGGCGTGCCCACCCGCACTCCCGACGCAGCGAATCTCGGTATTTTTCGAGTACTGCAAGAAGCCCTCCAGAACGCCGTCAAGCATAGTGGCGCGAAGACTTATGAGGTCACGCTGCTCGGTTCGCTGAATTCCATCGAGTTATCCGTGAAAGATGATGGGCGAGGATTCAATCCTGAAAAGGCCGTGAAAGGAAAAGGACTTGGATTAACCGGTATGGAGGAGCGCCTGAAGTTGCTGGGCGGCGAGTTTGTTATTGATACCCGACCGTCGTGCGGAACAACGATTCGTGCTCGCGTTTTTTTGAATTCCAGCGTCCCAGGCGTCCGAGGCGGTTCCTTGAAATCACGTAAACGCAGGCAACCTGCCCGGTCTCCCGACTGACGCCACAACCAGACAAGCCGAAAATGTATCTAGATACGTTTTGGTTTTTACACGCCGAGGTCTATTTCAGTGCGACGTTGGCGGTCAGGCGGTCGCGTTCCTGCTGGTAGCGGGCGAGCGAGCGCTCGATGACGGTGAGGGCGGCGTAGGCGGGGCGGATGTCTTCAACTTCGACGCGCTTGCCTTCGAGCTGTTTGTAATCCGAGAAGAAGCGCTTGAGCACGAGCAAACGGTGCTGCGGCAAGTCGCGCGCTTCTACGTAATCGCTAAATTCCGGGTCGTTGGTGGCGACGGCGATGACTTTATCGTCGCTGGCGCCGGAGTCGATCATGGTCATGAGTCCGATGGCGCGCGCCTTGATGAGCGCGAGCGGCTGGACAGGTTCCTGGCAGAGGACGAGGACATCGAGAGGGTCGTTGTCTTCGGCGTAGGTCTGCGGGATGAAGCCGTAGTTGGCGGGATAGAAGACGGCGGAATGGATGATGCGATCGACCTTGAGCAGGCCGGTGGGCTTGTCGAGTTCGTATTTCACGTTGGAGCCGAGCGGAATCTCGATGACGGCGGTGAAGTCGCGCGGGAGCTCGTTGCCGGGTGAGATGTCGTGCCAAGCGTGGGTCATTTAGGACAGTCCTCAGGTAGAAGCCGATCTTCATTATCGCTGGGTTTGGGCTGGGGAACAAATGAGGGAGCGGCGAAGTAAAGATGAATGGAAGAGGTTGACAGTCGACAGTTGAAAGTCGAGAGGGAACAGAAAATCTGATGCAGAGGCGCAGAGGGCGCGCAATCGCGCGGAGAGTTGGGCGGAGAAGGATTGAAGAGACGAGATGGAACTCCCCTTGACGATTGACAGGAAGGAGAGTAGGGTCCTGTCAACGAATTAGGGGAACTTATATTTGCGCTGTCTCGTATGTGATGGAGACAGCGCCTGGGAGATGCGAGTGGGGAAGCCTACGGACTTGGTGCAGGGGACGCTGGATTTGCTGATTTTGAAGACGCTGGCGCTGGAGTCGATGCATGGGTGGGCGATCGCGCAGCGGATCAAGCAGGTGTCGAAGGATGTGCTGCTGGTGAATCAGGGGGCGTTGTATCCGGCGTTGCACCGGCTCGAGAACAACGGATGGATTCGAGCGGAGTGGGGCGAGTCGGACAACAACCGGAAGGCGAAGTATTACTCGCTGACGCGGGCGGGGAAGAAGTACATGCGGGAGGAAGAGGCGAATTGGGAGAGGCTTTCGGCGGCGATTGGGATGGTGTTGAAGGAGAGCCAGTCCTAAAACGGGAAGGAGCAAAACGGGATGGAGTTTTGGAGGCCCCCCTCCCCCCCGGTGTTTTTTTGCAAGGATGTCATTCTAAAGAGGTTGCTCGTGCGCACTGCGCAAGGATGTGATTCTAAGGGGTTTGCGGCTGCGCGGAGTGTACATGGGGCACCCGTGGTTTGAGGCTTCAGGGGCTAAAGCCCCTCATTTGGTTGGGTTTATGTCGTACCTAAAGGTACGACCCACAAATCAGTGCGGGGTTGGCGGGTGGGGTTGCGATGAGGATTCTTCGACAAGGTGAGGATGGCGGGCAGGGCGGTGTTTCGTCGAGGGGCGAGCGAGCAGGAGTTGAGCGACGAGCTGGCGTTTCACATTGAGCGGCAGACGGCGGAGAACGTTCGGGCGGGGATGACGCCGGGGCAGGCACGGCGGGCGGCGATGATCGAGTTTGGGGGAGTGGAATCGATGAAAGAAGAATGCCGAGAGACGCGGAAGACGAACTGGTTGAACGATTTGGCGCAGGACGTCCGGTATGCGGGACGGGTGTTGCGGAATTCAGCCGGGGTTCACGGTGATTGCGATTTTGACTTTGGCGCTGGGGATTGGCGCGAACACGGCGATTTTTTCGGTCGTGAACGCGACGCTGCTGAAGCCGCTGCCGTTCCGCCAACCAGAGAAGGTGGTCGCGTTGTGGCAGACCGAGAGCGCGCCAGGATCGTATCCCCTGACGGGTGAAGACTATTTCGATTGGAAGGCGCACAACAAAGGATTCGCGGACATGGCGTTGTATTCCTGGCCGCAGAGCGCAAACCTTTCGAGAGGCGAAGCGCCCGAGGGCGTCACGACGATCGGTATTGAGGCGAATTTCTTCGGGCTGCTGGGCGTCCAGCCACAACTCGGCCGTACCTTTGCAACCGGCGAAGACAAGAAGGGCGCGAATCATGTGGCGATTCTGAGCAATGCGTTTTGGAAATCGCGACTTTGGCGGGGCCAGCGAAATCGTAAATCAGACGGTTTCGCTCAACGGCGAGCCTTACACGATTGTCGGCGTGATGCCCGCGTGGTATCGGCTGCCGGCTGATGCGCAAGTGTGGACACCACTGGACATGTCGCTGGAAACGCTGGGAAGAGAGGCTCGCACAGTTGGCGCGCCATCGGTCGCGTTCGGACGACGTGACGATTGCGCAGGCTCGCGCCGATCTGCGAGCGCTCGCGGAAGGGTATGAGAAGGAGTTTCCCAACACGAATCGTAATGTGGACGCGATCGTGACGCCGATGCGTGAGGAGTTGGTGGGAGATTTCTCGTCGCAGATTCTGGTTTTGTTCGGGGCAGTTGGATTGGTGTTGCTGATTGCTTGCGCCAACGTCGCGAACCTTCTTTTGGCTCGTGCGACCGCACGAAAGCGAGAAATTGCGGTACGAGCGGCATTGGGTGCCGGGAAATGGCGGCTGGTACGGCAACTGTTGACGGAAAGTATTTTGTTGTCGCTGGTTGGCGGAATCTTCGGCGTGGCGATCGCGTTTGGTGGAGTCGCCGCGATGCGACTGCTCTTGGCGGACACAGTGCCACAGCCGAATCCGCTGGTTGTAGATGTTGCGCCGTTGGCGTTTACGTTTTTGATCTGCATCGGCGTTGGCGTCGTGTTTGGACTTGCGCCAACGCTGGAGTCGATTGGCGTGAGTTCGTTGGAGGCATTGAAATCGCGGGGCGTGGTGAGTCCGGGCGGATCGCACAAAGGGCACAGGCTGCGGAGTGTGCTCGTCGCGGGGGAGATTGCGTTGTCTCTCGCATTGCTGGCGGGCGCGGGATTGATGCTTCGAACGTTCTCGCACCTGAAAACAACAGACGTGGGAGTCCGTGGGGAACATGTGTTGACGGCGGTGCTTCGATTGCCCGAGAAGCAGTACACGAAGTTTGACCAGGGCGAATCGTTTTACGCGCAGCTCGAGCAAAAGCTAAAAAATGCGCCGGGTATTGAGGCTGCGGCGATCACATCGAAGCTGCCACTGAGTGGAGGCATCAACGGATACGTAAAGATTCCCGGGCAGCAAGATGACAGCATGACGGGGCCGCTCGTGGAATGGTCGGCGATCAGCGCGGACTATTTTCACGTTATGAGTATTCCTCTCGTCGAGGGGCGAGAATTGGCGCCTGAAGATTTCGAAGTGACGGCAAAGCTGCTTCGTGAAATCGCTCCGATCAAGGCCGACAAAGAGCAGGAAAAGATTGCTTCAACGTACGTGATTCCATCGGTGATCAATCAAGCGATGGCGAAAGCCTTCTGGCCGAACCAAAGCGCGATCGGGAAGATATTCGAGAATTTCGTGAAGTTTCGAGTCGTCGGCGTCGTTGGCGACGTGAAGCAGCAACGATTGCGCGACGCCGCGATGCCCGAGGGTTATGTGGCGCTGCCGTGGAACATGGTGAATCCGTCGATACCATTCATGGCGGTGGTGCGCACCGCGGGTGCGCCGGAATCGGCGACTTCTACTGTGCGGGAGGCTGTGAAGTCACTCGATCCGAATCTGGCATTGTTTGACGTGCAGTCGATGCAGAAGATTGTTGCGGATTCGATGCAGGACACGAGCTACGAGGTGGTGCTGCTCGGGACGATGGCAGTACTCGCGCTATTGCTCGCCTCGGTCGGGACTTACGGCGTGATGTCGTATGTCGTTGGCCAGAGGACGAATGAGATCGGAATTCGGATGGCACTCGGAGCCCAGCCCATGGAGATCATGAGGATGATTTTGCGGCAGGTCCTTGTGCTGGTGTGCGTGGGGATCGCGGTGGGATTGGTGGCGGCGATCGGAGGAGCGCAGGCGATGAAGAGTTTGCTGGTGGGAGTGGCGCCGTTTGATTTTTGGACTTATGCGGGAGTGTCGGTTTTGCTGGCGGGTGTGGCGATGGTGGCGTGTTGGGTGCCGGTGAGACGGGCGATGAAGGTGGATCCGGTTTTGGCGCTGAGGTATGAGTGAGAAGAAGAGGTTGACAGTCGACAGTTGAAAGTCGAAAGGGAAGAGGAAGAGAAAGGCGAAGGCGTGGCGAGGTTGAGTTTTTTGCGGACATGGGGCGCAGCAGTGCTGCGCCCGTACATCGCTTGGCCGAGCACGGGATTGATCGCGGTTGAAGTTGAGTCTAGACCCGCACCCTCTGACTTCTGAGGGTGCGGCCCCCAACGGCCGACTAGGCGCGGGCTTTGTCGATCATTGCTTTCCAAAGGCCGCGGGATTTGAGGAGGACTTCGACGACTTCGCGGGCGGCGCCTTTGCCGCCGATGGCGGAGGTGACGTAGTGGGCGGCGGACTTTACTTCGGGGGTGGCGTCACCAACGGCGACGGCGAAGCCTACGCGGCGCATGACGGTAATGTCGGGAAGATCGTCGCCTAAGTAGGCGACTTCGGATTCTTTGGCGCCGGTCTTTTTCAGGATTTCTTCGTAGGCGGCGATTTTGTGAGGTTGCTTTTCGTAAACGAACTCGATGCTGAGTTCCTGGCAGCGACGGCGGAGTGCGGCGCTGCCGCGTCCGGTGATAACGCCGGTGCGGATGCCTGCGGTGTGGGCGAGCGAGAGTCCCTGGCCGTCGTGGGCGTCGAAGGTTTTGATTTCGAGGGCAGAACCGTCGGGTTGGGAGAGAAGGGTGACGCTGCCGTCGGTGATGGTACCGTCCACGTCCATGAGGAAGACTTTGATTAGTTTGGCGCGCTTGGCTACGGCTGGGGTGATTTTTTTTGTGGTGGGGCTGGGCACGGTGCAGGCTCCTTGAAATTTGGAAAACGATAGGGCGTTGCGGTGGTGCTATTCTCGATCGGTGTTGCCGGGGTTGAGTCTAAACCCCGCGTGTATTGTCCCAGGACAGTTGCTACAGGGGGACCTGCTGAAAATAGGCTTGGCGCCGCTGGATGGGCGTCTGGCCATGCAGGCTCAGATGAGGCCGCTGATAGTTGTAATACCACACGAACTCGGCTAGGTCTCGCATGCGCAGCTCCGAGCAACCTGGATCGCGAATCAAAAAGCATTCGTCGTCCAAGGTGCGGAAGAAGCGCTCCACCTTCCCATTCGATTGCGGATGAAGCGGCTTGGTCAGCCAATGCGCGATCCCCATACTCTTGCACGCTTGCTGAAAGCGAGTTTTTCGGTCGGGATTATAGGCATGACGCATGGTAAAGATCAGGTCGTTGTCGGTCATGACCGACTCGACGCGATAAGGCAGAGCCTGAACCACTTCTTCCAGGAACGAGGCAGCGTCGGGACTGGAACGCTTGGGGCGAATGCTCGCTACCGCTTCGCGGCTGAAATCATCCACGGCCGCATAAGCGTATTCCCTAGAACAGTTTCTCCAGCGATAGAGATACTTCAAGTCCAGATGCAGCAGCTCACCTGGGCGGCTTTTTTCGTAACGGTGGACGACGCGCGGCTGCGGCAACCGCAAGCGGTTGCGACCATGGCTGGACAACACGCGATGAACGCTGGTGTGGCCGATGTGCAATGTTGGGGCGATACGCGCCGGCCCCCAGCCGCGATCACGTAGTTGCAGAATCTGCTGCTCGATCGACGCCGCGAGACGGTTGGGCGAACGCTCCGGCCGGCGCGAGCGGGGCTGCAGCCCCGCTCGCCCTTGTTCTCGATACCGCTGCCACCAACGTGACAGCAGCGATCGAGCAATGCCGGTCTCTCGACTCAGCACCGATAGAGATTTTCCGCCCTCATGCATCCGCATCAACAACTCCCGTTCCCGAACCGAATACGCCGCCCCTCGCATGTGCCGCCTCCTAGCGGCTCATCCTACCGGCTGTAGCAACTGTCCTGGGACACCACACCCGCGATCTGGGAAGCGATCGCGGCTACAGGTCTTCGCTCATCGCGCGGCGATGAATTGAAGGTTGTGACCTTCCTAAAAATCTAAATCAGCTCCAAGGTCCAAAGATCGTGGAGGTGGACTACGCCGACGACTTTGGCGGAATCGTCTACGACTACGATCGAGGTGATTTTTTTCTTCTCCATGGCGTTGAGGGCTTCGCTGGCGAGGACGTGCGGGCCGATGGTTTGCGGGTTGCGTGTCATGGCTTCGCCTGCGGTGAGCGAGAGCGTTGCGCCGCCTTGTTTTTCCATCAGGCGGCGGAGGTCGCCGTCGGTGATGATGCCCGCGAGTTTTCCGTCGGCGGCGAGCACGGTTGTCATGCCGAGTTTTTTCGCGCTCATTTCGTGGAAGACATCGGGCATTTTTGTTTCGAGCGAGACGCGGGGGAGAGCTTCGGCGGCGTGCATCAGGTGTTCGACGCGGAGAAGTTTTTTGCCGAGGCGTCCGGCGGGGTGGAGCGCGGCAAAATCGTCGGGGCGGAAGTCGCGGCGTTCGAGGAGCGATACGGCGAGCGCGTCGCCGACGGCCATCGCGACCGTGGTGCTTGCGGTGGGAGCGAGATTGAGGGAGCAGGCTTCCTCTTTAACACTGACGTCGAGAGCGGTGTCGCTGGACTCTGCGAGCGTTGATTTCAGGTTGCCGGTGAGCGTGATGAGGGGAATCTCGAGACGCTTGAGCGCTTCGAGGAGACGGATGATCTCTTCGGTTTCGCCGCCGTAGGAGACGGCGATGAGCGTGTCGCCGCGAGCGATCATGCCGAGATCTCCGTGGAGCGCTTCGCCGGGATGAAGAAAGAAGGATGGCGTTCCGGTGCTGGAGAAGGTGGCGGAGATTTTACGCGCGACGATGCCGGATTTGCCCATGCCGGTGAGGACGACGCGGCCTTTGCAGGCGAAGAGGAGATCGACGGCTTTTTCGAAGGTGGCGTCGAGACGTGTGAGGACGTCTTGGATGGCTTGGGCTTCGATTTTAAGGACGCGGCGGGCGGTGTCGAGACTCATGAGGGCGTGATCCGTGATTCGTGGTCTGTGTTCCGTCTGAGGAGACGGAGGGGATTTTGCCAAGACGCAGCGGTTGAGGTCCTTCGGCTGCCTGTCGGCCGCCTCAGGATGACAAGCTTTGGGGGGATGGCGCCACAGGTCATTGGGCGTCCCATTTTCGAACCAGAGTGGACATTTCTTTGAGGCGCGCGAGGAGTTGCGGGAGTTGCGAGAGCGGGAGCGCGTTGGGGCCGTCGGAGAGTGCTTCGGCAGGGTTGTCGTGCGTTTCGAGGAAGACGCCGTCCACGCCTGCGGCTACGGCGGCGCGGGCGAGAGGTTCGATGAATTCGGGCTGGCCGCCGCTGGCGTTGCCTTGGCCGCCGGGGAGTTGGACGGAATGCGTGGCGTCGAAGACGACTGGGTAGCCAAATTTTTTCATGATCGGGAAAGAGCGGACATCGACGACGAGATTCTGATAGCCGAAAGTGGCGCCGCGTTCGGTGAGCATGATGTTGTTGTTGCCGGTGGCGGCAATTTTTTCGACTACGTTTTTCATATCCCAGGGGGAGAGGAACTGGGCTTTCTTTACGTTGACGATGCGATTTGTTTTGGCGGCGGCTTCGAGGAGATCGGTTTGTCGAGAGAGGAAGGCGGGAATTTGGAGGATGTCCACGACTTCGGAGGCGGGGGCGGCTTGTTCGCGTTCGTGAATGTCGGTGAGGACGGGGAGCTTTAGATCGGATTTGATTTTGCCGAGGATGCGGAGGCCTTCTTTGGCGCCGGGGCCGCGGAAAGATTTGGAGGAGGAGCGGTTGGCTTTGTCGTAGGAGGCTTTGAAGATGTAGGGGATGCCTGCGTCGGCGGCGATTTTGGCGATGCTCTCGGCCATTTTGCGGGCGTGGGATTCGGATTCGATGACGCAGGGGCCGGCGATGAGGAAAAGGGGGTTTTGGGCGCCGAGGCGCAGGGAGTGGAGCGGGATTTCGTGGGGCATGGTCATTTTGAGTTGGACAATGATACAGAAACGCGGGCGACTGTGGCGAACGGATGCGTGGTGCAGCCGTTCACGCCGGGCCGAGCAAGCCCGGCCCCTACAAATTACGCGGTGGCGTGAGGGGCGACAGCTACGGCTTGGGCGCGATGGGACTCAGCCACCGGCCGATTTTTGTTTTTTTTATGCTCGATCGCCGCGCCGATGAAGGCGGAGAAGAGCGGATGCGGCTCGAGCGGCTTGGATTTGAATTCGGGATGGAATTGGCAGCCGAGGAACCATGGATGGTCGGGGGCTTCGACGATTTCGACATAGTTTTCGTCGGGGGTGCGGCCGGTGATGCGAAGGCCGGCGCCGGTCAGAATTTTTTCGTAGTCGCGATTGAATTCGTAGCGATGGCGATGGCGCTCGCTGATTTCGGTTTTTCCGTAGGCGCGGTTCGCAAATGATCCCGGCTCGAGTTTGCAGGGCCACGCGCCGAGGCGCATCGTCCCGCCCATTTCGTCAACGCCGAGGAGTTCACGCAATTTGTAGATGACGCGGTGCGGGGTTTGCGGATCGAACTCGGTGCTGTCGGCTTGCTTCAGCTCGGCGACGTCGCGCGCGTATTCGATCGTGGCGCACTGCATGCCGAGGCAAATGCCGAAGAAGGGAATTTTGTTTTCGCGCGCGTAGTGAATGGTGTGAACCATTCCCTGGATGCCGCGTTTGCCGAATCCGCCTGGCACGAGGATGCCGTCATAGTTGCGAAGCTTTGCGGCGGCGGTTTCCAGTGAGTCGATTTCTTCGGCTTCGATCCATTCCAAAACTGTTTTGTGGTCGTGAGCGAGGCCGCCGTGGAGGAGCGCTTCGCGGAGGCTCTTGTAGGCGTCTTCGAGCTGCACGTATTTGCCGACGATCGCGATGCGCGCTTCGCCCACGGGATGGCTCATGCGATGAACGAGATCGATCCACGGCTTGAGATCTTGCGGGTGCGGATGCTCCTCGAGCTTGAGCAAGCGCAAAATTTGCGAGTCGAGGCCTTCGCGCGCGAGTTCGACGGGGACGGCGTAGATCGTTTTCACGTCTTCCATCGAAATGACGCAGGCTTCGGCGACGTTGCAGAAGAGTGCGATTTTGCGTTTCAGATCGACGGGGATATGGCGATCGCTGCGGCAAAGCAAAATGTCGGGCTGAATTCCGATGCCGAGCATTTCTTTGACGCTGTGCTGCGTGGGCTTGGTTTTCTGTTCGCCGGCGGCGGCGATGTAAGGAACGAGAGTGACGTGAACGAAAAGCGTGTTTTCCGCGCCGAGTTCGAGGCGCATCTGGCGGATCGCTTCGAGAAAGGGAAGCGACTCGATGTCGCCGACGGTGCCACCGATTTCGACGATGACGACGTCCACGCCTTCGGAAACTTTCTTGATGGTGGCTTTGATTTCGTCGGTGACGTGCGGAATGACCTGAACGGTCTTGCCGAGATAATCGCCGCGGCGCTCTTTGGTGAGAATGGTTTCGTAGATGCGGCCGGTGGTCCAGTTATTGTCGCGGCTGAGCTTCGCGTGCGTGAAGCGCTCGTAGTGACCGAGGTCGAGATCGGTTTCAGCGCCGTCTTCAGTGACGAAGACTTCGCCGTGCTGAAACGGACTCATCGTGCCGGGATCGACGTTGAGATACGGATCGCACTTCTGAAGGGTGACTTTGAATCCGCGACTTTCGAGGAGACAACCGATGGAGGAGGCAGCTACGCCCTTTCCGAGAGAGGAAACAACACCGCCGGTAACAAAAATATATTTTGGCGCCATCCTTAAGTTGGCCTCGACTCACCGTAATCGCTCACGGGCCGGGCCTGTCCGACCTCCGCAGGAGTGACGTACACATAATTATGGGCACGAAATGCGAGTGTGTCAATGAGACGCGGGAGATTAGACGAATGAAAAAATTTATTGCGCAAATCAGCGTTGCGCGAATGATGAGTGAACTTTGAAGAACTCGTAACAAACTCCTGAGTAGCAACTTTTTGTGCTGATGCGGGTTTCTATAAGTGGGGAAGGCACGCGTCGCCTTTCAGTCGAACCGGCGCGCCGCAAAGTGGCAGTTGCGGAGTGTAAATAGTTTGTCTTTCGACATAAGGAAGTGCGCTCGCGTAACCGGGCTGGGCACTATTTCCATCTAATTAGGGAATAGAGAGGTAGCGCGGATTGCGGTTGTGGTGACTGCGTGCGCGGTCGAGACTCGAGTGGTCGAGTCAATCAAACAAGGAAAAATCATGAAACGAGCACTTCGGTGGAATTGGGTGGCTGTGGCTTTTGCTGCATTTTTTGCCGCAGCCGGATTGGCGAGCGCGCAAACGGCGCCGCAGGCGGACGCTTCGCAGTATCAAGTGGGGCGAGAAGTGACGCTCGTGGGGATGGTTTCGAGCGTGGTTGAGAATTCGAAGACTGGACCGCTCGGGACACATGTGGTGGTGCAGTCGGCGTCGGGACTCGTCGATGTGCATGTGGGCAGCGCGAAATATCTTGACGATGAACAAATTGGATTTGAAGAGCGGGGACTCGGTGCGAATTCTCGGTGAGAATTTTACGGTGGGCAGCGATACGGTGTTTTATGCGCGCATCGTGCAGGACGGAACTGCTGCCGTAGCGGTGCGATCGCCGAAGGGCATGCCGCTTTGGAAGAATGGGAAGCGGCTGGCGACGAATGCCAATGCGAATCGGGAAGGTGCGCTGTGAATCGCCGGCTGACGAAGTACCTCGCAACAGTGTGTGCCGGCGTTTTTGCGGCGATGGCCGCGGCGTGCGGCGGTGGTGGAGGAGTCACGCCTACCGCCGTACTCCGCCGAGCGGGCCGTACTCGACGGCTTCGCTCAACGGAACGTATGCGTTCTTGATGAGCGGCCAGGATGGCGGCGGATTTTTCACGCGTGCCGGCAGCTTCACGGCCAATGGATCAGGTGCGATCAGCGGTGGCGTGCAGGATTACAACAGCGCCATTCCGAACGGGAATGTGACGCTGGCGATTACGGGCGGCAGTTACACCATCGGTACGAACGGCAAGGGAACGATAAGCCTGATCGATTCTGCCGAGACGATTCAATTCAGCGTCGTTTTGACATCGATGACAGCGGGACTTCTTACGCAAACGGATGGGTCGGCGACCGGGAGCGGTAACTTCACGGCGCAGGACACGTCGGCATTTTCCGGCGTATCCGAATAACGTGAGTGGTCCGTACGTGTTTGACTACTCGGGCGTCGATCCGCAGGGCGCCGGCGAATCCATCATCGGACAGATGGTGGGCAACGGAGGCGGCGGATTGAGTGCTGGCGTTGTCGATATAAACGACAACCTCGCGCCGTTGGGCGAACAAAATATCACCGGAGGAGTTTTCATCGCCGACTCGACGAATGGGGCGACGTTTGGGAGAGGTACAGCCTCGATCTCGGCAGCTGGCAGCACGTTTAACTTTGCGGTTTACGTTGTCGGCGCGAATCGGCTACGGATGATGCGGACGGATTTTCCGGCGGCGAGCATCGGCGACGCGGTCGCGCAAACTGGCACGATACCGACAACATCGGCAGGAGTTACGGGCAGCTTTGTGTTCACGCTGGGCGGCTCGAGTTTGAGTGGCTCGGACGTTCGAACGGGCCGCGCGACGTTTAACGCCGGGAACCTCAGCAATATATTGATGGACGACAACAACTCGAGCGGGAGCGGTTCGGGGAACAGCAATCCCGTGCCAATTCCTAACGGAACATTGAGCGCAACGACCTACGCGATCGATCCGAGCGGCAACGGACGCGGGACGATGACGTTCACGGATTCGAAGAAAGGCACCTACTCGTTTATTTTCTATCTCAGTTCGCCGACGGCGGGCGTGATTCAGGATGTCAGCAACGGCATCACGTCGGACGGCTCGATCATGGCGCAGACCGGCGGGACCGTTCACCGCGTCGGGATCGGGCGGAAACTGGGCGTTCAACTGGGCCGGCCTGAGCATCAATTCGAAAACCGGCATCCTGGCGGAAGAAGACTTCGTCGGACAATATAGCCAAGACACATCGGGCAACCTCACCGGCGGTGTTGATTTCACCGAACTCTCGGCGAACGAAGTGATCACCGGTGCGGGAATCACCGGGTCGCTTTCGATTACCGGCGACGGCACCGGACGAAACGGCTACGCGGTTACGATTCAGTCGTCTCCATCGGCGACGCTGAATTTCTCGGCGTACTTCGTGAGTCCGAACCAGGCGTTCGTGGTTGGGACCGACACCCATCGCGTGATCACAGGCGTCCTTCAGAGAAATTACTGACGAAGCCGATTCTCACAACAAAAATCAAAGGCCCGTCCGGCTCGTTGAGCCGGGCGGGCTTTTTCTTTGAAGAAATGCCGAAGACTAAGTTTGCAGCAGCTTTTCGACGCGGGCGACGTCTTCCGGAACGTCAACGCTTACGGCGTCGTGTTCGACCTCGGCGACCCGAATCTTCGTACCGTTTTCCATCCACCGGAGTTGCTCGAGCTGTTCGATGCTTTCGAGTACACCTTGGGGCAGAGTCGGGTATTCGAGCAGGGCATCGCGACGGAAGACATACAACCCGAGATGCTTCATATGGCGAACCTGCATGTCGCTCTTTGTGTCTCGCACCCAAGGGATTGGCGCACGGGAAAAATAGAGCGCGTTATCGTCGAAGTCGAGCACGACCTTGACGACGTTGGGATCCATGATGTCGGCCGATGCTCTTGATTGGGGTGGCGACGGTCGACACCTCGGCGTTGTGCTCGTCTTCGAGCAACGCCTCGACAGCGGTATCCACTGCGGTGGGGTCGAGCAGCGGCTCGTCACCTTGTACATTCACGAAGACGTCGCCCTCGACATGGGCAGCCACCTCGGCGACGCGCTCTGTACCAGTGCGATGGTCGGGCCGGGTCATGCGAGCTTTGCCGCCAAAGCTTTGGACCGCTTGGATGATCCGGTCGTCGTCGGTAGCCACGATCACTTCATGGACAGATTTTGCCGATTTGGCCCGGTCGTAGACGCGCTGGACCATCGTCTGGCCAGCCAACGAAACCAGCGGTTTGCCCGGGAGCCGGGTCGAGCCGTACCGGGCTGGGATGACAACGACGACCTTTCAGAGCCCATTTGTGGGACCTTTCTTCAGTTGGTTTTCGGCCGGCCTCTGCGACCGCAATTCGTGACGGGCGATATCGGATCAAAGCCGGATGCTACCACAGCGCCGTCAAACACATCTGAATGCCATACCGCAGGAGACGATTATTCCACAGATTTTGTGACAAATGTTTGACACGATCGGCAGGCCCGATAGGACGCCGGGGGCCTTGTTTTCCCAAGGCCGGTGCTATTATCCATTCCAGTCCTTGAACCGCGCGGCCGTTCCCGGCAGGCCAAGGGATCTTTGGGAGAGAGCCGTGAAGCGCGAGGTATACCAGGTTCGCGTTTTGCCCTTTGTGTTCAGTGTTTTCTGGTGGTCTGGGCCCTTCTTTGCGTTACCCCGGCGCGAACCTCTGCGCAAAGCCCGGCCCCCACCCCCGCTCCGTCCGAAACCAGTCCTGACAAGCCCCAAGCCGATAAACTCAACCTACAAGACTCAAGATGATGCGAAAGCGAAGTCCCCGGAAGCCGAAAGCGACGCCAAGGCCCAGGAACAGAAGAAGCCGAGCCTCAGTTCCGTCAGGCCGTCAAAGACGACGTCAAGAAAAACACCGCCGGAACCAAGCTCAAGCCGCAGACAAGGCCTCAAGTTGGATGTCGATCTCGCATTGGTCAACGTCACCGTCACCGACCCCTACAACCGCCTGGTCACCGGCCTCGACCCCGACAATTTCCGCGTATACGAAGATAACGTCGAGCAGGAAGTCGTCACCTTCTCATCCGAAGATGTACCCGATCTCGATCGGCGTGATCTTCGACATGAGCGGCAGCATGACCAACAAAATCGGAAAAGCCCGCGAAGCCGCAATTCAGTTCTTCAAAACCGCCAATCCACAGGACGAATTTTTTCTGGTCAGCTTTAACGAGCGCGCAGAATTGACCAGCTGCTTTCACGAACAGCGTCGAAGATCTGCAGAGCCGCATGATGCTGGCCGCCCCGAAGGGCCGAACTGCGCTGCTCGACGCGATTTATCTGGGTCTCAGCCAAATGAGGGGTGCCAAGAACGGCAAGCGCGCCTTGCTCATTCTCTCGGACGGGGGCGATAATCATAGTCGGTACAACGAGAGCGACATCAAGCGGCTCGTGAAGGAAGCGGACACCCAGCTCTACGCAATCGGCATTTTCGATCCGCTCGGCTATCGCAACCGTACTCCTGAAGAACTCAACGGCCCCTCGCTGTTGAGTGAAGTGACAGAAATGACCGGCGGCCGAGTCTTCGCCGTCGAGAATCTAAACGATCTGCCGGACATCGCGTCAAAGATCGGCATGGAGTTGCGCAACCAATATGTCTTGGGATATCGGCCGAGCAATAAGGCACATGACGCACGTTGGAGAAAAATCAAGATCAAGCTGCGCGCGCCCAAAGGGCTCCCGCCTCTCAACGTTTACTCCAAGACTGGGTACTACGCGCCGAGCCACTGACGCGTGCGCGTTTTTCGCTCCCCACATTACTAGTTGTTGCGGTGTGTGCGCTGGCGTTGTCGGGGTTGCCGGCGCTGTCGCAGATTCCTTCGGTTCCGAGTTCGCAGCCGCTGCCGCCTGGCCAGTC
Source organism: uncultured Acidobacteriota bacterium (assembly GCA_963850795.1). Lineage (GTDB taxonomy): Bacteria > Acidobacteriota > Terriglobia > Acidiferrales > UBA7541 > Acidiferrum. The sequence goes on along the minus strand of CAWKNS010000031.1, from coordinate 125,509 downwards.
AGCCCCGACCGATCCCAAGATTCGCGTCGACGTGAATTTGGTCGTGTTGCATACGACGGTGATGGACGACCGTGGGCGATTTCGTCGATGGATTGAAGGAAGAGAATTTTCGCGTCCTGGAAGACAAGGCCGAGCAGAAGCTTGCGGTTTTCAAGCGTGAAGACATTCCGGTCAGCATGGGCCTGGTGATCGACAACAGCGGCAGCATGCGCGACAAACGTCCGCGCGTGAATGCGGCGGCGATTACGCTGGTCGAAGCCAGCAATCCGCAGGACGAGGCCTTTGTCGTCAATTTCAATGACGATTTTTATCTGGACCTCGATAAGGATTTCACGAACAGCGTTCCGGAGCTGAAAGAAGCTCTGGAGCGGATTGATTCGCGCGGCAGTACGGCGCTGTACGATGCGGTGATTGGCTCGCTCGACCATTTGAAGAAGGGGCACAAAGACAAGAAGGTCTTGCTGGTGGTCACCGACGGCGAAGACAACACCAGCCACAACACGCTGGAGAAAACCATTCGCGAGATTCAGAGAACCGACACGGTGATCTACACGATCGGTCTGCTGGGCGAAGAGAACAAGAAAAACGCGAAGCGCGCGAAAAGGGCATTGGAAGATATCGCCAAGGCTTCGGGTGGACTCTCGTTTTTCCCCGAGAATGTCGCGTGACGTGAAGGAGATTTGCGAGAACGTCGCACATGATATTCGCAACCAGTACACACTGGCGTACTATCCGACGAATGCGAAACGTGACGGCACGTTCCGGTCCGTGCAGGTCGATATGATTCCGCCGCGCGGGCGCGGGAAACTGACAGCGCGAACGCGCAACGGCTATTACGCTCCTGGCGGAGCGAACTCCGGGAACTGAGTCTTAGTCTTCGAATTTCGCGCGGCTGTAAGTAAGGCGTTCACACTACTACAAATTCGAGGAAGCTTGTTCCGTGAGGGATGGAAGCGCCGAAGTTTGCGGCGATGGTCTGGCCCATGTCGGCGAGTGTGTCACTCGTGCCGAGATTTGCGCCGATGTGTTCTTTGGAGTGTACGCGAGGATGGGCACGTACTCGCGTGAGTGATCGGTGGTCTTCCAGCGCAGATCGGGGTCGCAGCCGTGGTCGGCAGTGATGATCAACAGGTCTGACGGGTTCAAGCTGCTTGAGAAATTCGGCGAGCAGGGAATCGAACTCTTCGAGAGACTTCGCGAATCCTTCGACGTCTTTGCGGTGTCCGTAGAGCATGTCGAAGTCGACCAGATTGCAGAAAATCAACCCGCGCGGCCGTTCGCGCGACGGCGGCGGAGAATTTCTGCATGCCGTCGGCGTTGCCCGTCGTGGTGACGTAGTCCCCGACGCCGCGGCCGTTGTAGATGTCGTGAATTTTGCCGACGCCAAAGACGGGGATCGAACGCTCCTTCAGCACATCCAGCAGCATCGGCTCGCGGCGGCTCGACAGCGTAGTCATGGCGGCGCGTCGTGCGCACGAAATTTCCGGTCGGACCTGTGAACGGACGCGCGATGACCCGACCCGACGCGGTTCGGGCCATCGAGAATCTTTCGCGCGATCTCGCAGATGCGATATAGCTCGGCGATCGGAATGATGTCTTCATGCGTGGCGATTTGGAAGACGCTGTCGCCCGACGTGTAGACGATCGGCTTGCCGGTTCGAACGTGCTCGTCGCCGAGTTCCTTGATGATTTCGGTGCCGGAGGCCGGCTTGTTCCCGATGGTGCCGCGGCCAATCTGCTTTTCGAATGCTTCGATGATTTCGCGCGGGAAGCCGTGCGGATAGACAGGGAAAGCTTGGTCGAGCCAGATTCCCGCCATTTCCCAGTGGCCTGTGGTGGTATCTTTGCCCGGCGAGTGCGTCGCGCCTTTGCCGAACGCGGCGATAGGTTCAGCTGGCGGCGTCAGGTGCTTAAGCGGCGCGATATTGCGCGAGGCCCATCGAACGAGAGTTGGGATTTGGAGGGGCCTCGACTCCGCGATGTGGCCGAGCGTGTTGCGGCCAACGTCGCCGTAGTCGGCGGCGTCGGGCAGGGGGCCGATGCCAACGCTATCGAGGACGATCCAGATGACGCGTTCAAACTTTCCCATCAGCAAACTCCGAGGCGAAACGGAACGGTCCGACTCTAGCACAGGCGCGATTCCGCACCGGAAGACCGCGTCGCCATAGCGCATCTGAGGATTGCGCCAGACGAGCACCCGAGGCTATCCTTCCGCCCGTCAATCACTTAGGCGTCTGAAACCGAGATTTCAGAAACATTTGCCAAATCGCTGCGTATGAATAGGTACCGAGGTCCGCGATGCCCGAAAACGTTCAACAAGAGCGCCCGCCGCTGGTCTTTCCGATCGTTCTGATCATCGTCGGAGCGCTGTTTCTCTACGCAAACTATCGCCCGGCTTTCGATCCCTGGTACGTCATGAAGACGTATTGGCCGCTCATTCTGATTTTTGTTGGTCTCGCCAAGATTTTTGATTCCACGCGCGCGCGTCGATACGGCGCCACTGGGGCAGCACCAAGTTCGATCGGTCCAACGATCGGAGCCGTTGCGTTCGTCATCGTCGTGTTCGTTCTAATCTTCCATTCGCACGCGTTTTCACACGGGCGGCGTTACTCGTCGAACGTGAAGCACGAGAATCAACACATCGATTTGCAGGGTGCCAATTCGATCGATGCATCGATTCAATCGCCGGCCGGATTGCTGACGGTGGATGGCGGTTCGAGTCGCGCGCTCGAGGCGGACTTTAGTTTTGCGGAATCGTACGGCGCACCGGTGGTCGATTATCACGTTGCGTCGGGCATCGGGCAAATCAACGTGACGCAGGACCACGACTCGCCGCACTTCGGCGTTTCGCACAATGACTGGAATTTGCGATTTAATGACGCGATTCCGCTGGAGCTGAAAGTGGAGATGGGCGCGGGCGAGGGAAGATTGCATCTTCGCGATGTTCCGGTGACGCGGCTTACGTTGCACATGGGCGCGGGGCGCGTGCTGGTCGATCTCACCGGCGATCGCAAAAAGGACGTCGATGCCGACATCCAGGGTGGCGTGGGCGAGGCGACGGTGCGGCTGCCGCGTAACGTGGGGGTCGTCGCTCACGCTTCGGGCGGAATCGGCGGGATATCTGCTCCTGATTTCAAGAAACAAGACGATGAGTACACGAACGACGCCTACGGAAAAAGCCCGACGACGATTCGAGTTTCCGTGCAGGGCGGAATCGGGTCGATTAAGTTTTTGATGGACTAGGCTCAGCCTCTGAGGCAGGTTGCGGCAGGTGCACGCTTCGAATTTCTCCGCTCGCGCGCTCATTCGACAAGGTTTCGCCTTCCATTTGCCCAAAGTTGACGCTATCCGTATAATTTAAAGTTTAGGCAGTCGCCACCAAACCCACCTGTGCGTGGCCGTACTGTCCGGACTAGCCTTGGCCACTGACAAAATCACTCCAGCGAACGGGAACCCATCGTCGAAGCCGGCGATCGGCGCGAACAAAGACACGATCTCCATCCGTGGTGCCCGCGTTCACAATTTAAAGAACGTCAGCGTCGAGATCCCGCACAACGCCATCACCGTGGTTACCGGCGTTAGCGGGTCGGGGAAGTCGTCGCTGGCGTTCGACACGGTGTATGCCGAAGGTCAGCGGCGCTATGTCGAGTCTTTGTCTGCGTATGCGCGGCAATTTCTTGAGCGCATGGAGAAGCCGGATGTCGATGACATCTCGGGCATTGCGCCGGCGGTAGCAATTCGGCAGAAAAATTCGACTCGCAATCCGCGTTCGACGGTCGCGACCGCTACCGAAATTTACGATTATTTGCGGTTGCTCTTTGCGCGCTGCGGTGAGACGTACTGCATCAAGTGCGGCGCGTTGGTGCGCCGTGACAATCCGGATGAAATTGCGACGAAAGTTCTGTCTCTGGCGCCGGGGCGAAGATTCTACGTTGTGTACCAGTTGCGTGTGGCTGCGGCGCACGCGGCGGCGCCTGCCGCTAAGCGGTTGTTGAAGAAGAAAGCGTCGGCGCCGTCGCAAGAGTCTGTGCGCAACGCGTTGATCGATATTCAGAAGCGCGGCTTCAATCGAGTTTACCAGGATGGGCGCCTGCATGAGTTCTCTTCGCCGGAGACTTTGCTCGACGTCGATTTTGCAAAGCCGGTCTGGGTCGTGGTCGATCGACTTGCCGTCAATGCGGAATCCCGCGCTCGCCTCGTCGATTCGATCGAGATTTGCTACCGAGAAGGGAACGGCGAGGCGATTCTCGAGTTCCCGCCAGATTCGAGCGCGGGCACCGAGGGCGAGCGGCTCGTATTCAATGACCGATTCGAATGCAAGAACGATGGAACTATTTACCAGGAGCCTGAGCCGCGGCTCTTCTCGTTCAACAATCCATGGGGCGCATGTCCTCGTTGCCAGGGATTCGGCAACACGATCGACTTCGATCTAAATCTCGTCGTGCCTGATTCGAGCAAATCGCTCGACGACGGCGCGATCGAGCCGTGGACCAAGCCGCGTTATCGCGGACTGATGCAGGAAGCAAAGAAATTCGCTCGCTCGGCGGGAATACCGACGAACGTTGCATGGCGGCATCTGACAGCGGACCAGCGGACGTTGCTGCTCGAAGGCGATGCCGCGAACAAATTCGACGGCGTCAAAGGCTTCTTCAATTATCTTGAACGAAAGAAATACAAGCTCCACGTTCGGGTGTTTCTAAGCCGCTATCGTGGATACGCAACCTGCCCCGAATGCGGCGGGACTCGACTGCGTCCCGAAGCTCGCGCGGTACGAGTCGCCGGCAGATCAATCACCGAAATTTGCAAGCTCACGGTGAAAGAGGCGCGCGTGTTCTTCGGCACGCTCCAGCTCACGGCCTCGCAGGCAAAAATCGCCGACAAAGTTTTGGACGAAGTCCGTTCGCGCCTGCAATTTCTCGACGAAGTCGGCCTCGACTACCTGACGCTCGAGCGCCTTACCTCGACGCTTTCTGGCGGCGAATCGCAGCGCATTCAGCTCGCCACGTCGCTCGGCTCTCACCTCGTCGGCGCGCTCTACGTTCTCGATGAGCCGTCGATCGGCTTGCATCCGCGCGACACGCAGCGCCTCATCGACATCCTCAAATCGCTCCGCGACCTGGGCAACACCGTGCTCGTCGTCGAACATGATCCCGACACGATCGAGGAAGCCGACACCGTCATCGATCTCGGCCCCGGCGCGGGCGAACTCGGCGGCAAGCTGCTCTTCGCAGGCACGTACGACGCAATGCTGAAAGAGCCGAAGTCCATCACCGGCCGCTATCTAAACGGTGAGCTGCGCATTCCCGTTCCGAACAGCCGCCACAAGCCCGAACGGAAAATTCATTCGGCTCTTCGGTGCCAACGTCCACAATTTGCAAAACGTCGATCTGATGATTCCGCTCAAGACGCTCACCGTCATCACCGGCGTCAGCGGTTCCGGCAAATCGACGATCGTGCACGACGTCCTTTACAAAGCGCTCACCGCCAAGCGCAACGGCAGCAGCATCAAGGAGTTTTGCGATCGCATCGAAGGCGACGCCGAAATTCGCGAAATCGTGATCGTCGATCAATCGCCGATCGGACGCACGCCGCGTTCGAATCCTGCCACCTATCTGAAAGCGTTCGACGCCATCCGCGAAGTCTTCGCCGACACGCCCGACGCCAAGCGCCGCGGCTTCACTGCCGGACATTTTTCGTTCAACGTGCCCGGCGGCCGCTGCGAAACCTGCCAGGGCGACGGCACCGTCACCGTCGAGATGCAGTTTCTCGCCGACGTCGAGCTCATTTGCGAAGAATGCCGTGGCTCGCGCTTCAAAAGCTCTGTGCTGGAAGTCCGGTTCCACGGCAAAAATGTCCACGACGTTTTGCAGATGACCGTGCGCGAAGCACTTACGTTTTTCGCGCCGGTGCCGAAGGTCACTTCGAAGCTGCGCGTGCTCAACGAAATCGGCCTCGGCTATCTGCGGCTCGGCCAATCTGCGACGACGCTTTCCGGCGGCGAAGCCCAGCGTTTAAAGCTCGCGTCGCATCTCACACGCACCGAGAACAAAGAGATCCTCTACATCCTCGATGAGCCGACGACTGGCCTCCACTTCGACGACATCGCAAAACTTCTCACCGCGTTCCGCAAGCTGCTGGATTCTGGCGCCTCGCTTGGTTGTGATCGAACACAATCTCGACGTGATCAAATCCGCCGATTGGCTGATCGACATGGGCCCCGAAGGCGGCGATCAAGGCGGCAAAATCATCGCGACCGGCACGCCGGAACAAGTCGCGCGCAACACACAATCGCACACCGGAAAATTTCTCGCTCGCGCTCTCGCCGCCCACAACAACGGACACTCAACTTCCAATGGCGGCAGTGGGAACAATCTGCAAGCAAAGCCCAAGCCCGGCACTGCATCCAAATCATCGAGCCCTTCAGCTACAATCGAACCTGGAGCCCACGCCCCGTCCTCGGAATCATGACCGCCGCAAGCTGTCGCGCTATCGCCGCTCTTTTTGTTTTCGCAGGAGGGCAGCACCTTGTCCCCGCCATTGGCGGTGTGCGGCACGACGCCTTCGCACAATCGTCCACGGCGAAATCGCCGGGACCGCAATCGCGCAAGGAAACCATCCACAATCCGCTCAACGATTATCTCGACGAAGCCCAGCGCGACATCGACAAGAGCGATTTCACCGCCGCGATTACGCCGCTGCAAAAATTCATCGCCGAAAAACCCGACGTAGCGTTCGCCCATTTTCAGCTCGCATACGCCTACACCGCGTTGAAACAAGTTCCCGAAGCTCGCGCTGAGTACGAAAAAGCAATCTCTATCGATCCAAAGATGACGGAAGCCTATTTGAATCTCGGAATTTTGCTCTCCGACCCGGCTCCCGCCGATGCCGTTGCTCCACTCAAGAAAGCCGTCGATCTACTACCATCGCAATCGCGGACGAGAATCCTTCTCGGCGTGGTGCAGGAGCGCACCGGCGACTTCGCCGGCGCCGCGAACTCGTTCGAAGGCGCTGTCAATCTCGACCCTCGCGACACGGAAGCGACTCTCCACTTGGCGCGCCTCTATCTCAAACTCAAGCGCCCCGCCGAAGCCGAAACCAAATTCCGCACCCTGCTCAACGCCGATCCAAATTCCGCCGTCGCCGCGCTCGGCCTCGCCCAAACGCTCGACGCGGAAGGGAAGCCCGAAGCCGCCGACGCTTATCGCAAATATCTGACGCTCCAGCCGAATGACCAGGCCGCTCGCGCCCGCATCGTCCACGACCTCGTCGCACAACAAAACTACGACGAAGCTCTTGCCGAACTCGATCGCGCCGACAAAGGTAAAGCGCCAAGCTCCGACACACTTCGCCTTCGCGCCGATATTCAAATCGCGCAAAAACATTTCGACGACGCCATCGCAACGCTCCAAAGCGCGATCGCGCTGACACCGAAAGATGCGCAGCTCATCGCCGGCCTCGGCCGCATTTACCTCCAAAAACACGACTACCCATCCGCCGAGAAGCAATTCAAAGCCGCGATCCAGCTCGAACCGAACAACATCGCCTACTGGAAAGACATGAATTCTGCTTACTACCTGTCGGGCGACTGCGTCTCAACGCTCGCCGGCCTCGACGTCATCGGCAAGGTTGAGCGGCCGGGAGCCGGCGCATGGTTCATCCGCGCGCTTTGCTACGATAAGCTGCACCAGATCAAGCCGGCACTGGAGGCGTATCAGAAGTTCTTGTCGATGGACGAGAACAAGAATCCGGATCAGATCTGGCAGGCGAAGCAACGGACTCAGGTTTTGCAGCACCAACTCGAAGCGAAAAGGCAATAAATGCGTTTGCGGCTCACAAGCTGCGTGTTCGTTATCGCGATTGCGCTCGTGTGTTCTTTGAATCCGGATTTTCTTTCGTCGGCTTCGACTCGAATCGCCTCCGGCAAGGTCGCTCCCGATAAAACGAAGGCGCCCTCCAGCGAACTGCAAGCCCGCTTCGACCACGAAACAAATTCCGTCCACAAAGCCAAACTCTTCGAAAAATTGAGCGACGAGCAACTCGTGGAAGTGCGCCATGCCTCGCAATCCAGTGACTACAACGCTGTCGGCACGATCATGGAAAAATACCGTGACAACGCGCGTGCCGCGGTCGACGCTCTGAAAAAAGAACACCCAAATGCGGAGCATCAGATCAACGGTTACAAGCAACTTCAGATTCACATTCGCCGTGCGATCCGCGACCTCAAAGAGACGATCTTGCTCGCTCCCGACGAATACAAACCGCCGCTGGGTATCGTCGAACACGATTTGTCTTTGATTGATGATGAACTTTTACAGAGCTTGTTCCCGTCGCCGCCGCAACAGCCAGCTGGCGGTTCGCCGGAAAATCAGCCGATTGCGAACAACACTTCGGGATCGTCGCCGTCAGGCAGCGCCCTTGAGCAGACGCCGGGCGGTAACTCACAAGCAGCGTCAACGGATTCGACCGAATCAAATCCTGGTGGGACGTCGAGCGCGACCTCGAACTCACCACAGCAACCTAAGGGCGAACCGTCCGCCGATTCTCAGGAGAAATCCAGTATGAACATCCAAAACTGCATCCTCGCCGCCGTCGTCACTTGCGGCATGGCGCTTACCACTTGTGGCGATCTTCGCGCTCAGTTCGAACAAAAGGACTACCTCTCACCCATGGAGTCCGACAAGATTCGCGACGCCGAAACCACCAACGACCGCCTCAAGCTCTTTGTCACTTTTGCCGATGATCGCCTGAAGAAATTCCAGTACGAGCTGCAGCACCCTTCCGCGAATCGACACGGCGAAATGCTCAACGGCCTGATGAACGGCTACGTCGGCTGTCTCGATGACGCCGCCGACCTGATGCAGCTCGGCATCGAAAAACAGGAAAACATTCACGCGGGCATCGACCTCATCAATACGAAAGCGAAGGAATTCCTCGAAGTGCTGAACAAAATCTCCGCCGATAAAGTGGACATCGACATCTACAAAGACAATCTCGACGACGCCATCGAAGGCACCAAAGACGCCATCACCGATTCCGAAAAAGCCAAAAAAGCCGTCGCCCCGCCTCCCGTCCGACGAAAAAGCTAGCGCGACTCATTTTTGACCTCGCGCATCGTCATTCGTAAACTATCGTTAGTGATGCCCAAGCTTTCGACAACCGTCCCCGGCGGCGCCGCCCTCTTCCAACGCGTCTACACCCGCCTCAACTGCGAAGGCCGCCCGCCCCGCTTTCACGTCGATTTCTATCCTTACTCATCGCTGACCCTCACCATTCGTCGCCGCGAAGAAAATGTCTTCGTTCGTTTCTCCGATCTTCTCCAGCGCGCCCCGCTCCCCGTACTCGAAGCCGCCGCCGCCCTCCTGCTCGCACGCGTCTATCGTCGCCGCGCCTCGCGCCAGCTCACCGCTCCCTATCTCGACTACGCTCGCTCTCATAAAACGCGCGCTCGCATCAACCGCATGCGCGGCACACGCGTACGCGCCACAACGCAGCCACAAGGCCGCCACTTCGATCTCGAAAAATTATTCGATGATTTGAACGCGAAATACTTCGAAGGAAAACTCGCTCGCCCCAACATCGGCTGGAGCAATCGTGCCTGGCGCCGCCAATTCGGCTGCTACGACCCAGGCCCTAACCACATCCTGCTCAATCGCCGCATGGACCGCCCCAACGTCCCGCAATGCGCCGTGGAGTACGTCCTCTACCACGAAATGCTGCACGTCAAGCATCCGACGCGTCGCTCGGGTTGCTCGCTCATCTCCCACTCATCCGAATTCCGCGCCGAAGAAAAGCAATTCGCTCAATTTAACCGCGCCCGCAAAATCCTCGACCGCCTCGCCCGTTAACTTACCCTGCCGCCCGCTTCGCCCAAGCAACAAGTTGTCATCCTGAGGCCCGCTGAAGGCGGCCGAAGGATCTCAGCGTTAACCATCTCTCGATTGGTCGCGGAGCGCCGTGGTCGCGAGCTGCAAAACAAAAGACTACCGAATATCCTTCTTATCCTTCTCGGCCTCTTTATACAGCTTCTCAATCCTCTTCCGAATCTTCTCTGCGTCTTCCGCTTTCGGATACAAATCCAAATACCGCTGATACGACTTCGCCGCCGGCTTCTTCAGCCCTTTCTTCTCTTGCGCCTCGCCCAAATATTTGAACGGGACCGCATATCCCGGTTTCGCAACGGTCGCATCCGTGAACCGATCGATCGCCGCATCGACATCGCCTTTCCTCATGTAATACTGCCCAACCTCAATATCCTTCTCCGCCCGTTGCGGATCCCATTTTGGCTGATCCTCCGCTGACTCCGTCGCATTGTCTTTGTTCGTCTTCGGCAGCGGCTTCTTCTCCGAGGGCGTAGCCGGCGGCGCATCCGCTGGCTTCTCCGGCGCCGCCGGATCCTGCCCCGGCTCCTGCGCGTACACTCCCGTCGCACCGGCAGTCATCACGAACCCCGCCAACACAACCCCCCACATCCACCGATCAACTCTCATCACAACCCCATGAAATGTAGGGGCGCAGCATTGCTGCGCCCCAGCTTGCCCGTTCGTAAGCACGATCTCGATCTGTTTTTGCATCTTGCTTTCGACTTTCAACTTCCGACTGTCAACTTCCTCTTTCACTCCCCAATCTCCCGCACCCAAACATTCCGATACCTCACCGGATGATTGTGGTCCTGCAACGCCAGCGGCAACTTCGCCGCCGCATTCTTATATTCCGGCGTCGGCGTCGAAGTCGTTCCCTGAATCTCCACGTTGTCCTGCACCAAAACTCCGTTCTGAATCACCGTCACCCGCGCCTTCTTCTGCACCGTATCCCCGCTAAACACCGGCGCGTGAAACACGATGTCGTACGACTGCCACTCGCCCGGCTTCCGCGCCGCATTCACCAGCGGCGGATACTGCCCATACACCGCGCCCACCTGCCCATCCGGATACGTCTTGCTCTCATACGAATCCAGCACCTGAATCTCGTACAGCCCCATCAGAAACACGCCGCTGTTCCCGCGATCCTGATCCTCGCCCACCGGCGGCGAAGGCTCGCGAAACTCCAGATGCAGTTGCATGCTGCCAAACGACTGCTTCGATTGAATCTGTCCCGTCTTCGGCACGACCTCGAAATATCCGTCGGTCACTTTCCACTTCGCCGGGCTGCTGTCCTTACTGCTCACCCACGCCGACAAGTCTTTTCCGTCAAACAGCACTGTCGCATCCGATGGCGCCTTGCCGGCCGCTTCTTGCGACGACCACGTCCCCGGCTCGATCACCTTCGGCGCCGGACGATTCCGATCATGCGCCTTCCACTGCGTCTGCCACGCCGTCGCCCCGCATGTGAACACCAGGACCGCGGCCCCAAGCAAAGTCCATCGCGTATTCATTTTCCCAGTCCCTCCGTAGATCGAAACCGTCTTGCGCCGAACATCATAGCTCCGGAGCGGCAAATCGTCCTCGAAAGTTCCGTCACAAACAAAAAAATGATGATAGCGGCTGCGTTAAGTTTGATTCGCAAGCTAGTCCACGAGTTTCGCCAGCTTCGCGTATTGCAGCAGCATGATGGTCTTTCCATCTTGAATTTCGCCCGATTCAATCATCTGCATCGCTTGATCCAGCGGAATCTCCAGCACTTCGATATCCTCCCCTTCGGTCTCGTCACCCCCGCCGGCCGAAATGCGATGCTCGGGCTCATACTCTGCAACGAAAAAATGCACCTTCTCAGTAATCGATCCCGGGCTCATGTACGACGCGAAGATTTTTCGCGGATTATGTACAACAAACCCGGCCTCTTCCTCCGCTTCCTTCTTCATGCACGCCTCAGGGTCGGCCTCATCCAAACGGCCCGCGCACGCCTCAATCAACATCCCATCCTCCTGCCCGTTTACGTAAGCAGGGAAGCGAAATTGCCGGATTAACACCACTGTCTTCTTCTCGCGGTTGTAGAGCAACACCGTCGAACCATTCCCTCGGTCGTACGTTTCGCGCCGGTGCTCCTGCCACGTACCATCACGCCGCAAAAAATCAAACGTCGTTTTGTTCAAAATCGCCCAATCGTCCGACAATGTTTTTACTTCCTTAATCCTTACGCGTTCCGACGTCACTCGCCTCTCCTCCGAACCCATTTCCACCGCACTCTTCGCGGTTGCAATACACCTATTTCACGACCGCGCTATCATAGTAATGTGCCGCGCCATCCAAGTTAAGGCGCCGCGCTAAATCTCCGCACCATGGAACCCCGCGAAAAAGCCGCGCTCCTACCCGACAGTCCGGGCGTCTACCTCTTCAAAGACGCCGCCGGCACCGTCCTCTACGTCGGCAAAGCCACATCCCTCCGCAGCCGCGTCCGCTCCTACTTCCTCGAATCCCGATGGTTCGACGCCAAGACCGGCTCGCTCGCCCGCGAAATCGCCGACCTCGACACCATCGTCCTCGACAATCCCCGCGAAGCGCTCGCGCTCGAAAATAATCTCATCAAGCGCTACCAGCCGAAATTCAACATCCGCCTCGTCGATGACAAAACCTACCCCTACATAAAACTCACGCTCAACGAAAAATATCCGCGCGTCTACTTCACGCGCAAAGTCAAAAAAGATGGCGCCGCCTACTTCGGCCCATATTTCCCCGCGAATCTCGCGCGCCGCATCCTCACCTTCGTCCACAAGCGCTTCATGATTCCCAGCTGCAACGTCGATCTCACGCGCGACCACCCTCGCCCGTGTTTGCAGTACTACATCAAGCGCTGCCACGGGCCCTGTGTCTCCGGACTCGCCGCGGATGACGCCTACGCTGAATCCGTCCGCGACGTCCGCCTTTTCCTCGACGGCAAGCGCAGCGACCTCATCAAATCGCTCGAAGAGCGCATGACCGCCGCCGCCGAAAAAGAACTCTTCGAACAAGCCGCCGCCTACCGCGACCTGCTCCGCACGCTCGAAGACATCGAAGAGCGCCAGCGCATCGCCCAAGCCCAAGGCGACGACACCGACGTCCTCGCCTTCTACGCCGAAGCTCCGCTCGTCGCTGCGAATCTTTTCCACCTTCGCGGTGGCCGCGTCGTCGATCGCCGCGAATTTTTCTGGGAAGACCTCGACGAATTCGACGCCAACGAATTCGTCCCCTCGCTGCTCAAGCAGCTCTACCTCGACGCCGCCTATCTCCCGAAAGCCATTCACGTTCCCATCGAGTTCGAAGATCGCGAGCTACTCGAAGAAACGCTTACTGATCGCGCCGGCCACAAAGTTGAAATCTTCACGCCGCAGCGTGGCACCAAGCGCGCCTTCCTCGACCTCGTTTCGAATAACGCCAAGCACGCGTTCGAACAGCGATTCCGCGTCCTCAAGCCCACTTCCAAAATGATCGGCGAAGCGGTACAAAACGCGCTCAACCTGCTCGAAGAACCTCGCCGCATCGAAAGCTTCGACATCTCCCACATCCAAGGCAGCGACACCGTCGCCAGCATGGTCGTCTGGGAAAACGGCCGCATGAAAAAATCCGACTACCGCAAATTCATCATCCGCGGCGATTTCGCTGGCCGCCCCATCCCCGAGCCAGTCATCGACAAGCCGCAGCCCAATCCTTCCGATTGTAGGGGCGGGGTTCACTCCGCCCTTGACGCCACACTACCCACTGATCCGTCGTCCTCGATGGACGCCGTATCCGTCCGCGACGCGGCACTCATCGATCCGTCATCCCCGATCGACGCGCCGATACCAATCGACTCTCCCCAACCCCTCGTCCCTCTCGCCCGCGTCATCCCCATCAACTCCCGCCCCACCTACACCCAAAACGACGACTTCGCCTCCATGCGCGAAGCCGTAACCCGCCGTTACAAACGCGTCCTCGAGGAAAATCAATCCCTCCCTAGCCTGATCCTCATCGACGGCGGTATCGGCCAACTCCACGCCGCCGCGGAAGCCCTCGAATCCCTCGCCATCATCAACCAGCCCCTCGCCAGCATCGCCAAGAAGGAAGAAATCCTCTATTTCTACGGCCAGGAAAACGAACCCATCAAGCTCGATCGCCACAACCCCGTCCTCCACCTCATTCAGTCGATCCGCGACGAGACCCACCGCTTCGCCGTCACCTTCCATCGTCTTCGACGCGGCAAACGACAAACCAAATCCGCCCTCAGCGACGTCCCCGGCGTCGGCGCCGCCACTGCCCGCAAACTCCTCCGCGAATTCGGCAGCGTCGCCAATATCCAGCGCGCCGGCCTCGACGCCCTGACCAAAGTCATCTCCCGCAAATCCGCAGAAAAAATCCTCGCCCACCTCAACTCCAAAGCCTCCTCCCAGTAGGGGCGGGGTTCACTCTGCCCGGCCCCCGCGTCTTGCCTCAATTTCATCCGCAGTAGCGCCGGCACCCCTGCCGGCGTCTTTGCCTTCTTCACCTTCGACCCGCCAGCTCTCGTTCGCCGATCATCGCAACCCCATGTACGGGCGCAGGACCCCTGCGCCCCAGCTTGCCCAGGCGTAAACCGCACCTCGCCCTGTTTTTTCTTTCTGTTTTCTCCGCCGCAACTGACACCCAACTCTCTAACCTCTATTTACCGCACCTACTGGTTAGCACGTATTGCACCCCGAAATCCCTCGTGCTAATTTTTTTCAGGAGGCAGCTATGGCGGACAACGTCGGTTCCAAGGTCAGCTTTTTCCTCGTAGGTCTCGGCATCGGTGCTTTGGTCGGAGTCCTCTTCGCTCCCAAATCAGGCGAAGAAACACGCGACTATCTCACCAAGAAAGCCGACGAAGGTCGCGACTACGCGCAGCGCAAAGCCCGCGAACTCCGCGAGCGCGCCGACGAATTGGTCGAGCGCGGCAAAGACGTCGCCAAGGGCAAGCGCGATTCGCTTTCCGCCGCCGTCGAAGCCGGCCGCGAAGCATACCTCCGCGAATCCAAGTCTTAGTCTGTACCGTCGGCGTCTAAACAAACGTGGGCGCCGCAGTTAGGTTGTTTGCAGGGGCGGGGCTTGCTCCGCCCGGCGTAAGGTCCAAGCAGAGTTGGAGCAGTCACTTGGGCGGGGAATTGACTCCTCGTTTGCAGCAAGCTTTTCGGCGTGGGTGAGGCAGGCATGGAAACCTGGGTCGTCGTATCGGTCGTGATCGCAGCGGTGGCCATCGTATTTCAGGCCGCTATGCTCGCCATGATGTTTGTCCAGATGCGCAAGACCGCCGACAAGGTCGAACATCTGACCACCGACTTGCAGTCACGCGTCGGCCCGATCCTCAGTCGCGTTCAGATTCTCCTCGACGACACCCAACCAAAAATCACCGAAATGGTTTCCGACGCCGCTCACGTCGTCTACCTCGCGCGCGGCCAGGCGCAAAAGCTCGATCGCGTCGTCGGCGAAGCCACCGACCGCCTCCGCGGCCAGCTTGTCACCACCGACCGCATCCTGACTGGCGCGCTCGAAACGATCGAAGACGCCGGCACTCAATTCAAGCGCGGTGTCTGGGCGCCGATGCAAAAAGCCTCCGCGGTCATCAGCGGCATCAAAGTTGGTTTGGATTTCCTGCGTTCCCGCCGCGGCTCCCGCCGCCGCACCGCCGATGCCGCCGACGTCGAAGACGGCGAAGAACTCTTCATCTAATGTGGAGTGCGGCGCTTCAGCGCCGCGTTCCCAGACTCAACGCCGCTACCAATCTCAGCCCTTCATTTACCCGCAGCGACCTCAAACCGCACCTCATTCGATTCCACAGTCCCGAGCCAAAACGGCATTACCGAAGATCCTTTGGAGTCGAGGTTCGCCTCAGCGTACGACACTCCCTTGCCGCTAAAGCGCGCCTTGATCGTGCACGGCCCGGACAGCTTGGCGTCCGCCGTCACACGCGAAGAATCTCGAAACTCTTAAGTCTTCTCAAAAACTAAAGCGTGTCATCCTGAGCGTAGCGAAGGATCTCAGCCGCATCCACTCCGCAAATCGCATCCATCGTCACTTCTTCCCGCCGTCCGCAATCCACCCGCCGCCCAACACCCTTTCGCCATCATAAAAAACCGCGCCTTGCCCGCTCGTAATCGCCCTCTGCGCCTCATCAAACGTAACCCGCGCGCGATCTTCGCCGACCGCCTCGACCGTCGCCATCGCCGCCACATGCTTATGCCGTATCTTCACCGCAGCCCTCACCGCCGCATCCGGTCGC
This sequence comes from uncultured Acidobacteriota bacterium, assembly GCA_963850795.1. GTDB lineage: Bacteria > Acidobacteriota > Terriglobia > Acidiferrales > UBA7541 > Acidiferrum. The sequence goes on along the minus strand of CAWKNS010000031.1, from coordinate 109,387 downwards.
GCAATCGAAATCCAATTCACGCCCTCCACATCGCAAACCGTCGATCGCAACGACTCATCATCGCCAACGACAACCCGATTCTTCTCGCGATCGATCGCCAGCACGTAATACGGCTTGCCCGCCGCAAACCCCAATCCCTTCCTCTGCCCAATCGTAAAATTGTGCACGCCGTTGTGCCGCCCAACGACGTCCCCATCCTCATTCACAATCTCGCCGCTCTCCTTCGACAATGGCGATCCGCGCTCCGCCGAATACGCCTCGATAAACTGCACGTAATTCCCGTTCGGCACAAAGCAAAGCTCCATGCTCTCCGGCTTCTCCGCCACCGGCAGATTCACGCGCCGCGCCGCCGCCCGCACTTCGTCCTTCGTCAACTCGCCAAGAGGGAACTCGCTCTTCGAAAGCTGCTCCTGCGTCAATCCCCACAAAAAATAAGACTGATCCTTCGACTCATCCCGCGCCCGCAACAATTCCCATCGCCCCGTCGATTCGCGATGACGAATCCGCGCGTAGTGTCCCGTCGCCAGCCGCTCCGCGCCAATCTGCCGCGCCATCCTCAACAACGGCTCGAACTTCACATCCGTATTGCAATTCGTGCAAGCGATCGGCGTCCGCCCGGACAAATACTGATCCACGAACGGCCGAATCACCCGCTCCTCAAATTGCTGCTCGAAATTCACCACGTAGTGCGGAAAATTCAGATGCTGCGCCACGCGCTTCGCATCGTACACATCGTCGAGCGAACAACACCGATGCTGCGCCGGCCCATCACTCTGCAGTTGCGGCAGCCGCCGCTGATTCCAAAGCTGCATCGTCAACCCAATCACCGCCCGCGCCTGCTCCTGCAACAACGCCGCAACGGTCGAGCTATCAACGCCGCCCGACATCGCCACCGCAACTAGCCCATCGCGCGATTCCACGTCTGCGCGTGCGTCATCCTGCACCGTCGTCGGCAACTCCACGAATTGTGCTTCCGTCTTCATATCCCTCAACAATTTTACTAGAAATCCCCGCCCCACGCCTCGCGTCGGAAGCGCCACCCTGTACCCGCGATCGGTTACCAGATCGCGGGGTTTAAATGCCAGTTCTACCCACACTTACAATTCCCGCCGACTCCGTGTACGGGCGCAGCACTGCTGCGCCCCATGTCCGCACGATCGATCCGTCACACGCTCCGCGCCTTGCCCCGATACACCGGCGACAATTCCCGCAGCTTCGCCACCGCGGAAGGAATGAGTTCAAGCGCGAACGCAACTTCCTCCGCTGTCGTATGGCGACCGAGGCTGAATCTCAAACTCCCTCGCGCCTCCTCCGCCCCCAATCCAATCGCCGTCAGCACATGCGACGGCTCGACCGCCCCCGACGAGCAAGCCGCCCCCGTCGAGCAAGCCAACCCCTTCAAATCCAGCGCAATCACCAGCGCCTCGCCCTCAATCCCGTCAAACGTAATATTCGTCGTATTCGGCGTCCGCGCCCCACCCGCCCCATTCACCCGCGCATCCGCCACACGCAAAAGCAATCCACGCTCAAGCTCATCCCTCAACCCACCAACCCGCTCCGCATCCGCCGCAAGCGAACCCCGCCCAATCTCCGCCGCTTTGCCCAGCGCAACGATCCCCGCCACATTCTCGGTCCCCGGTCGAAACCCCCGCTGATGATGCCCGCCATACATCAACTGCTGAACTCGCGTCCCCCCACGCACATACAACGCCCCAACTCCCTTCGGCGCATACATCTTGTGCCCCGACAGCGAAAGCAAATCGATCTTCATCGCCCCCACATCAATCGCGACCTTCCCCGCCGACTGCACCGCATCCGTATGAAAATAAACATCCGCCTCCGCAGCAATCCTCCCAATCTCCTCCAGCGGCTGCACCGTCCCAATCTCATTGTTCGCATGCATCACTGAGATCAGCACCGTCTCCGCCCGCAGCGCCCGCCGAATCGTCTCCGCCTCAACCCGCCCATCTCGATTCACTCCGACAAACGTAACCTCAACGCCTTCCTTCTCCAGCGCCTGGCAAGCGTTCAGCACAGCCTCATGCTCAATCGCAGTCGCTATAACGTGCGGTGCTTTCGTCGTTTGCAGTCGATTCGGATACTGCTGCCCGAGATCGCTCATCCTCGCCTTCCCAGCCGCGTTCGCCCGTTCCGCAATCGCCGCCCGCACCACCCCAAAAATCGCGTGGTTATCCGCCTCCGTCCCCCCACTCGTAAATACAATCTCCGGCGCCCGCGCCCCAATCAGCCCCGCCACCAGCTCCCGCGCCGTTTCCACCGCCCCTCGCGCGTTCTGCCCAAACCCATGAATCGACGATGCATTCCCAAACTCCCCCGAAAAATAGGGCAGCATCGCCTCCACCACCGCCGGCTCAACCGCCGTCGTCGCATTGCAATCGAAATAAACCCGTTTCATAGCAATCCCAGAATACTACCAGCCGCACCGAATTCGAATTCGCCCTGTAGCCGCGACCGCCGGATCGCGGGGTTGAATGAAGCTTCATTCCCAGCCGATCCGGAGCAAAACGGCTTTTGGGTGCCGCACCCTTTCGACTTAAAAAGGGTGCGGGTTTCGACCTCACCCAACCAACCCCCATGCCGACTATCACCAGCGTTCGAATGCTAACCAATCAATTATCTATTGACTAAGTACAAATTCTATGCTACCATCAGTCGTGAACTCGCGCCCAACCCTTATCGCTCGCCCACTGCACCGCAAATATCCACTTTTTTTCGAAGTAGACCCATCTCTAAACCCATTGCCGCCAAAGCCTTACACACTCTTGTTTTTCCGCCTTCCCGCAAGCCCTTGCCCCGAAGGCACTTATTCACTCTTTGAAAAAACATGGGGGGGTATACCCTCACCGTTCAATTATGACTATAATGACCATAATGACCATAAAGGTCATTTTCGCAAAGGACCACCAATGACCACGACAAAAACTCCGGCCACCGCCAAAACGCCCGCAACCTGGACCGTCGCCGAAGCCAAATCCCATTTCAGCGAACTTATGGAACAAGCCGAATCCTCCGGCCCCCAATCCATCACCCGCCACGGCAAACCCGCCGTAGTCGTCGTCTCCGCCGCCGAATGGGAACGCAAAACCAAACGCAAAGGCTCCTTCGCTGAATTTCTCTGGAATTCGCCTCTTCGAGGTTCCGGACTCGTGATCGAACGCGTCAACGACGAACCACGAAAGATTGACTTGTGAGCTTCCTGCTCGACACCAACGTTCTGTCCGAAAGCTCCAAGCCTCGGCCGGACGACGCTGTGAAAGACTGGCTTCATCACGTCGATGAGGATTTGCTCTTCGTCAGCGCGATCTCGCTCGCCGAACTCCGTTTTGGAATCGAACGGCTCGCTCATGGCGCGCGAAGAGTCAATCTCGAGCTATGGCTGAGAGACAGTCTCGTTGATCGTCTCGGCTCGCGGCTGCTGCTTGTCGATGGCGCTATCGCGTCCGAGTGGGGGACTCTGCAGGCGCAAACCGAAGCTCGCGGTCGTCGCATGAACGCAATGGATTGTTTTCTCGCAGCCACAGCACGCGTCCACCAACTCATCATGGTGACCCGGGACACGGAACACTTCTCCGCTGTCGGTTGCGAATTGTTCAATCCATGGACTCCAGGGTGAAGTCGAAAAGATCGCGCTTTTAGAGAGAACAGGGAAGTGGCAGTGCTACGATGACGGCGCCATGAAATCGACGAAAATGAACGCCTCGAAAATGAAAATTCGCATGCGCATCGCGATTGCTCTCACCCCCGCAATTCTTCTGGGATTGTGCGCTACAACCTATGCCGCGCCGCCTGCGGGCGTCGGGCAGATGTTTCGGCTCGATGGCGGCGGCGTGACTTACGTTTTCGGCGTCAACGAGCGCGGCGAACTTCAGCCGCTCTACTGGGGCGGTAAGCTCGCGGCCGGCGACAAACTCGCTGCGGCGCATTCACTACCAGAGATGGCTTCGTTCGATCCGCCAGCGACCACTACTCCACAAGAGTACGCCGCCTGGGGCGCCGGCCTTTACACCGAGCCCGCGCTAAAGATCACATTCTCCGACGGCAATCGCGATCTCATCCTCCACTACGTCAGCAGCAAGTCCACCGCGAACGCATACGAAGTCCTCACGAAGGACGTCTCCCGCGAGATTTACGTCACCCTGCGCTACGCGATGGACCCCGAAAGCGGCATCCTTGCGCGTTCCGCCGTAATCGAAAATCGAGAAAAAGACGCGGTCACCGTCGAGCAAGCCGCCGCCGCGCAATGGACGCTCGCGCCTTCCCGCTACACGCTCAGCTACCTCACCGGTCGCTGGGGCGCCGAGTGGACGCTGAATCAGGAACCCATCCAGGGCGGCTCGCGCGTCATCGAAAGCCGCCGCGGCTCGACCGGCCATCAAGCGAATCCGTGGTTCGCCATCTCGCGCGACGACAGCCAAAAATCCAACGGCCCGCTTTCCGCCGGCGAAGAGCACGGCGAAGTCTGGTTCGGCGCGCTTGCATGGTCCGGCTCATGGCGCTTCACCATCGAAAAGACGCAGCTCGATTCCGTCCGCGTCACAGGCGGCTTTAACCCATTCGATTTCGGCTACAAACTCAAGCCCGGCGAAAAACTCGAAACGCCGATTTTCTACGGCGGCTACTCCGATCACGGTCTCGGCGGCGCCTCTCGCATCCTGCATAAATTCGAGCTCCAACACATTCTTCCCCAAGCGCCCAATCCCAAACCGCGCCCCGTGATCTACAACTCCTGGGAAGCCACAGAAATGAACGTCGATGTTGCCGGCCAGGTCGCACTCGCCGAAAAAGCGGCGAGTCTCGGCATCGATCGCTTCGTCATGGACGACGGCTGGTTCGGCCAGCGCAAAACCGATCACGCCGGCCTCGGCGATTGGTACGTCAACAAAGAAAAATTCCCCAACGGTCTGAAACCGCTGATCGACAAAGTCCACGAGCTGAAAATGGATTTCGGCCTCTGGGTCGAGCCCGAAATGGTGAATCCCGATTCCGATCTCTATCGCAAGCATCCCGACTGGGCGCTGAATTTCCCCGGCCGCCCGCGCACCGAATCGCGCAATCAGCTCGTCCTCAATCTCGCGCGCCCCGACGTGCGCGACTATGTCTTCAACTTCCTCGACAAAATCCTCACCGAAAACGACATCGCCTTTCTGAAGTGGGATTACAACCGCAACTGGTCCGAGCCCGGCTGGGACGCCGTTCCCGCCGACGAACAGAAAAAGGTCTACGTCGAATTCGCTCGCAACCTTTATTCGATCCTCGCGGACCTGCGCAAAAAACATCCGAAAATCGAAATCGAATCGTGCTCCGGTGGCGGCGGCCGCGTCGATCTCGGCATCCTGCGTTACACCGACGAAGTGTGGCCCTCCGACAACACCGATCCCTTCGACCGCCTCACGATGCAGGACGGCTTCACCTACGCCTACACGCCGCAAGTCATGATGGCGTGGGTCACCGCATCGCCGCACTGGCAGAATGGCCGCAGCACCACGCTCGCCTATCGCCTCTTGAGCTCGATGCAAGGCTCGCTCGGCATCGGCGACAATCTCAACAAATGGACGCCCGAAGATTTCGCCACCGCGAAACGCCTCATCTCCGCCTATCACGAAGTCCAAAAAACAATCACGCAAGGCGACCTCTATCGCCTCGTCAGCCCGCGCGACGACAGCGAATTTTCTTCGACACAAACCGTCTCGCCCGACAAATCACAATCCGTCGTCTTCGCCTTCACCGTCGCCACAAAGTACGGCCGCCTGTTCCCGTTGCTTCAACTCCAAGGCCTCGACCCGACGGCTCACTACAAAGCAACCTGGATCGAAGGCAAGCCGATCCTCGGCACACCCGAATCCGCCTCCGGCGACTGGTGGATGCACCACGGCATCAATCTCGATTTGAAAGGGGACTATCAAGCCGCACTGTTCCGACTCGATCGCGAACGTTGAAAGGCATGAAAGAGTGTCCTCAAGATGAAATTACCGCTAGCGAACGGTAGATATCTCCGGCCTGCAACCGTCATCACAAGGACTCTGCTACTTTCTGCTTTGGCTGTCTGGTTCTTTCACCTTTACCTTTTTCTGCAATACGACGGCAGTCGGGCGCGTGTCCCGGATGTTGCTTCCGGCAGAGTTCTTGAACAGAACAACCATGGACACGTTGTATACCTAACGGTGGAAGAGCAAGGAAAGCTCGGGAACATCGCAATTCTCGCCGGCGTTCTCGTTGTGACAGGCATCGCTATCGGGACATTATTTGCACCGGAATCTATATGGAAGAAACCGTCGAGACCTTGGGAAGTGCGTCGATCGTAATTTCTTAGGAATGCGAGTCGTTCTGAGGAGAAAGAAATGATTCGATCACTAATTCTCGTTTTGTTTGCGATTCTATTTTCTGTTCCTGCTCACGCCCAACTCGATGAAATCGAAAAACGCATGGGAGTCAATGCCGGACCAGGACTGAGCGAATCGAAAGTAGCTTCCGGATTGAAGCAAGCGCTTCAGGTTGGCTCAACGAACGCCGTGAAAATTGTTGGCAAGCAGAACGGTTATTTCGGCAATGAAGCGATCAAGATTTTGATGCCGAAAGAGCTGCGACCACTCGAAAGCGGTCTCCGCACCATCGGGTTCGGTCCGAAGATCGACGACTTCATTTTGAGCATGAATCGCAGCGCTGAAGCTGCCGCTCCCGCAGCTAGGAAAATCTTCATCGACGCCATTCTCGCGATGAGCTTCGACGACGCGAAACGAATCCTATCGGGCGACAACACGGCCGCAACCCAGTACTTCAAAGAGAAAACCACAGGCCAACTCACGGACGCATTCACTCCTGTCGTCAAGAAAACGATGGCTCAAAATGGCGTCGTGAAGCAGTACGAAGGACTGACCGAGCAGTACAAAAACATTCCATTCGCAAGCAGCAAAAGCCTCGACATCGATCACTACGTCGTCTCGAAAGCGCTCGACGGACTTTTCTACGAACTCGGCGAACAGGAAAAGCAAATCCGCACGAACCCCGCCGCCCGCACAACATCGTTGCTGAAAGAAGTCTTCGCAGCCGCGCAGCACTAAACAGGACATGAAGCGGACAAAAACAGACAGCATCGCGAACCGGCATACGTAAGTTGTCAAAGAATCGTCTCGTGCTAACGACCATTGAACGGATGAGTCTAAACTTGTAAATGCGAGTGGTACTTAAACGGAAATTCTCAACGCTTATCGTTGCGTTGTTGCTCGTGTGTTTCGCGCGAGCTCAGCAACCGTCCGGCAGTTCGCCTAAAAGTTCGCATCCTTCCGCCACTTCGGCCCCTCAATCGACAAAGACAGCTCCGCAAGTTGTGCTGCGCGCCGAGACGCGGCTCGTACAGCTCAACGTCATCGCCCTCGATAAAAAAGGTCAGCCGATCGAAGGTTTGAAGCGCGAAGATTTCACGCTGCTCGACAACGGAAAGCCGCAAAACATCACGCTGTTTGCAAGCGAATCCGATTCGCCTCCGGCAAAGAACGCAGTAAACGACACCGCATCTCCCAATGGTGAAACCACCGACGGGAAAAACGATCCGCCGCCAAATGTTTTCGGCAATCGGGTTCGCCATGGTGACGAACAACCCAGCAGCGTCGCCGTGATTCTTTTCGACGCGCTGAATACTTCCTTTTCCGATCAGGCCTACGCCAGAAAACAAGTTCTCGCATTTCTCCGCCAGTTGCGCCCTCAGGATCACGTCGCGATTTATTTGCTGACGACACAGCTCACCGTCATCAACGAGTTCACCCAAGACTCGAAGTCACTTTTGCAAGCGATCGATCGCTTTCAATCGTCGCCGTCCATTCTGAAAGCCAACGGCACACGTACCACGTTCACCGCAGCCGATACAGGCCTCAAAGACAGCCGCGGCGCCAACCACTTGGCGGGCCTGATGAACGATATGGTTTCCAAAAACGCCGACATCGCGGATGTGCATCGCGTTCAGATCACGACGCAGGCGATTGAAGCCATCGCAAATCACGTGGCCGGCATTCCCGGCCGCAAGAGCCTCATCTGGGTGTCGGGAGCGTTCCCGAGTTCGATTCTGCTCGACAGCAATGACGCATCGGCGGTAGACAGCAAAGCGCAAAATTTCACTCCGCAACTCAATCGCGTTACACGGGCCTTGAATCAATCAAACCTCGCGATCTATCCGGTCGATGCCCGCGGAATTCTCACGAACGAAGAATTCGACGCAAGCAGCGCGCACCCATTCAGCGCCGGGCGCCCTGCAATGAATCTCGGTGCTGGACAGAACGAACAGAACACCATGCTGAATCTCGCCAAAGAGACCGGCGGTCGCGCGTATTTCAATACCAACGATTTCAAAGGCGCGATTCAGCGCACGCTCGCCGATTCGCGGCGCACCTACGAAATCGGCTACTACCCGGATACCGAAGAATGGCACGGCGAATACCACACGCTCGAACTTCGCCTGAAGAACACGCATGGCACGTTGCGATATCGGAAGGGCTACTTCGCCGTCGCCGATCCGCCGAGCAACACCGCCGAAACGCAGGACGCGCTTCAAGCCGCCACGTCCAGTCCGGTGGACGCGACCGGCCTGGCTATCAGCGCGAAAATCGACAAAATATTTCCCGCGGAGCGAAAGCTAGACCTGCGCGTCGGCGTGGACATCCGCGATCTGCGCTTGAACACGGTCGATGGCCACCACAAAGGCAGCCTCGACGCAGTTTTCACGCAAATGGACGCCGAAGAAAAAACTCTCGCTGTCCGCCCGCTGACCTACAAGTTAGATCTCAAGCCCGAGGATTTTCAGGCGGCTTTGGATCGTGGCAACGAGCTCTACGTCCCACTCACGCTTCACGCATCGACACGGACGTTACGCGTAGTCATCCGCGACCCATCGAGCGGACTAATCGGAAGCATCACCGTCCCGCTCGATCGCTTTCTTCCCGCGACCGAATCAAAATAGCTCGCGCTTCGCAATGAGAAATAATCTCGCGCAGCAATCGGCGCGAACTTCTCAGAAGCCTTTTCGTATTTGCAGAAAACCGCAGATGTTGACCATGGCGTGTCCGACGTCGCTGGCTCCGTCAACCTGGAAAACCTGGTGCTTGTGATCCGACAACGCCAGCTTGTAGTGGTGAGCCGAAGCCGTTCCGCTGTCCGTGGCTTCGAGAATGTAGTCGGCCTGCGCGGCGTCGCCGACGAGCACCGCACCGTCGCATTTTTCGTTCATCGCCTTCTGGATGTCCGCTTTCGCGACAGTCGATTTCGGCGATAGCGCGATTTTGACGGTCGCGGGAGTTTGGGCGGAGGTGGCTGCGGCGCACAAGCAGAGGACAGCAAGCGTTCTCATCATAAGCCGCACATCCTACCACCAACTTGCGGCTACATCGTCAGGACGACGCGGAACTGAGCTTTGCCGCTGACCATGCGCGCCCAGGCATCGTTCACTTTATCCAGCGGGAATTTCTCGATCATCGGCCGCACGCCCGTGTACTCCGAAAATCGCAGCGTATCTTCCGAATCCACCGCCGTTCCGGACGCCCAGCCTTTCACCGCTTTGTTTCCGAAAATCAGTTGAGCTGCCGTGGCCGAAATCGGATCCGGCCCCGCGCCGATCACCAGCATCGTGCCGTTCGCGCCGAGCCCATCGACCAACGCCGTCATCGCTTTGCCGCTGGGTGCCGTCGAAAGAATCACTTTCGCGCCGCCGAGTTTCTTCAACTCTTCCGCAGCATTCACCGCATCGCTATCGAGATAAACGTGCGCGCCCAATTTTTTCGCCAGCGCCTCGCTCTCTTTCCCACGGCTGATCGCCACGGTCTTGTATCCAAATTTATTCGCGAACTGAATTCCAAGATGTCCCAGTCCACCGACGCCCAGCACCGCCACGAGATCGCCGGGAAGCGCGCCAGCACGCCGAACGGAATTGAAGGTCGTGATCCCCGCGCACATCAACGGCGCAGCTTCCACCGGATCGAGCCCATCCGGCATCGCCGCAACAGCCTCCCACGGAACCACCACATACTCCGCGTAACCGCCGTCGTAGTGAATCCCCGTCCATTTTTCATTCACGCAGTTGATAAAATCCCCGCGCCTGCAATTGATGCACGTGAAGTCGTGTCCGCCGTGCCAGCCAACGCCGACGCGCTGTCCCTTCTTCCACACAGTTACACCCGAGCCCACTTCATCGATCACGCCTGCAACTTCGTGCCCCGGCGATCGCGGATACTGAATCCACGGCACCAATCCTTCTTTCACAAAGTGATCGCTGGCGCACACGCCGCACGCCTGAACCTTGATGCGCACCTGACCCGCGCCGGGCGCCGATATCTCGCGCTCTTCAATTACAAAATCCGCGCCGGGTTTCGGTACGACTGCAATTTTCATTTTCGCCATGTTTTTTCGTCCTCGCATGAAGTTGCTGGCTGGGGCTTGGATGCGATGTCGCCAGACGCGGTTAGGAGAAAAGTTTGAACGTTCTGGAACGGTCGAGCGTGCCGTGCCGCCGCCGCGTTCGTGCTAGAGTTTTCATCTCGGCAGCAAAGCTCTTTGGAGGAGCGTGTGGCGTATCGCGATTTGCGTGAGTTTGTCCGAAAGCTCGAAAAAGAAGGCGAACTCCAGCGCATCCGCGCGGAAGTCGATCCCATCCTCGAAATCACCGAAGTCACCCAGCGCATCGCCCGCGACCCAAAACGCAAACCAAACAGCGTCGGCCCGGCTCTTCTCTTCGAAAATCCCAAAGGCTCAAAATTCCCACTGCTCGTAAACACTTTCGGTAGCGTCCGACGCATGGAACTCGCGTTCGAAGTTGATCGCCTCGAAGAAGTCGCCGACCGGATCCGCGGCTTCCTTGCCATGGAAACGCCGCAAGGTCTCTTCGACAAAATCAAAATGTTGCCCAAGCTCGCCGAACTCGGCTCGTTCTTTCCTAAGAGCGTGAAAAACGGCGACTGCAAGGAAGTCATCCGCACGGGCCGCGACGTCAACCTTCTCGATTTCCCGATCCTCAAATGCTGGCCGCAAGACGGCGGCCGCTTCATCACGTTCCCGCTCGTCTTCACGCGCAATCCGGAAACAGGGAAGCGCAACGTCGGCATGTATCGCATGCAGGTCTACGACGAAAACACGACCGGCATGCACTGGCAGACGCAAAAACACGGCGCCGAACATTTTCGGCGCGCCCGCCTCGCCAATCCCGACGGAAAAATTCCCGTCTCGGTCGCGATCGGCGCCGATCCAGCGACTTCGCTCGCCGGAATGCTTCCGATTCCGCCCGATCTAGACGAAATGATGTTCGCCGGTTTTCTCAGACGCGATCCGGTTGAAATGGTGAAGTGCGAAACCAACGACCTCGAAGTTCCCGCGAACGCCGAGATCGTTCTCGAAGGCTACGTCTCGCTCAACGAAATGCGCACCGAAGGCCCCTTCGGCGATCACACTGGTTTTTATTCACTCGAAGGCGAGTACCCGGTTTTTCACGTCGAGTGCATCACGCACAAAAAAGATCCGATCTATCTCACAACTGTCGTCGGCCCGCCGCCGCAGGAAGATTTCTACATGGGCTACGCCGTCGAGCGCGTCTTCCTGCCCGTGATGAAGATGCAGTACCCGGAGATCGTCGATGTTGCGATGCCCGCCGAAGGCATCTTCCACAATTTGATGATTGTGGCGATTCGCAAATCGTACCCGGGCCACGCGCGCAAAATCATGAACGCGATTTGGTCGCTCGGCCAGGCCATGTTTACCAAGTGCATCGTCGTCGTCGATCACGACGTCAACATCCACGACTATCGCGAAGTCGTGTGGAAGGCTCTCTGCGCTCTCGATCCTGAGCGCGATATCCAATTTTCGCTGGGTCCCGTCGATACGCTTGATCACGCCCAGCGCATGCAGGACTTCGGCTCAAAAATGGGCGTAGACGCCACGCGCAAGTGGCCCACCGAAGGTTTTACACGCCCGTGGCCGGACGAGATCCTGATGGACGCCAAGACCAAAGCCAAAATCGATTCCGTCTGGAAAACGCTCGGTCTCTGAAATCGATACAACCAACGTCACGTAATTCCTCCAACACCAGTCGCTGACCTGGCTTCGCCTCCTAGACATTGATTCAAGCCTTTTCGTCTCTAGGCCGATACGGACGTTGAGGTCCGTGTGAGCAAGCCGCCCAAGCCACTTGATCGCCAAGACCAGGACGCCACAAACGCGCCCGCCAGCGTGTCGAAATCCGTCGATCGAGCCGACCGTCGCCGCCACCCCCGCTACCGCTTCAGCGAGCCGATGAAGGTTTGCCGCCAGGACGGCGCGTGCCTCGATGGCATGAGCGTCGAACTAAGCCAAAGCGGCATGTCGGCCATGATCCGCGGAAGTCTGACGCCCGGTGATGTCGTTCGTTTACAGCCAGTTACCGGCGTGAATACCGCCGCTGTCGTACGCCACAAACTCGGCATGCTCTACGGCTTCGAATTCCTCGAACTCCCCATCGAGCAAGCTGGAAAAATCGCCGAGCGCTGTCGCAGGTGTGAGCGGTGGAGGTCGAATGCGAGAGTCGTTTGAGCCGTAACGATTACTGTTCCCGTGAACAGGCAAAAATCCGGTAAAGAGTCTATATGAAGTGGTACTGAGAAGGGGGATACGCTAGATATAGATGCAGTACCATAGAAACCCGAAGAAAGACGGAAACAACCGATACAGATAGGTCAACTCGCGCACAAATTCTCTTTGACCCCCTCGTCTCGGGGATGTCATAACGGTTTCACGGGGTGCGCCTCCCAAGCTCGCAGTGGTCGGTCGGGGTGCGCCAACAGGTTGATAAGACTCAATTGAATGCGCACCGGGGTAGCGTTCCTCGTGAATGAATCTCGCGAAGTTATGAATGTGCGGCAAGCGTCGCAATATCTGGGGATTAGCCCGGATACGCTCTACCGTTACATCACCGAAGGCGAGATTCCTGCGTTCAAGCTGGGCAATCGCTGGAAATTGCGCAAGACGATCCTGGATCGCTGGATGGAACGCAAGATGAGCCAGGCGCACGTACGGCGCCGGTAATCGAGCGAGGCGAAAGGGAAAGAGGGCCGCGAATATGGCGTTATTTGGCGGAAAGAACAAGCAACTGGTCGGATTGGATATCGGCTCGAGCTCCATCAAAGCGGTTGAGCTGAAATCCACAAAAGCGGGCTACGAACTCGTCAGCTTCGGCACCGAGGCCTTGGCGCAAGACACCGTCGTAGACGGCGCCATCATGGACGCGCCGCAAGTCGCCAACGCCATCACCAAGATTTTCGACTCCGAAAAAATTAAAACGAAAAACGTCGCCACTTCGGTTTCAGGGCACTCCGTCATCGTCAAGCGCGTGCCGCTGCCGCTGATGACCGAGGAAGAGTTGTACGAGCGCATTCCTTCGGAAGCCAGCCAGCACATTCCTTTCGACATCGCCGACGTGAACCTCAGCTATCAACTGCTCGAATCGATGGACGCGCAGATGGACGTCCTTCTCGTTGCGGTGAAGAAAGACAAAATTCTGAATCACACGAACGTGCTTGCGCAGGCCGGCAAGACTCCAGTCGTCGTGGACATCGATGCGTTCGGATTGCAGAACTGCTTCGAAGTGAACTATGAGCCCGACGCCGGCCAGACCGTTGCGCTGCTCAACATCGGCGCCAGCGTCATGAACATCAATATCGTGCGCGGCGGCATCCCGCTGTTTACCCGCGACGTCAGCGTAGGCGGCAACCAGTTCACCGACGCGCTGCAAAAAGAACTCGACCTCAGCTACGAAGACGCCGAGCGCCTCAAAAAGGGCGACACGCTCCCCAGCGTCACCGACGAGCAGAAGCAACAGATTCTTCGCAGCGTCTCCGACATCCTGACGCTCGAAATTCAAAAGACCTTCGACTTTTTCCGTGCAACCGCCAGCGGCGAGAACATTCAGCGCATCGTCGTTGCCGGTGGCACCGCGCGCGTCCCCGGCCTGGTTGACCTCCTGCGCGAAGAGTTTGCGATGCCGGTGGAAGAACTCAATCCGTTCCGAAAAGTGCTGGTAAACCCGGGCAAGCACAGCGACGACCAGATTCGCGAAATGGGTCCGAGGCTTGCCATCGCGGTTGGCCTGGCGCTGAGGAGCTTTGACTAGTCATGATCCGCATAAATCTTCTCGGACAAGCGAAACCCAAAGCGTCGCGGCGTCCCGTCGATACCGGTGCGGCCCTTCCGGTTCTCTTCATCGGCGCCGGCATTCTCTTCGGCGCTCTGATCCTCGGCTACGTTTATTACAACTGGCAGCACCAGTTGACCGAGGAAAACGCCAAGATCAAGCAGTTGCAGACGCAAAAGACCGACCTCGAGCAGGTCAAGCTTCAGGTCGAAGCCTTTGAAAAACAAAAGGCCGTCCTGCAACAGCGCGTCGGCACGATCGAACAGCTACAGCGCGATCGCACGGGCGCTCAAGAGCTCCTCGACCAGATCGCCAGCACCGTTTCGCGCACCGAAAATCTCTGGCTCATCTCGATGGTCAAGAAAGACAACAACCTGACCCTCGAGGGCGCATCGGCCTCGGTCAACGGCGTCGCCAACTTCATCACCGCGCTGAAACGCTCCGGCTATTTCTCGAACATCGAAATCAAGGAATCAAAACAGGACGAGAAAGCCGCCGCGATCCAGACTTTTAATTTCTCGATTTCCGCACAAATCACGCCTCCGGGCTCTCCGGCGCCGGCAACGACTGCGAAGCCAGCCAGCGCTCCGGTAGCTGCGCCTGTTCCAAGCGCGGCTCGGCCGAAGGTAGGGTAAACGACATGGCCAACCCACTCCGCGATATGTCCGTCATCATGCAGTGCCTGCTGGCCGTGGCCATCACGGTCGTCCTCGTCGTGGTCGGAGTCTACCTGCCGTTCTCACCGATCGCTCAGGAACGCGACGAAGTCGACAAGGCCGTCCGGCAGCGCTCGCAACTGAATCAGGAAGTCACCCAGCTTCAGGTGTATCGCCAGCGCTACGGCGAACTGAAGTCGCAGATGGACGCGCTCTCGAAGCAACTCGAGACATTGAAGACCATCGTCCCTGAAGAAAAAGAAGAAGACGAATTCATCCGCCTGGTGCAGGGAGCAGCGTCCGCTTCCAACGTACAGATTCGCCGCTTCACCGCGAAGCCCGTCGTTGCGCGCGAATATCACTACGACATGCCCTTTGAACTTCAGGCCGACGGCCCGTACTTCAACCTGCTCGACTTCTTCAGCCGGTTGAGCCGCCTCTCGCGCATCATCAACGTCGGCGACATCGATTTCGAGGACGCTCAGGGCGGCAAGGCAGCGAAGTATCCGCTGCGGCCCGGCACCTCGGTTTCCGGAGTCTTTACAGCAACCACTTTCTTCACCAAGCCCGCTGACACGGGAGCTGCAAAACCCGCGACTGCAGGTAAGCCGTGAACGGAATGAGCAGAAACATGCGTTCTGTAAACACAATCATCGTAGGGATCTTGCTGGCCGCGGCCCCCGGCTTAATGGCCCAGACCAGTCCCGCCAGCGGAGCGCAGTCCAATCCGCCGGCGAAGGCTGCGTCGAAATCCAAGAGCACGAAGGCCAAGTCCGCCGGTACAGCCAAGGCCAAAACCTCGAATTCGGGGACTCCGAAAGCGGTTCCGGTCTCGGCCTCATCGGCCGATGTTGCCGCCGTGCAGGGCTCCGGCGAAGGCGACAAGGGTTCGCGCCGCGATCCTTTCGAGTCCCTCGTCAACCGTCAGAAAGATCAAAACGCCGGCAAGAATCTTCCCCCGGGCAAGGCTGGCTTGCAGGTCAGCACGCTCCGGCTCGATGGCATCGTTCGCTCTTCGGCGGGCATGATCGCCGTCGTTTCCAATCCACAGGCGCGCACGTACTTCCTCCGCGAAGGCGACCAGCTTTACGACGGTCGCGTCGACAAGATTGCCATGGACGGAGTTTCGTTCCATGAGTTGGGCAAGGATGCGTTCGGTAAGCCAGTCGAACGCCAAGTTCAAAAAAGAATCTACGCCACTGCAGGAGAACAGCAATGACGATCAACCGGCCGGCCTTTCGAATTGGCTGCCTGACTATCGCGGCGGCGGCACTCGTGAGCCCGTCGTTCGCACAGACGCAGGAGCCCGGCGGCGCGTCCGCGACGGCTTCCGTGATCTCCAGCGTGGCGGTGACCGCGGCTTCGCAGCGTGAAAGCGTTCGCGTCGAAGGCCAGGGTCCGCTCGAGGTTCACGCAGCGCGGATGCAGAATCCCGAGCGCCTCGTGCTCGACTTCAGCAGCGCGCGGCTCGCGACGCAGCACGCCACCATGCCCGGCGTTGCCGCTCCCGTGCGCGGCGTGCGTCTCGGCCAGTATCGCCCCGACGTTGCCCGCATCGTCGTCGATCTGACCGCGGCTGCTCCTTATCAAATCTTGCGCGAAGGTCCCGCTGTCGTCGTCGCATTCGACGTTGCGCCCGAATCGCCGATTGATTCCAGCGTTGCGACCACGACGGTCTCGAACCGTGCGCATCAATACAACAACTCGACGCCGCACCTTGTTCGCGCCGTCGCAAAAGTTCCGTCCCGAGCTCCTCGCTTCGCGTTGCCTGGCGAACTGACCCAGCCCTCAGTCGTCCTCGCATCGTACAGCGAAAAGAAAGACGAACCGGTTCGTCCGATCGCCGCGCAGGAAGCGGCCGCTCAGGCAACCGCGCAAGCCGGCAACGCAGCCGCGGCGGTTGCTCCCCAGACGCCCGGTGCAGTGCCAAGCCGTTACACCGGTGAGCCCATCTCGGTAAACCTGAAAGACGTCGATCTCCGCGACTTCTTCCGCCTCATTCACGAAATCAGCGGCTTGAACGTCGTCCTCGATCCCAACGTCAAGGGCACCTTGACGATCGTCCTCGACGAAGTTCCCTGGGATCAGGCTCTCGATATCGTTCTCCAGAACAACGGCCTCGACAAACAGCTCCACGGCAACGTGCTCCGCATCGCCACGCTCGACACCATCAAGAAGGAAGCCGAGACCGCGCGCGACGTTCGCAAGGCGGAAAACGATGCGCAGGAAATGACGACCGTGACCCGCGTGCTCAACTACGCCAAGGCGGAATCGCTCGTTCCCACGCTGAAGAAATTCCTGACGGGCCGCGGCGACATCCTGTTCGACGCTCGCTCCAACCAGCTCATCATCCACGACATTCCGTCGGTCATCCCGAATATCGATAACCTTCTGCGCCAGCTCGATCGCAAGTCGCAGCAGGTGGAAATCGAAGCTCGCGTCGTGGCCGCAACCCGCGCCTTCGCGCAAGACATCGGTACCGAACTCGGCTTCGCAGCCACGACCACCAGCGGCCGTTCGCTCTACAGCGGCTCGCCGGCGGTCGGCGGCAGCGGCGTCACCACCGGCAACGGCATCCCGTCTTCCCCGGTTGGCATCAGCAGCGGTCAAACGACGGGCAATGGCGCCACATCCGGTATCCCTCTGAACGTCAATCTCGGCGCGGCTGCTCCGACCAGCGGCTTCGGCTTCTCCACGCGTTCGCCGAACTTCGCGCTCGACTTCTTCATCACCGCAGCGGAATCCAAGGGCGTCGGCAAATTGCTCTCGAAGCCGCGCATCGTGACCCAGAACAACGAAAAGGCCACGGTCAAGCAAGGTGTGAAGATTCCGATTCAGACCACGATCAACAACACGATCTCCGTGCAGTACGTTGACGCCGTGCTTCAGCTCATCGTCACTCCGCAGATCACCGCGGACGGCACCGTCTTCATGGACGTCGTCGTCGAGAACACGCAGATCGATCAAGGTATCCCGCGCATTCAGGGCGTTCCCGCGTTGGACACCGAATCGGCCGAGAGCAAGGTCACCGTTGCGGACGGCGCCACGATCGTCGTCGGCGGCGTGATCGTCACCTCGTCGCAGGTCAACATCACGCAGGTGCCAATCCTCGGCAGCCTCCCGCTGATCGGCAACCTTTTCAAGCGCAACGCGACGAGCGTGAACAGCTCCGAGCTGCTCTTCTTCTTGACGCCGCGGATTATCCCTTCACTAGGGCTCTCGGCATAACTTCCAACCCAGATTCAGAAGTTTCAATTCAGGACCAAATCGAGGAGACTACGGTCTCCTCGATTCTTTTATGACGACTCCATTCGCACAGCGCCGCCGCGCGCTGAAAAAACAACTCGACGAAGCCGATCTCACCGCGCTGATCGTGACGCAGCCCGCAAGCTGGTATTACCTCACCGGTTTTACCGGCGAAGCTGGTGCGCTCGTTGTATCCGCGAAGGGCACGACGCTTATCACCGACAGCCGGTTCACCGAACAAGCACGCCGCGAATCTCCCGGCGTCCGCGTCGTGCAGCAAACCCGCGCTCTGCCGACCAGCGTTGGCGAATTTCTGAAAATTCTCGCGGGCCGCGGACGCCGAAATGTCGGATTCTCGGCCGGCCACACGACGGTCGCTCAACTTCAATCCATGAAAAAGGCCGCAGGCCCACGCGTCCGCTGGGCGCCCGCCGAAGGCTATGTCGAACGCCTGCGGGGCCGCAAAGACGCGCAGGAATTGGCCGTGATGCGACGCGCAGCCGCTCTGGCCGACAAAGTCATGGCCAAGGCCCTGCGGCTCCTCAAGCCCGGCGTTCGCGAACTGGAGATCGCCGCCGAGATCGAATACCAGATGCGCCTGCTCGGAGCCACCGGTCCCGCCTTCGAAACCATCGTTGCGTTCGGCGAACGCGCCGCTTTCCCGCACGCGCGACCCACCGATAAACGCTTGAAGAAAAACGAATTGGTGGTCATCGACATGGGTGCTATACTCGCCCACTATTGCAGCGACATTACCCGCACAGTCGTAGTTGGCAAAGCGTCGCCAAAGGTTCGCGGCTGGCATAAAGCAGTCCAGGAAGCTCGAACGGCGGCGGTTGCAGCCGTGCGAGTGGGCGCGACCTGCGGGGAAGTCGATGCTGCGGCCCGGCAGGTTCTCGCCGGTCATAAGCTCGACCGCTACTTCACCCACAGCACGGGGCATGGGCTCGGTATAGAAGTTCACGAGGACCCGCGCGTCGCGAAGGGGCAGAAGCAAAAGCTGGAACCCGGCAACGTCATCACAATCGAGCCGGGAGTTTACGTTCCCGGCGTCGGCGGTATCCGCATCGAGGATGATGTTGCGGTACACTCGGGCGACACTGAAGTGCTCACCCGCACTCCGCGGGATATCATTGAGATCTGACACTGAATAGAAAAGGCATGAAACGCAAACCGTCCTCGAAGTCGAACACTGGTTCAACGATTGGCGCTTCAGAACTCGAACAGATCGAGCAGTTGCTCTCTTACATGAGCGAGCACAATCTCGAGGAGTTTGAGTTTGAAAATGGCAGTGTGCGCATTCGGCTGAAGAAACCGTCGGCAGCGCCGGTTTACGCCGCCGCGCCTCCTCGAGCTCATTCTGCTCCTGAGATTATTGTCGCAGGATCTCCTGCGGCTCAAACGGCTGCTGCATCTCCGGCGCAGGCCGCTCATGCCTCCGCCGCGCCCTCCGCATCCGAAGATTTGCACCTCGTGAAATCCCCGATCGTCGGCACCTTCTACGGCTCACCAAGCCCTGGTTCCGAAGCTTTCGTCAAAGTCGGCGGCTTCGTCGAATCCGGCCAAACTCTCTGCATCGTCGAAGCCATGAAGCTCATGAACGAAATCGAATCCGACACCAGCGGCGAAGTCCTCCGTGTCTTCGTCGAAAACGGTCAGCCGGTCGAATACGGCCAGCCTCTGTTCGGCATACGTCCGAGCCGGAAGAAGTAGCCGGCCCGCCTGCCTATGTTCCAGAAAATCCTAGTTGCCAATCGCGGCGAAATTGCGCTGCGAGTCATCTGCGCCTGCAAGGAACTCGGCATTTCCACCGTCGCCGTTTATTCCGAAGCCGATCGCAACTCCTTGCACGTCCGCTTCGCCGACGAAGCCGTCTGCATCGGGCCGCCGCGCAGCGCCGAAAGCTATCTCAACATTCCGCAAGTCATCAGCGCTGCCGAAATCACCAATGTTGACGCGATTCATCCCGGCTACGGTTTTCTCTCCGAAAATCCGAATTTCGCCAAAGTCTGCGAAGCGTCCGAAATCACCTTCATCGGACCGAGCGCGGAAGTTATCGAGATGATGGGCGAGAAAGACCGCGCGCGGCGCGAAGTGAAAGCCGCCGGCTTGCCCACCGTTCCCGGCAGCGACGGCATTGTCGAAAGCGAAGAGCAACTTCTGAAAGAAGCCGAGAAAATCGGCTACCCGCTCATTTTGAAAGCCGTTGCCGGCGGTGGCGGCCGCGGCATGCGCATCGTGCGCAAGCAGGAAGAGCTTGTCCCGATGTACCAGACCGCCCGCACCGAAGCCGGTCAGGCATTCGGAACCCCCGACGTTTACGCCGAAAAATTCATCGAGCATCCGCGCCACATCGAATTCCAGGTGATCGGCGATTCGCACGGAAAAGTCATTCACCTCGGCGAGCGCGAATGCACGATCCAGCGCCGCCACCAGAAACTTCTGGAAGAATCTCCATCGCCCGCGATGGATCCGAAAAAGCGCAAAGATCTCGGCGCCAAAGTCGTGCGCGCTCTGGAAAAGATCGGATACACCAACGCCGGCACCGTCGAATTTCTGATGGACGAAGACGGCTCGATCTATTTCATCGAGATGAACACGCGCATCCAGGTCGAGCATCCCGTCACCGAACTGATTAGCGGCGTCGATCTCGTCAAGGCGCAGATTCGCATCGCCGCAGGCGAACGGCTCGACGACGCCGTCGGCGAAGTGAATTTCAACGGCCACGCTATCGAATGCCGCATCAACGCCGAAGATCCCGTCACGTTCGTTCCGTCCGCCGGCCGCATCACTACGTTTCAGGCGCCCGGCGGCATGGGCGTTCGCGTCGATTCCGCTGCCTACGCCGACGCCGTCATTCCGCCCTACTACGATTCGATGATCGCGAAACTCGTCGTCAAAGGCCGCGACCGCGCCGAAGCCATCGCCCGCATGAAGCGCGCCCTCGACATGTTCGTCATCGAAGGCATCAAAACCTCCATCCCGCTCCAGCGCCGCATCCTCGCCGACGCCGACTTCGCCGCCGGCAAATTCGACACCCATTTCATCGAACGCCTCCTTGCCTCCATCCGGCAAATAGGGCAGGAGAGCGGTGCTCCCTCCCATACGGGCGCATTTCGCGAAACTATTGCTCCCCTCCATCCGTAAACTCTCCAGAGGGGTAGCCTCGTGTCCTACTCTCCCGTCCTCTTCATCCACATTCTTGCTGGAACGGCAGGGTTGTCGTCCGGCTTTGTCGCCCTGTTTCTACGCAAGGGTTCTCCTCGCCACGCACTCGCTGGAAAAATCTTCGTCGTTTCGATGCTCGCCATGGCCGTGGGCGCCGTCTACCTGGGGGTGGTCAAAAACCAGCCGGCAAATGTGACCGGCGGAATTCTGACGTTCTATCTCGTCGGCACCGGTTGGCTCACCGCGCGGCGTGCCGACGGCCGGACCAGGGGCACAGACTGGGTGGCCATGCTGATTCCGTTAGCCGTGTGCATTTTCCTCTTCACCGCTGGCATCAATACTTTGCGCAGAGGTGAAACCTCGGAAAACGGCGTTCCTGTCGGCATGACTTTTTTCATGGGCTCCATTTGTCTATTGGCCGCGGCGGGCGACGTTCGCATGCTCATGCACGGCGGCATTTCGGGAACGAAGCGTATCGCCCGTCACCTCTGGCGTATGTGTTTTGGCCTGTTCATCGCCTCAGGCTCATTCTTCCTTGGACCGTCGAACCGTCCGCTCAGGCTTCTTTCCTCGATCGGTGTCGGCCAACACTTGCCTGCCGCGATGTTCAATATTGCACTCTATCTCTCGCTAACCCTGCTTCCACTCGTCTTGTTGATCTTCTGGCTGATAAGGGTCCGCTTCACCAACGCATTCCGGAAAAAGACACTTCCACCTGGACCTGGCGCCTATTCGGTGCCGGTCTAGCTCCCACAATCACACCGCCGCCGCGCTTAGCGAGTTCTGCCCGATATCAATCGGACCTCGTCGGTCCCACGACCTTGCCAACCCCCTGCCCCATCGTGCACACTCGCACACCGACCGATGCCGACTCGCCTCGTCCTCCCTCGCCTCTATGTGATACTGGACGCAACCTTGCTACCCATCTCTGCAATCGACTGTGCGCAGGAGCTTGCCGCAGCAGGTGTGCGCCTTATGCAGTACCGCCACAAACACGCTGCCGCCGGTGAAATGCTCGAAGTTTCCAAACACCTTGCCGCGGCGCTCCAGCCGCAGGGAATCACCTTCATCGTCAACGACCGCCCCGACGTCGCCGCGATGGCTTACGCGTCCGGGGTCCACGTCGGTCAGGATGACCTTGGCGTCGAAGCCACCCGAACGCTCGTGGGCGAAAAAATCATCGGCATCTCGACGCACAATCGCGGGCAATTCGAGAAAGCGGCACAAAGTTCCGCCGACTACATCGCCGTCGGTCCCATTTTCTCCACGTCTTCAAAAGCAAATCCCGATCCGGTCGTCGGAACGGAATTCATCCGGCAAGTGCGCGCGCTGACGGACAAGCCGATCGTCGCCATCGGCGGCATCAAGCTCGAAAACGCCGCTGAAGTCATCGCCGCAGGCGCGAATTCCGTCGCCGTCATCAGCGACATCCTCACCGCTCCCGATCGCGTCCGACGCGCCAAGCAATATCTCGAATTGCTCGGCGAAGCCGAAGCCGACAAAGGCATGTCGGCGTAAGACGACGACCAATGGCGGACACCACGACAAACCCGACCCATCCCCGCCGGCAGCCCAAACAACATCAACCCGGTTTCGTCCGCGCCATTGGCCTCTTCGATGGCACCATGATTGTTGTGGGCTCGATGATCGGCTCGGGGATTTTCATCGTCGCCAGCGACATCACGCGCCAAACCGGGTCCGCAGGCGGCCTGCTGCTCACCTGGATCATCACCGGCCTGCTGACGATCGCTGCCGCGCTTTCCTACGGCGAACTCGCCGCGCTGTTTCCGCACGCCGGCGGTCAATATATTTACCTCCGCGAAGCCTATTCGCCTCTTTGGGGATTTCTCTACGGCTGGACGCTGTTTCTCGTAATTCAAACCGGCACCATCGCCGCCGTCGCCGTCGGATTCGCCCGCTATCTCGGCGTGCTGTTCCCGTCGCTCTCCGGAACAGCTTGGGTGATCCAGCCGATCGCTCTCGGCTCGAAATACGCCATCAGCCTGTCCCTCCAGCAACTGGTCGGCATCGTGATGGTCATCTTCATCACTTTCCTGAACATGCAGGGCGTGCGCATCGGCAAGCTCATTCAAAACATTTTCACCAGCGCGAAAACGCTCTCGCTCTTCGGTCTGATTTTGCTGTGCGTCTTCGTGGCGCGAAACGCGTCCGCCATCACCGACAATTTCGGCCACTTCTGGGCGGTTCGCGGCGCGCAGCCGATCGAACCTGGCGCAAATTTTCTCCGCTCCTTTGTTCCGACAGTGACTGCGGCGACTGGCATCGGCCTCTTCGTCGCCCTCTGTGTATCGCAGGTCGGCTCTCTGTTTTCCGCGGACGCCTGGAACAACATTGGCTTCACGGCCGCCGAAGTGAAAAATCCCAAGCGCGACGTCGCGCTGTCGATGGCATTTGGCACGATCATCGTCATCACGCTCTACTGCCTCGCCAATCTCGCGTATCTCTTCGCGCTGCCGCTCAACCAGATTCAAAATGCACCCGACGATCGAGTCGCTTCGGTCGCGTTGCAGGCGGTCTTCGGCCCCGCAGGCGCTGCCGTGATGGCCATCGCCATCATCATCTCCACTTTTGGCTGCAACAACGGCCTGATTCTCGCCGGTGCCCGCGTTTCGTACGCGATGGCGAAAGACGGCCTCTTTTTCCGCTCGACCGGCTCGCTGAGCAAAAAGGGAGTTCCCGCGAGCGGCCTCGTTTATCAATGCGCCTGGGTCGTGATACTGATCCTGCTCCGCACTCGCCACGTTTCCGTGGCGGGCGTCGTCAGCTACGGCAATCTCTACAGCGATCTGCTCGACTACGTTGTCTTCAGCGTGCTTATTTTCTACGCGCTTACCATCGCGGGCATCTTTGTGCTGCGCTCCAAGCGCCCTGATATGGAGCGGCCGTACCGCGCTTTCGGCTACCCCTTTGTGCCCGCACTGTATATAGTGTCGGCACTCGCGATCATGGTGGTCCTGCTGCTGTACAAGACGCAAACGGCGTGGCCTGGGCTGGTGATCGTGCTGCTAGGGGTTCCGGTCTATATGCTGTGGTCGCGCACAGCCAAGCCGGAAAAAGCGTAGCGAGAGCGTTCGCGAAAGATTCGCCTGCATCAAAATTTTGCAGGCATCGATTTACAGCTGTTGCAGCATCATTTCCGTACTACTTCATAAGCTTTCTCGCACGGAGGACCTCGCATGGCCGGTAGTTTATTTGCCAAGAAGCCAATCAGCACGCTGTTGGCGGAGGCGAAAGAAACAGGCGAACATAGCCTGAAGCGCACCCTCGGTCCCTTCCAGCTCACCGCATTGGGAGTCGGAGCGGTCATCGGCGCCGGCATCTTCGTTTTGGCAGGGCTTGGCGCTCACTACGCGGGCCCGGGCCTGATGCTCTCTTTCGTTGTTTCCGGTCTCGGATGCGCGTTTGCCGCGCTGTGCTATGCCGAATTCGCCGCCATGATTCCGCTGGCGGGCAGCGCGTACACCTACGCGTACGCTACGCTCGGCGAAATCTTCGCCTGGATCATTGGCTGGGACCTCACCCTCGAATACGCGATGGGCGCCAGCACCGTGTCGTCGGGTTGGTCCAACCACTTCATCGAGTTCCTCAGAATTTTCAACATCAAGATGCCTCTATGGTTGGCCTACGATCACTGGACGGCATTGCGCACTGCTGAAAATATGGTCGCCCGGCAGATGGCGCAGGCGTCCGATGCATCGATCGTTCCTGGAACGCAGGCATTCATCGACAAAGTGCTGGCCATTACAGCCGCGCACTCTCCCGAACTCGTCTCCCGTGCCCATGAATTGATGAATGCTCCCACGATCTTCGGCATGGAGATTGGCTTCAATCTTCCGGCATTCGTGATCGCGCTGCTCATCACCTTCATTCTCGCCATCGGCATCAAAGAAAGCGCTCGATTCAACGCGGGTATCGTTGTCGTCAAAGTCGCCGTCGTTCTCTTCGTGATTGGACTCGGCTCGAAATATATTTCCGCGGCGAACTGGGGTTCCGATTGGCACAGCTTCGCGCCATACGGTTTTTCCGGCATCGGAGCCGGCGCAGCGTACATTTTCTTCGCCTACATCGGCTTCGACGCCGTTTCGACCACGGCTCAGGAAGCGAAGAATCCGCAGCGCGACTTGCCGATTGGCATCATCGTTTCTCTCTTGGTCTGCACCGTTCTGTACATCTTGGTCGCCGGAATTTTGACCGGCATGGTGCCTTGGCAGGAAGTCAACATCGAAGCGCCGATCGCCCGCGCATTCTTGGATCGCGGCCTGACCGGTGCCTCGCACATCATCACCTTCGGCGCGCTGGCCGGACTTACGAGCGTCATGCTCGTGATGTTGCTCGGGCAAACACGCGTCCTCTATTCCATGGCCAATGACGGCCTGCTGCCAAAGAAATTCTTTGCCGAAATCCACCCGAAGTACCGGACGCCCTTCAAGAACACCATCGCGGTCGGCTTGCTCGCCGCAATCGTCGGCAGCGTCACCCCGATCGACGACATCGGAAAAATGGTCAACATCGGCACCCTCTTGGCGTTCGTGATCGTCTGCATCGCCGTGATGGTCTTACGCAACACGAATCCCGGCCAGCCGCGCCCATTCCGTACCCCATGGGTTCCCGTCGTCCCCATCCTCGGCATCCTCTTCAACGGCTACATGATGTACAAGCTCGGCTGGGTCAACTGGGCCCGCCTGATCGTCTGGCTCGTCATCGGCCTCGTCGTCTACTACACCTACAGCGTGAAACACAGCAAAGTCCGCAACCCTGGCCTCGTGGAATAGCGGCTTTACCAATGGCTAAGGTTCCCATTTTGGGACGTTAGGGGGTATACCCCCTATGTTTTCCGAAGAGTGCGCAAGTTGCTCTTTCTGAGCAACTTACGTGTTGGCACGTGTCCATTTCTCGAAAGAGTGCGCATCCCCTTTAATTTGAGGCTTTTGCGGCTTTGCGACTTTCGCTGCGTTTTCGCCTATTTTGGAGATGGTCGCGTTGGTGTGCTCGGGGCGAGATGGCAGCAGGTCCTTTTCTAATGGTGAGGCTGCGCGATCGACCTTGATCGTGTTAACGCCGGGCGGGGCAAGCCCCGCCCCTACAAACTCTCTTAGCGCGGATCGCAGAACCTTGCAGGCATTGAAGGATAGATATTGGGGAAGCGATTCGCAGTTCGATGGTGCGCCGGATTTTAGAGATGTGCAAATTTGAAGTTGTTATGGAAGGGCGCGTCTCAGGTGCGTTCGAATTTATGTAGAGCGGTCTTTGTGGGAGAGCGAGAGCGGAAAGCGGCCGGGGCCTCTGAGGATGGAATTTGCCGCGATGTAGGCATTGGTTTCGGCCGGAAGGGTGATTTCGCCTTTGAGTTGTCGATCCTTGCTCGCCCGCCATTCAATCTCGATGGGGCCGCGGGGAGTTGGAACCGAACCGCGAACGGAATCGAGCGAACAGGGCTGCGGAGCGACGGAAATCGCATGGTAAGCGGGTTCGATAGGCTCGATGCCCAATATGCCGCGCGAAATCGCCATCACCGGCGCGGCTCCGGCCCATGCATGGCATAGGCTGGCGGCATACTTGCGGTTGTACATCGCGAGTTGCTGGTCGGCGCTCTTTCCTTGCGTGATGTCTTCGAAGAATCGGCGATACCCGGCCTGGACGATGGGGAGCCACGCTGCTTTCAGGCGGCGGACGGCTTGTTCGGCGCGGCCTGCCTTTGCGTAGGCGGTGAGTTCGACAACCTGGCTCAGACTGAAGTGAGCCGGACGTTTGGAATCGTCATTTAGGAAATCGAAGAGAGTGGCGTGCTCTGCGGGCGTGGCGAGATCGTACGCGACTGCGAATGCTTGTGCGAAAGAGGTCGTGCGCGAATCCAACTCGCCGCTGCGGTCAAAGCCATTCGAATACAGACCATCTTGTGGGCGCCAGAACGTTTTGCGGATTGAGTCGTGCAGCTTAGCAGCTGAGGCTTCGTAGCGGGCTTGAGCGACGGGGTCGTTCCATGCTTTGGCGAGGCGCGCGGCGGATGCAAAGGCGGCCGCGAGCAAGATCTGTCCGTAGGCCGGAGTTCCGTGGCCGTCGGGGCCAGTCTGTTGCGTCGCAGACCAGTCCGGGAAGAATCCGTACGGCTGCACATTGGCGGCGTTGATGAACCCGCGGTCATCCTGGAGCGAATTGTAGAAGCGGAGTATGTCTTCGATGCGATCGCGAAACATGAGCGAGAAACCGGCATCGCCGCGGACGAGGTATTCGCGCTCGAAGCCGATGATGTCGTACATCTGCGAATCAATGATGCCGATGTCTCGAATGGAAGGATGCGCGGGAAGCGTTTCACCAATGAGCGTCTGGCGGGAGAGATCGGCGTCGAAAAAGACGCGCTCGTAGGCGTCGAGGCACAGCGGGCCGTCGTGCCAGAGCAGTCCGTCGCGACGAATGCCGTCGAGGTAGAAGTCGTGCATGTTGGAGCGGAGGGTGGCGACGGCCGTTGTCCAGATGGCGTTGAGGTCGGCATCGCTGCATTCGAAACGGCCCTTTTCTTCGGCCGGCCAGATGCTGGCGTCGAATTGAACGTTTTTGATGTTGGCGCGGCCCGTGGTGGAGAAGCGGACGTAGCGCAGGGCGCGTTCGGGAAGGGAGATGCGTTGGCTTTGTGCGGTCAGGCGTGATGGGCGGGAGCGCGTACTGTTCAAAGTAACGTTGATCGGGATCGCGGACTTCGGGAATGGATTCGCCGACCTGTACGGTGAGCGCACCTTGCCCTGTGATTTCGAAGACGAGAGTGCCTAACTCTGTTTCCTCGAAATCGAGCAAAGCATCGCGTCCCGCGGCGACGGAATATGCGGTTTGCGGCGGGCCGTTGGGTTCGATGGAGCGGACTATAGGCAGGGTCTTGGTGATTTCGCGGGGTGCGTCTGGGAGGAGATCGGGATCGCTGGTGATGGCCGTCGTGGTAGCTGTTGCTGTTGCGGAGGTTTCGGCGCGCACCCAGTGCTCGCCGTCCAGACTTGCTTCCCATCTCGCATCGGTGGAATGCGGTCCGCCCTCGAGCAACAAGCACGGAAGGCTTTGTGCGAAATCGATTTGTACTTCGATTCCGGATTGACCCGCGTGCATCGTCGCGCGGCGGCTGGTGATGTCGCGGCCGACTCCGCCGATCATGGCGCGAATTCTGGCAGTGGGGCCAGCCCAACGTAGTTCGATATCGCTTGTGGCGTCGCCGGATTTTCTGAAGTATGCCTGCGTCAGCGGTTGACGAAAATTCGCGGGGTATCCGACGGAAGTACAGCGATTCATCGCGAGACGCATGCGGCGAGAATGGCGGTAGGCGGCGAGTTGGCCTGGATACCAGATCCACTGAGCGTTCCAGAGTTTTGGGTTGGCGGGGGACTGGGGCACCTGGTTTTGAGTTTGGCCGAGCTTTTCCGGAACGTTGGATGCGGCGAGTGATTGCGGGATTTTTGCGGCGATGGCAGTGGCACTGCTTGCGAGCAAGAATTTACGGCGGCCAATTTTCATCGAGGGTCCTTACGCAGGGAGTCCTTTTCCGGCGGTGAGCATCTTGCTGTTCCCGTGCAGGATTGGCAACTGCGAATGTGGCGGCTAAATTCGGAGTGATCGGCGAGTTCAGGTAGAGTAGTCTCTTGGCCCGACGCCGTGCGGGCTGGTGGGAACTTGCGGAAAAAATGAGCGATCCACGTCCCCAATTTCAGGATTTTTGGCGCCGCCTTTCGCGGCTGGACATTGTCGCGCTCGTGATTTTTGTTGCGGGCACGCTCCTCACGGTCACTTCGTTTCGCGGTGGGGCGATCAGCTTCTTGAAATATTTGGCGCTGATCGCCGGAATTTATCTCGTGGTGCGGGGCATTGCATGGGGCCGCAACCGGTTGCTGTGGAGCCTGCGCAATCGGCTGATCGTCGCGTATCTCTTCATCGCGGTCGTGCCCATTTTGCTGATCATGACGTTCGTCGTCCTCGCTGGAAACTTTTTGTACTCGCAGCTCGGCGCCTATTTGCTTTACGAAGATTTGCACCGCCGCGTTGAGATGTTAACGGACATCGGGCAGCACATTGCGGCCGCGCACGAATTCGTGCCGAAGGGAGTGACGCAAGAAGAATCGGAGCGGATTCTCGCAGCTGAATCGCACAACGTACATGACGGCGAGTTGCCAGGACTGACGATCGATTTTTCGAGCAACGTGAGCGAATTACAGAAGTTATTGGAGCAAGGCAAAACACCAGGCGGGACTTATTTTTCGGGGCTGCTGCAACAGGGCGGCACACTTTCGATGGTCAGCATGCGGTTGCTGGGCGACACGCAGAATCGGCGGATGGTGCGACTGCGCGTGCAAATGACGCCGGCGCTGTTAGCGACGGTTGCGCCTGACCTGGGCGCGATTCAATTGAATTTGACGGAGCCATATACCGGTGGGACGCCTACCGGCGTGATCTATTCCACGGGCAGCGGTGTCACGGAACTGAAGTATCAGACGATACGGCCGATCATCGCGAAGAACCGGCCACTGCAACCGCCGGGATTTTGGCTGGAGCCGTCGGTAAACGTGGTGTCGCGACTGGAAGATGCGGCATTTATAGCGGCAGATGGAACGGTGGGGAAGCCGAATCCAGTGTTCGCGGTGTTCAGTGCCCGGCCGATGCGCCTGAATGGGCGGATGTTTTCGACACTCGGAGAGCTGCGCGACTTTTATTTGCTGCTGGCCGTAGTTTTCGCCGTGGTGTTTTTGCTGATCTGGATCGCGGCGTTTATTACCGGCGTTGTGCTGACGCGACAGATCACGAAGGCGATCGCGGATTTGTATCACGCGACGCAATATGTGCAGAGCGGCGATCTTACCCATCGGGTGCGTATCGAGCGGCGCGATCAGCTTGGCGTTTTGGCGGAGTCGTTCAACCTGATGACCGGCTCGATCAGTGGGTTGATCGAAGAACAGAAAAAACGACAGCGGCTCGAGAATGAAATTTCGATCGCGCGGGAAGTGCAGGCTCAGCTTTTTCCGCGCTCGTTGCCGAAGGTGCCGGGGGTCGAAATTCAAGCGATCTGCAAAGCGGCGCGCTCGGTCAGCGGCGATTACTACGATTTTATTCAACTGAGCCCAACACAGATTGCGATCGCGCTGGCGGATATTTCGGGGAAGGGGATTTCTGCGGCGCTGCTGATGGCGAGCTTGCAGGCCGCGCTGCGCAGTCAATTGCTGACGGCAGGAAGCGAAACGACGAGCACGGCGGAACTGGTAGCGCGATTGAACCGACACTTGGTGCGCAACACCGGCGACGACCGCTTCGCGACGTTTTTCATTGCGGTATACGACAGCGCGACCAGGACACTTCGCTATACGAACGCGGGGCATTTACCGTCCTTCTTGATTTCGCGCGACGCTGCGCTGCACCTCGACAAAGGCGGCATGGTGCTGGGCGTCGTGGAAGATTGTTGCTATGACGAGGAGATGGTCCACGTGCCGGACAATGCGATTTTGGTGGCGTACAGCGACGGGTTGGTCGAGCCGGAAAATGTTTACGGCGAAGAGTTCGGAATTAAGCGGTTGCAACAAGCCGCGGTTTACGTGCAGTCGGCGCCGCCGAAAGTTGTAGCTGAATCGCTGATGACGGCTGCAGAAGAATGGGCTGGGACGCCGGAGCAGGCTGACGATATGACGGTGATTGTGGCGCGGATGAACTGAGACACAAGAAGTCGACAGTTGAAAGTCGAAAGGGAGAACGAACAGAAAAGCGGGGCGAATCGGTGCGGCCGTGATCGTATTTAAGGGTGAGATCCTTCGGCCCCCTTCGGGCGCCTCAGGATGACAACGCGAGGGGAGATCTAGCCACGACAGTGCTGCGTGGTCTATTTCGGGAGGCGATTGCCGACGAAGTCGGCGGGGCGGCTCGCGGCGGGCGGATCGAGATTCGCGAGTACGACGATTACGTAACCCGAGGCGGGATAGATCGTCAGTTCGCCGTTCATGCCGGGGGCGCCGCCGCCGTGACCGAAGGAGCGAACGCCGCCTTCGGTTTTATCCATAAAGCCGTACGCGTATTTTTCGCCTTCGGTGATTTGCGTGTGGCCTGTGGTGAGCAACTCGGTGTGCTCCGCATCGAGCAATTTGTGATTCCGCACCGCCGTCGCGAACGCGAGCAGATCGCCGACTGTGGAGTAGCCGCCGCCCGCGGAAGTGCCGCGATAGGGAAGCGTATCGGTGTTGGGCTTCCACATCGTACTACCGCCGAATTTTGTGTAACCGATAGAACGCTCCGAAACATTTTGATCTTCGGGAAGCGAGTCGGTGGAAGTCATGCCAGCTGCTTTGTAAATGTGTTCGCGAACGTACGCGTAATAATCCTGACCGGAAGCTTTTTCGACGACGAGGCCGAGCAGGAGAAATCCATAGTTGCTGTATTCCCAGCGGGAGCCGGGTTCGTATTTCGGTTCACGCGCGCCGTAGAGCTTGACGTAGTCGTCGAACGTTTTGAGTTCGAGGCGGTGCTTGTCGAATTCGGGGCCGAAGAAATCGCCGGTGCCACCGGTGTGAGAGAGAAGTTGTTCGACAGTGACTTTGTCGGCGATGTTTTTGTTCGGATAGTTGGCGAGATATTTGCCGACCGGGTCGCTGAGTTTGAGTTTTCCGTTTTGCGCGAGTTGCAGTACGGCGGCGGCGGTGAACATTTTGTTCATCGAGCCGATGCGAAATTTCGTGTTGAGCGTATTGGGAAGTTTCTTGTCGCGATCGGCCATACCAAGGGCGGACGTGAAAATCGGCGTGCCGTTCTTCGCGACGAGCGCGGTTCCGGAGAAGCGATCGGCGTCGGATTCCTGTTGGAGTTTTTCGCGGAAGGCCGCAAGCGCGTCGCGCTCGGTCATACGCGGCACAGCGAATTTCGCCGGCGTCGGGATTGCCATGAGAGACAGCCCGGTGATGTTACGTTCGTTCTTTTGATCCACTTCGACGACGAGCCGTGCGAATTGATCGGAGCCGCGCTCTTTCACGACTCCGACAAATTTGGTTGTATCCGATGCGTCGCGATCAAAATCCTTGAAGTCGAAGCCGCCGGTTTCTTCGCGAAATTGCAGCTCCCCGTCGATGTCTTTGTCACCCGCGCGCGCAGGGTAATGCTCCTTGAGAAATTGTTGGAGCTTGGCCTTGTCGCCGCTGTTGAAGGCGTCGAGCCATCCGAAGAACTGGCGGCCCGCCGGAGTATCAGGAATTCGTGGCGGCCTTCCGTCGTCGGGCGGAACGGATTCTCGCGGCTGTTGCTGCTCTTCCGCGGCGACCGCGACAGCGACCGCTGAAGCCGGTTCACGACCCTCGGAGCCGCCGTCGCCGGATGTGGCCGGTCCGGAAGCGGGCGGCAGGCTGTTGAAGCCGGAGCCGTTGGCGGCGACGGATGAATGCGAGAAAGGCTTTGCATTGACCGCTGCGAGCGCGATGCAAGTGAAAAATGCGAATGCGACTACGCCGCCTTGAATCACGCGCGGCGGCGGGAGCGGGCGATCGTCAAATTCGATTCGCTCCCAGGAAAACTGTCCTGAACCCGTTGCGGGAAGCGGACCGAAGCGCAATTCTCCGATGAGTAGTTTCTGAATCGCGTAGCGCACGACCCACTGGCGTGCGAGAGAGGCGAGAGCGTCGGTGAAAAGTTCGATGCGCGCGTCGTGGTCGGCGATCTCGTCGAAGATCCAAAGCATCTCGGGCGCGAAGCGGCGGCGGAAGGCGGGTGGATGCAATTGCACGAGACACCGGTAGAGCGACCGCGATAGTGCCGTCATCAGGCTCTCCTCGGTTTCAGTGCGCGGAGATATGTTTTTGCTTCATGCACGACTTGTTCGAGGCGGGCGACTTCAGCGGCGAGAACATCACGGCCGACGCCACTGAGGCGATAGTAGCGACGCCGGGAATCGCGATCGTCGGTGGAGGCGTTGCGAGCTGATTCTTCGACAAGGCGGTGGTTCATGAGTTTTTTGAGATTGTCGTAGAGCGTGCCGGGGCCGAGCTTGTACTTGCCCTGGGACTGGCGAGCGACTTCCTGCATGATGCCGTAGCCGTGGAGATCTTCGGAGGCGAGGGCGAGCAAGATGTGAAGCTCGGCGGGGGAGAGAGGTAGGAAAGCGTGGAGGTCGTGTTTCATGGTCGGAAACCGATATATCGGAATCCGAGTATGGATGTCAAGACCCAGTTCGGCTGGTACTTGAAGGAAGCCGACAGTCGATCGTTGAAAGTTGAAGGGGGAGAAGAAGAAAGCTAACGAAGAGACGCGGAGGGCGCTGACAACCTTCTTGACTGCGGCACCAAATCTTTCGCCGCCTGGGCGTTTGGGAAGCACCCTGCGAGGCTCAGGGCAAGGCGGTGTTGCGCCCGTACATAGTGCGGTGGTTGAGCGATTCGCACGGTGGCGCGGGGTAAATGCTTGTGACATGGTGGCTACGTTATACTCGTAGCCATTAGAAACGCTTCGTGAATCGTGTGTCGGCTATAGGCGTGCGACGTGTCGTTCGAGTTCGGAGAGATCGAGATGGGGCTGCAAAATCGAGTGGCGCTGGTGACGGGCGGGAGCCGCGGGATTGGGCGCGGGATCGCGGTGAAACTCGCGCAGGACGGGGCGCGGATTGCGATTGCGTACCGCTCGAATAAGGCGGCGGCGCAGCAAACGTTGCGCCAGTTGCAATCGCCGGGGACGGATTGCGTTGCGGTGGAGATCGATATCAACGATCCGGCGCGGGCGGAGCAGTTGGTGCGCACGGTGGTCGATCGGTTTGGGCGGCTGGACATTTTGGTGAACAACGTAGGGGATTTTCGCTGGGGGACGCTGGCGGAATCGCCGATTGAGGATTGGCAAAATATTATTTCGTCGAATTTGATGACGGTGTTGTATGCGAGTCGCGCGGCGTTGCCGCACATGCGGCGCGGGCGGTGGGGGCGGATTATCAATTTGGGCGCGGTGGGTGCGGAACGGGCGTTCGGGCAGGCGAAGATCTCGGCGTATGCTGCGGCAAAGGCGGCGGTGGTGGCGCTGTCGCGATCGCTGGCGCTGGAAGAGGCGAAGAACGGGATCACGGTGAATGTGGTGAATCCGTCGAGCATCGATGAGAACGAGTTGACGTTGAGCGAGGCGCGGAAGATTCGCGATGCGCGGTTTCCAATTGGGCGGCCGCCGACGGTGGAGGATGTGGCGCATTCGGTGGCGTATTTCGCTTCGGAAGAGGCGGAGTATGTGACTGGGCAGGTGCTGAATGTTAGTGGCGGGTGGATGCTGTAGCGAAAACAGAAGTAAGGACGCAATGAAGTAAGGAAGTAACGAAAAAAACGAAACAGCGAAGACGAGCAAGATTGCGGAGCATCCAAACTGCGTTGTGATTTTTTCTTGGATGCGGATCATTTGAGAATGACGCGGCAGTTCTCTCCTTTGGTGAATATTTTGCTGAACAATACATCGCGAAAGCGGCGTCGAGACGCCGCACTGCATGTTGCGGTTGCCGGCTCATGAAGGCGTTGACGGCGGCGGAGATGCGCGAGGTCGACCGGTTGACGGCTGAGCGGCTTGGGATTTCCGGGTTGCAATTAATGGAGACGGCGGGGACGCTGGCGGCGAATACGTTCGCGAAGCTGATTCGCGAGGCGGGGCTGGAATCGCCGCATGGGATTTGTGTGCTTTGCGGAAAAGGAAATAACGGCGGGGACGGATTTGTAGTGGCGCGGCATTTGCGGTCGGCGGCGGCGAATGTGTTTGTGGTGTTGTTCGCGAAAGAAGAAGGGTTGAAGGGCGACGCGGCTACGAATTTTTCGCGGTGGCGGGAAGTTGGCGGGGAAGTTGTGTTTGTTGCGGATGAAAGCGAGTGGGAACAGATTGCGGAGCGCGTATTGGCTTCGGATGTGATTGTCGATGCGATGTTTGGAACGGGATTTCGTGCAGTGGCGAGCGCAGCGATTGGACGCGCGATTCGCGACGTGAATGAGAAGTCGAAGGATGCGACGGCGGTGCGACCAGCGTTGATTTTGGCGGTGGATACGCCGTCGGGGTTGCCGTCGGATGGGGAGGCGGGGGAAGAGCCGATTTTGAAAGCGCACCACACGGTGACGTTCACCGCGCCGAAGGTGGGGCAGTTGATTTCGCGCAATGCGGCGGCGGTGGGTTCGTTGCGGGTGGTGAATATTGGTTCGCCTCGTGGCGTTAGTGGAAGAGATTGGGAAGAGCGCGGTGCGATGGAGTGATGCCGGACGAATTTGCGGGTATGCCGCTGGTGCGGAAGAGCGATGGGCATAAGGGACTGTACGGAAATATTTTGATTGTGGCGGGATCGGCGGGGAAAAGCGGCGCGGCGGTAATGGCGGGGAGCGCGGCGTTGTGGGCGGGAGCGGGATTGGTGACGGTGGCGACGCCGGATGTGGTGTTGCCGATTGTGGCGGCGGCGCATCCGGAATATATGACGGAATCGCTGGTTTCGACGGATGCGGGGACGGCTTCCAGCCGAAACATTTTTGATCTACCGCCGATGCCAACATCGGGCAAGCCTGAAGAGATGGATGCGTTTCACGAAGAACATTCGAATTCGTTTCACGGCCATGGCGGCGGGAAAACCGTTCTGGCGGTCGGGCCAGGTCTTGGGATGCACCATGAAACGCAGGAATTTGTTCGCTCGATGGTGAAGCGTACGGACCTTCCGATCATTCTGGATGCGGATGGGTTGAACGCGTTTGGCCGACGGAGCGACGAACTACGAGACCGGCAAAGCAAGTTTTTGGCGATTACGCCGCATCCGGGAGAGATGGCGCGGCTGATGGGCTCGTCGGTGAAAGAGGTGGAAGCGGATCGGGTGAAGACGGCGACGGAAGCGGCGAAGCGGTGGAACGCGCATGTGATCTTGAAGGGTTCGCACACGATTATTGCGGCGCCGGACGGGCGATTCTTCGTGAACACGACGGGGAATGCGGGATTGTCGAAGGGTGGGTCGGGAGATGTTTTGACGGGCGTGCTGGCAGCGATGACGGGGCAGTTTAAGACGGATGATTGGTTGCAGACGTTGGCTCTTGGCGTTTACTCTGCATGGAGCGGCGGCGGAAGTTGCTGCGCGAGGGACCGATTTGTCGGGGATTGTGGCGAGCGATGTGGCGCGGGCGGTTCCGCAGGCCCGGCTGGAACTTTTGCAGGAGTTGCAACGGCGTGGCTAAACAAAATCAAGGCCAATTGCGAGCGAGGCGGAGAGCGTAGTGACGCGATCGGCCGAAGAGACGATTGCGTGGGGAAGGGAATTTGCACGCGGGTTGAAGGCGCCGCTGCTGGTTTTGCTGACGGGAGATTTGGGGAGCGGGAAGACGACGCTGACCAAGGGGATTGTGGCGGGGTTCGGCGCGGCCGACGAAGAGGATGTGACGAGTCCGACGTTTACGTTGGTGCATGTGTATGGCGATGACAGTCGAGTGAGTGCGGCGCCGATGGAGACTCGGCGTCTGGCTGTCTTCGCGAAGAGCGTGGTGTATCACGGCGATTTGTATCGCATCGAGAGCTTTCACGATTTCGAGACGCTGGGATTGGAGGATGCGTTTAGCAAGCCGGCGGTGATGATTTTGGAGTGGTCGGAGAAGTTTCCGTTGCAGGCGCCTTGGCCGCAGGTGCGGCTTAAGTTGGAGCATATGGGCGGGGATTCGCGGCGGATTACGGTTCAGTCGTGCGGTCGATGACTGGAAAGACCTGGGTTAATTGAATCTAACCCCGCACCCTTTAAAAGCAAAAGGGTGCGGCACCCAAATGCCGATCCGCTATATAAGTCGCGCACAATCAATAAGTTGCGGCCTGATGTCCCATAATGTGGAAACGGACAGGCTGACGAATCCGCTTACTGTCTCGCTACGTTAGTACTGCGCGGCAATTGCCCACCTGGGATACGGCTGTTAGCTTGGGAGAGCCGCGCGCGACGCGACGACATGGCCCCCGAACTCCTGACGCTAAATCCAACTGAAGAAGCACGCGTTGAGCTGAAGAGCTACAACGAAACGATCCCGATGGGATCGCTGGCGATTGGCGTCGATAACATTCACCACGACGTTTTTCTCAGCCCGAAATTCGTGCAGAGCGCGCGGGATTACTTGTTCGATCTGATCCGCCAGGGCACGAAGGCTAAATATTTTCCCGGCATCGAATTGCGGACGTGTGAAGGCGCCGGACAATGCGGCATTTCGCAAGATTCTCACCGATCTGCTGCAAAGTTCGCTGACGCAGGCGAAATTTCAGAAGAATATTGAAATCGATTTGCTGTTTCGGCTGGCGCTGCTGAAGTTTTTGACGATCGAGATTGGGAACCAGTTTGCGAATTTGATTTTGGAAGGCAAGGAGTGGATTCGGCAGCGCGGAGAACATTTTGAGCGGAGCCAGCAGGCGCACGTCATCAAGTCGCGGCTGTCGGAGTTGCAGTCGGCGCGGCGCGGCGTCGTGCGCGGGGTGGGGCAACAGATTGCGCTGGTGCTCACGGAAGTTGAAGAAAATGTGATTTCGAAGGCGAGGCGCGCGCTGTTCGGCGATGATTTTGCGCCGCTGTATGACCTACTGAAGAACAAGCTCGTGTTTTTGGACGGCGGCAAGGACGACGTTTTCTTTCTCGAGCACTATGTTTTGCTCGGGAATTACGCGCGCGACGCGGATCGCTTCGAGGCGATGGACGAGCTGTTTCAGGATTTCATCTGGCGATGTCCGGACTGGGTATGGCGCAGGAGCCGGCCTATGTCGAAGCGCGGCAGGCGCATCAGAGTTTGCTCGATCTGGCGCAGGCGATGCGCAATGAGATCGCGAATCTGGAAGAGCAGCGCGAGAGTTTGCGGAAGCGGCTCGATCGCGGCGAGAGCTTCCTGAATAAATTTTTGAGCCAGGGCGATCCTGCGGACATGAAGGCTTCGCTCAACGACGTCGAGGCGCGGCTGAAGCATCAGGAAACGAAGCTGGAAGAGACTGGTCCGCAGATCGAAGCGGCACGGCAGAAGTTGGAATTTTTTACGAAGGATTACAAAGGGAAGCTCGGCGATTTCCTGAACGATCCGGAAAATGCGAAGCGGATGTTCGATCAGACGTCGGTCGCGGCGAATGAGGATTCGGAGCGCGGGAAATTGCTGGCGGCGCTGCTGGACCGGTTGGAGCAGCAGGAAATCATCTATCACGTCATGGCGAGCTATGAGATTCGGCCGATCATGGCGGAGTATTGCCCGCCAGTACACTTGCAGCAGTTGCGGAAGGCGCTTGTTTCGAAAGAGGAGATGAAGCGGGTCGAGAGTATTTTGAAGCAGGTGCCGGCGCGGCAGCTTTCGCTGAAGCCGATCGAGGATTTGTCGAAGAAGCTGCGGCACTATTCGCGGGACGAGAAGTTGAGTTTTGTGGTGCGATTTACGGGCGATTTCCTGCGGCTGCGGCGCGATTTGAGGAATGCGGAGCATCTGACGGCGTGCATGGAGCGCGTCAGCCTGATCACGACGGAGCAGGCGCGCGAGCTTTCGCGGATCAACAACAAGTTGTACGAGTGCGTGCTGCCGGAAGAAGCGAAGCCGCAGCAGGATCATGTGGTATCGCACGTGATCATCAAGGCGGACGTGCGCGGTTCGACGAAGATGACGCAGGATTTGCTTTCGCGCGGGTTGAGCCCGGCGTCGCATTTCAGTTTGAATTTGCACGAGCCGGTGAAGAAATTGCTCGATCGCTATTCGGCGAAGAAAGTATTTATCGAAGGCGACGCGATTATTTTGGCGATTTTTGAGACGGAGTCGAATCGGGCGTATGCGCGGGCTGTGGCGAAGGCGTGCATTTTGTCGCGGCAAATTTTGGCGGTGTGCAATTCGTATAACGATCGCGCGGCGACGACGGATTTGCCGGAGCTGGAACTGGGGATTGGCGTGGCGTTTCAGGGATCGGCGCCGTCGTATTGGGTGGATGGCGATTCGCGCATCATGATTTCGAAGGCGCTGAATTTGTCGGACCGGCTTTCGGGCTGCGCGAAGATCGCGAAGCGGTTGCTGACGGGACAGAAGACGCACTTCTCTGTGTTTCAGTTTTTGACGGCGATGCAGGGAGCGTCGGCGGAAGAGTTGGATGAATTTCTCGTGCGATTCAATATGAATGGGATCGAGCTGAACGAAGAGGGATTCCAGAAACTGTCGGAAGAAATTTCGCTCGATTCGATCGAGACGAAACTGGATATGCCGTGGGGCAAAGAGAATGTGACGCTGTACTATGGCGAAGTGCCGATGGGCGATTCGGTCGAGTTGCTGGTGCTGCGCAAGGGATTGGCGCGACGACTTGGCGCGGACGGGTCGATTGGAGTCGAGTCGACGCATCCGTACTATGAAGTTTGCACGAGCGCGTCGCTTTATGATTTGGTGGCGGCGCTGATTCGAACGCAGAGCGCGGCGGTTTAAGAGGATACTCCCGGCTGGGGATTGTATTGCAAGGCGATGGACTTGATCCATCGCTTTTTTTATTTGTTTGAAAACCAACGTGCCGCGGTCGAGATCGGCAGCCCGACGCAAAAAATGTGAACGAGAATCTGCCGGATCGTGAGGGCCAGCGAAAAAGGACGCGGCGGCATTGCCGAAAGTGGAATCACAACGAGATTCATGACCAGAATAGACGAGCGATGCCGATAGAGTCGCGCCGGATGCGATGTAGTGAACGAGCAAAACAGGCACGTAACCCCGCAGCAATGTTGAAGACGAGTGCGGCTGTCAGTCGCGATCAGAATGTGAAAGAAGAGCCCAAGCAGCGCGGATGTCTTTGCCGAGTTGGAAGCTTTTCGGGCCGAGCGCGCCGCTGGCGACGCCTTGCCAGAGACGTGTGAACGAGACGCCGCGCATTCGGAAATCGATTGTCGCGGCGACGCCGTCCAGAAACGCGACCGCGCCCCGCCAGCCAAGATAGCCAAGGTAGTGTTTGTCATGCTGAAAGCGACGCCAGCGATCGAGTTCGTGGCGACGATCGACGATCCCGCGTTAAAGAACCGCGTTGTGCTTGATGACTTCGCGGTACCACTCGGCGCTTTGTTTCAGCGTGCGCTTTTGCGTTTTGAAGTCGACGTAGCAAATGCCGAAGCGCTTGCTATAGCCGTCGGCCCATTCGAAGTTATCGAGCAAGCTCCAGAGGAAGTAGCCCTTGATCGGATAGCCTTCGGCGGCGGCGCGATGCATCTGCGTGACGTGGTTGCGAAGGTACATCACGCGATCGGTGTCTTCGACGTGTCCGGCGGCATTGATGCACGTCGTCGGATGAGCAGCCGTTTTCGGTGATGTAGAACTCCTTCGCTTCTTCCAGATATCGCTCGGATTGCGAATCGCCCAGTAGAGCGATTCGGGCGCGATGTTGATCCACGGCGACGCCATGTGGGGATAGGACGTCGGGCGCTTTTCGATCGCGTAGCCGAGCAGGATTCGAAGCGTCGGCGCGCACGTAGTCGGCGGTGTAAACGTTGAGGCCGACAAAATCGAGCGGGCTGCCGATCGCTTTCATGTCGCCGGGTTCGACCTTCGGAGCGTTGGCGCCTTCGCTGCTGCAAATATTCGTCGGGATATTTTCCTTCCATGATCGGCGTGAGGAATGGCGCGTTGCCGATGCGCGTGGCTTTGCGCGTGGCTTCGATGTGCTCTGTCGTTTCGATGATCGGAACGTAGACGTTGGCGTTTTCCGCGATGCCGACCTTCGTGCCGCTCTTCGCGTTGGCGCGAATCGCCTGCACGCCCAGTCCATGCGCGAGAATGCCGTGATGGCGAACCTGGTTCACTTCGGCGTCGCCGAGTTTCAGTCCAGGCGCGAACTGGCCGATCTTGTAGCTGAGATCGGTGAAGCAGACAAATTCGTTCGTCGTGAAAAAGTGATGGACGCGATCGGAAAGATGCTTCGCGACGTAACCCGCATAGTCGGCGAAGGCTTTCGATGTGTCGCGCGATTGCCAGCCGTTCGGTGAGTGCTTGCGGCAGATCCCAGTGGAACATCGTGACGTACGGCTCGATGCCGTTGGCGTAGCAGTTCATCGACGACGCGATTGTAGAAGTCGAGGCCCTTGGGATTCGGCTTGCCGGTACCGTCGGGGAAAACGCGCGACCACGCGATCGACATGCGAAAGCCTTTGCAGCCGAGGGCTCTTCAGCGTCTGAA
Source organism: uncultured Acidobacteriota bacterium (assembly GCA_963850795.1). Classification (GTDB taxonomy): domain Bacteria; phylum Acidobacteriota; class Terriglobia; order Acidiferrales; family UBA7541; genus Acidiferrum. The sequence goes on along the minus strand of CAWKNS010000031.1, from coordinate 68,032 downwards.
TGTCTTCCTTGTAGAGATGATAGAAATCGTCGGCGACGTCGCCGGTGTCGCCGTCGTGCGTCTTGCCGGGCGTGTGAGAGAACGTGTCCCAGATCGAAGGCTTGCGGCCTTCTTCGGCGACAGCACCTTCGACTTGATAGGACGCGGTGGCGCAGCCCCAGAGAAATCCGGCGGGGAATTTCAGTTCGGCAGGCTTGCCGACCTTGGCGAGCGCGAATTTGGGGAGGGAGGCGGTTGCGAATGCGGTGGCGGCAGTTGCGGCCGCGGTCTGGGCGAAACGGCGACGCGTGAGCTTGGTCATGGGTGAATACTGTAAAGGAAACGCGAACGTTTCGCAGCAAGAAGAAGGTTATTGCTGAGACAATTGTCACACGGCGATGCGGGCGTGGCGAGCGCTTTGCGAACCATGGGGGCGAGTTCGGTGCCGAGAATTTCGATGGCGCGCATCATTTTTGTATGCGGCAGGGTCGAGACGCCCATCTGAAATGTGAGGCGCGAAATCCCGCCGAGCGCTTCGTTCACGTAGAGCATTTTCTCGGCGACGGTTTTTGCGTCGCCGATGAGCAGCGCGCCGGTGGGACCGCGAGTTGCGTCGAATTGTGCGCGCGTGGTGCGCGACCAGCCGCGCTCTTTACCGATTTCGTTGAAGGTGTGGGCGTAGCCGGGGAAGAAATCGTCGGCGGCCTGGTCGGTCGTGTCGGCGAGAAAGCCGATGGAGTGGAGGCCGACCGTTAATTTTTCGGGTGCGTGGCCGGCGCGTGCTCCGGCTTTGCGATAGAGGTCGATCAGCGGGCGGAAGCGATGCGGTTCGCCGCCGATGATGGCGACCATCAGCGGCAGTCCCAGCATTCCGGCGCGCACGAAAGATTCAGGCGAGCCGCCGACGCCGACCCAGATGGGCAGTGGATTTTGCAGCGGACGCGGATAGATGCCCTGGCCGGTGAGCGCGGGGCGATGCTTGCCGGACCAATGTACGTGCGTGCTTTCTCGGATTTTCAGCAGCAGCTCGAGCTTTTCCTGAAAGAGGGAATCGTAATCTTCGAGCTGCAGTCCGAAGAGTGGGTAGGACTCGATGAACGAGCCGCGGCCGGCGACGATTTCGGCGCGACCGTTGGAGATGAGGTCGAGTGTGGCGAATTCCTGGAAGACGCGGACGGGATCGGCGGCGCTGAGAACGGTGACGGCGCTGGTGAGGCGGATGTTTTTCGTGCGCGCTGCAGCTGCGGCCAGAATGATCGGCGGCGCGGAGTCGAGAAATTCGGGGCGGTGATGCTCGCCGATGCCGAAGACGTCGAGTCCGACTTTGTCGGCGAGTTCGATTTCGTCGAGCAGGCGGTGCAGTCGGTCTGCCGGCGCGAGTTTTTCGCCGGTAACCGGGTCGGAGATGGCTGCGGCAAAGCTGTCGATGCCAATTTGCATGGTTGTGAACCGAGTGCGTAGTGCTCGGTGCTGTCGGAATTGGATGCACGAAGCGGCGTTCGGTCGCAGGCAGAATCTAGACTAGAATAACGCCGGAGGCGAAAAGGGTCCGGTGATCTTCACGGCCTTCAAAGCCGTCGATTCGGTCCTTCGCGGACCGAATGGTGGGTTCGACTCCCACACGCTTCCGCCAAATAGCTCCCATTGCTGGCAGCCGAATCGCAGCCCATTCCTTCAACTGTTTGCCCTGACAAGGGGACGCGCCCGATTGAGTTTCGCCCGGCCACTTCGGTGCGAAAAAGCCAATGTATTGCAGGGGACAGGGGAGGGGTGATCCTGCGGTGGTGTGTCCGTGGCGTGGTACTACTGGAATGATGAGTGCGGGTGCCACGATAGAGCAAGAGATGGGTGTGTCCGCGGACGCGCTAGGCGCGCGCGGCCAAGACGGTCGCGACGCGGCGATGAGCCATGGAGATACGCGTGGTGCGAGCCAATTGCCCACAAAGCTGAATGCGATCGGGCAGACGCCTGTGGTGCAGTTGCTTGCCGTGATCGCGCTGTATTCGTACACGGCGTTGCGATTGATCCGGAAGTTCAGCGTGCTCGACCCGGACATCTGGTGGCACATGGCGACGGGACGTTGGATTTTGCAGCATCACGCGTTGCCGGTGAACGATCCATTTTCGATGTATGGCGCGACGCGACCTTGGTTGGTGTATAGCTGGGCGTTCGATGTTGGAGTGCAGACGCTGTTCGCGCGTTTCGGCCTGGTGGGAATCTTCCTGCTGCAAGTTGCGGTTCACGTGCTGACAGCAGTCGCGCTGTATCACTTAATGAAAACGCTGCTGCCGGAGTTCTGGAGAGGCAGTGGCACTCACGGCGGTAAGTTTGTACGCGATCAGCTACATCTATGCGCCGCGACCAGGAATGGCGACCGTCCTTTTCACAATTCTCGAGCTCGGGATTCTGCTGGCGGTGCGCCGAGGCGAGAGCGCGAAGAAATTGTGGCTGCTGCCTCTCATATTCGTCGCCTGGGCGAACATCCATATTCAATTTGTGTATGGACTCGGGCTACTGGGAGTGTTCGCCTGCGAACCGATCATGATGCGGGCATTGCGACTGACGAGCGACGAAGAAACCCGCACCGCCTTCGCGAGAGCCAAATATTTTTGGGCAGCGCTCGGCGCGTGTTTGTTGGCGACATTTATAAATCCGTACGGGCCGAAGTTATACGCCACGGTGTTCGATTACATGCAGCAACCGAAATCGTATTCGCTGGTCATGGAATTAAAGGCGATGACGTTTCGGCAGCCGGAGCACTACGTGGCTGCATTTCTGGCGCTGGGCGCGGCGATGGCGATCGGTTGGAGGCGGGAGCGCCGGCCGCTTTGGCCGATGCTGCTGGCGATTGCGGCGTTTGTCGCGTTCCGTTCGGTGAAGGAAATCTGGTTCCTGAGCGTAATCGCGGCATGCGCAATCGCAGATGGTTGGGCACCGATTGTTCGTGAGAGAAGCCTGGCGACGAGAGAAACTTGGCGCAACCGCGTCTTTGTCGGAGCGGGAGTTTTGGCGTTGCTGCTGCTGGCGTACCGGCACTACGACGTATCGAACGATTGGATCGCGATGCAAGTGGCCGGATCGTTTCCGGAAGCATCCGTGAGTTACATCGAAAAGCACCATTTGCCGGGACCGCTCTACAACGATTTCACCTGGGGCGGATATTTGATCTGGCGGCTGCCGTGGCTGCGTGTGGCGAACGACGGTCGGACGAATGTGCACGGAGACGCGCGTGTGGAACAGGATTGGAAAGTGTGGAATGGAAAACCGGGATGGGATTCGGATCCGGAATTGTCGGCGGCAAACCTGATCGTGGCGGATAAGAAATACGCGCTGACCGAGCTGCTAAAACGAGACGCGAGATTTCGGCTGGTCTTCGAGGACAAAGATGCCGCCGTCTTTGTGTCAGCGAAATAGGGAGACGCCACCGCAAAGGGGCAAAGCGGAAGTGCGGAGAACCGCCCCCTATGGCGCATTACCGCCAAAGCGACACTCGTCGCTGACGTGCTTGCGGCGCAAGGTCGGCACACGCATCATCGAATGGAAGCAACATCGAATAGAAGCAATCTCGCCATGCCACTGACTGCCGAACACGAAGTCCAAACGAAGGACTCATGGGGACTCGACGCGCTCGAGGATGCGCGCGTCGCGGGCCGCAAGCAGCAGGATTCGATCGCGAGCCAGCGCGATAAGTGGATCAGTTCCAATCGATATTTCTACGATCGCATTCGACGCGCGCTCCAATTCATCATTGAGCCGGGCAAACGTGTGTTGGAATTGCGTTGCGAGACCGGCCACATGCTCGCGTCGGTGAAGCCGTCCTACGGCGTGGGCGTGGAAATTGGCGACGAGATGGTCGCGTGCGCGCGCAAAGCCCACCCGGAACTCTACTTTGTAAAAAGCGATCTCGAAACGCTCGAGCTGAACGAGACGTTCGACTACATCATCTTCAATCACATTTTCGACACGGTCGATATTTTGCGCGCGCTAGAACGGATCAAGGCGCACTCGACGCCGGACACGCTTCTGCTGATCATCAATTACAACTACCTATGGCAGCCAGTGCTGGAACTCGCGAGCAAAATCGGACTGCGTTCGAAACTGGTCGAGCCGAACTGGGTCAGCGAAAACGACATTCGCGGATTTTTGAAGCTTGCCGGATTCCGGCCGGTGCGAAAGCGCCGATTCATCCTGTTTCCGAAGTGGGTGCCGCTGTTCTCGAGCTTCTGCAACGATTTTCTGGGACGGCTGCCGGGATTGCGACGGCTGTGCCTGATGCAGGTGATGGCGGCTCGACCGACATCGGCGCCGAAGCGCGAAGAAGATGTGACGGTGTCGGTGATTGTGCCTTGCCGCAACGAGCGAGGAAACATTCAGTCGGCGGTCGAACGAATGCCGGCGATGGGCGCCGCAACAGAAATCATTTTCTGTGACGACAAATCCATCGACGGAACTGCGGACGAAGTCCGGCGCATGCAGGCGATGTACCCGGAAAAAGACATCCGCTTGTTGAACGGGCCGGGGATCTGCAAAGCCGAAAATGTGTGGACGGGATTTCGCGCGGCGCGCGGCGACGTGCTGATGATTCTCGACGCCGACCTGACAGTCATGCCCGAAGAGTTGCCGATGTTTCTGCGAGCGCTTGTCAGTTCGCGCGGCGACTTCGTCAACGGCAGCCGACTGGTTTACCCGATGCAGCAGCAGGCCATGAAATTTGCGAATTTGATGGGAAACAAGGGATTCGGCGTCGTGTTTTCGTTCTTGCTCGACCAGCGACTCAAAGACACGCTGTGCGGCACCAAGGTGCTCTGGAAGAAAGACTGGCAGCGGATGGAAAAAAATCTAGGCAGCTGGGGCATCAAGGATTTGTGGGGTGACTACGAATTGCTATTCGGCGCCAGCAAGCTGCACCTGGAAATTATCGAAGTGCCGGTGCATTACCAGGAGCGCATCTTCGGCGTGACAAAGATGACGCGCGTCTTCGCGAACGGCGCGCGTATGTTTCGCATTTGCTGGCATGCCTGGAAGCGGCTCGAAGGATAGAACTGAAACGCGCTGCGCTAAATCTTGGCAGATCTAGTGCTCGCCTACTGCTTGCGTTCCCACACCGTAAATTTCGTCTCCCAATCCAGATCGGAATGAGGAACCAGCGGACCAATCTCCCGGTAGTGCGACGTTAAGTAAGCTCCCATCTCTTGATCGAAATCTTTGCCGAAAATAGGCACGCCATAGTCGGCGTAGTTTCGATTGGACCAAAGCAAATATCGAACCGGCTGCCTTTCAATTTCCGCGATCGCCTCGTCGGTCATTTTTCCGGGAACGACGGTGCCTGGGCTGAATACGTAAACGCGTGTCGGGCTGCTCTGTCCCGACAAAAAGTACAGGCTGACGTCTTCCGGCACCGAAAGCACCAGTTCACCACGTCGATTTGTTTCTTTGATGAATGCGATCCCGGCTTTGTAGTTCGCCGCGACTTGTGTAGGCACAAGAATCGAGCCGCGGTTGGTCGTCAGCTGGACTAAGTCGGAGCGATCGGCGGTCAGATTGACCGCAGTGAATGCAACCACCGCAACGCAGCCCATGCCAAGGAGAAGTTCGGATCGCAGGATGATCCGGCGTGGCTGATCGCGGCGCGGCACGATCGGGCGAAGCAGCGTCAAGAAAGCGAGAACAACGGGACCGTTGTAATAAATCGGATAGCCGCCTGGAACCATCTTGAGAAGCAGGCGCGCGGCGAGAAGACCCGAGAAGCCTAATAGGATGAGCAAAATCGCTGTCGCGGGCGATGGCCTCCGCCAGAGAAACCACAGTGCGCCAAGAGTGGCGATACAAACATAGAGGACCATGTCGCGCGGGAAAAGACCGCCCGCGAGCAACCCCAGACTATCGAAACCGAGGAGCCTTCCATACGCGATCAGCGCGACGAAGAGACACAACACGTAGCAAAACGGACCTTGCATCAACGCGTTTGATTCGAAATGTCAGATAGACCAGCGCGATGAATCCAGCAAAAAACAGCGAGCGCTCGGCGGCCTGACCAAACGCTGCGGGAGACAGTGAAAATCCGGTTTTCTCCAACCAGATCTTGCCGTAGGTACGCATGAAATAGTGCGTCGGCCAGCTCATCATGTTTTCCTGCGTGATGAAGGCGGCTCCGGCAATGGAGATCATCCACCGGACGACGAGCGCGCACGCGACGAGCCCCGGGATCGCGCCGACGAACGAAGTGAGTACGACTCTCCACGAACGCTGGACGATCGCGGACGTAGCGACGACAAGGCACAACGCCGCATAGCAGGCGACGCCAATTTCGAGCTTTAACAAGAGCGCGATCGCAGCGCACGAAGCGGCCGCGAAAATCCAGCCAGGATGCTTGGAGAACGGTGCTTGCACCGCACACCAAAGAAACAGGCACGCGGTCAGGCATCCGTAAACGGACGCGAAGCTGTACGGCAACGGAAAGCTGAAGTGCCACGCGTGAAACGCTTGCAGCAGCAGCACGGCACCCGCCGTCCACCCGAACAATCGGGAGGAGAATCGTTTGCCGACGAGGAAAAGCAAAATCGCTGAGCCAAGTGCGGCGAGCGAGCCTGCCCAGTAGAATAACTTCGAGACGGATGCCGAACAGCCGGAAAAGAGCTGCGTTGACGTAAGGAGCGAGCGGCGAGTAGATCCAGAAAACGTCACGGTAAAGCATCTTGCCTTGCGCGAGCACGGCGGGGACATACATTTCGCGGCCAGAATCGATCGAGAGATTGCCCCAAGTGCCGTACGTCGTGTACATACGCACGGCCCACAAAAGGATTAGAGACGCCAAAGCGAGGTAAGTGGTCGAGTCCCAGCGAATTTCAGCCTGCGTAATCTCAGTGAGGCGCTCAAAATAAGTTTCGAGCGCGGAGCGAACTCGCGTGGAAAGACTCACAGAGACCGAAAGGTCGTCCTCGGTCTTGCGGTGGCTCGATGGGCGGAGCGGCGATGGACATGGAAAATCGCTGATGCGAAGTGTGGTTGCTTCTCTATTAGGCTAGCAAAGCGACGATGGGGAGCAGCTTCTTAACGGCTACGGAGGTGCGTATCCATTATTGATGATTCGGGCTTGTGCAGGCTCCGAAGGACGCGTTGTGAATGCCCCTGACGTATTTCGCACTCGATCTAGACTTAGGTTTCGTAGCTTCCGTCAGCTGTCCAGCTCTGGAGCGCGGCAGATCCCTTGGTTTGGGCTGACCAGCCGCATTCTCCGAAATTGTGGCAGTGAAGGAAAAATTTCTTTTCAGCAGCTTCCTCTAACGTTGGCCCGCCTGGTTGGGGCGAGACGACGCAAGCAGTGATTGGGCGATGGCATTTTTCGCAAAGATAGAGAAATACGTAGATGTTTTGCCTTACTTTAGTTGCTGCCATGCGCGCCTCGCTGCCCTGTTAGTGCCGAGGCACTGTACTATACTTCACAACGGAAGAGAGTCTTTGCCAGTGTGGTGGCGAGGATACTCAAGGAGCCTGTTCGATGGATGAGAAACCGGAGTCGAAGTGGTCGAGGCGAAAATTCCTGACGGAAGTCGGCGGAGGCATTGCCGCTGCGAATCTTGCGGGAGCGCTGGTGAGTGACGCCGCGATCGGGGCAGAAAACGCAGCGTCCACGACGGTGGGAGCGCCCAGGGGCTGCGCCTCAACTCAAGGTTCCCGACGCGCCGGGGAAGAAAATGGGCTGGGCTGTCGTTGGATTAGGATATTTGGCGATCAATGAGATTCTGCCGGCGTTTGCAAAATGCGAAAAATCGCGCGTGGTCGCGCTCGTGAGCGGGCATCCGGACAAAGCGAACAAGCTGGCGCTTCGCTACGGAGTCAATCCGAAGAACATCTACAACTACCAAAATTACGATTCGATTCGCGACAATCCGGAAGTCGATGTGATCTACATCGTGCTCCCGAATGGCATGCACGCGGAATACACCGTGCGCGGACTCCAGGCAGGGAAACACGTGCTAAGCGAAAAGCCGATGGCGCGCACGCCGGCTGAATGCCAGCAGATGATCGAGGCCGGCAAAAAAGCGAATCGAAAGCTGATGGTGGCGTATCGCTGCCGCTACGAGCCGTACAACCGGGAAGCGATCCGGATGGCGCAGTCGGGCGAATTGGGCAAAACAAAAGTCATCGTGTCGGAGCACGGCTTCAACATCGGCGATCCCAAGCAGTGGCGGCTCAATCGCGAACTCGCCGGCGGGGGTTCGCTGATGGACATCGGTATCTACGCGCTGAACGCGGCCCGCTACCTCACCGGCGAAGAACCCACCGAACTAACCGCGATGAGTTTTACGACGCCCGGAGACGTGCGGTTCAAGGAAGTCGAAGAGACGATCAACTTCCAACTTCGCTTTCCGAGCGGAATTCTGGCGAATTGTTCATCGAGCTATGGGTACGACTCGCAAAATCGCTATCGCGTCGTGGGCACCGATGGATGGGTGGAACTCGAGCCCGCTACGATTTACAGCAATCTGCGGATGCGCGTTCATAAGAACAATGTGCTGGAAGAAGTGAGTTTGCCGGTGAAGGATCACTTCGCGCTCGAAATGGATCACATGTCCGAATGCGTGATGGAAAACAAAGAGCCGCTCACTCCCGGCGAAGAAGGCCTCCGCGACCTGACGATCATGATGAAAATTTACGAAGCTGCAAAAACCGGGGGAACTGTGAAGCTCTAGGGCTCGCCTGCTTGAAAATTGTTACACGTCGAATGGTCGCAGCTGGGTGTCTTGAACGAGCATTCGATGCGTCAGGATTCCTATCGCCGCGCGAGCGGCAAGACGCTTGAAATTCATGGGTTCCGGGAAAATATGCCGCCTGACGAAATTTTCCAGAGGGCGTGGCAGGTTGGCTTTCACATACAAAGTTGCGCGGCGCCGGAAGGAAAGCACTCTGGAGAATTTGTTCAATTGCTCGCAGATTGCCACGCGAAAAGCGGTTGGCAGCAGTCCTGAATCGCCTTCCAACACGTCTCTCAAGAACCGAATGGTAGCCGGGTCCTCCAGCAGGTCATCATAATCCTGGGTTGCCACACGAGTGGCAAACGGAATCGAGCGAAACATCGGCCGGACAATCGACGAAAATATCGCTTTGTCGTTTCGAAGATTTGCGGGAAGAGTCCGAACTACCTCGATGATTCGTTCACATAACAAGGGGTTGGCGATCTCGACGTAGGAAGTCTTTACTTCGTCGAGCGCAGCCGTGACGTTCGGAGTTCGGTGCTCCAGCCAAAGGCGATCCCGCCAATCGTCGAGCGGTTCGTTGTGGCTTCTTCGCAGATGTTCGGGGAAATCCGCGTCCGTGATCGCGAGTTCGCGAGGAATCGGCGAACGCAGATAGTCGCTCGCCATCAGCAGCGTGTTGGCGCGGCGGACCTGATAGTCAGTCTGAACAGGAGGTTTGCGTCCGAATGCGTCATAGCCTCGCAACACGGCGCGGCCCCTTGCGGAAAGCTTTGCCCAGAGATCGAGTCCGTCGAGATAAGCGGAGAAATGATCTATTCGGCCTTCGCCCGCTTGAAGAAAGCGTTCCAGCATTGTGCCGAACGGAACTCTTCCCACTTGAACCGGAAAATATCTGTGAGCCAGAGAGCATTTGTCGGCTAAACGCCGCGCAATGTACGCATCGCTCTTGCGGTCGCGAAGAGCTGTTTCGGTTCCCCAAGTGACGAGATTCATTTCCCGGCTGTATTTCAGAAAGTACAAGATGGCGCGACTGTCCAACCCCCCTGAGAGCGCCAGCGCCCACTGCTTTCCGTTGATTTGCAGATCTTGAACTGAACGCTCGACAGCACTCTTGAGGGCGATTCGATGATCTTTATACGGGCGATCCTCGGGCACGAAATGGAAGTCGTTTCCTCGGGTGTACTCCGTCGTCCAAGTGCGCCGGTCGAACAACACGCGAGAGTGCGGCTCGATCATCCTGATGCGTTTGTCCCAAGACGTCGCCGGCCCAGTGGTACCCGACGACAACAGCCACTTCAGACTCAGAGGATTAAAATCGACGTTTCCCAAGACGGCGAGGATCATGCGCTGCGAAGTCGCGGCAATGAACATCTCCTCGGTCTGGACATACCAAATCGTTCGGCTGCCGGCGTAGTCGGACAACACTTCAACGTGATGTTCGTCTGCGCGAAACAGTGCAAACGTACCATCCGGGCGTCGCGCCCCGATTTGAAAGAGATTGCCGCTCGAATCCGTTACGCGCCCGAGACACATACCGGTTTTCTGGGTCGTGATGACGGCGCTGGGATTCAGAACGAAGCTCAAGAGGCCGGGTTCTTGATACCAAAGCGGCGGGGCCGGAGCGAGGTTTGTTGGGGACATACCTGCGCTGAAAACGCGGCTGAACGAATGACCATCTACTTGGCGCTCGCGCCTGAACGCAATAATGATAGCTTTCGACATGGATCTAGCCCGAAGTGGAACCTGGTAGGCGCTTGCGGGGTGGGCGTCCTAGTCATCTATAGTGCCACAGATGTTATAGACAGCGCTAAGTGTTCCAAATTCTATACACCCACAACAGGACGGTGTTTGACGCCGGCTTCGGCGATTCCTTTGGCGTCATCAGCTCAGGATTTCGTTTCGAGGGCAGTCGTAGGAATCGGCGTCGTCCCCTTCGATTTGTTCGATGGAGACGTGCAGGGCTTTTGCGGATTCGATACTCGGCGCTTCGGTAGGGCGCACTGTGATTCGGAATTCGTGCAGAACTGTTCGCCAGAGCGACGGTTTCTTGTCCCATGTTCTGAGATTTCTGATTTCCGATTTTAGTCGTTCGCGATTGTCTGCAAGCCAGCCCATGCATCGATCATAGCAAGGCTCTGTTGTACGTAGAAATCGGCTGGCCACGCGACAGACTTACACCGCGGAACTGTGCGCGGCTATTGATGAATTGTCGTGTCGGCAGCCGCCGGCTTCTCGTTGACTTGCGAAGGCGTGGGCAAATCGGACGAATCCCAGCCGCCGCCGAGGGCGATGATGAGTTGAATTTCTGACGTCATGCGCTGTGTTTGCAGATTGACGAGTGTTTGCTGGTCGCCGAGCAGCGTGTTCTGCGCGGTCAGCACGTCGATATAAGGATCGATGCCCGTCTGATAGCGATCGTATTCGAGATCGAAAAATTGTTGGGCTGAACCAACGGCCTGTTTCTGCTTTTCGGTCTGCTCGGAAAGAATGCGTTCCGCTGCGAGAGAATCTTCGACTTGTTGGAACGCAGTGAGCACCGTCTGACGGTAGCCCGCGACGTCTGCGTTATAGACCGCGATAAATTGGCGCACCGTTGCACGGCGCAAGCCCGCGTCGAAGATCGTCTCGGACAACGACGTTCCGATCGACCAGAAGCGGCTCGGCCACGCAAACCAGCTCGTGAACTTCGACGACTCGAATCCGCCGCTCGCCGCTAGCGTGACGTTGGGATAGTACGCAGCGTACGCGATATCGATCTGCTTGTTTGCCTCAGCCATAGTGCGCTCGGCGGCGGAGACATCTGGCCGGCGCTCGAGCAGATGCGACGGAATGCCGAGTGGCACAGGCGGCGGCGTCGAATCCAGAATTTTGACTGGAATTGAAACTTCCGCTGGCGTTTTGCCGACCAAGACCGCTATGGCATGTTCGAACTGTGCACGGCTCAATCGCACCGCAATGGCCGCGGATTCGGCGTTCTGCAACGCTGTTTGCGCTTCGACGAGTGAAATCTTGTCTCCCACGCCGGTGTCGTACTGCGCCTGCGCGTAATCGACGGTCTTGCGATCAGCCGCTACGGTGTCGTCGAACAATTTCTGCAGCGCGTCTTGGCCGCGAATCTCAAACAAAAGCTGCGCCAGACTCGATTCTTGCGAGAGCTTCGTATTCGCCAGATCGGCGGCGCTCACCTGAGCCGCGAACTGTGCTTGCGCGACGGTGTTGCGCACCTTGCCCCACAGATCGGGCTCCCACGAAACGTTTCCTGGCAACTCGAATAGATTCGTCGCCGAAACGTTTCCGGTTCCTGTTCCCGTGCCTCCGCCTCCCGACACGCCGGCTCCCAAATTTGCCGACGAACGCTGCCGGCTAATCGCGGGCGACGTCGAGATCGTCGGGAAAAACTGTGAACGCGCCTGCTGCACAATTTCGCGTGCCGCGATGTAGTTCTGGTAGGCCTGCGCGATATTCTGGTTGCTGGAATCAAGCTGCTCTTCCAGCGTATTCAGCTCGGTGTCGTTGAAGATCTCCCACCACTTACCGCGGAGCATCGCAGCGTTCGAGTCGGCCACTTTCCAGACCTGCTGCGCTTCCGGGAAATTCTCGGGATTCTCTTTGTAAGTGGTCGCAATCGGTGCCGTTGGCTTGTGATATTTCGGTCCTACTGAGCAGCCCGAGAAAAGCACAACGCCGAGAAGTGGCAACGCTGAAAAGCGCGCCGCCATGCGGCACGCGCGCGGGATCCTCAATGATGAATTCGTCCGAGATCGAGACAGTCGCATAGGCAAACGTTCGAGCTGTTCAGTCCTTTCAATCGGCGGGATGCGGCGTTACTCCGGGCACGTCGTCGAATTCCTTGCCCGCAAGGCGCAACCGCATCCGGTCCATAAATAGATAAACGACAGGCGTCGTGTAGAGCGTGAGCACCTGACTGACGATCAGCCCGCCGACAATCGTGATGCCGAGCGGCCGCCGCAGCTCCGAGCCGGTGCCGGTGCCAAACGCCAGCGGCAGCGCGCCGAACAGCGCCGCCATCGTCGTCATCAAAATCGGCCGGAATCGCAGCATGCACGCTTCAAAAATCGAATCGCGCGTCGATTTGTGTTCTTGCCGCTCGGCCGCCAACGCGAAGTCGATCATCATGATGGCGTTCTTTTTCACGATGCCGATCAGCAAAATGATTCCGATGATCGAAATCACGTTGAGATCAACCTTAAACAGCATCAACGCAAGCATCGCGCCGACGCTAGCCGATGGCAGCGTCGAAATAATCGTGATCGGGTGCGCCAGACTCTCGTACAAAATTCCCAGAACAATGTAGACCGCGAGCAGCGCCGTCAGCACCAGAATCGGCTCCGTGCTCAAAGAAGCTTGGTAGGCCTCCGCGGTACCTGAGAACGCACCACGCACCGTGCTCGGCGATCCCAGACGCGCTTTCATCTGCTCGATCTCGGCTGTGGCCTGACTGAGCGAAACTTCGGGCGCCAAATTGAACGAAACCGTAACGGAAGGGAACAAGCCAGTGTGATTCACCGCGAGCGCCGTCGTACTCGGTTTGCTCGTCGCCACGGCGCTAAGCGGTACGTTGCCCGCTTTCTGCGTGTTCAAATAAATGTCGCGCAATCCTTCCGGACTCTGCCAAAACTGCGGCGCGACCTCCAGGACAACGTAATACTGATTGAGCTGCGTATAAATGATCGAAACTTCCTGTTGCCCAAACGCCGAATACAGCGTTGAGTTCAAAGATTGCGGAGTGATCCCAAGTCGAGCCGCCGTCACCCGATCGTACGTCAGCACTTCATCGAGACCGCCATCCTGCTGATTCGTGTTGACGTCTTGAAGTCCCGGCAATTTTCGAATCTCGCCGAGTAATTTCGGTCCCCACTGAACCAGCTCTTCCACGGTGTCCGACGTAATCGTGTATTGATACTGCGCGTTGCCTCCGCGACCGCCGATGCGCAAATCCTGCGCCGCCTGCAGGAACGCCGACGCCACGGGCAGCGCATTCATCTTTGGCCGCAAGCGATTGATCACGTCGCTCGCACTGATGTGCCGCTCATTCAGCGGTTTCAACGCCGCATACAGAAATCCCGTGTTGGTCGCGCCATTTCCGCCCGTGAACCCAATGATGTTCTGCACGGCCGGGTCGGCCTTCATCACGGCAACCAACTTCTGAATCGAATTGTTCATCACTCCAAAGGAAGCATCTTGCGGCCCCTGCATGCCGCCGACGATCGCTCCAGTGTCCTGTTGCGGGAAAAATCCTTTGGGAATGCGAACGATCAGCAGCACGTTCATGCCGACCAAAACAATCAGCACCACCAACGTTAGCCCCGGATTATCGAGCACCCACGTCAGCGATCGCCTGTAAAATGAGAGCATCCCGGAGAAAAACCGTTCGCTCCACTGATAAAGCCGGCCATGATTTTCGTCGTCGTGCTCCTTCATCAGATGTGCGCACATCGCCGGCGTGGTCGTCAGCGAAATCACCATCGAGACCGCGATCGCGGCCGAAAGCGTCACCGCAAATTCGCGGAACAGTCTCCCGACGATTCCGCCCATCATCAAAATCGGGATGAACACCGCGATTAACGACACGCTGATCGAAAAAACCGTGAATCCGATCTCTTGCGCGCCTTTCAAAGCCGCTTGCACCGGCTTCATGCCGTTTTCCAGGTGCCGCGTGATATTTTCCATCACCACGATTGCATCATCGACCACGAAACCCGTCGAAATCGTCAGCGCCATCAGCGACAAGTTGTCGAGGCTGTATCCGCACAGATACATGATCGCGAACGTTCCGATCAGCGAGACGGGTACGGCCACGCTCGGAATTAGCGTTGCGCGCCAGTTCCGCAAAAACAGAAACACCACCAAAATGACCAACAGCACCGACAGGATCAGCGAACGCTCCACGTCGTTCACCGATGCGCGAATGGTCGTCGTGCGATCCAGCACAATTTCCGAATCGATCCCCTGCGGAATCGTCGCCTTGATATAAGGAATCGCTTCGCGAATCCGGTTCACCGTCTGAATGATGTTCGCGCCCGGCTGCCGCGAAATAATGATCGGAATGGACCGAACGCCATTCAAATAGCCCGCTGCGCGAATGTTCTGCACCGAGTCGGTCACATCGGAGACGTCCGCAAGACGCACCGCGGCGCCTTTGTTGTAGCCGATGATCAAGTCTTTATAGTCATCGGCTTTGGAAATTTGCCCGTTCGTGACAATGTCCGCCGTAACAAAACCGTTCGCGACCTGCCCGCGCGGCCGATCCGAATTCTGCAAACCTAGCGCCGACTGTACTTGCGACATCGTGAGGCCGTATGCGTTGAGTTGCGTCGGAATCACATCGACGCGCACCGAAGGCAGCGCGCCTCCACCCACCGAAACCTGCCCAACGCCGCTGATCTGTGACAACTTCTGCTCGATCACCGTGGACGCCACGTCGTATAACTTTCCGGGATCGTAAACCTTCGACGTCAGCGCGAGAATCATGATCGGCGCGTCCGCTGGATTCACTTTGCGATACGTCGGATTCGCCGGCAGGTTTGCCGGCAAATAACTTCGCGCCGCATTGATCGCCGCTTCCACGTCGCGAGCCGCGCCATCGATGTCGCGATTCAAATCGAATTGCAGCGTGATCGAGGTCGTTCCCAGAGAACTCGCCGACGTCATTTCACTCACGCCCGCGATATGCCCGAACTGTCGCTCCAGCGGCGTCGCAATCGACGACGCCATGATCTCCGCGCTCGCTCCGGGCAAGCTTGCGCCCACCGCGATCGTCGGAAAATCCACCTGCGGCAGCGGAGACACCGGCAACACGACGAACGCAATCGCGCCGGCGATCGCAATCGCGATCGTCAGCAGCGTCGTCGCTACCGGCCGCTTAATAAATGTGGACGAAAGGCTCATATTCCCGGTGCTGGATTTGCGTCCGAAATATCCGGCGTCTCAGCTTCTTCGGTCCTCGATTTTTTCGAGAATCTCTGCGCCAGCCGATCGAAGAAGATGTAAATCACCGGCGTCGTATACAACGTCAGAACCTGGCTCAACAACAATCCGCCGACCATCGCGATTCCAAGCGGCCGTCGCAACTCCGACCCATATCCCGTGCCGAGCGCCAGCGGAATCCCGCCCAGTAGCGCCGCCATCGTCGTCATCATGATCGGCCGGAACCGCAGCAAGCTCGCTTCGTAAATCGCATCGCGCGAATTCTTTCCGTGATGGCGTTCAGCCTCGAGCGCAAAGTCGACGATCATGATGCCGTTTTTCTTCACGATGCCGATCAGCAGGATGATGCCGATGATCGCCACGACGCTCAAATCTTGCCGGAACAAAATCAGCGCCAACAGCGCTCCCACGCCCGCTGAGGGCAGCGTCGATAAAATTGTGATCGGATGAATGAAGCTTTCATACAAAACGCCGAGCACGATGTACACAGTGACCAGCGCCGCCAAAATCAACAGCGCCTCATTCGACAGCGAATTGCGGAACGATGCCGCAGTGCCCTGAAAATCTCCGGCTACTGTGGCCGGCATGTGCAGATCTTCTACCGCTTTATCGATTTCCTCGATCGCCGTTCCCAACGCCGCGCGCGGTGCCAGGTTGAACGAAATCGTCACGGCAGGGAACTGTCCCTGCCGGTTGATCGAAAGCGGCGCCGTCGTATTTTGAATGTGCACGAATGCGCTGAGCGGCACCGAATTTCCATACGTTGAGCTCGACTGTGAGATCGTCGACGCCGTCGAATTGCCCGTGGCATTTCCAATCGCCTTGATGCCGCTGTTTTGCGCGCTAAGCTGACCTGCCGACGGCGAGTACAGCACCGATGTAGTCAGCGCGCTCGATCCCGCCGAAGACGAGCCTGAGGATGCGAACGAATTCGTGGCGCCCGGCCCGCTGGCTCCCGACGATGCATTCGATTGGATGTAGATGCTTGCCAAATTTGAAGGATCGAGCTGGAACTGTGGTTGCGCTTCCAAAATCACATGGTATTGGTTGAGCTGCGTGTACATCGTGCTGATCTGCCGCTGCCCAAAAGCGTCGTACAGCGTGCTGTCGATCGTCGAAGGCGCAATGCCGAGACGCGACGCCGTCACGCGATCGATCATGAGCGACACTGCGCGTCCGCCCATTTGCTGGTCTGTAGCAACGTCTTCCAGCGGCGACAGGTGCTTCATCTTCTCGACGAGCTTGTTCGCCCATTCGTCCAGTTCGTTCGCGTCCGGATCTTCCAGCGTGTACTGATATTGCGTCCGGCTCACCCGGTCATCGACCGAGATGTCTTGCACCGGCTGCATGTACATCTGGATTCCCTGTACTTTCCCCAAATTCGATTGCAGGCGGCGGATTACGTCCGACGCATTGACGTTACGATCGTCGAGACCTTTGAGGTTGATCGAAATGCGTCCGCTGTTGAGCGTCGTGTTCGTTCCATCCGCGCCAATGAACGACGAAATGCTCTCCACCGACGGATCCTCCAGAATTACGTCGGCTATCTGCTGTTGCTTCTGCGACATCGCGTCGAACGATATCGACTGCGGCGCCTGCGTGATGCCTTGAATCACGCCGGTGTCCTGGACAGGGAAGAAGCCCTTCGGGATCAAGATGTAGAGCACGACGGTGAGTACAAGCGTCGCCACTGCGACAAGCAAAGTAATCGTTTGATACTCCAGCACGACCTTCAGCGTGCGTCCGTAAAACGCGATCATTCGCTCGAACATGTGCTCAGACACGCGATAGAAGCGCCCCTGTTGATCCTCGGGCTTGTGCTTCAAGATGCGCGAACACATCATCGGTGTCAGCGTCAGCGATACCGCGGCAGAAATGATGATCGTCACCGCTAGGGTCACCGCAAACTCGCGGAACAACCGCCCCACCACGTCGCCCATGAACAGCAGCGGTATCAGCACCGCGATCAGCGACACCGTCAGCGACAAAATCGTGAACCCGATCTGCTCCGCGCCTTTCAGCGCCGCTTCCATCGGCGCCATGCCTTCTTCCAGATAGCGCGAAATGTTTTCGATCATCACGATCGCGTCATCGACGACGAAGCCGGTCGAAATCGTCAGCGCCATCAGAGACAAGTTGTCGAGGCTGTAGCCCAGCCCATACATCGCAGCGAATGTGCCGACGAGAGAAAGCGGCACGGCGACGCTGGGAATGATCGTCGCCGACAAATTGCGCAAGAAAAGAAAGATGACCAGCACTACGAGGCCGACGGTCAGCATCAGCTCGAATTCCACGTCGCTCACCGATGCTTCGATGTTCGTCGTCAGGTCGGTGAGCATCGTCAGGCTTACAGCTGCGGGAAGATTGGTTTGCAGTTGCGGCAACAACGTCTTGATCGCCTTCACGACGCGAATCGTGTTCGCGCCCGGCTGCCTCTGGACGTTCAAAATCACCGCGGGTGTCTTGTTCATCCACGCGGCTTGCTTCTGGTTCTCCACCGAATCGACGATCGACGCAACGTCCTTTAGAAATACGGGAGACCCATTGCGGTACGCCACCACGACATTTCGGTAATCGGCGCTCTTCTGAAGTTGGTCGTTCGCATCGATTTGATAGCCCTGTTGCGGCCCGTCGAAATTTCCTTTCGCCGAATTAACACTGGTCTGCGTCAGCGCCGTTCGCACCGCTTCCAGCGTCACGCCATAGGACGACAGCGCCACCGGGTTGGCCTGAATGCGCACCGCCGGCTTCTGCCCGCCGCTGATGCTCACCAATCCGACGCCGCTCAGCTGCGAAATCTTCGGCGCCAGCCGCGTGTCCACTAAATCTTCCACCTGCGACAGTGGCATCGAGTTCGACGTAATTCCCAGCGTCAGAATCGGTGCGTCCGCGGGATTCGTCTTGTTGTAAACGGGAGGCGTCGGCAAATCCGACGGTAAGAAACTCTGCGACGCGTTAATCGCCGACTGCACTTCTTCTTCGGCAATGTCGATGTTCAAAGTCAGCGCGAACTGCAACACGATCACTGACGTCGCGCCCGAACTCGTCGACGTCATCTGGTTCAATCCCTGCAATTGACCGAACTGCCGCTCCAGCGGCGCCGTCACCGTCGTCGCCATCACGTCGGGGCTCGCGCCGGGATAGAACGTCACCACCTGGATCGTCGGGTAATCGACCTGCGGCAGTGCCGACACCGGTAGCTGCGTATACGCCACCAGGCCGACCAGGAGAATCGCCGCCATCAGCAGCGACGTCGCTACCGGCCGTTCGATAAATGGTCGTGAGGGGCTCACGGAGCGTTGGTCTCAGAGGTGTTCGCGGCTGGTGCGGGCGTGTTCGAAATCTTCACTTGCGCTTTGTCCTGCAACCTCTCAAAGCTGCTGTTCGCCAGCACGTCGTTCGGGTTGATCCCCTGTACCGCGGTCATCCCGTTGTCTTCGACACCCGGCTTGATGTTTTGCAGATGCGCGCTGTTGTTCTGAATCACGTAGACGAACGCCACGTTTCCGTTGTGCTGGATCGCCGATGTCGGAATCAGCGTCACGTTGTGCTGCGTGTTCACCAGCAAACGCGTATTCACAAACTGATTCGGAAATAGCTCGCTCTTCCGGTTGTCGAACTGTGCGCGCAGCCGCACTGTGCCGGTCGTCGTATCGATCTGGTTGTCCACCGCCAGCAATTTCCCGCTCGTGATCTTCGTCAGTTGCGCGCGGTCAAATACATCTACGCTGAGCGGCGTTCCCTTCTGGATATGCGGTTGAATCTCACCGAGATAATCTTCCGCCACGGTGAACACCACCGTGATCGGTTGCATCTGCGTCACCACCACCAGCGGCGTCGTGCTGTTCGACTGCACCACGTTCCCAGGGTCGACTAATCGCAAGCCAACACGCCCATCGAATGGTGCCACGATGTGGCAATACCCCAGTTGCACGCGATCGAAGTCCACGACGCCTTGGTCGTTCTTCACCGTGCCTTCGTTTTGCAACGCCAATTTTTCCTGATCGTCCAGAATCTGCTTTGCAATAGCGTTGCGCGACCACGCTTTTTGATAGCGCTCCAGGTCCATCCTCGATTGCTCGAGAATGTGCGTGTCCTTCTCCAGCGTCCCTTCCGCCTGCAACACCTGCGCCTGATACGTTCGCGGATCGATGTCAATCAGCGGATCGCCCTTATGCACGATCTGCGCTTCCTTGTAGTGCACCGAATTGATGATCCCGTTGACCTGACTCGTGATCACACTCGTATAAACCGGCGTCACGGTCCCGATCGCCGTCAAATACACTCCGATGTCGCCCTGCTTCGCGGTCACCGTGGTCAACGTCACTGGCCCGCCGAATCCCTTTTTCCCTCCGCCGCCCTTTTTGTCCGCGGCCTGGGTCTCGTCGTGGTGCCGGAACGCGAGATAAAACACGAACATCAGCACGATCCCGAGGATGATCCACACCCACGTCCGCCCCTTCGATTTCTGCGGTGGCGGCGGTGGGGCATAGTGATTGGGCCGGGTTCCACGCCCGTCAGTCTTCGGGTAAGAAGATTCTGAAGAAAATGAATCGTCCATATTCTTGTTCTTTGCCGGCTAAGCCCGTGGCAAACACGATGACTTTCTGGTTGGGCTGGCGCCGAGAGAAATCCTTTGTCTTGGCCCGCCTACGGAATAGGCAGTACCGCGTTAGGGTAAGGATGCCTGAGTTGACCTTAAGGTTCCACCATCGGAACGAATGTACGACGTGACACGCGCGCGCCGCGTTTCGTCTTCGGCCCGACTCGTGCTCTTCCGCAACTCAGGTGTTTCTAGTAGAGATTCCCCTGAGACCAGCCGCAGGTTCCTGACTTGGGATCTAGCCAACAACAAGGGAAATACGCGCAATCGGCGCTTGGAATTACGACGGAACTCCGCGGATGGCGCAGCATCTTTCACCTTGCGCCATCCGACTTGGCGCTTCGCCATAAAACGTGTAGGGGCGCAGCATGCTGCGCCCCATTTCAGCAACCATTCAAATTCGACGTTGCCTGGTTCTGCCTACGCGCTCACCGCCGTGCAAAATTTGCACCTCTTCGCCGCGCGCGGAATCTCGCTCAAGCACTCCGGGCAAGCTCGCGTCGTCGGATCGGGCGTCTTCTTCACCTTCGCCATCAAATGATTCATCGGCAGCACCACAAGAAAATAGACCGACAACGCCGCAATCACGAACGCCAGCAGCGCATTGAAAAAATCCCCGTAAAGAAATTTGCTCTGGTTGATCGAAAAGCTGAGCCCCGAAAAATCCGGCAGCTTTGCAATCGCCGACACCAGCGGTGTCAACAAGTCCTTGACGATCGCCCCAACCAGCCCCGCGAACGCCGCCCCAATCACCACACCAACCGCTAGATCCACCACATTCCCACGCAACAAAAACGCCTTGAATCCTCGCATAGCAATTCCTCCCCAGAATCCGAGGAGTTTACCGCACTCTTTCAATTCAAAGGCAGTTGGGTGCCGCACCCTCAGTTTTTAGAGGGCGCGGTTTTTCCCCCAATACTTGCCGCGTTCTCAACCGAGAGTTTTTCTTCCGAATGAATCAAGCCCGAGATTTTTCCCCGCGTTCGCTTAAGCTTCCTGCGAGATCCCCGACGACGACATGCCCGGTGTCGCGCGAAGTAGCACTTCGATTCCGCAAGAAATGTTTCTCTCCGTCTCCGCAATCGATCGCGTCAAAATTTCACCGCGCCGCGTCCTTTTCCTCATCGATATCATCAGACCTTTGACCAAGGACCCAAGGCGGAGACATGCCCAGTTGGATGTTGCGATGCCCAAAGTGCAGCTTCAAATTTCCACATAGCACGATCGCCTCGGAAGCAATCGAACAAGCCTATCGTGACCCGTTCCGTGTAGTCTCACGCCCCGCCATGCCCGCCGACGGCGAAAAGCACTCCTGTCCGAACTGCAAAAGCGATTCCGTCTTCCGCCCCTTCGAACTCTTTTACATCGACGACCGTCCGAAATCCGAATAGTCCTACCCGCCGCCCACACGTTGGCGTTCGAATCAGTCACGCTTTCTTCCGTGCTGCCCTCGCGCCCTCTGCGCCTCTGGGTTATCTTTTCGCTTGAATCTCTCAAATCGCTCTTCCGCTATCTGTATAATTATGGTAATCTACTCAAGTAGATAAATACGCCCAGATGAGTCGCAGGGGCGTCCCTTCCGGCCGTCTTGGCACAATGTCAACCTCCGTCGCCCGCGAATAAACGAATTTCTTCGAACTCGCCCTCGCGCAAATGCCTTATTTGCAGTGGCTTGCACACACTTGTTTTCTCGACTCCCACAAGTCACTGATTCAAAATGAGATGCGCACTCTTAGAAAAACATAGGGGGTGTACCCCTTTCGTTCCCAAATCGGAACGAAGAGGCGACGAGGAGGGGAAAGAGGCGAGATTGATGCGGGTTTAATGCCGCCGGTCGGGCGCCAGCTTACTTGCCGGCGCGGCGAACCAGCGTGTTCTCGAGAAACAGAAACTCGATGCCCGTGCCGAGGAACGTATCGATCGCTTCCCGCGGCGTGTTCACGATTGGCTGACCCTTGACGTTGAAGCTCGTATTGAGCACCATCTCGCGCCCAGTCAGCTTGCCGACCGCCTTCAGCAGCGTGTGAAACTCCAGATTGTCTTTCGACGACACCGTCTGCACTCGCGCCGAACCGTTGACGTGCGTGATTGCCGGCAGCTTTGCTCGGAACTGTGGCCGAACATCGGCCACCATGATCATGTACGGCAGCTCAAAACCCTTCGGCACCTCGAACCAGTCCTGCACTTGTTCGAGCGAAACCGCCGGCGCAAACGGCCGGAACGCCTCGCGCATCTTCACCATCGCGTTGATGCGGTCGCGCATCTCCGGATGTCCCGGATCGGCAACAATGCTGCGATGTCCCAGCGCGCGCGGACCAAACTCCATCCGCCCGCGATACCAGCCAAGCACGCGGCCATCTTTGATCAGCTTCGCGCCCTCGGCACACGCCTCTTCCAGCGTCGCGAATCGCGTGACCTCGAACGCGATTGCCGGTTTCCGCGATCGCTTTGTCGATTTCCGCCTGCGTTGCCGCCGGGCCGAAAAAGGGAACAGGGAAGCGATAGTTCCGCACTCCGCCATTACGCGAACCGCGCCACAGCGCCGCGCCCAGTGCCGTGCCGTCGTCGCCGGCCGCAGGCTGCACGTAGATGTCGTCGAAAATTCCCGATTGCAGCAATCGCCCGTTCGCCGTGCAGTTCAGTGCAACGCCGCCGGCCATCGCCAGTTTGCGCAGCCCGGTCGTTTTTCCGAAGTGACCGCAAATGTGCAGCATCACTTTGTCGAGGCATTCCTGGAGAGCGGCGGCAATGTCGCGATGATCGTCCGTAATATCCGAATCGGGAGTGCGCTTCGGAATCAAATGCTCTTCGAGATAGCGCCGCGTCGCGCCATAATTTTCGCGATCGTCGCGCGCCTCATTCAAACGCAAAATCGGAATCTTGATCGTGCCGTTCGGGAGCAGCTCGACGGCCTGCTCGAAAAAATGCCGGTACCGCGACGGATCGCCGTACGGCGCCAGTCCCATGATCTTGTATTCGTCGGAATTGAAATCGAATCCGAGATGCAGCGTGATCACCGAATACAAAATGCCGATCGAATCTTTCGCGGTAATTTCGGCGAGTTTGTCGATCTGATTGCCCTTGGCGCGATACGCGGTGACGCTGTGCGCCTCGCCCATTCCATCGAGCACGACGATCAAGCACTCATCCCATCCCGACGTGTAATACGCGCTCGCCGCATGCGCCAGGTGATGATTCACCTGCTGCACCTTCTCGGCTGGGAAACTCGGCAGATGCTGCTTCACTTCTTCCAGCAGCTTTTCGCGAGAAAAAACTTCCTCATATTGCTGCTTGCTGGTCTTGTCCAGCATGAACGCCGCGCGATAAGGCGTGTAGTCGAATCCGTGCGCGATCTCGTCCACATCGCCAATCTTGATTCCGGCAGCATCGAGGCAATACTGAATCGCGCCGATCGGAAAATCGCCAGTGTGCTTTTTGCGGCTGAACCGCTCTTCGGCGGCGCCCGCTACGACCTCGCCGTCAACCAACAGCACTGCGGCGGAATCGTGGCCCTGCGAAATCCGATATTCGCGTTCTTCGAGTCCGGGCCAATGCGCCTTTTTGAACGGAATCGAATTCTCAAACCCGCTGATGCCCAGCACCTTCGCCATGACCCCGCGATTCCTTTCCAAACTCGAATGCAAAACACACACAGACACACAAAGTGGACACGAACCAGCCGAATCGAACAAACAAAGCAATTCGCTTGCCGACTATTTCGACTAGCCCACTTCCACGCTGCGGCGTGCGCCTACTTCAATGTTCCGTCGTATCTCTAGTGTAACAAGACTTTGCGCTAACAATGTGTTGTGGAAAACTTCATACGAGCCGGCAGCAGCGATCGCAATCACTTCCTCAGTGCGGAAACGCGTCCGGAATCGCGTGCACTTTGTGTGATCGCGTAGCCGAAAGGTGACGCGGTTCGTTCCGTTTCCAGATTCTTTGCGCAATTTCGGCAGAACATGTCCTTAGAAGGATACGGTGAGTTCTGGAACTCCGAGCCTGTTCAGGACCGCTGCTGTAACTGGCACGATTTGTGATACTTACGAGCGCTGATGCCGACGAAGTTAATGGCAAGAGAAATGCTCATCTACCAGTTCGTGGGGGAAGTCCGTGTTTTTACGGTCTTTTGACCTGCATTCCCTCCCACACACGTAGTACAGTTATCGCTCAAACTTTATGACTGCACCGACGCCCGCGAAAGATCCGTCCGTCGAAAGCCGCACTTCGGTTCTTGTCACCGAAGCCAGCAAGATGTACTGCGATTTGTTGAGCATGGCGTTCCTCGCCGTTCCCGACCGATTTCACGTAGTCGCCACCGCGTTCACCACTGCTGATATTTTGGCGCAGGTTCGAGAGCATCGCCCGAGTGTTGCGATCATCAGCGACAACCTCGCCGACGGTCCGCTCTCCGGCCTCAGAATTCTTCCCGAGGTTCGCAAAGCCAATCCTGAGACGCGACTTCTGCTCGCGATGAGCTCTTCCGATCGCGAATTGGTCATCGAAGCGTTTCGCTTCGGCGCCGATGGCGTTTTCTGTCGCAACAGCCCCTTCGACATGCTGTGCAAATCAGTCGATGCGCTCGCCAAGGGTCAGATCTGGGCGAACTCGAAGGAACTTCGCTACGTCATGGAAGAGTTCATGCGCGCTCCCAAGCAGCGCAAGGTCGATCCGACCGTTGAAAATCGCATGACCAAGCGCGAAGGCGATGTTGTTCGCCTCGCCGTGGAAGGCCTCTCGAATCGCGAAATCGCTGCGCAGCTCGGCCTGACCGAGCACACCGTGAAGAATTATCTGTTCCGCGTTTTTGACAAGCTGGGCGTCTCCAACCGCGTCGAGCTTGTTTTGTCGTGCCTGCGGCAAGAAGAGACTGCGCACGAGGAAGCGCCGGTCACAACGTAGGACGACGAGCAGGTCAACTTCGATAAATCAATTTTGGCGGAAGAGCGATTACCCCGGTCGCGAAGCCGCAATCCAAGGGAACGCAAAGGCGATGACTCAGGATCAATTCGTAGAATTGCTGGCAGAGTGGTTTCGGGCGAACAAGCAGACATCCACCGATCTCAAAATTACAGCGGACACCGAGCTTCTTGGCTCTGGCCTTCTCGACTCTTTCGATTTTCTCGATGTGATCGTCTATATCGAAAACAAAACCGGCAAAAAGATCGACCTCTCCGTCGCCGACCCCAATCAATTCTCGCTCGTCAGCGGCCTGTACCAACTCGCGACCGCCGGCGACGAAGGCTCGGCGTCGAGCGGAGCAAGCGACAATTCCGTCTCAGCAAACGCACGTTAACTAAATCCAGCATATATGAAGGTCGGCGGCTCTCATCAGGGAGCCGTTTCTGTTTTATCGATGGTCGCGACCGCGGTCGCGATTTGGCTAAACAACGGATGGCCGCTTCAAATTCAAATAATCCAACCTGGCGGAATCGAATTTGGACTCAAGAGATTCGACACCGTGAAGTTCCGCAAACGCCGCTTCCCTCGCGGTTATGGGCAGCAGCCATAAGAAGCGGATGCAGACCTTGTTCGGCAAGCGTAGCCATTCCAGTTTCGGTCCATACGGATACGGCAGTGAAACGAGAAGGTGATCGCACGATGAACCTTCGAGCCAGGCCCTTCCAATATCGACAACTTTGCCCAAGTCGAGTCGATATCTTTGATCCGCATGGAAGTCAGCGGCCATCGTTAGGGTTTCAGTGTTTGCGGAGTTCTTTACCGGTGAAATCATGAAAAACTCATGGCGTATGTGTTCCTCAGGCCAGATTGCGAAACAGCCCGACGTGGAGTAAATGAAAGACGTCGCGCCCGGCGGATTGACGGTGAGGATCTCCAACTCGGGAACACTGTCTTCGATAGGTCCTCGACTCCATCTTTCCTTGGTGACCGAGCTTCCCGGCCAAAATCCGGCGATATGCGAGAACACATGATTACGGATGGACTGTTCTGTCATATTTCGTCATCGCGACTCAACCGCGACGAGTCGCACCAGGATGGTTTGGGTTAGTCGGCGGCGCGGCAGGCGGCTCGGACCAAGTTCAGGTCGGAGTTGATTTCGGACTGGTGGAGCAGGCGCATGCGGTTGCTCGAACGCGCGACGGCATCGGACAGCGCCGAGCGAAATTCTTCGGCCAGCATGTCGGCGCGATTGCGAAGATCTTCGTTGGGCGACATGTGGAAGAAAGACGCGTAGCCCAGCGTGCCGTGTGAATCCTTCTCGAGTTGGAAGGAATACTCCCACCGCGCGTCGTCGGACTTGCGCTCGGACCATTCCAGAAACCAATGGCCCTCAAAGTCGTAGTGCAGCGTGTGAAATAGCGCGATCGGGTAGCCGTCTTTGCCGAGATTCTTAAGACGCAGACCTTCAAACCCATCGGGCTGTAGAGATTCCTGCAAAACTTGGCAGATCGTGCGGAAATCCGAACAAGTGTAGAGCGCTTCGGCAGCGCGGCGGATGTTGGGTTCGTCGGTGACGATCTGCCGACGGCGAGCCGCAGGCTTGAACAGATTCATGAACTCGGGATAGCGCAGCCGCGCAACGCCCACGCAGACGCTTAGTAGCACGGCGAAGGAGACGGGCACGAGCAATTTTTCGTCGAGCAGGATCGCCAGGCTCGCGACGACAAATGCGGCCGTGACGCCGTACAACGCCATGACCGCTTGCCGATGCGAGAGTCCCTGCCGCTGAAGCTTGTGATGAATATGGTCGGTATCGCCGCGAAACAGCGGATGGCCGCGCAGCGAACGCCGCATGACGGCGAGCGTGACATCGAGAATCGGCAAACCGAAGGCGAAGATTGGGACAGCAGCCCCGCCCGTTGCATCGATGCTGCGACCCGCGCCCATCGCCAGCGCGCTGAGCAGGAAGCCGATAAACAAGCTGCCCGAGTCGCCCATGAAGATGCTGGCAGGGAACGAATTGAACGGCAGGAATCCGCAGATCGCGCCAATCAGAACGACGACTAGATAGATCATCAAATCGTGATGACCCACGAGCGCGACGGCAAGAATCGAGATTGCGGAAATCAGCGCCGAGCCTGCCGCCAGACCATCCAGTCCGTCGATCAGGTTGAAGGCATTCGTGATCAGCAGCACCCAGAAAATCGTCAGCGGCAAATCGATCAGGCGGCCGACATCTTTGCCGTCGAAGAGCCACTGGAAGTAGTGAATTCCAAATCCCGAGAAATAAAGGAGGATAGCCGCAGTCGCCTCGACCACGATTTTCGATTTTGGCTTCAGCGGGCGGATGTCGTCGTACGCGCCCATGAAGAAAATCAACATGACGGGGACGAGGATGCCGAAATAATTCCGGACGGAAATATCGACGTGAAGCAAGTGCGCGATGGGAATGTACGCCAGCGCCGCGGTCATGAACGTGACGCAAATGGCGATGCCGCCAAGCCGCGGGAGCGGTTTGGTGTGAGTGTGGCGGCCGTACACGGGCGTCGCCTTTAGACCATAGGCGACCGCGGTCGAACGCACCCATACAGTGAGGAGCGCCGACATCGCAACAGAACCCGCTAGAAGAATTACGTAGTAGAAAAGCATAGACAACCAGTCAGACGAATACCCAGAGGACGAGGGCCAGCCACGCGCACTTCATTTGATGCTAGAAACAATCCCACCGCAACATCAACGTCAACTTCGGTGAATCCGAATACCGAACAATCGAAGGGCACCACTATACCTGTGAAGCTTTCCCGCCGGGCGAAAAAGACGTGTCCAGTCGAGGACTTGGTGGTACTAGAACCTGAATTTGAGGCTTCTTTTGTATCTTCCCGCTTCGCGTCCGTTTCGTTCCGCGCAAACGAATCTTTCAGGCGAGGCCGGTCAATTTTTCCGTTGGCGTTCTTGGGCAGCGCTTCGTAGGCGGTCCAGCGCGCGGGCATCATGTAGTTCGGGACGAGTTTCTTCAGGTGCTCGCGTAGGTCGGCGAGGGTTGCGTTTTCGCCGGCGCGAACGACGTAGGCGGCGCAGATCATGTAGCCGCCGAAATTGTCGGTCGGAATGGCGACGACGGCGCATTCCTGCAATTTGGGCATGGAGTTGAGGGCGGTCTCGATTTCGCCAAGCTCGATGCGGTAGCCGCGGACCTTGATTTGGGTGTCGGCGCGGCCGACGAACCACACGAGATTTTGTTCATCGCGATAGGCGAGGTCGCCGGTGCGATAGAGGCGGCGTGTTGGGTCTTGGGGCGCCTTCGGGTCCGGGATGAAAGCGGCGGCGGTCTTGACGGGATCGCGCCAATAGCCGGGGCTGAGGCCAGCGCCAGCGATGTAGAGGTCGCCGATTTCGCGGGCCGGAATGGGTTCAAGCTTGTCGTTGAGGACGAGCAGGTCTTCGCCGTCGCAGGGCGTGCCGATGGGAATCTGCGATTTCGGGTCGGTCGGGCACGCTGTTACGTCGTAGTAGCTGCTGGCGATGGTGGCTTCGGTCGGCCCGTAGAGATTCGAGAAATGAACTTTGGGGAGCCGCTCCATCCAGTAGATCAGGGCGGGCGTGGGCAGCACTTCGCCACACCAGAGGACGCGGCGCAGGTCGGGGAAGTCGTTTTGCTGCACGGAGTTGAACTTCGCCATGTAGTTCAGCACGGAGGGGACGGAGAACCACTGCGTGAGCTTCGAGGCTCGGATGAATTCAGCGAGTTTCGGTGGAAGCAGCGCGGTTTCGCTCGGAACCAGATGCAACTGCGCACCCGCGGTGATGCTGCCGAAGATGTCGAAGGTCGAAAGATCGAAGTGAAAAGGTGTGTGGCCCGAGAAGCGGTCGGTGTGGTCGATGCCGTAGTGTTTCAGCGCCCAGCCGACGAAGGCGGAGACGTTGGCGTGGGTGATGACGACGCCCTTGGGGACACCGGTCGAGCCGGAGGTAAACAAGATGTGCGAGCCATCGTTTGCGGTGCGGGATTGAGGCAGCGCGGTTGACGGCGCTGATTTCAAATCGCTGGTCGAAAACGCGACTTTGAAATTCTTCGATTCAGGTGCGGCCGGTGCAGGGGCGGATGCGCTCAGATTGTCGAGCCAGATAATCGTGGTGCGGGAGCGGAGGGATTCGTCGGCCATCAATTCGTCGAGCAGAGGCACAACCTTGCCGCCCGCAACGATGACGCGATTTTCGCAGGACTCGAAGATGTGACGGATGCGTGCTGCTGGTGTGGCGATGTCGATGGGCACGTGCATGCAGCCGGCCTTGAGGATACCGAGCATGCTGACGATGGCTTCGGCCGACTTCGGCATCAGGATGCAGACGCGGTCGCCGTTCTGGCATCCGGCGTTTTGCAGCAGGTGCGCGAGCTGATTGCTGGCGATTTCGAGCTGGCTATAGGTCAGGGTGTCGGCGCCGGAAACAATGGCGGCATCGGCGGGCCTGGCTTCAGCTTGCTGTGTCACCCAACTTTGAAGCAAACGATCCATGATCAGGACGTCCTCAAGAAAAACGAAGGATTACGAATGTGGTCGCACAAGGTGAACACTTTCATTGTGCTTGAAGTTGCTGGCCGGTGTATCTCGGCTCGGTAAATCTTAATGCGCCACACAATTCGTGGCTGAAGCGGTCTGACTCGGGCCGGGTTTCATGTAAACCCGGCGATCTGGGAAGCGATCGCGGCTACAGGATGGCGTCATACGCCATGCCGACTCAATCTTGCGGGATGCGGTGACCGATGCGGCCGTTTTTCTCGCCGGCGGCGAGCGGGCGAATGGCGAGCTTGGTCAGGTCGTGATCGTCAGGCTGATAGATCTGATAGAGAGGCAGATCCTGTTCGCGAACGACGTAGTTGCCTTGCTCCAGATCGAGGCCATCCTGAGACACGATGCTGCTGCCTCCCGGCGAAAGCCGCACGCGGAATTGTTTGGAGCCAGGTTCGTAGTTCGACACTGAGAAGCACCGGCCGATGCACGCGCGATCGACAAAGTGCAGGGAATTGATGCGGCTGAAGCTGCCCTGATCGATCGTGTAGCTCACTTTGCTACCGTAAGGCAGACCGGCCACGAGAGTGTCGGCTTCTTTCTCCATGGTGTTGAACACGCTGGTATCGCGATATTGAAGTGCGAAGAAAACCAGGGCGAGTGCGCTGAGGCCGCCGAAAATCCACTTGCGTGGTGCGACGGCGCCCAAAATACAGAGACCGAGAACCGCGGTGACCGTGGTCATGCGAGTGTTGATCGCACTCACCGGATTCGGTGTATTCCGGGAGCCAAATTGCCGCGGGAACCATGGTTGCCCCGATGACGAAAATCGTCCAAAGCTCGATCGGCGTGCGAATGCGCGGCGCGAGGTTTTCTCGATTGTGATCGACGAATGCCGCGACCAGAAATGCGCACGAGCCAAATGCAAAGGCGGCAAGCGCGAGATAGACGTAGGCATGCCGAAAAAGAACCAATTGATCGGAGCCATTCATCGCTAAGGGCTTTGTGCCGCGCCAGGACTCGGTGTGAAAAAAGTGCGGCAGCGCAAAGTGGACCGCTACGACGGACAGCAACGAACCTACGAGCACGAGCCATCGGTAGCGAACGGGGACGGACTCCGCAATGTGGATATAAATCCCCACCGCCACGAGGAGGCCGAATCCCATCGGATGCGCGACTAACGATAGCGCGGCAAGAATTGCGCCAATAACCCAATCCGATCGCCTTCCTCGCCAAGTGATGGCGAGCGCGAAGAATGCGAGTCCGACCGAAAGATAAAAGTTCATGAAGCCGGCGTAGAACGTAAAACCGTATGTGACGATCGCAATCGCCGGCGCAACGGCCCAAGGGACGCGCCGCGTCGAGGCGGCGATAAAAACGAAAGCACCCCAGAAAAATGTGAGCGCGCAGGCCGAAACTACGATTTTTTCGGCGACTGCAAAACCGAGGAGCGGCCCGAGCCAGCTCAGGCCAAAATCGACGACGATGTTGTTCCACTGGTGGTGCGCGATGAAGAGGCCCGGCGCGCGGCCTTGCGCTACCAAGTTTGCGATCCAGGAAATGTACTCGTGGCTGCCGAGATCGCCTGCTTCGATGTGGCGGTGCCAAAGACAGGGAATCACGACAATCGCGGAGACGAGAAGGAAGATCGTCCAGCGTTCGCGAAGAAACCGGAGGGCTTTGGCGGTTTCCGACAGTCGTTCAACGCTGGTGGATTTCGTCCCGGTTTTTGTTTCAGTTTTTGATCCGGTTTTGGACTCGGTTTTGGATTCTGTTTTTGTTTCTAGATCGAGTGTCGCCAAGTTCACGTAACAGCGCCCTTCAGGGCGTAATCGAAGACGGCTTGTGAATGTGTGAGCTCTTCCTTGCTGGGTGGGATATCGAGGATGAACGACTTAAAGCCATTGCGCATATAGCGCGAGACTTCTTCCGCAACCTGTTCGTAACTGCCGACGAGGTAGGGGCAGAAGGTCTGATAGTTCTGAAATGGCCACATCCAATACACGCCTTGCAGTCCGCCCGTTTCTTTAATCATTTCCGAAAGTTGCTTGTGCCAGACCGAGTCAGAGACTCGCATGGCCATTTGATGCGCGAGTTGGCCCTTGCGGTCGCCAGGGAAACGTTCGTTCGCAACGCGCCACGCTTCTTCGGAAGTGGGGCGAGCGACAATGCCGACGCGAACGCCGGATTTTTCCCCTTCGGATTCGATGTTGGACTCGGTGTCTTTTGCCGGCTTTGGGTACTTCACTGCAGTCGCCCCTACGGCGCGAGCGGCAGCAAGTCCGGCATCTGACGATCCTGACATCAAAATCCCAGGAAATAACTCCGGCGGTAAAGGGGGAGTCATGCGCAGGTTTTCAATCTTGTAAAACTTGCCTTCGTAGCTGACTGGCGCCGCGGTGGAGAGAAGCAGCTTGATGATCGTCGTGTATTCGATCAGGCGCGTGTAGCGCTCGTCGTGCGGCGTGGTGTCGTTGAGTGCGATGAGATCGTTCTTGAATCCGCCGGCAACCATGTTGAGGTACATGCGCCGGCCGTAGAGATGCGCGAAGCTGGCGACCATTTTTGCGACGGAATATGGGTGCATGTAGACAGGTTGAATGGCGACGAGCGGGCAGAGCGACTTGGTGTTCTGCAAAATGATGTTCGACACCAGCCAGGGATCGACGATGGAGTTGTCGGTGTAGACAAGTATCGCGGTGCAGCCGGTTTGGTCGCTCCATCGCGCGACGTCGATGACCTGCTGGACGTAGGTTTCGCGCGGGAAGTCCTTGGATTGTGGCGTCGTCGAGAAAATCTCAATCTGTGACCTGTCTATATTTAGCATACGTTACTAGTCTCCAACCCGGAACAGAGAGCTAACGGCTGAGAATACCGAAAAAACCTTAGTGTCCCTTGGTACAAGTGAAGTACAGGGTCCGTACCAGTACGAAAGTTTCTTGCACACCCGTACTTAATCTGAACTCCAGGATCCTTGGCGGTAGGAAGTACCAAACCTACGATGGGAGTGCCTGATGTCCCCCCTCCCCTCGGGCACAGAAATACGGTGGATAAATAAGAAAAATTTGAACTTGTTGTTTGGAGACCGGATCGACATGAAAGTGTTGAGCGAGAATAAAGTTCTAGTACTATCGAGCCTCCTAGCCATCGGTGTGGCTTGGATAGCTGGATGCGCAGGGATGGCAGAGCCACTGCCGTCTCTATCCGTGGCCCCGGCGACGTTATCCGTGAGTACGAAGGTCGGAACGTCGAATACGGTGCCAGTCTCGGTGATTAACACGGGGTCCGCCCCTGTGACGGTTAGCCAAGTCGTCGTGAACGGTACGGGCTTCAGCGTAACCGGGACGACCGCGCCGATGACGCTGGCGGCGAATCAGGCGACCAGCTTCAATGTGAAATTCGCTCCAACCAATACCGGCAGCGTGTCGGGCTCGGTGAAGGTCATGACCGATGCGGCGCACCGCCCGGCGATGTTGCCGCTCAAAGGTTCGGGTTCAGATACGACGCCACAGGTGAGCACGGTGCAGGTCTCGCCTGAGGTCTCGACGCCGGCTCCAGGCGGCACCATCAAGTTCGCGGCGCTGATCCAGGGCGCGACGGCCAATACTTCGGTTACGTGGTCTGCGACGATCGGCACGATCACCCAGGCTGGCGTCTTCACGGCGCCGATGGCGGCCGGAGTCGGCCGGATTACGGCTCAGAGTCAAGCAGATCCGACATTCTCGGCGAGTGCGACGGTCGCAGTGGCCGGCAAAACGGTGACACCGCCGGACGGTGGAACCGGAAGCGGGAGCGGCGGCACGGATGCGGTTACGGCGGTTCAGGTGACTCCCTCGTCGGCGGCGTCGGCGACTGGCGGGACGTTGCCGTTCCGGGCGACGGTTGAAGGCACAACCACGAATACGAACGTTACCTGGAGCGCGCAGCTCGGCAAAATTACGTCGGCCGGCCAATATACGGCTCCATCAAAGGCGGGCACGGACGTCGTTACGGCGACCAGCGTTGCCGATCCAACGAAGTCGGGTGTATCGACGGTCAAGGTTACGGCACAGGGTTCATCGCCCACAGTGACGGGCGTTACGGTTACGCCGGGTACGTCGTCGGTGAAGACCAGCGCGAAGTTGCAATTTGCCGCGTCAGTTCAGGGCAACGTCAGTAACAAGGCGGTTAGCTGGAAAGCGGCGCTCGGTACAATCAATTCGTCGGGTGCGTATACGGCACCGTCGAAGGCGGGCACGGACACGATTACAGCGACCAGTGAAGCCGATGAGAGCATGTCGGACACCGCGAAGGTCACGGTTTCAGCTGCAAGCACGGGTTCGTCGAATCCACCGGGGCCAAGCACGTCGGCGAACTGCCCGGATTCAGGTTGCCCGGCGTTCCCGGGTGCTGAAGGCGGTGGCGCGGAATCGGTCGGCGGCCGCGGCGGCGTCGTGATGGAAGTCACGAACCTGAATGACTCGGGCAGCGGCAGTTTGCGGGCTTGCCTCGAGGCTTCGGGACCTCGCACCTGCGTCTTCCGCGTTTCGGGCTTGATCACCGGCAGATCGCGCATGCAAATCAGGAACCCGTACATCACGATTGCCGGCCAGACGGCTCCAGGCGGCGGGATCGTCATCGGCGGACCGAATCAGCAGCAAGAGCAGATCTTCATCTCGACGCACGACGTCGTGATCCGCTATGTGACCTACGACGGCAATAACCCGAATACCGCAACGGGACCAGACACCGGCACTGTTGGATTCGAGCTGGCCAGCGGCAACATCTACAACGTCGTGTTGGACCACCTGTCCGGCCGTTGGTGGGGTAACAAGCCGTTCCTCGCGCTGTCCAACGACGCGGGCAACGTCCACGACGTGTCGTATCAGTGGATCATGTGCTACGAGCCGAACGCGGGCCATCCCGTGGGACCGATGGCCGATGCGACGTCGGGTTCGGCGCGAAACTCTGTGAACATCGATTGGCACCACAGCTTCTTTGCGAACACCGGCCACCGATTGCCGTTGGTGGACATCGGCAGCATGCGCTGGGTGAACAACATCGTTTACAACTGGGACTACTTTGCGGCTCTCACGTGGGGCGGCGCGAAAATGGATTACATCGGCAACAAGTATGTGCCGGGCAACCTGAACTCGGGCAACTCGAACCACGAGTTTGATTCCAACGGCAACAACGATGATCCGTCCGATCAAGCGGACAACTGCATCGGCGGAAATCCGTGCGACAACCCAGGGCCACCATCGCTGTACCTGGTGAATAACCTCGGGCCGCACAACTCGGATGTGACGACCACACCGAACGACAGCGGCCAGAAGGCAATGACCTCGCAGGGTTGGGAAGGCGGCGACCGCGGTGGCGCTATTCCGAGCAGCTGGTTCCGGAATTCACCGCAGCAGGGCGAGACGTTCCCGATTCAGGCGGACGCGGTGAGCGACCTCGACAACGTCATGCTGAACACGGTGGGCAATTCGCAGCATCTGGATTGCAGCGGCAACTTCGCCAACAACCGCGACTCGCAGGATGCGCGCGTGATCGCGCAGTATCAGGCGAGAGCTGCGGGCCATTTCTTTACCGGTCAGTTCAGCTCGCCGTCGATTCCGGGTGGAAGCGCTTGCACGGAATCACTGCACGACGGAATTCCAGACCAATGGAAGCAGGCGAACGGTCTGAGCACCTCCGACTCGACGCTCTATAAGCAGACCGCGCCGAACGGGTATACGTACCTGGAGAATTATCTGAACGGGACGAGCCCAAAATAAAATCAACTTCAACCAAATCGAACTTGAGAGAAGGGGGCGGGTTGAGAGCCGCTCCCTTTTTTCTTTTTTAGACGGCTATCACCGCTGGCGCATCGCCGTGGAACCGGTAATCTCGCTGCTGATGGCGAGGACGAGCGCGACGGGGACCATCACGTAAAGGACGGCGGTGTAGCGCGGGTCGCCGTTGGGATAAAGAAGATACGAGACGATACGCGCGCTGACAACGATGGCTGCCATTTGAGTGTATGGCGACGATTTGCGCAGCCACAACGCGAGGACGACGAGTAGCGCGTACAGCGCGAAGCTGCCGTCTACGAGCAGCAGATAGACGCCCTTCACAACTTGCGCGAGGTACATTTTGAGCGAGACGTGAAGGACGGTTTCCGCCGGTGCGGTTACACCGCCCAGGAAAGAGTTGTAGAAAAGGACGGTCCATCCGTAGTCGCCGGAATAGTGGCCGATGATGAAGTAGCTGGCGAGCGCCAAAGTGGACAGGGAAGCGAACTGCACGAACTCGAGTTTGCCGCGGAGCAGTAAGACGAACATGACGATGCCGGCAAGCACGACGGAGTCGGTACGAATCCAGACATCGAGAACGAGGAGCGCGGAGCCCCAGAAATATTTGTCGTGGGCGAGGATGAGGTAGAGGCCGGCGGCGCCGACGAACATCGCAAGCGCGTCTGGCGTGGCCCAACGCGAGAGTTCGAGGACGTTGGGCGAAAGCATGATGAGCGTAGATGCGCCGAAAAGGGCGATGCCTTCGAGGTGGGACGCGAGCCAAAACCAGAGCAGCATCGCGAGCGCGAAGTTGCTGGCGGCCGAAATGACGACGGCGGATTTTGGGTAGGGAAGACCGGCGCCGTGCAGCGATTTTATGAGTTCTACGTAGGCGGGCTTGATCGAGTAGAGCGGAAGTTGTTCGGCGAAGTGGTAGGGATTCGCGGCGACGTCGGCGCGATAGGGATTTTCGAGCTGGATGCCCTTGTTGGAACGGATGGGCTGAATTGCGGCGAAAGTTTCGTGGTAGATGATCTGCGGGTCGGCACTGCTGACGGAACTGCCGATATAGCCGACCAAATCCCAACTATAGGTTGGTTGCTTGAGCGCGAAAGCGGACAGGCCAGCGAATAGCGCGAGGTAGAAGACGAACCAGATTGTGAGAGGGCTTTTCTTCACGGAAATTAGGAGAAGGAGATTATTCCTGTCTGATGAAATAGTGCGAATCGATCCGATCTGCGTCCGCGCTAGTTGCGTTACTTCGGATTACTTCGCGTCGGGCGGAACTTCAAAGACGTAGAGCGAATGATCGAGGATCTTGGCTGGGTATTGTAGCAGCCAGTGATAGCCGCTCGGATCGTCGAGGAGTTGGCCGGAGAGATTGGTGGCGCTGACGACGACGGTGCCGGTGACGCGTTCGTTAGGGTGGAGTTGTGTGTAGCGGATGCCGTAAAGCTGGGGATCGATGGTTCCGAAATAGTCGAGGTGAATTGTCTCACCTGGGTGTTTCGCCTGATAGTCACGGAGCGCGAGCAAGCCCTGGCCCCAATCGAGGTTGCTGTCGCTGAGTAGCTTCCAGCTCGTCGCGGGATTTATGAAGGGCGTGAAGTAGGAGAGATAGCCGGGGGCGTAGCGCAGGACGTCGGCGGCGTTGACGACGAGTAGCGCCAGGAAGAGAACGAAGATGGCGCGTTTTTGCCGCGCGTATTTCCAGAGCGACGCGATGAAGAGCAGCGCGAATGGATAGACGAGCAGAATGTGCCGTTCGCCGAGATCGACTTTGGAGAAGATCGCGAGCAAGAAATAGACGGCGGGAAAGATCGCGAAGATCAGCAGGTCCGTCGGGAATTTGATTCGGCCGGCGATGCCGAGCGCGATTGCGGCGAAGAAGAGTGCGAGCACGATTGGCGGCCACTTCAGGGCGACGACTGTGGGGAAATACGCCTTCCAGCCTTTGTCGTGCGAGATCTGGCCGAGAAAGTAAGTTGGATGGCCAAGATTGAGGTGATTCGCGACGCGGCCCATGCCTTCGATGTATTCGCCGGCTGGGATGTAAGCGGTCAGGTTAATGTGCTTGTGCGTGTCGCCCGTAGTAGCTTTTGTGCGGTTGGGCGATGTGACGGTGACGAATCCGTTCTTGATTTCGACTTTCGTCATGTGGAAAAAGAACGAGCCCCAGACGAAAAAGAGCGAGATCGCGGTCATCGCGATGGCCTGGCGCCAATTCCAGTCTTTCGGATTCCACGCGACTGATGTGGGCTTGAGAATGAGAACGAGCCCGAGCGCGAGTACAAACATCGCGGGCAGGCTGAACTTTGTGTCGATCATCGCGCCGAGGAGCACGCCGAGGCCGATCGCGCGTCCCCAGGATTGTGTGCGCCGCCAGTAGACGAGCTGCATCGCGACGGCGAAGGTGATGAGAGCGGTGGCCCCGTCATTGCAACTGATCGAGAAGTGACTGATTAGTGCGGGTGAGAATGCGAAGAGCGCGAGGGCGAAGTTCGCTGCACCTTCGGAGAACATTCTGCGGGCGGTGAGCCAGACGAGGACGCCGAGCAGCACGCCGAGAGCGACGATGACAATGCGGCCGGACCACGCGACGACCTCGGGGCTCGGCGAAATGCCGTCGGCGTAGCGAACGTCGTAGCCGATGCTGATTTGGCCGCCGGTGGCGACGACGGGGAGAGTCGAAAGAAGGAAGACGAGCGGCGGATGATCGTTCCAGCGCTCGAAGCGGTGGAGGCGCCAGGCTTCGGTGCCGGCGACGATGTGGAGCGCTTCGTCGTTGGTCAGCGATTGCGTGCGCATGAACCACGCGCACTGCGCGACGAAGAGCAAGAGCAGCGCAATTGGAATGAGTTTGCTCAGCGCCGAATTTGGCGGCTGCGAAGAGTCTGCGGCTTCCTGGACAGGCGAACTATTCACGTCAGTGCGA
Organism: uncultured Acidobacteriota bacterium; assembly: GCA_963850795.1. Classification (GTDB taxonomy): domain Bacteria; phylum Acidobacteriota; class Terriglobia; order Acidiferrales; family UBA7541; genus Acidiferrum. The sequence continues at coordinate 29,702 of CAWKNS010000031.1, read as the reverse complement.
GAGGGTGCCGATTCTAATGTGGGCATAGGGGTTGGCGCGGCACCGCATCGTCGTTCGTCGAGTGCGGCCGGGCCTTGTTTATGAATTTGCGGATGAACGAAGATCGCTCGGTGAAACGGTAATGCTGCTGCTTTGAAGCGCAGCGGAAATTTTCGCAAGGGCAGGATTCTGTATAATCCTTGCGCGATGCCACCGAGTTTTCAGCCCCTCAGCTCGCTCGATCCCGAGCTTCTCGTCGAATATCTGGGGCGCGAGGATTTTCCCGCCGACATTGTGCGATGGAAATATTTTAACGAGCGATTCAACCGAGGTCGCGAACGCGGCTACGCCTGGGTGAAAGATGGGCAGATTGGCGGTTTCCTCGGACTCGTGCCATTTCAGGTCGTGTTGAACGGCCGCGTTGCGGATGCGGCGTGGACTTGCGACTGGTCGGTGCAGGATCAGAGCGCGAAAGGTGTCGGGATTCTGTTGATGCGCCAAGCGCAGAATCGATACGAGTTTCTGACGCAGCTTGGCGGCAACGATGCGACGCAGCGGATCGTGTCGCGGCTTTCATCGATGACCGAGAACGATGCCGGCGTGGTGTATCACCTGCCGCTGCGTATCGGAGCCGGGCTGCGCGTCGTGCGGCGCAAGAAGCCGAAGCTGCCGGTGGACGCGATCGAGCTCGTGAATCGGATTCCGGTGCGATGGCCAAGCCGCGTGCGTTCCGATGCGATTCGTTTTGAATCTGGAGTTTCGGAAAAGCTCGCATCGTTTCTCGAGCCGGAACGTCGCAGCGATTTCTATGCTCGATACGACTTCGAATATCTCCGTTGGCAGATTACCGACTCGCCGCACCTGAAGGCTGAGACTTGCTTTCACACCGGAGGCGCCGAGCCTCGTGCCGCGGCGCTCATCTGGCGAGAGCGAAAGACCGACTTCTGGCGACTGGCGATGTGGTGGCGAACGGGTGCAGAAGACGAAATGGATTTAGTGCTGTCGAGCGCGATCCGGCGCGTATTCGAGAGCGGTGGATATATTTTGTCGTTCGTGGTGTCGCGGCTCGATCAGGCGGCCATCGATTTGATCAAGAGCAAAGGATTTGTTGCCGCGCCGCGGCACAGGCCGCTGCACATTATTGTTAGAAATGACGGGGTAGCTAAGAAAGACGGCGCGCCGATTCCTGAGATGTGGCCGTTGAGCTACCTCGATACGGACTACGCGTACCGCTTCTAATTCAATTAGTCGAAAATTTGTGAACTGGAAAGAGTACGGCTGCACCGAAATTTCTGACTTCGGTGCAGCCGTGTTGAGAGCTTAGTTTGAACCGGCGCCGGCGCCCTTGGCGAGGTGAATCGTCTCGCTGAGGCTGCCGCTCGGCTTGGTGCCGAGGACGGCTGCATCAGACGGAGTCAGATTCTTGGGAGCGTTGGCGAAAGCGGCCATCAGGTGTTCGTCGAGCGTGTTGCGCGAAGGGCTGCCCGCGATCTTGAGGAATTTCTGGTTGTAGTAGCGCGTGTCGGTGTAGTCGGTGATTTCCTTGTCTTCGAACGCCTGGCGGAGCTGGCGCATACCGTCTTCCACTTGCCACGAGCAGGTGAAGCCGAGTTGCGTTTCGATCTTGTCGAACGAGACGCGATAGTTGCGGCGGTCTGTGTCCTCGATGTGCTGGACCTGCGTGTTGGGAAACATTTTTTTGATCATGAGCGAGATCTGCGTCAACGTGTAGTTGAGGCGGGTGTCGCCGAGATTGTAGATCTGGCCGCTGACGACGGGGAGCGGGGCATTCAGTGTTTTGATGAAGCCGGCCGCAACATCGTGAACGTGGATGAATGGGCGCCACTGTTCGCCGTTAAAGATGGTGATGACTCCTTCGTTGAACGCCTTGGCCATGAGGAGGTTGACCACCAAGTCGAAGCGCGGGCGGAACGAGAGGCCGAAGACGGTCGCCAGGCGAAGAATCGTCGGGTGGAACGTGGACGATTTCGCAGCAAGCAAAGCGTGCTCGGAATCCAGCTTGGTCTGGCCGTAAAGCGAGATCGGTTTGACGGCGGAAAGTTCGTCCATCATCACGTCGGTTGCGCCGTAAACGCTGCAGCTCGAGGCGAAGATGAAGCGCTGGATGCCGTGGCCCTTGGCGACCTCGATCAACATGCGGGTTGCGGCGTAATTGATTTCGAGCGCGGTCTGCTTGTCTTGCTCGCAGGCCGGGTCGCCGACGATGGCGGCCAGGTCGATGATGGCGTCAACGCCTCGGACGGCGGCAACCATGTCTTGAATGTTGCGGCAATCGCCGATGCGCATCTCGAGGTTCGGATGGCCAAAGACGCCGCGGAGGGGTTCGTCACCGTACACGAGGCTGTCCACGACGCGGACTTTGCGGCCGGACTCAAGGAGCTTGCGAACCAAGCTGGAGCCGATGTAGCCGGCGCCGCCGAGCACGAGAACAGTGCCCTCAGGATTGGTCGTGCCGCGAGCGCGGATTTCATAGCGCTCTTGCAGCAAGGCTTTTGCGAGGCGCGTGAGCGAAAGGCTGATGATCGTGAGCACCGCAAAGAAAAGGAGTGCGAGGCGCGGGACCAAGTTGGTGCGGAAGAAAAGATAGTTGACGGCGAGCAGCGTGAGGATGCCGATGCCGGCGCCGCGCATCACGACGACCATTTTGTAGCGGCCGATGTACGCGCGCGAGCGGGTGTAGAACCCGTTCAGCAAGAAAACGAGCGGGAACACGACTGAGATGCAAAGGAAGTAGGGGATGTAGTAGGACAGAGCCTCTTCGAGGCGGGCCGTTGCGGCGACGGAGTCACCGCGCGAGAGCAGGAAAACGACCGGAATGCCGAGCGCCATGATCATGCAGACCTGAACCAACGCGAAGTCGGCCAGCATGCGAGGCAACGCCTGCGAAGTCTTGAAATTTCGTAACGAACTTAACATTTGGTCTACTGCCTCCCCGAGAGCACTTCTTTGCGGCTACCCGCGTGGTTCGCAAGACGGCGAATCGCGAGCGAAACGGTTTCGATGGTTGAATCAGGCAGGAGCTCGTAAATCGGTAGGCTTAGGATACCGCCTGTGACCTCTTCGGTCACCTTTAAATCGCGGCCGCCTGCCTTGTAGAACTGCTTATAGAGCGTCTGCATGTGCATTGGTGGATAAAAGTATTTCTTGGTCTCGATATTTTCGGCGAGCAGTCCTGCGGCGAGCTCGTCGCGGTTCATGCCGAACTCCGACGGCGTGACGTGGATCGAGTAGTCCTTGAACGTGTTGACGTCGCGGTGGTCGACTTTCTGGAAGCGCAGGCCCGGCAGTCCGGCGAGCTTTTCGTCGTACATACGCGCGATTTCGTTGCGGCGTCGGACGCGGTCGTCAACTTCGGCGAGACCGGTGAGGCCGAGCGCGGCGTTGAATTCCGACATGCGGGCGTTCATCCCGACCCAGTCCGGATCGTAGGAGCCGCTGTCTCCGTAGTTGCGCATCAGGCGAATGGCTTTGGCGAGCGAGGCGTCGTTGGTAGTGACGAGGCCGCCTTCGCCGGCCACAAGAAGCTTGGTCGGTGAGAGCGAGAAGACTTCGGCGTCGCCGAAGCTGCCGATGGGCTTGCCGCGATACTGGCTGCCGAAGGCGTGGGCGCCGTCGAAGATCAATTTCAAATTGTGCTTCTGTGCGATTTTGGTGAGCGCTTCGACGTTGGCAGGATTTCCGTAAAGGTGAACGATGAGCAGCGCGCGCGTGCGCTCGGTGATTTTGCGTTCGACGTCGGCGACATCAACGTTCCAGGTGTCGGGGTCGCAATCGGCGAAAACTGGGGTCAAGCTGTTCCAACGTGCGGCATGGCCCGTGGCGAAGAAGGTGAAGCTGGGGATGATCACTTCGCCGGTGACGCCGAGGCCGCGCAGCGACATCATTAAGCCGCTGGTGCAGCTCGAAACGGCAACGGCGTGCTTGACCTGCAGGCGTTCCGCTACGGCTGCTTCAAACTTTCCGACGATATCCGCATTGGTGATGAGGCCATTTTCGTAGGCCGAGCGATATTGCCCGACGACGGCGTCGAGCGCCGGTAGCGTGGGGCGGATAAAGCGAAATCGTTGAGAAAAAAGCGGCTGGCCGCCGTGGATGGCGGGCAGTTCGTTTTCTCCTCGTCGTTCACTTGCAGACATGATTGCTCCTTGGATTAGGCGCAGATGTCTGCGGGTGAGGACGACCCGCGAAAATCTGCGACATTTGATGCTTTAAAGCCAAAAACCGGTGCGTCTAATGCGTTGAAACCTGCTGCGTCGACTGGGCTTGGGATACTACTTTGTACAGCTTGACCTTGCCGTAAGGTTCGAGCTCTTTCGGCGTCCAGTCTTTCGACAGCAGCTTGCAGAACGTATGGGCCAGGATCTTGATGTCGACGCTCAGCGAATGATTGCGGCCGTAGAACAGCTGCAGCGCGAGTTTCGTGGGCCGGATCAGTTCCTCGTAGGTTTTCTCGGGATCTTTGCTGCCTTCGAGAACCGCGGCTTCGTTGGAATTCCAGATGGACGCCCAGTCGGTGATGCCGGGCTTTAAGTCGAGGATGGCCATCTCTTCGTCGTTGTACATCTGCACGTACTTCTCGACTTCGGGACGGGGTCCGACGAGGCTCATGTCGCCGAAAAAGACGTTGAGGAATTGGGGCAGTTCGTCGAGTTTGTGACGGCGCAGGAACTTGCCGATCGGCGTGATTCGGGGATCGTCTTCGGCTGTGGCCGAGCCGCCGAGCTTTTCAGCGTCGATGACCATCGTGCGGAACTTGCAGATGTGGAAGGGACGGCCCTTCAAGCCGATCCGGAGGCCGCGATAGAAAACCGGGCCGGGCGAGCCGAATTTGATGATCAGTGCGACTGCAATCAGCACCGGGCTGAGCACGATCAAGGCGATCAGCGAAAGCGTGAAATCGAAGGCACGTTTCACTTTGTCGCCGCTGTTGGTGGGATCCGTCGTCATCGAGCCTGTTGCTCCACAATATTGAGTTGCTGTTGCGAACCGCGCGGACCGCTTGCTGCGAGCAATTCGCGATAGACGCCGAGCGTCTCGTGAACGACGCGCTCGACCGAAAATTCCTCGACCGCGATCTCGCGGCCCTTTGCTGCCATCAGCGATCTGAGCGGGGCGCTTTCAATCAGAAGTCGAAGGGCGTCGGCCAGGGCTTTGCTGTTGCGAACCGGTACGAGCAGGCCGTTTTCGCCTTCGCGCACGATTTCGCGGCACCCGGGAGCATCCGTTGTAACGATGGCGCGGCCACAGGCCGCTGCTTCAATGAGAACCTTTGGGACCCCTTCACGCAAGGACGGAAGGCAAACGATGTTCGACTGTGACAAGACCTTGCGCATATCGCTTTGGTGGCCCCACCACTCGATCACGCCTTCGTTGGCCCAGGACTGAAGCTGTTCGGCGCTGACCGCAGTAGGATTGCCGGGATCGGTGTCGCCTACGAGAACGAATCTCGCCGAAACGCCGGATTCACGCAGCTCACGCGCGGCTTCGACGAATTCGACCACGCCTTTGTCTCGGAGCATGCGGGAGGCGAGGACGACGACAGGAACGCCTTCGGGCTCGGGGGTCGGGACGTAGGTGTGGACGTCGACACCAGAGCCTTTGATCAAAACAGTCTGAGCCGCGGGGAGGATCTTGTTTTGAATAAACACGCCTTGATCGTCGGGGTTCTGGAAAACGATGCGCTGATTGCTGTGCCGGAACGCTACCTTGCAGCTCAGGACGACCAGCTTCCGCATCACCAGGGCCCTGCGGGATTCCGCAATAAAGACGTACCCTAGACCTGTGAGCAATCCGACTACCGCTGGTACCCGGGCTCCATAGGCCGCTAAACCACCGTAAAGAACGGGTTTAAGTCGAAGATGGTGAACGAGGTCGGGCTTTGTCCGTCGGTACAGGCGAAACAAAGTAGAAATAGTGGAAAACTCTTTCCACGGGGCTAAGCCGCTTCGAGTCATCGGGATAGGGTGGTAATTCAGGCCCTCGGAGCGAAGGATTTCGGCAGCCTTGCCTTGGGGCGCAGCTACGTGGACCTCGAAACCGGCATCCCGGGCAGCTAAGGCCAAGTCTATCCTATAGGCATAAAAGGAGTTAACGTCGTTGTCTACGAAGAGAATGCGCGGGTTGGCACCGGAAACAGATGTCCGAGCTGCCGAGGCTTTGGAACGGGCCGCCGGGGGCTGAGCAATGGGATTGGCGCGCTGCTGGGCGGCTGGTGCCAGAGAAGCGTCAATTTCGGTGTAGAGGTCTTCGTACCGCCGGACGACATTGGGCATCGAGAAATGGGTCTGCACGCGGGCGCGCGCGGCTTCACCGAGGCGTTCGCGGAGGTCTGGACCGGCCTGAATGAGGCCAGCCCAAGCCTGAGCCAGGGCTTTCGGGTCCTTGGGGGGAACAACCGAGCCAGTTTCGCCGAGGATCGAGCGGGAGTCGCCAACGTTGGTGACGACGGCGGGGATGCCAGTGGCCATGGCTTCCGCCAAGGCGTTCGGGAAGGCTTCGCTGGTGGAACTGGAAGTGGCTATGTCGAACGCGTTGATGACTCTGGGTATGTCATCGCGATGTCCGAGGAAGAGGCAAGCTTCTCGCACGCCGGCTACTTCGGACCAATCTTTGAGTTCGGAGTCTTCTTGAGTGGCACCGTCTCCACAGAGAGCGAAGCGGGCATCGGGAAATTGCTTGTGGAGCAGCCCGGCGGCTTCGAGGAAAGTCCGGTGGTCTTTCACAGGATGCTTGCGGGCGACGTAGCCGATCAGCAGAGTCGAATCTGCGATTCCGAGCTCGCGACGGACAGTCTCCCGGGCGGTTTCATCCGGACGGAAGAGATCGAGATCGAATCCGTTTGGGATGACCACCATGCGGTCATGCGCGTAGCCGAGCTTTTCGTGGAAGGTACGCGCAGATTCCGATGCGCAGATGATGCGGCGTGGTAGGCGGTTCGATAAGGCCGCGCATGCCTTCGCGGTCCATATCGTGTGGCGCTTGTCTACGCCGGGATGCAGGTCGCTGTGGCGGATGTTCCAGACGAGGCCGGAGCAACCGGCAAGTTTCGCGGCGAGACCGCCGACGAGATCGGCGTGGTACATCCATGTCTGAATGATTTGTTGCGGCGGGAGTTTGCGAAGCCATCCGGCAAGCTTCGCAAGATAGTACGGATTGGCGCTGCCGCGGCTCATGCCAAGGGCGCGCACTCGAATTCCGCTCGCTCGGAATTTCTCCGTCATTGGGCCGAGGTCGGTCAGCGAAATCACTTCGTTTTCGAAGCGGCTCGAATCCATGCTCGAGACGAGGCGGTGAAGCATCCTCTCGGCGCCGTCGGGAGCCAGCCCCGCGATGATGTGAGTGACGCCGATCACGAAACTCGCTCCAATTCCGTTGGCAGTTCGCGCACGGATTTGGCGGCGGAACCTGCGACGCCAGGCGCGAGGGATGCCACGTCAATCATCGTAAGTGATTGCATGCCGTGAACTTGTCGCTGTTCTGCAAAAACTTTTAGGACATTGCGGAGAAATTCGATGTTTTCGGCGATGTTCTTGCCGAAATTGTGCGGATGCCACCAGAGATGAAAAATCCCACGATTTTTCGCTGCGGCGCGGATGCCGCCGGCGATGCGCCGGAGACGGACTGGCTCGAGGCTTTTTCGTTGTGTCGAATAGGGTCGGAGAAACATGCTGGCGCGCACATCGTGTATACCGCTCGACTGCGTGATTTCTTCCCAGCGAATGAATTTTGGCCCGGACAGCGAGATGTAGCCGTCGAGCAGGCGCGGGGCGCGCACCGCGAGGGTTTCTTCATCGCGGGGGCGCGGGCGATACATCCAGTTCGGTTCGTTGCCGCGGTAGCAGGTGATCCCGGCGTCCTTCAGGACGGATTCGTAGCCGGCGCGGAATTGATTGCGCGGGAAAACGATCGAGCGAATGTCGAAGCCGTAGTGGCGGCCAATCGCGACCGCGCTCGCGATGTCCGCAGCGAACGCTTCGCGCGTTTCACCGGACTCCTGGCAGTAGTAATGCGAATACGTGTGAGTGGCGATTTCCTGCTTCGGCGTCTTTGCGATGCGCGCGATCAGGCTCGATGCGTAATGCATCGGGTCGTCGTCTTCGTTGTCGCCGGTTGTTTCGGCGTATGCGTCAAGCTTCGGATTCTTGTAGACCGGCCGAACCGACGGAGAAAACTCTTCTCGCTCTCGACGATTTTTCGCGAAAAGGAAACCGACGGTTGCCCAAGTCGCGGCGACGCCGAATTCTTCGAACAAATCGAGCATCCGCGGAATCGCTTCGCGCGCGCCGAGCAAATTCTCGCGATATGGGCCATCGACCGAACGCTTGTCGCGCACGCCCCAGTGCAGCTCAAAATCGAGCGAGATCACCAGAGCGCCAAATGGCGGAATGTTTTGAGTTGGAGACATTGAAAATGAACTACGAAAGGGAAGCGGAACTACAGAGCCGCGTTGGCGCTTTGGGGACTCTCGGTTTCGGGATTCGTCTCACCGAGAATTTCGTGTTCTTTGCGCGGAGGCCCTGAAATAGCGCCTTTCGCGCGAATGGCGATGTGCCATAACTCGCCAAACAATTCATCGGCGACCGATTCGCGACGATCCGAGTAGGCGGATACGATCTCCGGCAGAGTCACGATCGATTTCCGGAATAGGCGGATGCGCTCGCGAAAATGCTTCGGATCCTTGTACATCCGGTCACAGGAGTGAATGCAAATCGTCCAGACGCCGAAGGGAACGTAACGGAACCGCCAAAGCTGTTGAGGAACCCAAACCACGTTCTTGTTTCTGGCGTCTCGATGCGGGAAAAGCGACAAGCCGTCGCTGACCGTAGTTACGCCCAATTCGGAAAGCAGCTTTACCGTGTTTTCGTCGAACGAGTGTGCGGGCGCGATCCAGCAATCCGGGCGAACTCGTTCGCGTTTAAAAATTTCCAATCCGCTGATGAGCTTGGCGCGTTGCTCGTGGATAGGAACGCCAGCGAACTCGCTGTAGTGATTCAGGCCGACCAAGCCGGCATTACGGTTGACGTAGCGGTGCTGATAACCGTGCAGACCGATGGACCAATTGCGCGCCTGCCAGCCGCGCACCACTTCCCAGAATCGTTCGTGGCGCTCGCCTTCGTGCAGAGAAGGATCGAGATTGTCAGGAACGACCGCCAGAATCGGACGGACGTCTTCGTCGATCATGACCTGCTCCAGTTGCTGCCAGAGAGGCCAATTGACCGTCGGACACATATCATCAAAGCGGACTAAAAACTTTGCACTCATGTCTTGCGCCATGCCTTTGGGACTAGTTGTTATCAGGGGCTTGGGCGAAATGCAAATGAGAAATGAAGCTGTGGGAAACTACGTCGCGCTTGGTTGCGCGGATGCCGCAGTAGATGTGTTTGGAATTTGCACGGTTTCAGGGCTGAAATCCGACTCGACTGCGGTGTGGACCTTCTGCTGTTCGAGCCATGCCTGGAACATCAGCACAGCCCAGAGTTGCGCCTGCCAGTTACGGCGGCCACTCACGTGTTCATTCCACTTCTGGCGAATCGGCTTGGCATCGAAATATCCTTCGCTTTTCAGACGCGATTCGTCGAGAAGATCTTCCGCCCACGAACGCATCGGGCCGCGCAGCCACTCGTGAATTGGCACGCCGAAGCCTTTTTTCGGGCGATCGACCAACTGCTTTGGCACGTAGCGATAGAGCAAGTTGCGCAGCGGAACCTTGCCGAGTGCACCTTTGACTTTCATTTCGATCGGCAGCTTCCACGCGAACTCGATGATGCGGTGATCGAGCAATGGCACGCGCGATTCGAGGCTGACGCCCATCGAGGCGCGATCGACCTTCACCAGAATGTCGTCGGGCAAATACATGATCGTGTCGAGGTACATCATGACGTGCATGATGTCGTCGATCTTGGCCCACTTGGTGCTGTCGGTGAGCTGCGTGAGCGGCTCGTTCGCGCCGAGGACGACGGACGAAGGCTCCATCCAGTACGAAAGCAGAATCCAGTAGAGAGCCTCGCGCTCGTTCACTTTCAAAATGCCAGTGAGCTTGCTCAGGACTTTGTTGATGTCTTTGCTGCGCAGGCTTTCGGGTACGACGGACTGTCGCCCGTCGAGGAGCGCGTTCCAATCGAGCTTCGAGAGCGGTTTGATCGTTTTCGCTAAACCAGCCTTTAGCGGCTTTGGCATCCAGCCGATATTTTGGTGAACGCTGCGGCCCCACTGGTAGGTGGTGTAGCCGCCGAAAAGTTCGTCGCCGCCGTCGCCGGAAAGACTGACGGTGACGTTGCGTCGCGCGAGTTGCGAGACGAGGAATGTCGGAATCTGCGAGGAGTCGGCGAATGGTTCGTCATACAGAGTCGGAAGGCGCGGGATGACCGCCATCGCCTCTTCGGGCGTCACGTAAAGCTCGGTGTGTTCGGTGCCGATGTGTTGCGCTACTTGCTTGGCGGCTTCTGCTTCGTTGAATTCGCGATTGTCGAAGCCGATCGTGAAGGTTTTGACAGGACGCTTGCTGTTGGCCTGCATGATCGCGACGATCAGCGAGGAGTCGATGCCCCCGGAGAGGAACGCGCCGAGCGGGACGTCGGCTTCCATGCGCATCGTGACCGCGTCGTTCAGCAGTGCGTCGAGTTGGTTCACCGCTTCGTCTTCGGTGCCGCGGAAAGGATTCGCGAGACCATCTTCAGCGGCTACCTTGGCGGACCAGTAAGGCTTCGGTGAAGCATCGGTGCCGAATCCGCGAATCGTGAGGAAAGTTCCTGGAGGGAGTTTGTAGATGCCCTGGTAGATCGAGTGCGGCGCCGGGATATAGTTGTGGCGCAGATAGACCGCGACAGCGCCGCGATCGATGTCTCCGCGGAAATCGGGATGCTGCTGGAGCGACTTCAGTTCGGAGCCGAAGACCAGTGTTTTGCCCATCCAGCCGTAGTAGAGCGGCTTTTCGCCGGCGCGATCGCGCGACAAATACATCGTTTGCTCTTCACGGTCCCACAGAGCGAAAGCGAACATGCCGTTGAATTTTTTAAGCGAAGCCTCCACGCCCCAGCGAGCGATCGCGGTGAGCATGATTTCGGTGTCGGAGTGGCCACGGAACGTTTCGCCGAGTTGCTCGAGCTCCGCGCGCAGCGCCTTGAAGTTGTAGATTTCGCCGTTGAAGGTGATCACGTAGCGGCCGCTGGCGGAATGCATCGGCTGAGCGCCCATCGGCGAAAGATCGATGATGGAGAGACGGCGATGCCCGAATGCGACGCCGGTGTTCTGGTCAACCCACACACCGTCGGCGTCCGGTCCGCGATGGCTCATGCTGGTCGCCATGCGCCGAGCGATCAGCGTGAGCTGTTCGCTGGACTTACTCCGAGAGGTATCGAGAAAGCCTGTGATGCCGCACATAGATTTTTCTGCCTTCGGACTACGCGTCTGCGGAGCGAGCGACTTCTTCGTTGGAGATTAGGTTCGGGTGCATCTGCTGGACGGCCTGGTACAGAACGTATTCGCTTTTGTCGCCCAAATGCGCGACCGTGAAATTTTCGAGGATGCGCTGGCGCGCGCGAAGGTTCAGTGTCTCGCTGGCGTTAAGCCGGTCCAGCAATCCGGCGGAAAAGGCTTGTGCGTTGTCGGACGGAACGACCACTCCGGTGTCGCCGACGACGAGCGCTGAATCACCGACGTTGGTGACGACGCAATGACGGCCGCAGGCCATTGCTTCGCCGATGACGTTGGGAAAGCCTTCGCTAACCGACGATGAACAAAAAACATCGACGGCATTGTAGACGGCCCGAACATCGGATTGCGCCTGAATCCAGTGGACTTTGCCCTCGAGTCCAAGCGTGCGCGAGAGCTGCTTCAGCTCTTGAAGGTATGAATCTTTGCCGTGGCCGACGCAAACGAAACGAACGTCCGGGCGTTCCGCAGCGACTGAGGCGGCGGCTTTGAGGAACATTTTGTGATTCTTGATCGGGTCGAAGCGTGAGATGTTGCCGACGATCTTGACGTCGTCGCCCATGTTCCACTGCGCGCGAACGCGGCGGCGTTCTTCATCATTGGGATAAAAAACGTTGGTGTCGATCCCGTTGGGAACGAACATCATTTTTTCGCGCGGCAGCCCGCCTTCGGCAGCGTATTCCAGTCCCGCCATCGAATTGACTGTGATGCGCGTCGCAAATCCCGAGAGCCTTGCCTGAAGCCAGATGGTGAGCTTCTCAGCCCAATCGAGATGCTCTTCGAGGTTCGAAGCGCGCACGGCCCAAACCATCGTAACTTTCGGATTCAGAATCTTGGCCACGGTCGCGACGACGTTTTGAGTATGCATCCAGCCATGCAATACGGTCGGCTGCTCGTAGCGGACGATCTTCAATGTTTTGAAAAGCAGCGTGAAAAGATCCCAGCGCGATTTCTTTTCGTACGAAATCACCTTGATCCGCTTGGGATCGATCATTTCCGAGAGAGCGCCGCCCGGATAGTAAGAGGCGATGACGATCTCATGTCCGCGCGCAGCGAGTTCGTTCGCCAGCGTTACGAGTTGGCGCTCGGCGCCGCCGATATTCAGTTGCCTGCTCAGGAAGAGAATCTTCAAACCGACGATGTCCTCGAATCGGGAAAGGTGTGGTGCCACTTGCTCGGTCCAATCGTTAGATGCTGCTACCGCGTCGCCGCAGTACGTGTGAATGAATATTCATCGCAGCCGGCGCCCAGAAGGCCGATGCAAGGCTCAACGAACGAGCGCAGTTGGTCGAATCCGAGTCCGCGCATGAATGTCTGTGCTTCTTCCGGCGAAATCGACTCGTAGGGATATCCGCCGAGCCAGTCGCGCGTGTCGTAATACATGTCCATGCCGCGCTGCTTCCAATATTTTTCGCGCCGCTTGCTGTAGCTTTCGCCCTTGAGCGCCAGACGCGCGCGAACGGCCGTGAGATAGACCGCTTCGATCGTTTTTTGCACCCACTTTGGCGAGCGCGTATAGATTCGCTTTTCGACGCGCCACATGCCGCAGAACGGTGTCTTGCCGTAAAGCGCCAGCGAAATCATTCCGCCGGACGCGACCATTGTTGTGGCCTTGGTGATCGCCTGATACATCGCGCCAGTGTGATGAAGCACGCCCCACGAATATACGACATCGAACGTGCCGAGTTTTTCGGGGTCGAGATTGAAGACGCTGATGTTCTGAACGTCCCAGCTCTTGCCAGATGCGTAACGCGCCAACGTTTTGCGCGTGGTTTCGACGCTCTTGGGATCGAGATCGACTGCGAGAAGTTTGCTTGCGCCGAGACGCACAGCGGCCAGCGAAAAAAGTCCCGAGCCGCAGCCGATATCGAGAAACGTTTTACCTTCGATGGCTTCGCGGCCGACGAGCCGGATAAGCGATTTCTCGGCTTCTTCAATGCGTGCTTCGTCGATCTTTTCGGAGTAGTGCGACCAATTCTCTCCGAAAGAAAAATGCGAGTCGAGTTCCAGTAGTTCCTGAGTCTGAGTCACCGTTGCATTGCTCCTAAATATGTCTTGCTCGAAGTCTCGGCTGATAGGCGCGTGCACGCCGCCGATACCGAAAGCCCGCAAAGCCAATCACTGCCAAAACTGCCGCTGCGAAGGTCGGGATCATCCAGTACATTTCCGACCGCGCCCGGGCTGCTCTTGCGCGGAGGTGATATCCGATGCGAACAACCGCCGCTTGAACCCGCATTGAGAAGGGTGAAGTACGCGCCGTCTCGTTCGATCCAACTCCCGTGTCCGCTCCATCGCCGCCAATAGCCGCTAGCGTCGCGAACTGCGTTTCCGCCGATTCCGATCCGTTCAAATAATGCTCAAGATTTGTGTAGCCGTCCGCGTTCAACTTCTGCGCGTCCGTAGGATCGCTCGGGTTCAAACCGTGAGCTTTCTCCCACGCGTCAGGAATTCCATCGTGATCGCTATCGGCGCACGTTTCTCCTGCCGCGATCCAGGGAACTTGATGCTCGTAGTCGGCGTAAGAATAAAAGTCGCCCTCGGTTCCTTTTTTATATTCGGCGATGATGCGCTGATCGACGGAATCGCGCCGCATCAGCCACTTGCCGTCGCAATCGAGCCGTAGGGAGTTGCCGACCGTCGGAAGAATCTTGGCGTCCAGTTCCTGAGCCGGATCGGCGGCGATTGGATACTGCTCCGCCGGCAAAGGCTCCGTGCGGCGCCACGTTCGCGGGATCGGGCCGGTTTCTTTGCCGTTCTCGCCGGAAATTTGCGCGGCCATCGCCCACTGATCGCCGCTGGGATTGCGCTGATTCGGTCCGATGTTGCCGAGCAGGTAGAGCGCCGGCGCTCCCGGATTTTCAAACGCGCCCTTGGGTGTAGCCTCGATCTCGCTCTTCTGCGCCTGACCGTTCAGCGGGCCGGCTTTGTACTTGTTGTTGATGAAATCCGCGTTGATCTGTCCGAGCAACTGAGAAGCGTAAAAATCCCAGTTGTACGTGATGTTGTTGACCCAGCGCGTCGAACGATTCCACAGTTGCGGAATGCGGTGACCGATGTCCGAAAATAAGTTGTGATGATAGTCGATGTCGGTTTCGAGATTGTCGAAGCCCTGTCCCTTCTCAGGATTCGAGCTGACCGACGGACCCACCGGATGACCGGCGTGCGATTCGTAGAACATTGACCACTGCGTCGTAATCTTCGTGTTCGGGCCTACGTAGTTGCTGACGAAGACGAGGCCTTTGTTGTCCCACCAGCTTGCCGTGACGTGATCGAAAATGATGTCGTGACATTGCGCGTTGGCGACTTGAAACGCTACCCCGCCGGTGGAAGGGCCGGGCTTATGGGTCGGCCCGTTGCCGATGCGAATCGTCAGATAGCGAACGATTACATTCGAGGCCGAGAGAAACAGAACCGCTTGCTTTGTGACATTGCTGCCGTCGAGAGTAATTCCGCCGCCAGGAGCAGTTTGTCCCGCGATGGTGAGGTCGCCTTTATAGGCGCGTATGCCATCGCCGACTTTGATCACTCCGCCGACGCGAAAAACACAGGTGCGAGGACCTTCCGCCAAAACACAAGCTCTCAGGCTGCCATCGCCCGAATCGTTGAGGTTCGTGACCTCGATCACTCGTCCGCCGCGACCGCCGGTTGCGGCTGCGCCACCGCCCTGCGCTCCGGGGAATGCCGGCACGTCAGCGCGACAGGGAAGAGTGAGCAACAAAAAGATGAAGCAGATTCGCGGAGAAAGCTTCACGATATGGCGAGATCCTCTGAACTCGTCTAAGTCAGCTCGCCGCGTAAAATCGCACGCTGGCGTTTGCGCAGCACGAGTGTCAACAAAATGATTTCGCCGATCAACAATACCGCGGAGGTGATGATGACCGCGTATGCGGCGCCGAGAATTCCGTGCGACCGAACCAAAATCCAGCTCGCCAGAGTCGCCGCAGTTACCGCGGCAGTCAGTACCGGAATCTGCGGTGCGAAACATCGCGCCGAAGTGATCGCTGAAGCCATTTGCGCCGCGATGTAGCTCATCGCGCCGCCGACCATCATTGCCACAAGAACGTCGGTGTGTTCGGCGTACTCGGGACGATAAACCAGCGTCAGCAGCAGATGTCCGAAGAACACCGCAACGCCGATTCCAGCCAATCCTAGCGCCACCGCAATTCCAACCAGCTTCATCAACAGGGCATTGAACCGGCGAATCTCGCCGTTACCGTAAAGCTTCGCGAGTCGCACGAACGCCGACTGCCCCATCGCCGTGATGATCAAGTTTCCGGTCGAAACAAGAAACGCCGTCGCGGTGAAGATGCCGAGTTGCCGCTCGCCAATCGAGCCGACGATAAAATACCGTGGGATGCTCGGCAGCAGGGAAACCAAGAAAGCGATGACGCCGAGGATAATCGAGGTGCGAAACAACTCGATCTGCACCATTCGATTCCAGCGAGGCCGCAGCGACTGATCGCGCGCCGCGAGGATTTCCGCGGATTCCTGCATCTCCGAAACGCTATGCGGATCGAAGTGCGTGCGCTTGCGAATGTCGTAGGCGACGAGCACAAGCGCTCGCGCGACCGTCAGCCCGATCGCTCCCCAGATGATGCTTCCGAAGAAGTAAACGCCCGCAGCCATCGCCGCCAGGCCGACAACACCACGAATGATCATGGACTTCGCGATGCGGTCCATGTGTTCATGGAACTGCATCTTCGCGTAGTACAGGTCGGCGACGATCTCCAGGCCCTGGGCAAATCCGATGATCAGAACGATCCAGGTGGATTGCGGCGAATAGTGCATCCCAAACGCCGCGCCAATGATGACGAGCATCGAGATGATCGTCGTTAGCAGCCGAAACCCAAGATATTCACCGAAATGAATTCGTTCGTGAACGTCGGTCGTCAGCACCGCCCGAAGCTGTAGCGTCGATAGGGCATAGACCGGCGTCGCGATCGCCAGCGCCAGGCCGTACTGCCCGACCATCGTCGGATTTCCGAGCTTCGCCAGCACGACTAACATGCACCACTGGCAGCCGGAATAAATCACGTTGCCGACAAAGGTCCAGCTGAAATTCCACCGGAGTGAAACCGTCTCTGTGGACTGGCTAACTTTTTCGGTGCTTGCCTGGGCTGTGGGGACTGACGAATTCATCCACTCTCGCTGACCTAACGAACTCAACGCTTACCTCGTGCCGGCCGATAATTACGCTCTTCCACGCGGGGGCCGCCCACCTGCTGCTCGAAGTTTGCATTCCAGAACTCGCGAACGCGCTGAG
The DNA here is from genome assembly GCA_963850795.1 of uncultured Acidobacteriota bacterium. Taxonomy (GTDB): domain Bacteria; phylum Acidobacteriota; class Terriglobia; order Acidiferrales; family UBA7541; genus Acidiferrum. The sequence goes on along the minus strand of CAWKNS010000031.1, from coordinate 13,009 downwards.
GCACACGTCCCGGCTGTCCCCGATACGGCTGCCGCACGCCTTGCGCGAATCGCTGTCGCACTGGCACAGCCGCCGCATATGCGCTGCTCTGCGCCGCCAGCATCGCGAACAAGAACCACGTCGGCTTGTAATACTCCCAGTTCATCACGAAGCAGCCGAGTGCCCATGAAAGCAGCATGACGAGCCATAAGCTTCGCTCGAGATTTTGCATTCGCGTCGCTGCGGTGATCATACTGAACAACATCACCGCGAAGATGCCGAATCCGATTGCGCCGAGCTCAACCAACACGGAAAGAAACGTATTGTGCGGCGCCCACGCCGTCGCCGTCTTTTGCTGCACGGCGATAGGAAACGCACCGGCACCGATGCCCACAAACGGGTGATCGTAATAAGCTTCCAAACCGGCGTGCCAAATCACAGTTCGGGCGTCCATCGTGCCTTCGGTGATTTCGCTCTGCGTTTCGCCGAGCCGAGTCCAGGCCCTTTGCGGCACCATTCTTATCGCGACTAACGAACCGATGATCACGAGCACGACGGTCGCTAGCTTCTGTTTTGGCGTCCAAGCCTTTAATGTTAGCGGGACCATCAAAAATGCCGCGATCAGCGCGACGAATCCTCCGCGTGACGCCGTGAAAAACACACCGCACGACGCAGCAACGATGGAAGCTCGGTAGATCCACGGCCATACCGGTCGCTTGTCCACGACCGCCAGGTACAACGCCATCGGCACGCTGAGCACGATGCGCAACCCGATGTCGTTCGGATTCATGTTGAACGCGCCCTGGCGCACGCCAACGACCGAGTGCTCGTTCGTTAGGACCGTAGCGACAGCAAGAACGGTCGCGCCGATGATGTATGCTCGCATCAGGCGCTGTTGTTGCTCAGGTTTCGGCGCTTCCGCCCATATCAATAACACCATCGCGATCAGCTGGACGTAGCTGATCATTTCTTCGGTCGTCTCTTCGGGGCCGATCGTCCAGAAATACGACAGGCAGACCCACACGACGAACAGCACCATCATCAAGTGCGGCACGATCGGCGTCCGAAACTTGCCGGTCTCTACGACCGCGACGATCCCGGCGACGAACGCGACCAAGCCGATGATGCGACCGATTGTCCCGATTCCAGGAACGACGATCGAGTTTTCCAGCGGTACGGAGAAAACAAACAACGCAAGCAGCCAAAGCGCAATTGTCGCGATCGGGCTCTCGTTCGCGGAAGCCGGGGCAAACGGGCGCACTACACTGCCCGCTCCGCGCATACGTGGACTTTGTCTGTTGGGGAACATGATTGTCCGTGAGTTTTGTGCTGTACAGACTGCGCTGGCTGGCGCTTGTCGAGTCGGACAGGGGACGCTGCTCGACGGTTAGGGCTGAAACTTTCGGAATGAGAAGTGGGCGCCTAATCGAATCGTGCTGAATCAGGCGCCCGAGATTGACTAAGCGTGCGGCGGGTGGCTGGCCTTGGCTTCGGCGCTCTGGCCATAGCCGTAGCCATAACCATAGCCGTAGCCGTATCCGTAGGTGCGACCCGGAGTTTTGCGCGGATCCCAGCTGTTGAGCACGGTGCCGAGAATTCGCGTTCCGTCTTCGGACAGTCGCTGGCTGGCGATCAAAGCAGCTTCGCGCATCGTGTGGCCTGCGCGAACGACCAGCACAACGCCGTCAGACAATCCACCAAGGAGACGGGCATCCGCCAAGTGCATCATTGGCGGCGCGTCGATGATGACCATGTCGAACTCGGTGCGCAGACGAGCGATGAGTGCTTCCATGCGCGGCGAGTGCAAGAGTTGAGAGATGTTATTGGTGCGCGTTCCGCTCGGGAGCAGGGAAACGCCGGTGATGCGCGTCTCGAGCACGAGCTGATTCAGCGGCAGCGTTTCGAGTTGCGTGTCCGCAAGCAAAACGTCGCTGACGCCACGCGCATTCGATGAACCGAAAATCTTGTGGAGTTTCGGCTGGCGCAAGTCGCCGTCGATTAACAGGACGCGACGTCCCATTTCTGCGATGGCGATGCTGAGGTTGCTGGCAACCGTGGTCTTACCTTCGGCTGGACCCGGGCTGGTCACAACGATGACCTGCGGGCTCTCGGAATTCTGCCCGGGCAACAGGATCGACGTCAGCATGGCCCGGAACGATTCCGCAACCGCCGATGGTTTGTGCTTCCAGGTGACGAGCTCGAGGCAATCGTTCGGATCGGCCGGTGCGAGCGCCTTGGCGTTTTTCACGGCTGGGGTATCGCATACGCCTGCCATCGGAATCACGCCGAGTTCAGGCAGGTTCAGGAACGCCTGCAAGTCGCCAGGAGCCTGAATGCTGCGGTCGAACCGCGTACGGAAGATCACAAAACCAAGTCCGAGGAAGATGCCGCAGAACAAACCGATCGCGGAGTTGACCGGAACGTTCGGCTTCGCCGGCAAGAAGGGCGGCTTCGCTTCGTCAACGACGAGCACGTTGCTCGCGCGCATCGCAGAGACGAGCTGAGCTTGCTTCACGCGATTCAGGAGCGTGTCATACAGTTGGCGGCTTGAATCCACTTCGCGGCGCAGCGTGTCGTAGTGGATCGCTTTGTCGGACTGATTCGCGACCGTCTTCTGCTGTTCGATGAACGACTGTTGCAGCAGTTTTTCACGTCGCGTCGCCGCGGCGAACTCGTTGCCTACGCGGCGCATCACGTTCGTGCGCTGCCGTTCCATCTCGGCTTGCATTTGATCAATCTGCGCTTTAACGCGCTGCACTTTGTAGTGCTCGGGAGTTAATGTCGCACTGAGCTCGACGAGTTGGCGTTGCAAATCCGCCAGCTTGAGGCGGTACTCACGCAGCGTAGGATCGTCGATTGTCTCCGGCAAAGACTCGGCCGGCTTGGTCTTCGCTTCTTCGAACTTCGCTTGCTTATCGACGCGATCGGCTTGCGCCTTGTCCAATTCGTCCTGGAGTTCCTTCAATCGGCCTTCGGTGACGTTTTCTTTTTCCGTCATCGTCAAGCCGGAAGAGCGCGCATAAGCCTGAAGGTTGCCTTCAGATTTCTCGAGGTTCGCCTTCATTTCGTTCAAATGCGCTTCGAGGCCTTCGCCGGTACGCTGGCTGGCCTTCCAACGCATTTCCTGGCTCTGCTCCACGAATTCGGAAACGAGGGTGTTCGCAAACTGGGCCGCGAATTTGGGATCTTCGGAGTCGTACATCACTTCGACGAGACGCGTCTGGCCGGTGGCGCGAACGGTCAAACTTTGGCGCGCCTTCGCCATGAAAGCGTCTTTGTTTTGTTCGCCGGTGTGATCGCCGAGCCCGAGCATGTGTTGCACTTTCGCCGAGAACGCGCCCCAGCCGCTCTCAGGGCGCTCTTCTTCGGTGTTCAACTTATTCGTGACGCGCTCGAGCAGGGAATCGCTCTGCAAAATCTTGATTTGTGTCTGGAAGTACGAATCGTTGTTGGCGTTCTGGTTCGACTGCGTCGGATCGATCGACTTCGAGTCCATGAAGTCCGAGTTGAAGTCCTGGATTTCCATCGACGTGCGCGCGCGGTAAATCGGCGTCTGCACGAGGCTGAACAAAATGGCAACGGCCAAACCGGCCAGTGCGAAACAGAGCAGCGTCACCTTGTTGCGAACGAGAATATGCCAGTAGCCGAGCAAGCTGTCGTAGCCCTGCGCGTCCCCGCCGTTGTCCATCGGCATCTGTTCTTGCATCTGGTAAACAACCGGACGGCTGTCCGGATAGTTGCTCACCTGTATCGCCCGCGTCCGATTATTCACTCGATCGAAGTGCTTTGACATTTATGACCTGCCGTTCCGCCGTGCGGCTAAAATTGACATCTCGCAGATACGCGTTCTCTCTCGTGTGATTGGACCCTACGGGCGATAGATCGCCACACCCGTGCCGGTCGTGATAGCTGCTTCCAGCGCACGCAGTGCGATCTTCTTGCCTGTACTGTCGGGGACGAACAGAATGTCGTTGCCTTGCAAGGGTACGTCTTGACCCTTGCCTTGCAAAATTGTTTTCAGGTCAACCGGGATCTCGGTCCGCTGATCGGCTCCCGGGGTCATTCTCAAAATCTTCGCATGTTTTGTATCAGGTGCCTGGCCCAGTCCTTCCGCCATGGAGATGGCTTGAAGAACCGACATGTTCTGCTTTTCGCCAAGTATAAACCCACCGGACTTCTTTACGTCACCCGTAACGTAAATCAGCTCAGCCTTGGGGACGGAAATCACGTCATGTGGAAAAATCTGAATGTTCTCCTCCGGGACTTTCGCTTCCATGATGTCCTGGAGTTTTACTTGGGCCACGGTGAATTGACCTGACGCATCAAGCGTCGCGCCCGGCAGTGGAATGCAGCCCCACTCAACCTGGCGCGTGATTCGAATGCTGTAACCTGCATCCGGTCTCACACCGCCCGCAAGTGAAATCATCTCGAGCAGAGTCTTGTGACCTGCAACTTGGTGCACGCCGGGCTGGTTCACTGCACCAAGCACGGATGCGGGCTGGCTGCGGAGTTCCTTCACGTCGATCGTTGCTTGCGGTTTCTTCACATAGACCGCCAGCTTCTTGTTCACTTCCTGCTCCGCTTGTTGCACGGTCATGCCGGCGACGTGGACACGGCCGACCAACGGCACCTGAATATCGCCTTGGCCATCGACGCCAACGATTTTCGGCGGACCAGCAGCCTCGTCCGGCTCGGGCCCAGAAATCTGAAGTTGGTCGTCGGCGCCAAGAAGGTAGGTCGAGCGCACCACGTCTGTCTTGCAGGGTGGTTGCTCAATTCCCGCCGCCATGGAAGAAATTGCCGGCGTCAATCCGAACGCCGCCATCAATACCGCCAGGCCGATCGCATTCCCTTTTAGAGTTGTCATCGACCCTCCTCTCCGCGCTTCTCGTTGCTCATCGTTCTTTCTCGCTTCCAGATTCTCTTGCACCGAAATCTTTGTCGCCTACTTCTGCAAAAGTCTTAAACCGCTTTCAATTCGCTGTCTGCCCTGACTGGCTGTACCCAGTCCGGATCGACTTCCACCGAAATCGATCGCTTCAAGAGCGTCACCGAAACATAAATTCGATGACGATTCGCAATCCTTGTCAGAACTCCATCAAGCCCTTTCAACGGTCCGTGCTTGAGTCGAACTTTTTGCCCAACAACCAGATTGGGCCACGGTGTCACCGTCAACCCCGACCGCAGCACCGCTTGAATTCCCACGATCTCCGTTTCGTCTACAGGCTCCGGATTCTTGCCAACTCCCACAAGATAAAGAAAACCAGGAGTCGTCAACAGCGGAAGCCGCTCTTCCAAATTCAGCCGGCAGAACAGATAGCCCGGAAACAGCGGCAGGTCCATGATCTTCACTCGATCGGACCACTGTCTCTTGCTCCGAATCAGCGGCAGAAACTCCTGAAATCCTTTGCCGCGAAGCGCTGCGGCCACTGGCTTCTCGTAGTTCGGCCTGACGCGCAGTGCATACCACGGAACGTTCTGCACATCCGGGACTACAACCCTTTCTTCCTCTGCAAGTCGTTCTGAATCCGAGGGTTGAACTCCGACTCCTCCTTCATTGGATTCACCTTGCGCATCTTCCGGCAGCTTGTCCCTGTCTTTTTTACCGTCCGTTAGCATTCAGCCTTTTACGCCCTTAGTTCTCACATAGAGGGCAAGCTACCGCCCTTTGACTCACATTCGCCTTGGAGGCCCTTATAACTACTGACTTCCAAACGATTTGTGAGCCTGAAATCCGGTTGCTTCGTACAAAGCCTTTTCGCTGCAAGCGGCCAAACGGTGCTGCGAGAACGCGAGTTCGGCCACGGAACAAGTTTGCCACCACCTGTCCTTTCGGCCAATGGACCTTACGTTTTCGGACCGCAGTACCAAAGTACTCTCCCAGTTTGCCGCTCTACGAACTGCCTGCCGCTAGACCCTAGGTACTATTGACTACAAACCCGCTTGGCCGCGTTCAGTTGCCCTAAAAAACTCAATCTCCAGCCGGCGTAAGTTATTCTTCCGAAAGGGTTTCGTCTCGTTCTCCGGCTCGGCCGATGTTGAGGTCATCTACCGTGTAGTCTTCGGCCTCGATATGTCCGCCGCGGGTCTCACGGAGTCGTGTCGTATGGTTCATCGCCGCGAAACCAGGATTTTCCGATGAAGGCGTCCGCTGCTCAGAGCGAATCACTCTCCCGATCGCGTGGATCTCTGACGGCCGGGTTGAGTGACCCGGTCGCGGAAGGAACACGTTCATTTCCACCGAGGCACCCAGAGGCGGCACGAGTTGGGCAGTGACATAAATGCCCCGGCTGCCCAGATCACGGCAGTAGCCGTCGCAGCCGTGGACGCGACCCGCGTCGTCCTGCCACGAGAATACGACAGGCAGCCTTAAGGGATACCGTAGCGCCGTTCTGCGCTCTGCAACTCGACTCACCGGTGTTGGTCGCACTACCATTGCTTGCCTCCCGCCTGTGCTGGGGTCAGAACTGTCTGAAAGGAACACCCGTGCTGTTTACCCACTCTAACCTGCATGTCTGTGAAGTAAAGAGGCCGGGTGGCGAGCGCAACAGGGGTCGGATGACAGGTCGATATAGCGTTTGCTGGGCAGAGACTAAAGACTCTGATTGATGGCACTAAAGTCTCTGGTGAGTCATCGAAAGAACGTGCCGTACCGCCCAGCGTAATTTCCGCATCATTAAAAAGCCACGGGAAAGGAAAAGTTGACCGTTGACTGAAAGTTCGAACCCAATCCGCTGGGGACCGACGCCTTGGAGCATTGACTTCAGCTCGCCCCGCGGGTCCGTGCCAAACCAAGTTGATATTGCCGTCGTCGGTGCGGGATTTAGTGGGCTTTCGGCCGCCGCGAACCTGAAGCGCCTTGATCCGACGAAAGTCGTCGCGCTGTTCGAAGCCGAAACCGTTGGCGCTCGCTCCAGCGGCCGCACCGGCGGGCTCGCGCTTGCGGAAACGGCGACGGGCGATCTGCCTGGTCTTGGAGATGTGCTGGCAGGGACCTCGGCCATCCTTAGAGAACTCAACGTTTCCTGTGACCTGCTGCTTCCTGGCGTTTACGAACTCGATCGGACAACAAATAACGCTGATTCGCCAATTCGCTGGACGGATACAGGTGACTTGCGAGTGGGGAAGGAAGTTCCGGGCGGGTCGCTTGATCCCGGCAAGATGGTCAAAGGGCTGGCGGAGGCCGCCGCGAACCTGGGAGTCCTTATATATGAGCATGCCACGGTCGAGCGAGTTGAGTTCACCGAGCCTTTGACGATCTACGTCAGCGGAAGCGCCGTTCGCGCCGATCGCGCACTCTTTGCGACGAACTCCGAATCGCTGGAACTCACGCAACTCGCCGCACGGGCGCAACCCAAGCTGACGATGGCGCTGGCCACTGGACCGCTCTCCGACGAAAAACTTGCCACGATTGGAATGGCGGACGGCAAACCCTGCTACACCACGGACTTGCCCTACCTCTGGGGCCGCTTGCTTCACAAAAATCGAATCATCTTCGGAAGCGGACTCGTAGACGTTTCGAATTGGAGAGAGCTGACCGCGATCGACGTTCGTTCCGGAAAAGCGTTGGAGCTTCTGGATAAGCTCGAAAATCGAATTCGTCGCCTGCATCCTGCCTTGCTCGACGTGGAAATCACTCATCGTTGGGGAGGACCTATCCTCATAACCGAGGACTGGAGGCCGGTGTTCGAACTACATCCGAAGAGCGCTCACGCCGTGGTCTTGGGTGGGTACAGCGGTCACGGAGTCGCGCTCTCGGTCTACTTGGGTTCGTGGGCCGCTGAGTTCCTCCTCGGCAGGAGTGCTCTGCCGAAGTGGAGAGAAGCCTCAACGCCTTGACCGCACCCTAATTAAGTCGTCTTTCCGCCGCAGCCTGGATGACCGCATGTGCAATCGATGTCCGGCGTTTTCTCCATCGCTTCGCACTGCGCGCTGCAATATTTGCTTCCCGACACCTGACACGTGCAGCTCGGATGTGCGCACTTCTTCGAATCAGCCATTTGTTCTCCTGACTTGGGTGCTGGTCCCACCATTACGCGGCCTCGTCTTCTAGGCCGCAATCAGGGGAAGCCCTTATCGGCACGCTCCATTTCAAGTAGAAGTCACACCCATCCGCGGGCCATCGGTCGCACCGTACGTTGCTCGTGGAGGTGACGTGCACGTGCGTCTTTCGAACGCCTCGGCCGCATTTCGCGACTTCCGCGCCCAGACGAACTATCATTTTGTCTGAACGCGCCAATAACACGGATCCGAATCCCGACATTTCCGCGCGCATCGGAGCCTTATGAACGCCTCACAATCCAAGCTCCTCGAGGAATTCGCCGCATACGCAAAAATCGCGCCGACCTCTGAAATCCTGATGAAGCATGTCGCCGACGAACTCCACGAGAAAATGACGCGATACAACTGGGTTGGCTTCTACGTCGTCGATCCGAGTGATCCGAATTACCTGATCGTCGGCCCGTTCGCCGGCAGCTTCACGCCAAACGCCCGCATCCCGCTCGGCAAGGGCCTGTGCGGTTCTGCCGCAGCCACCGGAAAAGTTGTTGTCGTGGACGATGTGACAAAAGACCCGCGGTACTTAGCCGGCTCGTCGATGGTGAAGTCCGAAGTCGTCGTTCCCATCTTCGCCAACAAAAAGGTGGTCGCCGAACTCGATGCCGAAAGCTATTTTGCCAACACGTTTACCGACGACGAGCGCAAGTTCGTCGAAGCCTGCGCTGAAGTCGTAGCCATTCGAATGAAGTAACCTCGCATCAGCGCCGTCCGCAGGGCGCTCAGTGGTTGCGCGATTCGACACCGCCGGTCGCACCCAACTCCGCGAACGTCCACACGTTTGGCACTATCGAAGCATCCCGAGCAATCCCTGTTGAGTAAAAAGGGGGCCTATGTACGTCGTGGAGCGAAAATCCCCGCGCTTTCCATTTTTCGCGTCAGCTCAATTAATCGAGACTCGCACCGAAGCTCGCCTCTTGGCGCGCACAAGCGACATCAGCCGCGAGGGTTGCTATCTCGACATGCTCAACCCTCTCCCGACCGGCACGCGGCTCAAAATCAACGTCACCCATCAAAACAAGCAGCTCGACGCCGTCGGCCTCGTTGTCCACAGCGAACTCAATGTGGGTATGGGCGTCCGCTTTGAAGAAATCGGCCAGCGGTCCGTCATCGACGCCTGGCTCGCCGAACTTGCATAAGCGCGACGCCACCCGGCGCGCAAAGCCGCCGCCGGACCCCCACACTCACCGCAGCCCGTCGAACCCGCAGTCCTTCCACAATCTTTCCCAACTCCACATCGCAGAAATAACTTTCATCGGCAGCTTGTAACCCAATTGGTGCGCCAACATGCACACCTGCCCGCGGTGATGTGCGTCGTGAGCGACCATATACGCAAACATCGCCGCGCCGCCCGGCCACTTCGGCGCCCACCCGTCGCGATGAAACTTTGGTACGCATCCCTTCGGGCCCACGAGCGCCTCGCGAATCATTTCCGCGCACTTCTCAGCGCTATCCGCCAACGCAGCCCGCGCCTGCTTCTGAGTGCACCGCGCGCGATCGAGTTCAGCCGGTAGCTTGATGTGCGGCGCCGATAGCCGAATCCACTTTCGCCGAATATTGTGCATGTGGGTGACGATGCTCACGATCGGCCTCACGCCTGCGCCCGGTGGCTTCATTCGCCACGCCCGCGGGTCGAGATTCTCCAGCAAAAGCTGATTCATCCCATCGTTTACGACGTATGCCTCGGCCAGACCTTCGCGCAACGACGTATCCGGATCGCTTGCAACTCGCGCCATCGTCATCTCCCCTCGTGATAGCACCTCGCGGCACGTTAGCGCGGTGTCGGGTACAATCAAACTCAGCAAGTCTGAAGACGGCTCAGGGCTCTCCAAACAAGGCCGCCGAAGCGTACCGCAACATTTTCGCTACGGTAAGGAGATACGCCGTGAACGATCGAGCGTCCAGTTCGATTCAGCAAGCTTCGTCTGCCGCGGACGAGGCCATCAAAGCAAACGTCGCGTTTCGACTGCTCGTTGACGCCGTGCAGGACTACGCCATCTTCATTCTCGACCCCGACGGCCACGTTCTTACCTGGAATTCCGGAGCGCGAGCCATCAAAGGTTATTCACGCGAAGAAATTGTCGGCAAACATTTCTCTGTCTTCTACCCTAAAGAGGCGACCGAAAGCCATTGGCCGGAACGCGAACTCGCTCTCGCCGAAAAGGAAGGCCGCTTTCGCGACGAGGGGCTTCGCGTCAAAAAGGATGGCTCCACATTTTGGGCCTCGGTGACCATCACCGCGCTTCGCGAGCCCGACGGCCGGCTCTACGGTTTCGCAAAAGTCACTCAGGACCTCACCATGCGGCGCGATGCCGAAGAGCGCTTGCAGACGCTCAATCGCGAACTGCGCACGCGCGTCCAACAACTTGACGAGTCTCGCCGCGTCATCGAGCTGAGAACGATGGAGCTACAAAAGCTCTCCGGCACGCTCCTTCAAATCCAGGACGAAGAGCGCCGTCGCATCGCGCGCGAACTCCACGACGATCTCGCGCAGCACGTCACCGCCGTGAAGATGGAAATCGACGCCAGCGGCCGCAACAAAGAGTTGAGCGATTCGATGGGCACGATTTTGCAAAAAATCCGCGAGACCTCCTATCTACTGCATCCGCCGCTGCTCGACGAAGCCGGCCTGCGCGCCGCTCTTCACTGGTACGTCGATGGCCTCATGCAGCGAAGCAAGCTCGAGATCGCGCTCACCTTTCATCCCGACGTTCTCCCAGGCGTTTCGAAAGAAATCGAGATGACGATTTTCCGGATCATCCAGGAGGCGCTCGCCAACGTATTCCGCCACGCCAATAGCGACAGTGCGCGCGTCGAAGTCATTGGTGAGTCCGAACAGATCGTCGTACGGGTGCGCGACTTCGGAAAGGGAATTTCGGCCAGAATCGCCAGGATGGAAAGTTCAGCGCAATTGGGCGTTGGCATCACCGGTATGCGCGAACGTGTTCGCCAGCTTGGCGGTGAATTGTCGGTCACTCGCGCCGAACCAGGAACGCTGGTCGAAGCCCGGATTCCGCTCAATGGCGCGGATGTTCTCAATCGCTAGAGAGCCTGGCCCGCTACCCGATCCCAAGCTGTCACGCTTCCATTCGGAAGCACCTTAAAGCTTGGGATAACTAAGACGATACAAGATCGCACGCACGACGATTCTCTGTCGGATACGTTTACCGATTGGCGTCAAAACCACGGGGTGAAGCCCTCCTGTCCCGAACCCGTTATTTCACTTCGAGATACGGCGTCAAGGCTGGTGAAATCGAGTTCGAAAGCCCAACTTTTGGGCCTTCCCCCAGGCATTCACAACTTAATTAACTCGTTTCTATCCCGTGTTGCCCATTGGAAGCAAACGCTACTCCTTTCTCCGTACCACACCCGCAATCGCAATAATTCACCTGTTATAAATCGGCACGCCAGACACTCCTATTCACAAGGCGCCGCCCGCGCGGAGTTCTGCCCAGATGACGAAGAATGTCCCCAATACGATTTCGCCCGACGACCAGGCGCCGCGCTACGGCCTGCGCCGCATCGAGCGCCGCGAGTGGTGGCTGTGGGCTACCACCGTAGTCGTCACCCTGCTGCTCACAGGCGCGGTTATTTCATTTCTCCCGCCTCTCCTGCATTCCGGCGAAACTTGGGAGAACCTCTTCAAGCTCCAACAGGCCGTTTGGGGCCTGATCGGCCTCGTCCTGCTTTTCGATCTTTACTCGATCTACCAACAACTCCAGATTCATCGCATTCGCCGTCAGCTTCTCGAACGCGAGCAGCTCTTCCGCCTGATTGGCGAAAATGCCGCCGATCTCATCGCCGTCGTCGACATGGACGGCAATCGCATCTACAACAGCGTCTCCTACGAACGCGCTCTCGGCTACACCATCGCCGAACTGAAAAGTTCATCGGGATTCGACCAAATTCATCCCGATGATCGTGCCCACGTACAGGAAGCCGGCGCGGAAGCGCGCCGCACCGGGCAAGGCAAGACCCTCGAGTACCGCATGCTCCACAAAGACGGCTCTTGGCGTGTTCTCGAATCGACGTCGAGCGTCATTCTTAACGCGAAAGGCGTTCCCGAAAAACTCGTCATCGTCAGCCGCGACGTCACCGATCGCAAGGAAGCCACCGAAGCTCTGCGACAATCCGAAGCCAGTTTCCGCTCTCTCGTCCAAGGCGCACCCTACGGCATCTACCGTGCCGCCATCGACGGAAAATTCCTTCGCGTTAATCCCGCGCTCGAACGAATGCTGAAGTATACGAATCGCGGCGAGCTGATCGAAACCAATCTCCGCACCGGCGTCTTTCGCAACGTCGGCGATTTCGATCGCCTCGTGGAACTCCTCGGCAGTGAAGGCGAATTCAAAGACGTCGAAGTCGAGTGGAAGCGCAAAGACAACAAATCCATCACCGTCCGTTGCAGCGGCCGCCATCTCAATGAAAGCTTGCAGGCTGCTTCGGTTTACGAAGTCTTCGCGGAAGACGTCACCGAGCGCCGCGCGGATTCGAAAAGCAACTGAGCATGGCCGCAAAGATGGAAGCTGTCGGCCGCCTCTCCGGCGGCATCGCGCATGACTTCAATAATCTTCTCGGCGTCATCATCGGTTACAGCCAGGTCCTGCGCCGCAAACTCGATCCCAACAGCCCCCTGAAAGAACACGCCGAGGAAGTCGAAAAAGCTGCGCAACGCGCTGTCTCACTCACGCGGCAACTTCTCGCCTTCAGCCGCCAACAAATCCTCACGCTCGCGGTCGTCGATCTCAACACGCTCGTCTCCGACATGCAGAAAATGCTGCCGCGCCTGATTGGCGAAGACATAGCTATCGACATCAATCTCGATTCGTCGCTCGGCCGCATCAAGGCCGACCAGGGCCAGATCGAACAAGTCGTCATGAATCTCGCCGTGAACGCGCGCGACGCGATGCCCAACGGCGGCAAGCTTCAGATCGAAACAGCAATGCTACTGAGTCGAAGAAACAGGCACAACATA
>CAWKNS010000030.1:0-46723 GCA_963850795.1 uncultured Acidobacteriota bacterium | reverse complement strand
TTCGGATGTCGACGGCTTCGGGGTCATCGAGGCCGGCGGTACCAGCTTCGTTGCACCTCAGCTCAACGGTGTGACCGCGTTGCTCAGCCAGTCGTTGCATGGCGCGCGGCTCGGCCTTCTCAACTTTCCGCTCTATGCTCTGTCCCTTACCGGCCAAGCATACAGGGGCGCACATGCGCCGCTGCATGTCATCAGCGACGGCGACAATTGGTTCTACAAAGGCCGCAACGGGTACAGCCCCGCCGCGGGCCTTGGCACCATGGACGTCGCCAACTTCGCGCAATTCCTGCGCAACCTGTTCTAACTCGTTAGCCCAGGCTCAGCATGCAAAGCCCCCGCGATGGAAGTCGCGGGGGCTTTTTTTTTGACCCTTGCTCGTTCGCCTTCGCTCATGACGGACGCTATAATGAAGTTTCCAACTATGGCCAATCATTCTTACTTGCGCGTCTGGACGCGCGACTTTTCGACCGAGACAATGATCGCGGAGTTCGCGCGCTTCCTAACGACCGCACCGCTCTCCACAACAAAAAACGCCTTCACCGAACTGATCGTCCAGCCCGTCGATCCGACCGAACCCGCCGCAGCGGAATGGGATCTGCGCGCGCAAGGCGCAGGCCCCGCGCAAATCGCTGCGCTCGCCGCGCAAAGCCTCAACTCCGATTCGGCATACATCGCGTCGGCTAGCTGGGACCTCTGGAATTTCGACATGGAAACGCTCAAGTGGCAGCAGCAGCCACAGCCGCTGATCCTGACTTGTCACGGGAAGGATTACGAAGACGGCATCGCCGCGACCACTGGTCACTTCTCAGCCGATCTCGGCTTTGAATTTTTCTTCACCGGCCACGCAGGGCTCCTCGCTCCCGGAGCAGCCTCGAATCCATTTGATTCCTCCGACCATCCGGTAGAGCATACGTTCCGCCAGTGGATGACTGTTCCCGCCAATCTGAAGGAATATCACGCAAAGACGCGCGAAAACATCCAACAATTGTTCAGTTGGGTGGAGGGCGTGCAGCGCGCACTGCCTGTCGAACGCAGCGAACTATGGTCCGAGGGAGAAGAAAATTTTGAGGCGCGTCTGGACGCGATTCTCGCGCGGAGATAGGTCCCTGCCGCAAACGTTCACACGCGTGCGCGGACACCGAGTTTCACTTCCTCTGGCAACCGTCGCCTATGCGACGATCGCTGCACATTCCGCAGCCGCACAAGCTTCTCCGCCACCATCACCCGCTCACATCAGCACGGCACACCCGCCGACAGCCAAGTCCACCGCCACGATCTCCGCACATCGAAACGACGAACTCACTCTCGCGGGCCTGCGCCCCGGTCAAGACGATTTCGCCAAAGCGCAAAAATTATTTCGAAAGCCATCGTTGACAAAATTCGACGGCACGAATCCGATCTGGCACGATACCTGCCGGAATCAAAGTCTTTCGATCATCACCGATCGCCGATAGCGGCACGATTCAAGAAGTCCGCGTCTCCGAAAACAATTCGAAATTCGCAGCCGCGACTCCATCTTCCACTGCCGCCGAATCAAACTGCAGATCAAGCGCCGCCAGGCACACGATCGCGCTGGCTCACTGGCCACGGCCTCCTCATCGGCTCCTCCTGCTCACGCACTTTCGAATTGTATGGGCAACCCGGTTCGCGCGGTCCTTCCACCAAAGACGGCCAACAGTTAGAATTGTTGTACTACGCCTTCGATTGGGCGGGTCCTGATGTTCCGCAGGTCATGGCGGTTCTTTGCACGCCGGGAAGCAAAGCAAAACCCGGTCGAGTCGTGGAAATCACGTTGATGGCGCCAAGCCTCTGAATGAACTTTACCGACACAACCGATGGTTCGTACACAAGCGTCTCCGACGTGCTAACGAACACCTGCGCTGCTCGCGACAGTCCTTACAGTGCTTCGGGATCGTTGCATACGCCATTGATCTTGCCGTAGCCTCACGCTGGATGTCTCATCCATCGCATACGTCAGCAGCACATCCGGAGGCTCTGCCCTGAGACACCTACTTCTACGTACTGTCGTGCGCAATCGCCATCACTGATCGTCGGAGGCTTCGCCGCCAGTTGCGGCGATTCACCGAAACCGGCGGAAACAAAATCCGAGCCGGCGCCCGCTCCAGCCGCCCCCGCGAAACCCGCGGTCCCCGACGACATTCAAGCCGGCGCGCAAGCTCTGCTTGGCACCGAAACCACCGTGCTGCTCTACGGAGACCTCGCGAAAAACGGTAAGCAGCAATTTCTCGCCGCCAACGTCGTGCCCAAGACCTCAAAGAACAACAACATTGCCGGAACGATCATCACGCGCGCCGTCATCGCTCAAAACGACGACGGCCAGTGGAAAGAAATTTTTCGCTGCGACGAACATCTGAAAAACGCCAAAGGATTTCTCGGCGGCACTCCGCTGTCCGACGTCGCCGGATGGCGCATCGCGTTCGAGCAAGATCCGGCAAAGGGACTCGCGCTCTATCTGACTCCGCTCAAAGGCGTGGACGATCCAGCGCACTCGCTGCCGATCGGCGTGCGCTACAACCCGCAGACGAAGCGCTATCAGACGCTCGATCGCACCTACGAACATTTTTTGCTTGAACAGGCGACGATGGGCGGCACGCCGAAGTCGGTTTTGCACTAATTGCGGCGAAGTGCATCGATCGAACAATTGAAATGAGCTCAAACGCAACATCGACGACCACAGCAACGCTGCGAACAAAAGCGCAGCAGTGTCGTCGAGTCCTGCGAGCGCGAGCCCATCCAAACCGGTCCCGCAGAAATCCTCTTCATGGCAAAATCTCGTCGGCCTCTTGCCTTATCTGAAGCGCTACCCCGGCGGCGTCTCGCTCGGAATGTTGTGCCTGCTGCTCACCAGCCTCGTCGGCAACATCATTCCACTCACCACCGGCGTCATCACCGACGTCGTCGCCGGCAACCCGCGGCCCTTTCAATCGAGCGCGCAAACGCAACTCGGCGCGTCATGGCTCGGCGATCACATTCCCTTCTACGCCGCGCACAGCCGTCACGCCATCGGCATCTACTGTCTGATTCTTCTCATCTGCGTTCTGCTGAAAGGATTCTTCTCCTTCAGCACGCGCTGGATTCTGATCGGCGTCTCTCGCGACATCGAATTTGACATCCGCACCGATCTCTTCGACCGCCTGCTCGTGATGGAGCCGGAGTTCTACGTGCGCAATCGCACCGGCGAATTGATGTCGCGCGCCACCAACGACCTGAACAACGTCCGCATGGTCATCGGCCCCGGCATCATGTACACCGGCCAGACGCTGGCGACGATGGTGCTCGCTCTGTTCGTTTTCGCACGGCTTTCGGGCACGCTCACTCTCTGGATCCTGCTGCCTGTGCCGATTGTTTTCATCGCGGTGCGCCACTTCGGCAAAGTCATCCACGATCTCTACGAAAAAATCCAGGCTTCGCTGGCGTCGCTCTCCGCGAAGGTGCAGGAAAATCTCTCTGGAGTTCGCGTGGTGCGTGCGTACGCTCAGGAAGAAGCCGAATCCGCGGCTTCGACGAGCCGAATCGCGAGTACGTTGCAACGCAACATCAAGCTCATCCGCACCTGGAGCATGTTCATGCCGTCGCTTCAGGCGCTGATCGGCACATCTTTTCTCATCGTCCTCTGGAAGGGCGGTGACCAACTCCTCAACGGCCAGATCACGCTCGGCGCGCTGATCGCTTTCTACACCTACCTCGGCCTGCTCGTCTGGCCGATGATCGCTCTCGGCTGGGTCACCAATATTTTCCAGCGCGGCGCCGCCAGCACCGGCCGCCTCAACTACATCCTTCAAGCCAAGCCGCAAATCGACGACAGCAGCGCCACGGTTCCGAAACAAACCAAAGTCACCGGCGAAATCGAATTCCGCGATCTCACCTTCACCTATCCAACAAATCTCGCCGGCAACGCGCAACACGTCACGCACCCGCCAATGCCAAAACAAACGGCTCAGGCAGGCGCAACCGCATGCACCCCGTCCTTCACGACATCAATCTAAAAATCCCCGCTGGCTCCACGCTCGCCATCGTCGGCCCCACCGGCAGCGGCAAGACCACGCTCGCCTCTCTGATCGCTCGCCTCTGGGAATCCCCCAGCGGCCAGCTCTTCATCGACGGCCACGCCATCCGCGAATGGCCGCATCGAAAATCTTCGCCGCGCCATCGGCTACGTCCCGCAAGACACCTATCTCTTCAGCGAAACCGTCGGCGGCAACATCGCCTTCGGTCTCACCGAATACGGCGTCGATCAAATCGGCGCCGCCGCTGAAATCGCAAACATCGACACCGACATCGAAGGCTTCACCAACAAATACGACACCGTCGTCGGCGAACGCGGCGTCACTCTCTCCGGCGGACAAAAGCAACGCAGCGCCATCGCCCGCGCCGTTATCCGCGATCCGCGCATCCTGATCCTCGACGATTCCCTTTCCGCCGTGGACACGCAAACCGAAGAGCGCATCCTCACGCGCCTGCGCGGCGTGATGGAAGGCCGCACCACAATTTTGATTTCGCATCGCATCTCCACCGTGCAGAACGCCGACCAGATCATCGTCCTGCGCGACGGCCGCATCATCGAGCGCGGCACGCACGACCAATTGCTCACCACGGAAGGCTATTACGCCGACCTGCACCGCAAGCAGTTGCTCGAAGAAGAGCTTGAGAACGTATGAGCAATATTCACGACGAAGAAGCGCTAGGTAAGGCGTACGACTCGCACCTGCTGAAACGGCTGCTGGAGTATCTGCGGCCGTATCGCTGGCGTGTGATCCTTGCGCTCGCCTTCGTCGCGATCGTCACGCCGCTCGAACTCGCCCCGCCAAAACTTTTCCAGATCGCAATCGATAAATATCTCGTCCCCGGCATGCGCCACGAGCTTGTCGCAGCCGACGCCTGGCACGGCATCGCCATCATCAGCATCGTTTTCTTCGGCGTCCTGCTCTTCGACTTCCTCGCGCAATACATCCAGATCCGCATCATGCAGCGCGTCGGCCAGCAAACGATGTACGACATGCGCACCGCGATCTTCCGCCACATCCAGCGGCTGCCGATGTCCTATTTCGATCGCAACCCGGTCGGCCGTCTCATCACGCGCGTCACCACCGACGTTGACGCCCTCAACGATCTCTTCGCCGCCGGCGTCGTGACGATGATCAACGATTTCTTCCTCCTCGCCGTCCTCGCCGCGTGGCTCTTCTCCATCGATCACAGACTCGCGTTCGACGCGCTCGCCGTCCTGCCGTTCATCCTCGTCGTCACTTTTTTCTTCCGCAAATACGTGCGCGACGCCAACCGCCGCATTCGCACCGCCGTCGCCAGCATCAACGCCTACTTGCAGGAATACATCTCCGGCATGAGCGTCGTGCAGCTTTTCAATCGCGAACAAAAAGCGCGCGCCGAATTTCGCCGCCGCAACCGCGAAAATATGGTCGCCTGGCGCGACGCCATTCTCGCCTTTGCTCTTTTTTATCCCGCCGTCGAAATTCTCAGCATCTTCGCCACTGCGCTCATCTACTGGTCCGGCGGCAACCGCGTCCTCAACAGCACGCTCAGCCTCGGCGTTCTCACCGCCTTCACGATGTACGCCACGCGCTTCTTCCGCCCCATCCAGGACCTCAGCGAAAAATTCAACATCCTGCAGTCCGCGATGGCCGCTTCCGAGCGCATCTTCAAACTTCTCGACGAGCCTGCGCCGGTTGCCTCGCCGGCCGATGCCATCCGCATCGACGCCCCGCGCGGCGAAATCGAATTTCGCAACGTCTGGTTCAGCTACGCAAACAAAACCGAATTCACCGACGACGATTGGGTTCTCCGCGACGTCTCCTTCCGCATCGCTCCTGGCCAGACCATCGCGATCGTCGGCCACACCGGCGCCGGCAAGACCACGCTGATCTCGCTTCTTCTCCGCTTCTACGACGTCCAGCGCGGCGAGATCCTTCTCGACGGCATCGACATCCGCAAAATCAATATTCAAGATTTGCGCCGCATGTTCGGCATCGTCCTCCAGGATCCTTTCCTCTTCAGCGGCACGATCGAGTCCAACATCCGCCTCGGCTCGCCCGGCATCGATCGCGAATCCGTCCTTCGCGCCTGCGAAGAAATCGGCCTCTCCGACTTCATCACCGCGCTCCCCGAAGGCGTCGCCTCCGCCGTCAACGAACGCGGCTCAACGCTCAGCGTCGGCCAGCGCCAGCTCATCAATTTCGCCCGCGCGCTCGCGCACAATCCGCGCTTCCTCATCCTCGACGAAGCCACATCCAGCGTGGATACCAAAACCGAATTTCTGATCCGCGAAGCGCTCAACCGCCTCCTCCACGGCCGCACCGCGCTCGTCATCGCGCATCGCCTCAGCACCATTCAATACGCCGATCGCATCCTCGTCTTCCACAAAGGCCGCCTCCGCGAACAAGGCGCCCACCAGGAACTGCTAGCCCAACGCGGCATCTACTACCGCCTCTACCAGCTCCAATACAAAGAGCAAGAGCTGCATCTGCCCGACGCGCAGCCCGCCGCTCCAATTCCGTCCTTGCCCTCACCACAACCCGCCACCGACTAATCCGAAGCAAGTCGGACGCCACGTAGGAGTTCGCGTTCGGCTTTTGGGTGCCGCACCCTCAGCTTTCAGAGGGTGCGGGTTTAAATTCAAAATCGCCGCAGTCTCAACGACGACCACCCTGTACCCGCGATCGCTTCCCAGATCGCGGGATTTAGATGCAACGCCGCCCATCTCTCAAAAACCATCGCAACACCGTCCATCAAGATCGTCGCAGCACTCATACCTTGACCTTCTACCCATCCAATGCTACTTTCCATTCGTCCAACCTATAGAAGCTCGAGGTATCACCGAAGACCATGCCACCAACACCACCACCCAAATCCGACCTCCCCCAAGGCACCCTCGACCTCCTCATCCTCAAAATCGTCGCCCTCCGCCCCGTCCACGGCTACGCCATCGCACAACGCCTCGAGCAAGTTTCCCGCGGCGTAGTCCAAGCCCCCGAAGGCTCCCTCTACCCCGCCCTCCACCGTCTCGAAAATCGCGATCTCCTCGCCGCCGACTGGAAACAAACCGAAACCGGCCGCGAAGCCAAGTTCTACAAACTCACGCGCAAAGGCCGATCCGCTCTCGCCCAAGAAGAAGCCAGTTGGAATCGACTCACCGACGCAGTCTCTCTGATCCTCGGCCTCTCAAACGCCGAAGGAGACGCGAAATGAACTGGCTGGCACGTCTTTTCCGGCATCAAAAAATGGAATCGCAACTCGACAAAGAACTCCTCTTCCACATCGAACAACACGAGCAAGACTTGATCGCCGCCGGCGCCACTCCCGAAGAAGCTCATCGCCGCGCCCGCCTCGCCCTCGGCGGCCCCGAACAAGTCAAAGAAAAATGCCGCGACGCCCGCGGCACCCGCTGGCTCGAAGATCTTGCGCAAGACACCCGCTACGCCCTCCGCACCTTCCGCCAAAAGCCTGGCTTCGCCATCATCGCGCTCCTCATCCTCGCGCTCGGCATCGGCGCCACCACCGTCATGTTCACCGTCATCAACGGTGTCCTTCTCAAGCCGCTCGAATTTCCTAATCCCGATCAACTGACGACGCTTCACGGATCCACAAAAGAATTCGGCGAATTCTGGGGCTTCTCCGGTCCCGACGCCGAGGACGTTGCTAAAGACGCGCATTCATTTATCGCCGCGGCATGGATTTACGGTGGCGGCACCATCAGCAGTCCTGGCGAGCCCGAATACGTCCTCGGTCGCCAAGTCTACGGCGAATTTCTTCTCCACCCTCGGCGTTCCGATGCGCGAAGGACGCGACTTCAGCGCCAGCGAGGACAAGCTCAACGCCTCGCCCGTGGCAATCATCAGTCCGGCACTCGCGCACCGTCACTTCGCCCAGAACGCGAATGCCATCGGTTCCACGCTCGTTTTTGAAGGCAAGTCCTACACGGTCGTGGGGATTTTTCCCTCGTCGTTCCGTCTCGAAGGCAACGCCGACATCTTCACGCCGCTGCATCAAAACAGCGACACCCGCGCACAGCGCCGCGGGGCGCGCTTCGTCCACGTCATTGCTCGCCGCAACTCTGGCGTCACGTCAGCCGAAGGCCAAGCCGAGCTCGACACCATCGCCCACCGCCTCGCGCGTGAATTTCCCGCCACCAATGCCGACCTCGGGATGCTTATGCGTCCTCTTCGCCTTGAACTCGTCGGCACCATCGGCTCGACGCTCTGGCTTCTCCTCATCGCGGTCGCTCTCGTCCTGCTGATCGCCTGTGTCAACATCGCCAGCCTCGTGCTCGCCCGCGCCGTCTCCCGCGAACGCGAACTCGCTATGCGCGTCGCCCTCGGCGCCAGACTCGGCCGCCTCATGCGCCAGTGTCTCACCGAAAGTGCCGTGCTCGGCTTGGCCGGAGGAACGCTCGGCGTCGCACTCGCCGCGATTGGCGTCGGTCCATTCGTCGCGTTCTGGCCAGGCAGCCTTCCCCGCGCCGACGAAATTCATATTGACTGGCGCATTCTCATTTTCGCTGTTGGAGTCTCGCTGCTCAGCGGCCTGATCTTCGGTCTCGCGCCTGCGTTTCGGGTGCCCGTCCAAAATCTCGAGCACGCCCTTCGTGTCGGCGGCCGCACCATAGCCGGAAGTTCTCGTCGCCTTCACGCGATCTTCGTCATCGCCGAAATCGCACTTGCCTTCGTACTCCTCGCCTCCGCAGGAATGCTCGGCCGCACGATGCTCAAACTTTCTTCGCTCGATCCCGGCCTCAACATACACAACCTGCTCACCGCGCGATTCGCTCTCTCGCCCGCTTCGCTCAACACTCCGGCCCAAATGCGCACCGCGTGGCAATCCTTGCTCGACCAGACGCGTAGCACGCCAGGAGTCACGGCGGCGGCTCTTGCCGATATCATTCCCATGCGTGAGGGCGAAAATGTCCTGCCCTACTCAACCGCGCCACTCGCGAACCCATCCGACGCAACCTCGTTCGCCCTTGCCTCCACCGTCACTCCCGACTATCTCGCGGTCGCGCAAATTCCTCTCCGAGCCGGGCGCTTCTTCACCGACGACGACAAACTCGGCGGCGCGCCAATCATCGTTATCGACGAAAACCTTGCGCGCCATGCATTCGGCACAACGAACGTCGTCGGTCGCCGGCTCTATCTGCCAAACCTCAACAGCGAACCCACATTAGTCATCGGAGTCGTCGGCCATGTCCGCCACTGGGGCCTCGCTGGCGACGATCAATCGCGCATTCGCGATCAGATCTACTATCCCTTCGCACAAGTTCCCGATCACCTCATGCGCTTTTTCTCCTCGGTGATGTCCCTCGCCGTCCGCACCCAAGGGGCCCCCGCCGCGATGATCAATCCGCTCCGCCAGCGATTGCGCGGGGCCGCAGGCGATCAGATGCTCTACGACGAGGCCACCATGGACCAACTCGTCGCCGCATCTCTCGACAGCCAGCGCTTCCTCTCTTGTTGTTCGGAATTTTCGCCGGCCTCGCGCTCTTGCTCGCGTGCATCGGCATCTACGGCGTACTCTCTTACCTTACCAGCCAGCGCATCCCAGAAATCGGCGTCCGCATGGCACTGGGCGCATCGGCGCGCGAAGTCACTCGCCTGATCCTCCGCCAAAGCCTCACGATGATTCTCCTTGGCGTCGCTGTAGGCTTGCTCGGCGCCTTTGCCGCCGCCCGTCTCCTTCACCGCTTCGTCGAAGGCATGCAACCCGCCGAACCGATGACATTCGCCGCAATGATCATCGTCCTCTTCGCCACCGCTCTCCTCGCCAGCTACATCCCCGCCCGCCGCGCCAGCCACACCAACCCCGTCGAAGCCCTCCGCCAGGACTAATTTCGGGAGGGCACGACTTCAGTCGTGCCGAAGGCCGAGCAAGAATAGGGCTTCAGTCCCTGGGGCGCGCGCCTCACCGCGTGAATCACAGTCTCAGCATCAATTGCGCCGCCGCGAACAGCGTCTTCACATCCCCCGCCGACAGCTTCTCGAACCGCTCCGCCAACGCCTTCACCCGGCGCGCCTTCCCCGCCTGCATCAATTTCTCGCCTTTCGCCGTCGCACTGACGCGAACCGTCCTCCGGTCCGCCTCATCATCTACTCTTTGCACCAACTTCTTCTGCGCGAGCCCTTCGACGATCCGGCTCATCGTCGGAGGCCGAACCTGCTCCAGCGTCGCGAGTTCGCTCACCGTTTTTGCTCCAACAAAGACCAGCACCGACAGCGCCGAAAGTTGCGCCGGGCCGATCCCCGCTTGCGCGTCCTCGGTTCGCACCATGCGCAGCACTCGAATCGCCGCGGAATGCAAAACCTCCGCCGTCTCCAGCTTCGACAAATTCCCACTTGACATGAACGGTCCTTAGTAACACTATTCGTTAGCTATGCTATCTAATAGCCTAGCTACACAAGGAGGATAGCATGGACCCATCCGTAACCGCATCCATCACCGGAGTCCTTCAGATCTCTATCACCGTAAAAGAAATCGACCGCGCGACATCCTTTTATCGCGATGCCCTTGGCCTGCCGCTGCTGATGACCGCCCCAAACATGGCCTTCTTCAATTGTGGCGGCGTCCGCCTTTACCTCGACGCCGGACAGGGTTCGGACCATACCGGCGCCACTTCCGGCTCGCTCATCTATTTCAGAGCTCCCGACATCGACGCATTGCACGCGCGACGCCAAAACCAAAAACATCTCGATCCACCAGGAGCCGCAAATCATCGCGCGCATGCCCGACCACGATTTGTGGCTGATGTGGATCAAAGACTCCGAAGGCAATCTGCTTGGCGTCATGGAAGAACGCCACCGTTAGCTTCTACTCCGATTCCTTGCAGTACGCGGCGCACGCCTCAGAGCGAACTGCCTTATGATGGTCATCGCTACTCACGACACATGCCGCCCATCCCTCTCCTACTCTCCGCCGGCGAAGCCTCCGGCGACATGTACGCCGCCCGCCTCGCCACCGCCCTCCAACAACGCGCCGACGTAAAAATCTTCGGCATGGGCGGCCCGCAAATGCGCGCCGCAGGCGTTGACATCATCACCGACTACTCCGAAGTCTCCGTCGTCGGCATCACCGAAATTCTCAGCCATCTTCCCGTCGCTCATCCGCGCCATGCGCAAACTCGTCGCCGCCGCCGAACAACGCAAACCCGCCCTCGCCATCCTCACCGACTTCCCCGGCTTCCATCTCCGCCTCGCCCGCAAACTCAAATTCCGCAAAATCCCCAACGCCTACTACATCTGCCCCCAATTCTGGGCCTGGCGGCCTTGGCGCGTTCGAATCGTCCGCCGCCGCTTCAAACTCGGCCTCTGCATCTTCCCCTTCGAAGAAAAGTTCTACTCCGACGCCGGCGTCCCCACAAAATTCATCGGCCATCCTCTCGTCGGCCACGTCAAGCCCACGCTCGATCGCGCCGCGTTCCGCGCCGCTCACCACTTCCATCCCGAAGAACCGCTCGTCGCGGTTCTTCCCGGCAGCCGCTCCGGCGAACTTCGCCAGCACCTGCCGGTGCTGCGCGAAGCCTGCCTGCGCATCCACAACGCCGAGCCCCGCACCCAGTTCGTCGTCGCCGCCGCCCCCGGCGGCAGCGACATGCGACCACCGCCACTTCCGCCAAGGCTGGCCCGGCCATCTCTCCCTCCGCGTCGTCACCGACCAAACCTACGACGCCCTCGCCGCCTCCGACGCCGCCATCGTCTCCAGCGGCACCGCCACCGTCGAAACCGCCCTCCTCGACGTCCCCATGGTCGTCGTCTACCGCGTCACCCCTCTCACCGCACTCCTCGCCAAACCGCTCGTCCGCACAAAATTTTTCAGCATGGTCAACCTCATCGCCGAAAAGCGCGCCGTCCCCGAACTCATCCAATCCGACTTCACCCCCGACCGTGTCGCCAGCGAAATCCTCGCCCTCCTCCGCACGCCGTCGCTCCGCGACGCCATGCGCGCCGACCTCGCCGAAGTCCGACGGCGCCTGGGTCCCCCAGGCGCCGTCGACCGCGCCGCCGACGCCATCCTCAATCTCATCCGTCAAACCACCTGACGTCCGTCGGGGAATACAATCGGAGTCCAGAGGGTGCGGTCTAGACGGATGCCCTTACCCATACCAAGACGACACGGCTCCAGCTTCGTCCTCACGTCCGCGTAAACGCACCATTCGCAAGAAGCAGGATCTTTCCAGACCGCTGAGGTGCAGCGCGACAAAATCAGCAGACACGCCGCCCTACACAACTTCCCCACTGGCAACGCCAACGACCCATTCTGCTATCCTAGTAAGGTAAAAGAGCCCTGGTTTGATACACATTCGTCTCCCTTCGCCAGCAGCCTGAAAGGGGTCCGATGACCCGCGTCCAAACTTTCGCTCAGCGCTTGCGCTGAGTTTCATCGTGCATGCTCGCCGCTTGGCTCTCGGCCCCGGCCCGACTCAACGCCCAAGCCCCGCGCGGCCCCGCCTTCCTCGCCACGCACTACGACATCTCCGCCACCCTCGAACCCGGCGGCCAATCCCTCTCCGCCATCGCAAAAGTCGATTTCGTCGCCAACGAAGTCTCCGGCGGCATCCGCGTCGAGCTCAATCAAAACCTCGATCTCAAAGACGTAAAAACCAACGACGGCAAAACTCTCAACTTCGAGCGCGACTCCGGCAACACGCTCTTCGTCACCGTCTTCCTCCCTCAATCCGTCGCCACCGGCACAAAATTCACTCTCACCTTCAACTACGCCGGCCTGCTCGCCAATCAAGACAACAGCCCCGTCCCCGGCCTCCGCACCGCCGTCATCAGCAAGGAAGGCACATACCTCCTTCTCCCCGCGCGCTGGTTCCCGCTCACCAACTATCCCGCGAACCGCTACAGCGCCACGTTCCATCTCAACGTTCCCGACAACATCGCCGTCGCCGGCACCGGCAAATCTTCCGCTCCCACGCCGCTCGCCGGTGGGCCGCCTCCTCTACACTTTCGAAGGCGCCACGCCCGAGCCATACGGCACCTTCGTCGCCGGCGAACTCAAACTCAGCCCCGAGCAAGCCGAAGGCGTCAACGTCGCCGTCTACGCTCCCGCGTCCGCTCTCGGCAAACCGTCCGACTTCGCCGCCGACGTCGCCCGCGCCGTCACGATGTTCTCCGACATGTTCGGCCCGCTCCACAATCCCGATCTCTCGCTCGCGCAACTTCCCGACGGCACGCTCCGCGATTTCGCCGCGCCCGGCCTGCTCCTCGTCTCCAAACGCCACTGGGATCCCAAAGGCGCCGACCGCACCATCTCGCATCTCGTCGCCGCGCAGTGGTGGGGCAACGCCGTTCTTCCCACAACTCCCGGCGATGTCTGGATCAGCGACGGCCTCGCGCGCTATTGCGAATCGCTCTACGCCGAACAAGTAAGCGGCCGCGAAGCCGGCCTCAAAGCCGTCGATGACTTCGCCGTCGGCGCTCTGATGGGCGAAGACGCCGCCCCCGTCGCGCAAGCCGCGCGCCTCGCTCCGTACTCCAGCGACTACCGCGCCGTCGTCGAAAATAAAGGCGCGATGATCTTCCACATGCTCCGCGCGCAAATGGGCGACGTCGCATTCAAAAATCTCCTCCGCGATTTCTACTTCAAGTACGACGGCAAAAGCGCCACCATCGACGAATTCGCCGCTCTCGCGCAGCAAAAAGCAGACGCCGCCGCGAAGCCGCCCGAACCCGCTCCGCAACTCCGCGGCTTCTTCACGCAGTGGCTCAATTCCACCGGCGTGCCCGACTTCACTCTCGAATACGTCGTCTACCGCACCAAGCAAGGCTTCCGCATCGTCGGCAAAGTGAAACAACCCATCGACACGTTCAGCATGCCCGTCGCGATTCGCATCGACACCGAAGGCAATCCCGAAACAAAAACGGTCGACGTCGTCGGCACCGAATCGCCTTTCACCGTCGAAACTTTCGGCCGCCCGAAACCCGGCGGAATCCACATCGATCCCAACAACGTCGTGCTCAAAGGCAGCACTTCCCTGCGCGCCCGCGCCGCCATCGCCCGCGGCGAAGAACTCGCCGAGCAAGGCCAGTATTACGACGCCATCGCGCAATATCAGCGCGCTCTCTCGATTCAACCCAATCGCCCGCTCGCCAATTTCCGCATGGGCGAAGCCTTCTTCTACCAAAAAAATTATCAAGCCGCCGCGAACTCTTTCCGCGAAGCTCTGCAAACCGTCCCCGAGCCATCCGAAAAATGGACGGAAGTCTGGGGCCACATTTATCTCGGCAAAATTTTCGATTTGCTCGGCCAGCGCGAACGCGCCGTCAACGAATACAGCAAAGCAAAACAAACCAACGACGACACCGGCAGCGCCCAGGAAGTCGCCGAATCCTTCCTGAAAAAAGCCTACTCCGAAGGCTCCATCGCCGCCCAAGTCCCAACCGGCACAACCAGCCCCAGCAGCACCGCCCCCGCCGCCATCAACCCCGACAACCGCCCCGTCCTCAAACGCCGCCCCGATTCCCCCTGATTCGATTTACCGCAGGCGTCAGATCTTCAGCCGCGTGTTGCCGGTGCCGCACCCTCCGCTTTCAGAGGGTGCGGGTTTAGATTCAAGTCCATTTTCGCTGTCTCTCAGGAACGACTCTAGCTTAGACATTCGCCCCTGACTTAAAATCGACGACCTCATGCCCAAGAAAATCGCCTTCTACCAAAAACCAACCTGCACCACCTGCCGCAAATCCAAAGCCTACTTGGAAAAGCGCGGCGCCACTCTCGAGTTCCGCAATCTCGACACCGAACGCCTCTCCGAATCCGAACTCGACAAACTCATCGGCAAACGCGACCACCGCGAATTCCTCAACACCCGCAACGAACTCTACCGCTCTAAAAAAATGAAAGACAACCCGCCAACCCGCGCCGAAACCATCAAACTGATGTCCCAATTCCCCAACCTAATCCGCCGCCCCGTCACCATCTCCGCCAACCAAATCATCCTCGGCTACGACGAACCCGCCTTCAAAAAACTCACTTCGTGAATTCGCACGTGCCGTCAGAATCCCAACAAAACGACTCGCCCCGGATAGAATCCTCCGTACGCGAGTCTCGCCCAACAATCGCGCTCATCGGCGCGACTCCGATCGCTGAATTAATTGCGGCAGACGCTCTGCGCGCCGGCCTAACGTAGTCATTGACGACATCTCCGACGCCCGCCTACAAGCAACATCGATTAATCTCCACTCCATCGCGCCGCCGCCGTCGATTGATTTGGCGGTGGAGAAGCCACTCAATTCCGATGTACGGGCGCAGCATCGCTGCGCCCCAAGTCCGCACGATCGCTCCGACTCGCCCGAATCCGGTTCTTCTTCCTCAGGCATCTCGCAAGATCAATCCGCTTCGCCACAATGTGCTTTGTCTTCGTCTTTGACATCCTCCGCCATCCCCAACCTCCACCTCACCCAATCCATCGAATCCGCCATCCGCTCCGCCGACTTCCTCATCGACACCCTCCCCGACGACCTCGAAGTCAAACTCGAACTCTTCACCCTCTTCGACAAATTCGCCAAACCCAACGCCATCTTCATCACCACCGGCTCCATCCCTATCGACGACCTCGCCGCCATTACCTTCTGCCCCGACCGCTGCCTCGCCCTCCGCCTCACCACCACACCAACGCCTCCGCCCCAACCTTCCACCTCATCCCCGCCCAACAGACCTCCCCACAAACGCTCGCAACCTGCACCGCCCTCTTCCTACATTCACTCGCGTTCTCTCCCACGCCCAAATAGACGAAACCACCGCTGCCATCGCAAAACTTGCCTCCAGCTCGCCCTTGAGCTGTGCTCCTCAGCCGCCCGAGGGTGCGGCGAGATCTCAACGCCAGCCCCACGTCCACATGCGATTCACTCAGCCGCCTTTTCGCGCTTGTCCCCTTCGACCTTCGATTTCGACCGTCGCCTCGCATCCCCTCTTCCGCGTCCCATAACGTTCCCCGTTACATTCTCTTACTCATTCGCACGTAGTACTTTTTTCCTCGCACACCTACACTCTTCCCCTAGCATCTGACTACCGAGCACCGTCACATTCGCTCCTGCATCGTCTGAGCCAACGTCCCGCCCGTCCCCAGCCGGCGTGAGAGCAAACACATGCCTGAAGCGCTTCGAACACGACTGAGGCTCACCCCCGAAGACGTCCTCCCCGCCACCGACTTCGAACTCAACTCCGCCACCGACGCCATGAGCGCGTTCGAACAAATCTGCCTCGCCATCCCCGCCAGCGGCGCACTCATCGCCGTTCGCGACGCATCCGGTCTCCGCTCCGTCGGCAGTCTCGGCGACGCTCCCGAAGTCGGCTCTCACCTACCGCCAGACTTTGGCATGGCCATCGAATGCCTCGAAACACGCTCCGCCGTCTATCGCGATCTCACCGATGACGCCCAGCGCGTCCTGAGCGTCGGCCTATCCATGGAAGGCGTTTCGCAAGTGCGCTCCGCCGTCGCTCTGCCGATGCGCGCTGAAAAGGCGCAATCATCGGCCTCATCGCCGTCTTCTCTCGCCACGAATCCTCGATTCAACCGCGCGACATCAAGGCCCTCACCCGCATCGCGGATTTCTGGGGACCGTTGATGGCCGACGAATGGTTCCCCGACGGAATTCCACCAGCGATCGTCGAAGAGGCGGCGGCAAACGCAGCCGCCAACTCGACAGTCGCAGAAGCACCGATCGTTGAATCGCTCCCCACAAAAGGATCCGAATCCGCCGTCGAAAAATCCGAAATCCCTGACGAAGTTGCCTCAGCAGAAAATACGGCACCCGCGCAGGCATCCACCGAAATCGAGCCTGGAGTCTCTTCAGCAATCGCATCCACCGTCATCGATTCGGAATTGCCATCGACAAACGCGCCAATGGAACGCGAAGAATCAATTGCCACCACCGCGGAACTCACCGGCGCATCGAAGCTTTCCCCACCAGATCTTTCCGTCGAAGCACTCTCCTTCGCACGCGCGGTCGGAAAACCAACCTCACCGATATTCCTCGCTCCCGCCGAACCCATTCCCGCGGAAGCCTTTCACTCCGGCGAGCCGCAAAGTTTCACTTGGTTCATCATGCTTCTCGTCTTCGCCATTTTGCTGCTTCCTGTATTTCTCCTCCGCTCTCACTGGAAACAATCAAACGCCGCGCTCGAGAAATTCCGCAGCTGCATCAAACCCGAAGTCAGTAAGTCCAGCAGGCACACCCGACACAAACACAGCCGCCGCCTCGCCCGCCCCCGCCCCTTACACAAAACAACCTGGCGCGCCCACCTCCGACAATTCCTCGCAACCTCCAAAACTCTCGCACCCGATGAAGAATTGCCCAAACCGCTTCCCGACCTCAACACTCCCCCGCCCACAAGCAATCCATCTTCAGCCTCGCGCACTCCGAAGCCGACGTTGCCCGCCATCATCAAACGAATTCTGAAATCTCCGAATGCAGCTGCGGCAAAATCCGGACGCGCCACCTCGGCGCCCACCGCTCCGAAATCACCGCCAATTTGCAACCGTCGCCGCTCCACGGAACCCGCACCAACCAAAAAATCCGTGCGCCTCGAGACAAATCCGAAACTGCGCCCGAGCCCGAACAACCCATCAATCCCGCCGGCTTCCAACCACCCAACTTCGCGCTAGCACAAACCCTAAAAGCCCACTCCGGCTGGGTCAGCAGCCTCGCCTTTAGCCCTGCCGGAAAACTCGCCTCCGCCAGTTGGGACCGCACCGTAAAATTCTGGGACCTCTCCACCGGCCGCGAAGCTCGCACCCTTCACCGGCAAACTCAAACAAGTTCAGTCCGTCGCTTTCACCCACGACGGAAAACTCCTCGCCGCCGAAGACGCCACCTACACCGTCACAATTTTCGACGCCTCAACCGGTCAACCCATCCGCGAATTGCCGACCGACAAATCCGTCCCATCCGTCGGCATCAGCTGGGTCTACTCCATCGCCTTCAGCCCCGACGGCCGCTGGCTCGCCTCTGCCGTGGACGACAAAACCGTTCGCATCTGGGACGTCGCCACAGGCACAAAAATCCGCGATCTCGCCGGCCCTCGCCGTCCCGTCGTCTACGTCGCCTTCAGCCCCAACGGCGAACTCGTCGCCACCGGCAACGACGAGAAATCCATCCAAATCTGGAACGTCGCCTCCGGCGCTCCCACCTCAACTCTCACCGGCCACAAAAAAGTCATCAACGCCGTCGCCTTCAGCCCAAACGGCACGCTCCTTGCGTCGGCAAGCGCGGATAAAACCATCCGTTTGTGGGACGCCATCACCGGCAAACACATTCGAACCCTCTCCGGCCATCAAGCTTCGCCGTCAGCAGCATTTCCTTCAGTCCCGACGGTCGCTGGCTCGCCTCCGGCAGTTGGGACAAAACTGTCCGCATCTGGAATGTCACCAGCGGCAAAGAAGTGCAAACGCTCCGCCCCGACGCTCGCGCGATCTACTCCGTCACGTTCGATCCGCACAGCCGTTGGCTCGCCGCCGGCAGCGAAGACGGTGGCATCGAAATTTGGCAATGGAATGCAGCGGCAACCAATTCGAATCCCGCATCACCGGATTCGCAAGCAACGCCGTAACGGGTAGGGGCACGGCACGCCGTGCCCTCTTATTATTTCGTCGCTTAAGAGAACGATCTTCGCCGGCCGCAAACGCCGGCAAGCATTCAAACATCGGCCCCCAGCCACCGAACGAGAGAGGACAAGATGCACACGTTCACACGCATCGTTCCGACTGGGGTCATCCGCTGTCTGTTGTCGATTCTATTTCTCGCGTCTCGCCTTCACCGGCACCGCGCAAAAAACTTCCGCGCAAAGTCTCAACTGGGAAGGCCAGAACGGCATCTTCGTCACGCCGCTCGCCTACAGCGTCCCCGGAAAACAAAACGGCTTCGACCTTCCCGCCGTCTCCTATCACTACGTGAACGCGGGCCCAGTCCTCGGCGACTTCCACCAAATCTCAATCACCGAAGGCGCCTACGATCGCTTCGAATTCGGCTACACCCGCAACTTGCACCAGGACGGCAGCAACCCAACTCTCAGCCCGCTCTGGGGTAGCGGCTTCAACATCTTCCACGGCAAAGTCGGCATCTTGAAAGAAGGCCGCCGCATACATCCCGCAATTTCCGTCGGCTTCGTCGCCCGCACTCAAGTTCGCAACATCGACGGCGCCATCCAAAACAAAAACACATCCAGCGGCGACTTCTACGTCGTCGCCACAAAAACCGTAGACTTCCGCCATCTTCCTCTCGTCTTCAACGCCGGCTTCAAAATGACCAACGCCTCGATCCTCGGCCTCGCCGGCAACGCCCCCGGCTATCAAGGCCGCTTCTTCGGCGCCGCCGCCTTCGCCCTAAAAGGTCCCGGCCGCAGCACGATCCTCATCGGCTCCGAAATCCTGCAAGAGCCGCGCCGCGTCGAAGATCTCCCCGGCGTCATCATCCCCACCACCGTCACCTACGCCGTCCGCATCATCCCCGCCGGCGCCTTACCCATCCACGGCTGGAGCGCCGAAACCCCGCGCCTCACCATCGACTTCGGCCTACTCCAAGCCGCCGGCAACGTCGCCCCCGGCCTCAACCTCGACGCCCGCAACCGCTTCGCCTTCGGCATCTCCTACGGCTTCTAGCCGCATCCGCCTTCGCGATTCCCAGTCCGATCGCAGATTTCAGAGTTCCGATTTGGGAACGTTAGGGGTACACCCCCTGTGTTTTTGAAAGAGTGAATAAGTTGATTTGTTGCCTTATGTTAGCGAGATACGGAAAACGGGAGTGTGTAAGCTGCTGAGGCTGCTGGAGTTGCGGATGGGTCTACTTCGAAATTTGTGCAATGTCTGCTCTGGCTTTGAGAAAAATAGAGAGGTGAACGTGGCTGTGTACGAATGCAGCTTACGGATTTTCCATATTGACGTCAAGGTTATCTGCGTGATCTGACAGAAAGATTACACGGGAGATCGAACTAATACCGCGGAACCTTAGTATCGATCTCCAGCGACCACCGATCGATGCCGCCGGCCAGCGAGCGCACATTCTCAACTCCCTGCGTCACGCAGCCACACGGTCACGTCCAGGCTCCGCATCCCATGATGGCAATAACACACCACCGGCTCGCCCGAATCGATCGCCTGCAAATTCGCCGGAATGCTCCCCATCGGAATCAACTTCGACCCACCGATATTGCAGAGGTTGTATTCCCAAGGCTCGCGCACATCGATCAGCAAAATTTTCTCGCCGCGATCCAACGTCTGCTTCAACTCCGACGGTGTAATTTCCAGATTGTTATCCATGTTCCCTTTTCGATGCACCAACCCACACCGAAGACGCCCCCGGTAGCGCCGGCGTCTCGCCGGCGTTTTTGCGCCCATAGCCATACGCAATCCGACCCGCCAAGCACCCCCGCGCCATCTAGTGTAGGGGCGTCCCTTCAGGGCGCCCATGCAAGGTCACCGCATCTTGAGACACCACAGCGATCAAACAAATCTAAGTGGGAGTTGAAAACTAACGCGTCGAACTACTTCCCCTGAAAATTCGGCTTCCGCTTCTCAAAAAACGCGCGCAACCCTTCGGCGCAATCTTCCGACTCAAAGCATCGCATCTGCTCTTCGACTTCATACTCCAGCGCCTTCGTCAGCGCCGCGCGCTCATTGCCAAACAAAACCTGCTTCAACGCGCGGCTCGCCATGCGCGGCCCATTCACGATGCTCATCGCAAATGCCTTGGCCTCATCCATCAATTTATCCGCGGGCACCAACGCGATTCACGATGCCGAGCTCCAGCGCCGTCTTCGCATCGAACATGTCGCCGCTGTAAAGCAGTTCCGCCGCCTTCGCATGTCCAACAAGCTGCGGCAGAAAATACGTCCCGCCGAAATCCGGAAACAACCCGACTTTCGCAAACGTCTCGCCGAAAGTCGCCGTCTCCGAAGCGAAGCGAACATCCGCGGCCAGCGCAATGTTCATCCCCGCTCCAGCCTGCTGCGCCATTCACCGCGGCCACGACCGGCTGACGCATCGTGCGGATTTTCAGTACGGCGCCCATGCCCGAACGCAGCAATGGCTCGAGCGATTCTTTGTCGTTTTTCTGCCGCGCTTCCGCAAATTTCCTTCAAATCGCCGCCCGCGCAAAACCCTTTGCCCGCGCCGGTGATGACCACTGCATGAATATTTTTGTCGATGCTGATCGCCGTCAGCGCTTCGTTCAGCGCCGTCGCCATCTCGGAATTGATGGCGTTCATCCGATCCGGGCGATTCAGCGTGAGAATCGCCAGCCCGTTATCGACGGACTGATGCACAACACCGGCGGCATTTCCCTGCTGGACCGGCTGCGACGGCGTGCTCATCGCGAACCGATCTCCACGCGCGAACTATCTTCCGCTTCCTTTTCCGCGCGCTTCAAAAACTGCGCCAGCTTCCGGAAGTGCAGCAGCTTTTCCGCTCGCTTATCCTCAGCCGCACCGGGAGTGGCCGGTAAAACATAAACGCGCGCGCCGTACAGCGATTCCTTCTGCAATCCAAACTTGCACTTGCGCTGCGCAAACTGCTCGTAAGTCAGCCTTCCGTTGAACGCAACCACCTTCGGCTGAAACTCTTCCAGCTTCTGCGACAGCACGATACGCCCTTCGGCAAAATCCTCGCGCTTCAATTCCTCAACCGTCTTCGACGGCCGCTTCACCAGATCGGTCAATCCGATGCCGAATTCGATCACCCGCTTGTCGTCGTGATAGTCGAACGGCTCGGGCATCAAGCCGCTCTCGTACATGATCGGCCAGAACGGATTGTCCCGCCCGGCATAGTAGTGCCCGACCCGCACCGACGATTCCGTGGGATTACAACCGACGATCACCAGCTTCATTCCCTTACGAAGATGGTCCGGCAATGTACGCATTTGAGTTTGGTTACCTGAAGTTCAGAGTTAGGCCTCGATAAGGCCGGATCGCAATCGCTGGGACGCGGTTGGGATACGATGCTCCGAATTGACTACCGAAAAATCCGTTAAAAAGCCTAAATAAATATAATTCCGAAGCAACAAACTCGAAAAACTTGCCGCGCTGGGCACCTGTTCGACGCGGCTTTGCGACCAGGCGAATAAGGCCGCCCGACCGCAGAAAAGATCTCAGCGATTCAAATGTAACCCGCAGCCCAAAGGTACGTCAACAACGGCACAAGTTGGACGTATGCAAAGAGTCACTCAGATTCCTGAATCTCGCGGCTATCCCTGCCTCATCGAAAAGATGGGCAGATTTGTGCAATCGGCGGGGTTTTAGCTTGGCTTTCGCAGGGCATATTTCCCCACGTAACGCCTCGTGATTCGGGAACTTTGATGCAGTGTGCTACCTTAAATGTCGGAACCGGCTTCGGCCCCATTCACTCGGCCGCGCTGACCACTCGACTCTTGGCGAAGAACCCGAAATTGAGCGCGCCCACCCCAGAACGCATCCCGTCGAAGATCGCTCGCGAAGACGAGCCTCTTCTCGTCAAAGCGGCGAAGTCCGGCGACGCCGGCGCGTTTGAAGAACTCGTCAATCGCTACGAATCCAAAATCTTCCGCCTCACGATGAACATCACCCGCAATCGTGAAGACGCCGAAGACTCGATGCAGGAAGCCTTTCTCAAGGCGTATTCCCACCTCGACACCTTCAAAGAAGATTCGCGCTTCTACACCTGGCTCGTTCGCATCGCCGCCAACGAAGCGCTGATGCGCTTGCGCAAGCGCCGTCCGAATCAGGTTTCGCTCGACGAACCGGTCCAGGGCGAAGACGATTTGATTCCGCGCGAAGTCGAAGACTGGGGACCAAGCCCCGAGCAGCGTTACGCGCAATCGGAACTTCACGAAATTCTCGATCAGGTGATCGATCAGCTCGATCCCGACTTCCGCACCGTGTTCGTGCTCCGCGATATTGAAGAGTTGTCCACCGAAGAGACCGCGCAAGCGATGGGAATTTCGGTTCCCGCGGTAAAATCGCGGCTGCTTCGTGCGCGACTGAAACTGCGCCAGAAACTCGATCGCTTCTTGCGCGACAGGAAACCCAATTGAACTGCACCGGCGCCATTCACGAGATCTCGAGCTACATCGACGGCGAGCTCGAAGCTTCGCGTCCGCATCGAGTTGGAAGAGCATCTGCAAGAGTGCGAAGGCTGCGCGATCATCGTGCGGCAAACGAAACTGACTGTCGAGATTTTCTGCAACGACAAACCGGTCGAACTGCCGAATGACGTTCGCTCTCGGCTGCATGAAAGCTGAAACACAAGATTCACAAATCGAAGTAATCGGCCCGCTCGTAATTCCCATCCAATCGAAGTAACCGTTCCCAATTCCCTTTCATCCATTGCAGGTATCAGATTTCGAGACACAGAGGAGGCTTTTCATGCCGAACAATCAAGTCGTTCTGGTCACCGGGGCAAGCACAGGATTCGGCCGGCTTTTCACAGAAACGCTGGCGCGCAAGGGATACACCGTTTTCGCAACGATGCGCGATCCCAAAGGCAAAAACGCCAAGAATTCAGCCGCGGAGATCGAAGCACTCGCGAAGAAAGAATCGCTCCCGATTCACATCCTCGAGCTCGATGTGACCAAAGACGACTCCGTCGACAAAGCGCTAAAAGCCGTGATCGACAAGGCAGGCCGCATCGACGTCGTCATCAACAACGCGGGTTTCCCCGTCGTCGGCCTGACGGAGACGATCACCGTCGAACAAGCACAAAGCCAGTTCGATACCAATTTCTTTGGCTGCGTGCGTGTCAACCGCGCCGCGCTTCCCTACATGCGCAAACAGAAGAGCGGCCTATTGCTGCATATCAGCAGCGGCGCCGGGCGGCTTGTGTTCCCGACATTTGGCTTTTACTGCGCCAGCAAATTCGCGCTCGAAGCGTTTTCCGAAGCGTACAACTACGAACTCGCCGGACAAGGCATTCAGTCGATCAGCTCTCCAGCCCGGCGCGTATCAGACGGCGATCTTCGGCAACATCCAAGTGGGCGAGGACAAAGTCGCGAGCGGAGACGTATGGAGCCGCGAATCAAATTCTGCCAAAGATCAACGAAGGGCTTGGCTAAGAACGCCGGCAATGCGCAGGAAGTCGCCGACGCCGTTCTTCGCATCATCGAAACTCCGGCCGTTCAAGCGCAAGGCTCACTATCGCGTCAGCCCGCAAGACATCGGCGTCGATGCCATCAACGATCTCTGCGAGAAACCCAAGACGCCCTGTTCCAAGCATTCGGTCTCGCCGAAGACGTAAAGTTCGTAACGGCAGGCCGCCGCGTCGAGTTGACCAGAGTAAGATAGCGCGTATCGCTTGACCGATCGGCTCAACGGATCGTAGGAATCGGAGCTGTCGCCAAATGAACAGATTTTCCGCCCAACCGCATTCTGTTCCAGCGGGTGTTGCAGTGTGCGCGGGACTCCGATGCTTATTCCTGATTGCGGCTCTTTGTATTTTGGTCCCGCTGACCCGAGCTCAGCAGATCCCCGCCACCCACGCGAAAACTATCGACGGCTCATCCGTGAGTTTTCCTGATGCAGCCAGCGGCAAGCCCTTGTTATTCCTTGTTGGCTCCTCTCACCAGAGCGGCACTCCATGCCAGGCATGGGACAAGCGTCTCTCGCCTCTGTATCTGAATAATTCGCGCATCTTGTACTACCAGGCCGCGGACTTTCAGGGTGTTCCATCGTTCGTATTGAAAATGATTCTGCACGGCATGAAGAAAGAAATCCCGGCCAACGAGCACTCACGATTTGTGCTCCTCCAGGAGAACGAGGATCAATGGAAAAACGTAGCGAAGTTTTCGGCGCCTAACGAGCCGTACATCCTGCTGGCAGAGCCGGCGGGACGCGTTGTCTGGCAAACGCATGGCGCAATGACCGACGAACAGCTCGCTGCCTTGCAGGCCGCGATCAAAACCTTGCTCGCAAACTAAGCTCCGATCGATCTCGAATCGCTTCGATATCGCCCACACCAGGCAAGCTCGACTATACTTCGCGCCATGAAAGCCCCGAAACCGATCCCCCGTATTTCAGCAATTCTGGCCGGCGTAATCACGATCGCACTCGTGATTTTCGCCGGCCATTTTTATCTTTACGCCCAGGACAAATCCGGATTCCCAGACGGCTACGACGCCGTGCAAGCCGCGCCGAAAAGCCATCGCGTGATTTTTGAAAACGCATTCGTGCGCGTGCTCGAAGTCACGATGCCTCCGCCAGGTAAAACCGAGCCGATGCATCATCATCGCTGGCCCAGCTTTTTTCTCGACTGGGATACCGGCGGCCCATCGCCTCACGTTCGCTATCACCGCGGCGACGGCACCGTCGTCGATCAGCCGAGCCAGCCATCGCCAACACATCCGGGCCACTGGGTCGTCCATTGGATGAAGCCCGAATCGATGCATGCAATCGAGACGATAGCCCTACCGCAGAATCCTGACGAGCGCGGAGAGATCCGCGTCGAAATCAAATGCGCCCCATAAGCGATACCGCCTGCGGATCGCTACCTACACTCTCTCGCGACTTCCTTACTGCTGCGTCTTGATCGTTGGATACTCGAACGTCCTGTATTTTGCCGGGCTGTTCTAATTCAGCTGCAAGGCTAGTAGTCGGTGGCAATTTTCGACTGGTGGTCGGCGAAAAGCGGAAGTTGGCGGCCGATGTGTTTTTCGCGGGCGGCTTTGTAGACTTTCATCGCGACGGCCAAATCCCACGAGGCGATGCCGTTGGATTTGAAGAGCGTCGCTTCGGTGTCGCTGGTGCGGCCGGTCACTTTGCCGGCGACGATGTCGGAGAGGCGCTTCACGCCAGTCCAGCAGGATTCGTCACCGTGAAAAGCGATGATGAGGTCGCCGGCTTCCTGGCGCGACTGCTCGACGGAATCGACGACGATGACGTCGGCGCTGGCCACGGCTTCGTCATCGAGTTCGCGCTTGTGCGCGTGATTCGCGCCGATCGCGTTGATGTGCACGCCGGTTTCTAAATCGGCGCCTTTCACGACCGGATTCATCGCCGTCGTCGCGGTGCATACGATGTGCGCCGCCTTCACGGCTTCGCTTACTGACGATGCGGCGTGCACCGGAACGCCGATGCGCTTCGACATCTCTTGGCAAAAAGCTTCGCGGCGTTTCGGGTCGCGGCCATAGGCGTGAACGATTTCGAGCTGCTTCACAGCGGCGATAGCTTCGAGCTGTGTTTTCGCTTGCCCGCCCGTGCCGATGATCGCGGCGGATTTCGCATCGCGCGCCGCCATGTATTTCGTTGCGACGCCGCTCGCCGCGCCGGTGCGCAGCCGGCCCATGTAATCGGCTTCGATCAGCGCCAGCAAATTCTCCGCTCTCCATTTCGTAAAGCGGAACGATAAATTGCAGCTTGCCGCGCACGAAGGTGTACTGCTTCATGGCGATGAAGCCGTCGGTGTAATCGGCAGCAGCCATGTAGTGGAAGAAATTGCCTTTGTTGAATTCAAAGCGGCGGCGCGGATGGACGACCACTTCCCCGTTGGCCTGTTTGCGCGAGATGTCCTCGACGGCGTCGACGGCCATCGGCATCGTGAGCAGGCTGCGGACTTCGTCTTCGCTGATGTGCAGCGTCATACGCATTCTCCGACCAGAGCTTGCGGTTCTGAAATCTATGCATCACAGTTGACGAAGAGAAACCATGTCGAGAGCTTTGATCTGGGCAAGCGGGACGGCGTGCCGTGCCCCTACTGACGTCGCTGATGGACACTCAGTGAGATTTTCCTCTTTGACGGCTTGGCGGCGGTTTTGGATTTTTGCGGGGCTTCGCCGGGTTCGCGGATGCGGCGGATGACGGTTTGGATCAGGCGATACGTGCGCTCGCCCTTGTCGCCGTCGAGCGTGTGGAATTTGAACTCAGGCTCGCCCTTGGCATCTTTCGCGACGAGTATCGGGCAGCGCGCCGCACAAATTGTTCTCGATGAATGCGGTTTCGTAGCGGCTTTTCTTCGCGTCCCAGGTGTAAGCGCGCAGCGTGGTGAAATCGCAGGCCTGGCCGTCGGGGCCTTTTGTTCCAGCGACGAGATATTGCGGCTTTTCGCCGCACGGGTCGGGCACGCGATTGAGCTCAAACCAGGCGACCGCGCGGACGTTGGCGGAGTTGATGCCTTCGCGCACGGGATCGGGCAGATCGAGTTCGACGAAGCGCGCGATGACCCAGCCTGCGATGGGAATGCTTTGGTCGCCGGGCCGCGTGGTCGTGTTGGTTTCGGCGGTGCGCGCCGCGGTTTCTCCCGGCGGGCGCGTCGCTACGGCGCGGACCAGATACCAATCTTCTTTTTTGGTTGGCGCATCGGCGCCGGTGTCTTTTTCGTCGGTGGTCTGCACCCAGTCGGCGACGGAGCGGCCGACGACTTCGACGGGAACGCCGCGGCCGAATTGATAGAGGCGCGGCTCGGTGCGGCCCGGCTGCACGCGGAGATTGGTTTGCACCTTGGTGCGGCCGTGCGCCTGCGCGGGGATCGCCTGCGCTTGTTGCAAGAGTTTGGTGCTGCGCGTCCAGAGCGCGGGTTCGAGCAGGATGCGGCCGTCGATCCAGCCGACTTCGCCGCCGGCGGTGCGAATTTTTACGTTGTCGTTGCGGCGCGCGAGGATTTCGACGTGATCGCCGTAATGCGAGCTGTCGACCGGCTCGCGGACTTGCGCGACGCTGCTCCAGAGCGTGACGCTGCGCTCGCTGATGTAGCCGTCGCCGATGGTTTCGTGCTTGGGACGCAGAAGCCACGCGACGATG
The DNA here is from genome assembly GCA_963850795.1 of uncultured Acidobacteriota bacterium. GTDB lineage: Bacteria > Acidobacteriota > Terriglobia > Acidiferrales > UBA7541 > Acidiferrum. Next base: position 19,006 of record CAWKNS010000030.1, on the reverse strand, counting down.
GCGACAACGAGGAGCAACGGAATGGCGATGAGGAGCTTGCGCTTCATGCCGCGCTACCGGGAATACTGTTCAGAGGTTTCGCGTTTACGGCGCGGGCGAAGACTTCTTGCCTGTTGTGGGGACATTCCACGAGCTAAGTTGCTCCAGATGCTGCGGGATTTCGCTTTGCGCCAACCACCACGGCGGCGCTGTCGGGTCGGTGGAACCGAGTGATTCTTTGGTCGGAACAATTGTAACTGATTCGGAGGCAGGGCAAGCCGGGGCCGGCGAGCGCTGTGCGGTAATTTCTTGCGATCGACGTGCATCTGAACATTTGCGAAGAAAATCGGAACTCCTTGAAGAAAACGGAACTGAGAAATTCGGGAAGCTGCTAGAGTTTGGTGCGAGGCGCAGAACGAGGTGCAGAACGATGAAAAAGTGGAGAACGTTCGGTGAAATATTTCGATCGATTGCAGCCGGTGGCGTTGCTGGCGCTGCGCGTGGCGCTGGCGATTATTTTTATTTTTCATGGGTATCCGAAGCTGACGCACACGCACGGGGATTTGCAGAGGATGTTCGTCGAGCACGGGATGCCGGGATATTTCGCGCTGCTGGCGGGAGTGATTGAGACTTTTGGCGGCGGATTGTTGCTGATCGGGTTACTGGCACGGCCTGCGGCGTTGTTGCTGGCGCTGGAGATGAGCGTGGCGATCTGGAAAGTGCACAGCGTGCATGGGATTTATGCGGTGCGGGATTATGAGTTTCCGCTGGCGCTGGCGACGGCGTGCTTTGTGTTGGCGAGCGTGGGGGCGGGATTGATTTCGGTGGATCATTTTGTGTTTGAGGGTGGAGGAGGCGGTGGTGGCGGACGGAAGGTGGAGGCGGTGGGAGTTATAAGACGCCGAAGATCAAGTACAAGGGGCATAAGCGGGATCGGGATTACGACGATTGAGTGGCGCGAATGGATGCGCACGCGAAGACGGTGTCGGTAGCCCTGATTCGGAGCATCTTGCCGGCGTTTTTTCTTTGAGGCGAGCGATCTGGCCGAGCTGGGGCGCAGCAGTGCTGCGCCCGTACATACGGCGACGGTTAAGATCGAGGCAAGACGCGACGATCGGGCGGAGCAAGCCCCGCCCCTACAAATTCATTCGAGACGATGAGAGCCGCGATTAGCGCGGAACGGGTTGCGATGTGACTGGGGCAACCGGTGGCTGCGCGTAGCGTCACGCCGGTTGGGGCCAGCGGCAGCGCGATCCAGAGGATGACGTAGGCGAGCAGGCCGGTGCCGCCGAGCAGAAACGCGAGCAACCAGCAGACGCGCACGATGGTGACATCCACATCGAAATAATCGGCCAGGCCGGCGCAGACGCCGCCGATCTTCTTGTCGGTGCTGCTGCGGACGAGGCGCTTTTTGCCGCCGGCTTCGTAGTCGGCGCCGAAGGCGTGTTGCGTGGGCGGCTGCTTGGCGCCGCAGTTGTAGCAGAAGTTGGAGCCGTCGGTGATGCGCCGCTGACAATTGACGCAAATCATGGTGGCACCTCCACAGAGCGAGAACAAGCTAGTTCTACCATTAGATACGAGGAAGGGGGCGAAAAAGTTTCCGGAGGGCCGCGCGGACGGCGGCGTAAGTCATTGGGATGTTTGGTTGGGGGGCGACGGGCAATTTTTATGCAGGGTTACGGCTGAGATCCTTCGGCGCCCTCCGGCGGCTCAGGATGACAAGCTCTAGGTTCTTGGCGAGATCGAACGGAATCGCAACGAGTCGCTCGCCGAATGTTGAACTGGTGATCGCACGGCTGACGACGCCTAGGCGACCGTGCATCACATGACCGCGACCGGCCACAACTACTAACCGACACACAAGAAGGGTGTCATCCTGAGCGGAGCGAAGGATCTCAGCGTCAGCGCACTGCACGTTCGATCGCGTCGATTACCGCTGGCGCTCGCACTGCTGCAACATCGGCAACCGATCAGTAGTCGAGGATGTCTTTGACGGCGGTCGACGATGGTTTCGGTCTGCGGCAGGATGACGTCTTCGAGCTTGGGCTGGTAGGCGCAGAACGTGTCCATGGCGGCGACGCGCTTTACCGGGGCGTCGAGCTCGTCGAAAAGCTCTTCGCCGATGCGGGCGGCGATTTCGGCGCCGTAGCCGAAGCTGCGCATGTCTTCATAGGCGACGATGACGCGGTGATTTTTGCACACGGTCGCGGCGATCGCTTCCCAGTCGTAGGGAGAGAGCGAGCGGAGATCGATGATCTCGACGGAGATGCCTTCGCGCTGGAGCTGCGCGGCGGCGACTTCCGCGCGGTGAACGATGGCGCCGTAGGTGACGATGCTGACGTCGGTGCCCTCTTTGACGAGGCGCGCTTTGCCGAACGGAACGGTGTAGTCGGGGCCGGGATATTCGGAGCGGTTGTACGGCTGGCGATACAGATGTTTGTGCTCGAGGAACATCACCGGGTCGTCGCAGCGGATCGCGGTGCGCAGCAGGCCGGCGACATCGAGCGCGGTGGACGGCATGACGACGCGCAAGCCCGGGCAATGCGTGAAGATCGATTCGCCGCTCTGGCTGTGATAAACGCCGCCGCCGGTGAGATAGCCGCCGATCGCGACGCGAATCACTGCGGGAGCTTTGAAGTTGCCGTTGGAGCGCCAGCGCGTGACGCAGAGTTCGTCGCGCAGCTGCATCATCGCGGGCCAGATGTAGTCGAAGAATTGAATTTCGGCGACGGGTTTTAATCCGCGGACGGCCATGCCGATCGCGCGGCCAACGATGGCGGCTTCGGCCAGCGGCGTATTAAAAACGCGGTCGGCGCCGTATTTGCGCTGCAAGCCGGCGGTGGCTTTGAAGACGCCGCCCTTCCCTTTTAGCTCTTTGAGATTTTCTTCGCGGCTGGCGTCGGCGACGTCTTCGCCGAAGACGGTGATGCGTTCGTCGCGGCCCATTTCGTCGGAGAGCGTGGCGGCGACCATTTCGACCATTGTTTTTGGCGCGCCGTGAAGTTGCGGCTGCGATTCAAACGCGCGCGAAGTGGGATCGATGTCGGGCGAGTAGACGTTGACGAGGATGGAGTCGGGCGTCGGCTGTTCGGCGGCGAGCGCTTCGTCGGCGGCGTCGCGGACTTCGCGATCGACTTCGGCTTCGAGATGCTCGATTCCCTTTTGGTCGAGGAGGCCTTCGCGGACGAGGAATAGCGAAAATTTCGACAGCGCGTCGCGATGCGCTTCTTTTTCGCGCTCTTCGGGAGTCTTGTAGAGCTTTTCGTCGTCGGAGAGCGAATGCGAGTAGGGGCGCGTGACGTGCGCGTGAATCAGCGCGGGTCCGCGGCGAGCGCGGCAATGTTCGACGGCTTCCTTGCCGACGGCGTAGCTTTCGAGCGGATCGGTGCCGTCGCATTCGGCGACGTGCAAGCCGGGGAAGCTGCGCACGAGGCGCGAGATGCTGCCGCCGGCGGTCTGAACTTCGACGGGGACGCTGATGGCGTAGCCGTTGTCTTCGATCACGTAGAGCAGCGGAAGTTTTTTCGCGCAGGCGGCGTTGAGCGATTCCCAGAATTCGCCTTCGCTGGTCGCGCCGTCGCCGGCGGAGACGTAGACGATTTCGTCGCTCGCGTGATTGACGTGTTCGCCGAGCGGAGCTTTCTTGGCTTGCGCGAGCGCTTTCTGGCGATGCTCGTAGTAGAGCGTCGCTTCGGCGGCGCCGACCGATTGCACGAATTGCGTGCCGGTGCAGGACGAGCGGCTGACGATGTTCCACTTGGCGTGGCCCCAGTGCGAGGGCATCTGGCGGCCGCCGGAAGCGGGATCGGCTGCGGCGCCGACGGCCTGCAGCAGCATTTCGAGCGGCGTGACGCCGAGCATCAGGCAAAGTGCGCGGTCGCGGTAGTACGGAAAAACCCAGTCGGAGCCGGGACGAAGAAGCAACCCCATTGCGGCCGTGACGGCTTCGTGGCCGGCGCTGGAGATTTGGAAGTAGATCTTGTTCTGGCGCTTGAGCTGGATTTCGCGGTCGTCGAGGCGGCGAGAGAGAAACATCGTCCGGTAAAGACGGACGAGCGCGTCACGGTTGAGGCCGTGATATTTGCCAGTGTCGAGCTTGGTGTCGAGCTTGGCCACTTTGACGCGAGTTTGCACTGCCATTGGGTTGTTTGCCCTCGTCTGGAAGTGGGATCGGTGTCGCCGCGGAAACTCAATTATACCGAAAATCGGGGTTCGGGTGGCGTGAGCGGGACGGATTGGTGCCTGCCTGTGGATTAATGCTTTGGGCTAAATTGGCCTGTTCTAATGGGCAGTTTGCGTGCGTTGTATCTTCGCATGATCGGCAGCCGTCGCTACCCTTGGCTCCGGCGCTTATTCGAGGGTGTCGAATTGCTTCACCGTGTCGCCGAAAGCGGCGTCTTTTTCGTGGATTACGTGAGGATGCGCCACTTTGAAGAGTTCGTCGGCGGGGATGCGGTCGAACCATTGCTTCTCCGTTATTTTCTCGTGGCCTGAGAAATAGAGGCGGACGAAGAGCTTTACGGGGCCGGAATCGGCGGCCTCGTCGTCGGATTTTTCGGACTTTTTTGATTTTGCGGACTTGGCGCCTTTCGAGGGCGATTTGGCCTTCGCGGCCTTCTTTTCTTCGTGCTCCGGCTCGGGTTCTGTCGAGGCTTCGGTCTCCGCGTGACGCTTCGTCGCCGCGATCGAATTTCACCTGGAGCTTTTTTGTCCAGGCGGAAGGCTTGCTTCCATCCTTCGAGTTTGTGGCGGGCTTGCTGCGCTTTTTCTTCGTTCGGGAACTCGAAAACCATGTAAGTGTGGGCCATATAAGAAGTCTGCGGTGCGAGTGACGCCAAGTCAAGAAAGGCGGGGTGCGGTGCTATCGGCAAAGTTACAAACGCGGCGACAAGTTTCGGCGCGGCGAACGGGTTCGACTGGATTATCATGGAGGGGTGCGTGTTTCAGGTCGATCTTGAATAGCAGGAACCACAATCGACAAAGACTGACTGGGCGCGCTGGCGTGTTTGCTGGCGATTGCGGTCGTTGTATGCGCCGCTGGCCGCGGCTGCGTTTTCGCCTTCGGCGATGGCTTGCTGCACGAGCGGCTTCTGCAATATTCCGAAGCATCATCACAAGAACAACGCAGCGTCGACTTCGCCGGTTCGGCTGCGACTCACGACACTCGGGCATGAAGACTGCGGCCACAACATGGCTGCGAACGTGACCGGGATGAGCGACTGCTCGATGGATTGCTGCCAGACTCACGAAACGCCTGCGGTCGGTTCGGTGACGTTCGTGATGCCGCCTGTATTTTTCGTGCCGCTTTCGATGCATGTGACGCGCGCCGCCGAAACTGCGCGCGCGATTGAGATTCCTCGTTCGATTGAACCTGCTTCTCCTCCTCCTCGATTCCTCAGCAACGTTCTGTAAGACCGCTCATTCCCGCTCAATTTTCTGTACGTCTTTAATCGCTCAGTTCCCTTTCCGCGACGTTTGGAAACGATCGCGCTTACCCATTTGAGGAGAAAAAGATTTCATGCGACGCGTCTTACCGTTGTTGGCTGCTTTTCTTGTTTTTAGGAGGAAGTGCGCTGGGCACGATTTTCGGAACGGTGCGCGGAATCGTTCACGATCCGCAGCATCGTCCGGTGACCAATGCGCAAGTTACTTTGCAGGCTCGCAAGTCGGCGTACACGCAAACGGTGCAAACCGATGGCGAGGGAGAATTTCACTTCGACGCGGTGCCGCTCGGCGAATATTCCGTGAAGGTGGAGCAGACCGGATTTGAAGCCGGCGAGCAAAACATCACGGTGCTTTCGGGGACGGCGCCGATTTTGCATCTTGAGTTGAAGGTTGCGGCGGCGCAGGCCCAGTCCGTGGAAGTGTCGGCGGATGCGGCGCCGGCGCAAACCGAAACAATCACACCAACGACCGTGATCGATCGCCAGGCAAATTCTGCAAACGCCAGGAGCTTCGCGCACGAACAGCCTGGCGATGATCACCGACTTCACGCCCGGCGCGTACGTGACGCACGATCAACTGCACATTCGCGGCGGCCATCAGGTGAGCTGGCTCATCGATGGCGTGCCGATTCCCAATACAAACATCGCGAGCAATCTCGGGCCGCAGATCGATCCGAAAGACATCGACATGCTCGAAGCGCAGCGCGGCAGCTATGCCGCCGACTATGGCGACCGCACGTACGGCGTTTTCAACGTGGCGCCGCGGACGGGCTTCGAGATGAACAATGACGCAGAGCTGGTTCTGAGCGCCGGTAATTTTTATCAGACCGACGATCAGCTCAACTTCGGCGGGCACACGAACAAGTTCGCCTACTACGCCAGCGTGAACGGCAACCGGACGAATCTCGGGTTGCAGACGCCGACTTCGGCGGTGGTTCACGACGCGGCGAACGGATTCGGCGGATTTACATCGCTGATGTACAACCTCGATGCCAACGATCAACTGCGCGTGGTCGCTCAGGTGCGGCGCGATTTTTATCAGGTGCCGTTCGATCCCAACGATCCCGAGACAGCGGGCACGTTTCTGAAAGATGCGAACGTCGAAAACGATTCGTTCGTGACGTTTTCGTGGGTGCGCACGCTGAATCCGGGATTGCTGCTGACCGTGTCGCCGTTTTTCCATCACAACAGCGCGAACTATCAGAGCAGTCCGCTCGATATTCCGAGTTCGACGACAGCAAGATCGCTCGTCGAACTATGAAGGCGGGCAGGCGACGATCGCTTGGGTGAAAGGTCGCAACAACCTGCGCGGCGGATTTTATGGATTCGCACAGCAGGACTCGCAAACCTTCGGATTGATCTTCAACGACGGAAGCGCGCCGAGCCTGAATCCGCCGGTGAAGACAAGTCCCGACGGGAGCCTCGTCAGCGTGTATGCCGAAGACCAGTTTCGCGTTGCATCGTGGCTGACGTTGAACGCGGGGCTGCGGCAGACGCATTTTTCGGGCGGCGTGGTCGAAAACGCGACCGATCCGCGCGTCGGCGCTTCCGATTCGAATACCCAAGCTGAACTGGGTATTCCGCGGATTCTACGGACATTTCTATCAAGCGCCGCCACTGGATACGGTGACCGGGCCGCTGATCGATTTTGTGACGCTGCAAAATCTGGGCTTCATTCCGCTGCATGGCGAGCGGGATGAAGAACACCAGTTCGGCGTTACGATCCCACTATTCGGGTGGACGATCGACGCGGACACTTTTCAGACGCGGGCGAAGAATTTCTTCGACCACAACAATCTCAACAACTCCGACGTGTTCTTTCCGATCACGATTCAGGGCGCGCGCATCAACGGTTGGGAGCTGACGCTGCGTTCGCCGCGCATCCACAATCGCGGGCAGATCTATCTGACGTACTCGAATCAGCTCGCGCTTGGATTCGGCGACATCAACGGCGGCCTGACCGATTTTTCGTTTGGCGATGGATTTGGGCTGCTCGATCACGATCAGCGGAACACGTTGCACGTCGGCGGGCAGTGGACGCTGCCGTGGCGATCGTTTGTCTCGACCGACGTTTATTACGCATCGGGATTTACGAACGGAAATTCGCCGCCGGATCCGAACGAGCATCTGCCGGGACACACGACGTTTGACATGACGTTGAGCAAATCGTTCGGCGAGCGATTTTCAGTGAGCCTGAACGGAATCAACGTCGCGAACCGCCGCGTGTTGCTGGACAACAGCTTTACGTTCGGCGGTACGCATTATCTCAATCCGCGCGAGATGTTTGTGCAGGTGAGGTATCAGTTTCATTTCTAAAACCAGATCGAGGTGAAAGTGTAGATGTTGCGGGCTGGGGCGCAGCAGTGCTGCGCCCCTACACAAATGCGACAAACCCCGGTGAATCTCTGTTGTCGGCCAGAAATGCGGACGGTAGACTAGTCGCGTCGACAAACTGAGGCGATGGAGTTCGCCCTAACCGTCCTGAGAATTCGAGGACTAATGACTCCTGGCAGCCAAATGGCTCCAGGAGTTTTTTTGTTTGGGGCGAACCTGTGAGCGCATTGGCGAGATGAACTCGCCGCTACTAAAAGCGGGATGGGAGAAACATTGCGATTAACACTGATTGCGATTTTTGGAGCCGTCGGGACTCTGTTGCGATACGGCATCCAGGTATTGGTGCAGGTCCAACCAGGCAGCACGTTTCCCTGGGGCACGCTGCTGATCAATCTTGCGGGATGTTTCGGACTGGGCCTGCTCGGACAGATCACGCTGAATCGGATGATGATTTCGCCCGATTGGCGCATGGCGATCACCGTGGGATTTTTTGGTGGATTCACGACGTTTTCGAGCTTCGGCTGGGAGACGGCGAAAATGTTCGAAGAAGGCCGTTGGTTGCCAGCGACCGGCTACGTTGCGGCCAGCGTGGTCATCGGGCTGTTGCTATCGGTGGCCGGGATTCGACTGGCGAATCGATTCTAGGAGTCGTGTTCCGAAATTATTCGGGTGCAACGTATTTTCCGGCGAGCAGAATTCTCGCCATCCACTCGGCGTGCGGCACGCTGGACTTCAGTAAGTCATCGGCTTCCGCCTGCACGTCGTACTCCACCCGACGTGTTGTGAGTCTGTCGCCGTCGATCACCAAGTACGAAGCGCGCGTGTCGCCATCATAGGATTGGCTGACGCTTCCGGTGTTGGCGATTGTCCATGCGTCGGAATTGGAAGAAAAATCGCCGGCAGGGGTGCCGGCGCTACCAAAGCGGCGAATGAACGGTATGTGGATGTGGGCATAGACGACGGTCTTCGCTTTTAGAGGTATATAAACCTTGCGGAATTCTTCCTCAGTCGCATTGGACGCTGGCGCGCGCCAGCAATCGTGCGGGCTTGCGTGAACGAGCGTCAGAGCTTCGTGGACGAATCGAGCCGGGAGTTTTTCGAGCCATCGCACGCGCTCTTCGCCGAGTTTTGCGACAGTCCACGGAATCGTGTCGTGCACTCGCCGAAAGACGGCGGCGAGCTGCGGAAGGGTCGCGGCGAATTCGGTGAGGCGATTCGGCGCCCACAGCATTTCGTCGGTGTTGCCGCAGACTCCGGGCCAGCCGAGCGATTGAATCTGGTCGATGATTTCGGCGGGCTGCGCGCCGCCGGAAGAGAGATCGCCACCGTGCACGATGAGATCGGGCGCGACTTCGCGCAGATCGGCGAGCACCGCGTCGAACGCGCGACGGTTTCCATGGATGTCCGATACAATCGCGATTCGCATTTGAATTCGTGACGCGTCGAACGCCAAACGAAACAGTGCGATCCGACCGCGTTCATCGGAAGTTTATCTAAATCCGGCGAGAATGACTCGTACCCATCATGGCTGAAACAAACACTAAATCTTCGTGGCTCAATCGCACCGTGCTCGGCGTCGGGCTCACGAGTCTGTTCAGCGACTGGAGTCATGAGACCGCGACCGCGGTGCTGCCCGCATTTTTGGCACTGATTGGCGCAGGGCCGGCGTGGCTTGGCGTGATCGAAGGTGTCGCCGACGGCTTGTCGAGTTTCACGAAGCTCGCGGCTGGACATTTTACCGATCGATTGAAAACGCGAAAGCCGCTGGCGGTGTTCGGATACGCGGTGACGGCGTTTGCGACGGCATCATTTGGACTCGCGACGGCAGCTTTTGAAGTGATGCTGGGGCGAACGCTCGCGTGGTTTGGGCGCGGCGTGCGATCGCCGGCGAAGAAAGCGCTGCTCGCAGCCGACGTTCCGCCAGGCGCGTACGGACGCGCGTTTGGATTTGAGCGGTTGATGGACACGTGTGGCGCGATTGCCGGCCCGCTGACGGCGTTGTGGCTGCTGGAGCAGACGCGACAATCGTACCGGCAAGTTTTTTTGTGGACGCTCGTGCCGGGACTGACGGCGGTCGTCGTGTTTTGGCTGTTCGTGCGCGAGCGGCCGGTGGAGGCGCGGCCGCGAGCGATCATTCATTGTCGGATTGAAATCGCTGCCAGTTCCCTTTCGGCGATTTTTAGTGGCGGTCGGAGTATTCGGCGCGGGAGATTTTTCGCACACGATGTTGATTCTGTATGCGTCGCGCGCGCTGGCGCCGGTGCACGGAGCGGCTCGCGCGGCGAGCATCGCGGTTGGGCTGTATACGTTGCACAACGTGTTTTATGCAGGCTCGGCGTATGTGAGCGGATGGATCAGCGATCATGTGCGCGAGCGGAAATATGTTTTGGCGGCGGGATATGGGCTTGCGTTGGTGACGGCGATGCTTTTGTGCACGAATACGCAATCGCTCGTGTTGCTCGCCGTGATCGCTGCGCTTGCTGGACTTTACGTTGGGACCGAGGAAGCGCTGGAAGATTCGGTCGCGGCGGAATTGGTGGCGAAGGATCAGCATGGGATGGCGTTTGGGACGCTGGCGGCGGTGAATGCGGGCGGAGATTTTTTGTCGAGCGTGCTCGTCGGATTTTTGTGGAGCGCGTTTTCGGTGCAGGCGGCGTTTGGCACGTCGGCGGTTTTATTTTTGGTTGGTACGGTAATGGTTTTGCGGCTGCGACACTGAACGATTGCGCAGGCACGGCGTGCCGTGCCGACACGATTCTGCAATTCCCGTCCTCCACCAGGCGCAACCTCGCCGTTTACGCTTTGTCTTCGCCATCGAACATATAGCGAAATTCATCGTTGCGGCTCCCGCGACCGCGTGCTAGCTTTAGCGAATAAAAAGCGAATCGCCTCTTGATCGGGCGTCCGTGAAAGGAGCCGCATGCCGCCGAGCCTATTTGCCGTTTCTCGCGCACCGGAAACGCTGCCGACGCCGATCGACGCGCGCTTTTGGCGTCGTGAATGGCTTTATTGAGCGCGACCCTACCGGGGAGATCATCACGGCGGTCCGGCGCTTTCCCGCGCGCGAGGCGGAGTTTGCGCGAATTCCCTTCCTGGATTCATACCGATCTCGTCGCGGCATATAAAGCGAAAGGCGTTCGCCAGCCGTACTCGCATCAGGCTGCGGCGGCCGAGGCCGTACACGACGGCAAAAACGTCGTCATCGTGACGCCGACCGCTTCGGGCAAAACGCTCTGCTACAACCTGCCGGTGCTGAACGCGATCCTCGAAAATACCGACACGCGCGCGATTTATCTTTTTCCGACGAAAGCGCTCGCGCAGGATCAGCTCACCGAACTGCACGATCTGAATGAGCGGCCTCGAAAATCGATTTGGTGTTTTCACGTATGACGGCGACACGCCGAGCGACGCGCGCAAAGCGATTCGCGAAAAGGGACATCTCGTTCTGACGAATCCCGACATGCTGCACACCGGGATTTTGCCGCACCACGCGAGGTGGACGCGGCTGTTTGAGAATTTGCGCTACATCGTGATCGATGAGCTGCACACGTATCGCGGCGTGTTTGGCAGTCATTTGTGCAACGTGCTGCGCCGGCTGCGGCGCATCGCGCGATTTTATGGGCGCGAGCCGCAATTCGTGTGCTGCTCGGCGACGATTGCGAATCCGGGCGATCTGGCGTCGCGATTGATCGAAAAAGATGTCGAAGTGCTGAGCGCGAACGGCGCGCCGGCGGCGGAGAAGACGTTTGTGTTTTACAACCCGCCGGTGGTGAACCGCGCGCTGGGAATTCGGCGCAGCTATTTGAATGAGTCGTCGCGCGTGGCGCAGGAATTTCTGAAACACAATTTGCAGACGATGGTGTTTGCGAACTCGCGGCTGCACACGGAGCTGCTGCTGACGTATTTGCAGAAGGCGAATCCGCAGCAGCCGGGCAAGCCGGAGACGATTCGCGGCTATCGCAGCGGCTATTTGCCGGGCGAACGGCGCGAGATCGAGCGCGGGCTGCGCGATGGGCGAATTCGCGGCGTCGTTTCGACCAGCGCGCTGGAATTGGGAATCGACATTGGATCGCTCGATACCGTGGTGATGGCGGGGTATCCGGGAACGATCGCTGGGACCTGGCAGCGCGCTGGCCGCGCGGGTCGGCGCAGCGGAAGCTCGTGCGCGGTGATGGTGGCTTCGTCCGCGCCGCTGGACCAATACATTGTGCGGAATCCGGATTATTTTTTCGGGAACACGCCGGAGCATGCGTTCATTCAGCCCGACAATCTGGAAATTTTGGTGAATCACCTGAAGTGCGCGGCGTTTGAGTTGCCGATCGCGCCGGATGAATCTTTTGGCGATGTCGATGTGCCGGATTTGTGCGCGCGCATGGCCGAAGCGGGATTTTTGCATCACGCCGGCGATCACTATCACTGGACGCAGGAGGCGTATCCGGCCGATACGGTGAGCCTGCGGTCGGTGACGAGCGACAACTTCATCATCATCGATGTCACGGGGCAGCCGGAGGTGATCGGCGAAGTGGATTTTTCGAGCGCGCTGACGACCGTGCACGAAAAGGCGATCTATCTGCACGGGGCGCAGCAATATCACGTCGAGCATCTCGACTTTAAAGAGCGCAAGGCGTACGTGAAGCAGGTCGATGTCGATTACTACACCGATGCGATTCGCTATACGCAGGTGAAGGTGCTCGAAGTTGCGCAGGAAGCGCGGGCGAGCGAAAGGAACCCGAGCGTTGCCGCGCTGCGATCGCACGGCGACGTGTTGGTGCGCTCGCAGGTCGTCGGATTCAAGAAGCTGAAATTTTTCACCAACGAAAATATCGGCGCGGGCGATTTGCAATTGCCCGAGAACGAGATGCACACGACGGCGTACTGGATCACGCTAGAACGCAAGCTGATCGAGTCGCTGCCCTACACGATCAGCGAACGGCAAAGCGGGATGTTTGGCTTGCTGCACGCGCTCGAAACGGTCGCGACGTTGCTGCTGATGTGCGATGGGCGCGACCTTGGAACCGCGATTGGCGAGAAGCCGCCCGCGCCGAACGATGCTGGCGAATCGATCGTGTCGATGCGAATGGAAGACGCCGTCAAAGCCAGCGCGAAGGAATTCTTCGAGCCGAATTTATATTTGTACGACGCGTATCCGGGCGGAATCGGATTTTCGGAGCCGCTGTTTCGCGCGCATGAGTTGCTCGTCGCCAAAGACGCGCGAATTGATTGTGGATTGCGGCTGCGAGCAGGGCTGCCCCTCGTGCGTCGGGCCTGCGGGCGATCTCGCGCCGCGTGCGAAAGAGGCGGCGCTGGCGATTCTCGATCGGTTGTGTGCATAGATGGCGAGCCTCGCAGACAAATTTTCGCGACTGACGGCGCTAAAGCCTGCGCGTGGCGGAGCTGCGTCGCTCGTCGCTTGCAAGCGCGGCACTGCGGCGCGCGCCCGAGCAAGAAGATGCGCTGTCGCAGCTTGTCGGCGCGGCGATTTCGACAAATCACTACGGCGAGCACGTCTCGGTCAGCAACTGGTATTCGACGCCGGAGTTTGTCGAAGCCTCGAACAACACTCTCGATTTGTTGTGCCGTTCGCGCGACGTCGAGCTTTCCAAACGCACGCTCGCGGCGCTTTCCGATCCGACGAAATGGCTGTTTCTCGACACCGAGACCACCGGCCTTTCGGGCGGCACGGGCACTTACGCATTCTTGATCGGGCTTGCCTGGTGGGACTCGGGTGGCTTGCAAGTCGAGCAGCTTTTCATGCGCGATTTTCACGAAGAGCATTCGATTTTGCATGAATTGTCCGAACGGCTTGCAGAGCGGCCCGTCCTCGTCACATTCAACGGCAAATCGTTCGACTGGCCGCTGCTCGAAAATCGCTTCACGATGACGCGCGCGATCAAGACGCCAAAGCTCGCGGCGCATCTCGATTTGCTGCACCCATCGCGCGCGCTGTGGAAGTTGCGCCTCGGTTCGGTGCGTTTGGTGGAGCTCGAGCGGCACGTTCTGGATGCGCCGCGACTCGGATGGGATCGCGTTGACGATGTGCATTCGGCGATGATTCCGCAGCATTATTTCGACTACATTCGCGGCGGCCCGGCAGAACCACTGGCCGCTGTCATTCGCCACAATCAAATGGATTTGCGCGGTCTTGCCGCGATTCTCGCTCGCATCGACGGACTGCTCACGGCCGCCGAGCGCGCCGACGAAGATGTCGAGAGCCTCGATCTATTCGGTCTTTCGCGATTTCTGCACAAGCGCGGCGATCGCGATCGCGCGCACGCCGCTTGTTCGCAAGCGCTTGACCTCGGCTTGCCGGCCGAACATCGCCCACGCGCGCGACGCGAACTGGCACAGCATGCGAAGCGGCGCGGCGATCACGAGCACGCCGTTTCGCTCTGGCAAGAACTTGCCGCCGAAGCCACGACCGCGGCGGAAGAATCCGATGTAAGCGACGCGATTCATGCGTGCGAGCAGCTCGCGATGTACTTTGAACGAAGAGAGAAAAACCTCGATCGGGCGGTCGAGTTCATTTGCCTGGCGTTAGCAAAAGTAAAGCGTTTGCGGGCAGCATCGAGGTCTCTCTACGCGACGCCAAAACTCGCTCGAATCGAGGAAAAACTTTTGAATCGAGCGGCCCGGCTGCGACATCGAATCGACTCTAAGCGGGAGCGCACCGTTGGCCTTCCCTTGCTGCAGCAAGAGGCTGCGCTCCCGGCGGGCCGGTCGATCAGCATACGGGCACTCGTCGCCAAAGCCGGCCGTTAACGGCACCAGCGAAAACCAGTTTGACGCGAGAAACCGGATGGAAACCTCGGCTGTAACATCGCAAACTTCGACAGGATCACCTCTTATGGCAACGGCACAACAAACTTACCTTCGCTCAGAACTGGAACGACGCCACGACCGGCTCGAAACCGCACTACAGTCACCCGCGGCCGACTCATCGCTCTCGAACTTGCTGGGCCAGGTCGATGCGGCGCTGCAACGCATGGACGCCGGAACGTACGGCCTCTGCGAGACGTGTCACGACACGATCGAGGCCGATCGTTTGCTAGCGAATCCGCTGGAGCAATTTTGTCTCGATCATCTGACGAACGAAGAGCGGCGCGCACTCGAAGGCGATCTCTTGCTCGCGGCGCAGATTCAACGAACGTTGCTGCCGGCGACGCGACTTCGCTCCGAACGGCTGGCACATGCGCTACCACTACGCGCCAGCGCGCGTCGTCAGCGGCGACTATTGCGATGTGTTTGAATCGAAAGCCGGCCTCGTGTTTTTGCTCGGTGACGTGTCGGGCAAAGGCGTCGCCGCATCGATGCTGATGAGCCATCTCCATGCCACATTTCGCAGTTTGGCTGACGCCGAATTGCCGCTCGACAAAATGGTTGGCATCGCGAATCGCATTTTTGCCGAGAGCACGATGGCCGGTCAGTTCGCCACGCTGGTCGTCGGGCGCGCCACGCGCGACGGAGCGGTCGAGATCGTCAGCGCCGGCCATTTGCCGCTGTTGCATCTGTGCGCCAGCGGAACGAAATCGCAAAGCGCAACCGGCGTTCCGCTCGGCATGTTTCCGAGCACGAATTTTCCGGTCTTCAGCTTTTCGGTGCAGGCGGGAGACTCGCTCTTCATCTACACCGACGGCCTCACCGAAGCCCGCAACGCCGCCGATGAGGAGTACGGTCAGCACCGCGTCCGCGCCATCGCGGACGTGCACGGGACAAAGCCACCCTCTGAGCTGATCTCAAGTTGCCTGTCAGACCTTCGGACTTTCACGGCGGGAGCAAAGCAGGCGGACGATTTGACGCTACTCGCACTACAGCGTGCTGCATAAACCCCGCGCTAAACCAGTTCCGCGTTAGCCGAGTTCCACCTTCGCGCTCAGCTTCAAGCTTCAATCAATTTCGACCGGCAACTCGCTGCATCGACGATTCCGCGCCGGACCCACTGCGCAATTGCACCGTCGTTCGATCGGTCGTCTTCGACGGCGCCGCAGTATCCCAGTGCAAACCACTATTCAGCTTATCGAATAGCCCTCGGTCAGCGCCTTCGAGGCTTACACAAGACATCTGCACGCATTTCAAAAAAACGCCACCGTCCGGCGTCTCAAACGCCAGAAAATCCTCTTCCCTCTTCTCATTCGTGCGCTTGTCGTATTTCTTCTCCAGCGCTTCAGAATACGATGTGAAAAATCCCGACGTCGCGCGCTCATCCATTAAATCGAGCCGGGTAACCAACACCAGCTTCTTCGTCTTTTTCTGCTCAAACAAAATGTAGCGGTCGGTGCTCCATGCCGCCGCCAGTGGTGTCGCTCGATCTTCACCGACAAACTGCTTCAACACTTCCTTCCACCCAAACTCTCCCATCAGATTGTCTTCCAATCGAACCCAATCGGCGCCGAGATCCTTATCCAAAGAGGGCAAATCTGCTTTCGGCGGAATACGAAACGAAAAATACATCGCGGGATGCATAATCTGCTGTGTCGAGATCGGCGGCTTTGCGAAAACGCCGGCCAGTGCATCCCAACCTTTCGGCCGAACAATCGCCGCGGAAAAATTCAGCCCATCGAGATACGGAAAAATCAGCGCATCCCGCAAAAACGGCGGCGCCTTTTTCAGCATCGGCGTGCTTTCCATGTCGCCAACCAGCATCGACGGATCGATGTCCGGCAAATCCTGAAGCGATCGCCCGGTGCCAGCCAGCAAATAGTCGACCATCGCCGCCATCGCGCTGCCTTCCAGCACCGACTCGCGCGCCAGCTCCGCATCATCATTCGGACGAGCCGCCTTCACCCAATTGTCGATTTTGAAATGCTGATCCTGGAGCGCGTGGGTCAATTCATGCGCCATCACCATTTTCTGGTCCGCCGCCGGAATCCAATCCGCCACGTAAAACTCATGTGTCTTGGGGTCGTACAGCCCCGCAATCTGCTCGGTGAGCAGGTCGATCATGAAATTGTCGAGGTCGAAGCCCTTCGGCAGCAGCCCGAACGCCTCCGCGCTGCGCTCCCCCGCATAGCGCTCGGCCTCGTCCTTGTCTTCCTTCATCTCGTTGATAACGTAGGCGCGAATCTGTTCGCGCGACCTCAAGCTTTTCTTCAGCGGCGTCAGCAGCTTCAGCCCGGTGATCTCGCTCATCTGGTGCAGGACTTCGTCTGCCGCCGCCGAGAATTCGGCATTCGTCGTGCCCGCCGACGGCCGCGTCACCCGCGGCTCCCTGCTTTTGCGAACTCGCAGGCTGCTGGGCACCCATGAGCGACACCGCGGCAACCGCAAGAGCCATCATCACAGCCGCGAATCCCGCAAAAACAGAAAATTTTCTCAAACGCAGCCTCATTGTCCGAGCATAACAGATTCCGTTTTCCACAGTTCTATCGCCACCAGACGTCCGCCAAAAAGGGATTCTTCGCGCATTCTCGTTTATTTACTAATGTGCGAGAAGCTTTTGTGGATGGTTTCAAAATGCTTGTTCCGATTCTTTAACAAAGTGATAATTATGTTGTACCCTTCCTAACAGATTTTCCCCTCCCCTGAGGAAAACATGATCCCCGGCCTGTGTCTCCGTCAGGTGCGCGAAAAACTCGGTTTAACCTATCGCGATGTGGAACGGTCCAGTTTCGAGCTCGCATCACAGCGCGGCCGCTCGGAATTCATCCTCCACATCAGCCGCCTTGCCGACATCGAAAACCATGGCGTCGTCCCGAGCGTGCACAAAATCTATACTCTGGCTGTTGTTTATCACCTGAACCCACTCGACATTTTTCGGTGGTACGAGGTGCCGATCGACGAATTTTTCGGCGATGGCGCCGTTTTCCATACGCCGCAGAGCCACCTGATGGCTCCGCCAGCCTCGCTGCGCATTCCCATACACTTCGACCCATCCTTCGACCCCAACCGAACCGAGTTCCTGTCGCGAATGGTCGAAAAATGGGGTCGATTCGAGGGCGCGCTCACCGGCGCGAATGATCGCCATCGCTACGGCTATATCGGCATGAACGATCGGCGCATGATGCCGTTATTGCGCCCTGGGAGCATCGTGCTGGTCGATGTGACGATGCGGCGGATCGAAGAGACCGACTGGGTCAACGAATATGACCGGCCAATGTTTTTTGTTGAGGTTCGCGACGGCTACCGCTGCGGGTGGTTCCACCAAGCCGCAGGACGCCTGACCATGCAGCCGCACACGCTGTCACGCTGCTTGCCCGAGTCTTGGGAGATCCCGGATGAGGCCGAAGTCGTTGGCCGCGTCGTCGGCATCGTGACGCGCTTCAACGAGCCTGGCAGTTTTCCGCAGCCAGTATCTCCAGCAGCGCGCACGTATTCGAGCAAAAAAGCTCTTTGAGATAGTCGGGCGCGTCGGCCGGAATCAAGTTCCGGTACGCCTCCAGTTTCCGCCAGCTCGCCACCGCAACGCACAGCCCCTGCTCCATTCCTTCCAAATGCGTCCGCAGATCGCTCTCCTGCTCTTCCAGGCTCGACTCGAGTAAGCGCTCGAAAATCTCCTCGTGGCATTGTTCGAGCGCTTGCTGCACCGACTCCGGTTGGTAGACCGCAAGCAGCCCTTCGTGCGCATACCGCCCACTCGATAAATCCCGCAACGAAGCCATGTACGTCAGCCGCGAGAACGTTCCCGGAATCGCCGCGAGCGTTCGCAGCGTGAAGTCCTGAATCACCCTTCGATTTTGTTGTAGCTGCGTCAGGGTTCCCATCGCCGACCTAGCCGTTCCGTAGACAGAACGTTTCGTCCTCTGAAATTCAGTTCCTGGCGCCTCCCCGCACTCTCGGCCGCGGAGGAGTCGCCCATGAACTCGAAAACTGTATCCGCACTACTTTTGACGCTGGCGTTGTTGATTGTACTCCCGGTCCTCAACACTGCCAACGCAACTTCAGCTGTAAACGCCAGCGGTCACTCTGCGCTCGTCGCAGATGGTACGCCGGCACCACCGCCGGTTCCACATCCCGATTATCTCGTCGCCGACGGCACCCCGGCGCCGCCGCCCGTACCCCATCCGGATTACTTAGTCGCTGACGGAACGCCCGCTCCACCGCCGGTTCCGCACCCGGACTATCTCGTCGCCGACGGAACGCCTGCACCGCCGCCCGTACCCCATCCGGATTTTCTGATCGCAGCCTAGCAGTCGTGTCCGCGAGGTACGCGGCGTAGCTGCGTACCCTCTCGGGCCGTCGCTTTGCAAAAAGCCCGATGTCTATCGGCCCAAACAAAATCGAGAAAACCTTCCGGTGGCACCCGTTGAACACCT
>CAWKNS010000029.1:0-275316 GCA_963850795.1 uncultured Acidobacteriota bacterium | reverse complement strand
TCCGTCGATCGTCACAACCTGCGAAGCCTCGACCAGCGGCGACGGCTCCGGAAAATTCCCCTGGAATCCTTTGCGCGCGGATTGCTTCTCTGTCAGCGTCACCGAAAATTCCGCATCGCCCGTTTTCCCATCCGCTTTCCCGTCTTGTCTCGAATCGTCCGGCAGTACAAGCGCCGGCTCGTCGAAAGAGCACGCAATTTCACCGCGGCATCGCCGCCCAACGCGCACCTTGAACACCTCACCCGCCACAACATAAGCGCGATCCGCATCTGCCGTCTGTTCGAATCCCGCCGTAAGCTCCAGCGCGCGGTCGATATGCCGCTTCACGAAGCCAAGCTGATCCCGGAACAATTCATTCCCGCCGCCGGCCTGCGACAACACGCCATCAATGTCCGTCCCTGCCTTCGCCACCTGCGCCGCCGCTTCCTTCCAATCCAATTTCAGCGTCGCGCCCCGCGCCGCAGCCAGCGTCTCATCCGCCTTCTTTACCGCATCGCAATAACCAGCCGCACCGCAACCCAATCCTGCATCCCCTCCCGCCAGCGCGCTCAAACTCACATCCAGCATCCCCTGCGAAAACTCAAACCCCTTCTCCGCCACCAACCCCACCGGCCGTCGCAAAAATGGCGACCCCAGAAACGCCGAAATCCCCTGCGTCCGATGATTCGCAAACGCATCCAGCCCAATCTCCCGATACGACTTTCCCCACAGTGGCGAAATATCCCCGATCGGCACCGAATATCCCTGCGGCGATTCCGACCCGCGATCCAGATCCATGATCGTCACGCCCGCCGTTCCCGCAGACCACGCCTTCAATCCATCGCGCTCCAATTCCGAAAACATCTTCGCGTCCGCCGCCGCTGCCACCGCCTTCGGCGTCAAAAGCCCCGACGCCTGATGATGTCCATGCCCAAAATGCACGCCGCCCCATCCGTTGACCACCACGTTCGGCCGAAACGTTCGAATCACGCGCACCATGTCTTCCATGACCTGGTCGCCCCAAATCTTCTGCGTCTCTTCCGGCGTTTTCGAAAATCCAAAATCCTGCGCTCGCGTGAAAAATAATTTCACGCCATACCCGCGCGTCGCCGCCAGCAACTCTTGCGTTCGAATCAATCCCAGCTGAGGATTCTGTTCCGGCCCTAGATCGTTCTGCCCGCCCTCACCGCGCGTCAGCGAAAGCAGCGCCACATCCGCATGCAGTCCCCGTGCGAGATACGTCAGCACCGCCGCCGACTCGTCATCTGGATGCGCATCAATATATAGAATGCGTGTAGTCACCCGTGCCGCATCGATTGCCTCGATCGTTTCCGGCAGTCCCGGCCCGGTTCCCGCCGCCGGCGAAAACTGCGCCTCCACGCGCCCCTGCCTGAATCCATAGATCGCCAGCAGCGCAAACACTCCCGCGACCAGCGCGACCCCAACAACCACTCGCCCCCATTCACCGCGCCCAAGCAAGCTCATCGCGCCGCCTCAGCATCTGCCGCCAGAAACGGCCACTCCCGCCTCACCTTCGATCGCACCAAATAAATCGCCAGCCCCAAAATAATCACGAAGAGCCCCCACCAGACTGCCTTTCCCGTCCTCAGGAAAAGCCAGATCCATCCCAAAATCGTCATTATCACCGGCAACGGATACAGCCACATTTTGAACGGTAATTTCTTTGCCGGCCGTTGTCGCCTCAGCAGCACAACTCCCACCGCCTGCCCAATAAACTGAATGATCAGCCGCATCGCCAGCACCGCCGCGATCACTGTTCTCAACTTAAACAACAGCGCAAACACAAACGTCAGCCCCCCCAGAAACAGCAGTGACACATGCGGAAACCTCTTCTTCGGATGCACCCGCCCAAACATGCTGAAAAAATTTCCATCCAGCGCCGCCGAATACGGCACGCGCGAATATCCCAACAGCGACGAAAACAGTGACGCGAACGCAATCCACAAAATCATCGCCGTCGCGAACTTCGCCGCTCCGCCGCCATACAACTTCTCAATGAACGCGCTCACGATGAATGGCGAATCCTGCGCTTGCTGCCACGGCAACACGCCCAAAATGCTCGTCTGCATGACCAGATACAAAACCGCGATCCCGATGATCGAAAGGAAAATTCCGCGCGGAATATTTTTCTCCGGATCGCGAATCTCCCCGCCCAAATGACAAATGTTGTAGTAACCCCAATACGTATAAATCGTATTCACCGTCGCCGAGCCCAGCGTCGCAAAAAACAGCCACGACAAATTCCACGCTCCCGGCTCATACGTAAAGACGAGTTTTGGATCGAAGTGCGTTACACCTCCCCAGATCAACCACAAAATCGTCCCGATCACTCCCGCCCACAAAAACAGCGAAATTCTCCCGATCGACGCAATCCGCCGGTAGAGCAACAAGACCAGCACGAGCACCAATACGCCCGATACCGCCTTCTCTCCGTACTTCCCCAGCGGATACAAATACGACGCATACTGCGAAAATCCAATCGCCCCCGACGCCAGCGACAGCGGTGCCTGTATCAGCGTCTGCCACACAAACAAAAACGACATCATCCGGCCCATGCGCCCCGGCCCGTACGCCTCGCGCAAAAACACATAGCTGCCGCCGGCCAGTGGCATCGCCGCGCCCAACTCCGACCACACAAATCCATCGAGCAACGCCAGCAGCGCGCCCGCAGCCCACGCCACCAGGCACTGCGGCCCGCCCATCGCCTTAATCACCAGTGGAATCACGACGAATGGTCCGACTCCGACCATTTCGATCATGTTGAGAGAAACTGCTTCCTTCAGCCCCAGCCCGCGTTCGAGATCCCCACTCCCGCGCTTCTCGCCCGGCCCCGGCCCGCTCGACTCCGAGTTCAGTGTTCCGCCGCTGCCCGAGCCCGGCGCATTCCCGCCGCCCGAGCCACCAGCCCCAGCTACCGTCCTATCGTTTTGTCCCGAGCCCATCGCGCCCGCGAGAATAACAAATGCGCGCCAACCCACCTAATGCCCCTCGACGCCCGCACGCGGCTGCATCAATATGTTCCCGGCGTTGCCCCGTACCGCGATCTGTGTGGATTGCGGCGCTTCAGCGCCGCCTTCGAGGTCGCCGCATCAAAACAAAACAATCATCGACCGCCAACCAAAACCAACCGCACGCCATGCCGATCCTCTCTCTCCTCCGCAACGCCCTCTTCTTACTCCTCGCCTTCCTCACCCCTGTCTCAATCTCCGCCCAATCCGCCCCCACGCCCCAATCCATCCTCACCCAACTCTATTCCGGCGACCTCACCGCCGCGATCGCCTCCGCCCGCCAACTCCAGCAAGATCGCCCCGACCACCCCATCGGCTACCTCCTCGAAGCCGAAGCCCTCTCCTGGAAAATCTGGTGCACCTCCGCCGAATTCAAATACAACATGTCCTACGCCCGCCGCCGCCCCAAACTCCCCGCCGACGATCACTACCTCGATCTCGCATCCAAAATCATCCAGCTCTCCGAACATCACATCGCCGCTTCCGGCGACACCGCCTCCACCGCCGACATGCATTTCTACGCCGGCATGGGCGACGCGCTCTACTCCCGTCTCTACGGATTGCGCGGCGAAACCAAAGCGGCCGCCCGCTACGGAGTCCGCGCTCGCGAACGCCTCATCCGCGCCGCAGCTCTCGATCCCGATCTCGCCGACGCCGACTTCGGCCTCGGCCTCTACAACTATTACGCCGACACGCTTTCCTCGCTCACAAAAGTGCTCGGCTTTTTTATGGGCATCCCCGGCGGCAACAAAAAGGAAGGTATCCGCCAACTCAATCACGCCATCTCCGAAGGCAAGCTTACTCCGGTAGAGGCTCGCTTCTATCTCGCGCTCAGCCTCCACAACTACGACCAAAAATACGAACAAGCCCTCGAAGTCTCCGCCCCCCTCGAAGAAAAATACCCAACCAATCCAATCTTTCACCTCATCCGCGGCGACCTCTACGCCAAGCTCGGCCGCAAAGACCAAGCCATCGCTGCCTACCGCTCCGCCGCCTCCCAACATCTCACCGACCCCGAATCCGACGCACGCATCCAAGCCCTAGCCCACCTCTCACTCCAATCCCTCGGCGCCAATTAGCCTTGCGAGCATGTTCGAACCGCGATGGTTTCTGGTAGGGGCGGGGCTTGCTCCGCCCGGTCGCCGCGTCTTGGCGCAATGTTCTCGCGCAGCCTCACCCACCGTCGCTCTCCCCTTTCAACATTGACCTCCTCCCAACCCCAATGTAATCATCTAAAGTTGTTCGACCTGCATTTTTCGTGGCAGTCGTTAACAGCGCGAAGCCCAGCTTCTGGGGTAGCTGGATCGCGCCTTGAGATCGGTGCATGCCGGGTCAACGCTCGGCGGCCAACCTGCATCTCATTCCGCAAGCTTTCTGGTGTTGCGTCCGCCGCGCGGGCATGAGCACCGCGCAATTCCCGCGGCCATGAATTTTCAAGGAGTTTCGATGAAGTTGTTCGCCCAGCTAGATGGCGCGCCGCACGTCGCGGCCAAATCAATCGCGGTGCCAGCGATCCGCGCTCCGAAATCTCTTCGCGCTTTTGCGCTTCTTGCCCCTGTTATCGCTACTCTCTTCGCCTTCTCCGGCTGCAACGACTACGGCAACACCTTCCAGACCCCGACCGGCGTACAAACCATTTTCATCGCACCGTCGCAAGCCAACGCCGGAGGCGCCGCGTTCACACTGACTGTCTCCGGTTCCGCGGATAGTACGGGCAGCGGTTATGTCCTTAAATCCGTTATCCAGTGGAACGGTAAAACCATCCCCACCACCGTTGTCAGCCCCAGCGTTCTTACCGCCACCATTTCCGCCGATCTCATCGCCAAGCCCGGCACCGCCTTCGTTCAGACTCTCAGCCCCCACTCCGGCACCGGCACCAACGGTCTTTCCAACGTGGTGAGCTTCCTCGTCAATCCTGCCGCCAACCCGGTCCCAACCATCACTTCGATGACGCCAACTTCAGCCGCAGCCGGCGCTGCCTCCTTCACGCTCACCGTCAACGGCTCCAATTTCATCGTTGGCTCCGACGCCGCCAGCAGCTCTCAAGTTCGCTTCAATCTCGGCCCCACTCAAACTTCTCTTCCGGTCATCAACGTCACCTCGAGCCAGATTACCGCCACCGTTGACCCGAGCGTGCTCGTCAACGCCACCACCGCTCCCGTCACTGGCATCGTCACCGTCTACAATCCGCCAGCAGCCGGCACGCCCACTGGCAATGGCGGCGTCCAAAATCCAACTTCAGGTGGCGGCGGCACCAGCCCCAACGGCCTCACCTTCACCGTAAATCCTGCGGGCACTAGCTCCACTGCCGCGCCTCGCGCCGAAGCCGCCGAAGACACACCCGCGGTCAGCGCCGACGGCCGCTACGTCGCCTACGCCGCCACGCAAGGCGAACACGCTCAAGTTTTTGTCCGCGATACTTGCGAAGGCGCCGACTCCGGCTGCCAATCCCACACCGCGCTGCTTTCCGCCGCGTCCGACGGCACAGTCGGCAACGCCGATAGCCGCTCGCCCTCCATGAGCGCCGACGGCCGCTACATCGCCTTCAGTTCCGCCGCAACGAATCTCGCGACACCGAGCTCGCCCTCGTCCGCAACGGCCACCGGCCGCCAGATCTATCTCCGCGACACTTGCACTGGCGTCAAAACGCAGTGCTCGCCCACCACGCAGCTCATCTCCACCGATCCCAGTGGCGCGCTCGTCGGCACCGAAGGCATTCTGCCTTCCGTCAGCGCGTCGGGCCGCTTCGTCGCTTTCCTCGCGGTCACTCCAAGCGCCACGAAATCGCAAAGCAACGCGAAGTCCGCCGCGAAATCTCCATCCTCCACGTCGAGTTCGACATCCGACAGCGGCTTCCGCCAGGTCTTCGTCCGCGACACCTGCATCGGCGCCGCAAGCTGTACGCCGAAAACAACGCGCATCTCGCTCCAACCCGGCGAAGCATCCTCATCATCTACTGAAGCAAAACCCGCCGGCCCCGCACTGAGCAGCAGCTCCGCTCGCGTCGCCGTCCCAGGCGCCTCCACCGCCACCGTCTTCACACACTCCGTTGCCATCGACGACCGCATCTTCCTCGCCCTCACTCATCCCTAATCGCGCAAGCTACAAACCGGTGACCACCAACAACGGCCATTCCCGCGCTTCATCAACAAACAACGCTGCATCATCGAACGAAGTCGTCCTAATCACTGGCGCCGGCGGCAGCATCGGCTCCGCCCTAGCGAAGCAACTCGTCACGCCGAACTTGGATTCCGAACTTACCGACCAACATGTACGGGCGCAGCACTGCTGCGCCCCAGCTTGGCAAGATGTAATCCGCACTTTGGTTTTGCTCGATCACTCCGAACAAAATCTCTACGAAATCAACTCCAAACTCTCTTCATCCCCAAACACCGTCACACCAAACGTCATCCCCATCCTCGGCGACGTCAACGACATCGCACTCCTCGACGAAATTTTTGAAAAATATCGCCCCACTCAAATCTTCCACGCCGCCGCCTTCAAACACGTCCCCCTCATGGAACAAAATCCCATCGCCGTAATCCGCAACAACATCCTCGGCACCTGGACTCTCGCCACCGCCGCCGCGAAACACCACGCCCGCCAACTCACCATGATCTCCACCGACAAAGCCGCCAACCCGCGTAGCATCATGGGCGCCGCCAAGCGCGTCGCCGAAAAAATCCTCACGCACCTCAACGCACCCGCAACCCGCATGCGCTCCATCCGCCTCGGAAATGTTCTCGGTTCCACCGGAAGCGTCGTCCCGCTCTTCCAACGCCAAATCCAAAACGGCGGCCCCGTCACCGTCACCCATCCCGATGCAAGCCGCTTCTTCATCTCAATCGACGAAGCCACCGACCTAATCCTCGCCGCATCCGCTCTCGACGACACCGCCACCCTCTTCGTCCCCGATCTCCCAGCCCCAATCAAAATTCTCGACCTCGCTCAAAAAATGATCCGCGAGTCCGATGCGCAGTCGTCCCCCGCATCCAACGCCAAGCCGGTCGAAATCCTCTTCACCGGTCTCCGCCCCGGCGACAAACTCCACGAAGATCTTCTCTCTTCCAACGAATCCGCCGAACCAACGACACACCCGAAGCTCCGCCGCATCATCGGCCCAACTCCCACCGCAAATTCACTCGACGCCGCAATCACCTTAATCTCAGAAAAAATCCAATCCCGCGATCTAGCCGCCCTGCTCGACGCCATCCGCGCTCTTGTCCCCGAATATCAACCCAGCGAAATTCTCATCTCGCAAATCGCAACTCATCTGTCCGCCGCTGCCAAAGCCTAGCGGGCTCAGGCGAACGCCGCCGCAAATCGATCCTCTATCTTCGCGCGGCCGTGCTACTTTACAGTCCGCGAGTAGACGCGCGCCCCTTCACGACGGGGCAGATCGTCGAAAACTTCGCAGCAATTTGCGAGAGCTACTTGCATCTCGCATTTCAAATTGGAGATAGGGCAATCCCTTGACTACATCGCGGCGCACTTTCCTGGGAGTGACCGTTGGCGCGGCCGCGTCGGCGATCGTAAACCCTCTCACTGACGCGGTTGTTCGCGCAGATGACAACTCAAATCCTCAGGCAGCTCCACTGTTGCGCGTCCATGCCTCGCCAGCTCAAGTACTCAACTCCTTCGATCCAGACAAGGCCCTCGCGACATCGATGGATATTCAATCGCGCGAGTCCATCAACCGGATTTACACTCCCGAAACCGTGAAGCTCTGTTTGTCCGCGGGCTGGGGACCCATCAGCTATCGCCTCCATACTCCGGAAACCATCGACTATTGGCATTGGAATCCCAAGGGAAGCTGGTCGGACGAAATGAATCAACGCGGATACTTCGTGGGCAGTTCGGAATCTGGGCGAACCGATTCGCGATTCGTTCGGCTTCAGCCTCCCGCATCGTGGTTGCACGCACAACGGAGGCACAGACCGCGGCTATTCGCGCCTGACCGATGGCGATCCCAAAACTTTCTGGAAGAGCAATCCCTACCTGACCAAAGAGTTCACGCACGAAGACGACGCACTACATCCACAATGGATCATCGTCGATCTGGAAAAATACTATCGACGTAAACGCAATCCGCATCGACTGGTGCGAGCCAAGCGCTACCGAGTACGAAGTGCAGTATTGGGTCGGCGCCGATCCCATGAACTGGGAAGAGCCGGCGCTCGACTCGACGAATCAGGGCGGCGAATACCTTCCCGTATCGAGCCAGGCGATGGGCAACTGGGTCCGCTTTCCCAAGGGTGCTGTCCACGATGGCAAGGGCGGAAGCGTCACACTCAAGCTCGCCGACGATTTGATTTCAACGCGCTGGGTTCGCGTCGTGATGACGCAATCATCAGGCCAGCCGGGACCCCACGGAGCCGACGACATCCGGCATCGAGCGGGCTACGCGATTTATCAAGTCTACGTCGGGAAGCTGGACGCCGACGGCAAATTTGCCGACTTCCTCAGGCACGCGCCCGACGGCAAAAAACAGACCGCCACGTATTGCTCTTCCACCGATCCATGGCATACGGCCAAAGATTTGAATCCGCACGGAGACCAGACCGGCTGGGACATCTTCTACACAAGCGGCATCACAAACAATTTGCCCGCGCTGATCACCGTGCCCCTGATCTACAGCGTCCCCGAAGACGCCGCCGCCATGATCGCGTATCTGAAAAAGCGAGGGTATCCCATCAGCTGGGTCGAAATGGACGAAGAAGCCGACGGACAGTTTTATATGCCCGAAGACTATGCCTCTCTCTACATTCAATTTGCCGACGCGATGCTGAAGATCGATCCCACGCTCAAGTTGGGCGGCCCCGTTTTTCAGGGAATCAATCAGGATGTCTCCGTGTGGCCCGATGAGCGCGGAAACAAGTCATGGTTCGGGCGTTTCTACGACTATCTAAAATCGCACAATCGCGCCAAAGACCTGGCATTCGCTTCGTTTGAGATTTATCCCTACGAAGCTTGCACGATGAAATGGGATGACCTGTACCGTAACCGCGAACTGACACGCAAAACTTTGCAGGCGTTTCGCGATGACGGATTGCCTGCCGATATCCCGCTGATGAACACCGAAAGCAATCTGAGCGGCTCGCTGTCGATGTATATGTCCGACATTTTTTCCGCTCTATGGCTGGCCGACAATGTTGGCAGCTTCTTCGCCGAAGGCGGCGCGCTGTACATTCATTCGCCGATCGAGCCGAGCGTCATACAACACGGTTGCCAGGGCTGGGCCATCTGGGGCAATGCTCTTGTCGATCGCGACCACAAATTCATCGCATACACCGCCTTTTATCACGCCGGGCGGATGATCAACAACGAATGGGTGACTCATCGCACTGGAGTTCATCACCTCCATGCGGTCGATGGCGGAATCGAAGACGCAGCCGGAAACGCACTGGTCACGAGCTACGCCGTTCGGCGCCCCGACGGCCAGTGGGCTTTGCTGCTGATCAACAAGGATCGCGACAAAGCGCATCCCATCCGGATCGAGTTTGAAAACGGCGGCGAACCAGCACACTTTTCTGGCCCGCTTCGCATGGTCACGTACGGCAGCGAGCAATACGTCTGGCACGGCGCCGACGCCAATGCTCACGCCGATCCCAACCACCCTCCCGTTGAATCGTCCATCGAAGCCTCCGCACAAACCGTGATCACACTGCCCGAAGCCTCCGTCACAGTCCTGCGCGGCAAAGTCACCGGCCTGACTGCGACGCCATAAATCCCAGATTTCCCGTTTGAAAATTCGCCAGGTTCGGGAAGATCGACGGCAAATCCGCATTTGCCAAGCCAAACCACGACGCTAGCGTCGCCGCGTATTGATCCACCGACGTCGTCGGAATCCATCTCCCGTTGTCGCCTGTCGTCGGGACCGGCAAGCGCCAGCGTCGGAAATGTTCGATACAATGCGTTTCCTTTCACCGCGGCGTCGCGCTCTGCTGCACCGCTTGTCCCGTCACCGCGCTCGTCGCCTGCACCAGCGAAATTCTCGCCCAGCGAATCGCCACACATCTCTCTTCTAGCGGTAAAGCCTGACGAATAATCAACGGTTAGCAACCAACGCACACAAGCTTCCCAATCACCGAGCAAGCAGAACACTCTCTGCCATCATGTAAATAATGAAGCGCCCAACGGTCGTCGCCCTCGGCCTCCTCTTGCTCATTCCCGTCGTCCTGATGCTTGGCGGATTCCTCTTTGCGATGATCAATCCGGAAATCGCCGCGGGTCATGCGAACTACCCACTCTACTTCCACCTGCTCAGTCGCCTCCGCGTCATGTTGTTCTTCGGATCAGGCGTGGTCGCGCTCGTCCTCTGGCTGCTGGCGTTTTTTCTGATCATTCGAGCGAAGCAGCGATCGATGTGGTGGCTGCTTTCCGCTGCATTGGGACCCTTCGGCCTCGCCATCCTCGCGTCGCTCAACGACAAAGTCCCCGTCGAGACAGACCGATACGCACGCTTCGTCGCCAACATGAATATTTTTGTGCGCGTTGCCTACGAGGTCTGCCGCTTCGCCCTGATCTGGCTCTTCGCCTATCAAGCGATGGTCGTCAAGCGCAACCTGATGATCCTCTACGAGTCCGCCACCACCGGCGTTTCCACCGCCCAAATCATCGCCACGCAAAACAACTCATCCGGCATGTGGGCCTTCGGCGAAAGCCTCGAAGTCATGTTCCTCGTCGTCCTCTTCTACCTGCTCTGCCCCATCGTCTTCAACTTCATCGCCCGCGCCGCCGAGTTCGTAGCATCACCAAAGCCCCGATGATTTCGCTGAATCTATTTAATTGAGCTCGTGATGATAATCTTCTACCGTGCCACAATCCTTAGAAGACGGCTCGGCGCCTGCGCCTGACTTTTACTCCAGGCGAAGCGTGGAGCTCCGAGCCGCGACGACGGACGGCCTCGCCACCTACTCGAGATACACACAAGCCTTAGTTGCACTCGGACTCGTCGCCTGCTTCCTCGTTTACCAGGCCGTTGCCAACAAGAGCGTCCCTCTGTGGTCTGCGAGCCTCGTCATTCCCGTTGCCGTTTGGGTTGAATATCAGCGGCGCCGCACACGTCTCAACTTCATGAAACTCCGCAGCCTATCCGAGTTCTATGAAAGAGGAATTGCCCGCCTGGCTCACAGCTGGGAATCCCTCGACACCGGCGAAGAATTCCTGAACCAGGATCATCTTTACGCAAGAGATCTGGACCTCTTCGGACGCGGCTCCCTCTACCAACTCATCTGCTCGGCCCGCACGCAGATCGGCAGCCAGACACTCGCCAATTGGATGCTCTCCTCCGCCGATGCAAGAGAAATCCGTTCCCGCCAAGTGGCAATCGCTGAACTTCGCGCTCGTCGAGATCTTCCGGACCGACTCGCATCAGCAGCGCCGGCACATGTTTCCGACTTCCGGCCAGACTTTCTCAAACAATGGCTCCATGAACGCACCGGCCAATTTCCAGCGTGGTCGTCGTACTTGGCTTTCATTTTGGCCATCACCGCAGTATTTCTTCCGATCTTATATTTTTCCGGATGGCTCGCGCTGACGGTACTGTGGAATGCGCTGGCCGCATTAATCGTCGCTGGCTTCGTCTTCGCTCTCAACTTCCGGCCTCGAATCAAGTCCGTACTTGACTCCCTGGGTTCGCTCTCCATTGAACTTCCGGTACTGCGTGCGTTGCTAGAAATCATGGAACGTGAGAGGTTCACCTCGTCCAAACTTACGGAGCTTGCCGGCTCCCTGCGTGGCAGCGGTTTGTCAGCGTCTCAAATACTGAATCGCCTCCACACTCTCATTCGCCTCGCGAAGGTGCGCGACGACGAATTGCTCGCATATCCATGCTTTTGTCTGCTCTGGGGAACCCAGTTCGGCATGGCAATCGATCGCTGGCGTCGCAACCATGGTCTTCAGTTACTCAGCTGGTTGACCGCACTCGGCGAGCTCGACGCTTTAATTTCTATCTCAACCTACTCTTACGAACATCCTGCCGATCCATTCCCCGAAATCTCCGACTCTAACCCTGTGTTCGATGCCGAGAGTCTTGGTCACCCAGTCCTTAGAGAAGATGTCTGTGTACGCAACGACCTTCGCCTCGACGACAAGGTGCGCTTTCTCATCGTCAGCGGCTCGAACATGTCCGGGAAAAGCACTTTTCTACGCGCCATCGGAATGAACATCGTTTTGGCGCTCATGGGCGCGCCTGTCCGATGCACAAAACTGGAACTGTCTCCAGTCATCCTGGGCGCCTCCATTCGAATTCAAGATTCGTTGATCGATGGCCTCTCGCACTTTATGGCGGAGATGCAGCGACTACGCCGAATGATTGAAGCTGCCGGCGAAAACGACCTGATGTTCTTGGCCGATGAAATCATGGGCGGCACAAACTCTCATGATCGCCGGATTGCCACTGAGTGGGTGTTGCGTGCTTTCGTGCAGCGCGGCGCGATTGGAGCGATTAGCACGCACGATCTTGCCCTGACTGAAATCGCCGCCAACGGCCTACCCGGTCGCAACGTCTACTTCGAAGATTCCGGAGACTGCGGAACTCTTGCGTTCGACTACAAACTCCGAGAAGGAATTCTCACGCGTTCAAACGCACTCAACATCGCTCACATTCTCGGAATCGACACCACCGCCGCAAATCCAATCAAGCCGGAATCACATAGGTGACGTCGCAGCAACTCGTCCCTACGCCGTCATGAATCCTAGATTCGGCGTCTGAAAATTCGCGAGGTTCGGGAAGATCGACGGCAGATCCGCATTTGCCACGCCGAACCATGTCGCCAGCGTTGCCGCGTACTGATCCACCGACGTCGTCGGAATCCACCGGCCGTTGCTCCCCGTATCGTCCGGTCCGCCCAGCGCCAGCGTCGGGAATGTTCCGTATAACGCATTGCCTTTCACTGCGCCGCCCATCATCAGCGCGTGGCTGCCCCACGCGTGATCCGTTCCTCCATTCGATCCCGGTTGGAACGTGCGGCTGAACTCCGACAATGAGAGCGTCGTCACGTTATTTGCCACGCCCAATTCCTGCGTCGCCGAATAAAATGCCGCCATCGCCGCGCTCAGCTGCCCATACAAACCCACTTGCGTCCCAAGCTGATCGCTGTGCGTGTCGTAGCCGCCCTGCGAGCAAAAGAAAATCTGCCGCCCGATTCCAAGCGCGCTGCGCACACCAATCAACTGCGTAGCCAGGCTATTGCCCGTCGGAAACACCGTCTGGAGCGGCGCCGCGCTCTTCAGCGCGTTCGCCAGCGTCGCGCTCTGTTGCACCGCTTGCCCCGTCACTGCGCTCGTCGCCTGCACCAGCGAAATCCTCGTGTCGAGCGTCAGCAACTGCTGCAATCCCAAAACTTTTGCCTGTCCCGCCGCCGAGCTATCGATTCCCGAGAGTCCCGGCGTGCTCCCTGGATACATCGTGAACGGCCGCGACATCACTCCAGTCCCGAAAATTGTGCTGCCCGATACCGACAGCACCGGCGGAAAAGTCACCGTACTGTTAAACGTCGGCTGCTTTGAGCCGCTGGTTGATGACAGAAAATTCCGCCCAAACGGCGGCAAAAGCGGGAGAGTTTTAAATTGCTGGCAACGTTCGATAGCGCCGCAGCAACGTTCGCAGGTTTAGGAGAAGCGGACGCGGACGTCGGGGCGCTTTTCCAGGTGGACGGAATCGATGAAGCGCACCTGGCGATCGTCGAGCGTCAGGATCATCGACATCGTGCGGATGCCTTCGCCGAAAAAGCGGACGCCTTTGAGCAGGTTTCCGTCAGTGACGCCGCAGCACGCGAAAATAATTTTCTTTCCCGGAGCCAGATCTTCCGTGTCGTAAATGCGTTTTGGGTCTTTCACGCCCATGCGCTCGAGTCGCTCCGCGTCTTGCGGCTTGCTCACCACGAGCCGTGCGAGAATTTGTCCATTGAGGCAGCGCAGGGCGGCCGCAGTGATGACGCCTTCCGGCGCGCCACCGGTTCCCATCACGGCGTGCACGCTCGTTCCGACAACGGCAGCGGAAATTCCGGCAGACAAATCGCCGTCGCCGATCAGTCGAATGCGCGCGCCCGCTTTGCGAATATCTCCAATCAATTTTTCGTGACGCGGCCGCTCAAGCACCATGATCGTCAAATCTTCAACATCTCGATCGAGTCTTTTCGCGATCGATTTCAAGTTGTCTGCAACCGGCGCGTCGAGATCGACGGCACCTTTGCAACTCGGCCCGACGACCATCTTTTCCATATAAATGTCGGGCGCGTGGAGCAAGCCGCCCTTTTCGCTGGCCGCGAGCACCGCGATCGCGCCGCCTGCGCCGGTCGCGCAAAGATTCGTACCTTCGAGCGGATCGACGGCGATATCGACTTCAGGAAAGAGCGCTTTCGGCGCATGCGTCGCGAGGCCGACTTTCTCGCCGATGTAGAGCATCGGCGCTTCGTCGCGTTCGCCTTCGCCGATCACGATGGTGCCGTCCATTTGCACGGCGTCCATCGTTTTTCGCATGGCTTCGACGGCGACTTCGTCGGCCTTGTGGCGGTCGCCGAATCCCATCGTGCGCGCCGCCGCGATCGCGCCGTTTTCAACGACACGCAAAAATTCCAGGCTAAGCTGCTCTTCCATTTCTCACGCCTCCTGGAGCGCAGAAAATTTCAGACCGGCTCGAAATGCGCGAACAACTTGCGAAATTCCTCGATGTTACCGGGAATTTCGTACGTGCAGACAGCTTCAAACTTCTTCCACAACTCGAGAACCGCCGGATGCGAATGAGCGCTCGCGATCGCTTCCGGCGAGACCCACTCAAAAACTTCGATGACGGTACCGTCGGCGGTGCGCATTACGATCGACTCGCGATCTGTCACAAGCCCCGCGTTGCGCAGCGGCGGCAGGTGGTTGCGAACGAGCGCGAGCAGCGCTTCCTGGCAACCGGCCTTCGGTTTGTAGCAAGCGACAGAAATCGACCCCATGTGTGCCTCTCCAAGGGACCAGATTTTTTTACTGTACTGGACGGCAACGCAAACCGTGTCTACCCAACACGATTCGCGCGGCAGGTAATCCTAGAACAATTTGCAGGGGCCCGTCGATACGAGAGCGTCGTAGTGTGGCGCTGAAAGTTACTGCGTTAAAGTGCATTTCGGGCTCGCCTCGGAGCGGCGCGTCCCTCTCTTGGGAGCGGCGCGGACAACGAAAGAAATCGCTTGTGTAGTTGCTGGGAGTGCGTGGCGCGTTTAGAATCGCGGAATGATCGATGGGCATCGGTTTCTTCTTTTCTTCATGGCGGCGCTGCTGCTGGCAATCACGCCGGGTCCAGGAATTTTCTACGTGCTGGCGCGTAGCCTGGCCGGCGGACGGCTCGAAGGCATCGAGTCTTCGCTCGGCACTTTTGTCGGCGGACTCTTTCACGTTGTTGCCGCAGCGCTTGGCATATCGGCGGTTCTCGCGGCGTCGGCGGTCGCGTTTCACACCGTGAAGTACGCCGGCGCGGCGTATCTCGTTTATCTCGGCGTGAAGATGATTCGCACGCGCAACGCGGAACTCAATGTTGCGGTTTCGCCTTCGTCAAACAACGCGTTCAGCCAGGGGATTTTGACCGAAGCGCTGAATCCGAAGACGGCGCTGTTTTTTCTTTCGTTTATTCCTCAATTCATCGCGCCGCATGCCGGTCATATTTTTCTTCAGTTCATCGTGCTTGGCGCTACCTCGGTGATTCTGAACACGGGGGCCGATCTCGTCGTCGTGCTCGCTGCAGCTCCGCTGGAGCAAAAGCTCAGAAATAGTCCAAAGTTTCGCAGCCGCCAGCGCGTTGCTTCCGGCGTCGGCATGATCGGGCTCGGAGCCTACGTCGCTCTCGCCGACTCGAAATAGATCTTCAGCGCAAGCTTTTAAGTTCGCGATTTATGTACATTCAACCGATTTCCGGTGATATTGCATGCCCCACGGAGGAACTCTTGCCCCACCGCTTATGGTTGTGGATTGCATTGGTGTGCGCCCTCGGTTTCTTGGCTTCCTGCGGGGGCAGCGACAAGCCGGCGATTCTACAAAGCGTTATCATCTCTCCAACCACCTCCACGGTCGTCGCGGGTCGCACGGAGCAATACAGCGCACAAGGCGGCTATTCCGACGGCTCGATGAAATCCTTGTCCTCCATCGAGTGGTCAACATCCGACTCGACGGTCGCCACCATCGACGCATCCGGCCTCCTTACCGCTGTGAAGGCGGGTTCCATCACGATCTCCGCCAAGTCCGCTTCCGTCACTGGTTCGACTTCGGCAGTCATTTCGGCGGCGCAACTCGTCTCAATCGCTATTTCCCCTCAAAACTCTGCGCTTCGAATTGAGAAGGAAGAGCAATTTGTCGCGACCGGCACGTTCACCGACGGCACGACCCAAGTACTGAGCGATGTGATGTGGACCTCTGGTACTACTACTGTTGCCACGATCGACGCGACCGGTTTGGCCGTTGGCCTTTCTGTCGGTGCCTCGACGGTCCAGGCGACTGCGGGAACCATCAGCGGAAAGACGACGCTGACCGTATTTGCTCCCGCTGCCCCTCCCTTCAGTTTCACCGCCGGCCAAACCTTCAGTTCAGGCGACACCAGTGCTCGCGGCGTTGCACTCGCCGATTACAACGGCGACGGTAAAATCGATATCGCCGTTTCCAACTTCAATACCAACACCATCGCCGTTTTTCTCAACGATGGAACCGGGCACTTCGGCACTCCCGTCACGACCTCGGTGACAACAACCGGCAACTTGGGCCTGATCGTTGGTGGCGATTTTAATGAGGACGGAAAGCAAGACCTCGTCGTCTCCACGGTCGGCGGCGGAAGCCAAGTCAACCTCGTGCTTCTAGGCAATGGCGACGGAACCTTCGCGGTTCAGCCTGCTATCCAACATTCTTTTGGATTCCTCAGCGCCGTCGTCGCCGACATCAACGGCGACGGGCATCAGGACTTGGTCCTAGGCATGAATGGTCCTGTCGCCATTTCCCTTGGGAGGGGGGACGGGACCTTCATCGACACTACGACCCTTCAATCCGGTCTGCCACAAGGCGGCGCCTTCGTCGGAATTTCCGCTGCGGACTTCAATGGTGACGGCAAACTGGACATCGTCGCATCGGCACAAAACGGGAACGTTGTATTTCTTGCCGGAAATGGCGATGGAACTTTCTCTACGCCCATCCCGATGAGCAACAACGGCATCAACCTCACCGCACAAGCCAACGGCGATTTTGATGGCGACGGTAAGCAGGATCTTCTCGTCGGTATTTTAAGTGGCGCTGTGATCGATTCGGGCAACGGAGATGGTTCATTTGACCTCGCGAACTTTGAGTTCGTCTATTCGGAAAACGCGAACAATCTGAACGGGGGCGTCAGTGTGCTCGCACCTGATCTTGCGAGCACAGGAAAACCCGACGCGGTCTCCGCCGATTTCACAACCGGTGTTCTGCAAATAGCCTTGAACGGCTCTATTGGTTTGACTCCCCCATCGAACGGAATCTTCCAATTTTCACTCGGTGCCGGTCTCTCAGGTGTAGCGGCCGGTGATTTGAATAGCGACGGAATCGAAGACGTCGTCGTCATCAACAATCAAACCGGCCAAGTGACAACAGTCCTTTCTCAAAAGTAGCGGTCAATCTGCTAGGCACACGGGTTTCAGCCAACAACTCTCGATGCGAAAAGCTATAGTGATTGAACACTTTTTTGAATCGAGTACTTGCCTCATTAGCAATCGCCTCTTAATGTAAGCCCAATCAACGTTAGTTTTTTGTGTTCAACTCGGAGGCCCTGTGTCCCATCGTTCACGCTTGTGGATCGTACTGTCGTGCTGCCTCGGCTTTCTCGCTTCGTGCGGAGGTGGCAGCAATACGCCGCCACCGGCGCCAACGCTGCAAAGCGTCAGCGTCGCTCCATCAGGTGCATCTGTCGTCGCCGGCAAGACGCAACAGTACACCGCCACGGGCAACTACTCCGATGGCACGACAAAAGCCCTATCCACTGTGGACTGGACGACGTCCGATCCAACAATCGCGACGATCAGTTCGAGTGGTCTTTTGACCGCTAAAAAACCGGGCGCCGTGTCGGTATCTGCGGAGTCCGGCGATACTTCCGGGTCGACATTGGCCACCATTAGTGCCGCGCAGCTCGTTTCTATCGCAGTCTCGCCCCAGAACTCTTCGGTCAGGATCAACAAAGATCAGCGATTTAGTGCGACCGGAACATTCACAGACGGCACGATGCAACCTCTCAGCGATGTGACCTGGAGTTCTTCAGCAACGAATTTCGCGACGATCGACACAACAGGGCTTGCGGAAGGGGTTTCTGCTGGCGTCTCGACAATTCAAGCGACTTCGGGAAAATTCAGCGCCACGACCAGCCTGACTGTGTTCGCACCCTCGGCCCCGCCCTTTAACTACGTGACAGGCCAAACCTTCAGCTCTGGCGATACCGATGTGAGAGGCGTCGTGCTCGCCGACTACAACGGCGATGGAAAAATCGACATCGCTGTCTCGAATCAAAATACAAAAACCATTGCGGTTTTTCTGAATGATGGAACCGGGCACTTCGGCTCTGCGATTACCACTATCATCAGCACTCCAGCCACACTCGGCTTAATAGCCGGGGGCGACTTCAATGAAGACGGCAAGACTGATCTCGTTCTATCGACTGTCTCCGGAGGTGATCAGGTCAATCGGATTTTGCTGGGAAAAGGTGACGGCACCTTCAACGTTCAGCCCGCGATTGCAAACTCGGGCGGCTTTCTCAGCATCGTCGTCGCCGACGTCAACGGCGACGGTCACCAGGACTTGGTCATCGGTCAAAACGGTTCAGCCGCGATTTCTGTCGGAAAAGGCGATGGCACTTTCGACGGTACAACAGACCTTCAGGCTGGCTCTTTTCCCGGTGGCTACTTTGGCATTGCCGCCGCAGACTTTAACGGTGACGGCAAAATCGACGTCCTCGCTGCCGACGACAACGGACTGATCGATTTCTGGGCCGGAAATGGCGACGGTACATTCGTGGCTCCAGTCACGTCAGGCTCACAGGGATTAGGCCTTGGCACACTAACAAACGGCGACTTCGATGGAGATGGCAAGCAAGATATCTTGGTTGGCCTCGTGAATGGCGCGATCATTCAGTATGGAACGGGAGACGGCAAGTTTGATTTGAGCACCTTCGACTTCGTCTACTCCACATCGGTGGGTCAAAATCAGGGTGTCGTTGCGGTTGCGAGCGACTTATCGAATAGTGGGACTTTGGATGCGCTAACAACCGACTATTCCAACGGGATTCTCCAGATCACGTTGAACGAATCGATCGGGTTAATTCCACCAGCGAACGGCATCTTCTCATTCACGCTCGCGTCAGGTCTTTCCTATATTGCCGCGGCTGACTTGAATGGCGACGGAATCAAGGACGTAGTCGTGACGAACTCACTTAACGGGCAAGTGACAATAATCCTGTCAGAAAAATAGCAATCGTCAGACAACTAGCTCCGATTGCCCCCTCCAAATCCCTGTGCTAGCATCCGCTCGCTGGGGAACGTTACTAGGGACAGATTTCGTAACACCTTCGCCCTCGCACCCGCGGGGACCCAGGTCGAGGCCACGTTCTCCTCCCTCAAATCAAATTAGGCGCAGGCCCGCGCCTTCAGCCCGTCTGGGCGGACCTCGCCGCTCGATCCCGGCCTTGACGCCGGATCGCAAAAGAGGAGGTCTGCATGAAGACGTATCTCACCAAGGACATCCGAAACGTGGGCATTGTAGGCCACGGCGGCACAGGCAAAACGCAACTCGTGTCGTCGTTGCTCTTCACTGCGGGAATGACTCCGCGTTGGGGAAAAGTTGCGGAAGGCACCACCACCACCGACTGGGACGAAGAAGAAATCGGCAGAAAAATTTCGATTCAAACCGGCCTCGCCTACGCCGAATGGCCGTGCACCCTCTGCTCCGGCGACAAAGTTAAAATCAATCTCATCGATCTCCCCGGCTACTCCACTTTCATCAACGAAGCGAAAGCCTCCCTCATCGGCGCCGATGCCGCGCTGATCACCGTCGATGCTCACGTCGGCGCGCAAGTCACCACGGAAAAAGTTTGGGATTACTGCACCGAGTACGACATTCCGCGCGCGTTCGTCCTCACCTGGATGGACCGCGAACTTTCCAGCTTTGAGCGCGCGATGGAATCGCTTGAGCAAGTGTTCGGCCGCAACGTCGTCGCTCTGCAATTGCCGATCGGCACCGAGCGCGGCTTCCGCGGCGTCATCGATCTCGTCAGCATGAAAGCGCACATGTACAAGCCCGATGGCGAAGGCCAGCCTACGATCGAGGAAATTCCCGCCGCGCTCGCTGACGAAGCAAAAGAAGCGCACGAAAAACTCGTCGAGATGATCGCCGAAGGCGATGACGAATTGATGGATGAATTTTTCCGCGAAGGCACGATCCCGATTCAGGACCTGATTCCCGGCGTGCGCAAAGCCATCGTCGCCGAAAAGATTTTCCCCGTATTGATGGTCTCCGCGCTGCACAACGTCGGAACCGCCAGCCTGCTCACCTTTATCGCCGATTGCTTCCCGCATCCCGACGAGCATTCTCAGATCGGCTTCAACGAGCCGACAGGCAAAGGCGATCGCATCGAGCGCAAATACGACGACAACCAGCCCGTCTCGCGTCTTCGTCTTCAAAACGCTCGCCGACCCATTCGCCGGCCGCATCAACTATTTCAAAGTAAAAAGCGGCGTGCTCAAAAACGACGCCACGCTAGTAAATTTCAATCGCTCCACGCCCGAACGCTTGCAGCACACGGTCGTCGTCCAGGGCAAACAGCTCACCGAAGTGCTGGAGCTGCATGCAGGCGACATCGGCGCGATCGCCAAGCTGAAAGAAACGACCACCGGCGAAACGCTCGGCGACAAGTCCGTCGCCGATTTTCTACTCGCCCGCGCAAATTCCCGAGCCATCGATCACCTTTGCGATCGAGCCGAAAACCCGCGCCGACGAAGACAAAATCGGCATCTCGATCCACAAAATTCTCGAGGAAGACGCCGCTCTCCGTTTCTCGCGCGATCCGCAAACGAAAGAATTTCTCCTCGCCGGCTCCGGCCAGCAGCACATTGAAGTCGTCGTCGCCAAGCTCCACAAGCGCTACCACGTCGATCTCACGCTCAAACCGCCGAAAGTTCCGTATCGCGAAACCATTCGCGGCAAAGCCGACGCCGAAGGCAAACACAAAAAACAATCCGGCGGTCACGGCCAGTTCGGTGTGTGCCGCATCAAGATGGAGCCTGTCGAACGCGGCAAAGGTGTCGAATTCGTTGACGATGTTTTCGGCGGCGCAATTCCGCGCAACTGGATCCCGTCGGTCGAGCGCGGAATTCGCGATGCCGCCGCCCGCGGCTATCTCTGCGGATTTCCCGTCGTCGATTTTCGCGCCACGCTCTACGACGGCAAATATCACGACGTCGATTCTTCCGACATGGCCTTCAAAATCGCCGGCTCGCTCGCTTTCAAGGAGGCGATGAAGCAAGCGAAGCCGGCGCTCCTCGAACCAGTCATGAACGTCGAGGTCTATGCGCCCGATCAATACTCGGGCGACTTAATGGGCGATCTCAGCGCACGTCGCGGCCGCATCTCCGGCAGTGAATCCCGCGGCCACAACGTCATCATCAAAGCGAAAGTGCCCCTGGCCGAAATGCTGACCTACGCCACTGACCTCACTTCGAAAACGCAAGGCCGCGCCACGTACTCGATGGAATTCGATCACTACGATTATGTGCCCAACGAGCTAGCCCAAAAAGTGATCGCCGCCCATAAAGCCACCCACGGCGACCTGGTCCACGCCGAAGAAGAAACCTAGCGCGATCGTCAACACACGATACCCGATTCGCGAACGTATCGCCGCGATCCAATCAGAACTTTGTAGGGCGCGCTTCAGCCCGCCCCAACGCCCAGCATCCTGCGCTAGACGTGTCCTAACTCAATGGTCGACGACTTGCTGTTCCCCAGCCATCACCAAATCAAAAGCGCCGCCGCCAACCGCCGCTCTCGCCTACCGCGCTTCCATGCGCAACCGCTACGCAATAAACGCGAAAATCCCACCGCAATCATCGCCGCATTCATCTGGACCATCCCAGAAACGCTCACCGACAACATCCAAATGATCATCAAAAGGCACCACAAAAATTGGACAACATCTGAACCCTCTCGAGAACCCTCAATCGTTCGGTCCTCACGTTGCTCTCTAAGGGCAAGCGATGCGCCAGATCGCACAATTCGTCAAACCATTGAATAACATGACACTAACAGATTAGCTCACTGTAAATTCGCAATAAATTCGCAACGTCTAATTGCTAATTCACAATATTCGCAAGATTTGCTAATCTTCCCCGACCATAAATGCCCGACACCATCTTCCAATCCGACTCCCCCTCCTCCGAAGCCCACCGCCTTCGCATGATGCTCCGCACCTGGGAAGCGGTCAGCACGCGAGCGCGAACTCCCCGGCGTCCTCGCCTCCCTCGCCGAAGTCCTCGTTCCTCTCGTCCCTTTCGACTCCATTGGCATCATCGACTTCACCGTCCCCAACGAACTGCCCGACGAAGACGGCGACCACCATCGCCTCCTCGCCCTCCACGTCGTCGGCATCGCGCCCATCGACGGCGAAACCCCGAGCAACTCGCCGCTCGCTCTCGATCGCTACGCGCAGCCGCCTCCGCTAACCGAAACGCGTCCCCTGCTTCCTTATTCCGACGAAGAAAAACCCGGCGAACTCGCTGGCGAACCCTATACCTGCGACGATCTCCTCGAAAAAGACGGCTGGTTCCGCCACGAATATCACTTGGCCAAAGACGGCGTCCGCTCCTACGCCGCCGTTCCTCTCGTCATGCGCGGCCAGGTACTCGGCGTCGCCGCATTCATTCGACTCAAGCAACGTCCGTTTCCCCCCGCACGAGAACGCCATCCTCAAAGACGTTTCTCGCGCCCTCTCCATCGCCACGGCCAACGCCCTCGCCAACGAAGAAATCCGCAAACTTCGCCAGCAACTCGAAGCCGAAAATATTTCTCTGCGCGAACAACTCGGCCAGGCTCCGTGGTTCGAAGAAATCCTCGCGAACTCCGCCGAACTAAAACACGCGCTCGAAATCGTCGAGCAAGTCGCCACCACTGACGCCACAGTCTTAATCACCGGCGAAACCGGCACAGGCAAAGAGCTCATCGCCCGCGCCATCCATCGCCGCAGCGAACGTGCCCGCGGCCCGCTTGTCAAAGTAAATTGCGCCGCCATCCCAGACACGCTGCTCGCCTCAGAACTTTTCGGCCACGAGCGCGGCGCATTCAGCGGCGCCACCGAACGCCGCAAAGGCCGCTTCGAGCAGGCGCATGGCGGCACACTATTCCTCGACGAAATCGGTGAATTGCCGCAAGAAATGCAGGTTTTGCTGTTGCGCGTTCTGCAGGAGCGCGAATTCGAGCGCCTCGGCGGCGCTCACACGGTCCAGGTTGACGTTCGTCTCGTCGCCGCCACCAATCGCAATCTCGCCGAAGAAGTCCGCGCCGGCCGCTTCCGCAGCGATCTCTACTATCGCCTCAACGTTTTCCCCGTTCACGTTCCAGCACTGCGCGAACGCCCCGAAGACATTCCGCCGCTCGTCGCGCACTTCGCCGAAAAATACGGCGAACGTTTCGGCCGCCCCATATCCAGCATCGATCGCAAAACGCTCGATCTCCTGCAAGCGCACGATTGGCCTGGCAACGTCCGCGAACTCGAAAACACAATCGAGCGCGCCGTCATCCTCTCGCGCAACGGCCTTCTTAGCGTCGATCCCGAAATGCTGCGCGACTCCAGCGGGTCCAGCTCGCCCGCATCGACATCCGCCGCTCGAACCGCGATCGATGACGATTCACATGAGGAACGCACCGCGATCGAGAGAGCCTTGAAAGCCTCACGCGGCAAAGTCTCCGGCGCAAAAGGCGCCGCGAAAAAAATCGGCATTCCCGCCTCCACACTCGAATTCCGCATCAAAAAACTCGGCATCAACAAATTCCGCTTCCGCCACACGCAATCCGCGTCACAACTCTGAGACTCGCCACGCCCGGCATCGCGCCTTCAGGGCATATTGCTACCGCACCTTTAGAGCGTCGCGACTCCTCGCGCCCCTCCGGCACCCTCGGCGCTGTGTCATCGCACCCCCAGCCACGCTGTCATCCTGAGGCGTCCGCAGGACGCCGAAGGATCTCAGCTGTCAACGCAACTCAAAATGTATCCGTTGAAAAAACGAAGAGAAAAACCACACCGACAATACGCAGGCCCTCACAAAAAAAGGCCCGGTCGCTCCGGCTGTATTGGTGACCGCTTAAGACAGGGCGCAGCCGGAGTGGCCGGTGAGTCCGCGGATACTACGCAGCCTTGGCCGAATTCGTGTCAACGGCACCCTCGCTGCTCACTATCCCAACCACGACCTATAGCAGTGAAATCAAGTGCTACCAGTCCATCCTCACTTTTTCCAAAACTTCATCACCGCCGAATAGTCCAAATCCTCTTTCGCAGCCGCCTTCACCGCCCCGTACGTTTGCTGAGCCGCCGCCGCCGCCGGCAAGTTCACCCCAAGCTCCTTCGCCAAATCCATCGCCAGCGAC
The DNA here is from genome assembly GCA_963850795.1 of uncultured Acidobacteriota bacterium. GTDB lineage: Bacteria > Acidobacteriota > Terriglobia > Acidiferrales > UBA7541 > Acidiferrum. The sequence goes on along the minus strand of CAWKNS010000029.1, from coordinate 250,696 downwards.
ACGTCCTTATACATCAGCCGCAGCGGAAAGCTTGGAACATACTCTCCTTTCAACAGGTTAGGAGCCTTCACGTCCATCACGCCCGACCGCGCCATGCTCGACTGCATCACCTCGACCAAACTCTCGCCCTTCAGCCCCGCCGCCGTCACCAGTGCCAGCGCCTCCGCCAGCCCCTGAATTTGCAGCGCTAGTATCGAATTCATCGCCAGCTTGATCGTCTGCCCCGCCCCGTTCGGCCCAAGCAAAAACCATTTCTTCCCCATGACGCCGATCACAGGCTCGGCTGCTTTCAGCGTCTCCGCCTCACCCCCGACCATAAACACAAGCTCGCCCTTCTTCGCGCCCCAGTCGCCGCCCGTCACCGGCGCGTCCAGAAACTTCACGCCTTTCGCCGCGCAAGCCTGAGCAATCTTCCGCGCCAAATCGGGCGACACCGTGCTCGAATCGATGTAAATCGCGCCCGGCTTCATCGCGGCCAACGCCGCATCCGCTGCGCTCACTCCGCCGCTCTTGCCCCACAACACTTCTTCCAGCGCCGGAGGATCGCTCACAATCGTAATCACTACATCCGCGTCGCTCGCCGCTTCCTTCGGCGACTTCGCCAGCTTCGCACCCGCCGCCACCAATTCATCCGCGCGCGCCGCCGTGCGATTCCACACCGTCACCGCGTGCCCCGCCTTCAACAAATTCGCGGCCATCGGCCGCCCCATCAAGCCCAGCCCGATAAATCCAATCTTCGCCTTCGCTCCCGATTCCACGACGCCTCCTCGACAAAATTTCGCCTCGATTGTATCCGATGAACGCATAGCGACGCGCGATTTCGCAACGGTTCGCGATATCACAAAATTAGATTTCGATGATCGTCTAACTATTTTTGGAAGGTAGAAAAAAGCGACGTGCGAAAAAACTCAGTGTGTCGGAACACGCTTGCGCGGCGCCAAAGGTATCGGTGTTTTCGGCCCGTCGCCCGCGCTTGGCGTCACAACCGTCTCCGGCTTCCCCGGTTCTTCCAGCCGCACAATATATTGATAAGGGATTTCCCAGCGGAATTGCCGATTTTGCCCGCGCTGCTCCAGATGCTGTTCCAGAAATATCGATTTGCCGGAATCGGCAACGAACGTTCCAGAGGCGGGCATCAGGATGTCACCGGCGCGGTAATGCACTTCGACCCAGCGCCCCAAAAAGGCGGAATATCGGGCCATGGCTGACATCAATTTTCGGAGGCTGTATAGCGTGGAGCAATGGTATTAAAGTACTGGCGAGCGTCACAAAATCGTCAATTATCACAGCATTTTCAACGATTTACAGCTTTTTCACCATGCCGCCTTGCGTAGTTTTTGACAGAGATTTTACGCGCCGTATTCTCCGAATTTGCGTCCCGAAATTTCTTCAAAAATCGTTCCCACACGCCTCTTTCCAGCTCAATTTGGCGTCGCGAGCGCGACATAATCCGGCCGGTCCGAAACCAATTTGTGCCGAAACGCCTTCTGAATTTCGCCGTGGTCCATCAAAAACGCGCCCGGCATTCGCTGAATATCTCCCGCCGGAATTCCGGTGAAATGTCCGTGCGTCCACGCCAGCAGCATCCGCAAAATACTCTCTGAATTCAAATACTGCCGCCACTCCCAGCGAAGCAATCCGAATGCCTGATACAGCGGCCCCTCCGGATCGCTGAAGCGCGCCACGTCCAGCAGCCCGTACGGCTTGAAAAACCACTGCGCCTTTTCTTCCGTCCCCAAATGCACGAACGCCAGCCTGCTCCCGCCCGCCTCGATCTCCCGCCGCTTTTTCGAAATCGTATCGACCGCTTCCCGGCAAAACGTGCACCCAAAATGCCGCAAAAACACCAGAAACAAAGGCCGCGCCGCGAGTTCCGCCAGCGTCTGCCCATCCTGCGACCTATAGGCCGCAAGCAAACCCGCACCGATTTTGTTAGAGCGAAAAATAGCTGGCGCAATTTCCGTCATGGCTCCACCGGCTTTTGGGTGCCGCACCCTTCGATTTTAAAGGGTGCGGGTTTAGATTCAACAGCACCCACATCGAGACAATCACCGCAGGTTCAGACTCAAAAACGCCAAATCAACCCACCAACTACATTCTCATCTCACCGGCGCATATTTCTTCAAATAATTCTTCACCCGCACTTTCCGCGCCGTATTCTCCGAGCTCATATACCGAATCTTCCCAAATATCGCCCGCTCCGGCCCCCAAGCCCGATCGTACCTTCCCAAACACCAGAAAATCCCACTGTAAGAATTCGGATCGCGCCCATCCAACCCATATTTATTGTTCAAATGAATCAGAGCCCGGAGCGCATCTTTCGGCGTTCGCGACCACTCCAGAATCTTCTTCCCCCATAGCATCCGCAAATAGTTGTGAATCCGCCCTTCGCGCACAAGCTGCATCTGCGCCGCATTCCAAAGCGCATCGTATGTCTGCGCCGTTTCCAACTCTTCCATCGAATACAAATGCTGCCGCTCATCGCGCGCATGTTCCCGTAGCGTCTTCTTCGCAAAATCCGGCAGCGAATCGTAGTCGTCGTATTTCTCCGAATGCGAACTGAAGTTATATCCGACTTCCCGCCACGTAATGATCTCGTCCAAAAACCCTTCCGCGTTCGCGCTCATGTTCCACCAGCCGGCCCGGCTGCCATTCGGCCGAACCGCCAGCTTCGCAGCAGTCCACTTCTCGCGCTTTGTAATCTCCGCAAAAATTTCGTGTGTCGAAATAAATCCAAAATGCAGATACGGCGAGAGTCCGCTCTGAACATCTTTTTCAGGCTCGTTGCGCTGTTCGCCATAATTCGGAAATCCAACATCGAAAAAATGCTTCATCTGCTTTCGCGCAGCGCTCTCGCCGCCGCGAATGAATGAAGGCGCAACTTCATGATCGATCGGAAAGTTCGCCAGCGATCTATCGGACCCGGCAAGCAAACCAGCATCCGCCGCCGGCCATTTCTTCAAGATGTCGCGCGAGATAGTCGGCGCCGCCGATCGCGCCTGCCTTCTTCAGAGGCGCAGCCGCCGGCATCTCACCCAAATGCTGCGGCAGCGTCTTCTGCAAAAAACGCCGAAACGAATGCGCCATCGTAAAAATCCGGTCTGTCGCCCGCAGTGGCAACATCCCGCAAGAATCCACCGCCTCCAATCGCACCTTCAGCTTCTTCCCAACCGCCGCCACCATCCGCGGCAAAAAGAAACATGGATATTCGTCGGTCACCACAACACACGCATCGCGCGCCAACGCTTCCAGCAATCCATGTCCATCACCGCCCTTCGGCTCGACATACGGAAAGTAAGTCACCCCCGCGCGCTCGCACGCCGCCGCATTGTCCGCCATCCCATCGATCACAAACCGATGCATGCGATCGCTCGCCCACTCGTACCCACAGCGCAGCGCTTCAAAAATCACCAACGGCTTCCTCAGTTCGCGGCAATGCTCGATCGCCCGATCCAGCGCAAAGTTCCACGTCACGCGCCGGTTCGCAATCATCCAGTACAAAACGTACTTCCCCGACGAACGCACCGCCGCCCCATTGCAATCGCGAACTCGAATCTCCGGAACTCTCGCCACGCTGTCTGACCTTTCCTCGAAACCGTTCAAAGCTTACGCGCCACCGCCACTTCAAAGACATACGGAACAACCCCCAACTCAGATGGCCCAAACCCGGCTGCAACTTAACTCCGTTTGTAGGGGCCGGGCTTGCCCGGCCCGGCGTCAACACGTCCACGCTCGCCCGCGTAGCCATTCCAATCTTGACTTTTCCCCTCGCCAAGCTATTGTCTGTCCGAACTTTCACCGCCGAGGAGAATTCATGATCCGCAAATCCCCCGTTGCCGCAACCATCGCCGTGTGTCTCGCAGCGATCGCAACGCCACTCGCTGCCAACGCTCAACAGCCGCAACCCGCTCCCGGCAAAGTCATCGTCCTCAAATCCGCCCGCCTCTTCGACGGCAAGAGCAACTCGCTCACGACTCCCGGCCTCGTCGTCATCACCGACAATAAAATCACCGCCGTCGGCTCCGGCGCATCCGTCCCCGCCGGCGCGCAAGTCATCGATCTCGGCGACGCCACGCTCCTCCCCGGTTTCATCGACGCGCACACGCACCTCACCATGATGCACTCCGACGATTGGAAAGGCCGCGAACTCGACACGCTGCAAAAAACCATCCCCGAGCAAACCCTCGACGCCACCGCGAACGCGAAGGTCACGCTCATGGCCGGCTTCACCACCGTGCGCGACGTCGGCTCGGCTCGACTACATCGACGTCGGCCTCCGCAACGCCATTCGCCAGCAATGTAGTGCCCGGCCCGCGCATGCTCGTCTCGGTTCACGCCATCGGCTCGACTGGCGGCCATTGCGACGACACCGCCGGTTTCCGCCAAGGCCTCTTCCCAGAGACCGGTCCGGTAGATGGCGTCATCAACGGCGCCGATCAGGCGCGCCACGCCGTTCGCCTCAATCACAAATACGGCGCCGACATCATCAAGACGTGCGCCAGCGGCGGCGTCCTCTCTCCCACCGACGACGTCGACACGCCGCAGCTCACGCAGGAAGAACTCAACGCCCTCGTTGACGAAGCGCACGCGCTGCGCCTCAAAGTCGCCACGCACTGCCACGGCGCCGAAGCCGGACGCGCGCCATTCTCGCCGGCGTCGATTCCATCGAGCACGGCACGTTTCTCAACGACGAAGATCTCGACATGATGAAGCAGCGCGGCACGTATCTCGTCCCCACGCTGATGGCGCCGGAAGGACTGGAAGAGCAAATCAAAAAGGGACTGTACCTGCCGCCGCTGATCCAGATGAAAGCCCAGGCGGCGATCGACAACATCAACAAAATGTTCCAGAACGCGCTCGCCAAGGGCGTGAACATCGGACTCGGCACCGACGCTGCAGTCTATCCGCACGGCCGCAACGCCGAAGAATTTCATCAAATGGTCGATCTCGGCATGAAACCAATCGACGCGCTGAAGGCAGGAACCTCGTCCGACGCAAAACTGCTTGGCATCGCCGATCGCACCGGCTCGCTCGAAGCCAGCAAATTCGCCGACATCGTCGCTGTCCCCGGCGACCCAACCCAAAACATCCGCGCCACCGAACACGTCCTCTTCGTCATGAAAGAAGGCACCATCTACAAAAACGACGCCGCGAAATAGTCGGCATCGCCGTTCTTGGTAGCGCCGGCATCTTGCCGGCGGTTTTGCGCACAGGCGCGTTACGGTTTTGGTGGAGAATCAGATTTTGTACGGGCGCAGCACCGCTGCGCCCCAGCTTGCCCAGGCTTCAACATCACCATGATCTGATTTTTCTTTCTGTGTGTTGCAGAATATCGCCAGAGGAACCCGCCATGCCCGAACTATCCGAAACAGTGAACAGCAGCTTCGCAGACTACTACGAAAAACTCCGCGTCGACCTGCACACCTGGGTCGCCTCGCTCACCGAAGAACAATTCTGGAAAAATCCATTCCCCTACGGCAACAGCGTCGGTCACCTGGTCCTGCATCTCACCGGCAATCTCAACTACTACATCGGCGCGCAAATCGCCCAGACCGGCTACGTCCGCGACCGCCCCCGCGAATTCGCAGAAACAAAACCTCCGACCAAGCTGGAAGCCCTCGCGGACTTCGATAAAGCCATAGAAATGGTGAAAGACACAATTCGGAAACAATCCGCCGAAGATTGGAGCGCGCCGTACTCCGGCAGCGGCGTCACCTGCGAAAATCGCTTCGCCATCATGCTCGACTGCGCCGCCCACGCCGACCACCACATCGGCCAAATCCTAAACCTCGCCCGCGAACTGGTTCGGTAGCGCCGGCATCTTGCTGGCGCTTCTTGTACGCATCGCAGCGGTACCACGTCCGCCACTTCATGATTTTGTAGGGGCACAGCACTGCTGCGCCCCAGCTTGGCAAGATTTCAGCCTCGTCCAGTCCTGTATTCTTTGGAGAATCCTGGAAGATTCGGACTACGTTTCGAGCTTGAATCTCGTCGAAGCCAGCCGGTACAACCGTCTCCACACAAACCGATTGATCAGCACCACCACGACCGCCATGATCAGCGTCGCCGCCAGCAGCACGTCGAACTGTCCGCCGTCGCTCGCCCGGCTGATCGTGCTGCCAAGCCCCGTCGTCGAAACGATGTGTCCTTGAAAGTGAAAATATTCCGCGACGATGCTCGCGTTCCAAGCGCCGCCTGAGGCCGTGACCATGCCGGTCACGAGATACGGAAAAATCCCCGGCAAGATCACGATAGCGCCAGCGATCCCATCTTCCGAATCGAAATATCCGCGCCGCTTCTTTCAAGTCGGTAGGAATCGCCATCGCTCCGGCGATCACATTGAAGAGGATGTACCACTGCGTGCCCAGCAGCATCAGCACCAGCGCCGCTATTTCGAGCCCGCCGCGCAATCGAATCAGAAAAAGCAAAATCACCGGGAACAGTGCAGTCGCCGGAATCGAAGCGGCAAGCTGTGCCAATGGCTGCGCAATGCGCGCCAGCTTCGGGCTCGATCCGATCGCAACGCCGACCGGTACAGTCCACAGCGCGCCGATGATCAGCGCCGCGTTCACGCGGACGAACGTCAGCGCCGGCGCTGCGCAACAGATGAAAATAATCGGCGCGATGAAGATCGGACAATTCGCGCCCGGCGTGAAACACGGCGAAGCCCAGGCCAACCAGAATCACCGCGCCGAGAACGATCAGCAACATCTTTCGGGTACGATCCTGCTTCGGCGCGGTGAATCTCGCCGACGCGCGCTCAGCGCCGACGGCCGCATTCTGAATCAGCCGATTGGCAAAAGGCCGCATGAACGCGCGATAGATGCGAATCACAAACGAAGCGCGGCCGAGCAAACGCAACAGCGTATTCGGCGTCTGGCTCGCGCTATCGACCTGCTCGAATTTAAATTTGTCGGCCCACACGATCACGGGCCGCCAGATGAGTTGGTCCATCAATACGATCACGCCGACCATCGCGGCGAGTCCCCACAAAACGCTCTTCGTGTCGCCGTTTCCCGCGGCGGTCTGCAAAAACGATCCGAGCCCCGGCAAACGAAAATCGCGATCGCCGAGCACGAACATTTCGCACGCCATCAGAAAGAACCAGCCGCCGGCGACCGACATCATCGAATTCCAGACGAGGCCGATCGTCGAAAACGGCAGATCGAGTTCGACGAATTTCTGCCAATGGCTGAAGCGATAAATGATGGCGGCTTCGCGCAATTCGCGCGGCTCGCCTTTCAGCGAGGAATAAAAGCTGAATGCGATGTTCCAGACTTGCCCGGTGAAAATCAGCAAGATCGAGCCGAGTTCGACGCCGATCTGTTGATGCGGAAAAATCGCGACCATCGCGAGCATCACGCCGGGAAGAAAACTGAGGACGGGAATCGACTGGAGAATATCGAGGAGCGGAACGAGAATAATTTCGGCGCGGCGCGAACTCGCGGCGATGTAACCGTACGCGAGCGCGAAAACGAGACTCAATCCGTAGGCGACGCTGATACGCACTACCGAATACAGCGCGTAGAGCGGTAGCGCTTTCGGACTTTGCGAAATGTGCGCGACAGGCGCGACCGGACTCAGCCATGCACGGCCGATCGCGTACATGCCGTAGATCGCCGCGAAAACAAAAATAAAAACCGCGATGTCGATCAGGAACGACCAAGCCCAGCGCGAGCCGCCGGGCCGCGCGGCTGTCGGCGGCAGCGGTGTGGATGTGTTCGGAGTTACGAGTTGAGCGGCCGGCACGAGCGCGTCACGTCTCGGCCGGCTCAGCGAGCGAAGACTCGGTGAGGGTCAGTTTGCCGGTGGCGGCGTCGTAATCAAAAATTTCAGCGTAGCGTCCCCACTGAATCGCGGTTTCGAGCTGGCGGCGCGATTCCTCTTCGCTGAAATGTTCGTCGATCAAGTCGTGGAAAAACTCGTCGGAGAGCGTGCGATCGGATTTTGCTTTGAGCGCTTGTTCCATCTGGCGAAGGATCGGAACGTTGGCGAGCGCGGCTTTGCGAAAGATCGTTTTGCGAGTTTGGATGTCGGCTTTGCGAAAATCGTATCCGCTGGCGGTGATGATTGCGGCGCCGTCTTCGACTTTAATGAGCCCGAGAATCACTGCGGTGTCGACGGTGGGAAGCAGCGCATCGACTTCTAGACTCAATTCGTCGGCGAGCTTGTGCAGATCGACGCGGCCGCCCTGGTCGCACAAAATTTCGAGAAGTCCGGCCATGCCGCCGGGGCGCGTGTGCGGCAGCATAATCATCTTGCTCGGTGCGGTTGACGATCCTGCGCCGACGGTGTTGTGAATCGTGTCGCCCTTGGAGTCGGGCTTCGTCAGCACGCGATAAATCGCGTCAACAAGTTCGACGAAGCGAGACGCTTTGCGATTGCGCGGATGCTGGATGTCCACGTTGAAGTCGGCGTGAATGTGCGCAGGGTTTCGTCCGAGCACGATGATGCGATCGGCGAGAACGACGGCTTCCTCGATATTGTGGGTGACGATGAAAATCGCGCGTGTCGGAATTTTGTGGCCCATCCATAGTTCGAGCAATTCGCCGCGCAGCGTTTCGGCGGTGAGCACGTCGAGCGCGGAGAACGGCTCGTCCATGAAGAGCACTTCGGGCTCGACGACGAGGGCGCGGGCGACGCCGACGCGCTGTTTCATGCCGCCGGAGAGTTCTTTCGGATAGGCGCTCTCGAACCCGTCGAGGCCAACGGCATCAATGATGCGCAGCGCGCGTTTGTGGCGCTCGATCGGGGCCATGCCACGCGCTTCGAGCGGCGCTTCGACATTTTCAAGAACGGTGAGCCACGGGAAGAGCGCGAAGCTCTGAAAAACGATCGAGACGTTGGGGGCTTCGTCGCGCACAGGCTGGCCATGCCAGAAAACGCCGCCGGCCGAGGACGGCGAGAGTCCTGTGAGCATCCGAAGCAAGGTAGACTTGCCGCAGCCCGAGGGACCAAGCAGCGCGACGATCTGGCCGGGATACACGGCGAGGTCGGTTGGAGAGATCACCTGGACGCGGCTGCCGTCGGGCTGCGGATAGAACTTCTCGAGCTTGCGAGCCTCGATGATCGGCGCTTCAGTTGTGACAGAACTTGCCATCGGAACAATATATTATGGCTCAGGTTGCATCACGGCGCATGCACGGATCGGATTCGCTTGCGATGTTTGTTGACGGTTACAATTTCGTGAACGCCGCATGACTGCCAAGCCGACCGTTTCCCCTTCGACCGTGACAGCCGGACAAATTCCGCACGTTGCTGATATCTCTTCGCGCAAACAGTGGCGCGGCTATCTGTATGCCGCGGTGATTTCGTGCGTGGTGTCACTGCTGATCGTGTCGCCATTTTTCTTTTACGGCAGCGCTTCGGGGCACGACTTCGAGTTTCATGCGTCGTCGTGGCTCGACGTCGCGGGTCAGTGGAAAGAAGGAATTGTTTTTCCGCGGTGGACCGAGTGGGCGAATCACGGATTCGGCGAGCCGCGATTTATTTTTTATCCTCCGTTTTCGTGGTTGTTGGGCGGCGCGCTGAGTTTTTTCTTTTCGTGGACGTATGTTCCGGTTGCTTTCATCGTGCTGGTGCAGACGTTCGCTGGAGTATCTGCGTTTGCGCTGGCGCGGCGATTTTTGCCGGAGCGCGCTTCCCTGTTTGGCGCCGTTTGCTATGCGGCGAATCCGAATGCGCTGCTGATTATCTACATGCGCAGCGACTATGCGGAGTTGCTAGCGTCGGCGTTCTATCCGCTGTTGTTTTTGGCGGCGCTGCAATTGGGAGGAGTGTTTTCCACGCAGGTTGATACGGACTCAGAGGCGAAGGGCGCGAGCCGGTTTGGATTTGATGGGGCGATGCGTGTCTCCCTCGTGTTTTTCGCGGCGATGTTTGCGGCGGTGTGGCTGTCGAATGCGCCTGCGGGAGTGATTGCGACTTACAGCGTGACTTTGTTTTTCGTATGGCTGGCGTTTCGGGCGCGTGCTTTGGCTCCGCTTGCGCGCGGATTTGCTGGAATGGCGTTGGGATTTACGTTCACATCGTTTTATTTATTGCCGGCGGCTTATGAGCAGCGGTGGGTGAATATTACGCAGGCACTGTCGGCGGGATTGTTGCCGGCCGAGAATTTTTTGTATACGACCACGAATGATCCGGAACATACGATTTTCAATTTTATTGCTTCGACGACGGCGGTTGTGTTGATTGTCGTTACGGGATGCGCGGCGCTGGCGGCGCGATCGCGGCAAGACGCAATGGCCGGGAGGGGCAAGCCCCTCCCCTACAAAGAGTCGAGCGAGGCAAACGGATCGAGCGACTTCTCCCGCGAGTACGTCGGATTTCCGGATGCCGTGTGGCAGGCGATGCTGTTGATGGCGGCTGCGGCTACGTTTTTGATGTTGCGGCCGACGGCGATTTTCTGGAACTTGCTGCCGAAGCTGAAGTTTGTGCAATTTCCCTGGCGATGGATGTCGATTGTTGGAGTCGTGTTCGCATTTTTTCTGGCGGCGGTGGCGGCGCGTTCGCGATTCCGGTGGATCTGGGTTGTTTGCGTCGCGTCGGTGCTCGTTGGTGGAGCGACATTTTTTGTGCACTCGACGTGGTGGGATACGGATGACGTCACGACGCTGCAAGCCGGTGTGGTTGCGGGCACTGGATTCGACGGCGTCGATGAATACGATCCCAAGGGCGACGATCACTACAATTTGCCAGCGAAGGCGCCGCAGGTGCAGGTGCTGCCGGCCGATCCCGACGCCGGGGGGACGGCTCCGGCTGGCGCGACGATTTACGTGCGAACGCTGGACCGCGGCTGAGAAGCGATTACGCGTCACTGCGGCTGCGCCAGTGCGGGTTGCGTTGCGCGTGTTGAACTATCCGGCCTGGCGCGTCGAGGTGAATGGCGCGCGGGTTACGCCAGAGAACAATGGCGATACGGCGCAGATGGTCGTGGCGCTGAAGGCTGGATCGTCGGAGATCAGCGTCGCGTTTGGGCGGACCTGGGACCGGACTGTTGGTGGCGTTGTGACGATCGTCAGTATTTTGTTTGCGGCGGCGTTGTTTCCTCCTCGGCGGCGAAGGTAATTTCATTTCGTTGCATTTCAATTTGAACTTTACGGCGACGTGAGGACGACAAACCGTCCAAGCGACAATGGCGGGGAACGGATTGGTCCTCGGTCGTGCTGAATTCAAATCCCGCGATCTGGGAAGCGATCGCGGGTACAGGGGCCGTCGATCCGGCTGAATCGGCTGGTTCCGAAATGGGACGAAGAGGGTATACCCCCTATGTTTTTCCAAAGAGTTGGCAAGTAGTTTTGAATGTGTCGATTGCAAACCTACAGAAAACGGGAGTCTGCAAGTGCTTGAGAGCAAGTGGGTTGGAAGGGTGTCTGTTCGAGCTTTTGCCAATCTGAGGCGGTCGGCGCAGTACGGAGCGGCCTTAAAAAGCAAAAAGGCGCCTTGGCGGCGCCTGGACGAATTTCTCAATGCCGAGATCATAACATGGGTTTGCGAATTGCCGAAGTGATTTCTTATCGATTTTGGCAATTCTAGCCTGGATCGTTGGCGGGAGTTCTGCGGTTCGGAAGCGTTTTCGTTCCTACCCAATTAGCCTAGCAAGAAGAAGAGATTCACCACAGAGTTCGCAGAGGGCACAGAGTACGGAAAAGAAGGGCTCTGAGGGATCGATGCGAGTGTCGACTACACCTAACTTCAGTGGCTGAAGCCCCTTATGGGTTGTGTTGATGTCGTGGCTGAAGCCACGACCCACAAAGCTCTAGCACGACCCACAAGGCCACATGAACAATGGCGCAGGTTAGGGTTTTGGGGGGCGGGAGGCGAAGGCTTTGGCGCTGGCTTGCATGGAGGCGATGCGGCGGCGGCCTTTGGGGGATCCTGTCGATGACTCTTTCGATGCTTTGCATCCACTCGGGGAGATTCATTTCGGCGCGGAAGGTTTTCAGGTGGGGCTGGATTTTGGCCCACTGGAAATACATTTCCTGGCAGGTGTCGTAGACGAGGGCTTCGGTGAGCGCGCCGTGGAGGACGAAGGCGCAGAGCATGTCCCAGTAGCCGAAGACCTGGAGGATGTAGGCGGTTTGCTGGTCGCCTTTTTTGATGGCGTCGATTAAGTCGTCGGCGGAGTGAGGTTGGAACTGTGCTGCCGACGTACGAGCGGGCCTGGCGCATGACGGTTTCGCGGCGGAGTTCGTAGAGGTGGAGGAGGAGTTCGGCTTGTTGGGCGGGGGAAGATTTGTTTTGGCATGGGGAGAATTTAGCAGGAAGAGGTTGAGGGGCGAGGGAAAAATCCAGGATGGGAGAGGTTGACAGTCGAATTGAAAGTGAAAGCTAAGAGCGTGGAGTAGGTTCGAGGTCGGTTGGTCACTTCGAGTTGTGTGAATTTGAGATCAAGCCGGGGTCCCTCCACTACGCGAGCCGACACGTTCGCAGGAGCGAACGTGAAAGCAAAGGCGTCGGCTCGCTTCGGTCGGGATGACAGTGTTGGTTTTGGACGAGTGGATCGATTCGGGCAGGGCTCGGTTACCGGCGCCTAGGATCGCAAAAATCAAAAGACACGCACAACATCACCACCAGCAGTGTTACGGTGCTGGCATTGTCGACGGAAGAGCCGTTAGCGGCGGTCGACGGTGGGGTGGCGGACGTCCTGGCCTTGGACGATGTAGATGACGTCTTCGGCGATGTTGGTGGCATGGTCGCCGATGCGCTCGAGATTTTTGGCGACGAGGATGAGTTCGAACGCGGGGAAGACCACGCTGGAATCGCCCATCATGTAGGTGAGGAGTTCGCGAAAGATTTGGTCGCGGTAGTGGTCGACCTGGTCGTCCATGGCGAGAACTTTTTGGGCTAAGTTCGACGTCGCGGCGGACGACGGCGTTGAGAGCGTCGCGGACCATTTCTTCGGCGACTTCGCTCATGCGCGGAAGATCGACGTAAGGCTTCACGCGCGGGTGGCGGAGGATGCGGAGGCTGCCCTGGGCGATGTTGACGGCCTGATCGCCGATGCGCTCGAGGTCGTTGTTGATGCGCGAGACGGCGAGGACGAAGCGGAGGTCGGCGGCCATCAGTTGATGGAGCGCGAGGAGCTGGACGACGCGGTCGTCGATTTCGAGTTGGAGCTCGTTGATCTGGTCTTCTTCGTCGAGCACGCGCTTGGCGAGCTGTTCGTCGGAGTCGAGAACGCTGTGGACGGATTGGTGGACGGCGCGCTCGGCGAGAGAGCCCATCCAGAGCAGGCGTTCTTTGACGACGTTTAGATCTTTTTCGAAGTGGCGTTCCATTTGATCCTCGAGTAAATTCAGGGGCTGAAGCCCCTGTTACCTCTCCCGTTCTGATGTCGCGGCTGAAGCCGCGACCCACAAACATTTCCCGTGCGGTTTGCTTTTGCCGAGACTTGAAAATTTCTTTCGGGCCTTCAGCGGCTAGAAGCCGCTTTAATGTTGCAATTGCTTCACGGCACGACTGAAGTCGTGCCCTCCCGAGCTAATGCCATCACCTCGACTGAAGCCTCGTGCCTCTCCCAATTCACTACGTGACGGACTGAAATCGTCGCCCTCCACAAACAGTCGTGCGCTCGCAAATCGATCAGCCGAAGCGGCCAGTGATGTAGGCCTCGGTGCGCGGATCGCTGGGCGTAGTGAACAGGTGCGGCGTCGGGCTGAACTCGATCATTTGGCCGGTCAGGAGGAAGGCGGTGAAGTCGCTGACGCGGGCGGCTTGCTGCATGTTGTGGGTGACGATGACGATGGTGCACATATCCTTCAGCTGGACCAGCAGTTCTTCGATTTTGGCGGTGCTGATGGGATCGAGCGCGGAGCAGGGCTCGTCGAGAAGCAGCACTTCGGGTTCGACGGCGAGGCCGCGCGCGATGCAGAGACGCTGCTGCTGGCCGCCGGAGAGCGCGTAGGCGGTCTTGTGAAGGTGATCTTTCACTTCGTCCCAGAGAGCGGCGTGGCGAAGACTTTTTTCCACGGCTTCGGCGAGTGGGCATTTTGAGCCGTTGATGCGCAGACCGTAGGCGACGTTTTCGAAGATCGATTTCGGAAATGGATTGGGGCGTTGGAAGACCATGCCGACGCGGCGGCGGAGTTGCAGTGACGTCCTGCGCGAGGATGTTCTGGCCATCGAGAAGGATTTCGCCTTCGAGCCGCGGCGTGGCGCAACGGTTTCGTGCATGCGGTTGAGGGTGCGGAGCAAGGTGGATTTGCCGCAGCCGGAAGGGCCGATGAGGGCGGTGACTTTGTTGGCGGCGATGCCGAGACTGATGTCGTAAAGAGTCTGCTTGGCGCCGTAGAAAAAGTTGAGCTTGTTGACGCTCATGCGCATCGGCAGCGGCGCGGCGGACTCGCGATTGCGTCGATCGACGGCGTGTCCAGTTGGTGTGATGTTTACGGACAATGCCGGCCTCACTGAAGCATGCCATATTAAGACCTCGGAACCGAAACTCCGCGAGAAAGAATCGCGCGCGCGACGATGTTGATGATCGAGAATCAAGCCGAGCAGGACAAGCCCGGCGGCCCAAGCCTGGCGATGCCAATCCTCGTAGGGAGAAATCGCGTAGGTATAGATCATGAGCGGGAAGCGAAGCGATCGGCTGGTTCCAGCCGGGGCTCCAGAAGCGATTGCCGAAAGCGGTGAAGAGCAGCGGGGCGGTTTCGCCGGCGACGCGAGCGAAGGCCAGCAGAACGGCGGTAAGGATGCCGCGATAGGCGGCGGGCACGATGACGGTGGCGATCGTCTTCCACTTGCTGGCGCCGAGAGCCATGGCGCCTTCGCGCAGAGATCCTGGGAACGGCGCGCAGGAACTCTTCCGTGCTGCGCAGGGTGATGGGAATCATCATCAGGCCGAGGGCGAATGCCGCCGGCGAGCGTGGAGAAATGCTTGAAGGGGAGGACGACGAAGCGTGTAGGCGAAGATTCCGATGACGATGGAGGGCACGCCGTTGAGCAGGTCGGCGGCGTAGCGCACGACGAAAGCGGTTGGTCCTGCCGCTGAATTCGGCGAGATAAATGGCGCCGAGGAATCCGATGGGCACGCCGATGACGCGTGGCGAGGAGCAAGAAGCTTGGCGCTGCCGACGATGGCATTGGCCATGCCGCCGCCGGTTTCGCCGACGGGCGCGGGAAGCTTGGTGAAGAAGTTCCAGTTGATCGAGGTGCCGCCGTGGTAGACGAGATAGCCGAGGATGAAGAAGAGGACGGCGACGGCGACGAGCGCGCAGACGCCGGTCATGGTGAGCATGAAGCCGCTCACAAATTTGCGCCAGCGCAGGCGAGCGCTCATGCGCGCATCCGTGCCTCCGCCGCCGCGTTGCGAAGTGGCGACGATCAGGATGCGGGCGAGGCCGTTGAGGATGAACGTGAGAAGAAAGAGGACGAGGCCGAGCTCGATAAGAGCCTGGAGATATAGGTCGCCGGTGGCTTCGGTGAATTCATTGGCGATGACGGCGGCGATGGAGTAGCCGGGAGAAAAGAGCGAGGCGCTGATGGTGGGCGTGTTGCCGATGACCATGGTCACCGCCATGGTTTCGCCGAGGGCGCGAGCCAGGGCGAGAAAGATCGAGCCCATGATGCCGGTGCGGGCGAAGGGGACGACCACTTTCCAGGTGGATTCCCAACGCGTGGAACCGAGAGCGAGAGCGGCTTCGCGCTGATCGCGCGGGACGGAGAGCAGCACTTCGCGCGAAACCGAAATGATGTACGGGAATCACCATGATGGCCAGGACGATCCCAGCGGTGAGGAAGCCGACGCCGTAGGCGGGCCCGGAGAAAAACGGAAGGAAGCCCAAGCGTGTTGCTCAGGCGCGGGCTGAATGTATTCGCGCATCAGCGGGATGACGATGAAGACGCCGAGCAAGCCGTAGATCACGCTGGGGACGGCGGCGAGAAGATCGATGAAAAATTGCAGCGTGTCGGAGACGCGGGCGGGCGCGAGTTCGGCGAGAAAAATGGCGGCGCCGATGCCGAGAGGGACGGCGATGAGCAGAGAGACCGCGGCGGTGACGAGCGTGCCGTAGATGAAGGGCAGCGCGCCGAAATCGTCGGCGTTGGGATCCCAAACTCTGCGTGAAGAAAAACATGAAGCCGAACTTGTGGCGCGGCAAGGACGGAGCCGACGCCAGAGTTCGAATACGAGCAGCAGGTGATGAGAACGACGTCGCAGCGGCGAAAACGAAGGTGATGAGGCGCGCGATTTCGTCGCCGTCGCGGAGGCGGTCAAAAACGAGCGCGAGCCCGCGACGGGGCCCGCGCCGTGAACGGTTGTAGAGGTTGCGGCCATTATTTTACGAAATGCAAGAAAGCGATCGATTCACGTACTACTGAATCTGTCCGATCGCTTTGAGTTCCTTGGCGACGACTTCCTTGGGAAGCTTAGCGTAAGAGAGAGCTTCGACCAAGCTCTGGCCATCGGCGAGAGCCCACTTGAGCAAGTCCTTGATGGCGTCGCGCTTCGCGGCGTCGGAGAATTTGCGTCGGGATCAGCAGCCAGGTGAAGCTGGAAATGGGATAGGCGGTCTTGCCCGGGCCGTTGGTGATGGAGACGCGGAAGTCGGCGGGCATGTCTTTGGCGGCGCCCGCGGCGGCGGCGCTAACGCTGGCGAGGTCGGCCTTGACGAAATTGCCGGAGGAGTTTTTCACTGCGCCGTAGGGCATGTTGTTCTGCACGGCGTAGGTGAGTTCGACGTAGCCGATGGAGTTCGGCGTCTGCTTGATCAGGCCGGTGACGCCTTCGCTGCCCTTGCCGCCGAGGCCGACGGGCCAGTTGACCGAGGTGCCTTTGCCGACTTTGTTCTTCCAGTCATCGCTGACCTTGGAGAGGTAGTCGGTCCAGATGTAGGTGGTGCCGCTGCCGTCGGAGCGGTGCACGACGACGATGTCGTTGCCGGGAGGTTGACGCCTTTGTTGGCGCCGGCGATCAGGGGATCGTTCCACTTGGTGACGCTTGCCGAGGAAGATGCCGGCGAGAGCTTCCGGGGTGAAGTTCAGCGTCGGCGAGACGCCGGGGATGTTGTAGGTCGGAACGGCGGCGCCGAGGACGGTGGGGAAATGGAGAATCGGGGAGCCGTGCTTGTCCTGGTAAGCCTTCATCTGCTCGTCGTTCATGGGGCCGTCGGAAGCGCCGAAATCGACGGTGCCTTCGGTGACCTGCTTGATGCCCGCGCCGGAACCGATGGACTGGTAGTTAATCTGAATGTTACCGTGAGCTTTGTGGTATTCGTCGAACCACTTGGAGTAGATCGGATACGGGAAGGTTGCGCCCGCACCGTTGATCAGCAGATTGCCTTGCGAGTAGAGAGCAGACTGCGAGTGGCGAGAGCGACGACAAGAAGAGCGGATAAGCTTCTTAAGCATTCGATTTTTCTCCATCAATGCACCTGGGTGCATGTGAGCTGAGTTTTGACCTGAGAGCGTTTGGGGAGTGTGGCGCATTCGTGTTACAGGAGTGTTACAGACGGTCGGGGATACGTTGACAGTTCGGGGGGAGATCGGTAAGTGATGCGAGGCAGGAAAGGGTTGACGGATTGCGGGCGCGACGAATTGGACGGGCAAGCTTCTTGGCCTGCGGACGGCATTACGGCTTGCGACGCTTGGCGGCGCAGCAGTGCTCGCGCCCGTACACGGCCTGGGCGGTGGGTAACTATTGCGTTGTAAGTTAACGGCGGGCTACCAGAGGAGCTTTAGGCCGAACTGGACTTGGCGGCTGCTGGTGGTGGTGGTGGTGATGGCGCCGGCGGTGCCGGAGACGCCGGTTGGATTCTTGGCGGTGGGCGGAGTGAAGGTGATCAGGTTGGGGGTGTTGAAGTTGGCGCGGTCGAGGAGATTGAAGATTTCGGCGCGGAATTGGAGGGAGAGGCGCTCGCGGAGTTTGGTGTCTTTGAGGACGCTGAAATCCCAGGTGGCGAGGCCGGGGCCGATGTAGGTGTCGCGGCCGAGATTGCCGGCGAAACCGCTGGTGGATGGCGGAGCGATGAATGCGGCGGGATTGAACCACTGGTTGGGATTGCCGGTGACGACTTTGCCGGTGAAATCGGGATTGAGGAATGGGCGGACCGGGATTGCGGGTGTCGCCGGAGTTGCTGCGGGTTGTAGCTGAGCTGCGGCGTGATCGGGAAGCCGGACTGTGCGGTGATGATGCTGGAGAGCGCCCAGCCGCCGATGAGGCTGCCGGTCCATCCTTCGTAGTCGCTGGCGAATTGGCGGCCGCGGCCGAAGGGGAGTTCGTAGAGAAGATTGACGACGCCGATGTTGCGGACGTCGAATGTGGCGAGGCCTTTGTCGGCGGCGAGGTTGAGGGGATTCGAAACGAGGCCGGGCGCGTTGTTGGCGGTGGTCTGGTTGAGGGAGTCGCCGTCGTCGAGAGCTTTGGAGAAGGTGTAGGCGCCGCGGAGGGTGAGGCCGTGGCTGAAACGGCGGCGAAGGTCGACTTGGAGTGCGTTGTAGGTGCTGACGCCTTCGGAGAACCACGTCCAGGTGTTGGCGATGGCGGGGTTGGCTTTTTTTGTGCCGGCGGGAATGTAGAAGGTGCCGGCAGGAACTGGGGCTCCGGCGAGCGGCGAGCCGATCGAGGAAGCCGAGGTTGGGATCATTGGTGGCGCTGGTCGGGGAGCGCCGGGTTCCAAGTTGGGAAAACGGCGGGGCACGGGGAAGCGGGGCAAATCACGGAGGGAGATTCGTTGGCGTCGACGCCGACGAGTTCGTGATAGCCGTGCGAGCCGACGTAGCCGACGGTGATGCTGGTGTTGGGCGAGATTTCGTGTTCGACGCTTGAGCGTCCAGGAGATGAGCGTGGGCGTTTGCATGTCGGGCTGGACGCCGCCGGGGACGAGCTTTGCGGTTGCGGGGATTGCTGCGGCGGTGCTGATTGGGAAATTGGCGACGGGAACTGACGGGAGGCTGTAGACGGGATTGAATGGCGCGTTTTGATCGGCGCGATAGCCGAGCGCGTCCTGAAGATCGTTGAACATGCCGAAGCCGGCGCGGACGACGGTGTTGCCGAGGATGGAGATGCCGGGACTCCAGGCGAGGCCGATGCGCGGCTGCGGGAGGAATGTGGCGTTGTTGGTGGTGAAAAAATTGTCGCCGATGTGAGGCGTCGGTGTTGATGATGCCGTTGGTGAAGGTGTAGTTGGCGGCGCGGCCGTGGGCTTCGTTCCAGCCGTTGGAGTATTCGTCGCGGAAGCCGAGAGAGAGCGTGAGGTTGCGGCGGACGCGGATGACGTCTTCGGCGTGGAATGCGGCGAAGAGCGAGCGCCAGTTGAGCGGAGTGGGCGAGGGATCGAAGAGGAAGGTGCCGACGGTGCCGCTGAGGAATTGGGTGAGGCTGGTGAAGGTGGCCTGGCCGAATTGGCTGAGCGCGATGTTTTCGTTGGACTGAAATTGCTGGAACCATGCGCCGAAACTGAATTGATGGCGGCCGTGCGTGAGCGTGACGCGATCTTCGTAGGTGTAGAGATTGCGCGCGATGCTGAGATTGCTGCCGTTGTTGCTGCCGGCGAGGCCGATGCTGGCTTGCGGATTCGAAGCGGCGCTGCCGCCGACGACTGCGGCGCCGACGGGGAGACCGGCGAGGAAGTCCGGGAACGGTGGCGGCGGGAGTGCCGGGTGTCGGCTCACCGCTGAAGAAATAGCCGGCGCGCGAGTAGCCGACGCGAGCGGTGTTGAGCAGGCTCGGCGAGAAGATGTGGGTTTCTTCGAGGCTGAAGACTTGTTCGCGGAGCGTGAGCGTGTCGGAGCTGTAGGGATTGGCGGGAGTGGCGGTGAAGTCGTTGCCGTCGTCGATGGTGTAGACGGCGGCGAGCGAATCTTTCTGGCTAGAAGATGTGATCGAGGCGAAGTGTGCCGAAATCTTCGCGGATGGTTTGGAGCGGGCTGCTGAAGACTTCGGCGATGCCGTTGAAGTCGGGAGCGCCTGCGGGAGCAATGGGCCAGAGATTCAGGAAGGGCTGCACGCTGGCGAACGGCGGAGGCGCGAGAAGCTGCGTCGGGAACGAAGGCGGCGGTCGTCTGGTGGAGATTTTGGCGGAAGCCTTCGTAGTTGCCGAAGATGAAGGTTTTGTCGCTGCTGGATCGGGCCGCCGGCGGAGGCGCCGAATTGATTGCGCTGGAACGGCGGAGCGGAGCCCTGATCGAAAAAGTTGGGAGCGTCGAGGGCATTGTTGCGGAGAAATTCGTAAACCGAGCCGTGGAAATTGTTTGAGCCGGATTGCGTGGCGATGATGACCTGGCCGCCGGGATGCTTGCCGAATTCGGCGCCGTAGTTGTCGCGCTGGACGTTGAATTCGCGGACGGCATCGACGCCGAGGAGCAGGCCGCTGGCTCCGCCGGGCTGCATGTTGTTTTCGGCGGCGCCGGTGAATTCGATGCCATTGAGGAGGAAGAGATTTTGCTGCGGGCGATTGCCGTTGACGGCGAAATTGTTGGCGGTGGTGGAGTTGGAAATGCCGGTGCCGCCGGTTTTTTGCGATGTGAAATTGACGATGCCGGGATTGAGGGTGAGGAGGAGGTCGTAGCTGCGGCCGTTGAGCGGAAGATTTTTGATGGCTTGCTGGCCGACGAGGCCGGAGATGTCGGTGGTGGAGGTGCTGACCATGGGAGCGTCGGCGATGACGTTGACTCTTCAACGTACCGCATTGCCGATCCTGCGAGGCGTGACATCGATCCTGGCCTCCTGATTGACGATGAGATTGACGTGGCCGCGTGGACGATCGCGAAAGCCTGGGCTTTCGAAACGGTGATGCGGTATTCGCCGATGGGCAAGCCGAGGACGAAGTATCCGGCCAGTCGTGTTGTGGTCGCGGTTCGGATGGCGCCGGTTTCGATGTTCTTGACCTTGATGGTCGGCGCCGGGGACTGACGGCACCGGAGGAGTCGGTGATGATACCGGTGATGCCGGCGGATATTTGGCGCGTGCGGCGCGGAGGATATCGCGAGCAGCACGCAAATACGCATGCACGCAAAGTCAGGGTTGGCAGACGGCGGAGCAGTCTGAGTTCGAAGCGCGGAGAGAGAGCCAGACACCAACAGAGACAACGACTGCGGATTCATCGATCCCCCAGATAGATGAGAAGTGCGGCGCGCTGCTGGGCCACCCCGGTCCGAGCGCGCGAGCTCTTGGATGAATCAACTATTCAATATGTTTCAAATTGTTATGTCAAATCGGCTTGATACGGATTTGAGACATTCAGACGCTGATGCCGGCGAATTATCTCGTTTGCTTCAGGACAGATTCTATTTCCGCGGTGTGCACGATATGGCGACGGGATGTGAGAGGCAAAACCGGCGCTCGAAGCATCTATGATAAAGTGGAGAGAATGAGCAATAGCAGCCAGCCATCGAGAGACGAGGCTATCCGCCTTCTATGGGCGCGGCGGTCTGTCTGGTGCTTGCGTTGTTCTTGCTCTACAACCCGTTTTTCACGATTTGCCCCGCTGCGGGCCCTGCCGCCGACGATTCAACACCATTTGAGTTACCGATCGACGATTGCCGCGAGCGAGCTGGGCTGCAGCAACCTACAGCAACATTCGGAAGTGTCGGTTGAGCCGGTCGTCGTCGTTGGTCGCGACGCTTTTCAACCCGGCGCGTCCGGCCGAAGTGTCTAACGCCAAGACCAAGCGAGGAAACCGTTCGCGCGTCGGACGGTTTTGCGTCACCGCTTTGGTCGCGGCCTCCTCCCACGCTGTAAATCTCCTTTCAATCGAAGCTCGTACGGGGATCCGTGAGTAGCGGTCCCGATGTCTAAGTAAGAAAAAGGTCAACGACGGAATTTTGCGGGTGTGAACGCAAGGGCCGCGTGCCGGTCCGGCGTGTCACGCCGCTTAGGGAATGGAAATGACAACGAAGAGATGGATAGTGGCTGCGGCACTGCGTGATTGTCGCGGCTGTGGTCGTATGGAAAACGTTGGGACGCGACGGGCACCGACGCGGAGTCTCCGAGCCGCGCCGAAGCCGGGACTGCCGTGACGGCGGCGGTCGCGCGGGTGCAGCGAAGCAACCTCGGCAACACGCTGCGGATCGCCGGCGAGTTCAAGCCGTTTCAGGACGTCGACATTCACGCAAAGGTCGCCGGCTACATCCGTTCGATTAACGTCGACGTAGGCGATCACGTCAAGCAGGGGCAGACGATCGCGGTGCTCGAAGTGCCTGAACTCGCGGCGCAACTGTCGGGAGCCGACGCCGGAACGCGAACGCGCGCAGGATCAGATTCGAAAGGCGCAAGGAGATTTGCAGCGGGCGCAATCGACGCAGTCGGCGGCGCATTCGGCCTATGCGCGCTTGAAGCAAGCCGCGGATTCGCGCGCGGGGCTCGTCGCGCAGCAGGAAGTGGACGACTCGCAGGCGAAGGATCTGGAAAGCGCCGCGCAGGTGGCAAGCGCGGAAGCAGAACTTTCGGCCGCCAAGCAACAACTCGAAGTAGCGCAAGCGACCCAGAAGCAATACGCGGCGCTCTCTGGCTACACGCGCATCACCGCTCCGTTCGCCGGCGTGATCACGAATCGCTATGCGGATACCGGAGCGCTGATCGCGGCGGGGACCTCGAGCAGCACGCAGGCGATTCCGGTCGTGCGGCTCGCGGAAATTTCGGTGCTGCGGCTGGTCCTGCCGGTTCCCGAATCGATGGCGGCGCAGATCCGGCTGGGCGAAGCGGTGAAGGTACACGTGCAAGCGCTGGACGAAGACTTCGAAGGCAAAGTTTCGCGGTTCGCGGATTCGTTGGATATGCAGACGCGAACGATGGAAACGGAAATCGACGTCCCCAATCGCAGCGGGAAGCTGATTCCTGGGATGTACACGGAAACCGAGTTGTCGCTGCGCGAAAAGAAAAACGTGCTGACGATTCCGCTGGAAGGCGTAACGCGAAACGGCGAAGTATCCACGGTGCTGCTCGTGAATCCGCAGGGCGTCGTGGAGGAACGCCGCGTCCAGCTCGGAATGGAAGACGCGGCGCGAGTCGAGGTTCTGTCCGGGCTTTCGGAAGGCGACATGGTCATCGTCGGAAATCGGAGCTCGTTCCGAAGCGGCGAGAAGGTCCAGCCAAAGGAAGTGCAAGCGGGGCCGGAGAAGGCTGAGGGAAAGAGCTAATGTCCGGCTTTTCGATCAAGTATCCATTTTTCATCATTGTGTCGTGCCTGGTGATCGCGATTGTGGGCACGGTGACGCTGGTGCGCATGCCGGTGGATCTGTTTCCGCCGATCAACATTCCGGTCGTCGTGGTCGCGACGTTTTATTCCGGCATGCCGCCGCAACAGATTGAAACCAACATCACCAATCCGTTCGAGCGATTTTTCACGCTGGCGAGCGGCGTCGATCACATCGAGTCGCGATCGCTGCCGGGCGTGAGCCTGATCAAAATTTATTTTCAGCCGGGGACGAATGCCGACGCCGACCTGAGCACCGTGTCGAACCTGGCGATGGCCGATCTTCGGCGATTGCCGCCGGGGACGCTGCCGCCGGTCGTGTTGAAGTTCGACGCGTCGAGTTTGCCGGTGTGCCTGATCACGTTGAAAGGTGAAGGGCTCAACGAAGTTCAACTTCACGACATCGGCCAGTACACGGTGCGAAACCAGATTGCCAACGTGCCGGGCGCATCGGTTCCGCAACCCTTCGGCGGTCTCTACCGGCAGATCATGGTTTACGTCGATCCGCTGAAGCTCGAGGCCCATCAGCTCAGCCCGATGGATGTCGTGCGCCAGGTGAACGAGAGCAACCTCATTCTTCCCGCCGGCGATGTGAAGATCGGGCCGTTCGACTACAACTTGTTTTCGAACAGCCAGGCTCCGACCGCGAGCGCGATCAACAGCATGCCGCTCAAAGCTGTCGGCCAGTCGTCGGTGCTTGTCGGGGACGTCGGCAAAGCGGTCGATGCGAATGCGATTCAGACCAATATCGTGCGCGTCGATGGGCAGCCTTCGGTGTACCTGCCGATCTTGAAGCAAGGCGGCGATACGAACACGATCGCAGTCGTGGACGGAATTCAGAATGCGCTGAAGCATCTCGTCGATATTCCGTCGCAGCTCAAAGCGAAGGTGGTGTTCGATCAATCGCTGTTCGTCAAGACGGCGATCGACAACTTGATTCACGAAGGCGCGATCGGACTGATTCTCACCGGCGTAATGATCCTGCTGTTTCTCGGCAGCGTTCGAGCAACGGCTGCGGTGTTTCTGTCGATCCCGCTGTCGGCGTTGGCGGCGTTTCTCGCGCTCGGCGCCACGGGTGGCACCGTCAACACGATGGTGCTGGGCGGATTGGCGCTGGCGTTCTCGCGGTTGATCGACAACTCGGTGATCGTGCTCGAAAATATTTTTCGCCACCTGGAAATGGGTGAGGCGCCGGAAGTAGCCGCGGAGAAAGGCGGCCAGGAAGTCGCGCTTGCCGTTCTGGCGGCAACCATCACGACGGCGATCGTGTTCTTCCCTGTCGTGTTTCTCTATGGTGTCAGCCGGTTTCTGTTCGTCGCGCTCGCGCTCGCCGTCATTCTGTCGCTGTTCGCTTCCTATTTTGTGGCCATGACGGTCGTGCCGCTGTTTTGCGCCAAGCTGATCAAGAAGCATCAGGCCAACGAAGAGGTGGGCGAGGGCTCGATAGGCTCGCGCTTTGGATGGATTGCACGGAAGTTCAATGAGTATTTCGAAAAAATGCTGGGCAAATACGATCGAACGCTCAGCACGGCGCTTCTGAAACCCGCCGCATCGCTGATCGGATTGACCGGTGTGTCGCTGCTATGCCTTGCGCTGTATCCGTTTCTGGGCGTTTCGTTTTTTCCGCGGACCGATCCCGGCCAGTTCGTGATCAATCTGAAGGCGCCTTCCGGAACGCGCGTGGAACTCACCGAGGACTACGTGAAGCGGGTCGAAGACATGATTCGCCAGGTGGTTCCGCCGAGCGAATTGCAGATCATCGTGTCGAATATCGGGATCACCACCGATTTTTCCGCGATCTACACGCCGAACTCCGCGTCGCACACCGCGTTCGTGCAGGTCAGCCTGAAAGAAGGACACAAGATCGGAAGCTACGAATACATGCGGCGAGTTCGCGAACAGCTGAGCCAGAAACTGCCGCAATTGAGCACGTATTTTCAGTCCGGCGGCCTGGTGGACGCCGTCATCAATCTGGGATTGCCGGCTCCGATCGACATTCAGGTCAGCGGCAATCATTTGAACGAAGTATACGCAACGGCATCGAAAATCGCGGCGCCGGTGCGCGCGTTGGGCGGTGTCAGCGACGTGCTGATTCCGCAAGACATCGACTATCCCGCGCTGGAGCTGGATGTCGATCGCGAAAAAGCGGGGTTGCTTGGACTCTCGCAAAAAGAAATCGTGGACAACGTGATCACCGCGCTGACTTCCAACAGCATGATCGCGCCGAACTACTGGATCGATCCGAGAAGCGGAAATCCTTACCTGCTCACCGTGCAATATCCCGAGAACGCGGTGAAATCGGTGACCGACCTGAAACAGATTCCGTTGCGCGGCGTGAAGAGCTCGCAGCCGACGTTTCTCGACAGCGTCGTGAAAGTAAAATCGATTCCTTCGCCGACGGAGGTCGATCACTACCAATTGTTTCGTGTCATCGACGTCTACGTTTCGCCGAAAAGCCAGGATCTCGGCGGCGTGACCAAGCAGATCGAGAAAATTATTAAGGACCAAAAGCTTCCTGAAGGAGTTCGCGTGAACTTGCGCGGTTCGGTGCAGGGGATGCGGGCTTCATTCAAAAGTTTCGGCATCGGATTGATTCTTTCGGTCGTGCTCGTTTATCTGGTGCTGGTGGCGCAATTCGCGTCGTGGCAAGACCCATTCATCATTCTGCTGGCGATACCGCCGGGCGTCGCCGGAGTTTTGCTGGCGCTGCTGGCGACCGGAACGACGCTGAACGTGATGTCGCTGATGGGGCTGGTGATGATGGTGGGCATCGTCGTCTCCAACAGTATTTTGATCGTGGAATTTGCCCGACACCTGCATCACGACGGCAAGCCGCTGAAGGAAGCGGTCGCGGAGGCATCGCGGCTGCGGCTGCGGCCGATTCTGATGACTTCGCTCGCCACGGTGCTGGGCTTGATCCCGATGGCTCTGGGAACCGAAGCGGGCAGCGAACAGTACGCACCGCTGGCGCGCGCGATCATCGGCGGATTGCTGGTGTCGGTGATCGTCACCGTCTACCTTGTGCCGGCGGCATATCTGGTCGTCCATCGCAAAGAAGAGAAGTTGGAGGAGGCGCACTCGTGATCCGCAGAGTATTGCTTCTCGTTTTTGCGATCTGCGGCGCTTGTTCCGCTTCGTTCGCGCAAGATCAAGCGGGGGCGGCGACGAATCCGGCGCACGCGCCGGCGCGCACGACGTTGACGCTGGCGCAGGCCGAAGCCGTAGCGCTCAAGAACAATCCGCAGATCACGATCGGCAAGTTGCGTGCGCTCGAAGCGCAGCAGTATGTGCGCGAGGCGCGCTCCGCGTTGCTTCCCACGGCGTATCTCAGCCTGACCGGCGTGGATTCCGAAGTCGGCAGCCGCATTGCCGCGGGCGGGCTCAACAATCCCGTGGTGTTTCCGAGAGCAGCGGCGGGCGCAACCGTCAGCCAGTTGGTCACCGACTTTGGGCGCACGACGAACGTTCTCTCGAGCTCGAAATTTCAGGCGAAGGCGGAGGATCAAAACGCGGCCGCGACGTACGGCCGACATCACGCTCGCTGTCGATCAGGCTTTTTACAATTCGCTCGAGACGCTGGATCTGGTCACCGTGGCGGAACAGACCGTGCGGGCGCGACAAACGTTCGTCGATAAAATCCAGGCGCTGACGAATGCGAAATTGAAATCCGATCTCGATCTAAGCTTCGCGAAGGTGGATGCGGCGCGCGCCAAGCTGCTGCTGCTGGAGTCGCAAAATAATTTTCAGACGGCGCTGGCCGCGCTGTCGGCGATTCTCGGCTATCAGGACGAGCAAAATTTCGATCTGCAACGGCCCGGACGAAACGATGCAGCCGCCGGCGCCTGAAGTTGAGCCGCTGATCATGCAGGCGATGCAGCAGCGCCCCGAACTGCAGTCGCTGCAATTTCAGATTGAGTCGGCACAGAAAAATGACGCCGCCGAGCACGATTTGTGGCGGCCGAGCGTGAACGCGCTGGGCGTCGTCGGCCTTGCGCCAGTGCGCGATCCCAACATTCCGAATTGGTACGGCGCTGTGGGCGTCAACGTGAACATTCCTGTCTTCAACGGATTTCTATATAACTCGCGCGCGAAAGTCGCGGACCTGCAAACCGAAATCGCAAAACAAAAATTCGCCGATGCTCGCAACAACATCGCGCGCGACGTTCGGACGAGTTGGCAGCAAACGAATCAGGCGTACGAGAGGCTGTCGGTGACGCAGCAACTCAGCGAGCAAGCCAACCTCGCGCTCAATCTTGCACAGTCGCGTTACAACTTGGGATTGAGTTCGATCGTGGAATTCACGCAGGCCGAACTCGGCAAAACTGAGGCCGATATCGCGAACACCGACGCGCAATATCGCTATCGCTTGACCCAAATCGTGCTGGCGTATACCATCGCTGCACCGAAATGAGCCTCGATTTCGGAATTTCTCTCGAAGCCTAATACCCGAGGCAGTCGTATTTTCCTCAAAGGCGACTGTCGTATGAATCGGAGTTTCATAGCGCAAAAAACCGCTCCCGGTTCGTGCAACCAGCTCTCCATCCCGCTGTCGTTGACGCCTAACCCAGCTTAATAACTCCAATACAGTCAATTAGATGCGAATCCCTGCGGCCGTGTGTTACAGGATATTCACATTAGGTTGACGCAACCGTAAGACGCGCCCTATAAATTCTCGCGCGGGGTGAACTTACCAGCTTTCCTGTATCTCGTTCGTCCGAATTTCGAAATTCTGAATAGCAAAGAGAGAGGCAATGAGAAAACTTGCAGCACTCGTTTTATCGGTGTTTCTGACCTCCGGAGTGGCGTTCGCCGATTCACCAAAAGACGCCGACGCACCGGCGCCGAAAGCGTCGGAGCCTGCCAAGTCCAAGGCCGCAGCCAAGAAAGCCACGAAGACGGATGCGGAAATCGCAGCTGAGCTCGAAGAACTCAAGCAGGCCATGCAGGCGCAGCAGGAACAGCTCGAGCTGTTGAAGGAAGAGTTGAGCAAGCGCGACAAGCAGATCGATGAAGCGCGCGAAGCAGCGGCTACGGCCAATGCACGGGCGACGGAAGCCTCTACGAAGGCTGGCGAAGCGGAAAACGCCTCGGTGGAATTGAAGTCGAGCGAAGCGACGCTGACCTCGAGCGTTGCCGACCTCAAGACCAGCAACGCGGCGCTGAGCTCGACGGTGAACACCGTTGCGGCGACGACCGCGAAAGCGGCAGGCGGCCAGGGCGGTTCGGAAGATGGACCGGCTTCGATCAAGTTCAAGGGCATCACGCTCACTCCGGGCGGCTTCGTGGCGGCGGAAACAACGACCCGTCAGCGAGCGACGAGCTCGGACATCAACACTCCGTTCAACAGCATCCCGTACCCTGGCAACGCGCTTTCGAAGGTCGGTGAGAGCAACTTCACCGGTCGCCAGAGCCGTTTGAGCTTGTTGGCGGAAGGCAAGTACGCCGGCACGAAACTCACCGGCTACTACGAAGCAGACTGGCTGGGCACCGGCGTCACCTCCAACAATCGCCAGAGCAACAGCTACGTCCTGCGTCAGCGGCAGATTTGGGCCCAGGCGAAGCTCGACAGCGGCTGGAGCTTTACCGGCGGTCAGATGTGGTCGTTGGCAACGGAAGATCGCAAGGGCATCGATAACCGGCAGGAAGCGATTCCTCTCACGGTCGATCCGCAATACACGGTTGGCTTCACTTGGGCGCGCCAGTACGGTTTCCGCGTCGTCAAGAACTTCGGCGACAAGTTCGCTCTCGCGATTGCGCTCGAAGGACCGCAGGCAACAATCGGCGGCCGCGGCTTCTCCAACGTGACGACGATCAACAATGGCGCAGCGCCTACGGTAATCCAACCGACGGGTGGCACCACATCCATTTCCGGGAATACCTTCCTGGATGCGATTGGATCTGGCGGCGGTCTCTTCAACTTCGCCGATGCTACCGGCTACACGATCAACAAGTCACCGGACATCATCATCAAGGCGGCGCTCGATCCGGGTTTCGGTCACTATGAACTGTTCGGGATCATCAGCACCTTCCGCAACCGCATCTATCCTTGCGGCGTGGTTGGCACGAACGCAACCGACACGGCTCCGCCGGCAACCCCGGCATCGATCACCTGCGCAGCAGCGGCGCCGACAACGGTTAGCTCGTTCGGCGCATTCAACGACACCCGAACCGGCGGCGGTCTCGGCGCAAGTGCGCGTTGGACGGCAGCTCAGAAGAAAGTGGAACTCGGACTCAAGGCAGTCGGCGGCGACGGCATCGGCCGTTACGGCTCGGCGCAGCTTGCCGACTTGACCCTCCGTCCGGACGGCAGCGAAGCGCTGATCCGCACGGTACATGGCTTGGGCGCTCTCGAATTGCACCCATCTCCGAAATTTGACCTGTATGCCTACTACGGCGCGGAGTATGCGTTCCGTGCGGCATACACCGGCTATGAGAGCATCACCAAGACGATCACAGTGGCAATCCCGGCGACGGCAACTTCGCCCGCCATCCCATCGACGACCGCCACAAAAATCAGCACGACTGGCATCGGCGGCTACGGCTCACCCTTCGCCAACAACTCTGGTTGCAGCACAGAGAATGCGCCTCTGAACCAGCTCGATCCGTCCGGTGGCGGCACTTGCGCCGGAGACACCAAACTCATCTGGGAAGGCACTCTCGGCTTCTGGCACAAGATTTACAACGGCCCGAAGGGTGGTCTGCGCTGGGGTATTCAGTACTCCTACATCACGCGGACTGGCTGGTCGGGGAACAACAACGTGTTGACGGCGCCGGGCATTATGCCGAAGTCGGTTGACAACATGGTGTTCACCTCGTTCCGCTACTACATCCCGTAAAACTCAACCGCGGCTGACTCAGCCGTTAAAGCAAAGAAGGGCAGCTCCTCGGAGCGGCCCTTCTTTTTTTGCGTTCAAGATTTTTCCAGCTACTGATCTTTCAGTGCCGCGTTCATCGAACCGCTTAAAATTTATAGTTCAGCTCGACGTAGCCAAGCGCGCCGTTGCTATTGGTTGGGAAGATCGCCTTGATGACTTGTCCTCCTTGCGCCCAGCCAAAATATAGCGTCGCTGAAACGCCGTGACCAAACTTATAGTCGGCGCTCATGTCATAGAGGTTGGCGAGCTTCGTGTGCCCGTTGGACGGCCGGCCCTGAAAGCCGAATGTCCACGGCTGAAACGCCCCGCCGCCGGAGTACCAGAGGTCGGAACTACTTGTGAGCCACAAGCCGTGAACATCGCTGCGAATCAAGAGCTTCTTGCCCGGTCGTAGCATCACTTCGGCGAAGGCATCGGTGTTATTCATCGAATTGAAAAACGGGAAGCGAGCGTATTGGCGGGGCGTTGGCAACACAGCGAAAAATGTGCCGTGAGTGCCGTCAGCCGGATTCTTGTCGCCGCTCGTGTAATCGTATCCGCCGCGAATCCAGGGCCGAAGCTTCGGCGTGAAATTGGGCTGCCAGCCGCCTTCTGCCGAAAACGCACCGGAGCGTTGCGTCAAGCTGCCCCACCGGCCGCTTTGCAACACGCCCCATCCGAGAAGGTCGAACGTGCCGGAGCTCGTCGGCGCCGCAACGATGATGTTTCCGCCATAGGTGCCGATGTCGATGCCGTTGTTAAGGTCCGCAGTCTTTGCCGGCGTGGAACGATTGTCGGTCTTCAAGATGCTGCGGTCGTCGTTATAGAAAATTCCAAATACACGCCATTCTGCTTTAGCCGAGCCAAAATCTGCGTGCCGATTCAGTGCGACGTATGTGACCGGCGTCTTCACCCAGCCCCATCCGTCAACTTGAAATACGCCGCGCGTCGGAATCGCGCTCACCGCCGTGAAATTCCACGGGCCTTTCGCGTACGTGTATTGCACACCGTCGAGGCTGCGCATAACGTCCGAATATCCAAAGTTGCCGATCAGTCGCTGCGCGATGCGATCCGAATTCAGGTACACGAGCGTAGGATCCTTCGGCTTCACTTCGTTGCCGTCGGTGAATTCGAACCGCCCGACTCGCAGGCTGGAATGATCGCCCTTCAAGCGCACAAAAGCCTGCTTTGGAAAAATGAAAGCCGTGTTCGTGTTGTTGTCGTTCGCCGCGAAGTACGAGCCGCCAAGACCCAGCTGCCCCTGCGGAGCCGGCCTCACCGCGCCGTCGGGAATCCCGAGGAGCACCGGCACTTCAAACTCGATGTTCCAATCGAATTTCGAACGCGTCTGCGAAAAACCGAATCGAATCTGCGTTCCAGAAAATCCATACACATTTTGTCCACTCGTCGGCGTGAAAAAGTCCCACGCCTCGTAGCGCTCGCGAATACTTCCGGAGAATGTGACGTCGCCAATCTTGATAGGCGGCGGGTCCTGCGCGAGCGCGGGGATTGCTGATGCAATGAGCAGTAATGCGGATAAGACGAACTTTTTCACTTTCGTACACACTCCCTTTAGTTTCTTCGACTGAAATTAAAGGCTTGCCGCGAAGTATTCACGGGTGTCGCGACCCCTGTTTCGGAATGGAAAGATAGTTGGGGTGCGCTACAGGGGACAGCAATAGTGCAAATACACTAGAGGGTAACTACACAATCCAACAGGGGGGAGCAGGGACCGGAGCCAGGGGTGCACCGGTCCCCGTGGTAGGAACTAGAGTTGAAGATTAAGCACGGTAAGTATCGTTATCCCTGGCTACATCTCGATGACGGCGATGTGAATTCTGCGTAACCTCACCGGTGGAAATTTTCGACTGCCGGGGCCGCCCCAGAGTCCGTCGGCAGTATCGAAGCCCCACCCGCAGCCGCGATCGACCCACCCGGAGTAACCCCAGCAGCGGCCTGCGCCCGCGAAATCTCGATGTCCGCCGGCTGTTCCGGGCGCACTAGACCGCGCCCGTGTCGTACATCCAGCCCGCGCACCCAGAAGATAATGTCCTCGGCAATGTTCGTCGCGTGGTCCGCGATACGTTCCAGATGCCGCGTCGCCAGAATGAATTGCAGCCCGGGAGTGACCGCCGCGGGCTCTGCGGTCATGCCTTGCAACAACCGGTCGAAAATCCGGTCGCGATATTGATCGACGATGTCGTCCGACTCCAGAACCTGCGTCGCCATATCGACGTTGCGAAAAATCAGCGCGCCAAGGCTCTTGCTCACCATCGTTCGAACCGCCGCCGCCATCGGCGCAAGTTCGTCGGGTAACTCGGTACCCGGCAATTCGCGCAATGAAATCACGCGCTCCGCCACGTTCACCGCGATGTCTCCGATGCGCTCCAAATCATTCGTAATCTTCAGCGCCGCGACGATCAGCCGCATCTCATCGTCGGTAAAAGATCCGCGGCGCAGTAGCCGGATCGCATGCTCATCGATCACGATCTCCATCTCGTTGATGCGCGGCTCTAACAAGAACACCTCGCCCGGCAGCGACGCGGTCGCCGGACTTTGCAATCCCACGAGCGAATCCAGCGCGCGGTTCATCGCTCCTTCGACGGTCCGCGCCATCGAAACGAGATAATTCATCAGCGTGTCGTACAGAACGGTTTCGGTAAGGCCTGGTGTGGTTGCCATGATTCTCCCGGAGAGCGGCGGGCAATCACACCCCCACTCGTAGTCGAAATGGTTTCAGACCTTCGTTAATCGAGCTTTAAATGTTCGTGAATGGCAGAAAAACAACTCCGAGGCTAGCTGACTAGCTGGAGCGCGACGAGTTTCGCGCTGGATTCGAGCTGCCCAGCGACCGAGCCATTGAGCGTTCTGGATCGAAAATCGGCACCGAGAAATGAAACTTTGATCCGTGTCCAATTTCGCTCTCGACCCAGATGCGTCCGCTGTGAACTTCCACCAAATGCTTCGCAATCGCAAGCCCCAGGCCGGTGCCGCCGGCTTCACGCGAACGCGCGGCGTCCACGCGATAAAACCGCTCGAAAATCCGCGACTGATCCGACTTCGGAATCCCGATGCCCGTATCCGACACCGTAAAAACCACATCGGTATCGCGCGCCTCGGCGCTCACCGTAATTCGCCCGCCGGCCAATGTGTACTGCGTCGCATTGTCCAGCAAGTTCTGCAAAATCTCCGCCAGCCTCCGCCGGTCACCCGCGATGTCGGGCAATTCAGCAACGCGCGCGGGCTGCGCCAGCTCGACTTCCACTTCTTTTTCCGCTGCCCGATGCTGCGAGGTCTCGAGGCAGCTCTCGATCAACTCGTTCACGCTGACGCGCCGGATTTCCAACTCCAGCCGGTCCGCATCCATCGACGACAGCTTCAGCAAATCGTCGGTCAGCCGCGCCAGCCGCCGCGAATGCTCGAGAATAATCCCCAAAAATCGCTCGCGATTCTGTGGATCGTCCATCGCCCCGCCCAGCAGCGTTTCCGAAAATCCTTGAATCGCCGTCAGCGGCGTCTTGAACTCGTGAGAAACATTCGCCACGAAATCGCGCCGTACCCGTTCGAGTTTCCTCAGCTCTGTGATGTCGTGCAGCACCACAACCGCGCCCAGCGTATCGCCCGCGCGCACCGCGGCAACCGTCGCCGCAAAAAAATGCTGCCGCAGAGTGCCCGTCACAATTTCAGCTTCGACTCGCGGCTCGCCCCCGAGCACACGCCGCACCGCTTCGATCAACTCCGTTTGCCGCACCACCTCGACGAGTGCGCTTCCCGATTTCGGAGGTACATCGAGTTCGAGAATGTTCGCGAATCCCTGGTTGGCGAAAACGAGCCGCTCCGTTGCGTTCACCACAGCGACGCCTTCCACCATGCTGCCCAGAATCGCCGCAGACAAATTGCGCTCTTCCGTCAGCGTTCGAATCGTGCGATCCATCCGCGCCGCCGTCTGATTCAGCGACGTGCGCAATTCCTCCAGCGCATCGCCTGAACCATCCGCCCGGCATTGCGCGAAAATCCCCTTCCGCCACCCGCCGCGAAAATTCCTGCAAGCGCTCGACGCGATCCGAAATCCCGCGCGACACGAGAATCGATGCAATCCCCGCCACAAGCAAAATCACTGCCGACGCCAGCCACAAGCTCCATCGCAGCGAGCCCAGCGCCATGTCCGCTTCTTCCAGCGGAATCGCAAAGCGCAACACAATCGGCGCTCCCTCCGGCGAATTGCGCCGCACCGCGTAGTACACCATGTCGCTCTGCATCGTCACGCTATGACGCACCGAGCGCCCTTCGCCCTTTTGCAGCGCCTCTGCGACTTCCGGCCGTCCCGCGTGATTTTCCATGCTCGCGGGATCGGACACCGTGTCTGCCAACACCTGTCCGTCCGCCCGAATCACCGTAATCCGCACGCGGTCAGCGGCCGAATCGGCAGCCCAATTCTTCAGGGCGGCAGACGCGCCCACACTCTGTGAAACCGCCGCGGATAAATCAGGAGGATGAAGCTGCGAGAATCTCGCCAGGACGGCGAGCTCGTCGAACGTCGCGTGCTCCGAGACGCGATACAGCGCTCTCTCGGCGAAAAAATTCACCGCGACGAGCACTCCCGCCAGGAGCGCGATAAACGTCAGTGCTAGTTTCCAGAAAAGGTTACGCCGCACGAGTCTCGAACAAGTACCCCGCGCCGCGCACTGTCTTCAGATGGTTGGGATTTTCCGGGTCGCTTTCGATCTTCTCGCGCAAGCGGCGAACATACACATCCACGCTGCGCGGTGTCACAAAGCGATCCGTTCCCCACACGGCATCCAGAAGCTGATCCCGCGTAAACACGCGGTTCGGGCGTGATGCGAGGTAATAGAGCAGCCGGAATTCGAGCGTGCTCAGCGGAACGGGCTTACCGGAATGGCTGACGCGATACGATGCCGGATCGATCGCCAGTTTGCCGATCTCGATGATGCGCGGTGAATCGGCGGGCGGCTCGGCGCGGCGCAGCAACGCTTTCACGCGCGCAAGCAGCTCTCGCGGACTGAACGGCTTCGTGACGTAGTCGTCCGCGCCCATCTCCAGGCCAACGACGCGGTCGGCTTCTTCGCCGCGCGCGGTCAGCATGAGGATGGGGAGTCGATTCAGCGATTCGTCGCGCCGCACTTCCCGGCAAATGTCCAGGCCGGAAAGCTTGGGCAACATCAGATCGAGGAGCAGCAAGTCGGGAGGCGACTTTTTGAGGGCGCTCAAGCCGCCGCTGCCATCGAAAGCAGCGCTGACTTGAAATCCTTCATTGGTCAGGTTGTATCGCACCAGCTCGACGATATCTTTATCGTCTTCAATGATCAGAACACGTTTCATGCAGGTAGCACGTTCCGTCCGCCGGCTTGGCCGAAGTGTACCGTACACCGGCGTAATGCGGTAGGCATTGGAAGGCGTTCGGTCAGCTGGCTGGTGTGGTAGCACAGTTGAAGGCTTGAGTTTGAGGACCTAGAGTGACGGTGCGATAACGCAATTGTGAATGCAATGTTAAAGAACGTTTTTATTAACAGCCACCCGGCCGCCCTTCCGGCAGTGCTTTGTAGGGGCGGGCTTCAGTCCGCCCTCGCCTCCTCTTGCCAACGCTCTTACCCGCGAGCGAGGCCTTCAGTACCCGCCAAATCTCAAGCCCACAGTTCTCAAGAGTCATTTCACGATCCGTGCCACACCAATCCCGTCGAAAAAGCGCCGCCCGTCAAGATATGGCAAAATATAGATGGTAAAAGAAATGGCCAATCGAACCACCTTGGTAGCACCGCGTCCGTCCAAGACGACGAAGGCGCCGAAGAAATCATCCTCAGACCCCCTGGAGCGACTCGAGCGCGAGCGGATTTTCGACCTCTTCCGCCGCTACGGCTATCTCGAAGCCGATCTCGACCCGCTCAAAATCTTCAAGCCGCTGAAATATCCAGACTTGCAGATCGACGGCCCGATCGCCGCGGAAGCGCGCGAAATTTATAGCGGCACCATCGGCGCCGACTTCATGCACCTGCTCGAACCCGAGCGCCGCCAGTGGATTATCGAGCGCATCGAAAATATCCACACCGACGTTGACCAGAACAAAATTCTCGAACGCCTCGTGCGCGCTGATCTGTTCGAACAAGTGCTCCAGGCGCGCTATCTCGGCACGAAGCGGTTTTCGCTCGAAGGCGTTACGGCACTGATTCCGTTGGTCGACGCCATCCTCGATGTCGCTGGCGAGAGTGGCGCGCTCGATTCTGTGCTTGCCATGAGTCATCGCGGCCGCCTCAACGTCATGGTCCACGCGGCATGCAAGCTGCCGCATGAAGTCGTTTCGGGATTCGAAGATGTCGATCCGCGCAGCGTTCTCGGCGCGGGCGACGTGAAATATCACGTCGGCGCGACGGGAACGTACTGCACCGCTCACGGTAAATCGATAAACATTCACATCGTTTCGAATCCCAGCCATCTGGAAGCAGTTGATCCGGTTGCCATGGGCCGCGCGCGCGCAAAACAAACCCGCCGCGGTGCCGACGGCCCGATCGTCGATCGCTCGCGCGCATCGCTTAACAAAGTTTGGCCGATCGTCATGCATGGCGACGCAGCCTTCGCTGGCCAGGGTGTTCTCGCCGAAACGCTGAACCTTGCCGACCTCAAGGGCTACACCGTCGGCGGCACCGTTCATATCGTCGTGAACAATCTCATCGGTTTTACAACGCCGGCCATCCAGGAACATTCGTCGCGATTTGCTTCCGACATCGCGAAACGGCAAAGCATTCCCGTGTTCCACGTCAACGCCGAAGATCCCGACGCTGTCGTGCGCATCGGCCGTCTCGCCGCCGAATATCGCGCCAAATTCGGCAGCGACGTTGTCGTCGATCTCATCGGCTATCGGCGCCACGGCCATAGCGAAGTGGACGACCCAACGATCACGCAGCCGCAAAAATACGACGCGATCAAGAATCACGCGCCGCTCTGGAAGATTTACGCCGAGAAAACCGGCATCGACGCTACCGCGGTTTCGGAAACAGTTCGCAAAGAATACGAAGGCGAGCAAACCAAAGCGAAATCGCTGAAGAAGATGCCGCATCTCCGGCAGCTTCCGGATTATTGGAATCCGTACCTGCACTCGAAATCCGAAACGCTCGTCGAGCCTGAAACCGGCGTGGCGCGCGAAAAGCTCGAAGAAATTACCGACGGGCTGATCCGCGTCCCCGAGGGCTTTCACCTTCATCCCAAGCTCGCGAAATTGCTCGAACAGCGCGCCGAAATGGGTCACGGCAAACGCGCCATCGATTACGGCTTCGCCGAACTTCTCGCCTACGGCTCCCTCGTGCTCGAAGGCACGCCGATCCGCCTTACAGGGCAAGATACGCAGCGCGGCACGTTTAACCAGCGCCACGCGGTGCTGATCGACAGCGAAACCGAACACAATTACCTGCCGCTTTCGCACCTTTCGCGCGAGCAGGCGTTCTGCGAAATCCATAACTCGCCGCTCTCCGAAGCCGCATGCCTCGGCTTCGAATACGGTTTCAGCCGGGACTATCCCGAAGCCCTCGTTTTGTGGGAAGCGCAGTTCGGCGACTTCGTCAACGGCGCGCAGATCATCATCGATCAATTTTTGAGCGCGAGCGAAGACAAGTGGGCGCTGCCGACTGGCCTCGTTCTGCTTCTACCGCACGGCTACGAAGGCCAAGGACCAGAGCATTCCAGCACGCGCATTGAGCGCTTCTTGCAGCTCGCCGCCGAAGACAACGTCGTCATCTGCCAGCCGTCCAACGCGGCGAACTACTTCCACATGCTTCGTCGCCAGGCCAAGCGCTCATGGCGCAAGCCGCTGATCGTCTTCACGCCAAAGAGCATGTTGCGTCATCCTGACGCGAGCTCCGATCTTTCCGAATTTTCGCGCTCGCATTTTCTGCCGCTCGTTCCCGACAACGAGATCAAGGACGCCAAGCGGATTCTCATCGCCAGCGGAAAAGTCGGCCACGATTTGCGGGCCGAGCGTCGCAAGCGTAAAGACACCAGCACCGCGATCTTCTTCCTCGATCAGCTCTATCCGCTTCCGAAGAAGGAAATCGCCGAAGCTATCGCTGCGAATCCCAACGCGCACGAGATCGTCTACGTCCAGGAAGAGCCCGCTAACATGGGCCCGCATTCCTACGTGATGCCGCGCCTCCAGCGCATCGCCGAACACCAGGGCCGCCGTATCCGCGCCGTCAAACGCTCCGCCAGTGCCAGCCCCGCAACCGGCTCCGCCAAAGCTCACGAACTGGAACAAAAAACCCTGCTCAGCCTGGCATTCACCACCGCCGCCGGCGAATAACCTCTTCACTTTTCCACGGCACGTTCATGTAGGGGCGCAGCATCGCTGCGCCCCAGGTCGGCACCTAATTCCAATGCTTTGCGGGTTCGGGGTTTTTCTTGCGAGAGAGTTGAGCCCGCGATCGAGATTTACAATTCCGCGATGATTTGCCGAAGCTTGCCGGCGATCTCTTCCGGCGTCGTTCCCGGCGGAAACCGCACCGACGAACCAATCCGGACCACGATCTCGCCGCGCCGCGCAACGCGCCGTCCTTCGCGCCGCATTTTCCAGACGCCGTCCAGCCGCATCGGCACGATCGGCACATCCAAATTCTCGGCGAGCAGCCCGATGCCGCTCTGAAAATGAGCCATCTCGCCGGTTTCGCTCTCGTTCGTTTGGCCTTCCGGGAAAACGAGCACGCTGTATCCACGATCGATCGCCGTGCCGGCAAAGCGAAAGCTTTCGCGAAATCCTGAATTCTGCGGCAGCGGAAACGTAGTGAAGAGAGCGGTCATAAGCCAGTAGCCGATGCGATAGGTCCAGCGCTTCACGAAAAACCACTCATTCGGCGGATGCCGCATCGTTTGCAGAGTTTCTCCGCCCACAGCGGTAACCAGTATGTGACGGTACCGCGCCGGAAGCGCCGCCATGATGAGGCCGGTGTCGTCGCGCCGCGTGATGTGATTCGAGACGACCAGCACCGGCCCACGCAGTTCACGCATGTAGTCGCGGCCCACAATTCTCGGATGCCCGAAAAACTGTATCGCGGGCCAAACCAGTGCGTAGTAAACGGCAAGCCGGATCCATCGCATTGGCGCGCTCAGAGTCCACAGTGGATACACGAAATTCGTTCGCCGCGCCGACGGGGACTGCAACAATTTCTCGATATCGGCGACGGTCTTTGCCTGCGCAAATTGCGTCTCGTTCAACTCAACTTGATAGCGCTCTTCGAGCGCGCTCATCAATTCGACGCGATCGAGCGAGCTGAGATTGAGCTGCGATTCCAGTTGCTGCTCCGAACCGCCCGACCCCAATCCCCCCGGAACGGAGTCGCTTTCCGCGGACCCACGCGGCGCCGAAAATTTCTGCAGCAGAGTGTTTAGCTCGCCCGCACGGCCCGCGGCGAATTGCGGCGTATTCGCGTTCGTTCCATCGCCGCTGAGCATCTGCATCGCGGCCGCGGTTATCGCGCCGAGCCGCGGTTTCCCGGTCGGCGTTCGCGGGAAATCCGTGTCCGGCCAAACAATCCAACTTCGCATTCGCTGATGTTCAGCTAGCGAAGCGTTTGCATTTTCGATCGCGTGCGCGGCCGTTTCGTCGGTGCGATTCGTAGGAACACTTCCGCCAACGCAGTCATCTTGCATCAACAGCATCGCGCAAGCCTCGGCATTGCCGCCGCGCTCGATCGCAACAACGACGCAATCCTTCACGCCAGATTGCGTCCGCAACGCTTGCTCAAGGTCGCCGGGATAAACGTTCAATCCCGCCGGCGTGACGATCACATTTTTCTTCCGCCCACGAAATTTCAGATTTCCGTCGGCATCGAATTCGCCGACGTCGCCCGTCGGCAGCCAAGCCTCTCCGCCGCTCGCCTGCACGCCGCCATCGCGCCAGTAACCGGCACTGACGTTGTCGCCGCGCACCAAAATTTCGCCGTCTTCCGCGAGCCGAAATTCGCGCCCAGGCAAAACCTTGCCGATCGAACCTTGCGCCGCACGAAACGGATGATTCAGGCTGATCAGCGAAGCCGTCTCGGTCATCCCGTAGCCCTGCACGACGGCGTACCCGATCCGCCGCAAAAATTCCTCGGTCTCGGCTGTGAGCGCCGCCCCACCCGAGATAAACGCCCAGAACTTCCATCCAAAGCGCCGGTGGATCCGCCGGAATCTCCAAGCCCGCCGCAGAAATTTCTGTCCGTTTACCGAATCGACCGTTCTCGCGAGCCATTTCTCCTGCTCGTTCGCCTCGAAGTCGCGCAGGATTCCGGCGTGCAGACCGTCTAGCATACGAGGTACCGCAATCAGCGCCGTTGCTCGCTCACGCTTGATCGTGCGAATGATTTCCGAAGGATTTGTCGAAGGCTCGAACACCGTCGTCGCACCAAGCAACGGCGGCACAAACAGCGCCATCACTTGCCCAAAGACATGACTCAACGGCACCAGAGAAACGAATCGCAGCGGATGCATCCACTTCTCATACTTGCGATACGGGTCGATGCCGCGCTCCAACGGCTCCAGGTTGGCGAGAAAATTCCCATGCGTCAGTACGACGCCGCGCGGCTCCGCCGTCGTTCCCGACGTAAACAAAATTTCCGCAATGTGATTCCGCGTGATCGGCTCATCGGCAAGTCGCGTGAGATCGGCAACCCGCGCGCCCCGCACAAAAGGCACACCGCGCGTGATCTCGTCGAAGATGACCGTCGCAACGCCGTCCGTGCCGCCTCGGATTTCCGGCTTTCCGCTTGCGGCAAAAACCAATGTCGCGTTTGTTTCACGTGCCACGCGCGACGCAAACTCAATCGTCGCGCCATCATCGAGCGGCACCGCCACCGCTCCGCGCAGCAAGCATCCCCAAAACGCCGCCACCCACTCAAAGGAATTCGGCCCCCACAGAATCACGCGATCGCCCGTTTGCACGCCGCCCTCGCGCAGCAAGACCGCGCAACTCACCGCGCAATCAATCAGTTGCGCATACGTCCACCTCTCGCACCGGTACCCGCGCCGCTGCACAACGGCGGCGTCCTTCGCATACCGCATGAACTCCTGAAATAACGATGTGAGGTTGGCTCTGGCCATCAGGGCTTCCAGCTTAAACAGACGGTATTCTACGCCCTGCGACGTAACGCAGCCTGTCGCGACAAATGCAGCAGAACCCACGATGTGAAGGGTGTACTCGATGCCTCGCTGTCATGGTTTTGGAAAAAGATTGTGTCCTGGGTGCGTCGGGTGGATGATGCGACCAACTTGACGGAGGAATTAGATGAAGCGTTCTTCCCTCGCGGTGGGTGCGCTGAGTGGTCTCGCCGCTGCTGCAATATTCGTGGGCCGCTTTTCATCTCGCGTAAGCGCCGACACTGTTTCCGGTGAAGCAGTGTATCGGGAGTATTGCGCATCCTGTCACGACCAAGTCAGTTCGCGGGTGCCCCCTCGCAGTGCGCTCAAGAATCTCACCGCCGCTCGAATTCTTCACACACTGGACTTCGGCGTGATGATGAGCATTGCCTATCCGCTGCAACGCAATCAGCGTGAAGCCGTCGCTAACTATCTTGGAAGGCCGGGCGCCGACACCGGCCCCGCGGAAAGTGCATTCTGTTCCAACCGCAGCATTTCGTGGCCGGCGAATGCTTCGACGGAGTGGCCCGGATGGAGCGTTAATTCGTCGAATACACGTTTCCAATCTGCGGAAAGCGCAGCCCTCAGCGTCTCTCAGGTTCGCAACCTCACACTCAAGTGGGCCTTCGGGTTCGAGGGCGATATCACGGCGTTCGCGGCGCCCACCGTTCAAAACGGTGTGCTGTTCACTGGCAGCGCCAGCGGAGTAATTCACGCGATCAATTCCAAAAGCGGCTGCCTGTACTGGACATTCCAGGCAGACGGGCCCGTGCGTGCGGCAACCCTCATAGCTACTGCTGGCAAGAGCATCGGACCGGGTGATGGCACAGCGGTCAAGAATGACGGGACTCCTTCGATTCTTTTCGGCGACCAGACCGGCTGGTTCTATTCGCTCGATGCTCGCACCGGGCGCTTGCTTTGGAGGATAAGGATCGACTCGCATGAATCCACGAGGTTGACCGGCTCGGCGGTCGCTCAAGCCGGCATCGTCTATGTGCCCGCCGCGTCGTGGGAAGAAACCCGCTCCGGAAATCCAAAGTATCCGTGCTGCACGTTTCGCGGCAGCGTCTCAGCACTTCGCATCGCCGACGGGTCTGAAGTGTGGAAGTCCTATACGATCCCGCCACCCAAGAAAGTTGGCGTCAACGATCACAACGATCCGCAATTTGGACCATCAGGCGCTGGGATTTGGAGCGCGCCAACGATCGACACGCGTCGCGGCCTTCTCTATGTAACTACCAGCGACAACTACTCCCATCCTGCAACCCGCACCAGCGACGCCGTCCTCGCGTTGAAACTCACTACGGGCCGGATCGAGTGGGTGCAACAGATGACCAAGGGCGACGTCTACAGCGGCGGAGCATGCCCTACGGAAAATTCTCCCTGCGGTCCCGATTTTGATTTCGGCTCTTCCGCACTTCTGATTCATGCGGGCGAACGGGATGTAATCGTTGCGGGCCAGAAATCGGGGATGGTTTACGCGCTCGATCCCGATCGCAGAGGAAAAGTCCTATGGCAAACGCGCGTCGGCAAAGGTGGCGAAACAGGCGGGGTGCAGTGGGGCATGGCCAGCGATAGCCAGAAAGTCTATGCCGCCGTGTCGGATCTGTTGAATTTAGTAGGACCGCCATCTGGGGATCGCTCGCAGCTAGGAGGCGCAACGTTCGACCCCGTGAAAGGCGGTGGCCTTTCTGCTCTCCGGCTCACCGACGGAAGCAGAGCGTGGTTCGCGCCGAGCTATGCCTGCGCTCCACCGCGTCCAGGTTGTAGTCCAGCCCAGTCCGCAGCGGTTAGCTCCATCCCAGGCGCCATTTTTTCAGGCTCGCTGGACGGACACATACGCGCGTTTTCGAGCGATGACGGGCAGCTTCTTTGGGACTTCGACACCGAGAGGGAATACGCGACGGTTAACGGATCGAAAGCCAAAGGGGGTTCTCTCGATGGCGCGGGACCGGTGATTGTCGACGGAATGGTCTACGTCAATTCGGGATATCCGAGATTCGGCGGAGAAGTTGGCAATGTGCTACTCGCCTTCGGTCTGGACGATGCGAAGAAAAGCGAAAACAACTTGCCGAAAGATGGCCCTGGGCTCGATGCGAAATCTTCCGGCGGAAGGACGAACCAATGAAACGCACTGCGGCTGTTTTTATTTTAGTGATTTTCCTGACGGGATTTGCGAACCGCCGCCAACCGCCTGTAGCTGATCCTTCCGCGGCGAAGCTTGTCGGAACATGGAAGATCACTTCGTTCGAAGATCGTCCCGCGAACGGGCCTGTCAAATATCCTTACGGAAAAACTCCGGTTGGCCTGTTGATCTATGATTCCACGGGCCACATGTCGATCCAGATCATGAAATTGCCGCACCCCAAGGTGGCGTCGGGGGATGAAGAGGAGATCACGAACGAGGAGAAGCTAGCCTTATTCGGCGCGTACGAGGCTTACTTCGGCACATATCAGGTGGACTGGGTACGGCACGTAGTTACTCACAATGTCCAGGGGCACCTGAAGGATGTCTACGCGGAAACGCCTCAAGAACGCCCGTTTGAACTGAATGGAGACCACTTGTCTCTTACCCCACGTTGGGAAGCCAACGACGGTCAGAAGATGCAAGGGGTTCGCACATTCGAAAGAATTCACTAGTAGTTGCCGGCAGCTGAACAACTCCG
Organism: uncultured Acidobacteriota bacterium; assembly: GCA_963850795.1. Taxonomy (GTDB): domain Bacteria; phylum Acidobacteriota; class Terriglobia; order Acidiferrales; family UBA7541; genus Acidiferrum. The sequence continues at coordinate 206,926 of CAWKNS010000029.1, read as the reverse complement.
AGAAGCTACCGAATAAGCGGAGTGACCTGTCCGCCTCAGCACGCATCGAAGGAAACGATAGGCGGTAGTTTCTACAATCTCGGTTACAATATAGTTGGGGTGAGATCGTCTCCCAGCGTTCCCTTATCCATATAGCCAACGAGTTGGCAGAGGTTTACGCAGCAAATGCCCGTACCGATTTCACAAGGTTTTACCGTCGCCACCTACCTGCTGAAGCAGAAGCTTGCGGGGCGCAAGCGGTATCCGTTCGTGCTGATGCTCGAACCGCTCTTTCGCTGCAACCTGGCCTGCGCCGGCTGCGGCAAGATTCAGTATCCCGCGCACATTCTGAAGAAAGAACTTACGCCTGAAGAATGCTTCAAGGCCGTCGATGAATGCGGCACGCCGATGGTTTCGATCCCCGGCGGCGAACCGCTGATGCACTCGCAAATCGACAAAATCGTCGAAGGTCTCGTCGCACGCAAAAAATATATCTATCTCTGCACCAACGCGCTGCTGCTCAAAGAAAAACTTCATCTCTTCAAGCCAAGCAAGTACCTGACGTTTTCCGTCCACGTGGATGGCCAGCGCGAACATCACGATTTCAGCGTTTGCCGCGAAGGCGGCTACGACCAGGCCGTCGAGGGCATCAAGGCTGCGAAGGCCGCTGGATTCCGCGTTACTACGAACACCACGCTCTTCGACGGCGCCGATCCCAACAGCGTCCGCCAGCATTTCGATGAAATGATGGAGCTTGGCGTCGAAGGCATGATGCTTTCGCCTGGCTATTCCTACGATAAAGCGCCGGATCAGAAGCACTTCCTCGGTCGCGCACGTACGCGCCGCCTGTTCCGCTCGATTCTCTCGAATCGCAAAAAAAGCTGGAAATTCAATCAGTCAACGCTCTTTCTCGAATTCTTGATGGGCAAGCAGCATTACAAGTGCACGCCGTGGGGCATGCCGACGTACAACGTCTTCGGCTGGCAGAAACCGTGCTACTTGCTGCAAGACGGCTACGCCGATTCATTCCAGGAATTGCTCGATTCGACCGAGTGGCAAAATTACGGAACCGAATCGGGAAATCCCAAGTGTGCCAACTGCATGGTCCACAGCGGCTATGAGGCGAGCGCCGTCGATCACACCTTCAGCGGCCTCGGCGGCCTGTGGGCGACGATCAAGTCCATGCTCGCGGGCAGTTACGAAGACGCCGACGCGCTGCAAATGCTCAACGAACCGGTGAAGCCTGTACACGCGTTTAATCCGCTCGTGCAAATCAATTCGGCCGACTCCGCGATGGAAGAGACGCGCGCGTGAGCGCTCCAAGTCACTTTGATCGCCACGCCAACGCTCCGGCAGCCGGGCAATCCACTGCAAACGCGGCGCTTGATCCCGAACAGCTCGAAGTCGCCGCTGGAACCGCACGCCAAAACGTCGAAGGCTGGGTGCCCGAACTCACCACCGACGCCGAACTTCGCTCCGCACTCGAGGAAGCGTTCGAGTATCGCGGCGACGTCACCATCACGCGCAAAGATGGAGCGCAAGTCGAAGGCTACATCTTCGATCGCTCGACCGGCGACTCGCTCGCAACCTCTTTTGTCAGAGTGCTTCCTAAGGACTCGAACAACCGAGTAAAGATTTCGTATGCCGAAATCTCGGCACTTGCCTTCACCGGCCGCGACACGGCAGCGGGCAAAAGCTATGAAGCCTGGGTGAAAAAGTACTGGACGAAAAAGGCCACCGGCGAGGGCGAAGCCAGCATCCAGCCGGATGCCCTGGATTAGTGCAACCGGCCCTCCGTTTTTTCATAGCCACTCAATAAAGCCAATAGAATCAGCGTATTGCAGCTAATTCCGTCGCTGAATGGGTGTCCACATCCGCTCGACAAAACACTCCTTTTATGGTACTATTTTCCAAGCGTTTGTTGCTCTTGTACTGCCTTTTGGCCCGTTCGATGAAGGCTGCGAGACGGAAACTTTGCGGCGTTTTTTGACCGTGGACGAGAGACGTCACGATCTTGGGAAGTTCGGGGGCTGTAGCTTTTACTGGTTCCAGGAAGCGCGACCAAGAGAAGCAAAGCAATTCCAACTCGAGGTGCAGTAGCTGTGAAGGAACAAGGCACAGTGAAGTGGTTCAATGCTTCAAAGGGCTACGGCTTCATCCAGCGGCAAACAGGAGAGGATGTTTTCGTCCACTTCTCGGCCATCATGATGGACGGCTACAAGTCCCTCAACGAAGGTCAAGCAGTGGAATTTGAAGTGAAGAAAGGCCCCAAGGGCCTTCAGGCAGAGAACGTTACCAGCCTCTAGCCAAGTGGGAGCCTCGGCTCCGGCTTGAGGCTCCCATCAAAAAAAGTTTCCGGTTTCACCCAGAGTCCAGGAGGACATCGTGCAAGCAATGGCAGAAGGTCAGACAATCAAGCATGAGGTTTATGGATTGGGAGTCGTCACCGCCTCCGACGGTGAGCGCACCTCCGTGGACTTCGACGATCATGGCGCCAAGCTTTTCGTGACCAGCATCATGACGGCAGAATTGATCGGCGAAGCTCCGGCAACGCCGCCGAAGACGAAGCGCCGCCGCAAGGCCTCGACGGCCGCGAAAGCCGCCAAGAAGGCTGCCGCCGCCACAGAGAAGGCGAGCGCCGCTGCCGCAGCGCGCTCCTAAATAACTTCGCCGCTGTAGCTTCCGACGCCCCCGAGCCAAAAGCTTCGGGGCGTTTTTGTTTTTGCGCGAGTTATCCTTCCGCTCCTTGGTTTTTTGCCGTCGTTGACGCGACCTTCTCTAGAACTCAGTATCGGTATTACCGAAGTCAACTCTTATGAGACGGTTGAGCAACAGGAGTTCGCTTTTCCGGTGCATGCCGGACGTCTCGGTTAGCGCGATGAATCCGGCGGCCAGGCGCGCTGGATTGCCTCGGAGTGAAAGGCGATGAACGGAACCACTCATTCCACGGCGCCGTCGCTGGCGAAAGCCGGCTCTGGCAGTGTCGCGCCTCCACATCGATTGTTGCGTCTGGGCGCCGGACTCTTCATTACATTTTGTCCGCTGGCGGTATGGGGGTTGATGAATCTCGCGTTTGGCTCCGATTTCGTCGAGAAAAATTCCTGGCGAGTGCATCTCGATCCGGTGCAGATTCGCATTTGGCTGTTGATTGCGGCGGGACTTTTGGAGTTGATCGCGGTATTTGTGCTGCGAAAAACGGATCAAAAGCCGCGCGATTTGATGGCGATTCTCTCACTGATCGATACGGGATTGTCGATCCTGCTCGCGGTGTTCTTCTGGGCACAGATTAGCTTGCTGATCTTCAGCGCGACATAAGAAAAAATGACAGCGAGACATTCTTTCCCGCAGGACAAGCCCGCGCTACCAACTACTTGATTGCAGATTCCGTTTGCTCGAAGGCGTGGTAGGAGGAGCGCACGAGCGGGCCGGCTTCGACGTGTTTGAAGCCCATCGCTTCGCCCGCGATTTTAAATTCCGCGAATTCATCAGGATGCAGGTAGCGAATAATCGGAAGATGCTCTCGTGTCGGCTGCAGATATTGGCCTAGCGTCAAAATGTCGGTCCCCTGCGCCGCCAGATCTTTGATGGTCGCGAGCACTTCGTCCTTTTCTTCGCCGAGGCCGAGCATCAATCCTGTCTTTGTCGGCACGTCGGGATGCATTTCTTTCGATCGGCGCAGCAGTTCGAGCGAGCGCTCATAAACAGCGCCTTTGCGAACCTGCCGGTATAACCGCGGCACCGTCTCGGTGTTGTGATTCAGCACGTCGGGTTTCGTCGCCAAAACAACATTCAGCGCATCCCAATCACCGCGAAAATCGGGAATCAAGACTTCGACTTTACAACCCGGCACGCGATTGCGAATCTCTTCGATCGTGCGCGCGAAAATGTGCGCGCCGCCGTCTTTCTGATCGTCGCGATTCACGGAAGTCACGACTGCGTAGCGCAGACCCATCCGTGCGACGGCTTCGGCGACGCGCAGCGGCTCTTCTTCATCCGGCGGCCCGACCGGCTTGCCCGAAGGCACGGCGCAGAACCCGCAAGCGCGCGTGCAGATGTCGCCCAGAATCATGAAGGTAGCGGTGCCGTGCTCCCAGCACTCGCCCATGTTGGGGCAGCGCGCGCTCTCGCACACGGTGTGCAGGTCGAGCGTGCGCATGATGCGCTTGAGATCCTGGTAGCGTTCGCCACCGAAAAATTTCACCCGCAGCCATTCCGGACGCGGATGCGCGTTCGGCGAAGGCATCGGCAAGCCGGCGCCGAGTGCGTTGGAGATGATGTTGAAGGGTGAGCCCATGAGTGAGTAATCGAAGCGGCCCACAGAAGACCGCCAATCCACTATTTTACCGCATTCCGGCGGGGCTTCAAACTAGCGGACGATGGGCTGCCCGAAACGGCAACTCCAGCCCGCGAGCCGCCAGCCGCGAGGCAACCCATAGCACTCCTCGCCACGTCTCGTGTCGTATACTCCGCAGTACCAGGTGCCTCATGCGCTCGATTGCGTCGATTTTGCTTCTCTTGTGCGTAGTCTCCGCGGCTGCGGCCCACCCCGCTCGTCAAACCCCGTCAACGCAGCCGGGGTCGGCGACCCGAAACCCTGCGTCCAACGAGAAACAACAGGACTGCACCGTCTTAGGGAGAGTCATCGCGATGGCCGGCAGCGTTCCCCTGAAAAGCGCACTCGTGACGCTGCACAGCGTTGACGACCGGACGCGCTCCGAGATCACCGTTCGATCCGAAGCCGACGGCAATTTCCAATTTCGCGGAATCATCCCAGGGCAGTATCGGCTCCGCGTTGCAAAAAACAATTACGTCACCCAGGAGTACGGCCAACGCACAGCAACAGGACCCGGAGCGACGCTGACTCTCCGCGGCGGGCAAGAAATGAAAGATCTGCTCTTCCGCTTGATACCTTCGGCGACCATTGCGGGTCGCGTCGAAGATGAAGACGGTGAACCGATCACATGGGCTCACGTGACGGCCCTTCGCTCTTCCTACTCCAATGGCAAACGCACGTTCACGTCTGTTGCGATGAACGCCACAAATGACCTCGGCGAATACCGGCTTTTCGGTCTGCCTCCCGGACGCTATTTTATTTCAGCGACCTACAGCCCGGGAGCGGTCCACGCGGGCCCCGAATCCGATTTCGACTACAACGGCGCGGAGAATTTGAAAGAGAACTACGTTCTCACCTACTATCCCGGCACTTACGATGTGACGAAGGCACAGTCCGTCTCCGTAAAATCCGGAGAAGAAATTCCCTCGATGGATTTCATGATGCGCCCCACTGGCGTCTTTCGCGTCCGGGGCCGGGTCATCAACACAATTCCGGACGTGAAACGCGTTGAGCATCCTCTCGTGCTTCTTGTGCCGCGCGGGGGAGTGATGCAAAGCAACTCGTTCAGCTACGGTCCGGGCAACGTCGTAAAGAAGGATGGCACCTTTGAGCTTCCGGGAGTCGCTCCGGGTTCCTACACGCTTCAAGCAGAGATTTTCGACGGGGATCAGCAGCATGCGGTGACGCAGAGCATCGAAGTCGGCAATGCCGATGTCGAGGGGCTTCAGTTGGTTATCTCAAAAGGCTTCACCATCGCGGGCCACATTCGTTGGGACGGCACGCCGGGACATATTGAAGACAACTTGTACGTCATGGGGCAAACGGACAGCCAGAGCGCGATAACTGCCGGCTATGCGCGCGTGGATCGGGACGGTTCGTTCACCTGGAATCAAATTTCTGACGCGGCGATGCGGCTTCAATTTCACGGACTCGACGAGAATGGATATGTGAAGGCAGCCGATTACGGCGGCGTCGATATTCTCGATCAGGGATTCACTCCGCATCCGGGCTCGAATGCCACTTTGGAAATCACGCTGAGCGCGCATGGTGCTCAAGTGGAAGGAACAGCCACCGACGAAAACGGTCTGCCCGCTGTGGGTGTTTGGGTTGTGCTTGTGCCCGATGCAAAACATCGCGATCGTCACGACCTCTATCGAACCGAACGGACGGATCAACACGGACTCTTTAAGATCAAGCAGGTAGCGCCTGGGGACTACACACTCTACAGCTGGGACGAAGTCGAGGACGGCGCGTGGGAAGACCCTGATTTCATAAAGCCTTTCGAGGAAAAGAAACAGGGTGAGAGAGTCGTCGTGCAGGACAGCGACGATAAATCCTTCAACATCACCGTGATCAAGATTTCGTCTGTTGAAGGGCAGAAGCAGTAACGTTTTTGCGTGATGCTTTCAGCGGATTTGCGTGATGCGGCCTTCGGTTTTGAATTTTTTGAATTGCAGGGCGTCATGGCCGGGGACGACGCGATCGACGGAGCCGGCGAGGTCGATCATTCGTTTTTGGGCGGCGATACTGGCGGGGTAATCGACCTCGCTGAATGTCGCCGACGGTTTGCCCTCGATCAGGCTGCGGTAGAGGCAAGCGTTGTCGGACGCCAGAACGAAGCGCGGGCTGCCTTCGACGAGAATGTATTGCGACGCGTAGGTGTGGCGGCCTCCGGTGTAGGCGCGGATGCCGGGAAGAATTTCGACGTCGTCGCCATTGACTAAGCGGACGCGGCCTTCGGTGTTCAGCTTCACCAATTCTTGAATATCGTCAGCATCGATGCCGCCGTGCTGGCCGCCTTTTTGCCAGGCGTCGCCGGTGTAATAGCGGAACTCCTCTTTTTGAATCCAGACGGTGGCCTTCGGGAAGAGGTCGATGCCGCCCATGTGATCCCAGTGTGCGTGGCTCACGATGACGTCGGTAATTTCTTCGGGCTTTACCCCGGCTAGCTTTACAGCCTCATCGGGGCGTAAAAAATCTTTGATGGTCCAGAGTTTGAACCAGCGATCGCGATGGAAGCCGCTGTCGAAGAGGATGTTGTGACCGCCGCCGCGGATGAGCCAGACGGCGTACATCGTGTCGATTTTTTCGTCTCGCGGCGCGCCGATGACCATTTCGCCGACGGAATCGCCTGGCGAATCGGCGATGCGGATCGCTTGAATGGCGTACGCGGGTGTCTGCGCACGCGACGCACTCGCCGTGAATAGCAAGATCGCGAACGCCAACGCCGACGCGAAAATTTGCAGCCGACTCTGCGGTGCGCGGATACGTAGCTTGCTCATTTCAGCTCCCTGAAAAAACAACTCCCGCAGAATGAGTCGAAAATCCGCGGGAGTCATTTAACACGATTTGTGAACGTTCGTCAGCGGTGGTTGATGCTCCACACGTACGCCGCGACTTCCTTCACTTGCTGCGGTGTCAACTGCGCGCCACCCAAAGCGGGCATTGGGCTGCGATATTTCTTCGGTTGCGCCACGCCTTCGGTGATGGTCTTCGCGATTCCCGACCAGCTTCCGTCGCTCCAGAGCCATTCCTTCGTCACGAGTGGAGGACCGATCGTCGTGCCCTGGCCGCTGTCGCCATGGCAGCCGATGCAGGCGGAAGCGTGATAGGTCTTGTCGCCCGCCGCGACCATCGCGGCCGTCGCGCCCTTCGGCGCAGTTTTCCCCGCATCGGGATTCGTGCCTTCGGGCGGTTTTGCGCTGGCTTTTTCGAGTGCTCCGGCACCGGCGGTCAAGCTCGGGCACGCCGTAACTCCGGCGGTGCCGTCGGCCGAGCCGCCGTTCCACGTCACGCGATAGATGCGGCCCTTGATGTCGTCCGAAATAAAGAGTGCTCCGTCGGGTGCAACCGCCAAGCCATTTGGCCGGTGATCGGCCTTCTCCGGCGTTTTGATTGCGCCGGCAAATCCGTCGGCGAAAATTTCGCATTTCCCTGAAGCCTTCGCACCCGACATCGGTTGAAACACGATGTTGTATCCGCCCTGCGGAAACGGCGCGCGATTCCACGAACCGTGGAATGCGATCAGCAGCCCGTCGCGATAGCGCGCGGGGAATTTGTCTTTGTCGTAGCGCGTCATGCCGTTTGGTCCCCAGTGCGCGGGGAAAGGCGCGGCTGGTCCGGTTTTTTCCGCGCACTGGCCGACCTTCTTGCCATCGCCGCCGTACTCCGGCGCGAGAATCAGCTTCTGCTGAAAGTTGTCGTAGAAGCAGTAAGGCCAGCCGTAATCGCCGCCCTTGTTCAATGCCAGGACTTCTTCGGCGGGTAGAGTCGCCTCCAGGCCCGGCGCCTTAAAGATGTCCGGCCAGTTCGTGTGAAGTTGATCGCGGCCGTGCTGCGTCACGAACACTTGACCGCTGGCGTCGATCGCGAAGCCTTCGCCGTTGCGGATGCCGGTGGCGTAACGATCGGACGGCGCGAATGTTTGGTCGGTCTTGTTCGCATCGTAGCGCCAGATTCCGCCGCGTGTCTCGAGTTCTTTGCAAGGCTGATCGCCGGGCGATTTCAGCGTGCGATTTTTTGCCTGGCAAGAATTGGTCGCGCTTGCGACGTCAATGAGCAGCGAGCCGTCGCTGGTGATGATGAAAGGATGCATCGGGTGATCGCCGCCGAGCGGCAAGCCCGACACGACGGTAACTGCGGAGCCTTTCGGCGTGGTCGAGCCTGCCGTCATCGCGTACTTCACAATTTTGTCGTTGGTCTCGGCGTAGATCGCGCCGTTGTAGATGCCGATGCCGGTGCCGCCGTGATCGCCCGATTGCTCTGTTCCGCCGAAGCGCTCAATCGTGTCGGCTTTCCCGGCGCCGCTCTTGTCCTGAAGAGCGACGAGAAATCCACCTTCATGCGTCTTGTCGTTGCCAAAGTATTCGCCCGACCAAGTGTTCGCGTAGACGACGCCGTCAGGCGAGACAACGATATGCCGCGTATGGCCGACGCCTTCGGCAAAAATCGTCGCGCAAAATCCCGTCGGTAGCTTCAGGCTGGTATCGTTCGTGGGACAGCCGTCCGGCGCAGCGACCGCAGCCGGTGCTGGAGCATTGCTTGCCGCCGCCGCTTTCGATCGAGTGTCGATCGAAGTCACCACGATTCCGGCCACGATCATCAGAACAGCCACAACCATCACGATCTTGTAAGCCCGAGACCCCAGCATTGAAATCCTCCGGCGAGTTTGAAGAACAAAGTTGAAGAACGAAGCGCAACAGCCGTGCCGCTGTGATGATAGTCGAGTTTTGATGGTTTCAGTACAGCTAGCTATCAGTTGGGAGGGGAAGGCTTAAGCCAGCGAAGCGCAACATAACAAACGACCACGGTATGTCGGCCATATACTTTAGTCTTCGGGGAAGAAACTACAGAGGTTGGCGCGAAGACCGCACAAAATCACGCAGCACGGTCACATTGGGACCATAGGCGCCGATGCGTCCTGCATCGACCGGCAGACCAAGCCGCTCGGCCTGATCGAGATCGACTCCGGCATCATCAAGCTCAGACAAGCTGAATCCCTGCGCAGGCAGCACGCGGTTCAAGCCCGTCGGATACACCGGGCGGGGCGGACGATGCCGCTGCCATGGCCGCCGCGCCAATTCATAGAACTGTTGCCAATCGCGTTTGTGCCAAGTCGTCATGCGCTTCTCGCTGCCAGACCTGTTTAACTTCAACTTCAACGGACTCGGTTCCGCCAAAACTCGTTCCTTCTCGAACTGCCGCATCCATTACTACGCTAACGTTCCTGCGTTGGATGCCGTTTCGCCTTCGATGGTGGCATCCTCTTACCTGATGCCGGCCGGCAAAACGCTGTATGCCTCCCGCACTGCTTGATGAATCGCGCGGTGCCTCAACCCTTAAAACAACCCGCTCGACCCGCTAAACATACTCGCCAGACCTATATACATGAAGCATTTCCATCGCCGCTGTATCAAACACGTAAAGGGGTTATTTGTTTCGCGCCATTTCAACAGCGCGATTTCAACAGCCCCCTCCCGCTATCAATCCGTTGCAACCAAAACGCTTACACGGCACCACACTGCTGCATCGGGACGCAAACACGCGTTCCAATACTTGGACGCCAAAAATGACAAGTCGTCGCCGGGAACCGGGAGGGAGGCCGCTGCGATACCGCCGACGCGCGTTCCGTCAGCCGCTGCGCTGATATCGTTCGACCCGTTTGTTCCCGCGAAGTCGTCACGAAGCGGCGATATACTACGCGCAATAACCAAATTTTTACCAGCGAAAAATTCCCGAAAACAGCTTTCTGTGGATTTCAGACGCAGAGCTACCGCGTTTTACTTTTGGGAGGGTACTTCAGCGACCCGCTGGGATGAGGTCGCTCCGATCGAGAGGGTTATCGAGAGACTGCTCTTTCAACTACGGGCGACTACCAGCGGTTTCCGCGATCGCCGCGGTCTCCACCGCCACCACGATCTCCGCCGCGTCCACCACCGCCGCCACCGTGACCGCCACGTCCGCCGCCACCGCCACCATGGCCTCCGCGTCCGCCGCCATAACCGCCACCACCGCCGCCGCGTCCACCGCCACCGCCGCCACCGCGTTCGGCTTGAGGCCTCGCTTCGTTCACCACTAGGTTGCGTCCGCCGAAATTCTGGCCGTTCAGCGAGTTCACCGCGCGGTCGGCATCGTCATCATTGCTCAATTCAACGAATGCAAATCCACGCGACTGGCCCGTGAAACGATCCCGAATCAGATTGACACCCGAGGGAGTTACACCGATTTGAGAGAAATACTCGTGAAGCTGATCTTCCGTCGCGGAAAACGGAAGATTTCCGATATAGAGCTTCTTCACCTGCCTGCTCCTTCTGCCCGGAACCCAGTAGCGAGTCGCGGAGCGCGCCGAAGTGACGAGCGTCGTACACGGGCAGTCCGGGTAGCCGGGCCACCACGGGCGCGAGACAGGCGCTTCAGCGGTCAGGGGAATCGTCTCGAAAATTAACTGCTTTTGCAACGGAAACGTTTTTGCATTGGCGAGGCAGCGATTGCCCGTTTGGACAGGTGGCGTAGAAGGCCCTGACGCCGGCGGTCGTGGTACCATCCGGCGCTGAACGTCGCCGTTTTTTTGAGGCCGACGGCATGACTGGCCTCATTCTTTCCTGGTTCTGTCGGCTCCGAAAGTTAGCTTTCGTCTGTGAGGATCTGTATGCGCGGCACGATGATGGATTTTCCGCTGACCCTGCCGCATCTGCTGGATCGCGCCGGTTTTCTTTTTGCGCGCTCGGAAATGCTTTCTCGCTGCCCTCGCGGCACATTGACGCGCACGACTTACGCTGATTTTCATCGTCGCGCGCGTCGGCTCGCTTCCGCTTTGACTAGACTCGGCCTTCAGCCCGGCGACCGCGTCAGCACCATGATGTGGACCCATGCCACGCACATGCATCTCTTCTTCGGCATTCCTTGCGCTGGCGGCATCATCAATCCGCTCAATCTGCGCCTTCATCCGCAGGAGCTTGCCGCGATCGCGAATCACGCCGGCTCACGATTTCTGATTGTCGACGATGCTTTGCTGCCGGTTTACGAATCGCTGCGCGTTGCGGGCGCGTCGTTTCGAAAAAGTGATCGTCAATCGCTACGCGGGTGGCGAGGTTCCTCCGGGCTTTCTCGACTACGACGAACTGCTCGCCGCCGAAGGCGACAATTTCGTATATCCAAAGCTCGACGAAAACGATGGCGCCGTCGATGTTTTTCACATCGGGCACGACCGGCTCCTCGAAGGCCGTCGTCTACTCGCATCGCTCGCTCGTGCTCCACGGCCTCACGCTCACTATGGCGGATTGTTTTGCGCTCAGCCACAACGACGTGATCCTTCCGATCGTCCCCCTGTTTCATGCCAACGCATGGGGCTTTCCTCACGCAGCCGCGATCACTGGCGCGAAGTTTGTTTTTCTCGGCCCGAATCTCGATCCCGAAACGATTCTCGACGCAATCGTGGAACACGGCGTCACGTTTGCCGCGGGTGTTCCGACGATCTGGCTTAACGTCTTTGCGCGCTCGAAAAATATCCGGATCGCTGGAAATTTGCGCCGCTGCGCGCGCTTTGCGGCGGCAGCGCTCCGCCTCTCGATTTGATTCGCGCGCTCGACAAGCGCGGTATCCACATCATGCACGCCTGGGGCATGACCGAAACTTCGCCGCTCGCGACCGCGGCGCTCGTGAAATCGCATATGCAGGATCACGGCGAAGACGCGCTGTACGAATTTCGCGGCAAGCAGGGGCTCGCAGTGCCGCTCGTTGAGCTTCGCGTCATGCGTCCCGAAAATCCCGAGGACGAGAATTGCGCCAATGAAGTCGAGGCTCCGCGCGACGGCAAGACGAGCGGCGAACTCGAAATTCGCGGTCCATGGATCGCCGGTAGCTATTACAACGCGCCCGACCAGTCGCATCGATGGACCGCCGACGGCTGGTTTCGCACCGGCGACGTCGCCCACATGGATGAAGAGGGCTACATCAAGATTGTCGATCGCGAGAAAGACCTGGTGAAGTCCGGCGGCGAGTGGATCAGTTCGGTCGATCTGGAAAATAGTTTGATGGGACATCCCGCAGTGAAAGAAGCGGCAGTCATCGGCGTCCCTCATCCGAAGTGGCAAGAGCGCCCGCTGGCCGCAGTTGTGTTGAAGGACGGCGCGTCGGCCACGCCGGAAGAACTCCGCGCCTACCTCGCAAAAACATTCGCGAAGTGGCAACTCCCCGACGCCTTCGTTTTCATGACCGAAATCCCTCGAACCAGCGTCGGCAAATTCAAGAAAACCGCCCTCCGCGAACAATTCGCCAACTGGCCTCCTGGGAAGACGCCAGCCGGTGCCGAATAGCTCGCACAATAAAAATAGGTGGCTCGAACGTTCGCGCCGAGCCACCGGTTTGTGCTCACATACTGTTGAATTTGTTCGTAGGTTCGACGTACGCGTCTACGTCCGATATCGACGCGTTGATGCGCACATATTCCGCAGTGAAGTCGCACGTCCAATACGCGCGCCGAAGCACGCCCCGCGTGCAGATCGACGACGATATGCACATGCGGAGTCAGCAGCCGGTTGCTCGCCGCCCGCTCGTTGAAATCGAGCGGCTTGCCGCGGCTCAGCACGTGAATCCCCGCCATCGTGATGTCGACGCGATGCGGATCGAACTTCACCCCCGACCGCCCCGCCGCCGCAAACACGCGCCCCCAGTTGGGGTCGCCGCCCGCGAACGCCGTTTTCACCAGCGGTGAAGTCGCGATCGTCTGCGCAATCTGCCGCGCCGCCGCTTCGCTTTTCGCGCCGCGCACTTCGATTTCGATCACGCGTTGCGCGCCTTCGCCATCGGCAACGATCTGCAACGCCAGCGAGTGGCAAACGTCCTCGAGCGCCGCCGCGAAATCGCGATGCGCCTTTGTGCCCGCCTGAATCGCCGGAGCGCCCGCCTGCCCATTCGCCAAAACCAGCAGCGTGTCGTTGGTCGAAGTGTCGCCGTCGATCGAGATCGAGTTGAACGTTCGCGTCGTCACGTCGCGCAGCGTCTTTTGCAGCAGCCCCGGCGCGATGTTCGCATCCGTCGCGACAAACGCCAGCGTCGTTGCCATGTTCGGATGAATCATCCCCGCGCCTTTCGCGCATCCGACCAGATGCACGCGCCGCCCCGCCATCTTGAACGAAGCCGCCGCCGTTTTTGGCCGCGTATCCGTCGTGCAGATCGCCAGCGAAACTTCCGCGAACGATCGCGCCGACGGCCGCTGCTGCCGCGCAAGTTGCGGCAACCGGCGCAAAATTTTATCGACCGCCAGCGGCACGCCGATCACGCCCGTCGAGCAAACGAACAATTCGTTCGGCTTGCACTCAACGTGTTTCGCCGCTTCCGCGACGGTGCGTTCTGCCGCGGCTCGGCCCTCGCCGCCGGTAGCGCAATTCGCGTTGCCGGCGTTGATTACCACGCCGCGCATGCGTCCCTTCGACGCGCGCAGATTCGCCTTCGACACGAGCACCGGCGGCGCAACCACCAGATTTTGCGTGAATACCGCCGCAGCCGACGCCGGAACTTCGCTCGTAAACATAGCGAGATCGAGCGCGCCCGTTTTTTTCAGGCCGCACGCCGTTGCCGCGAATCGAAATCCTCGTGGAAGTGCTGCTTCAGAAAGAGCGTGCTTCATGTCCGCTGCTTTTTGCTCGCTCTTTTTCGTGGAAGGTTTGCGTTCATTCTTTGAAGCGATGATCTTGCGAATTCCTGAAACTGTTTCGATGTTGCCCGGTCCCGACGCAGCCTCGATTTTTTTGCCGCTCGAACCGTTCTTGCTACCGCCGTTTTTTGAGGTGTTAGCTTCAGACTGCCGGAAGTAACCCCCGATCCTCCGCGAGGCCCGCGAACGTCTGCTGTTTCAAATCGACGACATTGGTACTCATTTCATTCTCCTGTTTGAGTTTTGGCCTTCGACTTTGTTCCCGAAGCCTCAGCCGTAGATTTTACCTGCAACTTCGCCTGCAAACTCGTAATTCTTTCTTGCAATGCGGCGATCGCGGATTTCACCGAGTCCGCCGCCGTTCCTCCCGGCACCGACTTGGTCGCGATCGCTTTCTCGACCGTCAGCCCCGAAAGAAAATCCTTCTCGAAGAGCGGCGAAATTTTCTGCACGTCTTCGAGCGAAAGCTGCGTCCACTCTTTGTTTTGCCGCTCGGCTTCGCGCAGCACTTTGCCGATGATGTCGTGCGCCTGGCGGAAAGGCAACCCGCGATGCACGAGATAATCCGCGCCCTCTGTTGCAAACAGTACAGGATTCGACGCGGCCGCGCGCAATCTATCTCCGTTGAATTTCGTCGCAGCAACCGCGCCGGTCGCGATCGCGAGCATCGCCGCGATCTGATCGTGCGCCGCGAAGAGCGCTTCCTTGTCTTCCTGCAGGTCGCGCTGATAGCTCGTCGGCAGACCCTTCATCGTCGTCAGCAGGCCGAGCAGCGCGCCGTGTATACGGCCAGTCTTGCCGCGAATCAGTTCCCATGAATCGGGATTTTTCTTCTGCGGCATCAGGCTGCTGCCCGTCGCGTACTCGTCGGGCAAAATCACGTAGCCGAATTCCTGCGACGCAAAGAACACGAAGTCTTCGGCCAGCCGCGAAAGATGCGTCGCGATTCCGCTCAACGCAGAGAGATAGTCGAGCGCAAAGTCGCGATCGCTGACCGCATCGAGGCTGTTCGCCGTGATGCGCGAAAATCCCAGATCCCGCGCGATCCCTTCGCGATCGATGCCGAAAGCTGTTTCCCGCCAGCGCGCCAGAGCCCATCGGGCAAGCATCCGCGCTCGCTGCGGCGTTCTGCAATCGCGTGACATCGCGCGAAAACGCTTCCGCATGCGCCAGCAAGAAAATGCGAAAGCAAAATCGGCTGCGCGTGCTGCATGTGCGTCATGCCGGCCATTGGCAAGCCGAAATTTGCGTTCGCCTGCTCGACGATCACCGAAAGAAATTCGACGATCTGCCGCTGCAAGCTCGCAGCAGCATCCTTCACAAACAAACGAAAATCCGTCGCGACAAGTTCGTTGCGGCTGCGCCCAGTGTGCAGCTTCCATCCAAGCGCCCCGAGTTCATCCACCAAGGCACTTTCAACAAAGTGATGCACGTCTTCCGCAGTCGAGCCATCGAGAAACTTCGGATCGCCGTCGCGCTCCGACGCGATCGAGTCAAGCGCCTTGATCGTGTCGCGAACCTCGACTTCAGTCAGAATGCCGATCTTCTGCAGCGCGCGCGCCCACGCCCGATCGACCGCCAGCTCGTAAGGCAGCAGCCGCCGGTCGAACGAAAACGAACGCTGAAACGCGTCGAACGCCTTATCAGGCTCGCGCTCAAAACGCCCGCCCCAGAGGCGGTCGTCCTTGCGTTCGTTGGTGGGTGAGTCGCTCATCGTCAAGAAATCGAAATCGGCAGACTAGTTCTTCCCGCCTTCGGCTTTCGCTTTCGGCCGGGCGGTCACCGGCAACGCGAAGAGATTGATGAATCCTTCCGCGTCCTTCGGGTTGTAGCGGCCCATCGTGAAGCTCGCCAGATCGGCGCGATACAACGAGAACGGCGACTTGCGCGAAGTCACGTTGAGCGTGCCCTTCCACAATTTCAAGCCCGACCGTGCCGGTAACAAGTTGCTGCGCCACCTTGAAGAATCCGTCGAGTGATTCGCGCAGCGTCGAAAACCACACGCCGTTGTAAACAAGCTCGGCATAGCGCAGCGACAGCGCCTGCATGAAGTGCGCCGTCTCGCGATCGACGGTCAGCCGCTCCAGTTCGTGATGCGCCTTGACCAGCAGCGTGCCGCCGGGAGTCTCGTACGCGCCGCGCGACTTCATGCCGACCAGGCGATTTTCGACGAGATCGGTGCGCCCGATGCCATTGCGCGCCGCAATCTCGTTCAGCTTGTTCAGCAAATCGACCGGGCCAAGCTTCGTGCCGTTCACCGAAACCGGCGTGCCCGCTTCAAACCCGATCTCGACTTCTTCCGCCTTGTCCGGCGCTTTTTCCGGCGAAACGACCCACTGCCACATCGCCTCGTTAGGCGAATTCGCGGGATCTTCGAGCTCCGCGCCTTCGTGGCTCAAGTGCCAGATGTTGCGATCGCGGCTATAGATATTTTTCTTGCTCTGCTCGATGGGCACATTGTGCTTTTCGGCGTAGGCAATCGCGTCTTCGCGCGAATCGATGTCCCACTCGCGCCACGGCGCGATGATCTGCACGTTCGGCGCGATCGCTTTGTAGGCCAGCTCGAAGCGCACCTGATCGTTGCCCTTGCCGGTGCAGCCGTGAGCGAGGCCATCGGCGCCAAGTTTCAGCGCGATTTCCGCCTGACGCTTGGCGATCACCGGTCGCGCCATCGACGTGCCGAGCAAATAGGTGTGCTCGTAGACCGCGCCGGCGCGCAGCGTCGGCCAGATGTAATCGCGCACAAATTCTTCGCGCAAATCCTCGATGCTCGCGCTCGAGGCGCCCGTCGCCAGCGCCTTCTTATACGCCGCCTGCAGATCTTCCTGCTGGCCGACGTCGCCGATCATCGCGATCACTTCGCAGCCGTCGTAATTTTCTTTCAGCCAGGGAATGATGATCGACGTATCGAGTCCGCCGGAATAGGCGAGCACCACTTTTTTCGGTTTCGGTTGCTGCTGTCTCACGTTTCTCCTCTATCTCGCGAACGAATCGAAAATATTGTTGAATGAAAATTGTTACAGAACGAACATGCTCCAGTCGGCGGCCGTCCTTCTGGCTGCGAAGTCAGATGCGCTGCCCGATTCAGCTTAGCTGTACAGCGCCTGCAAAATCGCCTTCTGCGCATACATGCGGTTCTCAGACTGATCAAGCACCACCGACTGCGGCCCGTCCAATATTTCGGCGGTAACTTCGTGCCCGCGATGCGCCGGCAGGCAGTGCATAAACACCGCATCCGGCGCAGCCAGCGCCATCAGCTCGCGATTCACCTGGTAAGGTGCAAACACCGCGTCGCGCACCTTCTGTTGCGCTTCAAATCCCATGCTCGTCCATGAATCCGTGTAAACGCCCTGCGCACCCGCAACCGCTTCGCGCGGATCGGTGAAAAGTTCGATCTTCGCCTTTGTCTCGCGCGCCACGCGCTTCGTATCGGCGAGCACTTCCGGTTCCGGTTCGTAGCCCGCCGGTGTAGCGACGCGCAGATTCACGCCGAGTCGCCCAGCCAGAAAAATCAGCGAATGGCAGACGTTGTTGCCGTCGCCAACGTACGCCAGCTTGAGCCCGCGCAAGTCGCCGAACTTCTCCTGGAGCGTCAGAAAATCCGCCAGCGCCTGGCACGGATGAAAGCGATCAGACAACGCATTGATCACAGGAATGTTGGCGTTGGCCGCCATCTCTTCCAGCACGCGCTGTTCGTAAACGCGCGCGACAATGCCCTGTACCCAACGCTCAAGATTGCGCGCCACGTCCGCGATCGATTCGCGCTCGCCGAGCCGCGCCTGCGTCTGGTCGAGAAATACGACCGAGCCGCCCATGCTTTGAATTCCGACTTCAAACGTGACGCGCGTGCGCAGCGACGGCTTCTCGAAAATCATCGCCAGCGTTTTGCCGCGCAGCGTCTTGGCGTATCGCTCGGGACGCGCTTTCATGTCGGCGGCCATTGCCAGGAGTTCGCGCGTTTGCGCGGCGCCCCATTCCGCTCCAGTGAGCAGATCGTTGACGAGCAATATAGGTGCCGTGAGGGTTGCTGTGGACATTTTTGAGTTTTACCTCGAGTGGTTCATCGCGCGGCGGAATGCGCCAGCCGCGGCGAATCTTCAGATTTCTTCGCGGCGGGATTCGATTCCGCTTTTGAAGTCGATACAGAAGCGAGAACAGTTTCAAACAGTTTGAGAAAATCGCGCACCTGCGCCTTTGTAACGATGTACGGCGGCAAGAGGCGAAGAGTGAATTCGTGCGTGCAATTCATCAGCAGCCCGCGCTTGGCGGCTTCGGCGACGAACGGCGCGCCTTCGATCGAAAGCTCGACGCCGATCATCAGACCTTCGCCGCGCACTTCGCGAATGAAATCGAATTTCCTGCCGAGCCCTAGAAGCCCTTCACGAAGTTCTGCGCCGCGTGCCCGCACGTTTTCGAGCAGCTTCTCGCTCTCGACGACTTTCAAAAATTCGAGCGCCGTCGCGCAAACCAGCGGACCGCCGCCAAACGTCGAGCCATGCAGCCCCGGACTGATCTTCGCCGCCACTGCATCGGACGCGAGAATCGCGCCAAGCGGCAAACCGGCCGCGAGCGGTTTCGCAATCACCACGATGTCCGGCCTCGACGCAAATTTCTGATACCCGAACTAGCGCCCCGTGCGCCCGAGCCCGCATTGAATCTCATCTGCGATCAAAACGGCGCCGTTTTCGGCCGTCAAAGCCCGCGCGCGATTCCAGAATGCTTCGCTGACCGGATGAATCCCGCCTTCGCCCTGAATCGGCTCGAAGATCACCGCGCAAACCGTATCGTCAAATTTCGATTCGAGGTCGCGCACATCGTTGAACTTCACAAATTCGATCCCCGGCACCAGCGGCGCAAACGGCAGCCGGTATTTCTCCGTCGAAGTCGCGCTCACCGCCCCAAACGTGCGCCCGTGAAACGAATTCGTCATCGCCAGAACGCGATGTTTCTTCGCCGGCGAGTTCGGCGCCTCATTGCCCGAACGCCCATACAGCCGCGCCAGCTTTATCGCGCCCTCGATCGCTTCCGTGCCGCTGTTGGAGAAAAAAACATGATCCATTCCCGACCACTGCGAAAGCTTCTCCGCCAGCGGTCCTTGGAATGGATGGTGATAAAGGTTGGAAAAGTGAATCGCCCGCGCAGCTTCGCGGCGAATCGTCTTCACGATGCGCGGATGTGCGTGCCCCAGCGCGTTCACCGCGATCCCACCGAGAAAATCGAGATATTTCTTTCCGTCCGCATCAAACACATAACAGCCGCGTCCATGCGTCAGCATGAACGGCGCGCGCTTGTATGTCGGTAGCAAAAACTCGTCGGCCTTCGCCACACGCGCGTCCACCTTCGCGGCCTTAGCTGCGCGACCAACACCAGCTTTCCCCGCGCCAGTTTTGCGAGCCACCGTCTTGATAGCCTTCGACGACTTCGATTTGGAAGCTGTCCGCATCACGCCACCGTCACCGCCGCCTGCGGCGACGAATTCCTCTCCCGCACCACGCGCGTCCCGGGAATCTCTTCTCCCGCCGCATCCGCCGCCCGCCAGCTCTTCAGCAACGAATCGTCCGTCGCCCCGCCAACGATCCGCACTTCGCGCACGCCGCCCTCGATCGCCCGCTTCGCCGCTTCCAGCTTCAACACCATCCCGCCGGAAACGACTCGCGCTTGCACCATCGCCTCAATCTCTTCGCACGCAATCGACGACACAACTTTGTCGCCGTCCAGCACGCCCGCGACATCCGTTAAATAAATCAGTCTCTCAGCGCCAATGTATTCCGCGCATGCCGCCGCCATGTGATCCGCATTGATGTTGTAGAGCTCGTTGTCCGCGCCAAGCCCTAAGCACGCCGCCACCGGCAACAACCCTTCGCGCCACAGCGATTCCAGCACGCCCACATTTACGCCCGTTAAATACCCGACAAATCCAAGCTCGCCCTCTTCCGCATTCCGCGACATCGGCTCCGCCAAAAAACATTTCGCGTCCGCCGCCGAAATGCCGATCGCCGCCGCGCCTTCCGCAGAAATCGCCGCCGCCAACTTCTTATTCAGCAACCCGGCGAACACCATCACCGCCACATCGCGCGTCTCGCGATCCGTCACGCGCAGTCCCGCGACAAATTTGCTCTCGATGCCCATTCGCTTCAGCGTCGCGGTAAACAGCTTGCCGCCGCCGTGCACCACCAGAATCTCGTGCCCCTCTTTCGCAAGTTCCGCCACCTGGCGCGAAATCGATTGCACCACCTCGTCATCTTCCAGCAACGCTCCAGCGAATTTGATCACGGTTCTCATTGCAGTGCGGTGTGCTCCTCGATGCCCAGCATGTGATTGAAATTTTGCACGGCCTGGCCCGCCGCGCCTTTGCCCAGATTGTCCAGACACGACACGACGATCAGGCTGCGCCCCGTTTTATCCAGCGCGAAGCCGATGTCGGCAAAATTCGTATGCGCCACATGCTGCAGTTCCGGCAGCTTGCCCGCCGCCCAAATCCGCACCATCTTCCGGCCCGCATAAAACTTCCGGTACATCGCCTCAATATCACTCGGACGTTGCGCTTCTTTGAGCGTCACGTAAATGGTCGAAAGAATTCCCCGCGCCAGCGGCAGCAAATGCGTCGTAAAAACCAAGCTTCCTTCCGCAACCCCCGTGTGGTCCAGAATTTCCGGCGTGTGCCGATGCGAGAACAGGTTATAAGCCTTGAAATTTTCATCCAGCTCGACGAAATGCAAATCCCGTCGCAATTCCTTGCCCGCCCCGCTCGCGCCCGACTTGCAATCGCAAATCACAGGCGATCCTTCCGCAATCCATCCCGCCTCATTCAGCGGCCGCAGCGCCAAAATCGCGCTCGTGGCATAGCACCCGGGATTCGCCACCAGCTTGGCCCCCGCGATATCCGATGCATAAAGTTCCGGCAGCCCGTAAACCGCCTCCGCGAGCCTTCCTTCATGCGGCGTCGGCAGCTTGTACCAGTGCGAAAACGTTTGCGCCGACCGAAACCGAAACGCGCCACTCAAATCCACGACGCGCATCCCCGCATCGACCAGCTTCGGCGCAATTTCCGCCGAAAATTCATGCGGCGTCGCCAAAAATGCAGTTCCCGCTCCACTTTCGATGATCGCTTCCGCCGAAAGCGTCCGCAACGGCGCTTCGCCAACTCCACGCAACTGCGGAAACATCTCCGCCAGACACTGCGCCCCGCCCGTCTCGCGCACATAAAATGTCGCGCCCTGCACCTCGGGATGACGCAACAAGATCTGCGCCAACTCGAACCCCGAGTATCCCGTGGCTCCAACCACCGCCACTTGCCGTGGATTTTTCGTGGAATGCGTCACGGTCGGACCAACGATTCGATCTGTCTTTGCAAGGCTTCCCGCGTTTTCTTGTCCGGCGTAATAATCAGCACCGTGTCGTCGCCGGCGATCGTCCCGGCAATCTCCCCAAACTTTGCACCATCGACCGCCGCCGCGAGAGGCTGCGCCGCTCCCGGAGGCGTCTTCAGCACCAGCATGTTCTCCGCCGGACGAATGTCCGACAAATATTCACCCAGCGCGCGCGCCAACGATCCGCGTCCATTCGTTTCTTCCGGCAGCGCCGCCTCGCGCTTGTACCCTTCGTGCGTCTTGACCAGCCGCAAGCTCCTGCATATCGCGCGACAGCGTCGCCTGCGTTACGCGCAACTTCTGCGCCGCGAGTCTCCGGCGCAATTCATCCTGGCTCGTGACGCGCGTATCCGCGACGATCCGAAGTATCTGCCCGTGCCGAAATGTCTTGCCGCCATTCATCGCCAAATCGATTATACACGATACTGCATTTTTATACATAGAAGTTACGGAAAAGATGCAGCGCATCCCCGCAAACGGCCGTCCCGGCCAGCTAATGCAGGATTCGCAGCAGTGCCCACACATGCACTAGATTTTCGCCGAGGAGTGATGTCTCCTATTTAGAGCGCGATTCGCGTCCCCAAATGGGAACTCGTTGCCAAACCGCAGGATGCAAGAACGACACGCCCCCGGCACTCGCCGAGCACGGCGTCTGCGTTTTGCATTTCACTTTATCGCTCGAAGCCGGCTGCGCCGCCATGCGACGCGAAACCGCTCTCGGCAACACGCCGCATGAGCGCCAGCGCGAAATCATGCGCTTCATCACCGAAAATGGCGAAACGCTTGCGCGCGTCGCCACCAGCGGCCTTCCGCTCACCGACGACCTTAAAGCCCGTATTCTCAGCACTTTCCTGACGCTGATGAACCTGCGCGAAAATATTGACCGAGCCTCGATGCGCTCTTCCTACGGCCGCCTGCCCGTTCCCCGCTAAATAGATCTTCGCTTTTTCGTCGACCACCACGCACGCGACGCACACACGGATACGCAATCCTCAAAACCTCTCTCCGCAAAATTCAGTTCGCAAAATGATTAAAAACTACGCCCCGATAAATCGCGCATAAATAGACCGCGCCACCGCAGGATCCTGCGTCCCCTTCACAATCGCCCGCCCATCCGCAAACACCGTCATCTCATACGGCGCCACGCGGAACCTCAACAAAAAATCATTCTGCCGCACATCATCCACCGCCGGCGACAGCCGCCGCCGCAGCGCCGCCAAATCCAATAAACGCCCCCGTTCATGAATCTGCACAGAATCCCGCCCACACATCGTGATATGCGGCTGCGCTTCCCCATCCAAATGCGCAAACTCCCCGCGCACGCACACCGGACAATCCGCCGCGCGCGCCACCCGCACCGACTGAAATTTCCCCGACCACACATCGCAAGAAACCAGCCGCCCGTTCAAAGCCTCCACGCGCCCGCTCAACAATTTCAACGCTTCCGCGACTTCCATCGACGCCACCAGATTCACGATCGGCCCCAGCACGCCGATCGTGTCGCACGTCTCATCCATCCCCGCGCCGTCGCGCTCGCCCGCCAGCAGGCACGCCAGACACGCCGTCACGCCCGGCCGCACCGTCATCGTCAGCCCATAGCTGCCCACCGCCGCCGCATAAATCCACGGCACGCTCTGCTTCACAGCAAAATCGTTCACCAGAAATCGCGTCTCAAAATTGTCTGTTCCGTCGCATATCACATCGAACCCGCCGAGCAACTCCTCCACATTTTTCGGGTTTATATCCGCGACGATGCCCTCGACGTGCACCTGCGAATTCACCGCCGCGAGCCGCCGTTCCGCCGCCACCGCTTTCGGCAACGCCTCGCGCGCGTCTGCCTCTTCAAACAGCGTCTGCCGCTGCAAATTCGACGGCTCCACAAAATCCCGATCGATCACCCGCACTCGCCCGATTCCCGCGCGCACCAGTAGGTTCGCTGCCGCCGCGCCAATCGCCCCACAGCCTGCGACCACCGCGCTCGCTCCAAGCAGCCGCTCCTGTCCCTCTTCGCCGATTCCAGCGAACAAAATTTGGCGCGAATATCTCTGTCGAAAGGCGTCGTCCACGTCGTTTTTATCTCGTAAAATTCTCGCTTCTTTCTGTAGTCATCATAGCGCCAAAGTTCGCAGGGCAGGCAACGCCCCTGTGCTACCCTTCGTCTGACGAAAGGAAGCATGAAATCGAGCAGCACCAACGGGTTGCGATGGTTCCTCGCACTCGCACTCCTTGCAGGAGGTGCGCGCGCTCGCGCTCAATCTCCATCGGTTTCCGCCTCCAATTCCGCATCTGATTCTGCGCCAAATTCTGCCTCCAATTCGCACGCATTCCGCGCAGGCATCAGCTTACGAAAAGCATCGCAAGATTCGCAGCCGCAAACTCCCGCTCACCCCCCCGCGCCATCACAAGAACCCGCAGCCGCGCCGTCAACACCCGTCGAACCGCCCGGCCCCATGGTCACCTCCGTCCGCATCATCGATGAAAGTGGCAAAGTTCTCCTCGAATCTCCCGCCAACATCTCCGTCCAGGCCGGAAGACCGCTCGAACGCGATCAAGTCGCCGAAAGCATCCGCACGCTCTACAAAACCGGCACGTATTCCTACATCGCCGCGCGCCAGGACGCCGGCGAAAACGGTGTCCGCATCGACTTCGTCGTGCGCGAGCAGCTTTTCTTCAATCAAGTCATCATTCGCGGCGTCGTCGCGCCTCCGTCCGACGCTTCCGCTGCTGCCGCGATGTCGCTCTCGCTCGGTGATCCGTATCGCAAAGAAGCCGTCGCCGACGGCGTAACCCGTCTCACCGACGCGCTTCACGACGAAGGTTTGTACCTGGCCGAAGTGCACGTCGAAACCGTCCCGCATCACGACACGCACGAGATGGACGTGATCGTAACCGTCAAGCCGGGCCCGCGCGCGAAGGTGCAAACGATTCAGCTCACCAACGGCACCGAGTACACCAACGAAGAAATCATCAAGCAGCTCAGCGTGAGAGTCGGCAAGCCGATCACTTCCGCGCGCATTCAGCGCGGTACCGAACGCATTCACAATTTCTTGGTGAAGAAAGGCCACCTCAACGCGCGCGCATCGGTGCGCCGCGGACCTTACGACAAAGCCACAAACACACTCCCACTCGAAGTCGATATTACCGAAGGCCCGCGCGTGCAGCTCGTCATCACCGGCATGAAACTTTCCCAGGGCACGCTCAAAAAGCTCGTCCCGATTTATCAAGAAGGTTCGGTTGACGTCGATCTCCTCGAAGAGGGCAAGCGCAACATTCGTGAGCGGCTCGAACGCGACGGCTACTTCGACGCCGGCGTCGAGTACACCACCGTCACCAGAGACGCGCAGCCGAAAGGCAATTGGAAGGGCACGGAAGAAATCATCACGTACAAAGTCGAGCGCGGCGATCGCCACAAACTCGCCGGCGTCGAAATCACTGGCAACCGTTACTTCAATACCGATTTGCTGCGCGCTCGGCTCCAGATTTATGGCAAAGGATTCGCTACACGAGGCCGCTTCAGCCGCCGGCTTGTCGAAAGCGATCGCGATTCGCTGCAATCGCTGTATCAGTCCAACGGATTTCTCGACGCCAAAGTCGAGGCGCAAACGCTCGACAATTACAAAGGCGTCGAAGGGCAGCTCTTCGTTCGCTATGTGATTCAGGAAGGAAAGCAGTCGCGCGTCGCGTCGCTCAATATCGAAGGCAATCATGCGTTCAAGGAAGATGAGTTGCTTCCTTACGTCGCTTCAACGCCTGGACAGCCCTATTCCGATTACAACGTCGCGACCGACCGCGACAACATTCTCGCCCTCTACTACAACGAAGGATTTCCGGAAGCGCGATTTACCGCAACAGCCACACCGATCGCACCGGAGCCGAAAGCTGGCACCGATAAAAACGCTCCGAGTGACACGACTCCGAAAG
This sequence comes from uncultured Acidobacteriota bacterium, assembly GCA_963850795.1. GTDB lineage: Bacteria > Acidobacteriota > Terriglobia > Acidiferrales > UBA7541 > Acidiferrum. The sequence continues at coordinate 181,668 of CAWKNS010000029.1, read as the reverse complement.
AGACCGACAACAAAACAGCTTCTGACAAAGCGTCCGAGCCGCCCGTCGAACCCGGCGACGAGATGAAGGTCGTCTACCACATCGACGAAGGTCCGCAGACGCGTGTGCGGCGCGTGCTCATCACCGGCTACAACCACACGCGCGTTGGCGCGATTCGCCGCGAAGTTCTCGTCAAGCCCGACGCTCCTCTGCGGGAAGGCGATGTCATCGATTCGCAACGCCGCCTCTACAATCTCGGAATTTTCAATCGCGTCACGATTGAGCCGCAAAATCCCACGGGAACCGCCTCGAACAAAGACGTCGTCGTGCTCGTCGAGGAAGCCAAGCGTTGGACCATCGCCTATGGCGGCGGCTTCGAAGTCCAGCGGCTGGCAAGTTCAACCGATTCAACCAAAACCGAGTTGCAGGCCGCTCCGCGGGGCATTCTGGAAATCAGCAAACTCAATGTACGCGGTCGCGGTGATTCCATTTCGCTCAAACTCCGTGGAAGTACAATCGAAGATCGCGCGCTGCTCACCTACACGGCGCCAAACACGTTCTCCGATCCGCACTACACGTTTCAGGCGAACGCTTACACCGAAAAAACGCAAGATATCAACACGTTTACTGAAGAGCGCTACGAGGCCTCCGTGCAGCTCACGGATCAGCGCACGCGATTCACGACGATTCAGTATCACTATGCGTTTCGCCGCGTCCTCGTCACGAACATCAACAACACGATACCTCCGGAAAATATTCCCCTTTTCGAGCAGCCGACACTCGTGTCGCAGTTCGGTGTCACGTGGGCGCGCGATGCGCGAGACAATCCAGCCGATGCCACCAAAGGCAGCTTCAACAGCTTGGATTTTGGAGTGGCCGATACCGCGATCGGATCGAGCGCAAGTTTTCTGCGCATGTTCTACCAGAACTCCACATATCATCCGCTTGGCCGGCGCTTTAGCTTCGCGCGCGCGTTTCGCTTTGGTGTTTTGTTGCCGTACAAGGATACGGTTTCGCTCGCGTTTCCCGCCCAGACGACGGCCGTGCAATTAATTCCCCTGCCCGAGCGGTTTTTTGCCGGGGGTGGAACTTCGCTGCGCGGTTTTGCGCTGAACCAGGCCGGGCCGCGCGACCTCGCCGGGTTCCCAGTCGGCGGCCAGGCGTTGATGGAATTTCACCAGGAATTTCGTTTCCCGATGCGCTTACCGTTTGTCGGAACGGCTTTAGGCGGCGCGCTTTTTTATGACGGTGGCAACGTCTACAGCCGCCTGAGCCGCATCACTTTCCGCGCGTATCCGCCCAAGCCGATCTTCAATTCTGCAAATCCGACGGAGTGCCAATTTAATTGCACCAACGAGCTGAACTATTTCGCGCACACGGTGGGGTTCGGCCTGCGATACTCCACTCCGGTCGGCCCGATCCGTGTCGATCTTGGATTTCCGATCAACCGGCCGCAGTTCGTTTCGCCGATTTGCCCCAATGATGATCCTGCGTGCCTCGATGGACGTAACGGATTTCACGCCTCGCGATTGCCTGGATTCCAGATCTTCTTCAACCTGGGGTCAACGTTCTGATGCGCCTCGCCTCGCACGAATTCGGACTCGCGCTGTGGCTCGGTGCGGCGAGTGTGTGCGCAGCCGCATCAGGATTGAATTGTGGAACCGCTCGCGCGCAGCAGGCTCCGCAGCAAACCTCACAGCAAACCCCGAAACAAGCAACGATCGATCGAATCGTCGCGCGCGTGGACACCGACATTATTTTATTGAGCGATGTGCGCGCGCTCGAGCGTTACCAGCAGCTCGTAGACGGAAAATCCGAGTCCGACGCTCAGGTTCTCGACCGCCTGATCGATCAGTGGGTCGTGCGCAACGAGGCCGACACCGCGCAATTTCCGAATCCCGCTCCCGACGCGATCGACAAAGGCGTCGAGCGCGTCCAGAAATCTTTTACGTCGCCGGAAGAGTACGAGACCAAAAAGAAAGACGTCGACCTGACCGACAGCGACGTGCGCAAGATGGTCGCGTCGCAAATGTATCTGAGCAACTATCTCGATTCGCGATTCCGCCCATCTACGCACGTCGAACCGAAGGATATTCAGGAGTTTTACGAAAGAGCGGTGATTCCGCGCGCGCAGGCGCGTGGGCAAGAGGCGCCTTCGCTCGATGCGGCGCGCGATGTGATTCGCGACGCGCTGATTCAGAAAAGCATTGATGAGCAGTCCGACCGCTGGCTTGCGGAAAGCCGTTCGCGCATCGTCGTCGAAAAAATGCCGGAGCAACCCGAGCAGCCTGGGAAGCCTGTGAAGCCCTTGAAGGATGAGACGCCATGAGCGAACGGCGGCGTCACCCGATCTGGAGCTGGATCATCCACACGCCGTGGGTGCTGGCGGTGTTGTGCATCCTGGCGATTGTCGGATTTTTTGGCAGCGGAGCCGGAAATCCGCTGATTCGGCGGCTGGCGATTCAGCGAATCGAGAGTATCACCGGCCGCGGCGTCGAGATTCGCACGGTGTCGATTCGCTGGCTGGCGATGGGCGTGACACTGAAGGGGTTGGTGATACGAGGCAACGAACCGGCGAGTACCGAGCCGTTGTTTGCGGCGGAAGAAGTGCGTGTAGGACTGCGCGTCGATTCGTTCTGGGGGCGTAAAGTTTCGTTGAACGATTTGTTGCTGAAAGAACCGCGCGTGCATTTGCGCGTCGAGAAAAACGGCGCGTCGAACATTCCGCTTCTGAGCCTCACTCCGGGCGAGCAGCGTGGACAATTTGGCGACACGATTTTTGGTATGCACGTGCAACACGTGCGCATCGATAACGGCTGGTTTTTGTACAACGACGTCAAGACGCCCATGGCCGTGGAAGGCGGCGATTTGCAATTTGTCGTCGATCTCGGCGGAACGACCGCGCGGCCGATTTACACCGGCAGCCTCGATTGGAAATCATTCCAATTCACGTCGAACCGTTTCTGGCCGATTCCTGTAGGCATTTCCTCCACGTTCACGCTGACGCCCGAGGGATTCACGATCGAGCAGGCCAGTATCGAAGCCAAGCGAACGCATTTCGACGGGCACGTCGAGATGACAAATTTTGAAAATCCGAAGTGGAGTTTCCGCTATCGCGGGTGGGTGAATTTGCTCGACCTGCGCGAGTCGCTGCGCTCGCAGGAAACGCCGACGGGACTTGTCGATGTGCGCGGTGAGGCGACTTATGCCGACGGAAAATTCAACGGCAAAGGAAGCTACGCGGGGTCGGACATTACGCTGACGTACTTGCCGATTTTTCATGCGTCGGGAGTTTCGAGCCGCGGCGACGTGACGATCGACAACAAAGGACTCGTCGTTAACAACTTTCTAGCGGAGGCGTTTGGCGGGACAGTGAAGGGGCGAGTGATGATTTTGTGGGATCACTTGTTCTTCAAAGCGGAGACGCGCATTGACGGGATGCGGCTGGCACAAGTGATGCCGTCGATCGAAGAGCAGCATTTTCCGGTCGATGAACTGCATTGGGACTCGATTTTGTCGGCGGATACGGTGGAGACGTGGAACGGGGGATTCGAGCACTTCGACATTTCGGCGAAGGTGTATTGGAATTCGCAGGAAGACATCGCTGAAAATCATATTCCGGTCGATGCGTCGTGGACGATCCGCTACCAATACGACGGACAGTTGCTCGAGATTCCGTTCGGGGAATTTGAGACGCCGTCGTCGCGAGGGAATTTGACGGGCCACTATGCGCCAACCGAAACCGAACTCGACTTGAAGTTGGAAACCGGAGCACTGGAAAGCTATCGAGACTTCATCAACGCAATCGCAGGAGCGAAGCCGGGCTCGCCCGACGAAATCAAAGTGCTCAGCGGCGCGGCGAGCTGGGACGGAAAAATCGAAGCCGATCCTACCGGCACAGGATTCAACGGACATATTCGCGCGGAACGGGCGCGCTATGAAAACATTACCGTCGATCTTCTCGACGGCGATCTTGTTTATTCTCCCGACGAAGTGACGCTGACGCGCGGGCATCTGCGGCGCGGCGCGATTGATACATTCGTCGATGGAAATATCAAACTCACGGATTGGAATTTTTTGCCGGACAATGCGTGGTCGATCGATGCGAATTTCGATGCGACGCCGGTGGATGCGTTGCAAGAACTGATCGACATCAATTATCCGGTGCACGGAAAACTGACCGGGCAATTTCACGGACGCGGGACACGCCGCGAGCCGAACATCAACGGACTTTTCGATCTTGCTGACGGCGAAGTCTACGGCATCCTTTTCAATCGTTTGCGCGGGCACCTCACTGCTACGCGCGACGAAGTCCGGATTGCCGATGCTGAACTGCGATTGTTCCCGGCCGGCAAAGAGGCGACGCGCGGAGCGGGTATCGTGACAGGTACGGCGGAATATCGGATGACCGACAAAAATATTTCGGTCGATCTGGTCGGCGCGTCAATTCCGCTATCGAACTTTTCCAATTTACAGACGGAGCGATTTCCTGTGGACGGGCTGGTTTCGTTCCGCGTCAAAGCTACGGGCCCCGCGACCGCGCCGGAAGCGGAAGGAACGTTCCGCGTCGTCGATTTGCGCGTGGGGCAAGCGGTGATCGGAAGCTTCGAGGGCGATCTGAACTCGGATGGCAAGCGCGCGAAATTGACGCTGAGTTCGTCGATGAACAGCGGCGGCGAATTGTCTGGAGCGATCAACTTGGGATTGTCAGATCCGTTCAACCTCGATGGAAAAGTCGCGATCAAGAATATCGATCTCGATCCGTTTCTGGCGCGCGCGCTGCACGTGGACAAATTCGAGGGACACGGGAGCGCGGAAGGCGAGATCGCGGTTAACGGCGAGCTGCGACATCCGGAAACTCTGATCGTCGATGCCCAGTTTTCACATTTGCAATTCAACTATGCGAGCGTACAACTCGAAAACGCCGGGCCAATTCATTTTCGGTCGTCGCGCGACAAACTTGAAATTGTTTCGGCTGGATTCACCGGCGCAAACACGAATATGACGATCGCGGGAAGCGTGGAATTCGCCGGCGTGCGCACGTTGAACCTGCAACTGAACGGCGCAGTGGATTTGCGTTTTCTCTCGTCGTTTTCTCCCGACATCACGAGCGGCGGATCGGCGCAAGTGAACGCTGCGTTTGCGGGAACACTGAGCAATCCAAGCATTACGGGGCGCATTCACATCGAAAACGCATCCGGACGCCTGGCCGATTTTCCGACGGGGCTCAGCGCGATCACGGGCGATTTGATTTTCGATGCGACGCGACTGCATTTCGAGAATCTGACGGCGCAGGCCGGTGGCGGCACACTGCATCTTACGGGCAGCATCAACTACACGGAGCGGCCGGTGCGTTACGACGTCACGGCGCGCAGCGACAGTACGCGCATTCGCTATCCGGAAGGAATGAGCTGGCTGACCGCGGGGTCGTTGCGACTCACAGGTACGACGGAAGGCGGATTGCTTTCGGGCCGCGTCACCGTGGAACGCGTGACGCTGGCGGGCGGACTCGAAGTTGCGGGTTCGCTGTTTTCGACGAAAGAAGGAATCAACGGGCCATCGACGAGTTCACCATTTTTGCGAAATTTGCAATTCGATATTCAGGCGGTGTCCACGCCGGATGCGCGCATGCAGTGGCCGGGCGCGGAACTCGAGGCCGAAGCGGATTTGCGTGTGCGCGGCACGTGGGAACATCCGATTATTCTCGGACACATTCACGTGCTGTCAGGCGATTTGCTGTTCCACGGCAATCGCTATCGCGTGGCGCGCGGCGACATCAATTTTGCGAATCCGTTTCGGCTCGATCCCGTCGTGAACGTGGAGGCGAGCACTACGATTCAGCAGTATGAGATCACGCTGAATTTCAACGGGCCGGCCAGCAAGCTGACGCTGGCGTATCGATCCGATCCGCCGCTGCCGGCGCAGGACATTGTGACGTTGCTCGCGCTGGGGCAGACGAGTTCGGAGGGGACGTCGCGCAGCGCTGGAAACTCGCAGAGCACTTCAGGTGCAACGGCGCTGCTGTCGGAAGCGGTGTCGAGCCAAGTTGGCGGGCGGCTGGAGAAGCTATTCGGGATTACCAACTTCCGCGTCGATCCGGCGTTGGTCGGAGTCGGCTCGACGAGCACGGGGCAGAACGCGGCGGCGCGCGTGACCGTGCAACAGCAAGTGACTCGAAACATTACGATTACCTACATCTCGAACGTGGGATCGACGCAGGAGCAGGTGATTCAGGTGGAGTACAACGTGAATCGTAATGTGTCGATCGTGGCGCTGCGGGATTACAACGGGACGTTTGGTATCGACGTGAAGATCAAGAAGCGATTTCCGTAGTTTCCTGCCGAAGAGAAGAGAATTCACCACAGAGTTCGCAGAGGCCGCAGAGCCGGAGTTCCGAAATGGGACGAGTCGGGGCTATACCCCCATGTTTTTTTAAAGAGTGTGTAGGTGGCGCGTTTTCAGTGTGTTACGGGAATGGCCGAAAACAAGAGTGTGCAAGTGGCTGATTTTGTTGGGTTAAGACGGATGCTAATTCGAAAATTTTGGTTATTTTCGGATGAGCGTGGGCGCGGCTTTCTACAGGTGATAGTTTAGCAGAAAGTAAATATTTGTCAAGAGGGATCGCGGCTAAGCGAACGGTTTCAATCGAAGAGATTTCTCCACTACGCAAGCCGGCAGGGATGCCGGCGCTACAAAAGCAAAAGGCGCCGCGGGTTAGGCGGCGCCTTTGGGGGACATGAACTGTCGGGGACTTCACAGTTCAGGAAGAGGGCTGTTGCTGGTAACTGGTTGTTGGGACGCGGCTTACGCCGCGCGTCGACTTCGCCGGCGTTACTGTTGGACGCTAGCGAAGGAATCGGCCTGGGACTTGGACACCTTGCTCTTGAGCGTGGCGTTCTGAGCCGTGGGCTGCGATTTGGTCTGGTTGGTCTGAGTCGCCTGGTTGGCGTTGATCCCGGCGTATTCGCTGGGGAGGTCTTTTAACACGTCGGCAGCGACGCGGGTGCTGACCTTCTGGTTGGCGGCTTCGATTTCAGCCTGGATTTTCGGGCTTTCGGCGGAAAGCTTGCGGCCGAGCGGGGTGCTGTAGAACTGGAGCAAACCCTTGATCTCTTCGTCGGAGAAGTGCTTGTCGTAGATCCCGGCGACCTGGTTGCTGACTTCGTCAGCGTTGAACTTCTTCTGGTAATCGGCGACGAAAGCGTTCACAAACTGCTGGCCTTGCTGGCTGGCCGGCAGGGTTGCGACCAAATTCTCGCGGAGCTGCTGGGCTCCCTTTGCCGCGACATCCTGTGCCTGGCGGCGCGCTCCGACCAAATCCATCAGGGAGCGAATATCCGCATCCTTAGCCGGGTCAACATGATGGACCGCCGGCTTATTGGGGACGCCTTCTGCCTGCGTCTGCGACGCACCTTGAATTGCGATCAAGAACGCTCCCACGTAGATCGCAGCGAGTACTAAAAATGCCTTCATGACCTTCCCTTCCTCAATGGGGCGGTGAGTTCGTATCTGCCGCCAACACACACAGTCTAGGAAGTAAGGGATTTCGGCGCTGCGGTACGCGGGACCAGTTTTCGGGCCGACGTGCAAGTACGAATGGCCACTGCCCGTTCGCTCAGGAAATCCAAATGTGCCGGGAAAACATCGAAAAGGCGTGGTTTTTCAAGGCGTTGGAGCGCCTAGACGGACGGCCATTTGTGCTATTTTTATGGGGTCTTTTCCTGCGGTTTCTGGCCTGTGGTTTGGCCGGTTGGTTTGCCCGATTCTATGCCTAGTTCTATAGACGATCTGTTGAGGTGGCGCGAGGAGTTTCCGATCCTCGAGCGGTCCACTTATATGATCAGCAACTCGCTGGGTGCGATGCCGCGCGGGGTGTATGACAGCGTGCGAGCGTATGCGGATTTGTGGGCGACGCGTGGGGTGAAGGCGTGGGAAGAGGGCTGGTGGGAGATGGCGGTCGGCGTGGGGGATAAGGTAGCGCCGCTCATCGGAGCCGGACCGGGAGAAATTTCGCTGCATCAGAATGTGACCACGACGCAGCAGGTGATTGCGTCGTGTTTCGATTTTCGCGGGCCGCGGAACAAAGTCGTCATGACGGAGTTGGAGTTTCCGTCGATTCAGTATTTTTATCACGAGCAGCGAAGGTTCGGAGCACGTGTGGAATTGGTGCCGAGCGAGAGCGCGGTGCGATTCGACCTGGAGAAATTTTTGGCGGCGATCGATGAGACGACGCTGCTGGTGCCGATTTCGCTGGTGCTGTTTCGGAGTTCGTTCATCGTGGATGCGCGGGCGATTGTGGAGAAGGCGCATCGCGTGGGCGCGCACGTGATTCTGGATGTGTTTCAGGCGACGGGGACGCTGCCGTTTGATGTGCGCGCGCTGGGAGTCGATTTTGCGGTGGGCGGAGTTTTGAAGTGGCTGTGCGGCGGGCCGGGCGTGGCGTACTTGTATGTGCGCGAGGATTTGCGCGCGAAGTTGAAGCCGGCGCTGACGGGATGGATTGCACACCAGCGGCCGTTTGCGTTTGAAACGGGGGCGATCGATTCACGTAAGGATTCATTTCGATATTTGAATGGGACGCCGCATATTCCGGCGCTGTATGCGTGCCAGCCGGGGCTGGAGATTTTGAACAAAGCGGGGATCGAAGCGATACGTACGAAGTCGATGGCGATGACGGCGCGATTATTTGAGGGAGCGAAGGCGCGTGGGTGGAGAGTGAACACGTCGGAGAATCCGACGGAGCGAGCGGGGACGGTGTCGGTGGATTGCCCGCATGCGCAGGAAGTGAGCCGGGAATTGCTGGCGCGGGACATCATGATCGATTTTCGACCGAAGGCGGGGATTCGGTTGTCGCCGCATTTTTATAATCGGATGGAGGAGTGCGAATTTGCGCTGGAGCAGATTGAGGAGATTTTGAAGACGAAGGCTTGGGAGAAGCATGCAGCGGCGGCGATGCCGGCTTGAAGAAGTTGACAGTCGACAGTTGAAAGTCGAAAGAAGAAGAAAGAGAAGTAAGAAAAAGAAAGAAAAAGATAACGCAGAGACGCGGAGAGCGCAGAGGAGCGCGGAGAGTTGATTAGGGATTGGCGATTGAAGGCGTGGAGAGCGGGCGGCGATGCGGGGGATCGATCAGCGGCGGCGCTGGAGTCTGCGCATCTTCAGGCCGCACAGAGGGCGATGATCGAGACGCAGATTGAGCGGCGGGGCGTGCGGGATGCACGTGTGCTTGGCGCGATGCGGGCCGTGCCGCGACATGCATTCGTTCCGGCGGAATTGATGGCGCAGGCTTATGAAGATGCACCGCTGCCGATTGGCGGAGGGCAGACGATTTCGCAGCCGTATATGGTGGCGGCGATGACAGCGGCGCTGAAGTTGCGCGGCGACGAACGCGTCCTGGAAGTGGGCGGCGGCTGCGGGTATCAGGCGGCGGTGCTGGCGAAATTGGTGCGCGAAGTTGTGACGGTGGAGTGTCGCGCGGATTTGGCGGCGGCGACTTCGGCGCGGCTGGGCGAAATGGGTTACGAGAATATTCACGTGCACTGCGGCGATGGGACGCTTGGATTGCCTGAGATGGCGCCGTTCGATGCGATTTTGGTAGCGGCGGGAGCGCCGGGCGTGCCGCCGCCACTCATGGCGCAGTTGGCCGACGGCGGGCGGATGGTGATACCCGTGGGCGATCTCGAAAATCAGGAGCTGCAGCTCATCGAATTGATTGAGCGGAGCCGTGGTATTTTCCAGACGACCGTGTTGGAGAGCTGCCGTTTTGTCCCGTTGGTTGGCGCGCACGGATGGAAGGATCTTCCGCTTCGATGACAGCCGCGGCGCCCGAACTGACGATTATCATCCCGTCGTATAACGAGGAATTGAGGCTGCCGCCGACGCTCGAAAAGATTGCGGCATATGTTCACGCGGCGAATCACACGACCGAGGTGATCGTCGTCGATGACGGGTCGAAGGACCAGACGATCGCGGTGGCGGAGAGTTTTAAAGGGATGATCCCGACGCTTCGCGTGGTGTCGAACGGGCAAAACCGGGGCAAGGGTTACAGCGTGCGGCACGGGATGCAGGAGGCGCGAGGCGAGGTCGTGTTGTTTACGGATGCCGACCTTTCGGCGCCGATCGATGAGGTGGAGAAGCTGTTGCCGGCGCTTGCGAATCACGAGGTGGCGATCGGGTCGAGGGCGGTGGACCGGAGCCTGATCACGGTTCATGAATCGCCGTTCCGGGAGTTTGCGGGGATCATATTTAATAAGATTGTGCGGGCGATCTTGTGGCTGCCGTTTGTGGATACGCAATGCGGGTTCAAGGCATTCCGGCGAGAGCCCTGCAAAATCATTTTCGAGCAGCAAACCATTGAGCGGTTTGGGTTTGACCCGGAGCTGCTGTATCTGGCGCGGCACCATGGGCTGCGATCAATCGAGATTCCGGTGGTCTGGGGACACTCGGATGCGACGAAAGTCAGCATGATGCGGGACAGCATTCAGATGTTTATGGACGTTTTCATCATCCGGTGGAATCAGCTGACCGGGAAGTACCCCAGGAAATCACAAAGGTGATAGTCAAAGGGTAACTCTGACGCTTCTATTTGGAAGCAAGGGTTGGGCTGTCCATCGTGGTGGGTATGCCCCGTTTTACGTCTTATAATCCGTTTACAATCAACCGGTTATGGCGAATCTGGCACTCGCATGGGGCGCTGGTCTTGAGGTCTAAAGTAGAGGTGTCCAAGGGACCGGCGACGTAAACGCTATCATTCCATTGCACATAGATGGGAATCCCCCCGATAGCGTACAGCAAACCCTGTAGGCAGACTTAGGGCATTAGGAGCTTTTTATGCGACGTGTGCCCCGTCGATTTTCCATGGTCGGATGTTGTGTGTTGGCCGCGATTCTCAGCGTACTGGGACTTAGCGGATGCTCGGGAGGATTCCAAGGGTCGAACCCTGGATCTTCGTCCACGGGAGGGCAGTCGTCCTCCATCAAGGTAACCCAGCCTGTCAGCGTGACGGTAGTTGTGGGTCAGACGGCCACGTTCAGCGTGACCGCGACGGGAACTGGTCCGTTCACCTATCAATGGATGGAAAACGGGACGCCGATCACGGGCGCTACCGGCAGCACCTATACGACTTCTGCAACAGCGGCTGGGCAGTCTGGGACGGTCTTCACGGTGGTGGTGACGAATGCGTCGGGGAGCGCGACGAGCGGACCGGCGACGCTGACGGTGACGAGTCCGGCAGCGCCATTGGCGAAGAGTCTTGTGCCGAGTAATGCGACGCCACCCTACGACGCGACGGTGATGCTCGTGCCGACATTTTCGGGTGGGACGGCGACGATCGGATCGGGAGGAGTTGGGAGTTCGGATATTACGGCGAATGCGGTGAGCGGAGCGTCGTATCCGACTGGCGCACTGACGGCGGGGAAGACGTACACGCTCACGGTGACGGATTCGAAGGGGAATGTGGTTTCGACGACGTGCGTGGTGACGCCGTCGGTGGTGGCGTTGACTCCGATCACGCCCGCGAACATGACGCACGCGCCGGGTGCGATGACATTTTCGAGCACGGCGACGGGCGGGTTGACGAATGGCGTGACATGGACGGCGAGCGCGGGAACGTTTGTGGGGAATGTGTGGACTTCGCCGAATACAGTGGGGACGTACACGATTACTGCGACGAGTGTGGACAATCCGGCAATTTCGGTGACGACGACGGCGACGATCAGCGGGCCGGTGATCAGCACGCAACCGGTGTCGCAGCATGATTGCAGCGGAGGAGCGCTGACGTTGAGCGTGGCGGCGAATTTCGCGGCGAGCTATCAGTGGAATTTGAACGGGACGCCGATTTCGGGAGCGACGAGCGCGACGTATGTGGTGGCGAATGCGTCGAGCGCGAACGCGGGAAATTACACGGTTACGGTGACGAATGGAATTGGGTCGGTGACGTCGAGCGTGGCGGCGGTGGAAGTTGGATCGACGATCACGACGAATCCGGTGGGACTGGCACTGCACCCGATGCAGATAGCGACATTTTCGGTAGGGGCGCAGGGGCTGAGCCCGTTCACGTATCAGTGGTATCAGATTGCGTCGGGCGGATCGACGGGCGTGGCGATTCCGGGAGCGACGGCGGCGGTGTATACGACGCCGGCGGTCGATCTCACGTATAACGGGGCGAAATATTATGCGGCGGTGACGGATTCGTGCGCGGGAACGCCGCTGAACAGCGCTCAAGCGACGCTGACGGTGACGGCGGCGAATGTTCCGCCGACGATTATCACGCAGCCGATCGGACTGGACGTGCCGGTGGCTTCGACGACGGCGGCGTTCACGGTGGTGGCGACAGGATCAGGGACGCTGACGTATCAGTGGTATCGGATTCCGGCGGGGCAGTCGGTAGGAAGCGCGGTTGGGGGAGCGACGTCGGCGACGTACACGCTGCCTGCGTCGGCGACGGCTGTGGGCAACGATCAGGATGAGTATTACGTGATTGTTTCGAACGCGTATGGACAGGCGATTTCGTCGAAGGTGACGCTGGCGGTGGGCACGGGAATTTTGATCACGCAGCAACCGGAGACGGCGTACGTGAATGTGGGCGACACGGCGACGTACACGGTGGCGGCGACTTCGCTGTTGCCGCTGACGTATCAGTGGTATTCGGCGCCGGCGGGATCTTCCACGTTTACGGCAATTTCTGGGGCGACGACCGCGACATTGACGGTGAGTGGCGCGGCGCTAACGGACAACGGGAACGACTACAAGGTGGTGGTGAGCAACGGCGTGTCGACGAACGTGACGAGCAGCACTGCTGCGTTGTTTGTGGGACCGCTGGGGCAAGTGCCGGATTTGTGCAACACGAATTGGAGCGCGGTGGGAAGCGCGGTTACGCAGCCGGGTTGCAAGTATCAGCTCACGACGTCGAGCGGGACGCAGCATGGCGAGATCGTGTGGCCGACGCTGGTGGCGACCGACAACATCGTGCTGAGTTTCACGGTGACGTTGAGCAATCCGAGCGCGACGCCGGCGGATGGATTCACGGTGGTGCTTGGAGATCCGTCGCTAGGCGCAACGCCGACGAGCACGGGAGCGACGGGATTCGGATTGGGAGCGCAGGGAATTCCGGGGCTCGTGTTTGGATTCGATACGTATCACAACGCAGGCGATCCGACGGTGCCGTATGTGGCGGTGGGACGCGGCGAGACGAATCTGTTTGAGAATCCGTGGTTCATGGTGAACACGAACATTCCGCAGTTGGTGTCCGCCAGCAATCCGATTTCGCACGACTACACGGTGACGCTGACGCAGGGCACGTTGACGATGACGCTGGATGGAGTGGTGGTGATGTCTGGAAATGTGACGCCGCCGCCGACAGCGTACTTGTATGTGACGGCGTCCACGGGCGGGTCGTGGGAGACGACGGTGATCAGCAATGTGTCGGCGACGGTGACGGAGCCGCCGAACTGAAGGTGACTGGCGATTGGTGAAGACTTTGAGTTTTGGATTTCGGCGGAGAGGCGATGGAAAGAATTTGAGATGGAGAGAAACACGATGCGAACAATTTTGATTTTTGCGGCGTTGCTGCTGGCCGGGGCTGCTGCTGCGCCGGCGATGGCGCAGGAAGGCATCAGCGGCGATGCGGCGGTGACGTATCGGTGGGTGCATACGAATGCGGCGCCGGGAGACTGCGGCTGCTTCGGGCTGAATGGCGGCGGAGTTTCTGCGTCGTGGAATGTGCGCGGCCCGTGGTCGGTGGTGGCGGATTTCGGGAGCGGTGTTGCGAAAGGCGCGCCGACGGTGGGGAGTTCGCTGACGTTGACTTCGGGGATGGGCGGCGCGCGATTTGAGTTGCCGCGATTGCGGAGGAATTGGATTCACGGGGCGCATCGTGTGCAGCCGTTTGGGCAGATTCTGGTTGGCGTGGCGCATGCGGGTGGCGGAGCGGCGGGCATCGCGGACGGCACGAATCGATTTGCGGCGCGGGCTGGCGGAGGATTTGACGTTCCAGTGAGCCGGCGTTTTGCGGTGCGCGGAGAGGTCGATTATTTTCCGACGACGTTCGCGAATGGGACGAACGATCATCAAAACAATTTGTTGATAGAGGCGGGGATTGTGTATCACTGGTCGTTCGCGAGGTAGTTGGCGGACGTCTGAATTTGTGGAAGCGTTGACGATGTCGAGCTTTGTGTATCGAACGCGTATTCACTGACCATCCAGCCGATGCCGATTCTTGCGCGAGAATCGGCGGGTCTTTGCGGTAAAATCAAAAAACGATGGCTTCGCACGCTCCTTCTGTTCTGCAACCGCGCGTTGGCGCGGGGGTCTTGCTGCTCGATGAGCGGGGGCGCGTTTTGTTGACGCTGCGCAAGGCGGCGCCCGAGGCGGGGTGCTGGAGCATTCTGGGCGGAAAGGTCGATTTCCTCGAAACAATTAAAGACTGCGCGATTCGCGAGGCGTATGAAGAGGCCGGGGTGCGGATCGCGATCGAGCGGTTGCTGTGCATCACAGATCATTTGTTGCCGGCGGAGCATCAGCATTGGGTGTCGCCGTCGTATCTGGCGCGGATTGTCGAGGGCGAGGCGTACAACCGCGAGCCGCATAAGTCGGAAGAGGTGCGGTGGTTCGGGCTGGATGAGCTGCCGGAAAATTTGACGATGACGGCGCGGAACGCGATCGTGGCGTATTGCGGCTTGTCGGAATCGATCGTGGAGCCGGGCGAGACTGCGTTGCGACCGCAGAAATAAGAGTTTCAAGTTTCACGATCGTCGGTTGGGATGTCTATTCCCAGCAGCGAGAACAAAAACAAACCGTTGATGTGTTGAGATCCAGCGGACATGGGGCGCACCTGTGCTGCGCCCGTACAACTGCTCATTTTGCGTCGTTGAGCGGAGTGCTCTTTTCGCTTTGTTTGCGGGATTCGACATTTCCGGGCTCTTCGTGTGTCCGGTAAACTGGCCGGTATGGCATGGAGAACCCGGCTGAGTCGCTCCATCGGAGTGACGAGCGCTGCCCTGCGCCTGCGGGGTAAGAGGTGAGTGGTGGGAAGCGCTCGCGACGCGACTGGCTGCGGGAGACTTCGCGTCTTGCGCTGGGAATTCCTTTAGGCGCAGCGACGCTGGCTGAGCTAGCGGCGTTTGAAGAAGCCAACGCTTCTTCGCTCGCGGCTGCGGCGAAATCTTGGCCCGGACCTGAGCCGCCTTATCATCCACCCTATCCGGGCGAGCCCTATCCTGCGCAGAGCAACACGCCTGTCAGCGACATTTCGTCGCTGTTTCCGAGCGATCCGACAAAATATCGATTTACGCTGGAGGAAGACCGATTTCTCGAGCAAGTCGAGCGGGCGTGCTTTCAATTTTTTTGGGATGAGGCAAGTCCGTACACCGGACTGGTGAAAGATCGGAGTTCTGCGAACGGTTCGGATTCGCGAAACGTGGCGAGCATTGCGGCGACAGGATTCGGGCTCACAGGGCTTTGCATTGCGGATCATCGCGGGTGGGAAGACAAACGCAAGATACGCGAGCGCGTGAAGAATACTTTGCGATTTGTGGCGACGCGTGTACCGCAGGCGCACGGATTTTTTTGCCACTTTCTCAACTTTCAAAATGGGGAGCGGGCGTTTCAGTCGGAAGTGTCGTCGATCGATACGGCGCTGTTTATTTGCGGCGTGCTGACGTGCAGGGCCTACTTTGACGACGACGAAATTTCGACGCTTGCGGATACGTTGTACGGGCGACTGGATTTTGCGTGGCTGCTGCACGGCGACAAAAACTTGTCGATGGGATGGACGCCGGAGCACGGATTTATCAAAGCGCGATGGGATGCGTACAGCGAGCTGATGATGATTTATTTGCTGGGGATCGGTGCGCCGAATCCGCAGTTGACGAAAGTGAATTGGGACGCGTGGACGAGGACGTATTTCGAGTTCAACGGCATTCGGTATATCGGCTCGCATGCGCCGCTATTCGTGCATCAGTTTTCGCAGGCGTGGTTTGATTTTCGCGGGAAGCGCGATGCGTACGCGGATTATTTTACGAATTCGGTGATCGCGACGAAGGTACATAAGTTGTGGTGCCTGGAGTTAGCGCGCGAGTTTCCGGATTACAGCGACGACTTGTGGGGAATCACGGCGTCGGATTCGGTGCGCGGGTACGCGATCTGGGGCGGACCGCCGGCGATGGGGCGGATCGACGGATCGGTGGTTCCGTGCGCGGCGGGCGGGTCGCTACCGTTTTTGCCGGAAGAGTGTTTGAAGGTGTTGCGAACGATTTATACGAAATATCAGGAGCGCGCGTGGAGGCGGTACGGGTATGTGGATGCGTTCAATCCACTGACGAACTGGTACAGCCCGGATGTGATCGGGATCGATCAGGGAATCATGATGATCATGGCGGAGAATGCGCGGACGGGATTTGTGTGGGAACACTTCATGAAGAACGACATCGCGAAGAATGGGATGGCGCGGGCGGGCTTCCATGCGATTCCTTCGGATACGCCTGCGGCGGCCAAGCCGATTGTGCCGGCGGGGTATCCGATTTTTGTGGTGAAGTAGAGGTAAGTTGACAGTCGACAGTTGACGGTTGAAAGTCGAAAGGCGACGGCTCTCGAGTGAGTTGTTCTATTCGATGAGATTGTGTTCGAGGGTCTGGCCTAAGAAATCGCGGCGAACCCGCTCATTTCAGCAACGACACTGGATGGTTTAGGCCCGGACAAGCTGGGGCGCAGCGTGCTGCGCCCCTACATTTTTTGTAGCGACGCTATTTTTCGAGTTCGATCAGGGCTAGGGCTTTGGGCTGTAAGGTTAGCGAGAGCGAGCCGTTTTTCAGCGTAATGGTTTTTGAGGGCGGCATTGCGGCGGCTTTTCGCAGTTGGGCGATTTGTTCGACGGTTGGGGATTTAGGGCTGCCGAGCTTTGCAAATTCGGGGAGTGGCGAGCCGTGGTCTTGATCGACGATTGTGACTCTGGCTGAGCCGGGCGTCATACCTTTGAATTTTAGGGTGACCGATTTAGGCGAGCCTGGTTCTTCGGGCAACGAAAGATTCCATGCGGCGACGACTAATCCGCCGGATTTCGTTTTTGTGACGAGGACCGAGTCGGAAGAAACGTCGAGGCGCGTTTCGCCGAGTTTGTGAAGCAAAGCGAAATCGTTGAACGACGGCTTTGGGATGCTGCGTTCGGCCAGTAAGCCGAAGCCGCCGTAGAACGGCGTTTTCACTACACCCTGCTCTTCGAAAACATCGGAGAAGGTCCAGTAGCTCATGAATTCCGTGAGGCCGTCGCATTCACGGATGGTGTTGGCAAGATACGGTCCCATGTAGGCGCTATCAGTGACGGCGGATTCGTTGTCGTAGGCGGCGTTGAACTCGCTCCAGATGAGCGGCATTTTCGGATATGGCGAGGCGACGATCTGGTCGTGCACTTTTTTCACGGAGCGGCAGACCATGTCGTTGCGCGAGATTTTTTCGTGCGTGCCGAAGACGTCTTCAGCTTTGTCGTTGCCATAGACGTGGGTGGAGACGAAATCGGCTGGAACGTTTTGCTCTTTGATGTGAGCCAGGAATTTGTCGGCCCAACCCGCTTGCGCTGTGGCAGGACCGCCGACGCGGAGGCGTGGGCTGACGCGCTTCACCGCTTTGGCGGCTTCGTCGTAAAGGTGAAAGTAAGTTTCTTCTCTCGGATTGCCGGCCCAGAAATCGAGGTTCGGCTCGTTCCAGACCTCGAAATACCACTTCGAGACTTCCTCGATGCCGTAGCGATCGACGAGATGCTTGGTGAAGGCTTCGATCATAGTGCCCCATTTGTCCCAATCTTTGGGCGGCCCAACGTTTTGCTTGTACCAGAAGGCGTGGAGCGCGTTGGGATCGGCGGTCAGCTTTTTGGGCATGAAGCTGAGTTCGATGAAGGGGCGAACTTTATTGGCGAGAACGCCGTCGTAAATCTGATCGACGTACGAAAAATTGTAGACGGGATTGCCGCTGGCGTCTTCGTCGTAAAAGCCGACCTCATCATGAAAGATGGCGTGGAAGCGGACGTAGTCGAAGTCGGTGATGCGTTTCACTTCGCGGAGATCGTGGCGGTAGTCGTCGCGCAGAGAGAGGATGGCGCGACCGGAGCCGAAAACTTTTTCCCAATAGTGAGGGAAGGCGTGCGAGGCGGCGTTGGGATCGATCTCAACGGCTTCGGCGACGGTAGTTTGCGCGTGCGTTGCACTTGGACGCGCGACAAAGAGTGTCAGGCAAGCTGCGGCGCAGAATGGAAGAAGGCGGCGAACTACGGTGTTCGGCATGGACATCATTGGTTTTGTCTCCGCACAACGTTATAGCAGAGAACGTGCAGAATGGGATTGCTGTGGAATTTGGCGAATCAGAGGCAATTGTTCAGTCGACAGCATAAACTGGAGACACACAGATTGCGCCTCATTCTGTTTCGCGATGCAGCTTGTTGCGCCCTGATGTCGCCGTCAGCTAGAAGCTGAAGCGGGCTTGCAGTTCGATGATGCGGCCGGCGAGGGCGGTCAGGCCTTGGCCGAAGGTGGCGTTGGGGGATGTGACGGTTTCGGCGCCGCTGACGGCGTTGTAGTTGATGGTGCCGATTTGTTGCTGGCTGTTGAGGAATGGGACGAAGTTGGTTTGATTGAAGATGTTGTAGAAATTTGCGCGGAGGTCGATCTTGGCGTTTTCTCCGAGGACCGGGAGATGCGGGAGGCCGAAGGCTTTGCCGAGCGTCATGTCTACCGATGAATAGCGCGGGCCCCAGAAGGAATTGCGTGCGACTCCCGGAGCTGACGGGAAGTTGCCGGTGATGGTTGGCGGAGTGAAATAGGTTGTGGGGCCGTTGGGGAAATTGCCACCGTTGCGAATGAAGCCGGAGTTGCTGTAGTCGCCGAGAGCGCCTCCTAGATAAGCGGCGGGACGCAGAGTGCAGTAGCTGCTGTTGGCGTAGACGAGGCCGCAGGATGTGGCGCCGGTCGCGTCGGTGACTTGCACGTTGTAGACGGGAGTGAACGGGAAGCCGGTGTGCGCGTTCAAAATGCCGGTGACGGTCCAGCCGCCGGCGATTTTGTCGAGCCATGCGTGTTCGCCGCGGAAGATTTTTGGAGTCCACACACCATAGAGTTTGAAATTGTGCTTCACGTCGTAGTCGGCGAGGCCCCATTCGGAGCGCTGGCTGAAGGGATAGGTGCCTTCCTCGAAATCTTGCGACTGATTGTCTTCGGCGCGCGCGAATGTGTATTGCGCGTCGATCTGGAACTGGCGGGAGAAGCGATGCTGCACTTCCGTGAGCAGCGCGTTGTACGAGCCATTGACGTCGTTGGTGTAGAGATTGAGCGTTTGAATTGCCGGATTCAGCGGCGCGAAGAACAAGTTGGAGAGCTGCTGGCGCGTGTAGTGACGGCTGAGGCTGCCTTGATAGCCGACGGTGACGATCCAGTCGTGGCCCATGTCGTATTGGGCGAGGAGCGAGTAGCGATAGGTGACCGGAGTCGGGAGATTATTCTGCACGCCCTGGATTTGCAGGCCGGCTGCGCCGGCGGGCAGGTTCGTTGTCGGATCGAACGTCAGAATCGCCGCGGGATTCGATGGCCAGTTGTCGAACTGGTGCGGATCGCCGGGAACGGCATAGAGAATGTTGGATCCGAATGCGCTCAGGCCGCTGACGAATGGAGGATTCGAGCGACCGTTGAGGGTGATCGCTTCTTCCATGCGGTTGTAGCCGATGCCACCACCGCCGCGGATGACGAGGCGGCTGTGCATGTCTTGATTGACGAGCGGAAGTTTGCCGGGGCTCCAGGCGAAGCCGAATTGCGGGCCCCAATTGTTCTTGCTGGAATTGTAGAGGTTGCCGGTGGTGCGAAGAACCAGGCCGGTGAGTTCACTGCCTGGAGGGCCGAAAACCGGATTGCTGATGTTGCCGTTTTTTTCGCTGACGGGGCCAAAATATTCCCAGCGCAAGCCGAGGTTGACGGTGAGATTCGGCCTGACTTTGAAATCGTCCTGGATGAAGCCGGCGTAAATGTCGGAGCGAATGTATTTGCGCGCGTCAGTGGGCTGGCCGGTGATTGGATTGAAGTTGCCGGTTTCCTGGAGCGGGGCGTCGTTGGCGAGATCCCACAAATTGTTGAACGCGAACGTTGGACGAGCGGCGCCGGCCTGCACATCGACGTCCTGCTCTTTGTAGACGTCAACGCCGTACTTCATCGAGTGTTTGCCCCAGATTTTTGTGAGCGTGTCGCGGATGTTGTAGGTCGTCTGATAGAAGACGCCCGGGCCCGGGCGCGCCGAAGCTGATCTGGTTGCCAGGAACGTTGCCGAAGAGATTGATGTTGTCGGTGGGGAGGCCGAACGGCTCCTGCGGATTGGTGGCGAGTTCGTTGAAATACCAGCGCGTAACGTTGAAGCGCGCTTCGTTGATCAGCGTGGGGGTGAACGTGTGATCCCAGAGGATGGCGCCGCTTTCGTTGAGGCGATTGGAATTCCAGAGGTTGGCGGCGCGGGCGTTGCCGTTGAAAAATTGTGCATCGTTCGGAACGTAATACATGCTGAACGCGATGAGGTCTTTGCTGGTGGCTTGCCAGTCGACGCGGCCGTTATATTGCGTTGAGGTGCGAGATTGTTGGATTGAGGGTTTGCACGAACGCGAGGTCGGGAATTCCGTCGAGGCCGCCGCCGATGCCGAATGGAGTTGCGGCGGCGCCGAAGGTCGGATCGTGAGTGCCCAGTCCGGCCTTTACCGGTGAGCCGATGTCGAGACCAGATGCGCCGTTCGCGCCGACTTGAGCGCAGGAACCGGGATCGGGCAGGCCCGCTTGCGCGCATGTCATTGGAATGATGTGGCTGATCGCGGTGCCTTCGCCGGGGAACGATAGCAATGAGTTGGCGATGCTGCCGGTGGGAGCTTCGGCGAGGAACTGTGGAGTTTCGGCCCAGGTGTTGTTGGTGTTCTGTGCGTTATTGCGGAGCGTTTCATAGGAAAAGAAAACGAAGAGATGATTTTTTATGATCGGGCCGCCGACGCTGCCGCCGAACTGATTGAAGCGGTTTGCGACGCGCTGATCGGCGGCTGATCCGCCCGGGCCGTTGTAACGCTGGAAGGCATTGAGGCCGGGGCGATCCATTTTGAAGAAAAGACTGCCGTGATATTCGTTGGTTCCGTTTTGCGAGACGACCTGGACTTGCGCGCCGGAGTTCCGACCACTTTCCGCGCTGTAAGAGTTCGATGTGACACGAACTTCCTTCACCGACTCTTCGTTGGGCGTGATGACGGCGGCGCCGCCCCAGGCGAGGCTGTTCACTTCGACGCCGTCGATCTGATAGTCGTTGGTGGTATTGCGCTGGCCGTTGGCGTTGATCTGCACCTGATTTTCGGTTTGAAAGATGCTGCTGCTGGCGCTGGTGCCGCCGGGGCCGGCGCTGCCGGGCGTATTCTGGCTGCCGCCGTTGTTGGAGTGCGCGGCGTCGCCAAAGACGCCGGGCGCGAGGCGAAGCAACTGGAATGGGTCGCGGCCCAACGAGGGCAAATTCTGAATGGCTTTGCTATCGAGCGTGCCGCTGATCTGGCCGGTTTCCGTGTCGATCGGAGGGGTTACGTCGCCATTGACGGTGACCGACTGTGTGACGTCGCCGACTTCCATGGTGACGTTGACGGATTGAATTTGTTCGGCGGCAACGTTGATATCGGCGAGGTCCTTTTTCTTGAAGCCGGTCGCGCTCGCAGAGATGGAATAGCGGCCGGGAGCGAGGCTTAGAAAATTAAAGACGCCGGACGCGTCGGTTGTTACGGTTACGACGCGGCCCGTCTCTTTATTGGTGAGCGTGACGGTGGCGGCGTTGATGGTGTCGCCTTGGGCGTCGAGCACGCTGCCCTGAATTCCGGCGCGATATTGAGCGAACGTGGTGATAGCAGCGAGAAGGAGAAATGCGAGAAAGCAGGCACACAAAGACGCAAGTCTGCGGACTGAGTCAGACAACATGGTCATTCACCTCGAGAAATTACCCCTGTCAATTCGACGAAAACGGATTGGGTCCACTTTCTGGTCCACTGGGGGAGGGAGAGCGGAGACGATCTATTTACGGCGAAATCATATAGCACAACGTGGAAGCATGCCGCGTCGATAAGGTGTATGGGGTAAGGCGTATTGGTTGAATCGCTGTATGGTTTTTTTTCGAGATTTTCCTCAGTGATGACAATTTTTCTGTAACGAAATTCGAATGGCGCGCATCTCACGCGCGCGCTCTAGTTGACAGTGGCGGCGGCGTTGGTCAGCATGACGAGCCGTGCGCGACATTTCAAAGTTCCTCCGCGAAACAAAAACTGTTGTGTTCGTGAATCCTGCTGCCGGCGCCGGACGTGCCGCGCGCAATTTGCGACGGGTTCGCGATGCGTTTGAGCGGATGGAGATGGCGACTGAGTTTGTTGTTGCGGGCAGCGCCGCGGAAATGGAAGCGGGGGTTCGCTCGGCCATTGCGAACGGAGTGCGATTGGTTTTTGCGATGGGCGGAGACGGAACCGTGCAGGCGGTGGTGAATGGAGTTTGCGGCGATCGACTGAAAGCGGACGACGTTGTGATCGGCGTCCTGCCGAGCGGAGGAGGAAACGATTTTGCGTCGGCACTGGGGTTGCCGAAAAATCCACGGCGGCCGTTCGTGCGCTTCTCCGCGAGACGAGGATTCGGGAAGTCGATGTGTTACGCGCGCGGACCGGCGATGGTGCGACTCGATTGTTTTTGGGCGGCGGAGGCGTCGGACTCGATGTCGATGCGGTGCGGCACGCGTCGAGCACGTATCGCAAGTGGCCGGGGCGATCAAGATATTTGGCGTCGGCGCTGCGCGCATGGAAGGCGTTTGAGCCGATTGGCGTGCGCGTGGAATTTCCCGAAGACGATCTTGCCTGCGATTGAAACGCGCGTGATGGTCGCGGGCGCGCTGAATACGCCGTGTATGGAGCGGGATTGCGGATGCGCCGGAAGCTCACGATCGACGATGGGCTATTGGATGTGTCGATTATGAAGCCGCTTGAACGCGGCGGAAATTGGCGACGCTCGTGCCTCGACTATTTGCGACCGGAAACTTGCCTGAAACTTATTTCACTCGCAAGAGAGCGCGGACAGTCATTTTGCAGACGGATCGCCCGTGCATGTTTCATGGCGACGGCGAAATTCTTGGGTCTGCGCCGGTGCGAATCGAAGTCGTGCCGAAGGCGATTCAGGTGCTCGCGCCGAGAAAGTAGAATTTGACGGATCAGTGGGCCGAAGGATTTGCGACGGTGCGCTTGGTGGCGCCGACGGCGGCGGATCGGTGTGATGGTGGTGGTGGAATACTAAATGAAGCAAGTCGGGATAAAACTCTTTCACGACGTTATAGGCGCTGTTGTAGGCGAGAGTCTCCCCCAGTTTTCAAAAACGCGGCCGGCGGTTCGGTCCTCAGCAGGATAATAAATCGTTGAAATGCTCTGCTGGAATAATTGGCCCGCGACCTGCGGAATGTTGAAGGTGGGCTCGCCGGAATCCTTGCGCGTGATGACCGTGCGGGTAGCGGAATAGATAGAGCCGCACTTCAGAAGGAATGGCTAGGACCTTTGCGGAAATAGCGCGGGTCGTCATGCAAGATGCTGGGCAGCAACCCAAAAATAAAAAATGAGGAGGTGGCCTGGTCGCCTTCGGCGGCGCCGAAACGCTCGGCGTAGGGTCCCCAGCCTTCGCCATAGTGCGGTTGTGTGTCGCTCGCTTGTTGCAGCGCCGCCTGAAATAAATTGCCGATGTGCGCGCTGAAATCGACGGTTTGATGGAAGGACAGGATGTATTTCTGCTTTACGGTCAGCGGCTGTTGATTCGCCGGGTCGTCGTTTTTTGTCTGAAAATTTGGAATGAAGCCGAGGATGCGTTTGGGGTTGTCGTCCTGTGTGCCCGTGGGATTCGACGGCGGACCTGTTGTGTTTCTCCTGCGACGCATTCCCATCGGAGGCGGAGTTGCCCTGCTGAGCCACGTCGGCATCGCGTGGGATTTTCGGCGCTGGAGCTTCGGGTTTGTCGGCGGCCGTATGTTTCTGGAGTGAGCCATTTCGGCCGGCAGGCGAGGCAGAATCGAATCCAGCGCGTCCAGGGCAGTCGACATTTTTCGAGGAGCTGAAGGCGTGTTCATCCTGAGCAATATCTGCGACCGCGCTCGCGCGGGAGACACAGTCGCAATAACGCGCTGGCACAAAACATCGCTAAGAAGAACAAGCCTGGATTTCAGTAGGTACATTTATCCCCGAGGAACTTGAAGCGGCCCTTTCCTAGGACGCGCGCAGACGTGAGCGCGTCACAACAGCATATCGTATTCCCACATGAGGCGGGCGGCGGATTCAGGCGGTCCCAGATTGTGATTGATGCCGGGCGGACGGCAATGGTTGCAAGTGTTTCTGCGCGAGAGATGCGAGCTGGAGGCGACCGGTCTCAGCCCTTTTTCTTATCGATTTTCAGGTTGATGACGATTTCTTTTTTGCTGTCGAAGCTGGAAATCGCGCGTGTCTGGGATTTTGCGCCGTCTTTTTCGGCATGAATCTCGTAGTCGGACGTTCGGATCGAGGCCGCTGAAGCGATAGTTGCCGGCGTCGTCGGCGATGTAGCTGCGAATCGCGTTGCTGCGCGTGTTTTTCAGAAACACGACGCTCGCCGCGATCGGAGTCTCGCCTTTGTCGGTGACCAAGCCGCGGACGGTCTTGAGCGAAGCTTCGTGCTTGGCGGCCTCTTTGTCTTTATCTTGTGGCCGTGGCGCCGCCGCTACCGACAGCGTTGCGATCAGCAGGAACGCGAGGCCGACGGACAATTACTCGCAAGCGTGAATTCACTTTTTCCCTCCCGATGCCGGCTGCATGCGATAGACGACGTTGTCTTCGCTGATGCCGCTCTTGGCGCTGACCGGATTGGTCTGGTCAGCGAAACCCTTGGCTATCACCACGATCTCATATTCGCCGCCCTGGGGAACGCGCAAGGCAAACTCACCGCGCGAATTAGTATAGGTCTCCCAGCGGAACTTCTTTTCGCTGCTGCGGCGGACGCGGAGGCGTGCGCTCCGGGCAGAGCGTAGGCCTTGTCGGTGAAGACCGTGCCGATGCACCAGGAAATCGTTGGCGTGACTGTGGCCGTGTTTGCTGCTGGAACTGCGAGGACGAACTCGAGATTGCGGCGTTTGCGGCAGGCGTCGAAGCGGGAGGTGCCGATGAAGAGTCCGGCTTGCTGGCCCTGCTGGCTGGTTTGCGAATCGGCGGCTGAGGTGGCGCAGGCTGTTGCGCGCGCAGAATTTCCAGCCAGGCACGCAAACGCGGCCACACACACCAACAAAGTGGCGAATGATGGAAACGCCCTGGGTCACACGCATGAATCGGTCCTCACCTGCCCGACCCGTACCTGCGGCATCGTATAGATTAGATGGTGGTTTCACGAAAGAAGATGTAATGCGGGGTTCGCGCCCGGAACGCACCACGGCCGCGCGAGAGATACGCCGTGCGGCGTCGGCTACGACGAGAAGACTACTCCTCGTCTTCTTCTTCCTCTTCTTCGTCGTCCTCGTCGATCAAATCGCCGTTTTCGCCTCTCTTCACGTCATCTTCGTCTTCGTCTTCATCGTCGTCATCATCATCGTCGCCCTCTTCAGAGATGACGTTGAGGTGAATCGGGTGGATCTGAGAAATTTCCATTTCGATCTCGCATTCTGGGCAACTGAGGATTTCGCCTTCCTCCACTTCGTCCTCGTCGACGTCGATTTCAGCGGAACATTCGGGGCAGCGAATCACGGGAACATCCTCCGTAAAATTGTTGGGCCGACGCACGCGGGCGAGCGCACATCCATGTCGAGCGTATTATATACCGGGTGTGTGAAGTCAACTGCCATGCGCGGAGATATGCGCGCACCGGTAAAATTGCGCCGGCGGCAATTGGACGCAGACGGGCGGAGGAAAGTGTCGCGGGAATATCCCGAGCGGCCGGTGGTTGGCGTAGGCGGCGTGGTGATCGAGGCCGGGCGCGCTTTGCTGATTCGCCGGGGCAGCGAGCCACTGCGGGGCAATGGTCGATTCCCGGGCGGCACGCTGGAGCTGGGAGAATCGCTGGAACATCGGCGTCATGCGCGAATTGAAGGAAGAAACCGGGCTCACGGTGCGCATCGTGGAGATGATCGAGGTTTTCGATCGCATTTATGAGGATGAAGCCGATGCAGCGGGCGGAGAGGCCATTTGATTCAGCGGGTGCAGCCGCAAGGAAAAAAGGTCCGCGATATCACTACGTGATCATCGACTATCTTTGCGAGCGCATCGACGGCGAAGCAAAGGCCGGAAGCGATGTGACCGATGTAGCCTACGCCACGGAAGACGAATTCGTTCGATTACGGATTGACCGAAACCGCTACGCGCATTTTGCGAAAAGCCTTTGCGATGGACCGCGCGCGGCGCGAGTCAGATCAAGAATAGCTCCATCAATTCGACTTTCACGATTTCGATGGCGCCGTTGGAGTTGGTCAACTGGAGACGGCAGCCGCCGCCCGAGCCGATCGTTCCGCTCAACGAGTCGCCACCGATGCTTCCCGTCGCCGTGACCGGCATGTCTGACGTGATCCGCCCGAACGACGTGTGCGAGACAGCGTGTAATTCCCTTCCGGGATGGCCGACGCGAATCGACGAAAACGAAGTCTTGAGGCTGATGTCGCGGCAGCCGCTCGGTCGGCCGCGAGACAACCGAAATCGCGCCGTTCTGATTATCGACGGAGATCTTGCCGCCGATCTCTTCCAGAGAAGACGCCGGAAAACGATGTGGTGACGGTCGCGTCGCCTTTTACGCGCCGCGCCGTTACCGATCCGTTTGAATCGTCGGCGGTGAAGTTGCCGTTCACGTGCGTGACGGAGATGCTGCCATAGCTCGTTTTGGCGTAGGTGTCGCCGCCGATTTCGCTGAGTTCGATCGCGCCGTTGCCGGTCACCGCGCGAATACCTTTGGGAATGTTGCTCGCTTCGATCGCGCCGAACGATGTTCGCAGGTTGACCGTGCCGCGCGCATCGCGCAACGCAAGCTTGCCGTTCGATGTTTCGGCATCGACCGAGCCGGCGATATTTTCGAGTTCGATGTTGCCGAACGAATCGCGCACCGTCAGCGAATCGCCGCCGATCGATGCGGCCTTCCACTTTGCCGTTGTTGGTCGTGACCGAGACGCGGCCTTTCACGTCGGCAAAGGTGACGTTGCCGAAGCTGTTGGAAATCGTGGCGTTGCCGGCGATGGTCGCGACCTCGACGTTGCCGTTGTTGTCGTGAAGCATGAGGTCGCCGCGAACGTTGCGCACTTCCGCGCCGCCAAACGAAGTGGAGATCGTCGCGGAGCCGGTGGTGTCGATCGGTTACTTGGCCGTTGCCGCCGTTGATCGTCGCCGTGCCTTGACATCGCGCACCGTGATGCTGCCGAAGCGATTGCGCAAGTCGAGCGCACCCTTGATGCCGCTGACATCGACGGAGCCATTGTTGTCGTTCACGAAGCTGTCGCCATTTGCATCGTGGAGTTCGATGCTGCCGAAAGAATTGTTCAGCTTGGAAGGGCCGGCCTGCGACACGCTGAGCGAGCCGTGACTGTTGTCGATGTCCGGACGCGGCCATGTACGCCAGTCGCAGTGACGCTGCCGAAACTGTTTTTGACGGTGAGCGGCGCATCCGACGGGATGGCGATGTCGTAGTTCACCGAATACGAAGTGTTGCGGCCGTGGAGCAGGCGGCGCTCTTCTTCGGGATAAACCGTGCGGACGAGAATCCCGTTTCCCGATTTGCAGCACATCGATCTGCACTTTTTGGGCGTAAGCGTCGGCTTCTTCGCGAGAGCCGGCCTGCACGCGAATCGTCGCGCTGATCTTCACATCGCGGCTCGACTCGCCGTGAACGCGCACTTCGCCGAATTTATTTTCGATCGAGAAGCTTCCGCCGCTGCCGAGAGACAAAGTCTTTTGAAAATCGCGCGAGACTTGTTGCTGCGCGGGATGCCGGAGCTGCGCGGTGCGGCGGGATCGGCGGCGAATGGCGGACGGAGCGTAGTCGCGAAGGCGCACGCCGCGATGAGCAGCGCCGTGCGCGAAGAACCGCCACTGCGAATGCAATTGGCGGGAGCTCATCGCCGCGCCTCCAGAACTTCTTCGAGCGTTTTCTGTTTTTCCTGATACATCGCCAGCAATTGATACCTCAAATGGGCGTTCGATGGATTATCTCCCGCTTGCGCGCGCAAATCGTCGATCGCGCTGTCGAGCACCTGCAGCTTTTCGCGATAGTTCGCCATCAGCGGCGTTTCCGGCTTGTCGAGCTGCGGCTTCGCATCGGCGGCGAGCTTGTCGATCGCTTGCACGTACGCGGTTTCGCGCTTTCTCGACGGCGTCGAGTGCTTTGCGTCTTCAGCAGCGGATCCTGCGTCGGATGCGCTGAGTTCGGCGGCTGTTGCTGCTGTGGCTGCCGTGGCGGAAGCGTCTGATGCCGGTAAATCAATCCGCCGGAAACCAGCAGCAAAACCGCGAACGCGCTGACCGCGGCAAGCTGCCACGAAAGCGAAAAGCCGAACCACGCCGACATTTTTTCTTGCCAGGACGGCGAGGTGGCAGGAGCCGCATTCGCTGTTAGCGATTTGCGCGAGCGCCGTTTCGATCCGCGACCACAGCGCCGGGCTTGGCGAATAGTCGCGCATCTCCGCAGCCGCGACGCTCAGCGCCTTCCACGCGCGAACTTCTTCCGCGCAGGCCGCGCAAGTGGCCGCGTGCGCCTCCAGCGCCGCCCACTGCGCCGGAGTTCCGTCTTCAAAAATACTGTCTCGATCACTGCAAGTTACATTCATCGCGTTTCACCGTACCGTACTGCACAAATTCTTCGACATCCATGCTCGCTGCATTCAGCCTGCACTCGTTGCGTCACTGCTGCGCGGCGGCTCGAGCATCACTCGCAAATTTTTCTTCGCCTGAAACAGCGTGTTCTTCGACGCTGCTTCGGTAATCTCCAACGTCTCCGCAATCTGCGAATGCTTGAAACCTTCGACTTCGTAAAGCAAAAACACTTCGCGCTGGTGCTGCGTCAATTCCGCCAGCGCCCGTTCGAGCGCCAGCTTCAGCGACGGATGCGAACCCGGCGCGCGCGGCTCGATCGGCGGCGCGTCGCCTGTGGCCAGATCTTCGTGCGCGACTTCCTTCTTTCGAGTGCGTTTGCGGCGCGCATCATGGCACGTGTTCACCAGGATCCGAAACGTCCACGTGACGAAGCTCGACTGGCCGCGAAAGCCGGCGATGCTGCGCTGGATCTTGAGAAATGTCTCCTGCACCGCGTCTTCGGCATCGAGCGGATTCCCCAACAGATTCCGTGCGAGGTTTTTCATCCGCGTGCCTTGCAGCGCGAAAAGCCGCTCGTACGCGCGCAGGTCTCCGGCCTGGCAGGCAGCTGCCAGTGCGGAGTCCTCGGCCCTCGCCGCTTCCGCCGCCGGGTCTAATCCGGCGAGCGAAGCGGGGTCACGGAGGGTTCCAAACGCCTCTCCCGGTCGCGCGGTACGGGAGGGATTCTATGCTCCCAGGGCAGTGCAAGTCCCATTGTTCCCATGCCTTGCTCCTGGGGTATAGACGACGGGTAGGGACTAGAACGTCAGGGTTGTGGGCGTGAGGCAGTAACTTTATTGAAATGTTCTGCTTAGACTGACGCGCGACTGAGATTCGCGGCGGCGTTCAGGGTGGCGGCAGGGTGCTCACTGTTTGAGTTTCAATTCGGGAAGAACAGGGGTACACCCCCTATGTTTTTCAAAAGAGTGCGCAAGTGGCTCATTTTCATCGAGTTACAAACATACAGAAAGCAGGAGTGTGCAATCGACTGATTTTATTGAACTTAGACGGGAACGTACTTCGAAAAATTGCGGGTGTTCTTCTGAATTGGCGTGATTCGCCAGCAATTATGGTATCGAATTGGTAACGTTTTGTCAAGAGCATTTTTCTATCGGAGCAGAAACGGTGATGAGTTCAACCCGCGATGGCGTCCACTTCGCTGCCCGGAAGTGCGCCGCGGGTGCGTTCGCGGGAAGCAAACTCCTGGAGGGCGGAACGCAGATCTTCGACCGTGAAGTCGGGCCAGCGTTTGTGGACGAAATAGAACTCGGCGAACGCGCACTCCCACAGCAGAAAATCCGAGATGCGCTGCTCGCCGCCGGTGCGAATGAGGAGATCGACGTCGGGGGCGCCGCCGCGCGCCTCAGCCAGCACGCCGGCGAAAGATTCCTCGGAAAGCTCGGTCGATTTGTAGAAGCGGCGCGCGGCGCTGAAGATCGCGTTGCGGGCGGAGTAATCGACCGCGAGGCGCAAGATGGAGTCGCGTGCCGCGCGCGGTGGCGTCTTCGGAATCGATGATGGCCTGGCGCAGATTCGCGGAGAGGCGGTCGCGCCGGCCGATGATGTTGAGGCGAATGCCTTCGTCGATGCAGTGCTGCGTTTCGGTGAGCAGATATTCGTGGAGGATGCGCAGAATGCCGGCGACTTCGGCGGGCGGGCGCTTCCAGTTGGCCGAGGAAAGCGCGAACAGAGTCAGCGTGTGAATGTCCGAGTTTCGGGGCGGCGGCGATGATCGCGCGAGCGGTTTGCGCGCCGGCGCGATGCCCGGCGGAGCGCGGCAGGTCCGCGCGAAGTGGCCCAGCGTCCGTTGCCGTCGGAAATGATGGCGACGTGCAGTCGCCGCGACTGACGGCGGCGGTGTGGGTTGAAGTTGCGGCGGCGGCATTACGGTGATCTGGCCCTGCGTAAGAATCGAGTGTATCGACATGATCGGTCTCCTTGTTTTCTGGCTCGCGCACCGGGGACAGGCCGGCTTCGAAGCCTAGTTCTTTTCTTCAATTACCGCAAACTACTCTGCATTACAAAGTATGAGAGACAAAAAATTTTGCCTCGCTAGCCTTCCCGCGTTGCGCGAATCAGAGCTTCCATGTGATTGAGATAGCGCTCGAGCGCTTTGCGACCCGACGCCGCCAGCCGGTATTCCGTCTTGGGCAGACGCCCGTCGAACGACTTCGTGCACACGATGTAGTCGGCTTCTTCCAGCTTGCGCGCGTGGACGCTCAGGTTGCCGTCGGTCGTCTTGAGCATCGCCTTCAGTTCGTTGAAAGTGAGCGAACGATTCACGGCCAGCGCGCTGACGATGCCGAGGCGCACGCGCTCGTGAATCAGCCGGTCGAGATCGGCGGGTACGGTTTCTTTCGATGAGGCGCGACCGAAGGCAACGCGGCCTCGCGTTCTCGCCGCTGATACCGTTCGTCTCGAGCTGTGGATGATTTCGCCATTTCGAATTGCTCTCTTACTCTACCGCCGTGCCAATCGATGTGACAGCGCATAAATTCACGCGCACGTTGCCGATCTATCCTCCGTGATGTTTCGCGATCCAGAAACCAAAACCGATTTGCAGCACGCCGAAGCCGGCGGCCATGAAGCTGTCGCCCCAAGTTGCGGGCGCGACGAGCGCGATTCCGCCGAGCGCCATCAGGCACAAACCCATCACCGGCACGACGCGAACGGAAAAAGCGCCGCCGGTAACGATTGCGGTGCCGTACAGCAGGAGCCAGACTGCCGGCAGCAACGCGACAGCGCCGAAGTGGAACAACGCAAACGTCAGGCAGCCGCCGACAATGATCGGCGGCGTGAAGCTCAGCAAAAATTTTCGGCCCGGTCCGGAGAAGAGCGCCGCGTTCGCGCGATGCGCTTTGGTCGCTGCGGTTGCGCCCGCAATCGCTACCGCTACGAATGCTTCGATCAGCCAGACGGTCAGCCACGCGCGCGACGAAGATTGGCGCGAAGCCGCTCCCGCCGCCGCGATCGCCGTGATGCCCATGGCGACGCCGCCCCAGCCGGGCACGGCGGTAAATTCCGCAGCGCTGGCCATCGTTTCGCGGATGTAGCGAAGATGATCCGCCGCGCGCGCATCGATGGGGATGGGCTCGTTTCGAGGAGAGCGGATGGGAGAAGCCAATGCCATAACAGAAGGCTAGCGTAATCAATCGTCTTTGTCAAGTACTTTATATCACAAAGCTTGTGGTGTTCCGCCGGCTCCGGAGTCGTGCAAACCGAGGCAGTCAATTTTGCTACCATCACCCGACCATGCCTCAACTTCAAAACACCGATGTAACCATCCGCGTCGCCACCACAGATGACGCTGCCGTCGCCGGAAAAATCTGCTTCGACGCTTTCACCGCGATCAGCAGCGCGCACAACTTTCCGCCCGATCTTCCGGCCGTCGAGGCGGGCATCGGCGTGCTCTCGGCGCTTTTCTCGACTCCCGGCTTTTATTGCGTAGTCGCCGAGGTCGGCGGCCGAATCGTCGGGAGCAATTGCCTCGATGAGCGCGCGATCATTCATGGGGTCGGGCCGATCACGATCGATCCGTCGGCGCAAAATCTCGGTGTTGGCCGAAAACTGATGCACGCGGTGTTGGATCGTTCGAGACAAAAGGGCGCCGCCGGTGTCCGGCTTGTGCAAGCCGCGTTTCACAATCGATCGTTGTCGTTGTATGCCTCGCTCGGCTTCGACATTCGCGAGCCGCTTTCCTGCATGCAGGGACGAACGAACCAGCGAAGTGTTGCCGGTTGCACGGTGCGCAAGGCGGAACGCGCCGATCTCGAAGCCTGCAACGCGCTATCGCATCGTGTCCACGGTTTCGATCGCGGCGGCGATCTAGCACACGCCATCGAGCAAGGTACAGCGAAGGTGGTCGAACGTAGTGGCAACATCACGGGCTACGCGACGGATCTGGCTTTCTTTGCTCACGCCACGGCGCAAAGCACCCAGGATCTCCAAGCTCTCATCGCTTCCGCAGAAGTTCTCGGCGGTCCAGGCATTCTTGTGCCCTCGCGCAACGCGGAACTCTTCCGCTGGTGCCTATCGAACGGACTCCGAGTCACTCAGCCGATGACGCTTATGACCGCCGGCCTATATAACGAACCGTCGGGCGCGTATCTGCCGTCGATTCTTTTTTGAGTCGCCGCTCAAGAATCATAATTGTCGATACTGCATTACAGTTTTTTGACTTTGATGCCGCGCGCGATTCGATATATCGTTTTAACATGCTTTCTCGTCGCCAACGTGTCTCCACATCGCAGGATTGTTGTTCGCCCGCGACGCGTGTCATTTCTGGCGGGGTGAGCTGATCGCATAAGTTTGTTCAGCTTCGAGTGTAAGCGCCCGCTGCCAGAGTGACTGGTCGGCGGGTTTTGTGTTTTTGGGCGAGCCATTTCGCAATTTGCGACGTCGAAATGCTCGCGCAATGTCGGTGGCGCGGTCGCCAAGTGGTAAGGCAAGAGTCTGCAAAACTCTAATCGGCGGTTCGATTCCGCCTCGCGCCTCCAAATTTTTCGTAGCAAGCAAAGAGGGGATCATGTCTTCGGGGTTTCGGTCCGGCCAATCAAGATGTTTCCATCGCTGTTCCGCTGTTGCGCTTCTCACCGCTGTGTCCCGCCTGTTCGTCTGTTGTTGTAGCCGCTAAGTCCGCAATTTTTCCTTTCAATTTCCAATTTTAATTTTCCATGCGGAGCTTTGCGCTTCGCATGACATCGAAGTCCACCTGCGCGTGGACAAGGAGGAGTGTCGTGGTGCGTTTTAGGGGGATTCTCGGAGTGTTTTTGTTAGGACTGCTCGCGCTCGGATTGCACGTGCAACCGCTTCGCGCGCAGTCAACGATTTCGGGCTACGTGACGGGAACCGTCACGGATGCAAGCAAGGGTGCAGTCAGCAACGCCAAAGTGATCCTGGAAAATCAGGCGACGTCATTTCATCAAACGGCGGCGAGCAGTTCGGATGGCGTTTTTCATTTCGACTACGTTCCGCCGGGCGACTACGTGGTGAGCATCACAGCGGACGGCTTCACATCGTTCCGCGAAAACATCACCGTGACGGTAGGTCAATCGACGACGATCGCGGCGCAATTGCAAGTCGGCTCCGCGGAAACGAGCGTGACCGTGTCGTCGGAAATCGCGCCGGTACAAACCGAAAACGGCGACATCACTACCAGCTACAACGAGGCGCAAATCAAATTCGTGCCGAATCCGGGCGGCGACCTCACCTACGTCGCGCAAACCGCTCCCGGCTCCGTGATGAACACGCAGCAAGGCGGCGGAAATTTTTCCGTCTTCGGACTGCCGGGCTACTCCAACGTGTTCACCATCAACGGAATGGACTATCTCAATAGCTACGGCGACAACAACAAATCGGGAGCGACGAACAACAGCATCGGCGCGAATGAAATGCAAGCCGTCACCGTCGTCAACAACGGATACTCCGGAAACTACGGCCGGCTCGTCGGCTCGAACGTAAATTACGTCAGCAAGTCGGGAACGAACAGCTTCCACGGAAACGCGATTTACGATTGGAATGGCTCGTCGCTCAACGCGAACAACTATTTCAATAATCTTCGCGCCACGAAGCGCCGTTCGACAACGTGAATCAATGGGCGGCGTCGATCGGCGGCCCGATCTGGCGCGACAAGACATTTTTCTTCGTCAACAACGAAGGGCTGCGCATCGTGCTGCCAACCACGGCAGCCGTGAATATTCCCAGCCCGCAATTTGAGGCCGCGACGCTCGCAAATCTTGCAGCAGTAAGCCCCGGCTCAATTCCCTTCTACAACACGATTTTCGGGCTCTACAACAACGCCTCGGGAGCTTCTCGCGCGCTCAATATTTTGCCGAACGGCGGTTGCGGCACTTTCGTTCTGCCGGGCGGTGGTCCATGCGCCCTGCAATTCCAAGGCGTCCCCGGCAATTTCACCGGGGAATGGCTGTTGGCATTTCGCATCGATCAGATCATCAGCCAGAAAGATCAACTCTTTCTCCACATCTTCACCGATCACGGCATCCAAGCGACGACGACCGACCTGATCAATCCGGTCTTCAACCAATCGAGCCCGCAGCCGGAATGGCAAGGTCAACTCAACGAGACGCACTCGTTCGGTAGTCGCGCGGTAAACCAAGCGATCGTCGCATTTCAGTGGTCGGGCATTTTGTTTGGACCGGAAGATCCGGCCGCGACGCTCAACGTTTTCCCGGCGCAGCTGAAGTTCACCGGAAACAGCTTTACCACGCTAGGCCAGAACCAGGCACATCCAGTCGGCCGTCACATCACGCAATACCAAATCGTCGATGATTTTTCTTTCCGCTTCGGCAAGCACACAATTAAAGCCGGCGTCGATTTCCTGCGGGACGATCTCAACGTCTTCTTCTACGGCAGCAACACCGCCGGGACCGGCGTCACGTCGCTCGATAATTTTTTCAATGGCAACGTGACAACCTTCGGCAAATCGTTTCCGAATGCTCTCAATCAACCCTTCGCAGCGTATGACATCGGCTTCTATGTCGGCGACGACTGGGCCGTCACTCCAAATCTAAAACTCACGCTCGCGTTGCGATTCGATCGCGAATCGAACATCGAATGCTTGACGGCGTGCTTTGCGCGTCTCGCGCAACCGTTTGAGTCCACCGATCACGATCCGACGATTCCGTACAACCAGGCGATCGAGACCGGCGTCTCGCACACGTTCTACGACACGACCGGGCTCGCGGTCGAGCCGCGCCTCGGTTTTGCGTGGTCGCCGTTCGGCAGCCAGAAGACCGTCGTCCGCGGCGGTATCGGAAATTTCCGCGACTTCTTTCCGCAGCAAGTGCTGCAAGGATTCGCGCTCAACACGCCAAACGTGAACGCATTCACCGCATCGGGCGTTCCACTTTCGCCTGATGTCGCGGGCAACGCATTCAACACCGTCGCGAACTACAACACCACGTTCGTCAACGGCTTCTCGCAAGGAGCAACGCTCGCAAGCCTCACCGCAACCGATCCCGGCTTCCTTCCGCCGGCCTACTACGGCGCGCAAAACAAAACGGTGAACCCGACGTACCTCGAGTGGAATCTCGAAGTGCAACATTCAATCGATCGCAGCACCGCGATCAGCGTGAACTACGTGGGCAATCATGGCATCCACGAAGTCTTCATCAACAACAGCCTGAATGCGTTCAGTCCGACGGGCTTCGCCGGATTGCCAACCACTGCGCCCGATGCGCGTTTCTCGGCCGTCACCGAATTGCAGACCGACGGCACGTCGAACTACAACGGGCTCGTCGTTTCCGCGCGCCGCAATCTCAATCACGGCGTGCAGGCGACGTTCAGCTACACGTACAGCCACGCGCTCGACGACGTGTCCGACAACGGCTTCACCGCGTGGGGCTATGGCACGGCGCCGAGCGTTCAATATCCGCAGATTCCGTCGAACCCACACGCCAACTACGGCAACAACGACGCCGACGTGCGACATGCGTTCAGCGCAAGCTATATCTGGACGCCGTCGATCGAAAACTACATCCATCACGGGCCACAGCGTTTGTGGAGCGGGTGGTCCATCTCCGGCACGTTCTTCTATCGCACCGGCTTGCCATTCACCGTCACCGACAGCGCGACGACGTCCACGCTTGCCGCCAACAATTATCAGGGCACTGTCTTCGCCAATTATCTCGGCGGCGCGCAACCGAAATGCGGCGGACCGACCAGTTCGTGCTTGGTCGCCTCCGACTTTGGTTCGGCAGCAACGGGCTTCGGCAATCAGCAGCGCAACCAGTTCCGCGGGCCGGGCTATTTCAACACCGACCTCAGCATCCTGAAGAGCACGCGCGTTCATCTCTGGGGCGAAAGCCAGGAGTTCGTCGTCGGCGCGAATTTCTACAACGTGCTCAATCATCCCAACTTCGATCAGCCAGTGGCCGACATCGCGAATCCGCAATTTGGCCAAATCATCTCAACCGTTTCAGCGCCGACCAGCGTTTTGGGTTCTGGGTTGGGAGGCGATTCTTCACCGCGGCAGATTCAGCTCACTGCAAAGTTTGTATTTTGATCTTGCGGTGACTTGAAAGCGCCCGAGCGAGAGTGCTAGCACACAGCACTCTCGCCGGCGCGTTGTTATGTAACCCCGCTCTGGTTCGTGGAATCAATTCGGCTGGAAATAATCTAGGGAGAATGAAAATGAAGCGTCGAATTGCGATGCTCGCAGTCTTTGCAGTTGTATTTGCTCCAGTAACTCGAATTTCGGCAGATGATGCCACCGATTGGAATCCTGCTGCCAAGAGTTGGTGGTCGCACGTGCAATATCTCGCCGACGACCAACTGCAAGGCCGCCACACGGGCACCGAAGGATTCGACCTTGCCGCGGCATATGTCGAAAAGCAATTTCACGACGATGGACTGCAACCAGCCGGGACGACCGGCTATCGGCAAGATGTCGCGTTCAATGTCGTGCATTTGAATGAAGAGCAGACGCGCTGGGAAATTGTGCGCGACGGCCAATCGATTCCCGTGCAACTCGGAACCGACGGATTGGTGCATGCCTACACCGAAGGCGACGGAAAGGTT
Organism: uncultured Acidobacteriota bacterium; assembly: GCA_963850795.1. Classification (GTDB taxonomy): domain Bacteria; phylum Acidobacteriota; class Terriglobia; order Acidiferrales; family UBA7541; genus Acidiferrum. The sequence continues at coordinate 144,314 of CAWKNS010000029.1, read as the reverse complement.
GACGCGCCTGCGGTGTTTGTCGGCTACGGATTCGCTGTGCCCGAAAAACATTTCGATGAACTCGCCGGGCTTGATCTTCACGGAAAAATCGCGGTCTCGATCGGCGGGCGTGCAGCCAATATTCCCGGGCCGATCAGTACGTACTATCAGCTGGAATCGGAACGTTGGGAGGCGCTGCGCAAGGCAGGCGCGATCGGTTACGTCAACATTGCCAATCCGAAGTTGTCGCTGCCGTGGGAGCGCACGGTCAAGAGTCAGCCGAAGGAAGTGATCTCGCTTGCCGATCCGGCGCTGAACGATCTGAAAGGTTTGAAGTTTCGCGGGACGATCAATGCGGCGCAGGCCGATAAATTTCTCGAAGGTTCGGGTCACACGACAACTGAATTGCTTGCGCTTGCCGACGCTGGAAAGCCACTGCCGAAATTTGAGCTGAAGGAAAATTTTCGCGCGCACGTCGCGATTGAAAAGCTGCCGGGAATCCATTCGACGAACATCGCAGCGCTTTTGCCAGGCTCCGACCCGAAACTGAAAGGTGAATACGTCGTGCTCAGCGCCCATCTGGATCATCTCGGCGTAGGGCGGCCGATCGACGGCGACAATCTCTACAACGGCGCAATGGACAATGCGGCGGGCAGCGCTTCGCTCATCGAGATCGCCAAGGCTTTGTCGTCGTCGCCCGACAAACCGAAACGTTCTGTGTTGTTCTTGTCGTGGACCGGCGAAGAAGAAGGGATGCTCGGCTCACAGTATTTTGTGGCGCATCCGACGGTACCGCTCTCGAGCATCGTTGCGGCGATCAACATGGACATGTTTCTTCCACTCTTCCCGCTGCACTATCTCGAAGTGCAGGGGCTCGGCGAATCGACGCTCGGCAACGACATTCGCGCGGTTGCTCAACGCAACGACGTCGAAGTGCAGTTCGACAAGCAGCCGCCGGAAAATCGTTTCATCCGCAGCGATCAGGCGAGTTTTGTGACGCAAGGAATTCCGGGGCTCGCGTTCAAGTTCGGATGGCTGCCCGATTCGCCCGAACAGAAGACCTTCAACGAGTGGATTCACACGCGCTATCACGCGCCAAGCGATGATCTGAAGCAGCCAGTCGATCAAGTCGCAGCGGCGCAATTCACCGCGATTGTCGCGCAGCTTGCGCAACGCGTCGCGGACGCTCCGGAAAAGCCGACTTGGTACGCCGAGAGCTTTTACAGCGGATTGAGCCAACGCGTGCAATCCGCCAAGCGCTGACCAACTAAGTCCTGGTCACCGGAGATCTAGCGGGCCGCGCGGTTCGAGACATACCGCAGCCTTGATCGCGAAGGCCCGCTCGACGACGCTGCCCGGCTCGATCGAAACCAAATCGAAACCGAAATCCTGATAGACATCCTCGTGAACTTTTTCAAATCGCTGAGCCTCTGCCAAGCTGATGCGCCGTGCCGGCGTTGGCGTAACGAAACCGAGACTGCGAATAAAAAATACTCGCGACCGATAGATCGCCTCGTTCTTGATCCGCGCCAATTCAGTGACCAGAAGCGGTGAAAGCGGGTATCCAAGATAGGTAGCCAACGCCGCGGTGCACACAGCGCTGCGGTCGTGAAACTGAATTTCATCCGGAAGTTGAGCGGCGCGCATCTGCCGCTCTCTCTGCAATCGAACGATTGCATCGATGAATGAGGGCTGCGTCCAAGGCTCGGCTGTGCCAGCAGCCTGTTCCGCCGCGATGACGTCCGTCGCGGCCTCTTCGACAACGCTGAAGCCTTCGAATTCTAGTTGCCGAAGAATCGCGGTCTTCCCGGCACCCGGCGCTCCAGTAATGATGAATCGTCTCAAGCAGCTTCCATCTTTCAGAATTTTGCGGAACTGACCTACTCAGGCTTACGGAGCCGTCCGCCTGCTGAGCGCGACCGTGCCCGGAATATTTTCCTTGCCCCACTGCACGATCGCGCGCAATACGTCCTTCAAAGATTCACCTTGGGCGGTCAGTGCGTAGTTGTATCGCACCGGATGCTCCTGATACGCCGATTTAGAAATGAGCCGCGCCTCTTCCAGTTTTTTCAAGCGGTCGGCGAGGATGTTGGTTGGAATGCGCTCACGCGAGTTCTGTAGCTCCCCGTAGGTCACGCACCCCTGAAGCAGGTCGCGAATCACCAGCAGCGACCATTTGTCCCCAACGAGATCGAGCGTGCATGCCACAGCGCAAGGCGAGCGCCGGAGCGGTGCGGCTTTCGTTTTTGCTTTCATCATCACCGATTTTGAACGACTTACTTGCACAATGCAAGTCACTCTGTTATCTTCGCTAGTGACTTGCAAATTGCAAGTCACTACGAACGGGAAAGGATATCTATCATGGCAAATGTCGCCTCACTGCATCTCGATCCGTCAAAAGTTCCACAAGTCTCCGGCATGGGTAGCGCCGTCGCAGTTTTAGTTTCAGCTTGGCTGGCCCTGGTCCTTGTTTTCGCATCACGCGGAGCGTTCGTCGCGCCGCCGGGAGCGCCCCCGCTTGGACTTTTGATCGGTCTCACGGCTCCGCTCTCATTATTTCTCGGCGGCTACTGGATCAGCCGCTCTTTTCGCGAATTCGTTCTGTCGATTGATCTTGCGCCTGATTGTGGCGATTCAGGCGTGGAGGTGGGCTGGTTTCGGTTTCCTTACCTTGTACACCTATCGGATTTTGCCGGGACTTTTCGCGTGGACTGCCGGACTTGGAGATATGGCGATCGGAATCACAGCACCCTTCGTGCTGCTGGCTCTCGTCCGCAAGCCCGAGTTCGCGACAGGGACAAGCTTTCTCGCGTGGAATCTCTCCGGCATCCTGGATCTCGCGGTGGCCGTGAGTATCGGAGCCGTCATTCCAATCTTCGCGCCGAATCTATTCGGGGGTGTTACGACGTCGCCGATGTCGCGACTTCCGTTGCTGTTGATTCCAGCTTTCCTAGTGCCGATGTTCTTGATTCTTCATTTGACTGCATTGTTCCAGGCGCGCCGATTGAGCGCTGGATGACGTGGTGGGGAGCGGCCGTCGCCGGCCGCTCGTCTATTTTTCGGATAATTTTTCGCGGATGCTTTCGGCCATCTGGTCCACAGAAGTTTCTTCGCTCAACTGATTGATTTCGTGATCGTCGATAACGCCGCTTAGTCCCAGTCGCTTTGCGATTTCACGAGCAAACGCTCAATGTTGCCGTGAGTTCCTTCTCCATCAGCAGCATCAACTGGAGCTCGAGGTGACTGCGCTCTTCCGTGCGGCGGGCGATTCTCGATTGCCGCATCAAAATAAAGCTCGCGAGCAAAATACTTTCAAAGGCCAGCACGACATCGAGGATAGGAAACGGCCAAGGGTCGAATGGCTTGATCGTTGGGAAGCCGCCGGTGTTGATCGCCAGCCACACGACCAGTAGTACGACGTGCATCGCGACGAACGTCAGGCTTCCGACGAGGCTCGAGACTGAATCCCCGACTTTCTCGTCCCACGTCCGCCGAGATATGAAGTCGCGTTCGTGCTTGGCGATGAGTTCGATGTGCTCTTGAACTGGGCTGTCGGGCATCGCTGGTAATTATCGAGGTAAGGCCGAGAGTAATGCATCGGGCAGAAGGCGTGTCTGTCGGACGGATATCCTGTAGCGCGTCGTTGAGGTTACTCCCTGCAACACGGGTCACCGGTCAAAACGAACGCAATGACGGAAGATGAACTTAGAGACTTGCAGGCAGGAGCATTTTGGTGCCGGCGGAGAGAATCGAACTCTCGGCCTAGGGATTATGAGACCCTCGCTCTACCACTGAGCTACGCCGGCACAGGACCATTCATGCTACGGAAGGATTGGACGACGGTCAAGAAGCGTCGCTCGCGCAAAGAAATTCGACAAGCGATTTGCGCCGAGATCTACGGCGGGAGCGAGCAGGCTCAACTGCGAAAACGCCAATCTTGCTTACAATACGAAGCAAGATTGGGATCGATTTCAACGCGATTTCCACAGATTTTTCAACTGTAGACGTTCCTCAATTTCGGCCACAAAACCCTGCAAAAACGAGGCAAAAGTAGCCAATGGATCGATTGTTTGAATCGCGGACGCGTCTGATAATGTCAGCAGCAATGTCAAAGATTCGTACAGGATTCACCCTACTAAACCTCAATTGAATCAGACATTTCCCTAGTACGACCGTACCGTTGACCAGTACATCTAGAACTCCTATCCTGCGAGCGGTCGCAACACCTTCGCTCGCACGCGGAGCGAACACCTAGCGAAATGCTGGGTAGGGGGTTGTGTACCTTTAGGTCACAGGCCGAACGCCTGTGTCTGCTTGCACATTTTGCAGTCTCCGATAAAGTACCTCCCGTTGTTCATTCATTTGGGGGGTATTTATCAATGTCACGTAGACACGTCGTTCTGCTGCTGCCGGGTTTGATCCTGGTAGCGGCGATGGGCCTGAAGACCGCCGTCACCAGCCACAACAGCAACTTGATCGCTGCTGCGCCGGTGATGAATGGACCGGACCCCGCTCCGAAGCCTTGGAACGGACCCGATCCAGCTCCAAAGCCCTGGAACGGACCGGATCCCGCACCGAAGCCTTGGTAATCGGGAAGCACCGGTAAAGCGGCTGTCGAACGGGACAGCGGACCAGGGCCCACTGACAAGGGTTAGATGCCTGGATCCGCAAGTTACGCGATTCTTTTCCTAGGAACACTCCTAGAAGCGCTTGTGGTGTTGTGTGCCATCAAGCGAAAAGTCCTTCGCCGTTACTTCGTCCTCAATCTGTATATGGTGTTGTGCCTTGCGGTGAGCTGGGGGCGTCACTACGTCCTCGCACGCGATGGCTTCGGCTCACTGAACTATCGGTACTTCTACTTTTACTCCGATGCACTGCTGACGATCGTTCTGTATTTCAGCCTGATCAGCTTATACCTCTCCGTTTTCGAGGAGATGAAGGTAGGCCGTTACCTGCGACTCGGGGCCCTCACCCTGCTTGCAGGAACTTCGTGGTTTACCTACGCGGTCGTCAGTCAATCCTCGCACAAGATCCTCACCTATTTCGCTTTTGAGCTTTCGCAGAACCTCTACTTCGTCGGGCTCGTCCTGACGTACGTTCTCTGGGCTGCCGTGCTGAAAATGCGGCAGACGCCTACGCTGCTGGTGCAGCTGGTTCTCTCGCTGGGCGTCTATTTCAGCTTCTTCGCCGCCTGCTACGCGCTGTCCAATCTCCACCCAACGCTGTATGCGCGCGTTTCGATCTTCTTTCCGGTAGTCGGCTGCCTGTTGCCGCTGTCCTGGGCCTACGCCTTCTGGCGGGTGCCCAATGACGCGCGGCTGACGCCGGCCCGTCTCGCAATGGCGGCGGTGCCCCGATGATCGCCGCAATCGTCCTGTGCTGCTCGATCGTTTTCTTCCTGCAGTTCTTTGTGCCGTACTGCCGATCGGTGATTGCGGCTTCGATTGGCCACGTGCTCTCGCCTGAAGTTCAGGACGTCACTGGGCTCACGACGCCGGCGTCGGGAGAGGATTTCCGGCGCGTGGTGCAGCTCCTGCGTCTTTGCCCCGACCGGCCTGAGGATCGCGGCGAGATTCGGGCTATCGGCGTTTACTTCGGCATGCTGAACGCCCTCAAGTCGCTCACGCCGGAGCATCGCTCCCAAGGTTCGCACCTGGACCGAGAATGAACTCGGCCGCTGCACCTACTTCGCGGCGGTGGCTCTTGATCGCCGGGTAGCCTTCAGCCGCGACCTGCTCGCGCAGCAGATCGAAGCGTAGTCGGTCGGTCGTCGATTTCCTGATCTGCCGGCTTCGCTGTCCCTGCTTCCCCTAAATCCGTTTTCCTCGAAAATGATGCCGTTTTCGCGTCTTTTCCGTCGCAATCTCCGCTTGCGTTTTCGTCCAGAGTGTTATTCTCCATACATCACTCCTCACCGGAGTCGATGCGTCCGCAGCGCAAAAATCACCGGTGACAAAAACATGCTTGCAGTGTGGCTGCGTGCTGCCATCAAACGCACGCGCTTGTAACTTTTGCGACTCCAGTTTTAGCGTCGAGACCTCGTCTGCGCGCATCGTGCGCGAAGACGATGCGCCGACTCGCGCTCCAGAGATACGCATCTCGCTGGAGCGTAAGTCGAACTGTGTCTCGACGACGAACGCTAACGAAGCGCCGACGATCGGCGCATGGCGCGGAGAACTTGGCGAACGCGTCCAGGCCTATCGCGCGCGCCGCGGACTGCCTCCGCTCCCGCCGCGTCCAGCGCGGGAACGCGCGAGATCTCTACTGCAAGAACTCCCGGTACGCAAGGCCGCGCAGACCAGCCTGCCGTTTGCGGAAGCTGCATCAACTCAGCCGCACGAATCTCGCCGCGGCGTTGCGGTTGCGACCGCCGCCAGCGGTTGCGGTTGCCACACAGGTTGAGGAAACGCTGCCGCTGACATCGCCTGACGTCGCGCCGACGATAAACGATGAAGAGTTCTCCTTCACGATCGCCATCGGGCGTTACATCGCGCCGCCCGAGCACAATCACCGATGGCCGCATGGAGATCGACGTCTCGATTGCGCCGGACGCACAGCACGAAGACAGCGAAGCCGAGGAAGCAAACAACGTCAAGCACTACGGACTGTATCCGGTCGCCTCGCTCGACGATCGCCGCATCGCCGCCGTCATCGATGCCGCGTGCCTGCTGTTCGCCTACGGCGGATTCATGGCGCTGTTCAGTTCGCTCGGCGGACAATTTTCCGCGACCAAGCTCAACGCGCTCGTCTACGTCGCGACATTCGCCGTCGTCTACCTGCAATACTTCGCGCTGTTCACGATTTTTGGCGGCACGACGCCGGGCATGATGTTCCGCGGATTGCAGGTGGCGAGCTTCTCAGGCGCGCCTCCGACGCAACGGCAATATTTACTCCGTAGCATCGGCTACGTCGTGTCGGCGACGGCAGTGTTCGCAGGCTTCGCGTGGTCGTGGTGGGATGAAGACCATCTCACGTGGCACGATCGCATTTCGCGCACGTACTTGAGCTCGCCGCAACGCGCGCGGCGTTCCATGCGCCGAGTGTGGCGACCGGTCGTTAACCCACATGACAAGTCAGGCTGCGATTTCAGTTTCCAGAAGAAACCTGGCGCGCGATCCGAACGATCGCCGCCAGGCTTTTTTCTACATCAGCATCCGTCGTGGCCCACGACGAAACGCTAATCCGCATCGCAGTCTTGCCCTGCCACACTGTGCCGCCGCACCAGCACGTTCCATCTTCCTGAACGCGGCGAATCACTTCGCGCGTCTGTTCCGGCGTGCCAAACGAAACCAGCACCTGATTGATCACGACATCGTTGAGAATTTCGTAGCCGGCATCGCGAAGTCCCACCGCAAATTTCTGCGCGTGCGCGCATGTGCGATCGATCAAATCCGCGAGCCCGCTCTTACCGAGCGATTTCAACGTCGCCCACAGCTCCACGCCGCGCGCTCGACGCGACGAATCCGGCGAGTGATACATCGGCTCGCGCCGCGCGCTGGGATCGAGATACGCGGCTGTCGCGGTCATCGCGCTGCGCAATGCATCCCCATCGCGAACGATGGCGATGCCGCTGTCATAGCCGGCGTTCGGCCATTTGTGCGCATCCGTTCCCCACGAATCGGCCAGCTCAAATCCGCGCGTCAGATGCCGATACTTCGGCGACGCCGCGGCCCACAGTCCGAACGCACCATCGACATGCACCCACGCGCCATCCGCCTTCGCGCGGGGACAGATTTCGTGCGCGGGATCGAATGAGCCAGTGTTCACGTTGCCCGCTTGCAGAAGAACAATCGTGCGATCGTTGACCTTGGGAAATTTATCGGCGCGCATCCGCCCCTGCGCATCGGTCTCGACGACTTTGACTCGCTTCTTTCCGAATCCGGCAAGTGCAAGAGCTTTTAACGAGAGCGAGTGAATTTCTTCGCCGACAACGACGTCGATCGGCGGAGCACCAAACATTCCGTCGTCGTTGACGTTCCATCCAGCTTTGGCCAGCAGCGAATAACGCGCCGCGATGAGCCCAGTGAAATTTGCCATCGTGGCGGAAGTCATGAGGCCACCCGCGCAGCCCGCGGGAAGATGCAGCGCTTCGCAAACCCATGCGAGCACGATTTCTTCCAGTTCGGACGCAACCGGAGACATCACTCGCATACAGCCGTTTTGATCCCAGGTGCTCGTGAGCCAACTCGCCGCCATTGCGGCGGGCGTTGATCCTCCGATGACGAAACCGAAATAGCGGCGTCCCGTGCTGGCGATCGTCGCGGGCGAGCCGAGTTCGTCGAGCATCGCAATCGTCGCGCTCGGCTCGGCGCCATTCTCTGGAAACGGCTCGTGAAATTTCGACAAGTCCGCAACTGCTCCGGCGGCAGGCGCGACGCCTGCGATCGGCAATCGTCTCGACATAGCGTCGAGCACGTGGCACAACCGCATCGAGAGCTTCGAGTGTTAGATCGCTCGAGGACCGAGCATTCGTAGACATACGTGGTGCGCCTTTCTCCGTGCAAAGCGAGCGCCTATGAGGAAAGCGAAGCGCGCCGCGTGTGGACGCAGTGTGTCTGTTTCACTTGCGAGGTAAAGAGCCGATTTGTCTGGTAGCGAAACGCCGCGCGGGCGCGCAGCGAAGAACGATCAGGATTTTTGCGCCTTCTGTGTAGCCTGGTCGGACGCGATTTTACCGTCGCGAATGAAAATCACGCGATGCGCATGTTGCGCGATGTCGTTTTCGTGCGTCACGACAATGATTGTGTTCCCCTGCGCATGCAAATTCTCAAACAGCGCCATGATTTCATCGCCGGTTTTCGAGTCGAGGTTTCCCGTCGGCTCGTCGGCAAGCACGATCGAGGGCGAATTCACCAGCGCGCGTGCAATCGCGACACGCTGCCGCTGACCGCCCGACAGCTCGTTGGGCCTGTGGTGCATGCGGCTTCCGAGATCGACGCGGTCCAGCGCTTGCTTCGCCTTCACCAGACGCTCTTCCGCCGGAGTGCCGTTGTAAATCAGACGGCAGCTCGACGTTGTGAAGCGCCGTCGCGCGCGGCAACAAGTTAAACGTCTGAAACACGAATCCGATTTCCTTGTTACGAATAAACGCGAGCTCGTCGTCATCAAGCTCGCTGACGAGCCGCCCCGCCAGCCAATATTTCCCCGAACTCGGCGAATCGAGGCACCCGATCAAATTCATCAGCGTCGATTTGCCGGAGCCCGACGGCCCCATGATCGCGACGTACTCGCCCTTGCGAATCTGTCAGATCGACGCCGTTGAGCGCGCGCACCTGCTCCGCGCCCATCTCGTAGACTTTCGCGAGCTCTTCGGTCTTGATGACAATCCCGGAGCTGACGAGATCTTCGCGATACGATTCCGGTGATGTTGTCTCGATGGGCATTCTCTCTCCGTCGAAGTCGAAGCGATCTGGCCTGCGCGATCCGCCGCTGCTAGCCTAAGCCTAACTCAGCGACTCAGCTCGACTGATCATCGCTCGCCGCTTTCTTCGGCGCGGAGTTATCCACTTTCACGCTCGACTCGGGCTTGAGCGTGCGCAGCGCTTTGTAGCTGCCGACGACGATTTCGTCGCCCTTCTGAAGTCCCTTGGTGATCTCGATGTCGGTGACGCCGGAAATTCCGGTCTCGACCGGGCGGAAAAACGCTTTCTTGCCATTGACCACGAACACGCCCTGAATTTCGTCCTTCTTCGGATCGCCCGGGCGCCGATGGCGGAGGCGCCGCGAGCGTTACGCCCGAACCGGTGCCGCTTCTTATTGTCTTTCGCGGCGTCTTCCAGATCCTTGCGCGTGCGCACAGCCAGCGCCTGAATCGGAATCGCCAGCACATTCTGCCGCGAGGCCGTCTTGATCTTCGCGGTCGTCGAAAGGCCCGGCCGCAGATTGTCGGGCGGCTGGTCCAGCGTCACCACTACCTTGAAATCCTTCGCTTCCTGATTGCTCGTCGTGGATTGCGTCGTCGCCAAACCCGAAGTGCGCAGCACCGCTTGCGAACCGATTTGGGTCACTTTGCCTTTGAAAATTTTTCCCGGAATCGCGTCGATCGTAACGTCGGCGTCTTGACCGTTGCGCACGTTCACGATGTCGGTCTCATCGACTTTCACTTCCGCGGTCACCACCGACATGTCCGACAGCGTCATCAAAAAGCTGCCGTTGGAATTCTGAATACCGGGCACGACGTAATCGCCGACGCGCTCCGGCAAGTAGCTGACGATGCCGTCGATCGGCGAGGTGTACGTCGTCTTGTGCAGGACGTCTTCGGTGTGTACGAGCACTGCTTTGCTCTGGCTCAACTGCGCGCGCATCTGTTCCAACGATGCTTTCGATGTCATCACGTGCGCTTTGGCCGAATCCACCGCGGCGAACTGCGCGTCGTACGTCGTCTTGCGCTGGTCGTAATCCTGCTTCGGAATCAATCCATCCTTGTAAAGGCTCTGCCCACGCTCATACTCGATCTTGGCGTGCTCCAAGTTGGCCTGCGCCTGCACCAGGTCCGACTGCGCCGACTTGTAGCTCGCATCGCCGGCCTGTACGCCCGACTCGGCCGAATTGATCGCCGCAGCTTGCGCCTGGACGTCGGCGTTCGCCTGAATATTTTCCTGGGTCAGGAGCACCTGCCCCTTCTTGATGTGGTCGCCTTCCTTGACCACGATCGAGGTAATCCGGCCAAAACCCTGTGCCGTGACGTTGGTGTAGGTAGTGGGCTTGACCTCGCCCGAGGCGGTCACCAGCGAGATCAGGTTGTCCTGCGGGCCGACCTTGGCCGTCTGTACCGTGACCACGCCCTTGTTGGCCTGGTTCACGCTGATCCCAACAATCGCACCGAGGACCACAACCGCACCGACCCCGATTCCGACCTTCTGCCACGTCTTCATTTTTGCCTCTTGGGTGCCGCTGCGAGCGACCTCGCGCGGGCTTCAGTCACAACCGTCCACCGATACCTTTACATACGGGCGGGTAAGGGCAAATGTTTCGCCTCCGCCGCAACGAACTCGCAAAGTCTTGTTTTATCGGAACTTGAAGGCCGCACGCCCGACACTCTCCGGGTTAGACGCCGGCAATGCCACTGCTGACAGCTCCTTGGACCCGCATCCGCTATCACTATTTTAGGGAGAAATCCGGCCAAAGGAAAGGATTCGTCATGGGCGGTATTGGATGCCTTAACTGCCGGTTTTCGCAGGATGTGGCGGCGTTTCGGTTACTTGTTCTTGGACGCCGGAAGGCAGGATTTGGTGCCTGCGGAGTGCACTGGCAGGCTCGACCTGTGAGCGGCGCGGAGACGGGGATTAGGCGTTCAGGCCGGCTTGGCGTCGCGGAGGAAAGCTTCGACTTCGGCTGAGGTGCGGCATGGATGGTTGGGCGCCGTGGCGGGTGACGGAGATGGCGGCGACGGCGGCGGCGTATTTCACGCTGGCGATGGGGTCGGTGCCGCGCAGGAGGGCGGTGGCGAAGGCGCCGTTGAAGGCGTCACCGGCGGCGGTGGTATCGATGGCTTTTACACGGTAGGAGGGGACGAGGGTGCGTTCGCCCGAGGCGAGGGCGACGTAGCAGCCGCGTTCGCCGAGTTTGAGCAGGACGTTGCGGCAGCCTTGTTTCAGGAGTTGTTGCGCGGCGTCTTCCATGTCGCTCGCTGCTGTTTAGTTCGGTCGCTTTGCGCTGCAGCAGCGTCAGCGTTTCGGTTTCGTTGGGCGTCAGCCAATCGACGCTCGCCAGCAGCGAAGCGGGCAACGCGCGCGCAGGAGCAGGATCGAGCATCGAGCGGAATATTTTCGCGGCGCACGATCGTCGCGAGATATCTCGATCGTCTCGAGCGGGATTTCGAGCTGCGTCAGAATGATTCCGGCTTCGCGGATGAGCGGGAGATGTTTTTCCAGTTCGCGCGGCGACAGTTCGCCGTTCGCTCCGGGCACGACGACGATTGCGTTTTGTCCGTCCGCCGCGGTGGTGATGAGCGCGATGCCAGATGAGGTCGGTGCGACTTCGACCGCTTTCGTGTCCACGTTCGCAGCTTCGAGGCTTGCACGCAGTTGTGTGCCGAAGGCGTCGTTGCCGATGCGGCCGATCATGCTGACCGGCGCGCCGAGCTTTCCGGCGGCGACGGCTTGATTCGCGCCTTTGCCGCCGGGGAATGTGTTGAAGGCGTTTGCCCGAGACGGTTTCGCCGGGCAGCGGAATGCGCTGCGACGACGCGACGAGATCAAGATTGATGCTGCCTACGACGAGGAGTCTCTTCGGCATTTTTCTTCCAGGTTCGTTCCCAGTCAGCAGTTAGTGGAAAACGGGAGCGAGCGCGACCGCTGCCAGCCCGGCGATAAAAAACGCAAACATCAACGGAATCAATCGCCGCGCCGGCGCTGGAGCGGACGCGAATTCGCGCCAGACGAAAACGCCCCATACCGCGCTCACCATCGTCGCACCTTGGCCGATGGTGTACGAAATCGCCGGACCGATGATTGCCGCGTGCGAGGCGACGAAATTCAGCACCGCGCCGGTGCACCAGATGAAGCCGCCCAGGACTCCCCATAGGTGGAACGAGCCGCGGACTTTGCCGTAGCCGCTCATGCTCACTGGCGGCGTACCGGTAAGCGGATGCCGCATCAGAAAATAATTTACCGGGATGGCGCAGATCGCGGTGCCGATCGCGAAGAACAGCGCGACCGAGTAGGGACCGAGCGAGCCTTCTCCGCTGATCGCTTTTGCGACGAGCGGATAGAAAATCCCCATCAGCACGCCGCACGCGAGACTGATCTGAATTCCGCGTTTGCTCAGTTTCTGCTGCGTCGTTTCGCGGCGGCGATACGCCATCGCGTCCACGATGATGGCGAGCACGACGAGCAGCACTCCGCCGAAGAGCAGCAGCGGATTGCCTTGCGGCGCGATCACATAGTTCAGCATTGCGCCGACAACGAGCGCGAGGCCGATGCCGATCGGAAACGCGACGGCCAGCCGGCGATTTCAATCGCGGCGACGAGCAGCAGATTCGCGACGTTGAAAACCGCGCCTCCAGCAATCGCAAACAAAACGTGCCGCGTGTCGGCGCTATGAATGTTGTTCATGAACGACGACGGGCCGCCGCCCATGCTGCCGAGCGTGTGTCCCCAGAAGAGGCTGGCGACGATGATGCCGATGATGTAGTCCCAATAAAAAAGCTGGAAGGGATAACCGGGCGTGAGCTTCATCGTGTTGGCCCACGAGCCCCAACAGAGCATGCTGCCGATCATGAAGACCAACGCTACCCCGTACGCTTCAGGTTGGTACATTCGCCCCGCTTTCTGCCCGGAAAAGGCAACGGCTCGCATGAAGGGACAAGGCGCGAGTCGAAAAAAGCGGTGCAATCATGCCCGAAAAGCACGCGCCTGACAATTTACCGGATGGAGGCGGACACGGCACGCCGTGCTCGATCTTCTGTTGAACCTTTGCAGCAGGCGAACCGCTACTCCGCGTCTTTCACGCAGCGGAAGCCAAGCGTCGCCGCGCGATCTTTGCTCGGCGCCATCAACAGCAGCTTGCCGTGTTCATCGAGCTCGTACGCTTGCGGGAAATACCATTTCGATCCCTGCGGCTGGTAGTAGCTTCCGCCGCGAAGAATGCCGCCGCGCGTATGCTCGTCGATGTATTCGTCGGTCCACTGCCACACGTTGCCGACCAGATCCATCACGCCAAACGGGCTGGCGCCCGCGGGATGTGCGCTCACGCTATCGGGTCGCGCGCATCGTGCGGCCTTTGTCCGGCGTCAGGCACGGCCGCAGCGTTCCAATCATTGCCCCACGGGTAAGTGCGCCCGTCGGTGCCTTGCGCGGCGTACTGCCACTCCCATTCGTGCGGGAGCCGCTTGCCGGCCCACGCAGCATAGGCGCGTGCGTCTTCGAGCGAAATGTACGTCACTGGTTTGTCGGCGGCGCCCTCGGGAAATGTTCCGTCGTGCCAGTCGCGCAGGAAATTCAGGTCATCTTTCGGGTGATAGTGCGCCGCGTCGATAAATTTCTTGAACTCGGCGTTCGTCACTGGATACTTGTCGATCCAGAACGGCTTCATCTCTAACACGTGCTCGTGATAGCGGCGCGGCGAATGTTCCCACGGCATTTGCGTATCGACGCCGCTGTCGTTGCTGCCTTCCATCTCGATTCCGTGTACGCGGAAGTTGAATGTGCCGGCGGGAATTTTGATCATCTCCGGCGGGCGCGCTCGCGGATGGCTTCGTCGCGGCGATTTCGACGAGCTGTTGCGGCAAGGCCTTCCACTCGTTCGAAAAATCGCTGAGCGGCTTCACCGTCATCGATTTCATTTGCGACATCAATGCCGTGATCTTCGCGTCCGGCGCGGCTTTCGTCGCGAGGATCGCGCCGTAATCTTTCGCGCCCATCGCAAAGCTGAGCCGAACTTGTCTCCGTTGCGCGTCGGCTGAAGCTCAACGCCGTGATAGAGATCGAAGTAACGCACGCCATCCGCTGCCGGCAATTCCATCTGCGCACCGGTGAGGTCGTATTCGTTGCGATTGACGATCGTCCAGACCGCTTGATCGCCGAGCGGCCAGCGGCTCGCGAAGACTCCGAACCGCATCATCGCCGCGAACGGCTCCCACTCGCTGCTCACGAGAAACGGCGCGAGTGCGCGTTCCAGCGTCCCGACGCGCCGGGTCGCTTCGGCATCGCGCGGCGTGATCCCGTTCCAGATTCCCCAGACGTTTTCCCAGCTTTCGAATCCCACGCCGTTGAAGAATGCATATTGCAGGTCGGCGGTGTGATCTCGGTTCCAGCGATCGGTTACGTTGACCATGTGACGCCGCTCCAGCCACTTGTAGCGATCGATGCGCGGTGTGAATGGTGGAATCGCGTATTGTCCCCACGTCATCACGTCGTAGGCGAGCGCTTCGTCAGCGGGGCCACCTTCGGGCTCGAAGACGAGGGGGTGTCGAATTTTTTCCGCCGCTTCAGTGAATGCGAGCGGAACGCCATCCTGCGTGTCGCCGTTGATTCCGTCTGCGCCAATTTCGGCCATGATCTCGGCGATCGCGTCGGGCCACGGCTTGCCAGGATCGCGTGTCCCCTGATCCCACATCATCATCGGAAACAGAACCCGCACGCCGCGCTTGTGAAAGTCGGCGATCATTTGCCGCACGCCCGCGACGCCGCCCGGCATCGCGCGAATCATGTCGTGCTGATTGCGATTGTCGATGCCCATATTCGGATACGTGGGCCAAATCAAAACAGAGTCGATACCGCCGTAGCGCTTCTCGAGATCGTCGAGATAGCGATCGACCGTATATTTCGCCGCGACCGGATCATAAAAATAGCGATCCTCCACCATCATCTGCGGCTGGATAAAGCTTGATTGTGTCCAGCGCAGCTCGGGCATTTCGTAGCGCGCTGCGTTGTAGCCGATTCGAATGAGCCGTTCCATCCGCCAATGTCGAAGGTCGGCGAGCCATGCCTCGTGTTCGGCCGCGGAACACGGTGCGACGGCGCCCTCGGAACGGCTGCTCGCGTTCAGACACGCCGGCCCAGGAATCTGATCAGGGACCGCTTCGAATCCGTCGTTGTACTTCCCCACGAACGCCGAATCTTGCGCAGACGAAACCGGCGCGGCGATGTCGAGAGCGAGACACGATCCGAGCAGAATTGCTGCACATATGGCGAGCTTCGAGAGTACCGACATCGGAAATTTAAAGGTCACATGCGCTCCGGATGAACGAGAATTGGCGACTATAAACTGTTTCAAAATTGGTTGTCCATTGGGTGCGCTTTGCGCCAGTAGGCATTTTCGTCCACAGTCGTTTGCGTGGCCGCGTCTAACGCCAAAAAGTTTGCAACTGCGGGCCAGTCTCAGTCATCTTTTCTTGGTGGAAATTACGATGCAACACAGCGCCGCAGACCTGAAACTAGCGAGCACTTCTAATTTCCAAGGTAAAAATCATGCGAGACAAAATTGTTCTCATCACCGGCGCAAATGGCGGACTCGGCACCTCGATCACAAAAAGTTTTCTCGCAGTGTGTGCTTCTGTCACCGGCGTGTCCAATAAGATTTCAGCGGCGGACTTTCCCAACCCCAACTTCACCGCCGTTTCCGCCGACCTGACCAAAGCTAGCGCCGCCAACGACATCGTACGGTCGGTCATCGCGCTTCACGGCCGCCTCGATATTTTGATTCACGTGCTCGGCGGCTTCGCCGGCGGCAAGAGCATCGCCGACACCGACGACGCGACGTGGGAGCAGATGCGTGACCTAAATCTCTCTTCAGCGTTTTACGTTTTGCGCGCCGCGATCCCGCATTTACGCAAATCCGGGAACGGCCGCATTGTCGCCATCGGCAGCCTCGCCGCCAGCGAGCCGCACGCTGGAATCGGCGCATACATTACGTTCAAGTCGGCTCTGGTGTGTCTCGTTCGCACCGTGGCTCTGGAAAATCGCGACGCCGGCGTCACGGCCAATGTCATCCTGCCCGACACGATGGACACGCCGGGAAATCGCAAGGCCATGCCTAACGTCGATCCCAGCAAGTGGGTCGCAACACAGGATGTCGCCGAGCTGGCGTTGTGGCTGACCGACGACCGCGCGGCACACACGACCGGAACCGTCTTCCCAATCTCAGCGATATCGTAGCCGAGCAAAGTACACGAGCTGCGCGCCCTGTCCTTGCCTCAAACAAAGAAAACAATCGACTTAGCCCAGTTTCTGCACACATCGAATCTATAACTAAAATATTACGTCCAGTAAGAAGTAGCACCTACGGACAGGTATACGACACAACATACTTAACCGTCCGTTTACATCTTCAACCGTATTAAAATCAGCTTGGGCTGTTATCGTGGGGCCTCGAAGCAGTTTGGCGCCATT
Organism: uncultured Acidobacteriota bacterium; assembly: GCA_963850795.1. Lineage (GTDB taxonomy): Bacteria > Acidobacteriota > Terriglobia > Acidiferrales > UBA7541 > Acidiferrum. The sequence goes on along the minus strand of CAWKNS010000029.1, from coordinate 127,503 downwards.
TTGCGCAAGGACGAAGGCAATGTGTGCCCGCCCAGCACGTCGCATTTGTAAAGAACTGTGTCTGTCCACGTTCAGCGCGCGATTTTTTCGGATCCGTTTCGACATGCTTCGGATCATCTCGCCAGCGACGTCGCGAACGGTGGCAATCGTGTGAGCGTTCAGACTCCGTTCTTCACGGGTGCCTCTGCATGTTCCGGCTCGCTTCACGCGTGCACTGCCGTTTCGTGTCATTCCGCGCATCGAGACCTACCCGCGAGTCGTCGCCTTCTGTCAGACAATTCCCGGCCAAGCTGTTTTGTTGGGCGTCTTCGCACTCATTTACGGCCTCTTCAATCCGTATGCGCTTCCCCTGGCATTGTGCCTCGCCTTGCTGACCTGGATGCCCGGCCGCCGCAATCAACTGCTCTGCATTTCGACACTGTGTTTCGCGTTGATTGTGCCGTGGCACTCGCTGCCGCAGCCGCTCTATCACGCGGGTCTGGTTCTGGCATGTCTCGCCTTCGGCTGGATTCTGATCTGGTGCCGCGCGCGATGGCCTGAATCCTGGTACGGGCAAAACTCCGCCGAAATTTTGATTGCCGGATTCGGCATTTGGGTGGCCGCGATTTCGCTCGTGCCTTGGCGCTTCTTCCGTACGGTCACTCTCTGGGACTTGAGCATCGTCTTTGGCAGCTACCTTTGGTACGTCGCCTACATCCTCATGGATCGCATCCGTGAACCCCTGAAGGAATTTGGCATCGAGACCGGCTCGCTTCGTCCTTTCTGGGGTTCGCTGTATACGCCATTTCCCAACGGCGCTGCGTACCTCCGCCAGATCGAAGCGAAAAATCCCGAACATCTCGCCGTCACACAGCTCAAGGGATTGAAGTTGTTAGCCTGGTCCGTTCTGATTCTTGAGTTTTCCAAGATCTTCGCCTGGTTTTTTCACGGCCACCTTGGCATACCCAGCTTCACTACAGCGATTTCGCTCAGCGCACAAAATACGCCGCTGCCATGGTTTGTCTGCTGGGCGAGTTTGATCGTCTACTTCCTCGAAAAAGTAATGACCGGCGCCGTGCTCGGCCATCGCATCATCGCCTGCTGCCGCATGGCGGGATTCGATGCGCTGCGAAATATGTACCGCCCGCTGTCGTCGGTGACCGTCGCGGAATTTTTTAATCGCTACTATTACTACTACAAAGAACTGCTGGTGACGTTTTTCTTCTTACCGGCTTTTTTGAAGCAACACTCACATCGCCCCAAAGTGCGGCTGTCGCTCGCGATTTTTGCGGCCGCTTGTCTCGGCAATTCCTTCTTTCACTTCACACGCGAACTCCTTTTCATCCACGACGCCGGATTCTGGACGGCGCTTCGTTCATTTCAAGCCTTCTTTTTCTACACCGTAGTTCTCGCAATCGCGCTGATCGTTTCGCGCTTGCGCAAACGAAACCCTCTTCCGGCGGGATTTTTCAGGGGCACGCTGTGTCCCGCGGTTTCCGTCTGCTTCTTCTATTGCCTGCTCAGCATTTTCGCGGTCACCGATCATCGCTTTCCGCTGATCGTCGATCTGCGCTTTTTGGCACACCTGTTTTTCATCGCCTAAGGATGGAGTCATGAAGTCCGACGAATCAAAGCAGATGATTCGCGAATTTGTGCGGAATTTGCTCACGCAGAAAAAAGACACGCGGCCCTTCGGTGACGACTCTTCGCTGATCCTGTCTGGACGGATGGATTCGATCGACACCGTGGAGCTCGTGCTGTTTCTCGAGACGGCGTTCGGGTTGAAATTCGGGAGCAGCGGTTTGCGCCGCGACCAACTCGACACTGTGAACACGATCGGTGCGCTCGTCGATAACAGCTAAAAACTCCGTTTCCGACGGACGCGTCGTTCGATCTCGCAAACCAAGCACAGACCTGTGGCGTCGGTCCTTCCCAGACCGCAGGCCTATCTGCCTAGGAGGTCGTCGGGTTGGTGGATTTGGACTGTTCGACCATGGTGCTAATCGCCGCGTCGGCGTCAGCCGTCGCTGTGGCCGACTTGTGTGCCGGAGAGTGATGGCCGAGATAGTAAGGCGCATTGAGCGTAAAAATGCGCTCGTTCCCCTTCACCAGCAGCAGCCACTCCAGCAGCCGACCCCGTTGATTGTGCAGAAAATACTCGTACCACTTCCCTTCAGCGAGTTCAGGAATAACCACGACGATGCGCCGCTCCGGTTGCTGCGCAGCGAGTTGCAGAATGTATTGAACAATCGGAACGATCACGAAGCGATAGGGCGATGGCAGGCGAACCAGTTTCGGCGGAGGATCACCGGCATCTTCGAAGGGTTTGACGACGAAACGTTCCCACTCCTTGCTGAGAACCTCGGAGTTTTCGTCCGGCTGGACGTGGACGGCGATGACATCGGTGGTGAGCCGCGAAGCGAGTTCGAGTCCGTGGCGCGTGATCTGGCTGTAGTGATCGACAGGAACAACTGCGATGGGTTTCGACGAGTGGCACGCGGGAACCATCGGCAACGTGCAACGCGTGATCAGACTGACGGAATGGTAGTGCCGGCGCACCGCCGAAAAAATCAGGATCAGCATCGGGATAAAGAGAATCGTGATCCACGCGCCTTCGACAAATTTCGCGACGAGAATCACGAGCACGGTGATGCCGGTGACGAATCCGCCGAGCCCATTCACGAACGCGCTCTTGACCCAATGCGGCCCGCGTTTCTTGCGCCAGTGCGCCACCATGCCCAATTGCGAGAGCGTGAATGCGAGAAATGCGCCGACGGCATAAAGCGGAATGAGTCGATCCGTAATCCCGCCGAACAGAACGAGTAAGGCACCCGTCAGCACTGCGAGAATGATGATTCCGTAGGTGTAGACCAGCCGCCGCCCTCGAAACGCAAAAACATGCGGAAGATAATTGTCGAGCGCGATCGAGCGGCAAAGCCGCGGAAAATCCGCGAACGCCGTATTGGCCGACAGCGAGAGAACCAGGAGTATCGAAGCAATCGTGACGTAGTAAAAAACACCGCGCCCAAAAACCGCCATGACGATCAGCGAGAGCAAACTCTGATAACCGGCCTTGCTCGGATCAGTAGCCGTGATGCCATAGCTCTTCGCGAGATACGAAATTCCCGCCAGCAAAACCGCAAGAATTAAAATAACGATGGTCAGCGTCCGCTGCGCGTTCTTCACTCCTGGATCGCGAAACGCCTTCACTCCGTTGCTGACCGCCTCCACTCCCGTCAGCGCCGCACACCCGCTGGAAAACGCCTTCAGCAACAGCCAGATGCTGACCGCCTCAACCGCCGCCGGCGGAGCCGGCATCGCTGCAAGCGACGCCGGATGCCCTCCTGACGCAAACACTCGAAACACTCCAGCCGCAATCGTGATCCCCAACGTCCCAACGAACAGGTACGTCGGGAACATGAACGCCAAACCCGCCTCGCGCAGCCCCCGCAAATTCAAAATGGTGATGATGACGAGAATCCCGATACAAAGCCCAACCATGTGCGAATGAAGCCGCGGAACCGCCGAAACCAGCGCCCCAACTCCCGCCGAAATCCCAACCGCCGCCGTCAAAATGTAATCGGTGAGCAGCGCCGCCGCCGCAAGCAATCCCGGCAGCGGCCCAAGGTTGTAGCGCGCCACCGTATACGACCCGCCGCCATTGGGATAAGCCGCGATCGTCTGCCGATATGAAAAAAAAACAATCACCAGCAGCACAATGATCGCCGTACTCAGCGGAAGCACGTACCGCAGCCCGACCAGCCCGAGCGGAATCAGCAAGCTGAGCGCCGCTTCCGGCCCGTACGCCGCCGAACTCAGCGCGTCGAGCCCAAAAATCGGAATGCCCCGCCCGGGACCAATCTGCTCCGCACGCTCTTCGCTGGTGGCGAGTGGCTTTCCGACAAGTAGGTCGAGGATATTCATTGAGTGAGGAGGCACTTCATTGGCGTGTTCGTGCTTCAGCTGTCGTTTGGTTTTGACACCACGCCGCCGACCGTTTGATGCGTTGCTTCCGCAAACTCGGCGGACAATCATTTGGAATTAGCCCGCCGCAAAAAGTCAATTCAGCGAACACCGCAGCGCGCATCCACACAACCTGCCTGTTATCAGTTGCTGAGGGTGCCATTCTTGACAGTGCCAACGTATCGGCGTAAAGTATGGAGTTTTTAAATGGCCCCGAAAGCCAGCAGGACAGGGGCGGGACTCCAAATGGACAAGAAACGGCTCGAGTACTACAAAAAGAAATTGACCACGCGGCGCGAAGAACTGATGAAAACCATCGCGCGCACCGAAGAAGAAGGACGCCAAGCTGACGACGATCCAACCGTCGATCTCGCGGACAAGGCTGCAAACTCATACACGAAGGAATTTCTCTTCGGCATGACGAACACCGACCGCACCATCCTCAACATGATCGACGAGGCGCTCAAACGCATCCGCGCGAACGAGTACGGAGCGTGCCTGACCTGTCAGGAAGAAATGCAAACGAAACGCCTCGAAGCTGTACCCTGGGCAAAGAACTGCATCTCCTGTCAGGAAAAAATCGAGCAGGGACTAGCCTAAAACTCGGAACGCGATCGCTCGGCGCAATTCATGCGGAGCCCGCATCTCGGGCTCCGCATCTCTTTTATGAGAAGATCCCGGCCGCGACTCGTAACTTATACTCACTATTATTTCTCAGTATATGATAGCCTGTCGCCATGTTGCGACAGCTGTTCACCGATGCTGGCGACGCGCTCGTCAGTGTCTTTTTTCCAGCCGGCTGCCGCCTTTGCGAACGCCTCCTCACCCGCTCTGCCCGCCTTCCGATCTGCGAACAATGCCTCGGCTCGTTTCCCGCACTGCCAGCGCGCGTCTGCGCAATCTGTGGTTCGCCCAATCTGCCCGCAACCACTCTCGACACAAACGAGGCCGCCGAAACACACTCGACCTGCCTCGATTGCACCACCCGCACCTACCGCTTCGAACGCGCCCGCAGCTACGCCGCCTACCGCGGCTCAATCGTCCGCGCCATCGTCCTCCTCAAATTTGAGCGCATCGATCCGCTCGCGGCCTACTTCGGCGAACAACTCGCCTCCGTCGCAAAACGCCACTCCCTAGCAGCCACAGCCGATGTCGTCGTCCCTGTCCCCCTCCATCGCACCCGCGAGCGCGAACGAGGCTTTAACCAAGCCGAACTCATCGCCCGCGCCACCGCCAGACGCCTGGGTCTCCCCTTCAAGCCCGTCCTCCTCATGCGCACTAAAGCCCGTCCCGACAAGCACATACTGTCAAACGAAGAACGCTGGCGCATCGTACGTGGCGCTTTTGCCACACGTCCAGGCAGCCAAGTTGACAATAAGCGCGTCTTACTGCTAGATGATGTAATGACAACTGGTGCCACGCTCGACGCGTGCGCAGGCGCTTTACTCGAAGCTGGAGCCAAGTCCGTGGTTGGGCTAACAGTTGCCAGAGCTGTAAGAAGTCCAGTCAGGCGTGAGACGCCGAATGGCATCGGCGAGTAAGTGTAGCCTTAAGGGAGCGCGATGAGCGCACGACGGTTCCATCCTGTCGATTCCCGGGGGCGCCAAACCCCCCAAGCAGCCGGAGACGCTGTGCCCGCCTCAGGCTCGGAGAGTCCTGCCGGTAGTAGAATCCACAACTCATCGCCATTGCGGCGCGCGTCGCTGATGCAGGAGCCTGTCTTGGTCCTCAACGCGACCTACGAGCCCATCAACGTCACCGCCGTACGTCGCGCCATGGTCCTCATGCTCAAGGGCGTCGCCCAAGCCGAGGAACTTCACTCTTCCGAAGTGCATTCCACAGCCAAAGCCCACCGGGTGCCCTCTGTGATCCGCCTGCTGGCCTACCGCCACATTCCCCAGCAGAGCCGCGCGCTTTCCCGCAAAAATATCTTGTTGAGGGATCGAAACACCTGCCAATTCTGCGGACGGATCTTTCCCGGATCGGAACTGACGCTCGACCACGTCGTGCCCCGCTCTCGTGGCGGCCGCTCATCCTGGGAAAATCTCGTGGCCTGCTGCTACAACTGCAACAACAGCAAGGGCGACCGGACTCCCGAAGAGGCCGGTTTCAAATTGGCACGCCGCCCCCGCCCCTTCACGCTCCACACTTCTCGCCAACTCATGCGCCTCATCGGCCATCGCGACGAGCGCTGGCGCAAATATCTGTTCTACTAGATTACTTTTCCGCCTTAACGCCAGCAAAGTTCCACAAAAATCTGCCTTTAGCTCCGGCGGCGCAGCCTTTGTAATATCTTTGTATTCCCGCCGGAAATCAAAATATATGACTTCTAAATTTTATTGAGAAAAAGGAAACCTTTTTGGCGGGAATGCATCTATAATACTAACTAACCACTTCGAGGACACACCCCGGGAAGCAGTTAAGGCCAAAACCTTAGCTGCTTCTCTCCTTTTACGGCCGATTTTTTCGCAAGAAAATTTAATGAACAAAAATAAACACGAAGTTTTACTTCGTAGACGCTCCGGCGTATTCGTGTGATTTCCGGACTTACTTCGCGACGATAAGGCTATGCCGCTCCGGCGGACTGTTTCTTCGCGACTGGAAAACTCTGGAGAGCTTCTTCTTCGTTTTGAAATTCCTGAAAAATCCGATAGAGCTGCGTGATCTTCAAAACTTCTTCTACCTTCGGCGTCAGGCCAACCACTTTCATTTCGCCGCCTTGCTTGATTACGCTCATGTAGCAGTTCACCAGCGCGCCGACTCCCGAGCTATCCAAATAAAGCAAATTGCCCACATTGAGCACGATTTGCTTGTTGCCCTGAGTCATCAGATCTCCGATGGTCTGGCGCAGCACGCCGCTGGCGAACGAAGTCAGCTGCCCGCTGAGATCTACGATGGAAACATTACCTGTATGACGAATCGCTGCCGAGAAGTTCACGATTTCCTCTTAGGACCCCTGGGACGCCCGAATTGTACATCTTCACGCGCGTCTCGGAGGTGCAAATTTTATGAACTCTCGGTGAACACCCAAAACGTGTGAATATCTTGATTTTCGTAGATGTTTGTGACGTTTCTGCGGCGCTAGGTTATTGCCGCATTACCACTCGCACATCGCGCCGCCAACTCTCCGCCACTCCCGCGCACTTTACTTCCATAGATTGCGACAGATGCCGTTGCAGCAGCCCTGTCGTCGGATGAAACCGCAGCGCCGGCGCGACGAGGTAAACGAGCGGCGGAGTCTTTTGCAGCTCCAGTCGCGGAAAATACCCGCAATTCGCGAAGTCGCCTTGCTCCAAATGTCGGCGAATGCAAAGCCAATATTCCGCCGCCTGAAGCGGCAAATGAATATGCTCCGACGCTTTCAATTCGATGATCGCTAGCCGCCCCGATTTTGTGACGGTCAGAATATCCAAAATGCTGCGTTCGCTGGCGGAATTAGTGAAGAGCTGCGTATATACAAATCGCGGATCGAGATTGGCATCGATCCGCGTTACGTCGCTGCGCACAATCGCTTCCAGCCATCGCTCCGGTTGAGCGCGATACAAACGGTGTCGCGTGTTCGTGGCCAACGGATGCCGGTGAATTTCGAAGTCCCTCAGCAGTTTCTGGAGGTCAACGTAGGTCGCCGCGGTCAATCGCTTCCGTAAATCGCCGCCTTCGCCGAAGAAAACTTGATGATTTTCCCAGCGCGCAAACGCCAGCCCGCGAAACCGCAAGATGATTTCCGAGTTGTGCGGATCGGGATGCAATTCAATCGCCTTCGGCGCAATCGCAACGATCGGATCGATCTCCCCTGCGGCGCTATCGAGCAACACTTGCCGGGCTCGATTCGCCACGAGCCAATTCTCGCGGTTCACAAATGAGTGCGGATCGATTCGAAGCAACGACTGACTTCGCGGCTCGTACTCAAAAATCTCCAGCGCAATGCTTGAGCTCAACGCTTTTGCCAAATGCGCGATTTTCTTGCCGGCATCCCTGGCAACGATCAGCTTTAGCCCGGCGATATCGTCTTCGCTCGCAGTCTCGCGTACCTGCGCCAGCCACAAGAGCCCGAACGTCAACGCATTCGCCGACGTCGCAGCAGTTTCGCTATCCGGCACGGCCAATAGCGCCGACCGCCCCGATGGACTCTGCATCACGCCGCGAACATAGTTCCCCGAAATCGAATGTTCCAAGTCAGGGCCAGTCACCAGAGGCGCTTCCAGCGTCTCGTCCGGAAATCGCTCGGCAAGCACGCGCGCCAAGGTCAACCGGAACTCATCGCGCGCAACTTCTCGCGCCGGTCTTGCGAAGTCCAACACGCAGAAATTCGATTCGGCCGGGGCGCGCCTTGCCAAGTCGCTCAAACGATAGCGCCAAGCGATTGTCGTTCGCTGCGGATATCCCCACGATTCGATGCGTGATGTTGATCTGTTCCGAGTGAACTGCCAGAACCGGCTTGTCCGGTGAGCCGCGCAATTGCCACGAAAACGCTTCCCTCTCGATCGTCGCGATTCGAACGCCGTTTTCGCGCACTTCGACCGAAGTGGCGCCGTCGAATTTGCGCAGGCGCGTCTCGATATCGGCCGTCAGGAGCATACGGCTCATCATTATAAATAATTATATTTAGAAGTAAATATAACTACTGTGTGAACTCAAGGCCGGTCACGCGCACGATGGGCTGCTGCATGTTCCACGAGTTGGGGATGTGTTCAAACGCAATATCGAACTGCCGCCTCTCGCTGACCGCCAGCGGCGGATTGGGAGCAACAACCACCGCGCGCGACTCCCGCAGCGCGATCTGGTTCATGGCATCCGCAAATGTAATCGTGATTTCAACGCCCCGCAGCGAGCGCGAGCCGCCATTCACCAGGTCGGCTGTCAGCGTCGTCACTTCCTGATGAATGAAATTCTCCGCGCGCGTCAGCGCGATATTCTCGACATGCACAGACGCCGCATAAGCCTGCTCGGCCGCACCGAATGCGAAATGCGCTTGCTGCGGAGCCGCTCCCGGCGGCGATTGTCGTCCCGGAGAAAAATAAATCGCAGCAACAAGAACAACAACCGCGGCTGCTCCAAGGACTAGCGCGAAATTGAATCCGCCGCCCTCGGCCCCAGCCGGATCGGGAATATGGATTTGCGGTTCTTCATGCATAGACGCAATTCGAAGTTTCGCATGTTTCCCGCCGCCGATGCCAAATTCCGGCGGCGCCTGTTTCAATGCTGAGGTTTCGGGTGTTTCAGCGATCGATTCGGGAAAACTGAGAGAGTGTGTTAGCGCCCGACAACGAGTCGGTGAACCAGCGGCTCCGGTAGCTTCGCGGTGCGCATCCGCGACTGCACATCCGCGATGTCGTACGGCACGCGCCAAAATTCTACGACTTCGTGTTCCAAATCCGCGATTGCAAATCCCGCGCGCGGATCTCCATCGCGCGGCTGTCCGATCGATCCGGGATTCAGCAAATATCTTCTCTTTGGTTCGATCCGCAACGGGGCAAACGATTCCGACGCTTTCGGATGAATGTTCAGCATCTCCAGTTGCGATCGCTGATTCTCATACGAGAATCCGCCCTGATGATGCGTGTGCCCAAAAAACGTCACGTTCGCCGTCGAATCCAGCAGCCCTTCCAACGCCTGCGCCGGCGTGAACACGTATTCATCTTCATCCTGAAACGCGCCGTGCACCAAAACAACTCCATCCGTCTCCAGCGGCCCTGACGGCAATTCCGCAATCCATTTCAAATTGTCCGCGGACAGTTGCGACCTCGTCCAATCCACCGCCGCTTTCGCCACCGGATTGAAATCATCCGTTTCCATCAAATCGCTTGCGGCTTTGTCGTGATTTCCCCTTATCGTGCGCGCGCCCAGTTCGCGAATCTTGCTGGTCACTTCGTTGGGATCGGGCCCATAACCCACCACATCGCCCAGGCAAGCCACACGATCCCAGCGATCCTTCGCCGCTTCGAGCGCGGCCGTGAGTGCTGTTGCATTGGCGTGAATATCGCTAAGGACGAGGATCCGCATGCCTGGTGTCCGAAAAGTGCACCTGAGTATAAAGGAACATGCAAATCGATGCACGGCAGGAAAACGCGCGGTTCTGAAGATAACCAACGACTGGATGTGAGCCCGGCAAACGATTTCCCCAAGTTCTAATTTCTATGTCAAATACAAGAAAAACTGCTGGCACAAAATGTCACATGTGCCGCAAACGAACACTTTCTTCTTACAATTCCGCAACATCTTTGCGCAATTCCATGCAGAAATTTTTCGAATCTCACGAAACAAATGCATGGGGTCATTCGTCTATACGAGTGCAGCCGGAACGCAGGGCTGCTCTTGGTCTGTCAGAGATCTTCAAGAAAAACCCCGCGGTGGCAGCCGCGGGGCCGTGACACGCATTCTTTCCGGCCGTTAGTCCAGGAAGAGAAAGTGTCGTTCGGGGCAATCTACTCGTCCCCGTGCCCGCGTGTCAATCTCTGTCTCGCCTCCAGCAGGTAGTCTGCGGCTGACTCGATCCTCGATGGAAAAGGTGACACGCATGAAATCCAATTCAATTCTTCGCAGTCTCGTATTGCTCGCGGTGGTCGCGTTGGCCGTGCCGGTTTTCGCCAAGCCGGTCAGCAAAACCATCAATATTAACCAGACAGCTACGCTCGGTTCGGCGAAGCTCGACGCGGGAGAATATCGTCTTCTGATCGACGGCAACAAAGCCACCGTGCAAAAGGGCAAGTCCGTCGTCGCTCAGAGCGAACGGCCGCTGGGAAGATCGCGACACCAAGTCGATCTACGACGCCGTGCTCCTCAACGACGCCGGTAAAGTCAGCGAAGTTCGCTTCGCCGGCCAGAAAAAAGTCTTCGTCTTCAGCGAATAATTTCAACCAATCCAATTGCTATCGAGAAGGGGTGCGTTTTCGGGCGCATCCCTTTTTCTTTTGGCGATCGAATTACCACACTCGCCGCTCGCTTCTATTTCTTCCGCCGCCACAAAATCGTTGTCATCCTGAGGCGCCCGAAAGGCGCCGAAGGATCTCAGCCGCAGCCTAGCCACCGAACAAAACAACTGCCTTGTACCCGCGATCGCTTCCCAGATCGCGGGTTTAGATTCAACTTCCCCAGCCGTAACAACGATCTCCGCTCCGACTCCGTCACCGTCATAACAAAATCTCGCGTTATCGCCCTACCGAATCAACATGCAATCCCCATAACTATAAAATCGATATCTCTCCTCCACCGCATAACGATACGCGCGAATCACGTTCTCTTTCCCCGCGAACGCACAGATCAGCGCCAGCAACGTAGACTTCGGCAAATGAAAATTCGTCAGCAACCCATCGATCACCCGAAATTCAAATCCCGGATAAATAAATAGTCGCGCCTCGGCTCTTCCCGCCATCACCAACGATTTCGTACCTCGCCTCAACCGCGCGTAGCGCAGCCGCCTCCAGCGCCCGAACAACCGTCGTCCCGATCGCAACAATCGGCCTCTTCCGCATCCCGCGCCCGCTGAATCCGCTCCGCCGTCTCCTCCGAAATCTCAAATGCCTCCGCATGCATCGCATGCTCTTCAATCTTCTCCGCATGAATCGGCTGAAACGTCCCCAGCCCCACATCGAGCGTCAACTCGCAAATCTCAACTCCGCGATTCCGTATCCGCTCAAAAATCTCCGGCGTAAAGTGCAGTCCCGCCGTCGGTGCCGCAATCGCCCCCCTCCGCTTTGCAAAAACCGTCTGATACCGCTCCCGGTCCGACGACTCATCCTCGCGCTCGATATAAGGCGGCAGTGGAATATGCCCCAGCCTGTCCAGAAGCCGCTCGACGGACTCACCAGTCCGGGACTTAAACCGCAGCGTCCTCAGCCCCAATTCCCCGCGCGTCAAAATCTCCGCTTCGAGTTTCGCTTCTCCGCCGGCCGCTCCTCCAAACCGAATCCGCTCCCCCACCGGCAGCTTCCTCCCCGGCCGTACCAATGCCTCCCAGACGTCCGGCTCAACCTGCTTGGTCAGCAGCACCTCGATATTGCCCGTCAAATGCTCCCGCAGGGTCGCCTTCGACGGCGCCTGCGAATGCACCCCCGCTCGATGCCCGAACAACCGCGCCGGGATCACCCGTGCGTTATTCAGGACGAGCAGTTCGTCGCCTCGTAGGAGCTCAGGAAGCTCTCTGAACGTGCGGTCCTCAATGGCGCCCGTCCCGCGATCGAGGCTCAACAGCCGCGAAGCATCCCTCTGCTCAAGCGGTCGCTGCGCAATCAGCTCCGTCGGCAGGTTGTAATCGAGTTCATCCAAACGCATACGCGCTCAAGTGTAGCAAGGACCTGATTCGAGCCAAATCAGCTGTGCCGCATCCAAGCGAATTCACCGGCTTGGATGGCTCGCCGGTGCCCGTTTAACGCAACTATATGACTAAAAACGGCTTACCGCATCGTCCTATCTCCTACAGCGGACCTAACCCCCATCAAATCACATCCTTGCAAGAGCATGTCTATAACTCCCACAGAATCACATCCTTACGAAAAAAGCCGGGGGGGGACCCTACTCACCTCAATTTTGTACTTGACAATATATACACTCATATTTTATGCTTCTCGTTGTAGTCAGTTATTACTGAGAGGAACAACCGAAATGAAAACACTTACAGCTTTCCGTGGCCAGGCCACTTTGCAGGACCAGATCAACCGTCTCTTCAACGACGCTTTCGAGCGCACCTCTTCCGAGGAATCCAACTTGACGACTTGGGCCCCAGCAGTCGATATCCACGAAAACGAGCACGAGCTCGTCGTGAAGGCCGATTTGCCCGGCGTCGAAGCCAAGGATCTGGACATTCGCGTCGAGAACAACATCCTGACGATCCGCGGCGAACGCCGGTTTGAGAAGAAGGTGAACGAAGACAACTACTTGCGCGTCGAGCGTGCGTATGGCTCGTTCAGCCGCAGCTTCTCGCTGGCCAACACCGTGAATCCCGACGGCATCAAGGCCGACTACCAGAATGGCGTGTTGACCCTGAACGTCCCGAAGCGCGAAGAAGCCAAGCCCAAGCAGATCAAAATCACTGTTGGCACCGCGGCTGCTGCTCCTGCACCTGTCGCGGCAACGGCTGGCGCGAAGTAAATCCTGCTGCCCCTCAGCAGGGCAGGGAAGATGAGAGGGGCCGGCGAATTTGCTGGCCCCTTTTTCACGATCCGCTCATCGAATTTCGTGAGGGAATTTGCCGGTAATTTGTGGGAAATTGAGCGCGAGATGGAAATGCGATTCCGGCCTTGTACGCCGGAAAAAAGATCAGAAATGAAGGAAAAGAAACATGCTTCGATTTGAAAAGATGACAGTGAAGGCGCAGGAAGCGTTGCAAAGCGCGCAAGAGCTTGCTGCTAAACACGAAAACCAGGCGATCGAACCGGCGCATTTGTTGCTGGCCCTGGTCGGACAAGTGGACGGCGTGGTGTCGCCGCTGCTTGCGCGGCTGGGAATTCGTTCGGAAATGTTGAGCCAGGAATTGGAGCGCGAGATCGGCAAGTTGCCGCGTGTGACGGGATTTGCGCAGCAGAACATGAGCCGCGCGCTGAACGACGTGCTCGAGCGCGCGTTTAAGGAAGCCGAAAATTTTAAGGATGAGTACGTTTCGACCGAGCACATGTTCTTGGCGATTGCAGCTGCCGATCGCGATCCTGCAGGCCAACTGCTGAAGAAGCACGGTGCATCGCACGAAGCGATTTTGCAGGCGCTCACAGGTCTGCGCGGAAATCAGCGCGTCACATCGCAAAATCCAGAATCGACGTACGCGTCGCTGGAAAAATATGCGCGCGATCTGACCGAGTTGGCGCGGAAGTCGAAGCTCGATCCGGTGATCGGGCGCGATGAAGAAATTCGCCGCGTGATGCAGATTCTTGCGCGGCGCACGAAAAACAATCCAGTGCTGATTGGCGAACCGGGCGTCGGAAAAACCGCGATCGTCGAAGGATTGGCGCAGCGCATTGTGTCCGGCGATGTGCCAGATGTTTTGAAGACGAAGAGGCTCGTAGCACTCGATCTGGCGGCGCTCGTTGCCGGCGCGAAATTCCGCGGCGAATTTGAAGAGCGGCTCAAGGCCGTGCTGAAGGAAATTTCGGAGGCCGACGGCCAGATCATTCTGTTCATCGACGAACTGCACACGCTGGTCGGTGCAGGAGCGGCCGAAGGCTCGATGGACGCTTCCAACATTTTAAAACCAGCACTGGCGCGCGGCGAACTGCGTGCGATCGGCGCGACGACGCTGAACGAATACAAAAAATACATCGAGAAAGATCCGGCGCTGGAACGCCGCTTCCAGCCGGTGCTCGTCAGCGAGCCGACCGTCGAAGACACGATCTCGATTTTGCGCGGATTGAAAGAACGCTACGAGATTCACCACGGCGTGCGCATCAAGGACGCGGCGATTCTCGCTGCCGCAACGCTCTCGCACCGCTACATCGCCGACCGGTTTCTGCCGGACAAAGCGATCGACTTGATCGACGAAGCTGCGGCAAGCCTGCGTATGCAAATCGATTCCCTGCCCGAAGAAATCGACGAGATCGAGCGGCGCATCATGCAGCTCGAAATCGAGCGGCAAGCGTTGCTGAAAGAGAAAGATTCGCACTCGAAAGAGCGGCGGCAGCAAATCGAGAAAGAGTTGGCGAAGCTAAAAGAAGATTCAAGCGCGCGAAAGGCGCGGTGGCAAGCGGAGAAAGATGCCATCGGTAACATTCGCAAACTAAAAGCTCAGATCGAACAACTTCATGCGGAAGCGCAGCGCTACGAACGCGCTGGCGAACTCGCTAAAGTTGCGGAGATTCGCTACGGGCGAATTGCCGCGGCGGAGCGCGACCTGAAGCAGGCGGAAGAGCGTTTTGCGACGGTGCAAAAAGATGCGCCGATGTTGAAGGAAGAAGTCGATGAAGAAGACATCGCGAAGCTCGTCAGCAAGTGGACGGGCATTCCGACAGGCCGTTTGCTCGAAGGCGAAGCGCAAAAGCTGGTGAAGATGGAAGCGCGGCTGCGCGATCGCGTGGTCGGACAGGACGACGCTCTGGTCGCGTGTGTCGAATGCCGTTCGGCGCAGCAGAGCGGGATTGTCGGACCCGAAGCGGCCGATCGGATCGTTCATCTTTCTTGGTCCGACGGGTGTCGGCAAAACCGAACTGGCGCGAGCGCTGGCGGAGTTTTTGTTCGACGACGAGAAGTTGATGATCCGCATCGACATGTCGGAATACATGGAGAAGCACAGCGTTTCGCGGCTGATCGGCGCGCCTCCGGGATATGTCGGCTACGAAGAAGGCGGACAACTCACCGAGCAAGTGCGGCGGCATCCGTATTCGGTCGTGCTGTTCGACGAAATCGAAAAGGCGCATCCGGACGTATTCAACGTACTGCTCCAGATTTTGGAGGACGGGCGTTTGACCGACGGGAAAGGGCGCACGGTCGATTTTCGCAACACGGTGCTGGTGATGACGAGCAACGTCGGCTCGACGGCGATCTTTGAGTTGTCGGACAAAGATCCGGAGCGGGCGCGGAAAGAAGCGCTCGAAGCATTACGCGCGTCGTTTCGGCCAGAATTCATCAACCGTATCGACGAGATCGTGATCTTCAACCCGCTCGGCAAAGCGCAACTCGAGAATATCGTCGGGCTTTTGCTGAAGAGCGTGGAGAAACTGCTCGAGGAGCGGAAGATTACGCTGGAGCTGACTCCAGCGGCGAAGGCGCTGCTCGTCATCGAAGGATACGATCCTGCATTTGGCGCGCGGCCCTTGCGGCGCACGATTCAGCGCATGATTCAGGATCCGCTGGCGATGCAGATTCTGGAAGGCAAGGTCTTGCCGGGTGAGCACATCAAGGTGGATCGCGATGGACAGAAAGAAGCGATGAAGTTCGAGTCGGTCGCGGCCAAGAAGCCTGCCGCGGCAGCGGTTACTTCGTAAGGCGCGACGGCGTATCACACTTAGGAGTTCTGCGTTCGTTGCAGCTCTGCTGAGCCAATGTGACGTTATTGCGATTGGGCGCTGCTAGAATTGAAGTTGAGTGGCTGTTGCGAGAGTGAGTCGGTAACCTTATGAGGATCTTCCGAACTGGATTGCTGTTGATCGTGATGAGCGTGTTGCTTGTCGTCGCCGGCGGAGCGTTGGCCGGTCAACGCGGCATGGAGATCGCGCTGATCTTCGCGGTCGTGATGAACGGCATTTCGTATTTCTTCTCGGACAAGATCGCACTCAAGTCGAGCGGCGCGCAGCCGGTGACGCGCGAGCAACTTCCGCGCTTGTATGAAGTCATGGAAAGGCTTTCAGCAAAGGTGAATTTACCCGTGCCGAAGCTTTACGTAATTCCGGAGGAAGCGCCGAACGCGTTTGCGACCGGACGCAATCCACGGCACGCGTCCGTCGCGGTCACCGAAGGTTTGCTCAACTTGATGAACGACGACGAGCTCGAAGGCGTGATCGCTCACGAGCTTTCGCACGTTCGCAACTACGACATCCTGACGACTTCGATTGCGGCGACGCTTGCCGGTGCGATTACGTACATGGCTTCGATGGCGCGTTGGGGAATGATCTTCGGCGGATACGGCGGCGGCCGCGATGACGATCGCGAAGAAGGCGGCGGTGGAGTATTTGCTGCGATCGCGATGATGATTCTGGCGCCATTCGCAGCGATGTTGCTGCAGCTATTTCTCTCACGTACGCGAGAATATTCAGCCGACGAAACCGGCGCGCGCATGGTCGGCCAGCCCTACGGATTGATCAGCGCACTGCAAAAACTCGGCGCCTACAACCAGCGCATCCCGACGACGTCGATGGCCCCGGCCACCGCCGCCCTCTGCATCGTCAAACCACTTTTCGGCGCCGGTGGCCTGTCTTCCCTTTTCAGCACCCACCCTCCGCTCGAAGACCGAATCGAAGCGCTTCGCCGAATGACAATCGTCCCGAGCCGATAAAAAAACGAACCGATCGACACCCCGCGGCGTCTTGTACTTAGCGTAGAATTCCCGCATGAAACGATACGACCGAGTTAAGGATTGGCTCAATTCGGTGCGCGGAGATTGTCGATTCGCCCTTCGGCAACTCCGCAGGTCGCCAGGCTTCACGGCCGTTGCCATCCTCACGCTCGCCTTTGGAGTTGGGGCCAACACCGCCATCTTCAGTATTTGCAGCGCGGCACTCATTCGTCCGCTCCC
This sequence comes from uncultured Acidobacteriota bacterium, assembly GCA_963850795.1. Lineage (GTDB taxonomy): Bacteria > Acidobacteriota > Terriglobia > Acidiferrales > UBA7541 > Acidiferrum. The sequence goes on along the minus strand of CAWKNS010000029.1, from coordinate 110,408 downwards.
TTATCCACATGCCGAACGGCTGGTCAAAGCAAATGTGTACGACCGGAAATCAGGGGAGGTGTACGGCCAGACTTCGTATCCGGATTTCAGAGACTGGAGCGACGAGAACCATTCCTTCGACTCCCTGGCAGCGTACGAACCCAAATCATTCAATCTTTCCAAAACGAAGGAACCGGAACACGTGAAGGGTGAAGTCGTGTCGCCAGATTTCTTCGAGACTCTCGGCGTTCAACTCTTTCTTGGTCATTCGTTTGCCGGCGAACGTAATCAGCAAGCTGTCGTACTCAGCAACGCTTTGTGGTCACGTTCTTTCAATTCCGATCCTGGCGTCATCGGCAAGTCGATCGCACTCGACGGATACAGCTATGAAGTTGTCGGAGTTATGCCGCACGGTTTTCAGTTTCCCGACGCAGAAGCGGAATTGTGGGCACTCATTACGCCCGTTCGTCCCGACCTACGCGAAGAGATTACCGCCAGAGGGAATCTCGGGTTCTCGGTTGTCGGTCGCCTCGCGACCAACGCAACGCTGTCTCAAGCGCAAGCCGGAATGACGGCGATCGCGAGCGGACTGGAAGTGAAGTATCCCGAAGCCGATCGGGACCTCGGAGTCAGGCTTGTGTCGCTGCAAGAAGACATGGTGGGGAAATTTCGGTCGGCGCTGCTTATCTTGATGGGCTCCGCGGGTCTTGTGCTCCTGATTGCGTGCGGGAACATCGGAACACTGCTGCTGGCACGCGCCGCGTCGCGGCAAACAGAAATCGCGATTCGTTCATCGCTGGGAGCGAGTCGGAAGAGAATTCTCGCGCAGTTCTTGACCGAGAACTTGCTCCTGGCACTCATCGGCGGCGCGTTTGGAGCACTGCTGGCCTACCCGCTGATGAACGTCATTCGCGTTTGGGCGCCAAGCGACATTCCTGGAATCTCCTCCGCTCGAATCGACTTACCGGTACTTGTTTTTGCTGGATTGATCGCAGTATTGGCCGGGATATTCTTCGGGTTGTCGCCGACTTGGCAGAGTGTATTCAAGAATCCGGATGCGACGCTCAAACAATGCGGACGAAGTCTCGAAGCACGCAATCCGCTCACTCAGATTTTGGTGGTTGGCGAAATCGCTTTGGCCTTAATTTTACTGGCGGCTGCGGGCCTGCTGGGCAAAAGCCTATTTTTGTTGAATCAGGTCGATCCCGGTTTTCGGACCGACCACCTGTTGACGGCCGAGATTTACCGCTCCATGTCGGATGACAATCGCGCCACCAATTGGAAGAATTGGACGGGCTTCTACCAACAACTTCTCGCGCACATTCAGGCGCTGCCTGGCGTGGAGTCGGCCGGCGCGACGCTCGCGTTGCCGATTCAAGGGCGTGTCTGGAACATCAGCTTCAAGATCGACGGTCGCGCGTTCGGGCGTCCCTCAGAACAGCCTCAGGCGGACTCACGCATCGTTTCGAACAATTATTTCGACGTGATGAAAATACCGCTGCGCTCGGGGCGATATTTTTCAGAACGCGACACGGAGGACGCGCCACACGTCGCCGTCATCAACGAAGGGCTTGCGCGCCAATACTGGCCTAACGAAAACCCTGTCGGTCGTTTCATCGAGATGGGAGCTTTCGGTGCGGGGCGGTGCGAAATCGTGGGCGTCGTAGGGGACATTCGACAAACGAATTTGGGCGATGCGCCCGCTCCCGGAATCTATGTTCCCTACACGCAAGAGATCATGCCTTGGCAAACGCTGGTGATACGCACAAAGAACGATCCGATGGCGATTGCCGCGCAAATCAGGCATGAAGTTGCGGCCCTCGACCCGGGGCAACCTGTAGCTCGTGTCGCGACGATGGATCAATTGAAAGCGATGTCTACAGCCTCGCCGCGATTTCGCACTTTTCTATTGGGATCTTTCGCCGGCGTCGCCATGCTGCTTTCGGCGACCGGAATCTATGGCGTGATGGCGTACGTGGTCAGTAGACGCACGAACGAGATTGGCATCCGAATGGCGATTGGAGCGGAACCGGCCAGCATTCTCAGGCTCGTCGTCGGTGAAAGCATGACCTTGGCTTTGGTGGGCGCTTCGCTAGGTCTGGGAGGGGCATACGCGGTGACCCGCGTGATGAAAGGCCTACTCTTCGGCGTTACGAGCACAGACCCGCTGACGTTTGCGGGCGTCACTTTGCTTCTCTGTTTCGTGGCGCTCGTCGCGACTTATATTCCCGCCCGCCGCGCTTCTCGCGTCGATCCGTTGGTGGCTATTAAGTACGAATGAGCAAGAAGCGGGCTCAAGGTAGATTGTCGAAGAAAAGGTAGAGAGCGGCGATGCGGCCGTCGCGGGCGATGATGAAGTCGGTACCTGCGTAAGACGGAGTTTCGCCGGGGCGGCCGGAGACCCATCGGATTCGTCCTGCGTTCTCTAATTCTTCGGGCTCAGCGATTGGCTGATAGTGGAAACCGGGATGAGTTGCCTTAATGACTCCGGCGATGCGATCGATTTCGTCGCGACCTCGATGGACACCTTTTGGCTCGTAGAACACGCAGTCTTCGGCGAAGATTTCATCGATCGCGGCGTGACGGCGGGTCGGATCGATTTCACCAAAGACGCCGTGGAGATTGCGGTTCAGCAAAGTTGAAATGGTGTTGGACATCGCTTGCCTCTCTGGATTTTGGTCGTGCCTCTTCGGTAGATGCATGCATCCCGGCTGAATCAGGGACGTGTTTGAACTCGCGCCTGGAACAATCCGGCGAATGCCTGGCGGACGCTGATGAAGGTCAGGATCCACAGTACGGCGACGAAGATGGCGAGCGGCAGGCCCGCAGGCGCCATCAAAATGTGGAAGCTAAGGATGTTGAGAATGATGGCGGCGAGAATCGTGAGCGCCAGGGGCACGTAACGATTGGCGAGCAGCAGAATTGCCGGCAGTAGCTGCAACGCGAAGATCACGACGTAAAGCTTGGACACGAACAGCGCGCCGAAGAATTGTGCGGCGACGCCGGTCGGCGGCGGCATGTGAATAAAGTTTAGAAAGCCGTTCAGGCCGAACGTCAAAAAAATCAGACCCAACAAATAACGCGAGATCGTGGAAGCGATCTTCATGTGTATCTCCTCTTGCCCGGCGGTTGACGCACGGGCGATACCCTATTGATGCAAATTATATTGACATCGATACATCTAATAGATGATTATTTTCGAATAAGCCTAGGATAGAGGTCATGGCGAAGAAGCCCGATCCCACGCATTGCTGGCTCGTTTGGATCAAGGCGCACGAGGCTGCCGGCAGCTATCTGCTCCACGGACTTGCAGAAGCCGGGATTTCAAACACGGACTTCCGAATCCTGGAGGCCTTGCTGAACAAGGGCCCTCTGCCGGTGAACACCATCGGGCCGAAGGTCAACCTCACTCCAGGCTCAATCAGCGTGGCAATCGATAGGCTGCTCGAGAGAGGACTGGTGAGCCGGGTGGAAAGCCCGGACGATCGAAGGGTTCGAATGGTCGCGCTGACCAAGAATGGGAAGGATCTCATCGGACCAATCTTCCGGAAGCATGCCGCCGAGATCGCGAAGATCTTCGCCGAGGTCAGCCCGAAAGAGCTTGAAACCCTCGAAACGGTCCTAAAGAAGACCGGTAAACGCGCCGCAGCGCTCGGGAAGGGCAAGGAAGTGTAAAGATTCCCTCCTTTACAGCGGTCAATCCCGTACAAAAACCGCATTAGCGTCTCGAAACCGTCTGATTACACAGGTTTTACAGAAACTGTACGGTGGTACAGCTCTTTGGCCGAGCAAGTGCATTTGTAAACAGTGCTCGCAAAGTTGACCGGGGCGATGTTCGGATACGGGGAACAATGAGCTGTAAGGACACAATCCACTTGATTTGCTGGTACTTAGAGCGAAAGCTGTCCCCATCGGTCGAGAGCGAGATCGAACGTCATTTGGCTGAATGCCATGACTGCCACCTCGTTTTCGAGGCTGCCAATACCACGTTGGACCGCTACTTCGGACCCGCCAAAGCTACCGAAGGGGAGACGGCCCGTACGGCTGCCTAAGATTCTGCAACCTTAACCTCAAATAAATGAATTGCTTGAGGCTGTGCACAGGAAACGCACAGCCTCTTTTTCATTGGGACCCAAGAAAGTGCAGGATTTCGCGTGTCCAAAAACGTACTCCAGCAAAATTGCTCGGAGTGCGGGCGGAGCTGTAATCTTTACTGGTACTAGTACGTATATATGAGCCTAGGACTGGGCTCATAGACGCTCCCAACCCTCTTACAGCATGGGAATTAGCGGCTTTCCACAGCACGTAGGGTATTTGGCGGACCGTATGCTCCCTTTGGTATCCGTGTGGCGGGAAGCCGCCAAAGGAGACGAAGTCCATGAGCGATTTTCAGGAACCCATTCACCATACCACCGCGGAGACACCACGTTGGGTGGGTCTGGCGGTTGCCCTCTTGGGAGGCGTATCTCTACTCGGCATCGGGCTCGGCTGGAGCGCGATCAATCAGACAAAAGGAATTCAAGAAACGACCGCGGCATCGGTAAAACAGTCGACCGACGCGATTCAACAGCGGCTGGCTAAAGAAGAAGACATCAATCAGCAACTCCAGAGCGACCTGAAGGTCGTGACGGACAAGTTGAACCTGACGCAGACGCAGCTCGTTTCGGCGCGCAAGGCCAACAAGGCCACGAACGTGGAAGTGGATAAGAAACTGACTGGGCTCGAGAGCTCGGTCAACACGCAGCTCGCCACGAAGGCGAACGTCGATGACGTGAACAAATTGAACGGAGACGTCAGCGGCGTGAGGACGGACCTCGATGCGACCAACAACAGCATCCAGATGGCGCGCAGCGAAATGGGCACTTTGATCGCGCGCAACCACGACGAGATCGATCAGCTTCGCCGGATGGGCCAGCGCGACTATTACGAGTTCACGGTCACGCGCAAGAGCGGCGCGGAGCGTATCGGTTCGATCATGGTCGAGCTGAAGGACATCAACACGAAGAAGAATCAGTACACGATCAACGTTCTGGCCGACGACAAGAGCTTCGAGAAGAAGAATCGCTCGGTGAACGAGCCGATCTTCTTCTACACCGGCGGCAGCAAGGCTGCGTTGGAGCTCGTGGTGAATAAAGTCAGCAAGACGACGGCGTCGGGTTACCTGAGCGTGCCGAAGTCCGCGGGTGGCACGGCCTCGGCGAGCGCTTCAGCGCCGGCGCAGTAAGCAGAGTTTGAACAACCCAACGCACGGATTTCCGTGCGTGCCTTGAGAGCAGAAAAGGGAGGGCTTCGCGAGAGCCCTCCTTTCTGTTTTTGTGGCGGGTTCATGCTCGCTCGTGCGCGCCCGTGGTCGCGGACCAAGGGGCGCTATCACTTCTCGATCGGTCTAACTCGCGAAGACGTTGGTTTGATTTTGAGCGGACATTCGATTTCCGCTACGATATTGGCGCGGCCATGACCACAATTCTTCTACGCACCGGCAAGGCAATCACTCCCACTGCTGAGATTTCGGATGCCGGCATTTTGATCCGCGATGGAGTCATCGAAGCGGTTGGCGCACGAGCGGACGTAAGCCTTCCGGCTGGCGCGATCGAAATCAAAGCGACCGATCAAACCGCAGTGCCGGGATTCATTGATGTGCACATTCATGGCGCTGGTGGGCGCGATGTGATGGAAGGCAGCGACGAGGCGCTGTCGACTGTCGCGCGTACGGTTGCGAAGCGCGGGACGACTTCGCTGGTTGCGACAACGGTCACGGCGGCCCCTGACGATATCGTGCGCAGCGTCGAGGGCATCGCGGGATATATCACGAACCAACATCGGAGCGAAGACCCGCGCGCGGAAGTTGTCGGCATTCACTACGAAGGACCGTTCATCAGCACCGTGCGGCGCGGCGTGCATCCGAAGGAATGGGTGACGCTGCCGAATCGCGAACTACTGGATCGCATGGTAACGGCGGCCGCGGGGAACGCGCGCATTTTGACAATTGCGCCGGAGCTGCTCGGAGCGATGCCGTGTATCGATGCGGCGCGCAAAGACGGAATCGTGGTCGCGATGGGGCATACCGACGCAACCTATGAACAGGCTCGCGCTGCGATCGCGCATGGCGCGCATCATGCGGTGCATGTTTACAACGCGATGCGGCCGTTTTCGCATCGAGACAGCGGAGTGATCGGTGCGGTGTTGACTTCTCCAGAAGTGAGCGCGGAATTGATCGCCGATGGAGTGCACGTGGAAGAAGCGGCGATGCGTGTTTTGCTGCAAGCGAAGGGAACAGGTTGCGTGATTCTGGTGAGTGACGGAATTTCGGCGACGGGAATGCCGGATGGGAAGTACAGCCTCGGCAAATTCGATGTGAACGTCGTGAACGGCGTGGCGCGTAATTCGGAGGGGAATCTGGCGGGCAGCACGCTGACGCTCGATCGTGCACTGCGAAATATCGTGCGCATGGGTTGGTCACTGAGCGATACGGTGAAGATGTTGACCGCGAATCCCGCGAAGCTGCTTGGATTGGAATTCAAGAAGGGCGCGCTGCGGACGGGCGCCGATGCGGACATTGTCTTGCTGAATGAAGCGCTGGAAGTGACGAACGTGTGGGCGCGTGGCGTGCCGCTGAATTAGCGGCGATCAAAGCTAAAAACGAATGGTCGATACTGTTGTCGCCCGGGCAAGCTGGGGCGCAGCAGTGCCGCGCCCCTACACAGAATTTGTGCGGCCGGCCCGTGTGCAGATCGAATTACGGATTGAGCGGAACGTTCAGCTCATTCGCCAACTGAGTGGCGTTGAAGGGACTGCACGCGAAATAGCGATCTCCTACCTTCAGAGTCGGCACCTTTCGCTTGCCTTTGTTCACCTTGATGACGATTTCTTCCGCGGTGTCATCATCCTCGATGTTGATCTCCCGGTAGGAAATGCCGCGCTGCGTCAGAAAAGATTTTACGCGGCGGCAGTCGGGACACCAGTTCGTGGTGTACATCGTGATGGTTTCCATTAGGCCTTGGTTGGATGCATGAGGGGCGCGGATTTATGCGCCGGGAACCGCGACGCTGCGCCCGCGACGCGCGACTTGAATCCGAATGAGAGAACGCTGTAGCGCGATTGCGGCGCGGTTCCAATCGACGTCCGGATCGTTCTGTGATTTCGCAAGCCGCTCTTCCGCGCGTTGCTTCGCTTGCTCGGCGCGCGCGACATCGATTTCGCCGGCGCGTTCCGCCATTTCGGCGAGTACGGTGACGCGCTCACCTAAAACTTCCGCGAACCCGCTGATGATCGCGATCGGATCGTGCTGCGAGCCGCTCTTCGAGCGATACGTCAGTTCGCCTATGCCGAGTTCCGTGATCAACGGAGCGTGGCCCGGCAGAACGCCCAACTGGCCGTCGGCGCCTGGGAGCGTCACTTCGATGACGGTCTCGCGCAGCAATTGCCGCTCAGGCGTGACGATGATCAACTCGATGGAATCAGCAGCCATTTTCTCTCAGTGTTCCTAAGTGCTTTCAGCCGAACCTGCAAATTACGCGCTAGCCTTCATCTTCTCGGCCTTTTCGAGCGCTTCCTCAATCGTGCCGACCATGTAGAACGCCTGCTCCGGAACGTCGTCGTATTTTCCGGCGACGATTTCCTTGAAGCTGCGAACGGTGTCTTCGATCTTGACGTATTTGCCTTCGAGGCCGGTGAACTGCGCCGCGACGAACATCGGCTGCGACAAGAAGCGCTCGATCTTACGCGCGCGAGCGACGGTGCGCTTGTCTTCGTCGGAAAGTTCTTCGATACCGAGAATCGCGATGATGTCCTGCAAATCTTTGTAGCGCTGCAAAATCGACTTCACGCTGCGTGCGACGGCGTAGTGTTCGGCGCCGACGATGCGCGGATCGAGAATGCGCGAGTAGCTGGCGAGTGGATCGACGGCGGGATAGATGCCGCGTTCGACGATCTGACGGCTGAGGTTTGTCGTTGCGTCCAAGTGCGCAAACGTCGCGGCTGGAGCGGGATCGGTGTAGTCGTCGGCAGGCACGTAAATCGCTTGCACCGAAGTGATCGAACCCGACTTCGTGGAAGTGATGCGCTCCTGCAACTCGCCGATTTCGGTGTTGAGGTTCGGCTGATAACCGACGGCGCTGGGCATACGGCCGAGAAGCGCGGAGACTTCGGAACCCGCCTGCACGAAGCGGAAAATGTTGTCGATGAAGAGCAGCACGTCGAGATGTTCTTCGTCGCGGAAATATTCGGCGACGGTAAGACCCGTCAGACCGACACGCAGACGCGAGCCGGGCGGCTCGGTCATCTGTCCATAGATCAGCGCGGCGCGAGACTTTTCGGAATTGCCGGGGACGATAACGCCGCCTTCCGACATTTCGAGCCAGAGGTCGTTGCCTTCACGAGTGCGTTCGCCGACGCCGGCGAACACCGAAACGCCGCCGTGCTTCATCGCGACGTTGTGAATCAATTCCATAATCAAAACAGTTTTGCCGACGCCCGCGCCGCCGAACAGTCCAATCTTTCCGCCCTTGAGGTACGGCTCGATGAGATCGACGACTTTGATTCCGGTCTCAAACATTTCGAGCGAAGTGGACTGATCTTCGAGGCTCGGAGCAGGGCGATGAATCGCATAATGCTTGTCGCTCTTGACGGGGCCAAGCTGATCGACAGGCTTGCCGAGAACATTCATCACGCGGCCAAGAGTCGCGCGTCCGACGGGAACAGTGATGCCCGCGCCGGTGTCGTACGCCTTCATGCCGCGAACCATGCCTTCGGTCGGCTCCATCGCGACCGCACGAACGCGGCCTTCACCGAGGTGCTGCTGAACTTCGACGATGACGTCGAGCGGTTCAGGAACGTTGAACCCTTCGCTCGTGATGCGCACCGCGTTGAAAATCGCGGGCAGGTGCCCGCCTTCAAATTCGACGTCGAGCACCGGTCCGATGACCTTGACGACCTTGCCGACTTTTCCTTGTTCTGGCATTGCTTCTCCTACTTTCCGTAATTCGCGCCGCTGACGATTTCGATGATTTCCGTCGTGATTGCAGCTTGCCGCACTTTGTTCATGTGCAGCGTCAAAGCTTCGATGACTTCGCCGGCGTTTTTCGTGGCGGCTTCCATGGCGGTCATACGCGCGGCGTATTCGGACGCTGATGATTCGAGCATCGCGCGCAAAACCTGCGTTTCGACGTAGCGCGGCAGCAATTTATTAAGCAAATGTTCTGCCGGCTGCTCGTAGATGTAATCGATCTGTGCGCTGTCTTCTTCGGCCTGGCGTTTTTCGCCGTGGGCAACGCGGTCGGCATCATGGCGCGGATCGTGCTGTGCATCCGGCGCTTCGACCATTTTTTCGATCGGCAGCAACTTTTCGACCGTCAGATTCGGCGCAACGACACTCTTGAATTCGCTGAAGATCAGGTAAACCGCGTCGATTTTCTCTTCTACGTAAAGCTGTGCCGCGAGATTCGCGATTTCACGGGCAGTCTTGAACTCGACCCGCGCCAGGACATTGATGTATTCCCCGGCGAAATTGAATCCGGCTTTCTTCAGCGAATCGCGGCCTTTCTTGCCGACCGGAATCGTAATGATTTTCTTTCCGTTGTTCGCTTTAAAAAATTCGGTCGCCTTGCGCAAGATGTTCGCGTTGAACGCGCCAGCCAAACCACGCTCGCCGGTCATCACGATCGCGAGAATGTTTTTCTCTTCGCGCTGCGCCATCAACGGATTCGAGACGTCCTGAATTCGCGACATCACCGACCGCAATAACCGCGCCAATTCCTGCGCGTACGGCCGGGCCGCTAGCGCAGCTTCCTGTGCACGACGCAATCGCGCTGCCGCGACGAACTTCATCGCGCGCGTGATCTGCTGGCTGCTCTTCACAGACCGGATGCGGCGCCGAAAATCGAGAAGTGTTGGCATAGTTCGCTGCGGCTAAACGCTGACGCGTTACTTCGCGGCCGCGACGGCTTCCTTTTCCGACGTGGTGAATCGCTGCTTGAATTCTTCGACGGCTTTCTTGATTTCGCCCTTGATCGCGTCGTCGAGCGCCTTCTTTTCCTTGATCGAGGTCAAAATTCCCGAGTGGCTCGTCTCGACGAACTGGACAAATTCTTTTTCGAAGCGGCGGACGTCGGCCACTGGAATCGAATCGAGTGGGCCGGTCGTGGCGATGAAGATCACCAGAACCTGCTTCTCAACCGACAGCGGCACGTATTGGTCCTGCTTCAGAACTTCGGTCAAGCGCTGGCCCCGGCCGAGCTGTGCCTGCGTTGCTTTATCGAGCTGATCCGCGCCGAACTGCGCGAACGATGCGAGATCGCGGAACTGCGCCATGTCTAGCCGCAGCGAACCGGCAACCTGGCGCATCGCTTTGATCTGCGCGTTGCCGCCGACTCGGCTGACCGAGATGCCGACGTTAATCGCGGGACGAATACCAGCATTGAAGAGGTCGGCTTCGAGATAAATCTGTCCGTCGGTGATCGAGATGACGTTCGTCGGAATGTAGGCCGAAACGTCGCCCGCCTGCGTTTCAATAACAGGCAGCGAGGTCAGCGAGCCCGCGCCGAGCTTATCGTTCAACTTCGCGGCGCGCTCCAACAAACGCGAGTGGAGATAAAACACGTCGCCAGGAAACGCTTCGCGTCCTGGCGGCCGGCGTAGCAAGAGCGAAATTTCGCGGTAAGCCTGCGCGTGCTTCGAAAGATCGTCGTAAAACGTGATCGCGTGCTTTTTGTTGTCGCGGAAGTATTCGCCCATCGCGCATGCGGCGTATGGTGCGATGTACTGCACGGAAGCGGGTTCCGACGCGGATGACGCGACAACGATGGTGTAGTCCATCGCGCCTGCATCGGTCAGCACCTTCACAACCTGAGCGATCGTCGAGCGTTTTTGCCCGATCGCGCAGTAGATGCAAACCATGTCTCCGCCCTTCTGGTTGATGATCGTGTCCAGAATGACGGCGGTCTTACCAGTCTGACGGTCTCCGATGATCAGCTCGCGCTGGCCGCGGCCGATCGGAATCATCGAGTCGATCGCTTTGATACCGGTCTGCACCGGCTCGCGCACCGGCTGGCGATCGAGAACGCCGGGAGCAATCTTTTCCAGCGGATTGCGCAGCTTCGTGTTGATCGGTCCCTTGCCGTCGAGCGGTTCGCCGAGCGGGCTAACCACGCGGCCGATGAGCGCTTCGCCGACCGGCACCGACATAATCGTGTTCGTGCGCTTGACGGTGTCGCCTTCCTTGAGCTCGACCGTTTCACCGAGCAACACGGCGCCGACTTCGTCTTCTTCGAGGTTGAGCGCGATGCCGAAAACGTTGTGCGGGAACGCCAGCATCTCGCCGGCCATGACTTTGTCGAGCCCGTGAATGCGCGCGATGCCGTCGCCGACGCTGATGATCGAGCCGACTTCATCGACCGCGACGGTCTGCTCGTAATTCGCGATCTGTTCGCGCAGAATCTTGCTGATTTCGTCCGCTTTTATATTCGCCATTCGCGCTCCGTAACTTTTGCTTCCTTCGGCCTCGTGCACTCTCTCAAACGTGCCGGGATTCAGCCCGGCGAACCCGAGGCTCGTCTAAACTCTCACCCGAACCGCATCGCTACTGACCAAACGAACCACACTTCAAGCAACCCCGGCGAATCTTTCGTGCTATTCGCCCGCCAACTTCGACCGCATCTCGTTCAAACGATTGCGCACCGACCCGTCGTAAATCGCATCACCGATGCGCACGACGGCGCCGCCAAGCAAACTCGGATCGAGTGAGTATTTCGCCTCGATGCGCTGGCCGGTCATGCGTTCCAGCGTAAACGCGAATTCCGCTTTCTGCGCGGCGCTGAGTTCGATGGCGGAAGAAATCTCGGCCTCGGCGATTCCTTGCCGCTTGCGAAGGACTTCCTGAAACGCATCGACGATTTCGGGCAGGAGGTGCATGCGGCCGCGGTCGGCAATGACAAACAGAAAATTGCGAATAATTTTGCCGGCGCCGAGTCGTGCGACTAGCTTTTCGATCACGCCGTGTTTTGCTTCGCGATCGACCGCTGGAGTCGCTAGAAAATTCCGCAGCTCGGCAGACTCCGCGTAGGCTTCGCGGAAATCACTCAATTGACGGAGCGCGGCATCACCAGCACCCGCGCCTTGCGCCAATGCAACATCCGCCAGTGCGTTTGCATATTGAAGGCTCGCTGACTTCAATTGGGTCTCCCCGCAAGACCCTTCACGAAGGCGCTGACGAGCGCTTCCTGAGCCTGCGGCGTGAGTTGTTTGGCGAGCAGCGATTCGGCGTTGTCCACGGCCAAGTTAGCCGCGAGAGCCTTCAATTCCAGACGAGCGGCGCGTTCGGCTGCTTCGATTTCAGCGGCTGCGGCAGCCTCGATCTTTTCCGCGTCACTAAGAGTCGCATTTCGAATGCGCTCGGCTTCGGTAACCGCTTCGCGTTGCGCTTGTGCGCGCAGCTGTGCAACCTCCTGCTCAAGTTTCGCGAGTTTCTGCTCGGCTTCTTTCAGCTGGCGGTCCGCTTCGATCCGTACCTCGGTCGCCTTCTTGATCGCCGCACCAATTTCATCGGAGCGCTTGCGGAAAATCGGCGGCAATACCTTGCCGAAGAGCCAAAGCAATGCAAACGCGACGAGCGCAAAGTTGATCCATTTGAACAGTTCGTTCGCGTGTGCGTTGGCTTCGCTGCCGCCTTCCGCGGCATGTACAGTGGCCGCGGCAAAACAACAACGCGAAACGCCGCGCCCGCGATCTGAGAAATGCGACGACCCGTCATGAAACCTCTCTGACTGGGCTGGTTGGCCGGCCTGGTGGAATCTGAATCACTCGCTGCGCGATTTCCGTCGCAAGCTGCGCGACTGTTGACTCGATGTCTTGTTTCGCCGTTTCAAACTCGCGCGCCACGCGTTCTTTCGCGCTGGCGACATGGCCTGCGGCCTTACCGCGCGCTTGCTTCAGCGATTCCGCGCGATCGTTCAACAGCTTCTTGCGCGCATCTTCCTGCTCCGCGTAAACCTTGGCACGAGCTTGCTTCAGCGCGTCCTGATACTGCTTCACCTTTTCGGCAGCGGCGACTTGTGCCGCTTCGGCGGCTTTACGCGCACCAACCGTCCGCGCCGCGCGTTCGTCCATTACCTTCATCAGCGGCACGAAAAACAGCACGCGCATGACGATGTAGAAAACGAGAACGATCACGACTGTAGGCACAGCCTGAAGGAAGAGTTCGCCAAGTTGGTGAACAATTGCTTGCATTTAGCTTGTTTCGCCTGAACCTCAGGATTGGCAGCCGCCCGGTGCGCTCGACCCGGGAACCAGAGCGCTCGGTGGCCTTGAAGCGCCCCGCGAATGACAATAATTTTATAGCATCCGGCGCGTCGCGCAGTCAATTCGAGCGGAAACGTTTTCGTGCGTAGAAGTCATACCGTTAACCCTGATTTCCGCTCGAAATTAAGCGCCAATTTGGCGTGTTCCGCGGGTCGCGCTTTCAGCCAGGTTTTTCGGCCAATTACTGTTTTGGCGCGGTGCCGGTCGGCGCAGGATCCGCAGCAGCTGCCGGTGGCGCGCTTCCCGCAGCCGCAGGTGGCGGCCCATAAGCATCGTAAACATAGCGAATCAGAAACGTTGTGTCGCGCCGCCCCATCGTCATATGGAGCGTCTCGTAAAGCTGAGTCCCGTCATATGACAACTCATACGTCCGGCTCATCTTCCCGTGGGGGCCCTTCTCATCCGTCGCAAGCTGCTTTCCGCTCCAACGCGCCGCAACCTCTTGATTATTGGCGTCCTTTGATTTCTGTGGCTTGCGCCCGTCGGTGATCAGCGTCAGCTTTCTCTGCAGATCGTCGGTCAGATCGACTTCGCCCCGGTCGGTCAAGTCCGCGACCGTCAAACGATTCGCCGGATTCAGTAACTCCTGCATTTTCTGTCGCTCATCGTCGCTCATCCCCTGCTGCCCCATCCGGCGCCCACCGCCGCCCATCCCTCCCCCCGGGTAGCCGAGCCGCGGTCCGCCGCCGCCGTACCCTCCGTTGCCCTGACTCCGATCCTGCTGAGCCTCCTGCATTTTCCTTGTGGGGTCGTCGCTGTCATCCTTATTGAACTTCCATTCCCCGAAAATCGCCGTTCTAGGCTGCAACGCCGATTTCTGCGGCGCAGGGCGAGTAATAGCCGCCGGCGCATCCTTCGGCGGTGGCAACGTCATCGGTCCCGGAGGCGCCTGCCCTTGGACAGATCCAGCACAAACTACTGAAAACAGGGCAATTAATGACGCCTTGATCAGGGCCCGACATTTCAAATTCCCATTTTGGAATTCCACAGGACTCTTACCTCTTATCTCTCGTTCCCGAATCAACCCGCCGGAGTTCCCCTCGAACCCGCAGCCACGCCGCCCGGGGGCCCTACTCGCCCAGCCTAATTGCCGATCCACGCGTTCAACTCGCTGGCTCGAGTCAAAATCCCCAGCGCCCCCAGCTTCCGAAAATTCGCCAACCGCTCTCGATACCCGTGCGCGCCCTTCGGCAAAATCGCCATGAACGGCACCTTCGCATCCCGCGCCGCCAGCGCATCATCAATATTGTCGCCGACATAGACCGCCGTGGACGGGTCTCGCCCAGCCAAAATCTTCACCAAGCCATCCGGCGCCGGCTTCCCGTTCTTGACGTCGTCCATCGTTACGACCGTCCGAAAATGCTTCGAATGCGGCCACTTATCGAACGTAAACGCATATTCCCTGCGCGTGCGCCCCGTAAACAGGTGCAGCTCGTATTTCTTAGACCACCGCTCGATCTGTTTCGCCGTGATCACAAACTTCTCGTTGTGCACGTTCCCGCGCCGCTCGTCCGTCCCCCAATAAAACTTTTCGAACGCCGCACGCGCCTCATCATAGGATGTCGGTTTGCCGAGCGCAGTCACCCAGTTCGCCGTCATTCGCCAGTCGTCGTTGTGCCCCGGCTTCGCCTTCCATTTGTGCAGATCGGCGTAAGTCACGCGCTTCCCGCTCAAATGCCGCACGGTTTCGATCGCGGAGCGCCAATACGTCGCACGCACATCGATCAATACCCCATCGATATCGAAAATCAAGATCTTCGGATGCAGCTTGAATTTCGAATTCCGCACAGACTTGCGCGATTTCTTCGTGGCACTTCGTTTCTTTTTTTTCGTGGTCATCTCGTAGGTAAAATGGCGTGCCCGTCGTCGAATTTATTCGTCGCATTTCGAGTTTCGCCGCACAAGCCGCACACGTCAAGCCAAGGCCGCCAAACGAGTTCGACTATTATTTCTGCTGCTCCGCCATCTCCGTTTGGGCCGCCAACCCCGTTCGCCGCGCCAATATAATCCTCCAACACATCATCCAGCTCCTGCGGCCGAATCGGCTTCGTTAAATATCCGTCCATCCCGGCCGTGATGCATTTCTCGCGATCGCCTTTCATCGCATGTGCCGTCAGAGCGATGATCGGCTGGTGCTTCCTCGTGATTTTTTCCTTCCCGCGAATCACCGCCGTCGCCTCGAGCCCATCCATTTCGGGCATCTGCACATCCATGAAGACAAGATCGAAATCCTGTTTTCCCATCGCGGTGAGCGCTTCCGCTCCGTTCCCCGCAACCGTGACCCGATGCCCGCGCTTTTCCAGCAGCCGCACCGCCAGCCGCTGATTCACCGCGTTGTCCTCGGCCAGCAACACATGCAGCGACGCCGCGGGATCGCGCCCGTCGTGCAACGAATACCGCGTGATCAGTGGGATCGCGCCATTCTGCGCATGCGCGCCGAGCACCCGCGCGATCGCCTCGCGCAATTCCGACTGCCGGATCGGCTTCAGCAAATACGCCGCGACGCCCAGCTCCTGACATCGCGCCGCGTCACCGCGATGCCCCGCCGAAGTCAACATCATGATCGTCGCCGTCGCCAGTTCCGGCCGCTTTCGAATCTGTTCTACCAGCGTGAACCCATCCATTTTCGGCATGTGCATGTCGGTCAGAACCAGCGAGAACGGTTGCCCCGCTGCGCGCGCGCCCGAAAGCGCATCCAGCGCCTGTTGGCCCTCTTCCACCGACACCGAAATCATTTCCCACCGGCTCAGCATCCCTTCCAGAATCCGCCGGTTCGTCCGGTTGTCGTCCACGATCAACACGCGCGCCCCACGCAAAATTTCCGGCGGCGCGATCGACCCGATTTTGATCTCTTTCGCATCCGACAGTCCAAGCCGCGCCGTGAAGTGAAACTGGCTCCCGCGCCCGACCTCGCTCTCCACCCACATTTTCCCGCCCATCATTTCCACAAGCCGCGTCGAAATCGTCAGCCCAAGCCCCGTCCCGCCATATTTCCGCGTCGTCGAACTATCCGCCTGCGAAAACGGCGCAAAAATCAGCTCGCGCTTCTCTTCCGGAATTCCCACTCCGGTATCCGACACCGTAAATCGCAGCACGCAATGACTCGCATCCCCCGTTTCCTTCTGCACTCGTACCGCAATCTCTCCCGCCTCCGTGAACTTGATCCCATTCCCCACCAGATTGATGATCACTTGCCGCAGCCGCGTCGAATCCCCGCACACAACCTCCGGCACCTCTGGCGCAACCTCGCACAAAAGTTCCAATCCTTTTTCGTCCGCGCGCAACGCCACCGTCTTCAGCGTCGATTCCAAACTATCCCGCAAATTGAAATCCACCGACTCCAGATCGATCTTCCCCGCCTCGATCTTCGAAAAATCCAGAATGTCGTTGATCACCGTCAGCAGCGCATCCGAGGAGCTTTTCACCGTATCGAGATATTCCCGCTGCTCCCGTGTCAGCTCCGTATCGAGCGCCAGGTCGGTCATCCCCATCACGCCGTTCAACGGCGTTCGAATCTCGTGGCTCATGTTGGCCAGAAATTCGCTCTTCGCCCTGCTCGCCGGCTTCCGCAGCCTCCTTCGCTCGCTGCATCTCACGCTCGACGCGCTGCCGCTCCGTAATATCCCGCCCTACGCCCGCGATTCCGGTCACTTGCCCGTTCTTGTCGAGCAGCGGTACCTTGGTCGTCAACAACACAATCGGGTTTCCGTTGCTGTCCAGCGACTCCTCCTCATGCTCTAGCAAGGTTTTCTTGCTTCGAAACACGTTCTGCTCGTCGTTGTAGTATTGGCTCGCCAGTGGCTTTGGATAAAAATCAAAATCCGTCTTCCCCAGCAAGTCCGCGGGCGAAGTGACTCCCAGCGACTCCGCCAGCGACGCATTCGCCACCACAAAGCAACTCCGCGCGTCCTTCACGTACATGTAGTCCGGAACGTTGTCGATCAGCGCGCGCAACATTCGTCGTTCTTCCGACAAAGTCTCTTCCGCCAGCAATCGATCGTCGATCTCCGATTGCAATTGCCGTGTCCGATCCGCGACGCGTGTCTCCAGTTGATTATTTGAGCCCTGCAGCGCCACATCGCGCTCCTGAATGCGATCGAGCATCTTGTTGAATGCTTCGACCAACTCTCCGATTTCATCGTCGCTCTGCACCGCGCCGCGCAAAGCGTAGTCCTCCTGCTTGGTGACGCGGTTCGCCGTTTCCGCCAGCTCCATCACCGGCTTGATGATGAGCCGAATCAGGCGCGACGAAACCAGGTAGGTCGCCAGTACCGAAACAATGATCACCGCCACCGAAATCTGCGTATACCGCCGATCTTCACCTGCAGTGCTCCGAGATCTGATGTGATCGAAATCCATCCCACCGGCTCGTTCCCCAAGGAGATCGCCCGGTACACGGTCACCGAATCCGACCCAAATTGCTCTTCCTCGCCGTCCGCAAGCTTCGCGCTGCACCGATCTGTCACACCGCTTCTCTGATACGCCGCAAAAAATTGCCGCTTCTTGTCGTACAAACAGCCGGTCACGACGTGCGGCTCTGCATTTAGCGCCTTCAAAATGTCCAACGCCGACTGCTTGTCGCTGAACGCCAGCGACGCCGTTGTGTTCGCTCCCAACGTTCCGGCTAGTGCCGTCAGTTGGCTTGCGATCGCGCTGCGAAAGCTCCCGCGCTCGTAAATCTCCGAGCACAAACAGGCCAGGCTCAGTCCCAGCAGGCTTGTCGTCAAGATCACAAACGTCAGCTTGCGTTGAATCGATGAACGTCGTTCGCTCGCCATCTTAGGTTCCCTTCGGAACTCCCAGCACCGTTTTCGCCAGTGCCAGCAATTTCGCACTGATCTTCAGCCCCGCTTTTCCCGCCGCCTCCAAATTCACATCGAATCGAATCTTGTTGTCTTCTGTACAGAACCCGATGGTGCCGCCGTCCTCCGCGAACTGGTCCGCCTCACCCACGGTCAAAATCGGCAAGTTGCCCGCACTCGCCAATGTTTCTTCGATTCGCTTCTTGTCCCCCGGTCCGCCTACGAACAAGACCTGGCATTCGCCGATCTTTCCCGTTCCGCTCAAATGCGCCACGCGCAACGGCCGCTGCCCGATCGTTTTCCCATTTAGCGTCCGCTCCAGTGCGCCTTGAAAGGGATCGTCGCCGATCGTGCAGTAAGTGAACGGTTCGCTCGCCTCCTTGAACGTATTCGCCGGCCACTCCACGAATTGCGCAAAGCGAAATAGAAATGCCGCCTTCACCTCATACTCGAGTGGGGTGCTCGCGCTCGTTCTCCACGGCCATCCACAAACCCCCGCTGCGAAAAATACGCCGATCGCGGCTACAATCGCACTGCATCGGCGTCCCACTTCACACCAATGCTTTCGCCGCGCCGCGTTCGCGACACCGTGGCCCGCTCCTTTCCGAGCCCCCGCCTCGCCTTGCCTCATCGAACTCCGCCACTCCGACACAAGTCCGCCGCAAACCCGCTGCAAAAATCTAGAATCGCCACGTCAATTTCGCGTACACACTCCGCCGCACCAACGCCGATCTCGTCGAACTTTCGTCCGGATCGGAAAATTCAAGGTGCCGGTCGTGCAATAAGTTCTGCCCATAGATCCCGATCCTCACGTTGTCCCGGATCTTCCAGATCAAGTTCGTATCGACCCGCGTGTACGACGGCACGCCCTGCCACTCCAACCGGTCGGTGAAATCTGCAGACAAATTCCACGAGAGCCCGCGTGTCAGATTCGCGCTCGACTGAAGCCGCGCTTGCTGATGCGGCGTGCTTCCCTCTGTATCCGGCCCGCTCGAAAAGTCCTGGCTCGCCGGTTCTCGGTGTATGTGAATTCGTTCGCAGTCGTAGCTCCAGTCCAGCGTCCAGCGATCGCTCACTTTCCATTTCAACCAAGCCTCTGCACCGTGTGCTTCTCCATGGCTCAGGTTTTCCCCGACCGAGGGCAGCACCAGATGCGCCGGCGGAGGTTCCGTCTCCGTAAACACTGGTTCTGGCTCATCCGTATTTTGGTTGTCGTAATCGCTGTAGTACGCGGCAAGATCGAGCGACGCCCGCGGTGTAATCATCGTCCGGTAGCCTGCTTCGTACGCCACTAGCCCTTCATCCTTGATATGTGGATTTCCGAATCCGCTGACCGCCGCCACGCTTCCGTCAGGCAGCGTTGTCGCTCCCACATTCGTCCGTAGCGACGTGTCCGTCTCCGCAGGCGATCGCACCGCCCGCGACACCGCCGCCCATACCGTCTGCCGTCGGTTTACTTGATACAGCGCCCGCGCCGTCGGCATCGCCGCAAATCCCGAATACGTGTTGTTCTCAAACTTGCTTCCCACCGTCACATACAACTTGTCCCGGATCGCCGCGATCTCGTCCTGCACAAAAATGCTGAACATGTTTTCCGTCTGATTCGGCGGCACCAACGACAACCAGTTCCCGCCTCTCGATTCACCCGACGTGTAGCGATACGTCGCGCCCCACACCAATTCCTGACGTTCGCTCAGTTGATAGTGCTGCCGGAAATCGAGGCTCCCAGTTTTTCGATGATCGCTCAGCAGGTCGCCGCGTTCGTACGTGTCGTACGTTCCCGTAAGCATGAAGTCCGATCGGCTCGATTGCGTGTGTCTCCAGATCGACTCCATGGATCCGCCGCTGACGTTCATGAATAGTTCGATGGGCACCAGCCCGGGCGCCAGGATCGACGGCAGGGTGTACGTCGGATCGCCTTCGCGTCCCGTATACATGTCTCCTTCCACCACCAGCGAGTCCCGATCACTCAGTGCCGTGTCCATTCGAAATCCGCTGCGCAGCACATGCCATCCATCTCCGCCATCGCCGCCACCCTCGAATTTCGTATCTCGAACGTCGAAATATTTGACGTACACCCGGTAATCGACTTTTCCCTTGATCGAATCCCCGTACTGCACCGTCGCGAATCCCGCGTCGGTAGTCCCGCCTCCCGCGCTCACCAGTACGCCCTTCGAATCGCCCGCTCTTTTCTGGATGATGCTCACTACACCATTCACCGCGTTTTCGCCCCACACCGTCGCGCCCGGTCCGCGTATCACCTCGATCCGCTCGATGTTTTCCAGCGGCAAATCCAGCGTGTCCCAAAACACCCCACCGAACGTCGGCGAGTAAACGTTTCGTCCGTCGATGAGCACCAGCAGCTCATTGCTGAACTGCCCATTCAACCCGCGCGCGCTCACCGCCCAGGTATTCGCATTGATCCGCGCCACATCCATTCCCGGCACCATGCGTAGCAAATCCGGAATATTCGTCGCACCCGATCTCTCGATATCCTCCTGCGTGATCACAAACACCGCTGCCGCCGTTCGCGACAGCGTCTGCTCTTTCTTCGAGACCGACGTCACCTCCACCTTCATCAAGTCTTCCAGGCTCGCGTTCGCGAAGTCTTGCGACTTCCCCTTCACATCCTGCGTGCCTTGCCCACGCACACCCGCGCACATCACCAGGGCCGTCATTGTTGCCAAGAACCTCGCCGCTCCTCATGCCGATTCGCACACTCCTCCTCGCGCATCGGTGCCTGCATGAACGACGCCGAACCCGGCACCTCTCGCCAGGTCACATCCACCGTCTTTTCAGTGATTTCGCTCTTTCGAGTCGTGTGGGAAAACTCTCAACATTCGCTACAAATTTTGTCACCGTACCGAACTGACCCCGTCTCCATTAGGACTTTCCAAAATGGAAAGTTCGTCCACTCGGTTGCCCGCTCTTCCGCCCGGTTGCTACAATATCTCCGCACGTTCCAGTTTTCGGACCCGAAACGCAGCCTCTACATCCCGCGCACTGCAAATCGCGTCAGCACCGATAACGTCCGACGGCACACAAATGTCGTCCTCGTCTTGCGCGGCCCGGCTTTAAGAACGACCAGGAGATCCTATGCCCGCCTACAACGGCGTCGATTACATCGACTTCGATTCACTCCTTAACGACGAAGAAAAACTCGCGCGCCAATCCGCGCGCCAATTCGTCGAAGCCGAAGTCATCCCCATCATCGAAAAGCACAGCCGCGAAGGCACATTCCCCAAGCATCTCGTCCCGCAGCTCGGCGAACTCGGCTTCTTCGGCGCCAGCCTCCACGGCTACGGTTGCGCCGGCATGTCCAACGTTGCCTACGGCCTCGTCACCCAGGAACTCGAGCGCGGCGACTCCGGCCTCCGCAGCTTCGTCTCCGTCCAAAGCGCGCTCGTCATGTATCCGATCTACGCCTACGGCAACGATGCGCAAAAAGACAAATGGCTCCCGCTTCTCGCACAAGGCAAAGCCATCGGCTGCTTCGGCCTCACCGAACCGCAATTCGGTTCGAATCCCGGCGGCATGTTGACCCGCGCCGTGAAAAAGGGAAATAAGTACGTCCTCAACGGCGAAAAAATGTGGATCACTAGCGGCTCCATCGCCGACGTCGCCGTCATTTGGGCGAAGTGTGAAGACGAAAAAGTCCGCGGCTTCCTCGTCGAAAAAGGCACACCCGGCTTCAAAGCGTGGGACGTCCACGGCAAGTGGTCGCTGCGCGCTTCCGTGACTTCCGGCCTCTCCTTCACCGACTGCGAAATCCCCGAAGAAAACTTGCTTCCCGGCGTCGTCGGCCTAAAAGGCCCGCTCGGGTGCCTCAATCAAGCTCGCTACGGCATCGGCTGGGGCGCTCTCGGAGCCGCCATGGCCTGCTACGACACCGCGCTGCAATACGCAAAAACGCGCAAGCAGTTCGCCAACAAGCCCATCGCCGCCCATCAATTGGTTCAGGAAAAACTCGCCTGGATGATCACCGAAATCGTGAAAGGCCAGCTCCTCGCCCTCCACGTCGGTCGCCTCAAAGATCAAGGCAAAGTCGATCACAGCCACATCTCGATGCTCAAAATGAACAATGTCGGCATCGCCCTCGAAACCGCACGCAAATCCCGCGACATCCTCGGCGCCAACGGCATCGTCGACGACTACTGCATCATGCGCCACATGAACAACCTCGAGTCCGTCTACACCTACGAAGGCACCAACGACATCCACAAACTCGTCATCGGCGAAAAAATCACCGGCATCGCCGCCTTCGTCTAGCCAAAGACTCTCGCCGCGATTTCCGCCAAGGCAGGCTCGTGTACGGGCGCAGCACTGCTGCGCCCCAGCTTGCCCAGCCGTCGACACGACCACAGCCCGGTTTTTCGTTCTTCAGGTTTTCGGCATCTGGGTGCCGCACCTTTTTTGGTTTTAAAAGGGTGCGGTTTTTCCCATCCCTCACCACCCAACTCAACCGCCATCCTCCGTTTTTCCCTTCCGCCTCCCGCCAACCCGATGTATCTTTTCCCATTCGCAGGAGCCAGCCCAAAATGTCCCAACAAAAATTTCGCGCCCTTCTAATTCTGATCGCTCTAATCTTCTTCTCTTCCGCCGCGCCTGCCCAACAACGCGCCACCACCACAACCGCCCCCGCCAAAGATCCCGCCCGCCCCCAAATCCGCGCCATCACCGCCTTCGTCAACCTCGACCGCTCCAAATACCAACAACAAATCGCCGACGCGATGAAAATGCTCAAGTACGCCCGCACCCTCCTCGAATCCCGCGGCTACACCGTCCAAGGCGTCCGCATCGCCACCCAGCCTTTCTCCGAATACACCAAAGGCCTCTCCACCGAACAAACCGTCGAATTCTTCCGCAACTACGAAGCTCTCGCCACCCAGCAAAACTTTGCCGCCAGCATCGGCCCCGCAATGCTCAACGCCAACGACCCCGAATCGCAAGCCGACATCACTCGCCGAAATCCTCGCCGGCACAAAATCCCTCAACGGCAGCCTCGTCGTCGCCGGCGACGACGGAGTCCGCTGGCGCGCCGTCGGCGCCGCCGCCCGCGTCATCAAGCGCCTCGAAGACACCGACCGCAGCCAGGCCAATTTCCATTTCGCCGCCATTGCCATGGTCCAGCCGCTCACTCCATTTTTCCCCGCCGCCTACGTCTCCGGCTTCGGCCACCAGTTCGCCATCGCGCTCGAATCCGCCAACACCGTTTACTCCGTCTTCCAAAATTCCCAAGACCTCAACGCCGCCCGCCAAAAACTCACCGACACACTCGCCAAATCCGCCTTCGACATCGAAGGCATCGCGCAGCGCATCGATCGCGACATGGGCTGGGCCTACGTCGGCATGGATCTTTCCCCTGCGCCCGTGAAAAACATCTCCATCGGCGCCGCCCTCGAAGAACTCACGCAGCAACCCTTCGGCTCCTCCGGCACGCTTACCGCAGCCGCCACCGTCACCGCCGCCATCCGCGACATTCACGTGAAGCGCACGGGTTACAACGGCCTCATGGTTCCGATCCTCGAAGACGACCGCCTCGCACAGCGCTGGAGCGAAGGCAACATCTCCATCGACGGCCTCCTCGCCTACAGCGCCGTCTGCGGCACCGGCCTCGACACCGTGCCTCTCCCCGGCGACACCACCGAGCAGCAGCTCGACCTCATCATCGGCGACATGGCCTCCCTTGCCTTCAAATGGAAAAAGCCCCTCGCCGCCCGCCTCCTCCCCGTCGCCAACAAAGCCGCCGGCGAATCCACCGACTTCGACGACCCCAACCTCACCAACGCCACCATCCAACCACTAACTCACCGATAGCGTACCAAATCGCTCTCTCGTTCCGTTTGTAGGGGAGGGGCTTGCACTCCTCCCGGCCGCAGCGTCTTGCCGCCAAACGCTCCCGAAGCCTCGCAACGCTTTCTTGTCGGCTCAGCCGCCACACAGACGCTCGAATAAGCACACTCGAAACTGCTCCCACACAATAGCCATCATGCTCGTAACTGTTGCGTCCAATCACATGCCAAAAATCCTAATCATCGGCGCCACCGGCACCGTCGGCTTCAACGTCGTCTCCGAACTCCTCGACACCAGCACAACACAAAATCCGCGTCTTCTCTCGAAATCCAGACCGCATCAATTTCCCACCCGCAAGTCGAAAAATTCCCCGGCGACCTCACCATCCCCGACTCCCTCGACCCCGCCCTAAAAAACACCGACGCCGTCTTCCTCGTCTGGACCGCCCCGCCCGCCACCGCTCCCGCCGTCATCGACCGCATCGCACAAAACACAAGCCGCCTCGTCTTCCTCACCGCCCCCCACCAAACTCCTCACCCTTTCTTCCAGCAACCCAACGCCATGAGCGCCATGCTCTCCTCCATCGAGCGCCACATCGAATCCACCTCACTCCAATCGACCTTCATCCGCCCCGGCATGTTCGCGGACAACTGCATCGCCTGGTGGGGCCCCGCCTTCCGCAACAACGAACCCATCCGCTGGCCGCTCCTCCAAGCCCCCACCGCCCCCATCGACACGCGCGACATCGCCGCCGTAGCCGCCCACGTCCTCACCGATCCAAACGCCGCAATCCCACGCCGCCAAAAACTACGTCATCACCGGCCCCGAATCCCTCACCCAACTCCAACAACTCCAAATCATCGCCGACACCATCCACCGCCCGCTCCGCTACGAAGACCTCACCGCCGACCAAGCCCGCCGCGCTCTCCATCCCTCCGTTCCCCTCGCCCGTGTTAAACATGCTCCTCAACGCATGGACCGCCGCCCTCGGCCAACCCGCCTACGTCACCACCACCGTCGCCGACCTCCTCGGCCGCGCACCTTACTCCTTCCGCGATTGGGCCCAAGAAAACGCCCCCGCTTTCCTCCCGCCCGCCCACCAATAAGAACGATGCAGTGGCCAAGGTGCGTGTCATCCTGAGCGCAGCGAAGGATCTCAGACGTAGCCCTCCCAAATTTAGTCCGTCATCGCCGCACAAACACAAAAGCGCCGCAAAGCCAGGCCAAACTCAGCCCAACTCTCGCGGCGCTTTCGGTCGTCAGAAGTTATTCCGCTAAAACTCATACCTCAACGCAAACTGCATAATCCGCGGATTCGTCAACGTCCCGCTGAAATTCCCGAAGTTCGCCGAATTCCCATTCGCCAAACTCCCTCCCTCGTACGCGTTCGCCGACTGCACATCGAACCGCACCGAGTTCGTCACGTTGAACACTTCCCATCGGAATTGCAGGCTGTGGTTCTCGCTCCACGGCATCTTCCACCGCTTCGCCAGTCCCAGATCGACCCCAAAGAATCCCGGTCCGCGCAATTGATTCCGCCCGCCCGTTTCTCCAGGGAAGCCATACCCGAAGCTGTTCGCCGCATCGATCCCGTTCGCAAACAAATTCGGCGCCGTACTCCCAACGCCGTTGTTGTTCGGCCCAGTGTAGTAAGTCCCCGTCTGCACCGGCCCGATCGTGATCCGCGTGTCCTTCCAGTTGGTAGTTCGTCGGATACTGTCCGCCGTTGTCCACCGTCACCGGGAAGCCGCTCGTCCATCGCGCCAGCCCCGAAAGCTGCCATCCGCCGACCACCGCATCGACCAACCGGTTCGCATCGTGCGCGATCCACTTATTCCGCCCAAACGGCAACTCGACGATGAAGTTGGTATTGAACTGATGCCTCAAGTCGAAATCCGACACCGCTCGTGCCGCCGCCGGATCCCACGAATTGATGATCTGTCCGCCCAACCCGCCCCACGATCCGACGCGTTCCGCATCCGACGAAAAGTCGATCGACTTCCCGTACGTATAGTTGAAATCAAACTGGATGCCGTGCGTCATCTTGTGTTGCAGCGTCACTTCCATCGCGTTGTAGTTCGCGTTCGTCACCGTTCGCAAACCATACAGCGACGTGTACTGCGGGCTGTAGAACACGTTCGGTCCCGTGTAATTTCCCAGGTGATAGAAATAGTTCTGCCCCCCGATGCTCGCATCCGGCACGCCGCTGACATCCATCTCTTCGATCGACAGCGACTCGTTCAGCGAATTGGCGCACAACAAATCGAACGCCAGCACCGTCGGATTCGTCGTCCCGTTTAATCCGCCCGATGCGCAGCTTCCATATGGGCTGTTCGCGCCGATCGAGTACGATCCTCCCGGCGCCACCGGCTGCGTGATGTCCGACCAATACTTCTGCACACCCGCCGACACCATGCTCGGCTTAAACGTATTCGTCGTCACGCCGGCCCGATACAACTTCGCCAGCGCCGTCGCCGCCGTGAAATAATCCATCCCCGCCGCCTTGTCATACGGATCGAGCGGCATCGCCAGATCTTCTTGCGCCAGCAATCGATGCGCGAGCCTTCCGACGTACGCAACTTGGAACGTGAACCCGTGCCCAAGCTCTCTCTGCACCGACAAATCCAGCGTGTACGAATACGGCGTCTTGATATTGCTATCCAAGTCCCCACGTAATCGCTTCGCTGCCCGGCGCTGGATTGCTCGGGAACGGAGCCGGATAATTCGCCGCCGGCGCCGGCACCAGAATCGGACTCCCGCAATTGTCCACTGTCGGCAACACGTTCAGATTCGTGATGCGCGGCGTGCACGCCACCGACTCCTGCCCCGCCGCGTTCTGAATCGCGCTCGACAATCCGAACGCACCGTTCGAATCAAATGTATCCAGCAATCCTTCGCCGATCCGGTCGTACACGATTCCGAATCCCGCGCGGATGCTGCTCTTCCCCGGTCCGCCAAACAAACTCGCGCAGCAGCCCCCCGCTGAATCCCGGCGACCACGCCACTGCCAGCCGCGGCCCCAGATCCTTCCAGTCCCAGTTGTAATATCCCGTCGTTCCGCCGTTCGCCGGTCCCGAAAAATTAAACGCCACCGGCGGCGCATCGATCGACGGCACACCATTGTTCATCCCGACTCCGCGCCCGTTGAACCACGTGTTCAGGCTTTCCGTCGGCGTCACTTCCAGTCCATTCGTCTCCCACGGCGGCGAGAAAAGCGAATACCGCAGCCCCATCGTCATCGTCAGGCTCGGCTTCACCTTCCACACATCCTGCACGTACATCTCGATATCCATCTTCCGCGTAACGCCGCACCACCGGCGCTCCCTGCGCCAATACGCTTCCGTCGCGCGCGTAGTTGTATTGCGCATTCACTTCCACGTCCATTCCCAGCAGCGCCGTCACCGCGTTGTCGTAGTTCGTCCCGAACCCGTTGAAATTCACCGCCGGGAATCCGTTGTTCGCCGGATTCAGCGGCGACGAATCGCGCCCCGCCAATCCCGACGTGTTCAGCCACTGCGCGTTCGTATATCCGTTGCTGAACGAGCTCGTCGTGCTCTGCGTCGGATTTCGAATCAGCGACGTCTGAAACCCAAACTGCAAGCTGTGCTTTCCGTGCGTCCAGTTCAGGTCGTCCCAGAACGTGTTGATCGGACGCTGAAATTCGCTTCGAATAATTCAACGTCGATGCCAAGACCCGGACCAACTCCCCGGAATGTGTTCCACGTCTGATCCGTATTTCCGATCGTCCCGATGCTTTCTCGAATAAATCCATAACGGAAGCTGTTGATCAGCGTGCTCTTGATGGTCGCCGTGTAATTTGCGATCAACCCTTTGCTGTAATTCACGAGGTCCGTCGTCCGGCGCTTGCGTCGGCAAATATGGCGCATTCGCTTGATTTTCAGTCGCCATCGACCCGGTCAATGACACACGCTGCTTTCCGTCCTTCGTGATGTTGTAATCCATCTTCGCGATGTACCAGTTCTTCGTGTTCTGAGTCGGTGCCGCGAACCGGTATCCCGCGGTGTTGAATCCGTCGCCTTGGCTGAAATCGTTTGGCATCGGGATAGCTGTTGAAATACTTCACGACTGCCGGATCAGGTCCAACCGGCCCCGTATATCCCGGCAACGCTCCCGCCGGATCCATTGCTGTCAGTTGCGACGGCGACAGCACATTATTTCCCGGCCCCGCCGAGTAGCTCGCGCCGCTGATGCCCGTCACCGTATTCCCCGGGCAGTTCGCGCCCGAGTCGCACACGTACTGCACCACGCCATCGCGCAACGCCGCCGTCGGCACGATCCGCAGCACGCTCTGCTGCTCCGCATCGCGATACGCCTCATAGTTCGCGAACAGGAACAGCCGGTCCTTCTTGATCGGCCCGCCCGCCGAGCCGCCGAAAATGTTCCGGTTCAAAAATTGCGGCTGGTTTGGCTGCCCGCTCTGCAATTCCGACTGTTTCAGAAAATAATCGTTCGCGCTTACGAACGAATTGCGGTTGTACTCGTACACCGAGCCATGCAGCGTGTTTGATCCGCTCTTCGTCACCAGCGCCACTTGCGCGCCGCCCGCGCTTCCCGCATCCGCCTCCGCATTGCTCGTCGTCACGCGGAACTCTTCCACCGAGTCCAGCGTCACCGGCAACACCGACTGAAACGCATACCCGCCCTTCGGATTCACCGGCACGCCGTCCAGCGTCACGTTGCTCTGGTCGCTGCGCGCTCCGTTCACCGCTCCGCTGCGTGTATCCGTGTCCCTCTCGCCCTGCGTGATCGACGGATTGCTCCCCGTATAAACCACGCCCGCTTGCAGCGACAGCAATTCGCCCACGTTCCGGCTTTCCAGCGGCAACTGCTTCACCTGGTTCTCGCCGAACGCCACGCCCAGCGACGCATCCGTCGTATTGATCGTCTCCGACTGCGCCGACACCTCTACTGTTTCCGTGGACGACCCCACCAGCATCGTCAGGTTCAACGTCGTCGGGTTGTTCACCAGCAACTGAATGTTTCTCTGGTCGTACGCGCGAAAGCCCGAAGCCTCCACGCGAATCGCGTACGTCCCCGGCGGCAGCGACACAAACTCATACGCGCCCGTGTCGCTCGATGTCGCCGAGCGTTGCACCGCTTGCTCCACATTCGTCAGCGTCACCGTTGCTCCGGTGATGCTGGCCCCCGTTTTATCTAGAATTGTTCCGCGAATCGACGTCGTTCCTTGCTGCCCAAAACTGCTGAACGCAAATAACGTCGCCAAAATTGAGAAGAGAAAACTAAATCGCAGGCTGTTTCTTTTGAAATCACATCGGTTGTTCGTATTTCGTAGACACACACATCCCAAGTCAAATCGCTGAGACGCACTTCGGCTCATGATTCTCACCCCTTAAGGCACAAGTTTTTGACCTGGAATTTACAAAACTTACCATGACGGACGTCGCCTGTATACAAAAGTAAGCGCCGCCCCACAAAAAAAATCTAAATCACCACAAATCTTCCCCAACTCAACACCCCCAGTACCGGAACCACCAATCCGCGAAGCGCTCTGAATGTGAGTATTCCCATCAAAATCGTAATGCGTTACGTCCCGCACTGTATTGGCGCGGGCGGGACCTTGTTTCCCCCAAGCCCGGTTTCGCAGAGGCGACTTTCCTTCCGCGTTTGTAGGGGCGGGGTTCACTCCGCCCGGCGTTAACTCCATCCGCGCACGATCCGTTCATCTCGAAACAGTGCGCCACCCTGTACCCGCGATCGCTTCCCAGATCGCGGGGTTTTAACTCAACTCATCCCACACCAATCCGTTCGCCCAAAGCAGCATTGCTTCCAAACTGCGGTCGCCGATTTCACGCGCCGTAAATCATGTAGGGGCGCAGCACCGCTGCGCCCCAAGTCCGCACTCCCGCTCCGACTCGCAGAGCCCTCCTCTTTCTTCTTCCCCGCGCATTCGAATCCCCGATTCGAATACCAACTCGATTAACGCTATTGACAAAGTAAACATCCCGTGCTACCATCCTTCGTGCTTCTGGCGCCTCTTCTTCCCTCCACATCCCGCGGCGCCGAAAAATACCCACAAATTTTCGAACTACATCCCCCCGTAACCCCTTTCCTCCCTTTCACTTGCACACTCCCATTTTCCGTACACCTCCATCCCCCTCAAAACAAATCACTTCCACACTCTTGCAAAAAACACCGGGGGGTATACCCTCCCGTTCTTCGAACAGCACCGATCGAAATCGACGCGCTATACTCTCGCCGCACAGCAACTCCCGCATCGTGAGGAACTTATGCCCGCCCACTCCCCATGTCGTTCCATTTTGGGAATCCGCGCCTCAGCTCTCGCCGCGCTCGTCGCGCTCACCCTTCTCCCCTCCATCGCCCTCGCCCAAAAACCCATGTGCCACGCCATGGGCACCCGCGACGAAACCCCACCCGACAAACTCCCTGCCCCGAAAAATTGACCGGCATCGGCAACGTCCACCTCAAAATCACCGCCGCGCCGGAAGCCCAAACCTGGTTCGATCAGGGTTTGAACCTCAACTACGATTTTTGGGACTACGAATCCGCTCGCGCCTTCCAGCAAGCTATCCGTATCGATCCCAACTGCGCCATGTGCTACTGGGGACTCTATCTCGCGCTGTCGATGCGCAACTCCGAAGATCCCTACTCCGTCGAAGCCCTGAAAAAAGCCGTCGCCCTGAAAAATCACGCCTCCAAAAACGAACGCCTATACATCGAAGCGGCTGACGCCGGCGAAAATACCGCCCGCGATCCAAACAAGAGATCGAACGACGACGAAGAATCCAACGAAATCAAAATTCTCCGCAAACTCGTCAAGCGCGCTCCGCGCGACACTCATGCACGGATGCTTCTCGGTTGGTCGCTGTTGGATGGCTACGACGATGACGGCAAAGCGAAAAAAGGAACGACCGAAGGTCTCGCGATCCTGCAAGCTGTTTTGAAAGAAGAACCAGAAAATTCCGCCGCGAATCATTTCTGGATTCACGCCGTCGAAGCCAGCCCTAAGCCCGAGCAGGCACAACACAGCGCTGAAATTCTCGGCCGCCTCGCGCCCACTTCCGGCCACATGGTCCACATGCCCGGCCACATCTTCTATCGCATGGGCGAATACGCCACCGCCGACAAGTCCTTCGCCGCATCGACCGTCGCCGACGAATCCTACATGAAGGCCCAAAATGTCAGCGTTGATGACGATTGGAACTACGTCCACAACCTCATGTACGCGATCGCCAGCCTTTTGGAAGAAGGCCGCCTTGCCGACGCCACGCAACTCTCTGCCAAGCTCAAAGGCGCCCGCGGCGAATCCCGCGCCACGCTCTACATTCAATCGTCGCGCGACTCCATCTCTCGCCTGGATCCACGCCTCCCCGTCGCTCTCCGCACCGCCGATTGGTCGCACGCTCTCGAAATGCTGAAGGCCGCACCCGCGCAGCCTGCGCCTCTCACGAATCTAACGTTCCTGTCCGAATCGCTCACCGATTTCGCCACGGGAATGCATGCGCTCGAATCCCATGACGTCGCGCAAGCCGAAGATTCATCAAGGCTTCTCGACGCGCAACTCTGGCGCGTCTCCGAACGCGTAAAAGACGAGGACGCCGCGAAAGAAAAAGAAAAGAAAAAAGACGACGACAAAAAGCAACAAATGGTCATGCCCGACGCCACCGCAAAGTCTCTCGTCAACAACTTGTCCATCATGTCGCTCGAACTGCGCGCAGGCATCCTCGTCGAGAAAAAACAAATCGAAGAAGCCAAAAAACTCTACGCCCAGGCCGCCCGCGAAGAAAAAAATCTCGGTTACCGCGAACCTCCCGCCTACATCCGCCCCGTCGGTGAAACCCAGGCCGCCGCTCTGCTCTCCGCTTCCGACTACCCCGCCGCCAAAGCCGCCTATCAACAAGCCCTGACCGAACGCCCCAACTCCGGCTTCCCCCTCTACGGCCTCGCCCTCACCGCCGAAAAATCCGGCGACACCCCCGCCGCCTCCACCGCCTACTCCGCCTTCCTAAAGTCCTGGCCCCAAGCCGACCCCACCCTCCCCCAAATCACCCACGCCAAATCCTTCGTGGAATCCCATTCCCAAGGAACAAATGCCCGCTAGCGGAGCAAATTGAAACCTCAACGTAAGTCATTCGAGCCGAAGAGGATGAACGAACATCTTGTTGCAACGAACCAAGGCAAAGAATAAATTGCTGCGTACTAAAAACGCTTGCGGGCCACGGAGCGGCCGGCGTTGGCTGCGGAGGGCGCAAGGGGGCCACGTTTGTTTTCGTTGATTTGGAGTTTGGTCAAGCCTTATCGCGCAAGTTTGGCGGTGGTGTTGGTTGCGATGGTGCTGCAGATGGCAGCGACTGTCGCGGCGCCGTGGCCGCTGAAAGTTGTGCTCGACAACGTTGTGGGCGAGCACAAGTTGCCGCATTGGCTGAGCGATTTGCTGGCAGCCGTTTTTTCATCACGGGACGAAGATGGAGATTGCCGCGGCGGCGGCGATCGCGCTTGTGGTGATCGCGGTGGTCGGGGCGATCGCTTCGGGCATCGCGAATTATTACACTGCGAGCGTCGGGCAATACATTGCGAACGATTTGCGGATGCGAACGTACGACCACCTGCAGCAGCTTTCTCTGAACTATTACAGCGAACATGACCTGGGCACGTTGCTGAGCACGCTGACCGCGGACGTGCAGACGATTCAGAGCTTCGCGTCGGGCTCGACGCTAGACATCGTCGTGGACCTGCTGACGATCTTCAGCATGCTGGCGATCATGTTTTTTCTGAATTGGGATTTCACGCTGATCGCGGTGGCGATTACGCCGTTCATGCTGGTGATTATTTCGCGCTTCAAGAAGGCGGTGAAGAAGGCGCAGAAAGAAGTGCGGAAGCAGCAAAGCAATATCGTGACGGTGGTGCAGCAAGGGCTCGAGTCGGTGCGCGTGATCAAGGCGTTTGGCCGGCAAGATCTCGAGCAGGAGGAGTTGAGCGAGGTCAGCAAGGCGACGGTGGATGCGTCGCTGAAGGCGCGGCGCGTGAAGGCGATGCTGTCGCCGCTGGTGACGGTGGTGGTCGCGCTTTGCACGGCGTTTGTTTTGTGGCGCAGTTCGTCGCTGATTTTGAAGGGAGCGATGACCGCGGGCGCGCTGACGGTTTTTCTTTCGTACCTGGCGCAGTTTTTCAAGCCGGTGAAAGATCTGGCGACGATGACGAACACGATCGCGCAGACGGCGGTGGGCGTCGATCGGATTCAGGCGATTCTGAATGCGAGCGATGTGATTCCGGAGAAGGCCGACGCGATGGATGCGGAGCCGCTCAAGGGCGACATCGAGTTTGACAACATCGTGTTCGGCTACAACAAAGATGCTCGCGTGTTGAAAGATGTGAGCTTTAAGATCGGCGCAGGACAGATGATCGGCGTCGTTGGGCCGACGGGAAGCGGCAAGTCTACGATCGTGAGCCTGATTCCGAGATTTTACGATCCGAATTCGGGACGGGTGACGATCGATGGGCATGATCTGCGCGACATGAAGCTACGCGACTTGCGCAGCCAGATCGCTTATGTGTTGCAGGAGACGGTGCTGTTTCGCGGGAGCGTGGCGGACAACATCGCGTATGGCAAAGGGACGGCGACGCGCGACGAAATTGTGGAGGCGGCGAAGCTGGCGAATGCGGACGGATTTATTGCGCAGATGCCGCAGGGATACGACACGCTCGTTGGCGATCGCGGCGACACGCTTTCGGGCGGACAGCGACAGCGCATCGGCATTGCGCGGGCGATCATTCGCGACAATCCGATTTTGATTTTGGATGAGCCGACGGCGGCGCTCGATTCGGAATCGGAAAAGCTGGTGATGGAGGCGCTGACGAGGCTGATGAAAGGACGAACGGTGATCACGATCGCGCACCGGCTGAGCACCATTCGCGACGCCGACAAGATCATCGTGCTGACGCAAGGCGTGCTGGCGGAGCAAGGGAGCCACGACGAGCTGATGGCGCTCAACGGCGTCTATGCGGCTCTGTATCGCACGCAATTCGATGAGCAGGTGGCGGCTGCCCAGCCCACGCCAAGCGCGCTGGTAAAGGGCTAGAATATGGCGGGCCGAATCACGGGGGAAGAATGCCGCGTCAGCTGATCGTACTGCCGGATCAAACAGCAAAACCATTTGTGGATGCAGTCGACAAAGCGAAGAAGTCGATTCGCGTGAAGATGTTTTTGTTTTCACATGCGGGGCTGATGGACGCGGTCATTCGCGCAAAGAAACGCGGCGTGAAAGTGCGGGTGATGCTGAATCCGGCGCGGCGCAGCGGGAAAAGCGAGAATTCGGCGACCGCGAAGAGACTGAAAGCGGCCGGAGTCGACGTCAACGACAGCAATCCGGCGTTTGATGTGACGCACGAGAAGTCGATGGTGATCGATGATCGGCGTGGCGTTCGTGCAGTCGCTCAACTGGGATCTGAAAAATCTGGAGGGGACGCGCGACTACGCGGTTGTGACCGACGACAAGCGCGAAGTGGCGGAAGTGATTGCGGGATTTGAAGCCGATTGGAATCGGAAGCCGTACAAAGTGGGCGATCGGAATCG
The DNA here is from genome assembly GCA_963850795.1 of uncultured Acidobacteriota bacterium. Classification (GTDB taxonomy): domain Bacteria; phylum Acidobacteriota; class Terriglobia; order Acidiferrales; family UBA7541; genus Acidiferrum. The sequence continues at coordinate 75,968 of CAWKNS010000029.1, read as the reverse complement.
GTTGATCTGGTGCAGCGGCAACGGGCGCGAGCGCATCGCGAAATTTATCGACAGTGCGAAGAAGACTTTGTTTGTGCAGAATGAGCGCTATCAGGATCAGGTGATCATCGAGCGGCTGGTGCGCGCGAAGACGCGCGGCGTGAAAGTGCACGTGATGGCGCGGCCGCCGCACAAACTGTCGAAGCAGAAACTGACGGAAGGCGTCGGCGGATTGCGGATCCTGAATGACGTCGGAATCAAAGTACACAAGCTGAAGCATTTGAAGCTGCACGGGAAGATGCTGCTGGCAGACGGCGAGCGAGCGATTGTGGGCTCGATCAATCTGGCGCCGGGCAGCTTTGACAGTCGCAGAGAGTTAGCGATCGAAGTGAGGGCACCGGAGGTTGTGCGGGCGCTGAAGAAGGTGGCGCATCACGACTGGAAGCATTCACATCCGCTGGATTTGACGGACGCAGGACTGCTTGCAGAGTTGAAGAAGCACAAGATCGATGCGGGGAATGAGCTCGCGTTGGAAGATGCGACCGGTGCGATCGAGCGAAAGTAACGCGAAGACACAAAAGTAACCGAACGAAATACCTTCGGCGCTAGAAAACCATGTTTTCGGAAGCGCCCACCGCTTCGATGACCGAAGCCATTTCCTTCTGAGCAAACTCCGTAAAACTGTTGACGACCGCAGGATCGAATTGCTTGCCGGCAACGTCGTGGAGGCGCTTGAGCGCTTCCTGAATCGGCATGCCTTTGCGATAAGGCCGCGCGGAAACCATCGCGTCGAACGCGTCGATCACGGACACGATGCGCGCTCCGATGGGAGTTTCGTGGCCCTTGAGCTTGGCAGGATATCCGGTGCCGTCGAAATTTTCGTGATGGTGCAAAACGTAAAGGCTGGATTGTTCGAGGCCCTTGAGTTTACGGATGACAGTCCAGCCGAATTCCGGATGACGCTTCACGACTTCGTATTCTTCGTCGGTGAGGCGGCCGGGCTTGTTGAGAATATTGTCGGGAACGCCGACCTTGCCGATGTCGTGAAGCAACGCGCCCATTTCGAGCTCGTACAAGTCGCGTTCGGAAACGCCGAGGTTGCGCGCGACGAGAAGTCCCCACTCCGCCAAACGCGTGCTGTGGAGGCCGGTATTCAGATCGCGCAGATCGAGAAGTTGATTGAGGCAGCAGACGAAGTTGCTGTGAAGGTCGCGAATCTGATTTTTCAGACCTTCGACTTCAAGCTGCTGGCGGCGGAGAAGCGCATTCTCACGCCGGGTTTGATTCTCCGGCTTAAGCTCGGGTCGAAGTTCCGACTCGAGCTCTATCGCTGGGGGCAGTTCGCAAACGGTAGTCATGGCCGTGGTTTAGTGCTGGAGGCGCGAGAAACTCGTCGCCTGGAAGACGTCGAGGCGGCCAACGCCCATGCCGATTGCGAGGAGCGGATCGGCGTGAGAGAGCGAAAGCTTGGCGTTGTTCTGCGTCGAAGAGTTCGGTGCGAAATCGAAAAGATCGGCGGCGCCGGCGACGAACGGAGCGCTGAAAGAAGTTCCCCATCCCGCAGCGTAGCCACCGAAGGGATACGTGGTGACGATCGCTTCGCCAGGGGCGGAGATCCAGACGATCTGGTTGCCGTAGTTGGAGAAGGTGGAGCGCTGATTTTCCTGGTTAATGCTGGCGACGCCCATCACGTTGGCAAGGCCCGCGGGATAGACCATTTCGATTTTGCCGTCGTTGCCAGACGAGGCGACGAAGACGACGCCTTGAGCTTCGGCAGAGGTGATCGCTTTGGAGAGCTCGCTGGATGGGCTCTGGAGATCGAAGCTCATGTTCACGACGTTGGCTTTGTTCTGAGCCGCGAAGTAGACCGCACGAATGATGTCGGAAAGGTTGCCGCTGCCGTCCGCCTTGAAGGCCTTGAGAGGAAGCAGAGAAGCCTGAGGCGCGACGAGGTGGAGAACACCCGCCACCATCGTGCCGTGACCGAACGCTTCCAGCGCCGGGCTATCGACCATGGCGATGCTGCGCTGATCGACCATGGCGATCGAACGCTGGTTCACCTTGCCCGGCGTGCAATTCACGCAAGGATTTTCGGTGACGGGCGTGCCAGCCGGCAGATCGAGCATTTCGTTGCCGCCGGCCTGGTTGCGCGTGAAGTCGTATCCCTGCAAAAGAACCGGCTTGAGAACCGGATGGTTGGGATCGACTCCCGTGTCGATGTCCGCGATGATGCCGCTGCCCGTGAGATGGAATTGCTGTTGGGTTCGCGCGAGAGAAATCATTTGCGTGGCAGGCTGATTGACGTAACCCGCCCACACGGTGCTGCCGAAATACTGAACCGGGGTCGTGTTGACCAAGGCTGGAGGAGGATCGGTGGCCGTGGCGCCGCCGGAGACGACGGTGACAACCTGATCGAGCTCGGCGTCAACGACGCCCGGAAGAGCGCGGACGATCGCGAGCAACAGGTTCGGATCGAGCAGATTGGGCGCGACGACTACGAAGAGCGAGTTGAGAAGGCCATCAACGGGGGCGAGCACCTGGCAATTCAAGAGTAGGCATTGGCGCTTGAGGCCGTTGGAGTCGGTTGTGCGGACGATCAGGCGATTGCCGAGGAGCAAACCGTTGGGGCCGACCAAATTATTGATCGTGACATTGAGAATGCCGGGAACCGTTTGGAGAATGCCGGCAAGAAAATTCGCGTTGGTCGAGCTCGGGGCCGTTACGACGTAATAGTTGTAAGGCGAGCCGGGGAGAGATTGTGTGACCCGGCAGCCGCGGAGAAGGCAGACGACATCGATGCCAACCGGGCCAAGCGTGGACTGCACCGTCAGCTGAGTCTGAGCGGCAGCTCGCGAGGGGCAAAAGAGGGGGCAACGAAGAGACAGAGCGCAATCAGAAGCGATTTCTTCATGTTGGGGCTCCAAACCTGATATCAGGCTTGTTCGGGGTTCTGAGAGTTCCGGGACTATCCCGATCCGAGGATAGTTTCGGGCCTCCAGGGGCTTCCGAGCAATGGTACACAGGGTGTTTCAAACTGGTACTTTGGGTTAAAAGCCCTGGAAAATGACTGGTTCGTCACTTTTTTTGGGCGAAAGCACCTTGCCTTTAATACCCTGCAACGTGCTGATATAACACCGCTTATGAGCCTTTACGGCCGGGACTTGCCGCTTCGGGCTTGATTAAAGGGGGCGCGCCGAGATTCTGGGGGGAAATCTCGCTGTTCCCGACGCGCACCCTCGGTACCAGTAGGAGGAGTACCCGACTGGCCAAGAAAATACAGGGTAGACGTCGTATCTATGTCTATTGTGCCCGGCAGGTCAGCCTGGACGGATTAGGGCGGGGACAGATTGAGGTCTAAGTCTTACCCACGATGGTAAAGGGCGCCCAGTAATAAGGATGGGGGTATTCCTTGCGAATCTCTTTGGCGGCGTCGGCGGCAGCAGTTGCTTTGTTTTCACCGGTTTGGAAGCGGCGGTAAAACTCGGTCATGAATTTCTGGGTGCTGGCGTCGTTGACGTCCCAGAGGGTAAGGAGCAAGGATCGGGCGCCGGCGTAAAGTGCGCCGCGGACCAAACCCAGGAGTTCGTCGCCCGCGGAGACGACGTTGAGGCCTGTGGCACAACCGCTGAAGGCGAGGAGTTCGGCGTTGAGGCGCATCTGGTAGAGCTCGTAGAGATGGAGGTAGCCGTCTCCGAGGGCGATGCCGGAGAACATGGGATTGTCGGGGCGGAAGGTGCCGTGTGTGGCTACGTGGATGACGCGGCTGTCGATTCCCTTTTCGATCAGTTTTTCATGAGTGGCGGCGGCGCCGAGGAATAACTCGGAATCGGGGATCATGCGATGAACGGCGTTGACCTCGTCCTGGATCAAGGGGGCTTTTTCGTCGGGAACACCGAAGATTGCGGAGCCTACGGCAATGGCTTCGTGAGGACGGTGGCAGAGCGCGAAAACCGTGGCGCTGGGGGCGTACGAAATATCGTGGAGGTCGATGAGGAATTCGTGGCCAGTGTGAAGAGCGTGGAACGGGAGGTAGTGCAAATTCCCGTGAGGAACGACGACCAAGTTTCGCGTGTGAATGTATTGAGAGACCGGATCGATGAGTTCTTTGTGGAGTTCGGCCAGGTGGCCGACGGTGGAATCGTACATTTCTTTTGCGGCGCCGTGCCCGAGGTGCGCCTGTAGCTGGATGCGGCCGAGCTGGAAGCGGAAGAAACGGAGCGATTCGGAAACTCGAGACAGGGTCGTGACGTGAGCGATGTGGAACGATCGCTGGGTGACCACGGCGGCGACGATGTAGTCGCCAGCGAAATAGTATTCGAGGAGAGTTGTATCGTCGGGCAGAACAGATTGAAGCGAGGCGATGGTGGCGCACTCTGCGGGAGCGATGGCGGAGGCTTCAGGCGAGCCCTGAGGAAGATCCTGGAGGACGGCGAGAAGCGTTTTTTCTTTTTCGGTGGCTTTCTCGCGCAGGGTTGCCACGGTTTCGGCGGAATTCTGCGCGGAACGCATTTGCTCGAGTTCGATGCGGTGTTGATACCAGTTCAATTCCTCGCGCAATTCGCGAATTTTGTGGACGAGTTCGCTTTGGCCGTGCTTTGGCGCGGGGGCATTGTGGCCACGCTGAAACATCAGTTCAGAGAGATTACGTGACTTGGCGAGCTCGATGTATTTGAAGGCTTCCTCGTCGGTGCCTTCGTCGAAGTCGGGATCAAGACAGAGCTCGACCATGCTTTCGTAGAGCTCGGACTTATTTTTCATGAAAGAGATTTTGAGTTCGTCGCGATAGAGATTGCTGCGCAGATTTTCGAGGCTGTGACGGGCCTGTTGATATTGAAGATAGGCGGATGCGTGCGAGCCGGCAGCTTGATCGATGCGGCCGAGCAGGAAGCGGCCCTGGTATTGGAGTATCGGGCTGTCGAGTTTTTTGACGATGTCGAGGCCGGTGAGGCATTCGCCGCGCGCGGTGGTCAGATCGCCGGTATGGATTGCGATCTGGGCGAGCAGGAAATGGCAGATTGCGGCTTTGTTGCGCAAGAGCGTGTTGTTGAAATAATTCGCGGCGCCTGAAGCGAAATGGCGCGCTTCGTAGTAGCGGCCGGCGGAAAACAAGACGATCGCCTGGTAGAGATCGATGAGCCATTGCCAGACTTCGTTTTTTTCTTTGAGGAAAAGGTGCTTGGCTTCACCGAAAGTTTCGAGCGATTTCGCGGTTTTGCCTTCCTGGCCGAAGGCGATGGCTTGATTCACGAGCGTTTTCGCGGCTTCGTAGCCGATTTCGAGCTCGCGGAAGAGTTGGTAGCCGTGATGAGCGATGTCGTGAACTTCGGAGCTGAGATTGAGTTCGACGTAGATGTCGGAAAGATCGAGGTAGCAAAGAGCGACGAGATATTTGTCGCCGATCTTGTCGCCAACGACGCGCGCGCTTTTTAGGCCTTCGATCGCGCGGCGATAGTCGCCTCGAAGATAGTAAAGGTAGGCGATGTTGTAGTCGGTGGTGAGATGGATGAGCGGGATGTCGTGATCGAGCAGCAGATATTTCGCGCGCTCGTAGCTGGCGAGAGCTTTCGCGAAATCGTTGAGGCTGATCAGGCACATCGACATGTTGTTGAGAGAGATCGTCAGCTCTTCGGCGTCGGCGTAGGGCAGCAACTGCTCGTAGGCGTACTCGTAATGCTTCAGCGCTTCCTCGAAGCGATCCTGACGATGAAAGATGTTGCCGATGTTGTTTTCGAGACGAGCGAGACGGCGCTTGTCGCCCATTTCGGAGAAGATATCTTGCGCTTTGGTGGCGAGGGCGAAGGCGCCGTCGTAGTCGCCGACCATGATGTGGGGATGGATCGCGGCGGTGACGGTGCGGCCGACACCTTCTTGATCTTTGGCTTGGTGGAAGAGCGTTTCGGCTTCGTTGTAAAGCGCGATGGCCGTGACGTATTCACCGCGTTCGGATAGAACGTGGGCTTTGATGCGCTTGCTTTGGGCGAGGAGCTCGAGACGGCAGAGGATGTTGGCGATCTGAATTGCGGTATCGGCCAAAACGAGCGCGGTGGCTGTGTTGACGCGGAATTCTTTCATCGTGGCGGCGTTTAGTTCGGCGACGGCATCGGCGGACACGAGAGATTTGTGGTCGGTGAGGAATTTGCGGCGGTCTTCGGGCGTACTGAGAGCGGAGATCCTGGCGAGATCTTCGGAGGTGAGCAGCGTCGTTGTGGCGGTGGTGGTCACAGTGATGGTCTGTTTCTATTGCTAGTGGCAGGCCGCTCCCGCGGGGCGGAGGAATTGTTCGTCGATATTCCAAAGCGCGTAGGGATCGAGAATCCCAGGGCGAAAATTGCCGATGGTGGATTGAGCGCCGACGAGAATGTCTGGGCTCAGCAAGAAAACCAAAGGTAGATTCATAGCGACGATTTCCTGCACGCGATCGTAGAGTTTTTTTCGCGTGGCGTAGTCGGTCGTCGTCATTTGCGATTCCATGAGCTTGTCGAGTTCGGCTTCCCACGGAGTCGCGGCGGATTTCTCTCCCATATCCCACAGGTGCATTTCTCCGCTGTAACGCCAGAGACCCATTTCCGGAGTCGGATCGACGTCGCCGTTGACGAGATTCATCAGGACGGCATCGTAGTCGTGCGTGTTCATGACGCGATCGACAAGGGCGCGAAATTCGAGAGGGACGACTTTGACGTCGATGCCGAGTTGTTTTAGATCGTCCTGAGCGATGGTGGCGATTTTGGTGCGCTGGGCGTTGGAGGAGCTGACGATGACGGTGAACGTGACGGGATGTTTTTGTGGATCGAGCAGCGCGCCGTTGGCGTCCCAGGAGAAGCCGTCGGATTTAAGGAGTGTTTTCGCCTGATCGATCGAGCGATCTGGATGCGGGATGTTTGCGTCGAGCCAGAGTTTATTGCCGGGGCTGACGTTGCCCCAAATCGGAGTGGCGCGGCCGCCGTAGACGAGGCGGACCATTCCTTTGCGGTCCATGGCGAGAGAGACGGCTTCGCGGAATTTGAGCTCGCGGAACCAATGTTCCTTGGCGGCGATGTCGGCATGTTTCGCGGCGTCGAGCGAATTCATATTGAGGAGAAGAAAGACGAACTCGAGGCCAGGGCCGACATCGTAGAGGCACTGGCTCTTGGATGAGTTCTCTTTTTGCAGCAGATTGAAATTATCGGCGCCGACGCGTTCGAGGATTTGCGTTTCACTGCTCTTGAACTTGATGACTTGGGCGTCTTCGTTGGCGACGACGGTGAAGAGCAATTCGTTGAGATAGGGAAGGCTCGTGCCGCGAAAATCTTTGCGCCAGTAGTTCGGGTTGCGTTCGAGCAGAAGTTGCTGGCCGGCGACGTAGCTTTTGAGGCGGAAGGGGCCGAGTCCGGCGATTTCTTCGGGTTTTGCGTTGACGCCCCAAATTTCACCGATTTTGTGATCGCGATACGCGGACTCGAGCAGATGCTTCGGAAGAATTGCAAGACTGTCGAAGATTCGCTCACCGGGACCGTACGCTTTGGTGAGATCGAATTCGACGGTGTAAGTGTCGATCTTTTTTACGATGATGGGCTTGTTGTCGATGATGAGGAGGTCGCGCTGAGGAGAGCTGAGCGCTTCGTCGAGATAAAGCTGGAAGGTGAAGATGACGTCGTCGGCCGTGAAAGGTGCGCCATCGGAAAATTTGACGTCTCGGCGAAGAGCGAGCGTGTATTTGCGACCATCGGGCGAGACTTTCCACGAGGAGGCGAGCGCGGGTTCGGTGCGCTGCGTTTGGCGATTGATGTGGACGAGGTCGGCTTGCATGGCGCCGATGACTTCGCGCGAGGTGGTGTCAACCGCAAGGATGGGGTTGAGTGTTTTGGGATCGGTGCGAAGGGCGAGAGTGATGCGTCCGCCGGGTTTGCCGATTTCAATTTGTGATGGCGGAGCTTGCCCGCGCGACCATGGTGCGCTAGTCAGCGAAACAAAGAATAAGAACGCCGCGAATAGCGCGACGCGACGGACGAAGTTGAGGCGCGGATTGCGACACATGGTCATGTAAGAGGGACCCCGGCTCTTTGTTGAATCGTAGAGGACGCCCAGTGGTAAATCAGGAAGAGGGCGACGAGAGCGACGCCGGGCGCGTACATCCACCAGTAGTTGACGAGGACGTTGTACCGCTGCAATTCGGCGAGGAGTGTGCCCCAACTGGGGACGGGTTCGCCGATACCGAGGCCGAGGAATGAGAGGGTGACTTCGGCGAGGATGAACTGCGGAACGAGATACGCGGCCATCGTGAGCAAAAGCGCATAGACCTGGGGAAGAATGTGTTTTCGCAGGATGTGAGCGTTCGAAGCGCCCATGGCGCGCGCGGCGAGGACGAAATTTCTTTCTTTCGCGCTGAGGACCATGGAGCGCACGAGACGTGCGGGGCGAGCCCAACCGATGATGCCGACGACGGCGATTAACAGAATGAATGTGTCAGTCGTTTCGATTCGCAATGGAAGAATGGCGCGAACGGCGAAGAGCAGATAAAGCCACGGGAGCGCCATAAACAATTCGACCAGGCGCATCGTGACGGAATCGACCCAGCGGCCGGTGTAACCGGAGATCAGGCCGACGATTCCGCCGGTGATCAGGGCGATGGCGGCGCCGATCCAGCCGGCGAGGATGGAGATGCGACCGCCGTACAACATACGAGAGAACTCGTCGCGGCCGAAGTCGTCGGTACCGAAGAGATAGAGATGCCCCGGGTTTTCCACGCCGAAGAGATGGGTGCTGGCGTTGATGCCTTTGACGATCGTGTAGGGAGAACCCTGAACGAAAAAACGGAGCGGGTAAACTTGGGAACGATCTACTTCGTAGAAGCCGGTGTCGAGCGCGGCTTGATTCCAGCCGTAGACGAAGGGGCGCAAGGAGAAGTGTCCGTCGGGACGGACGAAGTGAACACGAGTCGGCGGAGAGAATGGGAGATCGCGATTTTGTTCGGCATAGCCTTGCGTGGAGAAAAAGCCGGGAAAGATCACGACAAGATGAAGCGCGACGAACAAAACGAGCAAAGTGTTTCGCTTAGCGCTCGCGGTCAAGTTCATGATTGCACCGAACGGATGCGAGGATCGGTGCAGTAGAGCAGGAAGTCGGCGAGCAGATTGCCGGCGATCAAGCAGACTGCGGAAAACATCGTTGCAGCGACGACGACGTAGATGTCGCGAGCGAGGACGGCTTCCACGACGAGCGGGCCAAGGCCGGGCCAGCTGAGGATGACTTCAACGAGCAGCGAGATGCTGAGAAGCGAGCCGACGGAAAAACCGAAGAGAGAAATCAGCGAATTGAGCGCGACAGGAAGAGCGTGGCGATAGAGCAGGCGAAATTTCGGAATGCCGTGGCCTTTGGCAGCAGTGAGGAAGGGCGCGTCAAGGACACCGATCATGGCCGAGCGAACATGGCGCGCGAGGATCGGGAGAGTGGTAAGAGCGAGGGCGACGACGGGGAGAAAAAGATGACGAGCGAGATCCCAGATTTTTGCGGTGAAAGAAAGATCGGCAACGTCGGACGAACTCATGCCGCCGGTTGGAAACCAGCCGGTGCGCGCGGCAAGCAAGAGAAGTAGCAGAGCGAAGAGAACGTCAGGCGTGGCGAGCAACAGCGCGAGGATCACTTCGCCCGTGCGATCAACCCAGCCACCCTTGTAGAGCGCTTCGGCGATGCCCCACGGAAGCGCGAGCATCCATGCGAGAAGAACGGCGAACGTCGTGAGCAGCAGCGTGTTGCGCGCGCGCTGCCAAACCAAACCTCCGACGGGGCGATGATACGAGAGCGAGTATCCCCAGTCACCGCGGAAAATCGATTCGACCCAACGCGCATAGCGCTCTGGCAACGGGCGATTGGCGCCGTATTGAGCTTGCAGCGTGGCAATTGTCGCGGGTGAGATTTGGGGATTGAGCTTGAGGTCGTCGAAAAAATTACCGGGCGCGGTCGAGAGCAAAACGAACGTGCATAGAGACACCCCTACGAGCAGAAGTAATCTCTGACCCAACCGCCACGCGAACTGTCTCATGCACTACTCGTTTACAGACGGTATCTCTTGCAAGCGTATGTTTTCAGTATCCGTTGCGGTGGAGATAGAGCCAATCGATGCGGGTTTTGCGTGTATGTCGGGAGTTAATAGCGATGAGGGTGGTGAGTCGAGAATGCGGCCGGCTTTCATGGCGACGACGTCATGGGCCAACATGCGGGCCAAGCGCATGTCGTGTGTGATGAAGAGATAGGTCAGGGCGTGTTCGCGCTGAAGATCGAGAAGGAGGTTCACGATTTGGGATTGCGTGGAGAGGTCGAGGGCGCTGAGAGCTTCGTCGAGGATGAGAATTTTGGGGCGAGAGATGAGCGAGCGGGCGATCGCGACGCGTTGACGCTGGCCGCCGCTGAGTTCGCTGGGACGGCGGGTCAGCCATTTCGAGCTAAGAGCGGCCTGTTCGCACGCGGACACCAAGCGCAGGAAGCGATCTTTCTTGGCGAGCGTGGGCTCGTGGATTTCGAGCGGCTCGACGAGGACTTCTTCGATGGTCATGCCGGGATTGAGCGCTGAAGCCGAATCCTGAAATATCAGGTGAATGTCGCGTCGGGCTTCCTTGAGTTCTTTCGATTTTAGTTCGAGAAGATTCTGGCCGGCATATACGATCTCGCCGAAACTGGGCCTTTCGAGTAGGACGAGGCAGCGGGCGAGGCTTGATTTGCCGCAACCGGAAGGACCGACGAGGGCCAGAGTTTTCCCGCGCTGCAAATCGAGCGAGACGCTCGTCAGCGCGGTGACGGGGATCCGTCTCTCGAAAACTGTTTTTTGAAAGTAGTGGAGCGAGAGGTTTCGAACGGACAAGATCACCGGATTCGGTACGGGAATGGGCTGCAGTTTAGTCTGCATAGAGATGGCACTCGATCCGCCGATGATCAGAGACGGTGATCGGCGAGGGTGGCTGCGAGTCGCACTTGCTCATGCGGCGGTCGCAACGCGGGGCAAATTCGCAACCGGGCTCGGTATGTTCGGGATCGGGCGAATCGCCTGGGATCGTCGGAAACCGGTGCGCATCGGCAAGCTGGGAATCAAGCTGCGAATCCTGCGGCGTATCCCGCTGGCTCACGGTCTGTGGGGCGGCCGCGCACGCAAGCAGCGCTCGTGAATAAGGGTGATGTGGATCGTCGAAAAATACTTTGGCGGGAGCGTCTTCGATGACGCGGCCGGCGTAGAGAACAGCGACGCGATCGGCGAGAGAGTAGAGGATGCGCGGATCGTGGGTGATGAGAATGAGCGCCATCCGGCGCTGAGACTTCAGGTCGGCGAGGAGTCGGAGGATTTCGGCTTCGGTCTCGGCGTCCAGAGAAGCAGTTGGTTCGTCCGCGATGATCAATTGCGGGTTGCAGCTTAAGGCTTGGGCGATCACGACGCGCTGCTGCTGGCCGCCGCTGAGTTGATGTGGATAGGCGTTGTAGATGCGGCGGTCGGTCGCGGTCAGATGCACTGCGTCGAGCAGCGATTCGGCTTCGCTGCGATACCGTTGCTTCGGCCATGAATTGTGCGCGCGCAAAACCTCGGCGATCTGCTCGCCGATTTTCATCACGGGATTGAGGGCGAGGCCGGGCTCTTGCGGGACGAAGGCAACGTCTTTGCCGTGGTAGTTCTGGAGTTGAGAACCGGTGAGTTTTGTTATGTCTTGGCCGTTGAAACGGATCGTGCCTGATGTGACCTTCGCGCTTTTGGGCAGAAGCTGCATCACAGCTTTCGCGAGCGTCGATTTGCCGCAGCCCGATTCGCCTAGAATTCCGTAGCATACGCCGGGCTCGATTTGAAGATCGACACCGCGGAGCGCATAGACTCGCCCGCCGCCGGGAAGCGCGAACTCCACCCGAAGTCCGCCGATGTTTAGCAGCGACGCCATACAAGTATCATCCTGCTTCTTGCCCGAATGTTCTTTCGGGGAAAACGCGAGTGTTTCTAGAGCACCCAACTGGCGTTTTTTTCGACGAAACAGAAGCCGCAATTTTGCCAGGCGGTTCCGGGCCACTGCGTGTGGCGCATGGAGGCGCGCCCGACGAGCACTTCCGAGCTGCGGCTCAAAAGAAATACTTCGACGATTGCGCCAGGTTCGAGATCGACACTGCATTTGCAAAGGAAGCCGTTCGAGCTGACGTCTTCGGTCGAGGTGAGCAGGTCGAACCTTTTGCCGCTGGCGCTTGTGCCGACGAGCTTGAGAATTACTTTGAGGCGAATTCGGTGATCGCGGCGGCGTTCGTTCTGCGGGCTGTTGATCGCGCTCTGGATTGAGGATTTGAGCTTGTCGAAATCGAGGGGCTTCTGGAAGAAGTCCCTTGCACCAAGGTTGAGGCAAAATTCGCGATGTTCGTCGGCGGATTGGCCGGTGATGACGAAGATGGGGATCGTTTGCGTGTTGCTGACGGAAGCGAACGTCTGACAGAGCTCGAGTCCGGAGAAGCGCGGCATCATCAGGTCAACGAGGATGCAGTCGGGTTTGGAGGCCAGCGCGAGTCCGAGCGCCTCGGTGGCATCACCCGTGTCGGTCACGTCGAATGAGTCACTCAAGCGTTCTCGAATCAGACCGCGCATGCTTTCGTCGTCTTCGACGACTAAAATCCGTGGCATTCCACCCCTCCGGCACTCTGCGTTAATTCTGGGCCGCTCGTTTCAGCTTTCTGATTTATCGCCGGCAACGCGACCCGTCGCCGCAATCAGATCCGAATCGAGTATTTCTCGTAACTTGTGGGCCAACTTCAGCCTGGAAAAAGGCTTTTGCAGAAAAGCGACGTCCTTGGGGAGGACGAACTTGTCGCCGAGCGCGCCGTCGGAGTAGCCGGACATGTACAGAACGCGGAGCTCGGGTCGTAGGGAGCACAGGAAACGCGCCAGGTCGGCTCCGTTCATGTCGGGCATGACGATGTCGGTGAGAACGAGATCGATCGTGCCTGGAAATAGCTGAACGTGGCCAACAGCTTCGCTGGCCGATTCGGCGCTCAGGACTTTGTAACCGTTCGAATCCAGAAAATCGACGATCATTTTGCGCAGGACGGGTTCGTCTTCGACGACGAGGACTGTTTCTGATCCTCGCGGCATTCCTCCGCGTTCGGGAACTTTTTGCTTCGCCTCGACGTGTAGGTCAGTCGCCGGAAGCAGAATCGTAAATGTCGAACCGATTCCTTCGCGGGTGTCCACGGTAATGAAGCCGTTTGCTTGATGAACGATTCCGTAGGCTGTCGCCAGGCCGAGACCGGTGCCTTTCGATTTGTCTTTCGTGGTGAAAAACGGATCGAAGATGTGCGCGAGAATCTCGGGGCCGATGCCGGTACCGCTATCGGCCATTGCAAAAGAAACGTACCGGCCGGCGGGGATAGACGTTTTGCCGTCGTCGTGAGCCTCGACGTAGCGATTGGCGATGCTGATCGAAAGCTTGCCGCCGTTGGGCATCGCGTCGCGGGCGTTGACGGCGAGATTGATGATGACCTGCTCGATTTGTCCGGGATCGACGGTTACGGCGCTGACGGAAGACGCTGCATAAACATTTAGCCTGATGTGCTCGCCGATCAAACGGCTCAGCATGGAGGAGAGATCGTTGACCAAGGAAACGAGATCGATCGCGCGCGGCTGTATGACTTGCTTTCGTCCGAATGTCAGCAGTTGCTTGGTGAGATTCGTGGCGCGATCGCAGGCTTTCGCGATTTCCTCGACGCTGTGGCGCAGCTGATCGTCTTTTGGCAATTTTTCTAGAATGAATTCGCTGTAACCTTGCACGACGCCCAGAGAGTTGTTGAAGTCGTGCGCGACCGCACCTGCGAGATGGCCGACAGCCTGAAGCTTCTGCGCCAGCAAGAGTTCCTCTTCAAGCTTTTTTTGCCTGGTAATATCCCGATAGAGACCGATTCCGCCAACGAGTTTGCTTTTCACCAGAAACGGGATGCCCATCATTTCGACGGTCACAGGCCGTTTGTCGCGTCGGAGACGTACGGTCTGTTTCGAAATGGGTTCCACCAATACTTGTTGAGTGAATTGCGACGCTTCTTCCCCTTGAGGCGCGGAAAGAATGTCATCGACATGGCGTCCCGGCGTTTCGGACGGCCCGTACCCGAACATTTCACCGAAAGCAGCGTTGGTCAGGAGGATTTTTCCGTTCGCATCGTGGACTACGGTCGCGAGCGGGCTGTGATCCTGCAGCGCGTTGAGGATCACGGTTTGGTGTTCAAGCTTGTCGCTTGCGACGGCGATCTCCGAGACGAGACAGCCGACGGACAACCCGACCAGCGCGAATCCCAGCATGATGATCTGAGACTGCAGGTTGGTGGAGCTGGACACGACGACGTCTCGAAGCGACCAAAGCACCGCGATGTTGGACAGCATCACAGCGGCAACGACGCCGCGGACGCCCTGACGCGTCGCAATCCATAGCGTCAGAACGAGCGAAAGATACAGCGTGCTATGAGGCCGAGCGAATCCATAGGTCAACAGAAACCAAGGAAGGACAGCGGCCGCGGTGAGTTGCAGATACCGCTCGGCCAGCGTGATACGAGACGGTTGCGTGGCACGCGCAGTCAATGACCATTCGATTGAACCGAGAGTCGCGGGATCTTCCTGGGCTACGAGAAACGGAACGATGTGAATCAACAGAAATGGCGCAATGCTGATGGCACCCAGGACGTGTCCGATCACGATCTGGCCGAAGAGCAACCAGGTGTCTACGGTTTCGAGCGACTGACTGTTGTAGCGGATCAAGTAAACCAATGAGCCGATCAGCACGGATGTAACCGCGACAACGCTGAGCATCCTGCCGAGGTCGCGGACTCGCATCGTGAGTGTGTCGGCACGACCCATTCGGCGAAGTACGAAAGAGCCGACGGCGCAACAGACGACGGTGACACCGGCTTCCGATACCACTGTCTGGGGTGACGTGAAGAGAGTCCCGGTTAGCGCACTGCCAATGAGGCTGGCGCAAAACAGGACAGGCATCGCCAACCAACCGTTTGAGTAGACGGCGATGACTGCCAAGCCGGTTAGAGGAAACCACGGGATGGTGCCGGTTCCGTAATTTTGATTTCCAAATGCAAATTGAAAGGCAGTGCCAGCCAGGAAGTAAAGAGTAAGCGCGACGTAAGCTGAGGTCGCGGCCCTTGGAGCCGGCGTTTGTTCCACGTCAATTTCTTGAAGTTCGAAAACGTCAGCCATGAATTTGTGAACTCTGAGCACGCCCGATCCCCACCGCTTACATAGCTTCGTTTAAAGCGAACAAAGCCTGAGCGCAACGCCGCTGAGCGTTGGGACCTGGATACTTCTAGTTGAAGGGTGAAGGGGAGTTATGTCACGTGGAAGTGCAGTGGAGAGCACGAATGCCTAAATGGAACTGCAACTTAAGTAGTACCACGTACGTATTTTCGGCCCAGGATTAATACTCATTATTGTTAGTGTTCCAGTACCCGTTAGTTCTATTGGCGTGAGTGAGTACTAAGTCCATCATTCGTACAAAGAAAGATGTTAGGTCGGTGAGCTTCAAGAGGGTAAGGGTCTTGTCGGCGAACGATTCAAATCGACGACCGGTTCTGCGGAACCGAGAGAAAACATGGAGTAGACCCGAGTATGAAGAGCCTTATCGAAAGTCCTTCAGTCGCAACGCGACCAATTCCGCCAAATAATGACAATGCGCGGTTGGTGCGGGAATGCCTTGACGGCGACCCGAATGCCTGGGCCGAATTGGTTCAGAAGTACAAGAACCTAATCTTCTCGGTGCCGATCAAGTACGGTTTAACCAGGGATGAAGCCGCGGACATCTTTCAGGATGTGTGCGTAAAGCTGCTTTCCGACCTGAAAAACGTACGTGATCCGCAAGCCTTGCCTAAGTGGATCATTCAGGTCACATCGCATAACTGTTTCCACTACAAAATCAAGCGCAACCGTTTCGTCTCGAGCGATGCCGAGGATCACGAACACGCCCGAGCCGGAAGTGCAGGCCGACACCGTCGAGCAAATTGCGCGGACCGAAGAAGAGCAGATGATCCGCGAGGTCCTGGACGAGCTGTCACCTCGATGTAATCAGCTGATCCAGATGCTCTTTTTCGAGGAGCCTTCGCGATCCTATCGGGATATCGCATCGGACCTCGGAATCGCAGTTGGGTCGATCGGAATGATGCGGCAACGATGCATCGACCGGCTGCGGAAAAGGTTCGAAGAGGTCGGTATAGCCTGAAACGACACTCCGGCCTACGAACTGACCTGAAGGGCTACATCATCCCCTGTATCATTTGGGTCACAGCTCACTCTTATGAGACGTAGACTGGAGAGAGCTCAAGGGCGTAAGTCTTAAGCCTTTGAGCCACAATAACATGGCGCATTACTCGTCCCAACAATGGATCGATTTCGCTCGTAACCTGGCGTCGCCGCAGGACGCGGAGGCGATGACGAGCCACTTGAAAAGCGGCTGCGAGAGCTGCTCGAAGGAAAAAGCTGTCTGGAGCAAGCTGGCCGGCTTTGCCAAGACCGAGGCGGAGTTCGAGCCCCCCGCACACGTCGTGAATGCGGCTAAGGCTTTGATGCAAGCGCCCAAGCGTGAAAAGGCAGGACTTCGTATTCGAGAGATCGCCGAGTTGGTGTTCGACAGCTTCCTGACGCCTCAACTGGCTGGAGTTCGCTCGGCCGCCGGCGTTGGTTCTCGGCAGCTTTTGTATCGAGCCGGCGAAGTGATGATCGATGTCCGCTTCGAGGCCAGCGAAGAAAGCGAACGGTTTGCGCTGACCGGGCAAGTCTTTCGGGACCAGGGATCAAAGGTCGGCATGACGCGAGTTCCGATCTCGCTGATCAGCGGAAAGAACGAGCTTGCCCGCACTTCCACGAACCAATTCGGCGAGTTTTACATCGAACACGAGTCGGCCGACAAGAATCTGCAGGTTTCTTTGGAAGTGAACTCGGAAAAGGACGTATTTATCCCGCTGGACGAATCGATCTGGCGGATTGCGCACCAAGTGAAGTAGGGTCAGGCTTCGATGATTCCGTGGCGGACCGCGTAGCGTACGAGGCCGGTGACGGATTCCAAGTCGAGTTTGAGCATGATTCGGGCGCGGTGCGCCTCAACAGTGCGCACGCTTATCCCAAGAGCCTGCGCGATCTCTCGATTCTCTTTGCCTTCCGCGATCAACCTCAAAATCTGCGTTTCCCGAACCGAAAGCTCCTTGGTCATGGACTCCATCCAATTTAGCGGCTGCCACTGCAGTTCTGATGGCGCAAGGTTCGATGACGGGAATCGACAAAGCGCTTCGAGCACTCACTTGGAATTCTTTCTTTAAGCTAACGTATACTAATCCATTGACTCCGTCGTTGTTTTACACCATGCATCTAATTTAACGGGTCAGTCAACACCTTTTGTTTCAGTACTTACCCACGAACAACAGCGAACCGGCTCGCGTGCTTGGGTTGACACGGCGAACCTTTCGTCAAATCGTAAACACTTAAATTCAGGCGGTTTACGCGGCGCAAATCATGCAGCCATAGCTGCGTTACGGCGCTCTGCATTGTGGTTTTGGTTGGCATTGCAACCAAGAGGTCCTGCAGTCGTACGAACGATATGGTTCCATTACCCGAGTCTTGAAACGATTGTGTCAACCGGGAGCGCTATCACATCCGCGAAGCTCGACTATCCGGTCTCAACAAACAAAAAAGAAACGTTTCCGTGGCTCTTGTTTCGCCTGGCGTTGTCCGGCGCTCAAAAAATAATTCCGAATTGCGTATCAAAGCCGCCGCCCGGAACTCTTAGCCATCAATACGCAACTACTACTCCTTGTAATAGTCGGGCACACAAGGCTCGGCGGTACCGCTGCCGCCGAGCCTTCCTCCAAATAACAGTTCCTCGGTTCAAACCTAGCCAAGCAAGCCACTCTGTAGAAATCCTCAGGGAACCCACCGCGTGTGCCCGATTTGGCACCCGAAATCACACGGATGTACGAAACCCAATCAATTCCACTCCTCTCTATCAGACGGACGGAGAGACGAGATGGCAAAACTACTCATTGCAGATGATTTCGGCCCTCTACGGACCTCTCTGAAGAAGTACTTCGAGGCGAGGGGGCTCGGGACCTGTCTCGAAGCGGAGAACGGGCGGGAAGCGTTGAGACTCGCGGAGCAGTTGCGGCCGGATGTCGTCATCATGGACTACTCGATGCCCGTGATGAACGGCCTGGACGCCGCCAAGGCGGTTCACCAAGTGCTGCCGGGCGTTCCGATTTTTCTCATCACGGCGCATGGAGCGACGGTTCGCAGGTTTCTTGGCGACCTCCCGATCAACGGCATCTTCATGAAAGACAATCTCGTCCCGCTCTTGAACGCCGTTCGCTCACACCTGGAATCGATCATCTGCCCGACGTAGAAACCCGAAGAAGAAATCCCAAGTTCTTATTGCCTGACGCCAGACCGGACTCAAGGAGATAAAAATGACGAAGTCGATGATTGTTGCGGCGATCCTGCTCGGCTTGACGACCGGCACTGTCGCATCCGCCACGCAGAAGCCGGCCGCTAAAGTCAGCAGGATCAGCTTCATGATGAAGCACCGCTCGACGGACCAACACAAGGATCGTGTTTCTCGCGGACGCAAGTAGTCGCGCCCGCCTCCGTTCGCTACGAGGTAAGTCATGCCCGATCGACATCTAGTTGCCTCGACGATTCTCGTCGCCGATGACAATGAACCGAACGCAGAATTGTTGAGCGAAATTCTGCAGGAAGTTGGCTACCGGACGATCTGCGTTCGAACAGGATCGGACGCGCTATTGAAGGTTACAAACGGCGATGCCGATCTTGCTCTGCTCGACGTGAGGATGCCGGATAAGAGCGGCTTCGAAGTCTGCTCTGCGATCAAGTCCAATCCCTCGACGCGCTTCGTGCCCGTGATTTTGGTTACCGGGCTTTGCGCGGCGAGCGATCGCATTCAGGGAATTGTTTCGGGCGCCGACGACTTTTTGAACAAGCCGGTGAACCAGCAGGAAGTCCGCGCTCGCGTGAAATCGCTCTTGCGGCTGAAGTCGTACATCGACGAGCTGGAAAATGCGGAGATCGTCTTGACTTCGCTGGCGGCCAGCATTGAGGCCAAAGATCCCTACACGGCCGGGCACTGCGAAAGGCTGTCGAATTACTCGCTGGCGCTGGGGAAAAAGGTCGGGCTATCGGACGAGCTATGCATAGCTCTTCGAAAAGGCGGGATCGTTCACGACATCGGAAAAGTCGCGGTGCCGGAACGCATTCTGCTCAAGCCCGATCGACTGACGCCCGAAGAGTGGTACATCATGAAGCAGCATCCCGCGGTCGGCGAACGCATCTGCGCGCCGCTGCGTTCCTTTCGCGCAGTCCTTCCCATCATTCGCCATCATCACGAAAAACTCGACGGAACTGGCTATCCCGATGGTTTGAAGGGCGATGAGATTCCAATCACCGCGAGAATTTTGCAGACCGTCGACATTTACGATGCGCTCACCACCGATCGTCCATATCGCCCGGCATTGCCTGTCGAGGAAGCGCTCGAAACGATGCGAAGCGAAGCCAAACGCGGTTGGTGGGATTCCGCGCTCATCGACGAATTCGAAAACCTAGTGGCCGTTCCGGCGGAGGTAGCCAGTGACTAACAAGATCCACACGGGCTCGCTGGAAGCGCGAGCGAGCGGCACAGCTTTATCGCTCTCGCTGCTCACCGTGGCGATTGTTGCTGTGTATGTTGCGAATTTGTGGCGGCCTTCGTTTTCGGATGGCGCAGTCAATTTCGAACACGCACTCACATCGAATCCCTTTTCGTTTGCTGGAACATTCGTACTCACTTCGATCGGCCTCGCCTGCGCGTTGGGCGCGGTACTCGTTCTTTTACGCAGTCAATCGCGGCTGGCCACGGCTAATGTCGATCTGAATCATGAGCTGAAACTCTTAGTTCAAGAGAGCATCTCATCGCGCGAGGAACTCGATCGCTACTTCACGCTGTCGATCGACATGCTCTGCATTTTGGGCTTCGACGGATTCTTCAAACGACTGAACCCCGCCTGGGAGAAGACTCTCGGCTATTCGATCGAGGAGCTGCTGAAAATTCCTCGAATAGATCTAGTGCATCCCGAAGATCGCGCCGCCACCATCAACGAAATTCGCAATCTGCGCGCCGGCCGCAACACGGTGTGGTTCGAAAATCGCTACCGTCGGAAGGACGGAAGCTACGTCTGGCTGTCGTGGTCGGCCACAGCTCTGCCCGACAAACAGCAGATGTACGCCGTCGCGCGCGACGTTACCGATCTGAAAGCCGCGGAGATCGCGTTGCGGGGCGCAAAGGAAGAAGCCGAGCGTTCGAACCGCTTCAAGGATCAATTCCTCTCGACGATGAGCCACGAATTGCGCACGCCGCTCAACGCAGTGGTCGGCTTTTCCGAATTGCTGATGGACGACAAACATGGCCCGCTCACGGAGCGCCAACAGCGCTACGTGAAGCACATTCGCACGGGCGGCTTCCATCTGTTAAAGCTCATCAACGACATTCTCGATCTTTCAAAGATCGAGGCGGGCCGCCTGCAGCTATCGACGCTGACGCTCGACGTGAGCGAATGCTTCAAAGACGCCGTCGAAACTCTTTGCCCGCTGGCGGAAACCAAAAAGATTACTGTCCGACAAGGCGAAACCGACTTAACCGTGACCGCCGACGAAACCCGTTTCAAGCAAATCCTGATGAACCTGCTGGGTAACGCCATCAAGTTCACTCCCGTAAACGGTCTGATTCAATTGAGCGCTCACGCCGCCGATGACTTCGTTCGAATCGACGTTCGCGACTCCGGACCGGGGATTCCGCCGGGCGAAGAACAGCGCATCTTCGAAGCCTTTTACCGCACAAATCAATGGGGCAATACCGTCGAGGGCAGTGGACTCGGCCTTGCGATCACGCGGCGCCTTGTGGAACTGCAAGGCGGTCAAATTTCGGTCGAATGCCGTCCGAACGAAGGCAGCGTCTTTTCGTTCACGTTGCCGAAGGGGCTCATCAGTCCATCGACGACGCCCTCCCGCTCGGTTACTCCGGCTTTCGGAACGATCATCGCCAGTCCAAAAAGCGACGGATACGTGCTGATCGTCGAAGACGACGGAGCGACTCGCGAATTTCTTCGCGACTTCCTGAGCAAGCACGGACTCAACGCTCGTGCCGTCGCCACCGTGCCCGAAGCTCGCCGGCTGCTTTCGCTTTCACCGCCCGATCTCATCGTGCTCGATCTGATTCTTCCAGGCGAAAGCGGGATGCAGATGCTCTCGGAACTGCGCAACGACGATCGCGATCGCGACATCCCGGTCCTGATTTTGACCAGTAAAGACTTAACCCTGTCCGAACAAAATTTCCTGCGCCAAAACGCGAACTCGGTCGTGCGGAAAGACGGCGCGTGGCATGAAACTCTGCTCGATCAAATGCGCCGGCTGCCGCAAAGCCGCTTGATGATCACCGAAGTATGAAAAACCTTGTCCTCGTCGTCGAAGACAATCTCGCAAATCAGGAATTGCTGCACGACTGGCTGGAGACCGAAGGCTTCGACGTCGTCAGCGTCGGCAACCTCCAAAGCGCGTTGAATGCTCTCGAAGCTCGCACGCCCCACATGGTTTTGCTCGACGTCCAGCTCGGTACGGAAGACGGCCTCGCCCTTTCGGCTTGGATTCGCAGCAATCCACCCATCAGTCACATTCCAATCATCGCGGTCACCGCGCACGCCTTGATGGCCGACCACCAGCGCGTCGTGCAGGCAGGCTGTAACGCCTGCGTGCCCAAGCCAATTGATTTCAAGATTTTGCGCGGTCAGCTAGCGCAGTGGCTCGGCACCTCAGCCGCGAGCGCCTGATTCGCTCTCAAGCCTAAGATCGAATCTCAGCCGTTATCCCATGCATTTTTTCGCCGCCGAGACACTCCTATTTGAATGGACAGGAGCGTCTTGCGATGAATCTACCCGTGCCGATGCAGAACGCAGCGAAAAGCCCCTTGAACGTTTCACCAGCAAATCCTCGCCCGGAACAGAAGTTCCGGCCCGAGGTCGTCCAAAAAGAAGCGCGCGTAGCCGGCATCGAGAAAGCTCTCGTGATCGACGATCACTTGCCCACATCCGAGTTCATCGGCGAAGTTCTGCGCGCGTGCGAAATCGAAACGTATAACACGAGCGACAGCAAGCTGGCCGAAGCACGTCTGCGCCGCGAAAAATTCGACGTCATATTCGTGGACGCGAAAATGCCGCCGCCGGACGGGCTCGAACTGGCTCGCCGAATTCGCGCCGCCGGACCGAACAAGCGCGCCACCATCATCATGGTCACCGGCGAACAAGGAAGCCATTTCATGCAGCGTGTCTTTGAAGCCGGCGTGAACTTCGTCATCTTCAAGCCCGTCGATCGCCAGGCACTCATGAGGCTGTTGCGCGTCACTCAGGGCGCCGTGGAGCGCGAGCGCCGCCGCTACGCTCGCGTCGTAACGGCATGCAAAGTCTCGATGGATCTCAAGGGCGTGAGCGCGCACGGAACAACGATCGATATGAGCCTCACCGGCATGCGCGTAAGAATGAGCCGCTGCTTCCCCGACAACTCGATCGTCTCAACCACGCTGGAGCTGGCGCCAGAAACCCCGAAGCTCAACTTGAAGTGCCGCGTCGTGCGCCAAATCGACGACAACAGCATGGGCGTCGAATACGAATCCCTGGACGAACAGGTCTCACAGAAGCTCGAAGAATTTCTGCTGCCGCGCGTCCTGCGGATGGTCGCGCAAAAGTCAAATCCGTTGGTGCACCCATTGATTCGGGCGAACGGATAATCTCGGACTACCGTTATTGCTCAAACACCGGCGCGGGACCACTCACCCGTTTCCATCGCAGATTTACACTCACTCGACTCGATCGGCGATCTTGACGAACGGAATGTCTTTGGTCACTACCTGCAAGTGATTCAAACAAGACATCGTGCGGCACCTTTTCGCCAGATTTTGACACACGAAGCTCGCCAGTTGCATCCGCCCCCTGTACGTTACAGCCAATTAACGACATCGCAACGCCGTTGTGCTAGCATCTCGCCCAACGGAGGTCCCCTTATGAAGAACTTTCTCGCGGTTGTGTTGATGCTTGTTTGTGCAAGTGCGGCCCAGGCATGGAACGGTGAGGGCCATGAAATTGTCGCGTATATCGCCTACCAGCATTTGGATCCCGCCACAAAGGCCAAAGTCGATGCTCTCCTGAAGCTGAATCCTTGTTTCAATGAATGGCAAACCGCTGCCAAGGCTGTGCCCGCGGCCGAACGTTCCGCAGCCATATTCATGCAGGCTGCGACGTGGCCGGACATGATCAAGAAAAACAAAGGCACTCTTTCAACCCAATATGACTGTCAACCGGATCTGACCTACATATCGGATGGAACCGACAACGGTGACACCGCTCCAACTGGGCCAGAGGCATCGCAAAATATCGGCTACACAGATACCGCGCGTCACAAGTATTGGCATTTCGTGGATACGCCATTCTCGACGGACGGCACGCCAACCAATCCGCCGCAAACTCCAAACGCGCTCACGCGAATCGTCGATCTGAGTGCTGCGCTCGCTTCCAGCGAAGGCGACGACATCAAGTCGTACGATCTCGTTTGGATCGAACACCTGGTTGGAGATGTGCATCAGCCACTGCATGACACCAGCCGCTTTACCAAAAGCCACCCTAAAGGTGATAACGGTGGAAATGCGGTTTGTTTCACCAACACAACGCCGTGCCCCGCGGAACTGCATGCCTACTGGGACGGCATTCTGGGCGCGCAGAAGCTGAAGAACGCACTGAAAGCCGGGAAGCAACTCAACGCTTTGGCGAAACCGTCCGAAGCCGATAACGCCGACCCTGCGGTTTGGGTGGACGAGGGATTCAGACTTGCAAAAAGCGATGTTTACATGACACCGATCAGCGACGATGAACCGGGGAGCTCGCCGGCCAAACCCAACAAGACCTATCATGACAACGCCAAGAAAAAGTCGCAGGCCCAAGTGCTCTTGGCTGGTTATCGTCTCGCGGGCGTATTGAACACTGAGCTGGCCCACTGAGCTGGCCCACTGAGCTGCCGCTCACTAACCCGAGTCGTTTTCAAATCTAATTTCGTCTGGCGGCTGCCGCAATCCTACGGTCGGCAGCGTCATAGCTGATTTTTGTCTCCGACAGCGTCGCGCTCTTTGCATCAGACTTGCTGCATTCGCGGTGCAGCTCTCCGAACAACGAATATCCTTTGATGTCCGGAGGATGCGCTTCACGGCGAAAAAAAGCAGTACAGAGACTGCCATCGGCGTGTTCAGAGAGGCGGCTTGCCCAGCTTCTTGATAATCTGTCGCAGCCGATGGTTCCTTCTACCAGCGAGAGAACGTAACTCGCTCAAATTGTCGTGGGTGAGATGAAGAAGCGCTTTCAGGTTTCTGGGGATCGCTTCGGGTTTCTCTACGAGAAGAAGCTCAAGCGTCGAATCATCCGCGACGGACTAAAATCCAATGACGTACGCGATGATGCTTTCCGTAGAATCATCGTTTCGATCCCCGTGGGAAAAGTGAGTACGTATGGCCGGGTTGCGGCCGCTGCTGGTTATCCGCTTTATCATCGCGCCGTCGCGCGTCTTTTGCGTTGCGATCCGGTTGATTCCCTGCCTTGGCATCGCGTGGTTGGCGCTGGCGGCGCGATCAAACTGAAAGCGAGAGCCAAAACTGAGCAACGAAATCGTCTACAGCTCGAAGGAGTAAAGTTCAACGGCAAGTTGGTCGACATGGATTCGTGCGAACACCAATTTCGCGTATGGGAACTCGACTAGCCGGTCGCGTTCCATCCGCGAGGCGCCGAGCAAAAACAAATCAGTAGTATTGTTGCGAAGTCGGAAGGAGCACTGTTGAGTCTGTCTTCCAAAATCATTCCGTCGCCCATCGGAAGGCTCCGACTCGTCGCCGGCGATGAAGGCTTGACGGCGATTCTATGGGACAACGATCGCCCTCTACCCGTTCATCTCTCTGATCTAGTTGAGAATCCCGAGCACCCAACATTGCTTTGCGCCGAACAAGAGCTGAACGAATATTTCTGTCGTAAAAGAAAAACATTTTCCGTAGCGCTCGCTATGCGAGGCACTCGCTTTCAAAAACAGGTGTGGGGGGCCTTACTCGCCATTCCTTTCGGCGAAACGCGCTCCTACGCCCAGATTGCGAATCAAGTCGGCAACCCAAAAGCCATGCGCGCAGTCGGCGCCGCAAACGGCCAAAATCCAATTCCCATCATGACCAATTGTCACCGGTTACGGCAACACCGCCCGCGGTGCAAGGCGAGCCACTGCCGTCGCAGAGGATGCCGTTTCTCAACACAACATCAAAATCGGGTTCACGGGCGCAAGAGGTTGAGCCTAAGGTTGATCGCTACCATCAATAAAATGATGCGCGTGGGTGAGTCAATCGTACCGGAGTCGGAGAGAACGTATCTGAGGTTCCGATTGAACTACTTGGCTGGCTCCAACCCACTTTTGTGGATGGCTGCATAGGCGGCGGGTGACGCAAGCCATTGAATGAGCCTCTTGGCCGCAACTGGATTTCGTGCGGTGACCGGGATACCTGCGGCAAAGTACGTAACTCGCTGTGCTCCAGGCGGCAGCGATCCAACAATGTCGATTCCTTTCACAGGGAGCAGCTCACTGATTTGTTGGAAGCCGATTTCGGCTTTTCCCGACGCCAAGGTCTCGCCTACGGGGGTCGCCTCGATTTTCACAACCTTCGCTGCAATTCGATCGGCAACTCCCAACTTCTGAAAAAGCTCGGTGGTCAGATAAACGCCGCTGTCGCTGTCGGAGACTGCAATGGATTTTGCTGCGAGTAAGGTCTTCGTCAGCGCAGTCAGGGTGCTAATGTCGGGCTTGGGCGCTCCGGCTCTGACGGCCATGGCGATATTCGAGCGGGCCAGGTCGACTCGACCGTCTGCTCGGACCTTGCGCTCTTTGATCAGCTCATCAAGTCGAGGAGCGGCCATGATGATGACGTCGATTTCCTCACCTCGATTGAGGCGCACCGGAATAGCGTTATGCGTCGATCCCATGGAGGGACCGTACTCCGTGACAACTACGTCGTGTGTGGCGCGTTCATATTCTGGAACCAATTCGAGATAGGCAGCTTTGAAAGTCGCCGAAGTCACGACATTGATCTCATCCGCCCGAGCAGTAACGGCGGTGAGAAACAAAAAGGTCAAAGCTGCGGCTGCGAGCTGCGCGAAGTTCCGACGGCAAATCATTTTCATGTATTTCCCAACACCGGATTGTTACGCGAGCAATTTTAGACGTATTCATACCGGAATCGGAAACCGCGGTCGCTGTTCGCCACTTGTCCGGTAACGCGACTTACCAGGAACCGGGACCTACCTAACGAATGTCGAAGTGGACCAAATCCACGACGACATTGGTTCGTTGATTCAGGAGGACGACGTGCCCGCCCACCAGAACGTGAGTGCATTCTGGAGGGGGTGGAGGCAACTCGCGCTCAAGTTCTCTTGGGCAAGGCTGGACGCGCTTCTGAAGACCAGGTGGCAACGTGCCGCGTCGAATGAGCTGTTTTTCCAGTCCTGGAGGTAGACGGTCCTTTTTTGCCAGGCCAGGTGGAAGATGATTCTGATGTTCGTCATACCAGCCTTGCATAACCTCACGATCGCGAACCTGGTAGTAGCCTTGATCGTCGCGGTCTTCGTGTTTGTCGTGGCCCTTTGCTTTTCCATTACCGTTGCCGTGTCCCTGAGCGGCAGCGACATTAGCGGTGAGTAGCAAAAAGCTGACCGCAAGGAGAACCATCCATTTTTCAGAGCGCATTCGTTCCTCCGTTCCGACGTCTTCCCCTCAGCGTATCGAGATCGTCCTACTTCACCGACGCCTACGGCTACACGATGTGCTCTGCTTAAATCTGGCCTGCCGTACAGGTGCGACTTGGTTTAGATCGAGCGGAAGGGGACACTTTTCCGGCAACGCGACTTTATCGGGAGTCGGGATCAGGCGACGCACTCTCGAAGTCCCTTGCGACTAATCTTCTGGCCTTATGCCACCAAATCAAAGTTCCGGTGATGGTCAGGATCGGCAAGGCCAGGCTCACCACCGAGGCCAACACCCGCGTCGGCCAACCAAAAATATCGCCCGAGTGAATCTCCCGTGTCCACACTCGGTTGATCTTGAATCCTAGAGGAGCAGTGCGAGTGTTCCATACGTTCAATACCCTGCCTGTGTAGGGGTCCAACCAGACGCGGCTACGCCCGACGGGTGTGCGGTCTTCAGGAAACTTCATTCTCAGGTCTACTGGCTCGCCCGGATGTACTGATAGCGAGTCGATATCCGCACCAGGTAGAGCCGCTCTTGCGGCGACCAGAACTTGATCTATTCCCATCGGCGCTGCGCCTGAAGACGGCTCAGTCATCTCTGGGGTTGACGGCATTGCATCCGAACGCGTGACCCAATTGACAAATTTGCTTGTGCTTTCATCCCAGGTCAACGCGATGCCCGTCAGCGAAAAGCAAAACAAGAAGATTGAGCAGAAAGCTCCCAGCGCATTGTGTAGATCGAAATTAACGCGTTTCGGTGCGGCACTCCATTTCACCACGAATGTTTTTCGTCGCCACCAAAGCCAAGGCCCAGAGCAGGAAAGAAAGAGTAGAAAGGTGGACGCTACACCAACGATGAGCTTGCCAGTCTCGCGATGGATTTCCATCAACAGGTGCGTGTGGAGTCCACTAACGAAATTCATGAACTGGTTCGCAGCACTCGCATTTCCCAGTTCTCGTCCGTTGTATTGATTAATCGCAACTACGAAGCCTTCAGCGTCCCCACCCGGATTCAAGTACATTTCGTACGGTACGTCGGGTTCGCGGGAAAATGCCATGTCCGTTACGTGGTATCCCGGATGTGCTCTCTCAAGACCAGCGAACAATTTCCCGAGAGGAAGAGCTTGCGTCGTCGTTTCTGCACGAAGCGGTCGTTTGTTGAGAGCATGGTCGATGTTTCTCTCGTAGACCATCAAGCAGCCAGTCAATCCCAAGACCAACAGAAACGCACTCGCGAGCAGACCAGCCCAGAGATGAAGAGTCAGCACCACGTTTCGAAATGACAGTCGACACCTCCTGAGCACCTACAACCTCTTACTGAAAGTCGGACTGCCAAGTTTGGACACCTTTGAGCAAGGGTTTGTTTCCGAAATCTGTAGTTCCCGATAAACGCGGTGGTCTCAATGGGTCGATGCAACACCATCTGATATGAGTCCGCGGTTAGAGGTGGTGTTGTATGAGGCCAGGAAAACAGTTTGGATTTACTGCGGTCGAGCAAGGCGACATCTGGCGCCGATGGAAAGCCGGTCAGTCGTTGCATGAGATCGGGCGCGCCTTCGACAAGCCACACAGCTGCATTCGGTGTTTGTTGTTGCCCCGCGGAGGGATCCCTCCCATCACTCGTCGCCGCTCGCGGCTGGCACTCACTCTCGCTGAGCGTGAAGACATATCGCGAGGGCTTGCTTCTAGGTCTCCGCTACGTGAGATTGCTCGACGATTGAATCGAACCGCCTCCACGGTGAGCCGGGAGATTTCTCGTCACGGGGGCCGTCCGACTTATCGCGCCCATGCGGCGCATGACCTCGCCTGGAACTCCGCTCTGCGACCGAAGAAGTGTCTCCTTGCCGTCAGCCCCAAGTTACGCAACATCGTTACGAGTAAACTGATTCTCGACTGGTCACCGGAGCAGATTTCCGGATGGCTGAAAATCCAGTTTCCCGACGACGCGAGCATGCGAGTGTCCCACGAAATGATTTACCGTAGCCTCTTCATTCAAGCGCGCGGAGTATTGAAAAAAGAGCTGATGAACTACTTGCGGTCGAAGCGACGCATGCGCCGCTCGCGACACGCAACTGCCAGCGGACAGTCACGCGGTCAGATCGTCGATGCCACCTCGATCCGCGAGAGGCCTGCGGAAGTGGAAGACCGAGCGATTCCTGGCCATTGGGAAGGCGGATCTACTAAGCGGCGCCAAGAACAGCTATATCGCGACGCTGGTAGAACGCCATTCACGCTTCGCGATGCTGATCAAGGTACGGAGCAAAGAAACAGACGCTGTCGTTGCTGCCTTGAGCCAGCACGTTCGCAAGCTACCGTCTACGCTGAAACGCTCGCTGACGTGGGATCGCGGACTGGAGATGGCAAAACACAAGGATTTCACGGTAGCTACCGATGTGCAGGTCTACTTCTGCGATCCGCAAAGTCCGTGGCAGCGCGGCACGAACGAAAACACCAATCTGCTCCTGCGGCAATACTTCCCGCGCCGCACCGATCTGTCTGGCTATTCTCAAGAGCAGCTCGACCAGGTCTCCCTGCTCTTGAATCAACGACCGAGAAAGACCTTAGGATTCCACACTCCTGCGGATAAACTTCAGGCCAGTGTTGCGTCCACCCCCTGAGCCCGCAGCAGTTACCGGAAACTTGCACCAGTGCCCGATTATGCGACTAGTCAGGATGCGACCGGTCAGGAGCTAACTAGGCTTGGAAATGGCCACGCATGCCGGGTGATTCTATTGGATCAGGCCTTCCAACTCAGCAAATGGCTCGTGCGGTTAATCAATTGGGAACCCGACGGGGCGTGGGATTTTTTCAGATTACTGAACCGCGTCGACCATACACGGGCGCGAACGGGGCGACACCAGAAGACCTTGATTCCGAGCGAACGATACGCACCGTTCCCTCGAAGACTATTTGAACGTCAATTTTTTGATCTGCTGAACTTAGATCGAGGGTTTGCGTTACGGCCTCAGCGAGGAGTTCGTTCAAGGTGCGATTCGCGGGAGGCCACGTGCGGTTCTCGGCTCGCTGATACCGAAAAGCCGGCACGTAACTACCAGTCCGATAGTAGATGAAGACTGGATCGTCGTAGCCCGCCGATTCGTAGTATTGCCGCAACTTGTTGCGAAGCCTGCGCGCTTCGCTGCGAACGATGGAGTCAACACTAGGATGATAGGGAGGCTTACGGTCGTATACTTCGGTCCCGATTAAATACTCCTTGAGTGTTGCCCCCTCGCCAGCAAGTGTTGTCTCCACCGTAAATCGAAGAAACCGCGCAAGGCGGTCCGATTGCGCAAAAATGGGACTGTCCAAGACGCGCGCTAATTCCTCGCGGATAGCCTGCTGATCGATTTGCATTTCATCACCGGGCCGAGTTCTGGCCAAACTCGAATTCATGACGTCTCACCTCGCAACATCGCTGCACCAAAATTTTGCCGCGCAACGTTATCCTTTCAGGCTAGACGACCCGCGAGTCATCGAGAGCCTTCTCGAGCGAGCCAAGGCTCCGCGCGGCAACCCTAATTCTCCGCGTATCGAATCGAGATCAAATATTAAGCAAACTGGTAGCCAAGCCTAAGCCACTCAACTTCCACCACTTACGATGCCCTTCGCTGACGAAAGTTAGACAATTGGCGAATTTCTGCACAGATACTCGCGATCCGTTCGGAAACACTGTGAGCTAGCGGTTCCTCACGTTCCTACAAATTCGCCGGCATGCGAATGTCTGCGCTGCGATCCAATCCGCAACAGGTGAACAATCATGCTTAAAGGCTTCAACTATCCGCTCACGTCCAAAGGCAAATCGACTCTCAATCCGCCACCTCCTTGGTATTACTCTGCGGATTTTCTCGACATTGAATTTTGGGCAGACCCCGACGCGGTCGCAGCAGTCTTGCCTCGCGGGCTCG
Source organism: uncultured Acidobacteriota bacterium (assembly GCA_963850795.1). GTDB lineage: Bacteria > Acidobacteriota > Terriglobia > Acidiferrales > UBA7541 > Acidiferrum. The sequence continues at coordinate 45,267 of CAWKNS010000029.1, read as the reverse complement.
ATCCAGATCGCGCTGCAAACGGTCACGCCAACGCGCTCTTCTACGATTGGCAGTTCAGCGGCGGTAACGAGGAATATCTCGACCCGGCGCGCTACCAATATCGCGAATTTTTTATTCTCGTCGACGCCCAGTTCGAGGGTAAGCCGATCACGTACTGTCCATACATTTTTGTGGACAACGACGCAGCGATCGCTCGCGGTTGGAGTCAGGGCTATCCGAAGCGCCTCGGCCAAGTGTTTCAAACTCGCTATTACGCCGCGACCGGGAAAGCCGGGCCGGCTCTCGCCGCTGGGATCGAAGTTCGCTGGCTCTCTCACGTCGGCCGGACATCGCCTTGCCGAAGCGATCGTCACCTTGAAAGAGCCCGTGAAAGATCTTTCCGTCCTGAAACAGCCGCCGATCGTGAATCTCCTACACACTCCGCGTCTCGCCGCCGGCCAGCAAGACAAGCCGGCCATTCACGAACTCGTTGAAAACGTCCCGCACGACGTGAAGATCGAACAAGCATGGATTGGCGAGGGTTCTCTCACACTGCCGGTCTGCCGCGGTGAAGAAGTTTCGGATCTCGCGCCGGTTCGTTGCGGAAAAGGAATACGCGCATCTCTCTCCTACATCGTGGACGATCTCAAAACGTTGAAGGACCTAAGGTAGCAACGGAGCCGCGAAATGCCGTTGTATACATCAATCACGCGGGGTTCGCTGCCGGATGACACCAAAGCAAGAATTGCCGAAGAGCTGACTCGCATTCACTGTGAGGTGATGAAAGTTCCCGCCCACTTCGTCCATGTGATTTTTCTTTCGTATCCGAAAGGGTTCGGATATTCCGGAGGCAAAGAAGCACCGGCAACCTCCCTGAACTGCGTTTTGCGCAGCGGTCACACGGTGGAAGAAAAGACCGACCTCCTCAAGCAGTATGGTTGATGTTTCAAGGCTTGACCGGCACGCCTACGGATCAGCTGGCAATCTTTCTGCAAGAAATTCCCGCAAATAACGCGATGGGAATGGGACAGATCATGCAAGCGGTAGGCCATCAATAAGAGCGCGACGTGTTCTCTACGACCTTCGCTTCGTCACCGTGAGCTAACCGTTCCTCACATTCCCGACCTCTGCGAGCAATGCGAATGTCCCAGTGCTGTTGCGGACAGAATACGTGGTCACGTCAAGCGCACATTTGCACATCCTGCTGGTGGTGCCTGCTGAACGGCGTCGAGAGATCGCCCGGCAGTTGCTGCCCCTCCATGCGCGCCTTGTTTTCGCGAACTCTTCCGGGCAGACCGAGGACGCAATCAGCGACGACGATATTTTCCAGGTCGCGATCCTCCCTGCTACTCTCGGCGATACGGCGTGGTGGAATCTGTGGGGTATGCTCGGCCTGCTCGACAAACGCCCCGCGATTCTCGTTTACGCTCGCGAAGCCACCTTTCAGCTTTGGTCCGGCGTGCTAGAGTCCGGAGGCTACGACGTCATCGTCGAGCCTTTCTCCGACGTGGAAATTCGGAGCGCGGTCCTGCAAGCTGCACAAAATTTCGAGGAGCGCATAGCAAGCGGCCTCTGAAAAACCAACATGAGCCACGCTAGAACACTCTTCGCCACACTCCTGTTGATCGGTTTGTTCTCGGTGTCCGCTTCCCTTCTCGCCTGGAATCGACCCGCGGATGCCCGCCAGGCCGAACTCACCGATTTCTTCAAAAAATACGTTGGCCTGAACAACGACCAAATCAAGGCCATTCGCGATGGACAATCGGTCGCAAAAATATTGGATGCTCCTACCGCCGACGAAGTGTTCGTGTTCGGCGGGGTCTACGTCCACTCCACCCCGGAGGAATATCTAAAGCTCGCATCCGATATCGATTCGCTCAGAAAGCTTCAGCTATCTGGCCATAAAAAAATTCAGCGACTCCGCCGCAACTCTCCGATCTGGATGGACTGACTCTTGAGGATGAAGACTTAAAGATTTGCAGAAATGCCGTGAAGGCAAATGCGAGATGCAACTTCCGACCGACGCGATGGACGAATTTCGCACAAGAATAAATTGGTCCGCTCCCGACGCGCACGAACAAGCCAATCGACTAACGAAGAGACTTATCCTGGAGGGTCTCAAGAAATACGATCAAGGCGGCAACGCCGCGCTTGGAATCTATCGCGACAAGAACAACCCCGCCGCCGTCGAACAAGCTTTTCAGTCGCTTATCAACAGGGCGAAAGCGCTTCCGATCTATCTTCCCGAACTTAGACCTATCTGCTGAACTATCCGAAAGCGAAGGCGACAACATTCAATCGCGAATTCTATTGGGAGAAGGTCAACTTCGGCCTGAAGCCAACCATTCGCGTGCTGCAAGCCGTTCTTTATCGTGGCACGGATTCCTCCCGGCCGAGTATGCGGTTGCCGTGAAACAACTATACGCGAGCCACTATTTTCAGACCGCACTGGATCTGACGGTTTGTATTCCCGACGACAAGAGTCAGCAACCCTCAATGTTTCTGATCACGCTCAAAGGCTCGCAACAAGCAGGCCTAACCGGATTCAAAGGCGGCATCGTCCGAAAAGTTGCCGTCGATAAAACTCGCTCTTCGCTGGAGCGCGCTCTCGCCGCGATGAAAGTCTCCTTGGAAGCGCGTACGAAACAATGACCGAGACCTCATCAACCGCGCATCCATCCAACTGCTCGACCCGCGCACGACCAAGATCCTCACCACAATCCTCATCTTCGCCGCCGTTCTCACCGTACTGTATATCGCGAGAGCCGTCGTGATACTTTCGCGTTCTCCATCCTCCTCGCCTACCTGATCAATCCCGTCGTCCGCTTTCTCCAACGGCATTCTCTTTTCTTCAAAAATCTGCGAGGACCTCATGTCGCCGAGGCCTATCTCGCTTTTCTTATCGCCGCGGGTTTCCTGATCCACGTGTTTACGCCCGACCTTCACCGCCATCCAGCCCGCGCGATTCAAAGTGTTCAAATTCTTATCGAGCAAGGTTTCCTCTGGAGAAATCGCTGACGACCTCGGCACCAGCTTCGGATGGAGCGACGCTCAGGCCGCCCAGGGAAAACCTTCATCCAACAGCACAAAACTCAAATCGATGGTTTCGTGACAACTGCCGGGCAATTCCTATCCATCGTGTTCAGCGGCGTCGTCGCCATTCCGATCCTCGCGCTCTTCTTTCTCAGCGACGGAGAAAAACTCACCGAACAAGTAGTTCGGCTCGTTTCCAGGCCGAGCAACCACGGGGCGATTCAGTCCCTGGTTGCGGAACTCGATCTCACCCTGCAGCACTACATCCGCGCGAAAGTCATCCTCGCCTTGCTTTCGTTCACATTCTCCTCGCTCGCAATGCTCCTGCTCGGGTTTTCCGAATCCGCTCATGCTCGGCCTGCTTGCCGGCATCCTGGAATTCATCCCCGTCGCAGGCTGGATTTTCGCCGCAGTCACGATCCTTACCTTCGGTTTGTCACTCACGCCCATTGGATCTGGATGCTGCTGCTCCTCGTTGTTTGGCGATTGTTCATGGACTACCTGATCGCGCCAAAAGTCATGGGCCACGAACTCGAACTCCACCCTTTGCTGGCGATCTTCATCATGATGATCGGCGGCGCCGTCGGCGGAATCATAGGGATTTACCTCTCCATCCCGCTGATTGCAGTGGTCCGTGTCATTTGGCGACGGTTCCTCGCTCGTTCCGTTCCAGCAGCAACTAGTGCCCCGCTCCTCGAACCAACTCCTCAGCTCTAACCGCTCGCTTCTGCGGCATGGCGGGTCATCACTGTGAGCTAACCGTTCCCCACGTTAAAAAATCTCCATCCAGGTGCCACTCTAATTCATCGAAGCGAATTCGAACCAGTCGCGTGCAGGTCAAAACGGAGAACAACTTGGCAGCCAGTGAAGCAGCACCGGGCTCCCACGTCTCAACGGAACACACGGACCACCCCAGCGGCGACCACGCTCGCTGGCCGTGGCTGCGTTACGTCACTCCCATTGCTATCCTGCTTCTCGCGATCGCTCTCGTCTTCACTGTCACGCGCGACTGGAACGCCTGGGAAGGCGGAAAAGTCGAACAAGTTACCGACGACGCCTACGTGCGCGGCGACCTCACGCCTCTGAGCACCAAGGTGCCGGGGATCGTTCGCAACGTCAGAGTTGCCGACTACCAAAAGGTGAAAGCCGGTGACCTTCTCGTCGAACTGGAAGACGAAGACTACCGCGCGCAAGTTGCCCAGGCATCTGCCGCAATAGAAGCCGCAAGAGCCGCCATCGAGAACAATCGCCGGCAACGAGAGCTGCAAGATACGAAAGTCGACAAAGCGCTCGCCGGCATTGATCTCGCGAACGCGCAAATCACAGCCGCACAGGCCGGAATCAACGCGTCGCAGGCCGACGTCACACGCACTCACTCTGAACGGGCGCGCCAGGAAGCTCTTCTCACCACTCAATCGACGACGAAGCAGCGCGTCGAAACTGCTGTCGCCGACGACGAACGTTTCGCCGCTCAATTCGCAACTCGTCAGGCCGACCTCGTTCAGGCAAAGACATCCCTGAAGGCGAATGAGATCTCTGTCGAAGCTGAACGCCGTACGAAAGCAGTACTCGAGTCGCAAGAGCGCCAACTTGTCGCCGACCTTCACGCGAAAGAAGCCGCGCTCACTGTCGCGCAGGTCAATCTCGGCTACACGCAAATCCATTCGCCGGGCGATGGCATGGTTGGCGAGCGTCAGGTTCGCGCGGGTCAACTACTTTCCCCTGGCGCTCAAATTCTCACCTTCGTCGCCGACACGCGCTGGGTGCAGGCCAACTATCGCGAAACTCAACTGACCCACATGAAAGTCGGCGACGCCACGCAGATCCGCGTCGACGTCTATCCCGACCGCACTTGGAAAGGACACGTCGTCGAAATCGCTCCGGCCAGCGGGTCGCAGTTCGCGCTGCTTCCTCCCGACAACGCCACCGGCAACTTCACGAAAGTCGTGCAGCGTGTACCCGTGAAAATCGCCTTCGATGACGCGTCGCGCGCGGCCGAACTTCGCCCCGGCCTCTCCGTCGTCGCCGAAGTTCGAACCAGGCAGTGACCGGAACAGCGATGGCGACGAGCACTGCAACGCTGCAACCGCCCACGAAATGGCAAATCGCCGCGGGGCTTTCCCGCGCCGTTCCCGGCCAGCTCTCCAACAGTCCCGTGCTCGGCATCCTCGGCGTCGTGATGGGCGCGGGCATTGTCACGCTCGCTGGTCGCCTCTTCAGTCTCGGCACCGCCGATCTAAAAGGCAGCTTAGGAATCGGATTTGACGATGGCGCGTGGATTGGCAGCGCCTTCAACATCGCGCTGATGTTCATCGGCCCGTTCACCGTGTATTTCGGCGGGTTGTTGGGTGCGCGCCGCGTCTTAATTATCGCGGCCACCGCCTTCACGTTGATCAATTGCCTTCTGCCGTTCGCTCACACTTACAAAGTCTTGCTCCTTGGGCTGGTCTTGGCCGGACTGACCTCGGGAACGTTTTATCCGCTCACGTTGTCTTTCGCGTTGCGCAATATTCCGATTCGTTTTCTTCCCTTCACGCTTGCGCTCTACGCAAGTTTTGTCGATGGCGCCGTCAACATCGCGCCGACGATGTACGGCTGGTTCCGCGAACATCTTTCCTATCGCTGGATGTTCTGGAGCGTGGCGGCGCTCACACCGATCATGCTGTGGTGCATCTATCGCGGAATTCCGCCGAGCCCGCCTTCGGAAAAACGCGGACCTCCACCAAGCTTCGCCGGATTTCTTTATGGCAGCGCAGGCTTCGCCCTGCTGTTCGCCGCTCTCGATCAAGGACAGCGTTTAGACTGGTGGCACTCAGGCCTGTTCAACGCGTTGTTTTTCTGCGGTGTGTTCTTTTTGGGCGTATCGCTGGTCCGGCGCCTTCTCCAACCCAATCCCCTCGTGGACCTTCCTTTTCTTCGAAAATGGAACACGTTCATTTGTGGCCTCGCACTGATCGTCTTTCGATTCTGCCTGCTCTCGACGATCATTCTCGTTCCCCAATCGCTTTCGATTCATGGGTTCGAGGCGGATCAGATCGGCCCGGCGGTCATTTGGTCCGCTGTCCCGCTCCTCCTTGTGGCATGTATCGCGGCGTTGTTGCTCTTGCATGGTCTCGATCCTAGATTGCTGATGACCGCCGGATTCCTCTGTATCGCTGGAGCGGCAATTCTTAACGCCGAGTTGACCAGCGCGTGGTCCGCTGCGAACTATTACCGCTCCGAATTGCTGATGGGCGTCGGCCAATCTTTTGCCTTCATCGGCCTTGTCGCTGGGATCGTTCTGCAAGCCGTGTTCTCCGGCGCGTTGTCAAAGCCGCAAGCCGTTCTGACGTTCTCGGCCTTTTTCCACGTCGTCCGGCTGTTCGGTGGCCAGATCGGCGTGGCGGTCATGACGCATTTCATCGCCGTCCGCGAACGCGTGCACTCCAACCTGCTCGGACTTCATGTTCAAGGCGGGCAATGGATCACTGATACGTCTGTGCATCAGCTGGCGGCCGGCCTATACGGAAAATCCGACGGATTGCCAACTGCATCGGGCCGGGCGGTCGGTCTGGTAGCTGCGCGTCTGCGTCTACAGGCCTACACGCTGACTTTTATCGATGGATTTCATCTCGTCTGTGCCGCGTGCGTCGTTGCGTTGCTGCTCGCTGCCCTGCTTCGCAAAGCTCCGCTTGACTACGGAGAACTCGCCTTCGGTCCACGCGATTCGGGAGCGTCACAAATATGAAGCTTCGAAACGCAGTTCTCTTGACCTGCGCTGTGGCGATTGCCGCTTCAGCACTTGCTCAAGAGTCGAAAACGCCGGCGCAGAGAGCCATCACGCTCGACGAAGCCGTTCAACTCGCTCTCAAAAACAACCACCTCGTTCGCCTCGCTGCTCTCCGCGTCACGGAATCCGAACATGCGAAAGACGCCATGCGAAGCTCGTACTTCCCAAATCTCAAGAACGACACCAACATCGTTCGTGTTTCCGACACTCAGTTCATTGCGATCCCGAAGGGCGAACTGGGAACGGCGGCGGGAGTTCCCATACCCGAACAAACCGCTGTGCTGAACCAAGGAGGCCTCAACCTACTCACCAGCGGCACCCAACTCAGCCAGCCCATCATTCAACTCTGGAAGGTCCGTTCCGCGAATGACATCGCTCGGGCCGAAACCGTGGCGATGCGCAACGAAGCTCAGGACACCACGAACAAGATCGCGTTGCAGGTACACCAGCTCTATTACAAAGTGCTGATTCTTGAGACGAAGCGTGCGGCGGCCCAGGCCAAGATTCAGGCTAACGACGACTTGCGAAAAGAGCGCATCGAGCAGGTTAAGGTCGGATCAACGCTGGAGCAGGAATCGATCGAGGCGCGTGCTGAAACTCTCGGTGCGAAACAGGAACTGCTCACGACCGAATTACAACTTTCCGACTCGATGACGCAGCTCAACGACGCCATCGGGTTGCCGCTGACGACTCAACTTGTCCTCAACGAATCCGTCGAAAAGAATCGTGACCTTTGCGAACGCGAAGAATGCTTGCGCACGGCGCTGGAGTCGCATCCTGAGATTCGCGAGGCGCGCGCCGAGGTCGAAAAGGCATCGGCCGCCGTTCGTTTGGCGAAACGGGATTATTTACCGAGCTTGGATGCGTTTGCTCGCTACACCTACGCAAATGATGTCCCCTTCCTCGCGCGCAACTTCGGAACGTTTGGCATTCACTTCGGATACGACATCTTCGATGGCGGAAAACGAAACGCCGAAATCGGCGAGCGCAAAGCTCAGCTCGCCCAGGCGCAAGAAAATCTCGCCCGAATGAAAGACGAAGTCGAAGTGCGAATCCAGACGATCTACAACAAGCGCGAGCGCACGCGCGACATGTTGAAAGTCTCCGAAGAACTCTTGGCACTGAGAACCGAAGTACATCGTGTCGCAGCCCAGCAACTCGAACAAGGCGCGGCCCTCGCGTCCCAGGTCAACGGAGCCGCCGCCCAAGAGCTCTACGCCAAAACCGCGCTGCTTCAAGCACAACTCGATTACCTCGAAGCCGAGGACGAAATGCTGGAAGCTGAAGGCATCACCCCGTAGGTACACTGAACCATTCGAATCGCCAGACGCGTAGCCGCAGGTCGCGAACGCCTTTGTAGTGGGGTTTGCTCCGCTCGACGTCAACCCGACCGAGCAGATCGCGCAAGCCACCGCATCTAGCGACACAAGCACAATTGTTCCCGCAAGCCCACAAGATCAAAGGGGTTAGCCGTTCGACCGGTGTTCTCGACATACTCCCTTTACCCGTAACCGCCTTAGAATCACACTCTTGAAGCCACTGCCCGCGCAACCCCCATAGAATGACACTCTTACGAGAAAACAGGGAGGGGGGTGGTCCGGAACCTTCCCTTATTAAGGATGGGAGAATACGAAGAAGGATAGAGAGCAGTAAGGATGAAGATTCAGCAATTAAGGAACAGGGGTTAGAGCAGGCTTCCCCGCAAGTACAGCGTCGACGTTGTCCAGTGCCAACATTCCCATCGCCACTCGAGTCTCCACCGTCGCGCTCCCAATGTGCGGCAACAGGAAGGTATTTTTCAGCTCGACATAACCTGGATGGAGTTTTGGCTCTCCCGCAAACACATCGAGCCCAGCGGCGGCGACTTGTCCGCTCTTGAGCGCCGCAATCAGATCTTCATCCACCACCAGTCCGCCGCGAGCGGTATTCACCACGACTGCGCCGCGCGGAAGCAAGCCAATCGTTCTTGCGTTCAGGAAATGATGAGTTTCCGATGTGTCTGGTGCATGCAAAGTCAGGAATTGGCTGACGCGAAGAAGTTCTTGCGGATCTTCATGATAGATCGCGTCGCCTTCCAGTTCGCGCGATAGCTTCGAGCCATTGCTGTAATGAATCTTCATCCCGAACCCTCGCGCTCGGCGTACCACCGCTTGCCCGATTCTGCCCATCCCGAAGATTCCCAACACTTTGTCGCCGACTTGCCAGCCCAACAACATGTTCGGAGCCAGCGGTCGCCACGCGCCAGTCCGCACGAGGTCTTGTGCTTCGTACGCGCGGCGGGATGCTCCTAAGAGGAGCAGCATCGCGATGTCTGCTGTTGCTTCGTGGTTCACGCCGGGCGTGTACGCGACCACGATTTTCCTCTTCGCCGCTCCGTTGAGATCGATGTGTTCAAATCCAACGGAATACGTGGCGATGACTTTTACTGTCGGCGAAACTTTCTGGAAGAAAGTGGAATCCAGGCGATCTCCCGGAGTGATGAACATCGCGTCCGCTCCGTCGGCTGCCGCGAGAAATTGGTCTCGAGTGAGAGGGAGTGGATTCGTGTTCCGCCGCGCGTCGTACTCGCGATCGATACGATCCTCGACGTCCTTCGGAAATTGGCTTGCGACAACGAGAATTGGTTTCTTCACGTTGATGTCTCCGGATCCCAATCTGGCTTGCGCCTGCTTTCGATGTAAGCGCGTGCTTCGCCTGAATTACTCTCACCAATCCGCGTTTCTAGTTTGGATAAGGGACGCGCAGTAGCGTTCCTGCACTTGATGGCAAGACGTAGCGAAAGCCTCCGTAAACCATGTTGAGATGCGCATTCTTCGGACTGTCGGGCGCGACGTACCAGGGATTGCGGATCAAATATGAGTACTGAACGTAAGTTTGAAGAGCGCCGTAGCGGGGATGCTTCCAAAACGTTTGCAGCCAATCGAAAGTGGCCTGCTGAATGGCGCGATTGTTCGTGTTCGGAGAGCCGGGACCGCCAAATCCGATGATTGTTCCGGGATGCATCGCGTTCGTTGTGTCGAGAAAAGAATTTCGACCGTAATAATCTGCGCCGTAGTAAACCGCGAACGCTTGCTTCGGCGACGCTCTCCATTCGAGTCCGGCAGAACCCGCCCCTGCGTGAACCATCGAAAGGCTAATGTCGGTGCCGAGAGCGTTCGGTCGCACCACGAGTTGCGGCCCGGTTGCGACGAGATAGTGCGCGCCACCGTCGCTCCAGAAAACGTTGGCGAGAATCACGAGCTTGTCGCGCATCAATTCATAGTTGGCGGCGATCTGACCGCCACCGCCAACCGTCGTGTGTGTTTGGAATGCGGTCGATCTTCCCGGCGCCACCGACGCATGCGCGCCGGTGAAAAGGCCCGTGACTTCGGCATGGAAATGTCTGCCCGAGATTTTTTTGTCGTAGGTGATTTTGGACAAGAATGTCTGGGAAGGCATTGGCTGCGCCGACTTGCGCGCCGTTGTCGAACTGCGAGCCAATGGAAGTGAACGCCGCCGGCAGTGCGACGTAGCTGCCGATATATTGATTCGGAGTTCTCGATGCCGACGCCCATCGCCCAATGTTCGTTAGGGTGATACGCGACGCGAAATTCGGCGGCCCGCGTGTAAGGAACCCCCACTCCGATGTTCTGATCCTCGTTATAGGTGATAGCCAAATCGGCGGGCATTGGGCCTATGCCGATACGGTTAGGAGTCAGCCAACTCCAGGTTTGGCCTCCGAGAAATTCCCATTTGCCACGATTGAGGTCCATGAAGTACAGGCGCAGCCGGTTGGTGTGTTGATTACGCTTTGGTAGACGCCGGGCTTCGTTGCCGCTGAAGTCGCCTTCGACGAAGCCGGTGATGTGGTTGCCGGCAAAATTGTCCTGAATCTTGAAGCTCAGGCGGGAGTATTGAGCCGTAGTACGAAATTCGCTGACGTTTCCTTGTGGTGTGTTGCTGAATGGGATAGCCACCGAGATTCGTGGCGATGTTGCTTTGCGTGTTTGTCGTCCGAAAGATGTTCTCGAGGTCGACGAATCCCCCAAGTTCGAGAATCGCATCGCCAATTCGGAAAGAACCCAGCGGCACTGGTTCCGATTTGCCTTGTGACTGAAGTTGCTGATTGGACGGTTGCTGGATGATCGCATCCGCGGATGCGGCCGTCGGTTCCGGTACAGGTGAGGCCGAAATGCCGGCATCTCCGTTGCCGCGGGTCGGGAGCTCGCCCGAACCAGCGCCTATGACTGCATTTTTGGATTGTGCCTTCAGCGCTTGGATTTCGCGCTGTTGCGCAGCCATCTGCTTTTGCGTTTGCGAGAGAGCTTCGCGGAGAGATTTTATTTCCGCTGCGAGATTGGTGTCGTTCGCTGAGGAATCCGGATTCGCCCGCTGGCTTGTGCCCGACGTCACGCCGGAAGAAAGAGGCACGCGAACAGAAGGTAGATCGGCTTCATGGCGTGCGAGCCTACGCGCCTTCCGTCCGTGGCCGGTTTCGCGGAGAAACGCGCTGAGGACAATCGCGAGCACGATACTGGCGAGCCAGAACAATCCGCTCTGACGAAAATGAGTGACATGGTTTTGCGTCTCGCGAATCCTTTTCCGAAGATCGGCAAAGATGGGACCGATCAGCGCGGTGACGCCGAATGTCAGGAAGTTGATTCCGCCGGTAGCACTTCCCTTCACTTCGTCAGGATTGACTTCCTTGATGATGGTGTACGGAATCATCGCGGCGCCGGAGGAGATGCCAAAAATCACGCAGCCTATTTGCGCGGCGAGATGGCCGGTGCTGAAGTGATCAACGCTGCGGCCAACAACATTCCTACTGCACCGCCGATCAGAGCAGGTTTGCGGCGCCCCATCTGATCCGCGAGCCAACCCATCAGCGGGCAGCCAATCACCCAGCCGAGAGGCACGAGGGAGCCGGTGAGCACAGCATCGTGGTAGTTGAACATGCGGTCGCGTTGGAAGAACGCGACGCCCCAAGTCATGTCGCCGATCGTCGTGGGAACGAACAAGAGCCCTGCAACTGCGCCGCAGAGATACGACTGCGGATTGCGGAAGACGATCGCGTAAGGGCGAACGAGCGAAGCCAAGCCAGAACCAGCGGATTGCGGACGAGATTCCGACGGGGCGACGAAGAAGAGCAATACGCCGATGACAACACATGCGGTGCCGAGCCAATGCCAGATGGATTGCCAAGCGACGCCGTGTTCAAGCCATGGCCCGACGACAAACTGCCCCGCGGCGCCTCCGAGCATTCCGATGCATTGCGTCACGCCTATGGCGGTTGCGAGCCAGCGAGCAGAAAAACCGTGCGCTGCCAAATAAACTGCGCCGGTAAATGCAAATGCAGAGCCTGCACCTTGCAGCAGTCTTCCGGTGTAGCCGGCTGCCGGCGTCGAAACGCTGAAGAGCAGACAGCCGATCGCTAAGATAAGAATTCCGACCGGCACGACTTTTTTCGCACCAAGACGGTCGAGCGCTGCACCTGCGATGAGGCTCGTTGTGGAGTAGGTGTAGTAGTAGGTTCCGAGAATTGCGCTGACGCCGATCGCAGTCGTGCCGAATGCGGTGGAAAGATGCTGGATCATCACTGCGGGCGCGGACCGTGAAGCGTATTCCAGGAAGTAGAAGCAGAGACCGAGCGCCCACGCGATCTGGTACGCCCGGATTCTCCACCCGCTGGATGCGTCGGATTGAATCGCAGCGCTCATTGGTTTCGTGGTCATCTGGATTCCGCCTTCAACTCACAGCAGGGCGTTTACCGAAACAGATTGGCCTTGGCGAGATCGATGACTTCGTCGCCGCGCCCGCTGAGAACCGCTTTCAGCATGAACAGGCGAAACCTTTGGCCTGCTCGAGCGTGATGCGTCGGAGGCATGGCGAGTTCCTGGCGCGCGACGTGCACCTCGACTAGGGCGGGACCATCGTGTGTGAGTGCCTGCGCAATCATCGGTTCGAACTTGAGCCGGCGTCGTCGACAGTCAATCCCAAGAGTCCCGCACCCTCGGCAATTTTTGCGAAATCCGGATTTCGCAAGATCGGTTGCGAAGTCGAGAAAACCGCCGGCCTTTCATCTCGAGCTCGACGAAAGCCAAGGATGTCGTTTTTGAAGACGATGACCTTCACCGGCAATTTCTGATGCGTCAGCGTGAGCAGATCGCCCATGAGCATCGCAGATCCGCCGTCGCCCGACAGCGAGACGACTTGACGGCCGGGATGGGTGGCCTGGGCGCCAATGGCCTGAGGCAATGCATTGGCCATCGATCCATGGTTGAATGAGCCGAGCAAGCGCCGCTTGCCGTTCATTGTGAGATAGCGCGCGGCCCAGATGGTCGGCGTGCCCACGTCACAAGTGAAAGACCGCGTCGTCGGCGGCGAGTTCGTCGATCACGCGGGCGACGTATTGCGGATGGACGGGCGGCTTGCCGGGCTCTGCCGTTGCAAGTTCGTCCAAGCCTTTGCGCGTTTTTCGATAATGTTCGACGGACTGCCTCAAGTGCTGCTGCGTATGCGTTTTGCTCCAGCTTGGGCAGCAGAGCTCGCAGCGTTGTTTTCGTGTCTCCGATCAAAGCCGAACTCGAGCTTTGCTCCGGCGGCCGAGCTGCTCGCCGCGAAGGTCGATCTGGATGATCGTGGCGTCTTTGGGATAAGAACTGCGATAGGGAAAATCCGTGCCGATCATCAGCAAGACGTCGCAATTCATCATGGCGAAATAGCCAGACGAAAATCCGAGCAAGTCCGGTCATGCCGACGTCGAACGGATTGTCGTACTCGATGAACTCTTTGCCGCGCATAGCGTGCACGATCGGAGCCTGGAGTTTGCCGGCAACCCGATCAGCTCGGCATGCGCTCCGGCGCAGCCTGCGCCGCCGAGGATCGTGATTCTTTCCGATCGATTGAGAAGCTCGGCCAGCGATGCTGAGCTCGTCGTCGGACGGACAACGTGGTCGCTCGGTGCGTGGAAAGTGCACCCGCGGCCCCTGCTCGACGGCATCTCTCAGAGCGATGTCTCCGGGCATCGCGATCACGGAAACACCGCGTCGCGAGATTGCGGTCTGAATCGCGATCTCCAGCACGCGCGGCATCTGCTCGGGCTGCGGAGACCAACTCACAGTAGTGGCTGCATTGCGCGAAAAGGTGTTCCGGATGGGTTTCCTGGAAATAGCCGCTGCCGATCTCGCGACTGGGAATATGTGCGGCGATCGCGAGCACCGGAACGCGGCTGCGATGGCAATCGTAAAGACCATTGATCAAATGCATGTTGCCGGGCCCGCAACTGCCGGCGCAAACCGCGAGTTTTCCGGTCAGGTGCGCTTCGGCCCCGGCGGCAAAGGCTGCCGTCTCTTCATGTCGGACGTGCACCCAATCAATATTCTTTTTGACGCGAATGGAGTCGGTGATGCCGTTCAGCGAGTCGCCGACGACGCCGTAGATTCGCTTGACGCCAGCTTCGGCGAGAACATCGACGATCAACTCCGCGACTTTTCTTGACATGCCGCTACCTCTTCCTAGGCTTTTGGCCATTTATTCAACTGCGAACGATGCATTTCGACTTCCACGAAGACGAGCCGGCAAAGCGTTCTGAATGTGCGTTTGAACGCACGCATTCCTGGAATTGATGAAATCGGTGTCAACTCGTTCACGCAATTGCCGAAGTTTTGACGTTCAGGAGATAGAGGAAGGAGTGAGAAATTTTATCGCAGTTGGAAATCGTGTTCGTGCGAGAACCGAGGGGCGAGGAGTTGTGAACAGAGGATTGCCGCGGGGATGAGGTAGATGAGGGTGATGCAAGTCCACATCAGCGCGGCGGCACATTGCTGATCAGCGAGGACGGAAAAGCCGAAAAGGCGGGGCGTGGAGAAATACATCGGGTAGGCGACACGGTCAGAGAAGACGAGAAATCCAGAGAGGATGTCGCATGGAAGAGTTGCAAGAAAAAGATACAGGAGCATCCACCATCGCGGTCCGGTCGAGGGGTGCGGCCAAGGATGGATAAGCGGCCACCAAAATAAAACTCCGGCCACGAGGAACGACGTCTGCTCGATGACGTGCCAAGTCTCAGACGCCATGCTGACCGCGAATATTATGGGCACATGCCATACGAGAAGAGTCAACGCGGAGACAGTCCAGCACAACGCGGGGTTTGTGACAGTTTGCGCAAGGCGGCGCAGAGACGGTTGGCGCAATAGGCGATGGAGAGGATGCTGGACGAGCGACGGCGTACCGATCCATAAGACTCGCAGAGGATCGCTCAAGAGGAGCAACGCAGGGGCGACAGTCATGAGCAAAAGGTGTTTGATCATGTGGAACGTGAGCAGGCTGTGGTCATAGGGGGCGAGCGGCGAAGCGCACGCAATCCAAATCAGGGCCAGACCGAGGAAGAGGCTGGCGACTCGCCAAGGTGGAATGACGGAAGAGAAGTTCGAGCGCAGCAGCAGCCAGCCGCTCAGGTACCGGTAAGCCACGAATAATAAAGCGAGCGCTAACAGAAGCGGAAACGCTGCGGAGTCGTGATCGAAGCTGAAATGAGATGACATTCGTACGATTTATTTTGGCGGTTCGCGCCGCGGAGCCTGGTTTTCATCCAAGACGACATCGCGGGCGGCGTCCCGAGCGGGCGATTGTCCCGGAGGATGCAATGTCTGCAGGAATGAGACGAGGGCGGTGGTTTCGGCGGGACTCAAGTTCTTTCCGTAAGCCGGCATGTTGCCGCCTCCCTGGATCACCTGGCGGATCAATTGGTCCTGCGTCAGCCGAACGGCCACAGTGTCGAGCGCTGGTCCCCTTTGCCCACCCCTTTCACCAAGAGAATGGCAGTTGCGGCACTGCTTGACTTGAAAGACGAGCGCGCCTTGTCGTTCCAGCGCGGTGTCCCGTGGAGAAATCTGTCGGGCACCGGATCGCCGCTCCACGCATTCATGTGCGGACTCCAGGGCGTGTAACCGGCGAGATGCGTGAATGTGCCCAGAGTGACGGCGATGAGCAGCACCGTCAACACCGCGATTGGGCGGCGCCGCCAACTCTTTTCGCCTTCGCCGGAAAGAAACGGCAGCAGGACGAGGAACCCGATCACGACGACGGGACCGATGAGCAGGGCCGGCGTTTCGAGCGACGGCGGCAAGCAGCGAGAGCAAACGCGTAGAGCCACAGAAAGAAGTAGTCGGGCTTCGGCGCGGTCTGGATGATCGTCGGGATCGGGCCTGCCGGTGGGGCCGAACGGACCGAAGTAGACTGCACAGGCCGCGACGGCGAGAAGAACGAAGGCGGCGAAAAACATATCCTTCCAGACCGCATAGGGGACGAACGGAGCGCCATCTTCTTTTCGTCAGCTCGTGATATTCCTTTACGTAGGTGGCGCGTTTCACGACGCGGCCGGGCATGGGCCATTCGTTGATTCCCAGCTTGAACACCATCAAAAGATGAAGGCACGACGAAGCCGATCAGCATTCCCGGAATCACGAAAACGTGCAGCGCGAAAAATCGAGACAGCGTCGCGCCGGCAATGATCGGACCGCCGAGCATCAGCTTCACAATCGCCGGACCCATGATCGGGAACGCGGCTGGCGATCGATGCGCCGATGCCCAGTCCCCAGTATGCGTCCTGATCGAAGCGCAACACCTGTCCGCTGAACGCCATGCCAAGCGTCATGAGCAACAGAAAAACGCCGACGATCCAGGTGAGTTCGCGCGGAAACTTGTAAGCGCCGAAAAGAAAGACCTGCACCATGTGGATGAGGACAATGGCGACCATGAAGTTGGAGCCCCATCCGTGCAGCGCGCGGATGAACCAGCCGAGAGTGATGTCGTGATTGAGGGCCTGCAGGCTGCTCCACGCTTCGCCGGCGGAGGGCACGTAAATCAGCGCGAGCAGAATGCCGGTGACGATTTGCAGCAGAAAACGGTCAGCGCGGCGCTGCCGAATACGTAACACCAGCTCGCGGTGTTGCGCGGCACGGGATGTTCGACGACTTCGCGAATCGGCGCCGCGAGTTGCAGGCGACTGATCGAACCATTCGCCAACTTGCGGGCGATCTAGTTAAGCGCATGGCGGTTTCTTTCCAGAGACATCGCGGTCGCCGAGCCCGGCGTGGGCAATTCGCCGGCCTGAATCGTGATCAGGCCGTTTTCAACTTTGTATGGATATTCGAAAAGCCCGCGCTCCGGCGGGCCGGAGGCGCGCGAGCCGTCGCGGTAGTATGCGCCGCCGTGGCATGGGCACATGAAGAGCCCGGACTGCGGAAACCAGCGAACCGGACATCCGAGGTGCGCGCAGTTCACGGCGAAGACTTGGAATTGATCGCCTCCGACCCGCGCACCCAGCACGCCGTGTCTACGGTCTTACCGTCGGTCGGCATCACGTATGGATTTCGGAAAGTGGCGAGCCGCGTCTCGCCTTCGGGAAATTCGCTGACGGAGCCGAGCGACACCCACGACAGGTAGAGCCGTTGCGCGACCGCGTGTGATCGAGGAAAGCAGGAATCGCACGATGGGGACGGCCAGGACAGCGGCTACCACGCCATTGAATAGCATTCCCATCTTCATGAACAGTCCGCGGCGGGAAATATTATTTTCGTTTGGCATCGTTCAGACTCCTGAGACTGAGTGTTGTTCGAAGCTGAGGTCGCCAGATATGGCTGGCCTGGGATTAGAGACGCGCTGTGAAGCAAGCCACGCGACGACGTCGGTGATTTCCTGATCCGACATCGGTTTGCCGGGGACGTTTCCACGCCAGTCGGGCGCTGCCGATTTCGGGACGCCCGGCGATGACGATCGTGCGCAGGCCCTGATCGCTGATGAGTGCGAGAAAGGAATCGTCGGTGATGGCGCTTCCCTTTTGCGCGCCGCTGGCCGTCGGGGCCGTGGCAGGATTCGCAGATAAGTTTTGTAGGCGGCTTCGCCGCGCTGGGCGTCGCCGGGAGATTTTGCTGCGTACGGAGGAGCGGATTGCGCCGTCGAGAGCACCGGGTTTGCTCCAGCGCGAGCGAATTCCCTGCGTGATCGACATCGATCTGCTTGTCGGTCAACATGTCCGCCGGCGCTTTGTGCGAACGCCGGCATGGCGGTGCCGGGCATGCCTTGCGCGGATGACTTTGCGGATCGAGGCATCATCGGCGATGGCGAGATATACTGGGTTCGGCGAGTGCGATCGCGGCGCCGCCTTGGCCTTCGGCGCCGTGGCAGCCGGCGCAGTTATCGGAGTACAGCGTGGCGAAGTCCATGACCTGTTCGGCGCGAGAACCTCGGAATCAGTGCGCGGTTGGCCGTGGGGTGCGCCGCAGCCCGCCACGGCAATGACAATCGCAATCGCAGCGGAGATGATTGAATGATCTCACGCGTTGTCCTCGTCCGTTTCGTAGCGGGATGCATTCCGGGAGCCTCGATTCCGGCGCGAATGGCGAACGCGATATTTTCGTCGCGTCGGAACTCGCGGCTGCTGCATGACGACGATGCCTGCGATGACGCCGAAGGCCGATCTGCGATGCGATGAACCAATACCAGTCGATGTGGCTCGGCGAGCAGTGGATTCAGAAGCTCGAGTGATCGAGTAGAGCAACCCCGACCACAGCACCGGGCCGATCAGACCGCCGAGGACGATGGGCGGCGCGGAATCATCGGAAGCATCGCTCCATAGAGAAGTCCGACGAGACGGAGACCGATGCGCGTGGAGACCTAAGGCGATCGCGAACTGTCCGCGATGAAACGCGTTCAATTGGGACGGCGCCGAATGCGAGCGACTGCGAATAGACGATGGCGGCGAGAAGATTGATCGGGATACCAGATGCTGCCGGCGTTGAGCACACCGTACGCGCAGGCCAGCACGGCCATCGCGACGCCGCCGGCGATGCCGCCCTTCATGCCGGCGGATATCGGGATAGGTTTTCATCGGAAGCCAGGCGCGGACTGATTCGGGTGCGATGGGAACGCGCTCGACCACGCGGCGCGTGGTGGCGATGACGGGCACCTCGAACGCGATCGACTACGCGTTCTTCATGTTCATGCGGAAATACTTCGCGGAACCAGCCGACGCAGCCGGCGACGCTGAGGATACGGCCGAGGACGCTGACCGAGACGCTCGTCAGCAGTCCGGCGAACATCAACGTGAAGCCAAACGCCAGGACGATCGGCCACGCTGTCGGAGCGGGCACGCGATCTCTCGCTGCGGTTGCGGTCGTTGCTCCAGCTTTCGATGTGTGATGACGTCGGCATTTCGTTTCCTCAGCGACCAAGAACGTAAACAACTGTGAAAACCACGACCCACACGGCATCCACGAAATGCCAATACATAGACAGTACGTCGAGGCGCGCGCGAATGCTCCGGCCCGACGCGGCCGCGAGTACCGAAAAGCAAAACGACGGTGAGCATGAATCAGACCCGACGGTGACGTGAAAGGCGTGCAGACCAACCAGCGAGTAGTAAGTGGTGCCGAAAAGATTTGTCGAGATCGTCAGGCCGTGTTCGTAGATCAGCCGGTGCCACTCCTGCGCGGTACCGAACAGGAACAGGCCGCCAAGGACGATGGTGAGCAGCCACAGGAGCAGAAATGCCCCGCTGCTTGCCGCGCTCAAGAGATTTGTGCGCGAAGTGGATCGTCAGGCTGCTCGAGAGCAAGCAGATGGTGTAAAAGATCGGCGTTTCGAGAACTTCGCGCGGAGTCGGGCCCGGTGAGGCTTTTACCGACGTAAAAAAGATAGGCCACCACGAAAATCGTGAAGATCGCCGACTCGGCGATGATGAGGCTGGCCATGCCTACTTTCGCCGCGATAAGGGAGCACCCAGGCGGCGGACGGTTCCGGAATCGGAGTCGCGATGGTGCTCATGAGTTGATGATCCTTATTCATAGCGGCTGTCCGGATCTTCGGGATGCTTCGAGATCCCACAGTGGTCGGCGGCTTGAAACGCTGGGGACTGTGGCGAAGTTGTAGGCCGGCGGCGGCGAGCTAGTCGCCCATTCGAGCGTCCACGCGTCCCAGGGATCGTTGCCGGCTTTGGCGCCTTTGAAATAAGAAATGATCAAGTTCGACGACAAACACCAGCATGGCGATTGCTCTGAATGAACGCGCCGATCGTGACAATAAGATTCAACGTGTCCCAGCCGCGGCCCGGCTCATAGGTATAGATGCGACGCGGCATCCCCAGCAATGCCGGGGAATGTGCATCACGTCGAAAGTCAGATGGAATCCGATGACGAAAAGCCAGAAGTGAACCTTGCCAAGACGTTCGTCGAGCATTCTTCCAGTGACTTTGGGATACCAGTAATAAAACGCGGCGAAGAGGGCGAATAGAATTCCGCCGACAATCACGTAATGAAAATGCGCGACGACAAAATAAGAGCCGCTAAGCTGCCAATCGAAGGGCGCCGAAGCCGAGCATGATGCCGGTTAGACCGGCAATCAGAAACTGGAACAGGAAGCCGACGCAGAAAAGCATCGGTGTCTTGAATTGATCTTGCCGCCCCACATCGTGCCGAGCCAGTTAAAAATCTTGATTCCGGTGGGAATGCCCACCGCCATTGTCGTGATGGCGAAAAAGCTGTTGGCGTAAGAATTCATTCCGATGGTGAACATGTGGTGGGCCCACACGCTCATGCTGACGAAAGCGATGCAGACCGTGGCGCCGACCATGACGGGATAACCGAAAATCGGCTTACGGGAAAAGACGGGAACGATTTCCGAGACGAATGCGAAAGCACGGAATAATCAGGACGTAGACTTCCGGATGCCCGAAGATCCAGAAGAAGTGCATCCAGAGCATGGCCGAGCCGCCGGCTTGCGTGTCGAAGAAATGGCCGCCGAGATAGCGATCGACGAGCAGCATGATCTGCGCCGCGGATAGCGGCGTCACTGCAAGCAGCACCATCCCGGCCATCACCAGGTTCAGCCACGCCAACAGCGGCATGCGGCCGAGAGTCATCCCTGGGCAGCGCATGCAAATAATCGTGGCGATGATATTGATCGGCCGTGCCGATGCTGCCGAATCCCGAGACCAGAAGAGCGATCGTCCAATAGTCGGAGCTGTGACCGGGCGAAAACGCTCGCGAGGTCAAGCGGCGCGTACGCCCACCAGCCCACGTCGGGTGCATTTCCGGCGCCGTACAGTCCGCTCCCGCCGAGAAAGCTGAAATACAAAAGCAATCCGCCGAATGCCGTCAACCAAAAGCTGAAAGCGTTAAGCCGCGGGAAACGCCATGTCTCGCGCGCCGATCATCAACGGAACGAGATAGTTCGCGAACCCGAACAGGACCGGCATGGCCACGAAGAAAATCATGGTGGTGCCGTGCATGGTGAACATGCGATTGAAGACTTGCGGGGAGACAAAATTGTTGTGCGGGATACATCAACTGGACGCGAATGATTGTGGCTTCAATGCCGCCAACGACGAGAAAGAACAGGGCGAACAGTATGTAGAGAATGCCCAGCCGCTTGTGATCGACGGTGAGTCACCCAATCGTGCAAGGTTTCAACCCATGGATGGCTGGCGTCTTCTGCGGTTTGAATGACGATGGCATCCGACGACATCTGCGATTCCAATCTCCTGTCTATCGCGAGCGTCTCGAGATAACGCACGAGTGAGTCCAGATCGGTGTCGCTCAGTTGCATCGCCGGCATCAGAGAACCCGGCTTGATGGCGTCCGGGTTCTGAATCCACAGACGAAGATTTTGCGGCGTGTTCTCCGCGGCGCCCGACGCGATCGTGTGGCGGCTCATCAAGTGACTGAGATCGGGGCCGAAACGTCCGTTGCCATGCGTGCCGGTGATCGCATGGCAGTTCAGGCAAGCGGTGTTTTCGAAAACGCGACGGCCAGCCGAAGCGGTCGTGTCCTGATTCGCAATCTTTTGCTGGGCGGCGATCCAGCAGCTTGAAGTCTTCGGGAGTCTCGACGTAAACGCGCAGAAGCATCTTGGCATGCTGTGTCCCGCAATACTGCGCACATTGGCCGTAGAACAAGCCAGTCTCGTGGCGGATCGAGCCACAAATCGTTGACGCGATTCGGAATCAGGTCGGTTTTGCCGGCGAGCTGCGGAATCCAGAAGCTGTGATCGGTGTCGGCTGAAAGCAATTTTAGAAATGTAGGCGTGGGAAGCGATGGATCGCTCACTGGGATGTGGAGTTCGTTCGCGGTGACAACGCCGAGATTCGGATAGCGGAATTCCCACCAAAACTGGTGCCCGATCGCAGTGACTTCAATGGCCTCAGCAGGTTTGGGCGCATCCTGCACCGCGTGGATCACTCGCGCGGTCGCGAGAAAAGCACGACTACGATCAGGACCGGAATGATGGTCCAAGCCAGTTCGATCTGCGTGCTTCCATAGACTTGCGCTGGCTCTTGGTGCGTGTCGCGCGGTCGGCTGCGGAACTTAACCACGGCGTAGGTCAAGAGACTGAAGACCACGACGAAAATAATGCCGGTGACGCTCAGGACGAAGAAGGACAGCCGGCGGATCGAGTCAGCGGGTGTTGAGCGTGAATCGAAAATGTTGGAGATAGGATGGTCTTGAGGGACTGCGGAGCACAGGCCGGCGGCAAGGAGCACACCCATGAGCAGGATAGCGATGCCCGCGGCGCGGCTGACGATAACCGGCCAATTGGCCTTTTGCATTCTGTCGATAACTTTTATCAAGAGTCCCAACTCAGATTCAAATTGAACCAATGATCGGTGACAACAAATCGAAGTCGCGGATGAAATAATCCCGGGCTCAAAATATGCAATGCAATCGCCAAGCAACCCGCGGTCGGGAGCGACTGCAAATTGCGTCATTTGAATGTGTTACGGCGGCGAAAGAATGGCGACGAATCGTTGAGGCGATTTCGCGTCTCTCGATTGACGAAATGGTCGATGGCCTGCCGTGGGGATGTCAGGAATGTCGCGATCAAGAGCGCATATGGGAAGCGCTCACGCAACAAAACTCAATCGAGTGGAGAGGTCAAGATGTCGACGCTACCGTCGATTTTCTGATTTGAGTAGCGTCTACCGAGCAATCTTGCGCCGTAGCACTTCCCTTCGAAATGGGACTTCGCGTTGAAAACAAACCGCCTAGCCATCGCCGTATTTCGAAACCCACGCTGGGCACATATTTGCAATAAGAGAACGAGCTAGCACGGAGATCGCAATTGACGCACGCATTTGAAATCGCAAGCTCCAGCCGCGCAAATATCGAAGCTGTTGCGCGCCAACTTTCGCCCATGTTTCGAACAAAGGACAGGGTGCGCTCGAATAGGGCGACAAAATCGAGGAATGAAGTCCACAGGGCAGTCGTACCAGCAGAAGAAAATCAATTAACGAACGCATTGGAAGAAATCTTCGTAGCGTCGCGAAGCAGGTTCGTCGCCATGGCGAATTCAATTCTCCTGAATCGAGAAGACGCGGAAGAAGCGGTGCAAGAGGCATTCATATCGGCGCACCGCCACTTACGGAAATTTGAGGGCCGGTCTGCGTTAAAAACCTGGCTTACTCGCATCGTTTTAAATTCGGCTCTGATGATGAGGCGGAAGCGCAAACCGGTCGTGATCAAGTCGCTTTCCGAAACCGACTCCTCGAATGAAGAGGATTGGACAGAGAATATTCCGGACTTGCATCCGAATCCGGAAGTGATTCAGTCCGAACGAGAAACATTCCAATTCATCGACGGAATCCTGAACAAAATGAAACCTGTGCTCCGAGAGGCATTCACGATGACGTACTACGACGACCTGTCGCGTGAGGAGGCATCCGCCAAGCTGCGCGTTTCGGTCGGGACGTTCAAAGCCCGGCTCTTTCGCGCAAGGCGAGTGGTCCTGAATAAGGCGAAGCGCGCCCGCATCACTCCGAGTAACAAGTCACTCGCCACATCGTCCGAGTCGTGGAAACGGAGGGGACTCCATGGATTTCAAGTGCCCGGTCTGTGACAACGAGCTTTAAGAACCATGTTTGTCCCGCAACTGCGACGACAGGAACAAGACCGCGAAGTAGGACTCGGATCTCCAGTCAGTCCTGCGAATGATCGGCCGGCGGCGCAATACCAAGCCGCTTCATCTTGTAGAACAGGGTAGTTCGCTTCAAGCCGAGCCTGGCAGCCGCGCCCCGAGGACCGCCGAGCTTCCAGTTGGAGCGCTGACAAGCGGCAAGGATTTCACTACGTACCTTATCTTCCAGGGTGGGATTTGCGAGCTCCGGCTCCAAGGTCTCGTAACTCTCGAGGGGCGCTGGCTCAAAGACACCGTCGTTCGACAGAATCACGCCGCGCGCGATGTAATTTTGGAGTTCTCGTATGTTTCCCGGCCAGTGATGGCGCACCAACGACCGAATCGTTTCCTGCGGAATCGATTCGATCGACTTATCCATCGACGCGGCAAACTGTTGAACGAAATGCTCCACAAGCTCGGGGATATCCGTTTTTCTTTCGCGCAAAGGCGGAAGATAAATCGGGAAAACGTTCAACCGGTAGTACAAGTCTTCGCGGAATTCGCGATCTTGCGACATGCGCTTCAAGTCTTGGTTGGTCGCGGCGACAACCCGAACATCGACTCGAGTCGTGCGCGAGCTGCCGACAGCTTCGAATTCGCGCTCTTGCAAAACGCGCAGCATCTTGGGCTGAAGCTCTAACGGCATGTCTCCAACCTCATCGAGAAAGAGAGTGCCTTGATCGGCCAGGGCGAACCGGCCCACGTGAGTGTTAACGGCGCCCGTAAAAGCTCCGCGCTCGTGCCCGAAGAGCTCGCTTTCTAGAAGGCCGGCAGGAATCGCGGCGCAATTCACCTTCACCAGGCTTCGATCGCGACGAGGACTGAACTCGTGAATCGCGCGAGCAATCACTTCTTTGCCGGTGCCGGTTTCGCCCGCGATCAGAACAGTCATATTCGTGGGAGCAACCGCTTCGACCAGCGCGAGGATGCCCCGAAGCCCACCCCGACGACCTACAATCGTCTCCACGAACGGAACCTCACGACGATCATCCTTTCGAGGGCGCGAGCCTCCGGTACGAACCAGAAACGGATCCGTCGCTAGATGTCCTGGATTTCTATTCATTTGCATGACGGAATTGGAAGATGAGCTCATTTTTACTCCTCAAATCGTGCCAAGGTATCGCGTCCGATCGATTCACGACGACCCATTACTGGCGTTCTTCTCTGGCTTTTGTTCCAGTCGCTCCGCTCGCAGCCTCCGGATCCACTCCCGGATGTAGGGAGCACAATTTTTCAGCTTTATCGATTCCGCCTCCCATTTCTCAAGAGACCTAACAGCTTCGCCATCTACGGATCTCAAATCGGTCAAGTCGAGGAGGATGCGAGTTCCCTCGTTCTCGGCCCCGATCACCGCCGCGACTTCCGCTGCGTTTTCTCCGTCAAGCTCGCCGCTGATCCGAAAGACCGTTTCACCGTTGGCGGTCCTGGTGATCCTCAGCATGTGACTCCCCGACAGGAGAATGTTCATTGGGTGCATTACAGATGGCAATTGAGTGTCCAATCGCAAACTATTGAAAGGAGGGGGTTTCCCGTGCGAATTAATTGCCGAACTTTCGACAATTGGCGAGGCTCTGGACAAACGCCAGTCGTCGACTGAATCACGGGCACCGTAGAGCGGAAGCGTGTGGGCAGCCGACGGGCGGGTGTATGATGCGCGTCATGTCTGCGCCACAACAGGGACTCGACTGGCTCGATGTTCAAGTCCTGGTCGACTCAATTCCCGCACTGATCCACACCGCTCGGCCTGACGGGCACCTCGACTACTTCAACAAACGATGGCTGGAATATCTTGGCGTTACGTTGGACAAAGTGTCCGGCTGGAACTGGACGGATTTCATTCATCCCGAGGACACCGAAGGGATAGTAGCTCGGTGGCGAACCTGCCTTGAGACGGGTGAAATCTTCGAATACGAAACGCGCGTCCGAATGGCGAACGGAAATTACCGCTGGATGTTTCACCGAAAGTGGCCTCTCCGCGATCCGAATGGCAACATCGCCAAATGGTATGGGTCGAGCATGGATGTTGACGAGCGCAAGACGGCGGAGGAAGCGCTCCGAAACAGTGAAGCGTACCTGGCCGAGGCGCAGCGAATCAGTCATACGGGCAGCTTTGGTTGGAAAGCTTCCACTGAAGAGATTTTCTGGTCCGCCGAGACGTTCCGCATCTATCAGTGCGATCCGCAGACGAAGCCCACGAGGGAGTTCATCCTTTCGCGAATTCATCGCGAAGATCTCGATCTAGTGCGAGAGCAGATCGAACGAGCATCGCGTGACAGCGACAGCTTCGATTTCGAACATCGACTCCAACTGCCCGATGGTTCGATCCGGCATGTCCGCGTGACGGCGAACGTCTTGCGGGATGACGCGAATAATCTCGAGTTCGTGGGAGCGGTCACGGACGTTACCGAGCAACGCCGCGCGGAGGCGGTGATCCGGGAGCGCGAAGCCGAACTGCTGCAAATCCTCGATTTCGCGCCGTGGCATGTCGCCGTGCTAGGGGCCGACGGGAAAGCCATGTATCTCAACAAGGCCGGGCTCGACTATCACGGCCTGACGCGTGAAGAGTGGCAAGTTCATGATCCGAATAAGCTAATTCATCCAGATGACCAAGACGATATCTTGACGGGAGCGGGCGGAGCTAAGCTCCTCGATAATCAGCCGTTCGAAACCGAAGCGCGCCTGATGCAAAAGGACGGGAAGAGCCGCTGGTTTCTCTTTCGATTCAATCCGCTGCGAGATGAACAAGGACGCATCACGCGCTGGTACGTTACGGCAACCGACATCGATGATCGCAAACAGACAGAAGAGCGGCTTCAGAACGAAAACGTCGCGCTGCGCGAAGAAATCGACAAGGCTTCGATGTTTGAGGAGATCGTCGGAACGTCCGCCGCGTTGAAGAATGTTCTTTCGCGTATTTCGAAAGTCGCACCGAGCGATTCGACGGTGCTGATTACCGGGGAAACAGGGACAGGTAAAGAGCTTGTTGCACGCGCGATCCATCGAAGATCCGAGCGCGCTTCGCGCGCATTCGTCAGTGTGAACTGTGCGGCAATTCCGCGCGATCTGATCGCTTCGGAACTGTTCGGCCATGAAAAGGGCGCCTTTACGGGCGCGACGCAGCAACGTCTAGGCCGATTCGAATTGGCAAACGGAGGCACGATTTTCCTTGACGAAGTCGGGGAACTTCCAGCCGAAACTCAGATCGCGCTCCTGCGCGTCTTGCAAGAACATGAGTTCGAACGCATTGGCGGCAATCGCCGAATTCAAACGGACGTCCGAGTGATTGCGGCCACGAATCGCGACTTGCAGGCCGCAATCGCCGGCGGATCGTTTCGAAGCGATTTGTTCTATCGGCTTAATGTTTTTCCCTTAGAGACACCATCCCTTCGCGAACGGCGAGAGGACATTCCTCTGCTGGTCGAATACTTCATCGATCGCTATGCGAGAAAAGCGGGCAAGAAGATAAGGCGTGTAAACAAGAAGACGCTGGATTTGCTGCAATCCTACGGGTGGCCGGGGAATATTCGTGAACTGCAGAATGTTATCGAGCGCTCGATGATACTTTGTGAAACGGAGATTTTTTCGATCGATGAGAACTGGTTGCCGCGCCAAACCGCCCCGACCGCCGAGTCGAAACAACAAGTGGAGCTCCCGCGCCGGTTGTTAGCTCAGGAAAAAAACATGATCGAGGCGGCGCTGAAAGAGACGCGTGGACGCGTCTCGGGGCCCACGGGAGCCGCAGTCAAGCTGGGGATACCGCGATCGACGCTGGAGTCGAAAATCCGCTCGCTGAAAATTAATAAGAATCGATTCAGGATCGGTCCGGGAAATTGATCGCTCACGCGACGTGAAAACATGTTTCAGGTCGGAAGATTAAGCTTCTTCAACAACGCTGAGAATCGCGGATCGTTGTGCAGGCTCTTCAGAAGCGGCTCCACTTTCGTAAAGATCAGACCGTCATTGCGCGTGGCATAGGCTCGGTTCAGCCACGAGAACGCTTCGTCGGACTGATTTCGGGAAGCGTAGATCAGGGCGATCAGGTAGGCATCGGTTGGCTCGTATTTCGCAATGAATTCCCGCAATGCCTCGTCCGAATCTTTTTCACGACCGAGAGCGTGGTAGGTAATTGCGTATAGATATGTGCGTATGTGCTCCGAGTCTACGCGTTCGATTTCGGCGAGCGCATCCTGAGGCCGGCCTTGCATCGCATAGATGTAGGTCAAAAATGTGGAACTGCGGTAATGATCGGGACGAAGTTCGTACGCCTTCTTACAATCCGCCTCGGCTTTGTCCAGCTTGCCCTCGAAATAGTCGATTTCTCCAAGTTGCTGCCAGCTGCTGGCATTGAGCGGGTCCAAATCGACTGCTTGGCGAGCCAGCGGTAGTGCATCGTCGAAGCGACCGAGAATGGCTGCGTTTACGGCCGCGAATCTTACGATCTCGGGATTTCCGGGTTCCAGAGCATTTGCTCTTTTGATCGAAACGTCCGATCCAGTCCAATCAAAGTCAACCTGCCGTCTCAGCCGCGCCATTTGAGCATGAGCGAGTGCGAGGTTGGGGTTGAGTGCTAAAGCCCGCTCGACGGCTTCGCGGGCGGCGCGGTGAGCTGTTTCTCTGGGAACCAACCCTGTGACGGCTTGCCAATTCCTTGCTCGAGATAGCCCAACCCAGGCGAGCGCGTAGCTGGGATCAAGTTGAGTCGCTCGCTCAAAATACCTCGCTGCCATGTTTGCGTCTTTTTCGGTGCCTCGTTCAAAGTAGTAGTGTCCTTGCAAATAGGCGTCAAAGGCTTCCGGGTTCACCGGGTGTGACTGATCCGACGCCGCCTGCTGTTGTGTAGTCAAGCGCACCCGAATTTCCTGCGCAACAGTCTTGGCTATCTCGTCTTCGATATTGAGAATGTCTTTAGCCGCATAGTCGTACTCCTGTGACCACACGGGAGCGTGGTTCTTGATCTGAATGAGTTGCGCGGTAAGTCGTAAGTGATTTCCACTTTGGCGGAGGCTGTTTTCCAAAACGTACTGCACGGAAAGTTCGCGACTAATCTGGTCCAGCCGTTCATCCTTGTGTTTGTAGCCCATGACAGATGATCGCGGAATCACGCCCAACTGTTCCGGACTGAGCCGGGCTATCTCGGATATCGTCTCTTCGGTCAGACCGTCCGCAAGATATTCCTTGTCGGGATCGCCGGTTAAATTTTCAAACGGCAGCACCGCGAGCATGTTTTTTTGCGACCTAGGCCTCGTCTTTTCTCCAAAGCTCTTCCAGGACGCGAGACAAACCACGGCCAAACAGGCGGCACAAGCTCCGGCGACCGCGGCTTTCCACCAATGCTTCGGCGTTTTCGCCGACGGGACATCTGTCGGGTCTCGAAGGGCGTGTTGGCCGTCGGCTGGCAAACTTTCAGTGTTCGAGGCTTGAACGGCGGCCGGCTTGGCCGTTTCCGGCGTTTCGATAGCTGTGACATCTGCAGCGAACTGGTATCCCTTGCGGGCAATGGTTACGATTAGCCGGGCATTATCTGCATTGCTCTCACCAATCGCCTTGCGCAAATGCGAGATGTATTGCGTCAGATTGCCTTCCTCCACGAAGGCGTCGCCCCAGACGGACTGCAGCAATTCCTCCTTGATGATCAAGCGATTGGGGTTCTGTACAAGAAAGTGGAGGAGATCGAAAGCCTTGGATGTGAGAGACACAGTCGCGCCGCCGCGGATCAGCAAGCGTCGGCGTGGATCGAGCGCAAAATCCCCGAACTGATACAAACGGCTCATTGGAATGCGGTTAGCTTATAAGGCTATTGAACGCTTTTCACTTCTTTTCATAAATTCACGGCGACCTTCGTAGGTACGGTAACCCGGCACAGCCCGCAAGTTGAAGCTCTTGAACGACGCAACGTCGGGAACGTCGCCACACTTCTGCAAATTTATTTCCGGAGCTTTCCATACTCGGTTTTGGCTTGCTGGTAGATGGGAATATCGGAATCAGCGTCCTTCCACAAATTCAGGAAAGCCTCGTAGGATTTCTGTGCGATAGCTTCGTCGCCGGTCATCTTCTGCGCGCGGCCGAGCTGGAGCCATGCCAACGGACCGATGACATGTCTCACGGTAAAACCAGGATTGTCGATCAGCTTTTGAAATTGAGCCGCAGCCGATCGGCCATCGCCGAGTGCAAGATACGCCAGTCCGCGTACGTAGGCGGGATACAATGACTCGAACGATCCAGTAAACGCCAAGTCGTACTTCATGCTGCCGCGCAACAGATCCACGGCTGCCGCCGGATTGCGCTGTTGGAGCTTGACCGCGGCGCGAATTGTGGGAACGAAGTAGTACTGCACTTGCGTGTCCTCGGGCCGCTCCGCGCTGACTTGATCGGCAATCTCGCCCGCTTCCTCGATTCGTCCCGATCTAGCAAGCGAGAGTGCAAGGGCAATCCTGTTGTTGCGGTCCAACTTCCTCCGAGCCGCCTCGCCTTCATAGCGTCGAGCTTCTGCTTTTTTTCCAACTTCGGCGTTCTCCAACGCCGAAAGCACCACCCACCAGTCGGCGTTGTTCGCCACCGAGGTTCCCTCCGCAGCCTGCTGGCGCAGACGCTCGGCGGCACGAAACCGACCCTGTTGAATCTCAATCAAGGAATGTTCATGAAGGAAAGTTTCTCGATATGGCCCCTGCTCCTCCGCCTGAAGGATTTTTTTGACGTTTTCGCGATCGCCCGTTGCGAACGCCACGATCAGTCTCTCTCTCCGGATGAGCGAATTGTCGAGCTTCAAAGAGTCCGCTTGGGCGAGCCACGACTTGGCCTCGTTGAATCTGCTTGCGAATCGGATGGACTGAATCGCGCTACCGAAGTAATACGGATTGGGGTGCAACCGTGCGGTCTCGGCAGCTTCGTCGGCCGCGCGGTCAGGTTGACCGAGATAAACATACGCAGCCCTGAGGTTGGCGTGCGCGAGCACGTCCCGGGGAAATATTTCCAGGAGACGCTCCGCGGAAGCATATTCCTTCTGCCAGTCGCCGGTTACCCGTCCGTAGTAAGCGGTCTCGATATTCAACCTGGCTCGCTCGGTCAGCCGGTCGCGAAGTTGGTACGCACGCGTGTACGAAGCCGACGACGACTCAACATTTCCAATGAAAAGGTAGGCCGCGCCCATACGTTCATGCATCAGCGCCAGGTTCGGATCAAGATCGATGGCTCGTTGATAGAGCTTTACCGCTCCCGCGGCGTCGCCTGCTTGAGAGAGTTTCTGGCCTAGAGCACTGGCTTGCAAAGCCTCGAGCGAAGAACTGAGCGCCGTTTCCAACGGCTGATTGAAGCGCGCCAGCGAATCCGCAGGCTCCCCCAACTTCGCCCGAAGGCGCGCCGCCGTAATTCCCAATTGGTGCACGACGCCACCCCGCTCGCCGATTTCCACCGTCTCTCTGGCTAGCGTTGCTCCCGACCCGCAATCCATCGCCCGGATCTCAAAATGATAGCCGTTGCCGGCATCGCCGATCGATTGAGAGATGACGAGCTTGCTGTTGGTGCGGAGGCAGACTTGGCGGGCGACATCGGGCGTTAGCTTTGCCGTGGCCGGCAGATTGAGTTGAGCCAGAGCCCCGAGGACTTTATCCGTTCCAAGGATATCCAGATAGGGCGTCTGATCCAGTCCATAGCGCAAAGTTGCGTTAAGCGCATCGTCGAACACCGAATCGCCGGTTTCGTTTGTGACATCGGCAAGAACAACTGTGTCCGGAGGGGAAAGTGTCACGCGTCGCTTGTAACTCGAGTAGAACCAAAAGGCTGCACCGATGACGACGATCAGTGCGACCGTCGCTAACCATTCACGCAAATGGAGACGTGATGACAGTGGCGCGGGTCCTGCCACTTGCTCTCCGGCTGGAAGCTCCACCAACCGTGCATCGGCCACTGAGGTTCCGGGCGCAGTAGAGTGAACCGAGGGCTGTTTCGCGGCCTCTTGCGTTTCGGCAGCGGTGACATCCTCCGTGAACTGATACCCCTTTCGAGCAATGGTCACGATCAGTCGGGTATCTTCCGCGTTGTTGCCCAGCGCTTTCCGCAAATGCGAGATGTATTGCGTCAGGTTGCCTTCTTCCACGAAGGCATCGCCCCACACCGATTGCAGCAATTCCTCCTTGGTGACCAGTCGATTGGGGTTCTGAACGAGAAAAAGCAGGACGTCGAAAGCCTTCGGAGTGAGAGACACGCTTGAACCCGCGCGGGACAGCGTGCGGCGCCGCGGATCGAGCATAAACTCTCCGAAACGGTACAAGTCGCTCATAGAGATGCGGTTATCCTACAGGCCATTCAGGGTTTTTCATTTATTTTCAGAGTTTCCTGAAGGACTTACCAGAGTCGCACGCAGAGAATACGCTCCCATTGGAGACTGATTCTCTCATGGCGAGCGCAATCGGCCATAAGCTTCAGGACGCACAGCAACTCTGTCGATTGACTGACGCACGCGTCTACCGCTCGACGCAACTTCGCCCTTCGCTTGAAGAGCAGTTGCGATTCACCCTGAATGTGATTCCAGCGTTTACCTGGTACGCCGCTCCGTCCGGCGCGCTCACCTTTGTAAATCAACGATTTGCAGACTTCCTCGGCCTCCCGATGGAGCATTGCCTTCGGGTGGGCGCAAACATGGGTGCCGCGTGGAATTCCCATCTCTCTCTTTTGCATCCGGAGGACCATAAGGACGCGCTTCGTGTCTGGTCAATGTCTCTGCGCACGGGCTGCGCCGTCGAGTCGACTTTTCGAGTTCGCGATGCGAAGGGGGGGTACCGATGGTTTCTCAGCCGGGCGGA
This sequence comes from uncultured Acidobacteriota bacterium, assembly GCA_963850795.1. GTDB lineage: Bacteria > Acidobacteriota > Terriglobia > Acidiferrales > UBA7541 > Acidiferrum. The sequence goes on along the minus strand of CAWKNS010000029.1, from coordinate 12,762 downwards.
ACCTCTCCGGGCAATCGATGGAAGTCTGTTGTACTGGATCGGACTGAATACCGATGTCCAGGAACAAAAACGAGTGGAGGCCTCTCTCGCAGACGCCCAGCGCCTTGCTGCCTCGGAGCAACTGTATCGAGAGAATCTGGTTCTGCGAAACGGGGCGGACCGGACCCCGACATCCGAAGAGATCATCGGCACGTCTAAGCCGCTGAAGGCCGTTCTTTCCCAAACCGCGAAAGTCGCTCGCACGGATACCACCGTTTTGATAACCGGGGAAACGGGCACCGGTAAAGAGGTCATTGCCCGTGCCCTCCACAAACGATCGGAGAGGTCGGACCGCGCCTTCGTCAGCGTGAACTGTGCCGCCCTTGCACCCTCGCTCATTTCCTCGGAATTGTTCGGCCACGAAAAGGGGGCTTTTACAGGGGCCGCGCAAAGGAGGCTCGGTCGCTTCGAACTTGCCGATGGCGGAACAATCTTCCTGGACGAAGTCGGAGAATTGCCGCCCGACACCCAAGTCGCGCTCTTACGCGTGCTTCAGGAACGAGAGTTCGAGAGAGTCGGAGGCACTCAACCTATCCGTGTCAACGTTCGCGTCATCGCCGCAACGAATCGCGACTTGAATGCGGCCGTTGCCAACGGATCCTTTCGGAGCGATTTGTATTATCGGCTCCAGGTTTTTCCGATCGAACTTCCTCCACTGCGGGAGCGAAAAGAGGATATCGTTTTGTTGGCCCAGTACTTTATCGATCGCTGCGCGCGAAAAGCCGGGAAGAGTATCCGGCATGTAAGTCGGCCAACACTCGAATTGCTTGAATCATATCCCTGGCCCGGAAACGTTCGCGAGCTACAGAATGTCGTCGAACGCTCCGTGATCCTCTGCGAAACGGAGACCTTTTCAATTGACGAAAGCTGGTTGCCGCAACCTTTGCGGCCATCTTCGACGGCAAAATCGAAAAGCTTGACGGAGTTGCCTCGAAGACTCGAGGAACACGAGAAGAATATGATCGAGGTAGCTCTGGAAGCCAGCGGCGGGCGTGTATTCGGACCTGCTGGTGCTGCCGAGAAACTGGGGATACCGCGATCAACCCTCGAATCAAAAATTAAGTCGCTGAACATTGACAAGAACCGCTTTCGACCCAATTGTTCTTCCTAGATATACAACGCGTAGCTGTCGATGCTCTTCTAGGAATTTCTAGCGAGGCTGGGGCACAAAATAGGGCACAGCGCGAGAGCGTCGCAAGCATTGCCCGTGCTAACTGATTGAAGAAGTTGGCTCCCCGGGCTAGATTCGAACTAGCAACCCTTCGGTTAACAGCCGAATGCTCTACCATTGAGCTACCGGGGAACAGGCAAGTTAGATCCTTAGTTTACAACACGATGCACTAGCGTGCCACTCTCCCCTCTACCAGTTGGGGTCCAAATGGGGTCCAACTTGGGTCCAATAACGGCTTCACTTTCGCCATTTCCGGAGCGTGATGCTGGCGCAACATCTTCGTGTAGTGGTCAACCATTTTGTCCGAAGAATGCCCGCACCAATCACGAATCACCTGACGGCTCACCCCGGAATAAACAAGGTGAGAAATCCGGCCTCTTCGAAAAGCGTGCATTCCTATGCCAGATTCGCGGAGCTTCAGCTTTTCCAAGACAGGTTGAAGCTTGTCCTCCAGCACATTCGATAGACGCAACGGCGTGCCGTTTCTGGTTTCAAAGAGATAACCGTGTCGGCGTTCCCGCAGATGTTTCTCGAGCTCCATCGCTACGGAAGCATCAATGGGCACCGTGCGGGTTCTGTCCTCATCACCCGTGTCGCTCTTCGACGTGCTTTCCTCTCCTTCGAACACCGAACGCCGAATAGTGATTGTGTGTTCCGTCAAGTTCACATCCGTCTCAACTCTCAGTGCAAAAAGCTCTCCGGCTCGTGCCCCCGTTCCGGCGGCCAGTGCGAACAGCGCGCGATTCAGCTGCGTCTTCGCGGCGTTTACGATGGCGGCCATTTGCGCAACGGTGAAGTACGGAAGTTCCCGTTGCACGGTTTTGGGTGGTGCGACCTTTTTCCATTTGACAAGCCACGGCGAGGCAATGGGTTTGCCCCCCTGCGCCATTTCGTCAAATTGAAAGTTGTAGATCGCGCGGACGATGCCGAAAAGATTCTTGATCGACTTGCGGGATAGGCCTTCCCTTTGCCACGTTTGAATCAAACCTCGCATGATGGGATAGCTAATCTCATCAAGCAAAGTGTTCTCCAAATGTGGAAGGATGTGCTTGTTCAGCTCGCAAGACATACTGCGTTGTGACGAACGCTTCTTGTTGACTGTCAGGTGAAGAGTTTTCCATCCACGAGCCGCCAGACCGAAAGTAGCGACTGGCGATTGGGAGCGAGCCAGATGACTCTCGTCATTGATGCCCTCATCCTCAATAAACTTCGACAGCCACCGTTCGGCTTTGGGGCGCGTGAACAGGTTGATGTTTCCGATTATCACTGTACGTCTGACCCTTTTGTTCTGGCCCGGCACATCAGCCCGATAGCGGCCGATATACTGAGAGCCCTTTACATATACAGAACCACGTTGTCCGGATCTGCGAGACATTGATCTCCTGTCTCGTTGATTCGGCACCGTAACCGTTTCTACGGTATCGGTTTTGGTTCCAGACGACAATGGTATCGAACGCACCGGCCTTACCTTCTGTCGATAGCCTGATCGTCCGCTTTCTCAGCAGTCGTCACGTGAGGTCGTGTGTCCGAACGCGGGTCGAAATCGTGCAATGTTTGTGCTCCTTCGCGTTGCCAGTTTCTACGAGAATCCGCCTCAGCTTTTTCCACTGTGTGTCTCGCGTAGTAAAGCGGGTCTGCTTTGTCGTCCGACCTGTAGTCGGCGATACGCTGGATGATTTGCTGGGGGTCATCGCCGCGAGCGAGTGCACGTTTGGCGTACGCCCAATCCGCTTCGGATTGGCTGCGATGGCCCGATGGCATTCTGCGTGGCGTGCTGGCGCTGTCCGAAAACCGGCGCGGTGCTTCGAGTGAGTCTTCGTGAATCGCAAAATCTCGCAGATGGTAAATCGCATTGGACTGCTGGATCGCGCGTACCACAAACGCCTCGTTGTACTTACGGTTGGCAAATCCAGGGATCCGTAGAACACGGGTAATATCGGTGGCAGCGATGTCTCCCTGAAATTGATTGGCCAGAGAACGCATTAAGGCTTCGGCTGCTTGCCTGTCGAGGCCGTCCACGCGCCAGACCACTTGGTTCTTTTCAGGCGAGGTATCGAGGACGAACGTGGGAACGGGTGTGTTGCCGTCCGTTCGTAAGGCGCGTAGCGACGCCTGCGCGTCTGTGTCCAGGTCGAGGTAGACGTGACGGATTTCGCGAACGCTCTCCTTGGTTCTCGCAAAGCTGTTGGCCCGCAGGGGATTCATTCCGAGAAAGATGTCGGCACCTGCGTTGTTTTGCTCCTTCAACCAATCCTGAAAGTGCGAAGCCGCGATGTCTTCCACGAGAAGGATGCGTTGGATTGTTTGGGCGCGGGCGCGGTTGCGGACGAGCACGGCAACTCGGTCGTCGGGCCGATGAAGTGCGAACAGGTATTGCGGAGCTGAAAGTTGTTTAGGCGTGAAGAAATAAATGTCTTTCATGGGCATTCTCTCGGGGCGGCATAGATCGCACAGAAATCAAAACGATCAGCGTCCGGGTCGTAGCCGTTGATTTCAAGGACTTCGGAGATGAATCGTCTACCCGGTCGGCGTTCGATTTGAACCACGACATTTAGAGAATCGGCGATCGTCATTTTAATTGCGCGATGTGGAAGGTCTATCCCGCTTTGCAGCACGCAACTTGTGAACCTCGACAGCGCTTGTTTGGCAGAACTGGCGTGAATCGTGCTGAGGGTACCCTCGTGACCGGTGTTCAGAAGCTGTAGAAGATCGAAGGCCTCTGGACCTCGGACCTCTCCAAGCAGAACGCGGTCCGGACGGTGACGGAGAGAAGCTCTCAGAAGATCGCGAATGGAAACCGCCGGAATACCGATTTGTTCGCGGCGCGCTTCGAAGCGCACAAGATTCGCGTGAGGCAATTGGATTTCCGCCGTGTCCTCAATGAGGATGATGCGTTCGTCCGGTTGGATAAATTTTCCCAAAGCATTCAGGAGCGTGGTTTTCCCCGTCCCAGTGCCACCACAAATTAATAGGTTTCGCTTCCGTGAAACGTAGCCCTGGAGTCGGTTGGCGAGGGCTTCGGTCAGAGCAGATCTTTCGACCAAATCCCTGATGTCGAAATGCCGCGAATTGAATTTGCGAATCGTGAGCGTAATCCCACCAAGACTGCATGGCGGGATCACGGCGGCGACGCGACTCCCATCGGGTAAACGAGAATCTAGGATGGGCTTCGCCTCGGAGATATCGTCCCCGAGTCGCCGCGCAATATTCTTAACTGCGACCAGGAGGGGCCGCTCGCCGAGCGAAATGCCCGGGACTTGCTCGAGAAATCCTGATTTCTCGACGAACACGCGGTCCGGTCCGTTCACCATAACCTCGCTGATCGATTCGTCGAGGATCAGGTGTTCAATCGGCCTCAGAAAAGGAAGGATGGTCTCGAAGCCGTTCATCAGAGTTCTCCAGCAGCGAGCTGCTCAAAATACGTCTTGTTCGGATCGTTGTAGTAAGGCTTGAGATAGCAAAATGTCGGCGGCATGGGATTGAGCCCGTCATACGCGACGACGACGGCCTGCGCGTTCCTAAGCTCCGTGAACGTTTTCATGTCGAAACGGAAGTCAGTTTGGGTGTTGTAGCTCTTCGAAGCAGTGATATTGGCGCGGTGCGAGACCGCTTTGCCAGTCAGGATACTGACGCTGGCGTCGTGGCCGCTCTCGGACAGGTTGTAACTAACCTTAAGGCGATCCTCGCGTCCGCATAGATCACTCGCCGTTCTGGCGGAAAAATCATCTGACAGGCACAGAAAAATCTTCGTGCGGAATGTCTGGAGGAGGGTGCGCCAGGAATCTCCGGGAAGCGAAGAACGGAGCGAGCTGATGCTTTGCGTCGCGACAATCGGGATGCACTTCGCCTGACGCGAAAGACTGAAGAATTTCTCATCGCCTGTCGGATCACTTTCGCCAACCGTCGCAAAGTGCTGATATTCGTCGCAGAGGAAAAGCACCTGCCGGAAATGCCTGGTCCTATCGGCTTCCATTTCGGGGATGCGATTGAGGACGGCGCGTTCGAAGTCGAGCTTCATCATGACGCCGATCGCCTTGGCCAGCCCGGCATTCATTCCAACCGGAAAGTTCAAAGAACAAAGGGCGCCTTGTTCCACTAGCCAGGAGAATGATGGCAGGGGTTTTCCGTAACGTCCGTCCGAATTGAGCTTCGGAGTCGTAGCACTCGCGCTTCGGGCAGAAGACACGCTTCACTTTTGGGTTGTCGTCGAACAAAGAAAGAAATACCGAGATACCTTCAACGATGGACGTGCGAAGTTTTGTCTCGATGCGTTTCCAATCGTCTCGAAACCACCTTTGGACCGCGTACAACTGTTCGAGCTTGTCGGGGTCGGCGAAACTGGGATCCAAGATCAAAACGGGCTCGGCGGAAATCTTTCGATTTGTGAGCTCATCCCAAAGCGGTTTGGAGTCAGGGGCTAGGTAGCGCTCGTTACCGGGATCGTGGCTGAAACCCAGTGCACCGAGCTCGACGGGTTTTGCGGCGAAGATCTCGGGTGAAACGGCCACGAAATAACGCCCCATGATGATCTCTTCGGCCTCGCGAATCCGCTGGTCCAGCAAAGGAGGAGAGATGGCGCATTCGTAGACGTTGAACAGGGTCACGTAGTCATAGGCGATTTTGTGCAGAAGGATGATGAATTTGAGCAGGTTTGTGTATGCCTGTTGCCAGAAGGGTTCTTTGCCGCGGCCAAATAAATTGTTGAGTAACGAAGCGATGTTGAACGCGAGGGCGTAAGCGTCCAGATCGTTGTGGAGTGGGTTGTAACGATATTCAGAATCGAGGCTGATTTCGATGAAGTCCTCGCCCCGGCCATGACGATCGAGAATCTGTTTCACCTTGTGACAAAAGTCTCCTTTTACTTCAAGCACGAGACCACCGACTCGCTGTTCTTTGTCTGCGGCCTTGTATCCGAGGATCTGTTCGGCAAAGGGATACATTGCCGTAGCGGTCTTACCTGAACCCACCGCGCCAAGAATCATTGTTCCCGTGAAAAGGCCTCGCTCGGGAATCGTGAGCCATGTTGGGTTGGGGCTCGGCCCGGGTTTTCTCGGGTTGTGGACCTCCCCCACGACAAGGAATAGATCGGTACGTTCTTTTGGTTTCGGATAGGTCGATAAGTGCCCGGCTGTGACTCGTTCGCGATAGCGCAATGTTGTGACGTACAGCCCCGAAAGAAGCGAGAGATAAATAAGGTAAGGCGTCGAGAAGAGGCTCGCGTTGTACAGCCACTCGAAGCTCATGAACACGTGCGGCGCGCGTGTGGACACGAGCTGCAACAGAAATAGTGATGCGGGGAATGGGCGCACATAGAAAAGACACACGCCCGTTGCCATGGCCATCAGGGCCGCAAGGAAGTGCCGCGAGATAAGAACGCGGTGCATCATGCCTTCGTCGCCGACTCCGTTCCCCGGCCGGCTTGGGCAGCGCTGTTATTGCGTTTTTGATCTCGCCACTTTCGATATTCCTGATCTCGCCAAAGCGTCTTCTTGATCGCGGAATTCAGAACGTGGTCCGCACTGCTTTCAATGAACTGAGCGTAGTCATCCAGGAGCGCGCTGACAGGCTCCTCCAGATGAAATTCGCGTTTGAGAATTGCAGGTGCTTTCTTGATGATCGGCATTTGCTTCTCCTTTTTCTTGATCCGAACTCGATGATCTCGTAGCGGCGAAAAACGAAAGCGGCACGGCTCGGCGTGCCTAGGGCGGGAGCGACCCCAAAGAATTTTTGGGCGGCTGGAAGCCCAAAAAGTGGGGTCGCTCCCGCCCAATTTCGGTCGTTTTTTGCCGCGCAATTTTTCTCTCGCCAACGCTTTCTCATTTTTTTTCTGCAGCATGCGGGGCCACAAGTGGAAGAGAGATCGGAAGTTTCGGTTGCAGGGTGTAGTTATTACCTTCTTCACCGGGATTCCTCGTTTCCGTCTCCGTTGGCAGAAAACGCCTTGAGGATTTGTGTTTCGAAGTGGGTGATATGCGGGACGTGGTGTCCCTGGAATGCTGTTCGTATGTGGGCTTCACCGAGCCGTCCGCTCTTCCATGCGCGATAGAAATGCTCAAAGCGCTCGCCATGAAAGCGCGACTTCGATAAGTTGCGAAATGCGAGGTCGGTTTCGGTCAGACGACCGTACTCATGCAGATCCCAAGCCTTCCGGATAGCGAAATATCGGAGCAGATCGTCGGCGGGCCGTGCCTCCAGAGGCACAGTGACAAGCGAATGGAACACTTCGCGCGCTTTTGCGAAATGAACGTCGTTTGGCGCGAGGAAAACAAATCGGAACTCGGGGAGTTCGCGGAATAATTCCAAGTAGGTTTGGAGGTGGTGAACGAACGCGGAGAGATTCACTTCGGAGCCTTGGATGAATGTGAACGCCGCAATGCCTGGACTTAAAGCCTGCGGCGGCTCGATGAAGATGGGAAGGCGGTCGACAAAATACCGAATCGTGGGCTGAACCGTATGTCTGCCGAGGTAGGTTTTCGACGGGAGGTGCCTTGGGTCGATCTTCAGTTCTCCACAAAAGTAACCGAGCTTAGCGGTTTCGGTTTCGAGGTAAGCGAGGTTCGGATTTGCAAGGACGAAATCGAGGATGGCTAGACGAAGCTCAACATGCTCCCGCTCGTGTCGGCGGCGGTTTCGAAGATTCTCTCGTCCGAGGTCCCGGTACACTTCGCGGGCGAATAGGTGGTAAACGGCTCGATACTTCGGAGGGAGTGAAGTGGTGCGGGCGTGTTTATTGGCGTGGAGTTTATTCCAGAACAGCGACGTTCTTCTGCCCCAGGTTGCTCCAGAAGATGCGAGGAACTGACGCGCGACGAAGTAGCCGGAGTGCGTGGCCACTATATAGAGGAATCGGGCTTCTTGCCTCGTGTATCCATGAGCCTCAAGAGCCGAAAGGTAGCGGTCGTCGATCTTCATAGTGCAAAGATCCTGGCCGTGAGTTCCGACTCGTCGAGAATCCGACGAAGTTTCGAAGCGTCTTCGCGCGACGCATAGAGCGAAAAACCCGCTTTGGCTTTCGCGGCAAGCGCGCGAGGTCTGTAGTTGCGGGTGGCAAGTTCGAGGTCGATTTGCGCGCGCTGGTGCTCGGCCGTTTCGTACTCGATGCGGACGTCCGGCATTTGAATCTTGCCGGCGATAAAAGCAAGCCCATGACGCTCGGCAATGGCTTGCCGATTTACGCGATCGTCGGTGTTTTCTGCTTGGAGAGCGATTTCGCGATTCACGCGGCGCTTCAGTTCATAGTCGAGAACAACACGGACAGTTTTTCCGCCAGCGCGAACGATTCGATTCACTTCCTTTTCATAGAGCCTGTAAAGCGCCGCGTCATGTTTCAGTTCGCGGGGTTTTACGATGCCGTGATAGACGGCTTGACCTTCGGGTATTCGGCCCGATGCGAGCAACAAGCGTTTGCCCTTTTTCGTGAGGGTCAGAAGGCTCTGCGGTTTCGCCGATTGGTTCGGAAGCGCCCTTCGAAGCAGCAAGCCTTGCCGCTCGAGCGGGCGAGTGTCTCGGGTAAAACTCTCCGCATCGCCTCCGTACGCGAAACGAGCAAAATCATCAATATCGACAACGCGAAACTTGCCGACCTCTAAGAGAGTTGCGAATTGAGATTCGCGCAGAACATAAACGCGGTCGCGCAGGTAGTAAGAACGCTCGGAATTCGGTTGGTTGCGTTCGTCGTGATCGATGCTGTTCGGAGCACGGCCGTTAGTTCCCACCGAGCGCGAATCCGCAGCTCTGAGCGGCGTCCGTGGCGCTTCAGAAGAGATTTCAGGGAAGTCATGGCTTGAGAGATCATGCGGGTGGGGTTCGTCAGCTGACCGATGGCGCGACATGTCAAGAATCCTCCTCGTCCCCGGCGGGCGTTGGCATTTCGATTTGACCGATACGGAACTGCCGGTCGAGATGGGTCAGCTTGCGCCCCGTGTTTTTCAGAAGAAGTTTCCGTTGGAGCAGAAGTGCGAAGCCGAAGAGGTTCACAAAGAGAACTGCGATCGCGAGGCAGATCCAGTTTCCGTAGAAATGGAAGACCGTCGATTTGTAAGGGGCCATGAACTTCAGTTCGTCCATGAGCCAGAACCCATAGGCGAGAAGAAAGGCGATGGTGATTAGAAGTGCGTTCGCAACCATGCTGTCCTACGAGCAAGGAGACTTGCGGGTTCGAATTTGAAACGAAGAGACGGTAGCGGAAGGGCGCGTGGCGGCGATTGGCACGAGGCCGGCCCGGTGCATGCCCACTGCAGCCTTCTCTGTATGTAAGCTGCGAATCATTTGAATGCCTGATCTTCGCGGAAGTAGGAGATGGTTAGTCCGAGCGGATTGATCGGGATGAGTTCATTCGGGACGTGGGACTGAAAGACGAAAACAAAGTTTGCGGTATAGAGGTCGCGCCTCAGTTCGCTGTGGTCGGCAGGCGAGTAGTACACCATGTAGAAATCCACTCGCGCGCGATAAGGAGGCGTCTGCAGTTCTTCAAGCGATACCTTTTTCACGTCTACGTCGATCTCGGACGATGAAGTATTGGTGAGGAACTTCCGGATGATGTCGTCTTTGCGATACGCATCGAGGATGCCATTGGCTAGTTTCCCGTCGAGGAAATAGAGCGACTTTGCGAAATCGTCTTGGACGGTATAGCGGTTACGCCGGTAATAGAGCGTCGTGAAGCGTGAGAGGAAATACTTGGTTTCGGCGTCTTGTGGCTTGTACTCGAAATTGTGGTAATTGATGGCCTCCGCGCGGCCAAGATCATCGATGCGTATAACGAGCGGCCTAAAGTTTTGGAATGTGCGGATTGTGCGCAAGTCGATCAGGGCAAGAGCGACGCAAACCAGGGAGAGCAGTGCCAGGGCGATTTTGAGGTAGGTGTTGGTCACCATCGGATCACCGTAGGATTCGAGGTAGAGGCGTTTCGCATCATAGAACGATGCATCACGGTCCATCAGCTCTCCTTACCGAACGCGGCGGCCGGAGAGGGAGATTCCAGAATTCCTGCGGAGCTGCCACCTGCCGTGCCACTGAAGATGTGATTGGTGAGGGCGGGAACTTTCAGGAGGACGTATATGGACGCGACGAAAGTGATGACAAGAACCGGAAACCAGCCGATCAGCTGGAGCGTGGAGATGTTGCCGGGGCCCTGGAGGGTAAGCACTCCAATAATAAGGTTACCGATGATGTAGACAACTGCGGCGGCAATGACCTCATAGAAGGCGTATTGGAGGAAACATCGGAACCATCCCCAAAACAGCCACTCGAATTTCGGAACGATAAAGAAAGGGATGAATATTGGACCGACGAGCACGCACACGGCAGTGGCGATGAATCCGTATGCGATCACGACGATCGCAGATGGCTTGGGCAGCGGCAAGGAAAATGAATGACGATGACGTAGATGGCCATGCCGAGGAAATCGGTCATGCCCGGTGCATCCATGCGGGCTTCGAAATCGGCAATGCGGTCGACGACGGTTTGCAGTTCCGTCTGATTGATCTTGTTGGCGAGGAATTGGGCCTCGTCGGTGACTAGGCTATGAAAGCTCACGCCGATACCCGGAATGGGAGTGTTGTAGTAGTTGACCATTGCAAAACCGAACGCGATGGTCAGCAGCAAGGCTCGCGAAATTGTCGAACTGGAACGTGAACTTGCCGCTTGCGGCCGAGAGGGCGGACTTCACTCCGAACCACGCCATCAGGATGGTGGCAAACATGCGAAAAAGGTTCTGGCCCATGGCATCGAAGAAGCCGAGGTTCTGCGTCAGGAGATTGGTGATCGCCTGAAACATGAATTGCAGGAAATCGGTCTGCATGGCTCTCGGCTCCTTCGACGCCCATCGGGGACGATCGCTACGGCATGCGGAAATTCTGTAAGGAATCTGACAGTGTGCCGGCGACCTGATTCGATGTTGCCGGCAAGGCTAGCTTGGCGGCTGATCTCGGCGTTGATGGCGTTGGTCGTCATCTCGCGCTGTTGCTTGGCAGCGATCGTTTGCTGTTCGAGGAGCGAGGCGAGCAGCTTGTTCGAGTCCTGAATCGTGCGCAGAGTGAGCGCGTTGGTCGCATTGATCTTGTTGAGGACTGAGACTTCGGAATTGAGCTCCGGGTCAGCCGAGAGCGAATCCTGCTCAAGTTGTTCATTTGAACTTCGAGTGCGGCCGCGTTGCCGCGGATTGCTCCGATGGTCGACATGGCATTCATGTTTGCGCCGTCGGACAGTTCAACGGATGCATACTGCGATTCCACTCGCGACTGTTCTTGCTCGGTCATGTTCGCCGAATATGCTCTGGATTGTACTGGAGAAGTTGGGTTGTGGCGCGAAGATAGCCGTTCATGGTGGTCAGGTCGGAGTTGACTCCGGTCAGCCATCCGGCGGTGTTTTCGTATGTATCGGTCGCGGTGACATTTCTCCATTGCGAGAACTGAGCGCGGTATCGTGCAGGCATGTTTCTGGAGGTTACTGCGACATTTGCAAGGCCAGGTTGTATTGAGTGATGATTTGCGTGTATGTCTGTCTGCAGCTGAACCAGTTGCTGTGGAGTTGTGGTAGCGCAGAAGTGCGTTGGCGTAGTTCGTCGGATCGTAAACGATCCTCCAACTCCGAGTTGCGCGGAGGCGGTGCCCACCGCATAGAGGGCGATGAGCAAAATCAGGATAAGTTTTCTTTGCACTTTCTCCTTTCTTCGCTCAGAGATTTGAAGGCACGGCGTGATTGGCGTAGTCGGGCAGCGCGAGATCGCCTGACAGATAGACTTTGACCCGGTGCCCTTCGCGGATCGTTACGGTTGGCAGAATGTTGAGAAACTTGTCGAGGATCTGCGCAGATGATTGCGCCGTGCTCTGCGCGAATCCCTGTCGCATGAGGTCGGTTCCGGATGCGTGAGTGCCTCCGGAGTGCCGGCCTTCGGCAATCGGCCCCGAGCGCACCGATAGCGAGCGAAGCGCCGAAAATGCGCAGATAGTGGTTGTTGACCTGGTCTCGGAAACCGGCATCGCCGATCTGGTTGAGCCCCTTGAATTGGTCGAGCTTTAGCCGAATATCCGTCCGGCATGATGAGACGGTGGAAGGCCACGGCAAGGCGGGTTTGGCCGAAGGCCTCGACCTTTCGTGTTTCACCAAGAACTTCGTTCCCGCGGGAATGAAGAGGTGCTGGCGGTCATGGGAGTAAACGTCGTTCGAGAGCAGGCATTCGACAGGTCCGGTGAACTGTCCGTCGAGGCGATTGATGAGAACGGTTTCGAGCACGGTTCCTTCGAACAGGATGTAAGTTTTCCCGTTGCCGCCGAGGCGGAACTTGTTTCTACGGCGGGCTTCGGGGCGTCCTCCTTCGTCTCCCCTCGACGATAGTTGTATTTGCAATAGATGCCGGTGATGGTGCAGATATCGGAGACGCGAGCGATTCGGGGAATTGCGGTGCGGCAGCGTCAAACCTTGAAGTAAGAGGATTGGTAGAGTCTTCGTCCCGAAACGGTTTGGAAGGCATCCCTTTTCGGAAGCTCAAGGCTACATTCGAGGCAAAAAGCGAAAGATATTCGCGCTTCTTTCGTTCTGCGCGAATGACATCT
>CAWKNS010000028.1:0-147955 GCA_963850795.1 uncultured Acidobacteriota bacterium | reverse complement strand
TCCCGCAAATCAGCAAGGCAGGAATCGTCATCACGCAAACCGTCATGGGCGACAACGGCGAAGCCGCCATCATCGGCTTCAACGACGCTGTCGATAAGCTTCAAGGCTTCACGCACAACGCGGACAAGATTGAAAATGTCTTCACCCATCTGCGACCCGGCACATCCGGCGCAAAACTCTACGACGCGATGACCGCGGGAATCGAAATGCTCAGCAGCCAGCCTCAACCGACTTCCGATCAACCGGGCCGTCGCCGCGTGATGTTGATCATTTCCGAAGCCACCGACGTCGGCAGCGGCACACAATTTGGCGAAGCGTTGCGGCAGGCGCAACTCGCGAACATCACGATCTACAGCGTCGGCCTTTCGACGACGCGCGCTCAGTTACAGGCTGAGCCCCACGACAACACGCCGCAAATTACACCGCCCGGCACGTTCGGCGCTCCGCCGATGCCCGGCACCATACAAACTCCCGAAACCGATGCGGCACGCCTCGGCAGCGGCGATTTGGGACAAGCGATTATCTGGGCTGTGAAGCACGGCAAGGACAAGGTGAAAGGAAATCCGCTCGAACTCGCCGCGGCGGGAACCGGCGGCCAACACATCGCCACTTTCAAAAATAAATCCATCGACAACGCGATCGATGAAATCGGCGGCGAGCTGCACTCGCAATATTCGGTAAGCTACGCGCCCGCGGGAACGAACACGAACGGCTATCACGAAATCAAAGTCACACTCGGCTAAATCAGCGACCACTGGTGTGAAGGACTCGAAGGATTGGAAGGTCCGCAATCGTCCCGGTTACTACGTCGGCCCACCGGAATCGTAGGGCGAGAAAATCAATAAACAGCGTCCGAATTTGCTTCGTAGCTGTTCAGATCTTACAGAACCTGCGTCCAAAACGCCGAGTCACGCACGGCGATCAACGCGTCTTTGCGTGCGTTCCAGCGAATAAAATGCGGAGTCTGCGTGTGCAATCGATGCGCTTCACGCGATTCCCAAACCTCGTGCAGCATAAACGAACTAGGCGTGTCGGCGCCGCGATGCAAATCATACGTCATGCATCCATCTTCGCGCCGCGTCGGTCCCACCAGCGCGCGAAGCTCCGCTTCCAGCAGCGGCTCCTGCCCTTCGCGCGATTTCAGCAACACGACGATCGTGACCGCTTCTTTCGGCAGCTTTCCATCTTTCGATTTTCGCGAGGCACTTTTTCGCCGGTTAGCCGGCCGACTTCGCCGCCGACTGCCTGAAGACTTGCGTGCACGGTTCGCCATAGGGCCGGGATTGTACCCCAATCGGCCTAAAACGCCACTCGAAGCAACCGCCCCAGTAGCGCCGGCACCCTTGCCGGCGGTTTTTGAGCTAGCACCATCGTGTGGCCAAATTGCAGGGGCGCAGCACGCGGCGCCCCATCCCGGCGAGATCGTTCTGGCTGGATCGGCTGGCCCGCGACGCTACTGCTTCTCCGCCGCCTTCCGCCCCGCATTCAAGCTGTCCCAGTTCATGATCGTGTTCAGCACGAGCGAGTACGTCCCGCGCGTTTCGCCCCGATAAACCGGATTGATCGAGAACAAAATCACATGCCCCGCTCCCGACGGCACATCCACAACCGCCGGATGCTGCGCGATTTCGTCCCCGCCCTCGAGTAAGCCCGACACAAGCAAATCCTTGCTGTCCGCATAACGCAAAATCACTCGCGGCAATTCCGCATCGGGAATCACTCGCGGATTGTTCATCTTCTGCTCGTCGGTGACTTCCGGAATTTCCCACGCCTCCATCGATTTTTCTTCCGGAACTTCGGTCGCCGGCCGTCCCACCGCGAAATCGGGATCGTCAATCGTCCCGCGTCCCGTCGGCCGTTCTTTCGTGTGGCTCCCCAGCCGCCGCCGTCGCCGTTCCCCCGCAATCGCCGTCAGCGAAAAAATCGGCCCGTTGTCGCAATAGACCGAAACTTTGTCGCTGTAGCCGTATGCGATCGGGCTCGCACCATCCACCAGCTGCGTGCTCAAAATCGAGCCAACGATGTTCATTTTCTGCGCTTGGTTCAGCGTGACGCCATTCTCGAATCCGCTCCCGATCGCAAAACTCGAAGTATCGGTCGCGGTAAGCAGCACGCCGCCTTTCGCAACGAACTCGTGCAGCTTCGCCAGCCCATCCCACCCTAGGCCCGGTCGCATGTCATCGGTGGAGTCATTCTTCCCCACGAGGTTCGGTGTTTCCGCCGTGTTCTTCCACGGCAGCGGATTCCCCCACGACATCGGTAGCCCGTTGATGATCGCCGATGCCGGCGCGTTGTAGCCCACCGGCGGAAACAAAATCACATCGTACTTCGCGCGCAAATCGTCGATCTTCGCCGATCGCTTGCGTGCTCATGTAGTCGTACGGCACGCCAATGTTGTCGAGCGCAAGCCGCCACCAGCCTTCGGTCTGCGTGCTCAACCAAGTGTGAACGAACGCCACGCGAGCGGCACGCAACGGATGCGTCTTCACACTTGGCGCGCTTCCGAGCGCGACAACCTCCACTCCAGCTTCACCAGCAGCCTTGTCGAGATCGCCCTTGTTCACGCCCTTCACGAGCACCGTCCCGCGATTGAATTTTGTGCCGCCCGCCTCAAACGCCTCTTCGGCCGCGTCCATCGTCGCGTCTTTCAGCTTGTAGCGCAGCGTCGCCAGCGTCGGCTGCGCGTTGTTGTTGATCGCAAAAACCGTGCCGTCACCTTTCACGCCGCCCGGCAGCTTCACCGCGTTCACGCGCTCCATCGCCGCGCTCAACACTTTCGCATCGGTCACGCGCACAACTTGCACGCCGAACAGTTCGCCCATCGTCCACGCCGTGTCGTCATACGGAGTTTTCTGCGGATCGTCCGGGCTCCAATACTGATGATCGAGCAGCGCGTCCGCGATGCGCGAATACGGCTGATCCATGCGAATGACGTAGCTTCCCGCTGGAAATTCGCGCGTTGTCGGCTCGGTGTCTTTCTTCTCTTTCTCCGACTCTTTCGCGTCGCCGTGGCCGTGCTTGCCGGTCTTCTTCTTTCTTTTTCGGCGGAAACGTCACAGAGAACGCCGCCGTCGCGCGCGAAATCTCCACCTTCTGCTTGTCCATCACTTGCAACAATTCCGCCTGCAACTCCGATCGCGGATCGTCACCAGGCAAAACATAAGCCGCGGGACCCTCCGCAGTGGGCTTCAGAGTCGAACGCTTCGCCTTCAGATAAAAATTCTTCAGAAACATCCGCTTGTTTTCGTTGAAGTAGTGCAGCGAGGTCAGCAGACCGGTTTCTTCGTAATTGTTGTTGTCGCGCTGCGACCACAGCGTCTTCGGCAGCGGCGGATTCTGCTTGTACCAGGTGCGCGCATATTCTTCCGGCTCTAGCGTTCGCTCTTTCGTGTCCGCCCCGCCGTTTCCAAACGTTTCATACAGCCGGCTGATTCCGTTGTGCATCGCCGCGATAAACATCAAATAGCCCGGCGACCACGTATCGAAATCTCCGTGCGTAAAAACGCCCGGCATTCCAAATTTCGTCAGATCCGCAACGTTGCGCGCGCCGATCATTTGCCACTCATCGGCCAAAATCGGATCGATCCACGCGTTGTACGGCCCATCGCCCACCGTGTTGTCGTACAGATACGGCACCGACTCATGCAGGTCGTGAAGCACCTGCGCCTTCCAGCCGGTGTAAGTGTTCAGCACGTTTTCCGTCAGCTTGAGCGTCACGCCCATCGCGTCGCGATTGTTGTCGTGCGCCACGTACTTGCCCCAATAAACCAGCGACGGATAAAAACTGTTTGGGTGCGACAAATGCCATTTGTAAATGTCCACCATGCGGTCGCGTCCATCGACTTCCACCACCGGCGTGATCAACGTGACGACGCCGTCGCGAATCTCTTTCACGTATGGGCTCTCATCGACCGCCAGCCGGTACGCCAATTCCATCAGCGCCGTCGGCGCCCCGGTTTCGGGCGAGTGAATCGTTCCAGTGATGTAGTAGATCGGCGTCGCGCGCGCCACGATCTTGTCGGCTTCCGCGTCGTTCAGCTTGATCGTGCGCGGATCGGCCAGCTTCGCCAGCTCCGCGCGATTCGATTCCAAATTTTTCAGATTCGCTTCCGACGAAACCGCCACCGCGATCATCTCGCGGCCCTCTTCCGTATGCCCGATGGTGAACACTTTTACGCGCGAGGGCGACGCCTTCTCCAGCAGCCGCATATATTTGTAGACGTCTTCCGCGTACGGCAAAATTCCCGGCGCGCCCGACACATCGCCGAGCACAACTTCCGGCGTCGGCACGTTTTTCGACGCCGGCAAATAGTCGACGAGCGGCGAAGTAAAGTACGGCTCGGTCGTGTATTTCTTCATCTTCGCGGTGTACGCCTCATCCACCGGCTGATTCGCGCCGCGCGCCGGCTGCGTCTCGCCGTCACCCGCCCAGGCCGCGCCACCAAGCGCCGCCAACACCACCGCCGCACAAACACACTTCGCCACCAGAGGCCAACGCATCATCTGTTTCTCCTCACACCAATCAAAACCGCCGGGATTGTACCGCAGACGAGCTACGGCGGCACCCTTGCGTGTGATTTTTATTTTTTGTTTCGCGTGGCGGCCGGTTGAGATTCAGGCTAGTGGCGAGGCAAAAACTATTCTTCGCCGGCAAAGGCGATGCATTGCGGTGACGGAACCGAAACCTCTTTGCCGGTGGGTGTGAGCGCGCCAGTGTTTTCGTCGATCTTGAACGTGACGAGATTATTGGAATCCGCATTCGCAGCAATCAAAAATTTTCCCGTTGGATCGATCGTGAAGTGCCGCGGAATCTTTCCGCCCGTCGGGAAGAGCCCAATCGGCGTCAGAGTTCCCTTCGCGCCATCGATTTTGTACGCACCGATGCTGTTCGCCGAGCCGCGATTCGACGCGTAAACAAATTTCCCGTTGGGATGCACGGTGATTTCGGCGGCTTCTTTCACACCGTTGTAGTCCTTCGGAAGGTTCGGCAGCGTTTGCAGCGTGGTGAGCGTGCCCTTTTCCGCGTTGTACGAAAACGCGACGACCGTCGAAGCCATTTCGGTGATGAGATACGCGAATTTTCCGTTGGGCGCGAACGCGAGATGCCGAGGACCCGATCCGGCTTTCACTTGCGCGTACGGCGGCGAATTCGGCGTCAGCTTTCCTTGCACGTCATCGAACTTGTAGACGAGCACATCGTCGAGCCCAAGATCGGCGACCAGCGCGAAGCGATTGTCGGGCGAAGTCGCGATCCAGTGCGCGTGCGGACCTTCCTGCCGCTCTTTGTCGGCTCCAGAGCCGGAGTGCTGCACGAAACCGCGAGCCAGGCTCAGGCTGCCGTCTGGCTCGATCTGAAATGTCGCGACGCTGCCGCCGTCGTAGTTCGCGACGAGAACGAAGCGCCCCGTCTTATCGAGCGAAACAAAGCACGGCCCCGCGCCGTGCGTCGAAACCTGATTCAAAAATTTTAGCTTGCCGCTCTTGCGATCGATCTCAAACGAACTGATCGCCCCGCTCTTCTGTCCGTTGAAGTCCCCGACTTCGTTCACAGCATACAAATGTTTGCCGTCAGGATGAACCGCGACGAACGACGGATCAGTCGTCTCTGCGACAAGCCCGATTGGTGTGAACTCTCCCGTCGCGGGATTGAAGTTGTAAGCGTAGATGCCTTTGCTTTCCTGCTTCGTCGTGTACGTCCCGATGTACGCGAGATAAAACGGTCCCTTATCGGCAGCCTTCGCCGGCACTGCGAGTTTCGTTCCGGAATTCGTCGTCGCGCCAGAATTGTTCGCTGAGTGTCGCGCCCAGGCAGGAATCGCAATAACCGCAGCGAGCGCCGCAACCGCAGGAAGACCAAACGAGATAAACCCACGCCGTGAATTTTTCATAGGGCCGGAATTGTAACACTTCGCGAGAACCGCAAGGTCGTCCCGCAATTCGGTGCTCCACCGTCGCGGCCCAGCCGACCCAATTTTTCGAGTGTGCTATAATCGGCCCGTAGAAATCCACGCCCGGACATTTGAACCCCCAAAACGACTTTGCTGACTTCTCAACCTCGCGTGCTGAAGTCCGCACGGGCGCTTACCGTTACGTTTTCGAATTGAGGGTGCTGCAAGCCATTCACAGCACGTGACTTATTCACTCCCGTTTTCCGGAGATCCGTAACTTTCTCATTCTCAAGGGCTTCTTTACTCTTTTCATAAACAGAGGGGGTATACCCCTCTACGTCCCAAAATGGAACTCGCCCCCGAGCGAAGGCGCGCGGAGGCGAGTCGTAAGTGCAAGTTACTAAACGGATTGGCGCGAACTGCATCGCCGATCGGGATGCGAGCTTGGCCGCAGTCGTTGAAAAGGCCGCTCGCTCGAGTGCCTACTTCTTCTCTTCTTCGCTCTCTTCTTGCAACACGGCAGCTGCAGCCACCGAGTCGTCATCATCGAGCCGCAACAAGCGAACGCCCTGCGTCGAGCGCCCCGCTTCGCGAATTTCGTTGGCGTGGACGCGAATGACCTTGCCGTTGTGCGTGATGATCATGACGTCGGACTCTTCGGTGACCTGCAGCGTGCTGATCACCGAGCCGTTGCGATCCGTCGTCTTCATGTTGACGACGCCCTTGCCGCCGCGCGAAGTGATGCGATATTCCGCCAACGGCGTGCGCTTGCCGTAGCCCTTCTGGGCGACGGTGAGCATCAGCGTCGTGAGCGAGTCCTTGATCTGTTCGTTCTCGAGTTGTTCGAGATCCTGCGTTTCGGTTTTATGTTCCTTCTTGATGATCTCGAAGTCGGGCTGCACCGCGTCCATGCTGACGACGTGGTCGGTTTCGTCGAGATCCATACCGTTGACGCCGCCAGCGTTGCGTCCCATCGCGCGTACTTCAGTCTCGCGGAAGAGGATCGCCTGGCCTTCGTGGCTGGCGAGGAAGATCATCTTCTTGCCGTCGGTAAGCTTAGCGCCGATGAGTTCGTCTTTCGCTTCGAGATTGATCGCGATGATGCCGTTGGACCGCGGATTGGAGAATTCCGCGAGAGCCGACTTTTTCACCGTGCCGCTCTTGGTCGCCATGAAGACGAAGCGGCCTTCTTCTTCGAGATCGCGTGCGGCTACGAGCGCAGTGAGCTTTTCGTCTTCCGAGAATTTCACGAGGCTCGAAATCGCCTTGCCACGCGTGGCGGCCGCGGCTTCGGGCAGCTCATACACTTTGAGCCAGTAGACGCGCCCCTTCGAAGTGAACAGCAAAATGTAGCTGTGCGCCGACGCAATGAAGAGATGCTCGACGAAGTCTTCTTCCTTCGTCTTCGCGCCGATGCGTCCCTTTCCGCCGCGCGACTGGTGGCGATA
The DNA here is from genome assembly GCA_963850795.1 of uncultured Acidobacteriota bacterium. Lineage (GTDB taxonomy): Bacteria > Acidobacteriota > Terriglobia > Acidiferrales > UBA7541 > Acidiferrum. Next base: position 140,619 of record CAWKNS010000028.1, on the reverse strand, counting down.
GGTTTCGGCCGCAGTGCGCTTGATGTAGCCGGCGTGGCTGACCGTGATCAGCATCTCCGTGTCGGCGATCAGGTCTTCGAGCTTGATCTCGTCGACCTTGTCCACGATCTGCGTCCGGCGATCGTCGCCGTAGGCTTTATGAACCTCTTTCAATTCGGCGGTGATGACAGCCTTGAGCTTGCGATCGTTTGACAGAATCTCTTCGAGCTCCGCGATGATGTCGCGGATCGACTTCAATTCCTTGAGAATGTCATCGACCGAGAGCTGCGTCAGGCGATGCAACTGCAATTCGAGGATGGCATCGACCTGAACCGGTGTAAGGCCGACCGCTCCGCTTCGCGAAACAACGGCGGCTTCACCTTCGAGCGGACCGACTTTGTATTTGCGGCCGTCAAGTTTCACGCCGGTGACTTTTTTCGGTTTGCCGTTCTCGGTGATGGTGACGTCCTGCTCGCTGAAAAATGCGAGCAAGTTCTCACGCGCGTTCGCGCGGCTGGCCGATCCACGGATGATGCGGATCACGTCGTCGAGATAATCAAGCGCGATCTGATAACCGATCAAAATGTGTTCGCGCTCGCGAGCCTTGCGCAATTCGTACAGCGAACGCCGGCGCACGACTTCGATGCGGTGATCGATGAACAGCTTGATCATCGGGATCAAGCCGAGTTCGCGCGGCTGCCCGGCGACGATCGACAGCAGGATCATGCCGAACGATTCCTGCATCTGCGTCTGCTTGAACAAATTGTTGAGGATAAGCTGCGATTCTTCGCCGCGCTTGATTTCGATGACGATGCGCATGCCTTCGCGCGAAGATTCGTCACGGACGTCGGCGATGCCTTCGATCTTTTTGTTCTGAACGAGGTCGGCGATGCGCTCGATGAGCTTGGCTTTGTTAACCTGATATGGAATTTCGGTGATGACGATATTTTCGCGATCTTTGGCGGTTTCTTCGATCGCGGCCTTCGCGCGCATCACGAAGCTGCCGCGGCCGGTTTTGTAGGCGGCCTCGATTCCCTCGCGCCCCGCGATGTACGCGCCGGTCGGAAAATCCGGACCGGGAACGATCTTCATAATTTCTTTGAGAGTGGTGTCGGGCTTTTCGATCAGCAGTATCGCGGCGTCAACAATTTCGCGCAGGTTGTGCGGCGGAATGTTCGTCGCCATGCCGACGGCGATACCGCTCGCGCCGTTGACGAGAAGATTCGGGATGCGCGAGGGAAGAACGACGGGTTCTTCGCGCGTCTGATCGAAGTTCGGTGTGAAATCGACAGTGTCTTTTTCGAGGTCGGCGAGAATGTCCTCGGTGATCTTCGCCAGGCGCGCTTCCGTGTACCGCATAGCCGCTGGGGGATCGCCGTCAACGGAGCCGAAATTTCCCTGGCCGTCGATCAGCATGTAGCGCAGGTTGAAGTCCTGCGCCAGGCGCACGAGCGCGGGATAGATAACGGCTTCACCGTGCGGGTGATAGTTGCCGGAAGTGTCGCCGCAGATCTTCGCGCATTTGCGGTAGCCGCGATTCGACGCTAGGCCGAGATCGTTCATCGCCACCAGGATGCGGCGCTGCACAGGCTTGAGCCCATCGCGCACATCGGGCAACGCGCGCGCGATGATCACGCTCATCGCGTAGTCGAGATACGATTTCCGCATCTCCGCTTCGATATCGATCGGCAACAGTATGGAAGTGTTTTTCTCGTCCGCCATTTGACCTCAGTGACTGGTGATAAGACTGGTGACGAGTCGTCGCCAATCTGAAAATTTCGCTGCTCTAAAAAGCCAGGTCGTCGCGTCGACTCGCGCGAGCGCTGGATCTAAACCCCGCGATCTGCAAAACGATCGCGGCTACAGGGTGCCTAGGGCCCAAGCCTTCACCGTGTCGAAGGCATCGGCCGCGTTGGTGAAACGGCGCGGACCGAATTCGGCTTCGATACGGCGCAAAAAATCGTCACGATCCGCTTCGTTTGCAAACTCAACCGCTACGCCTCGATTCGTGTCCGGCGCATCCGTCGGCACCGCGCGAAAATCACTGCAACTCAATCCGCGCAAACCCGGCAACGTCGTCCAACCCAACTGGTACATCATCCGCGGTCTTTCGACGAAGGCCGGAGTAGATAGAACGCCACCACACCTATCGCCATCACGACCACGATCCCCGTTGCATCGACTTCGAAGTTCAACCGATACAAATCCGCGGCCGAGGGATCGATCGCCAGCGTCGACCGCCAATTCCGGAACTGCCGAAACGCATCGACAGCTCGATACCCGGAAACCGCGACCGCTGCCAGAAGCAAGCCCCAGCGAAGCGCATCGCGATGCGACGCGCCGGATGACGATGGCGTGCCGATTCGCGCCATCGCAATCAAATATCCAGATTCTGGACGTCGAGAGCGTTTTCTTCGATGAACTTACGACGCGCTTCGACGTTTTCACCCATCAGCGTGGTGAAAATATCTTCGGCGGCGACGGCGTCTTCCAGTTTCACCTGGAGAAGCGTGCGCGTGTCCTGATTCATCGTGGTTTCCCACAACTGTTCGGCGTTCATTTCGCCCAAACCTTTGAATCGCGTGATGGTGAAATCTTTTTTGGCGTCATCGACGACGTAATTCAAGACGTCCTGCGCCCTTTCCTTGATCACCTTCGTGCCGTTGTTCTGAATGGTGAAGGGCGGCTTGTTGAATTCGTCGATCGATTTCGCGAGCCCGCGCATGCGCTTGTATTCCGCGGTCGAAACGAGCGCCCAGTTGATTTTTTGGTTGCGCGGCGGGCCGAACTGCAGCTCGTAGAGGCTGTGCTCTTCGTCGAAGACGACTTTGCCTTCGAGCTTGAGCTTGGCCTTCTCGACTTCTTTCAGCAATTTTTCGAGCGCTTTCTTTTCCTCGAAATCGGTTTTCTTCTCGATGCCGCTTTCGACGAGGATTTCGACAAGGCGCGGATCATGCAGGCGGCGGCCGAGCTTCGTGGTGGCGGCGTCGAACTCCTGCACGTTGAGCAGGAATTTGGTCAGCGCCGCGCCTTCCAGCGAAACACCTTCCTTCGCCTTCACGACGTGATCTTCGGTGGCGCGCTTCATCAATTCGTGCGCGAAATCGGCCGCATCGCGGATATATTTCTCGCTCTTGCCGCGCTTCACGCGATACAGCGGCGGCTGCGCGATATACACGTGGCCGCGGTCGATCAGCTCCTTCATGTGGCGGAAGAAAAAGGTGAGCAGCAGCGTGCGGATGTGGCTGCCGTCCACGTCGGCGTCGGTCATCAGAATAATTTTGTGATAGCGCAGCTTGCCGGCGTCGAAATCGTCTTTGCCGATGCCGGTGCCGAGCGCGGTGATGATCGCGCGAATTTCTTCGTGGCCCAGCATCTTGTCGTAACGCGCTTTTTCGACGTTCAGAATCTTACCTTTGAGCGGCAGGATCGCCTGCGACTTGCGGTCGCGGCCCATTTTTGCGGAGCCGCCTGCGGATTCTCCCTCGACGACGAAGAGTTCGCAGCGAGAAGGATCGCGTTCCTGGCAATCAGCGAGCTTGCCTGGCAGCCCGCTCGAATCCATCGCCGATTTGCGGCGCGTCAGTTCGCGCGCCTTGCGTGCGGCTTCGCGCGCGCGGGCGGCGTCAATACATTTCGCAATGATGCGGCGCGCGACGGTGGAATGCTTGTCGAACCAGTCGCCGAGGCGCTCATTGACGAGCTGCTCGACGTCGCCCTTGATATCGCTGTTGAGCTTGCCTTTAGTCTGGCCTTCAAACTGAGGCTGCGGCAGGCGAACGCTGATGACAGCGACCAATCCTTCGCGCACATCGTCGCCGCTGATCGACACTTCGTCCTTTTGATCTTTCAACATGCCGGCGTTGGACGCGAAGCTGTTGATGGTGCGGGTGAGCGACGAGCGGAAACCGGAGAGATGCGTGCCGCCATCGACGGTGTTGATCGCGTTGGCGAACGCGAAGACGTTTTCGCCGTAGCTGTCGTTGTATTGCAGCGCGATTTCAATTTCGACGTTGCCGCGCTTGCCTTCGATATAGATGGGCGAATCGTGGAGCGTGGTTTTGCCGCGGTTGAGATGCTTTACGAATTCGCTGATCCCGCCGGAGAACTTGAACTCCGCGGTTTTGTCGGAGCGCTCATCGGTGAGCGTGATTGTCAGGCCTTTGTTGAGGAAGGCGAGTTCGCGCAGGCGCTGAGCGAGGGTGTCGTAGCTGTAGGTGGTCTTGTCGAAAATTGTGGGATCGGGGTGGAACGTGATTTTTGTGCCGGTTTTGCGCGTTTTGCCGGTTTGCTTCAGCTTCGAGGTGGGCTTGCCTTTTTCGTAGGTCTGCTCCCAGACCGATCCGTCGCGCGAAATCTCGAGTTCCAGCCAGTCAGCGAGCGCGTTGACGACGCTGACGCCGACGCCATGGAGACCACCGGAAACTTTGTAGGTGTCGCTGTCGAATTTGCCGCCGGCGTGGAGAACGGTGAGGACGACTTCGGCTGCGGGGCGCTTTTCGGTGGCGTGCATATCCACAGGAATTCCGCGGCCGTTGTCCACGACGGTGACGGAATCGTCGGCGTGCACGGTGACGTTGATTTCGTCGGCGTAGCCGGCCATCGCTTCGTCAACGGAGTTGTCCACGACTTCCCAGACGAGATGGTGAAGGCCCATTTCGCCAGTGGAGCCGATGTACATCGCGGGACGCAGGCGTACGGCCTCCAGTCCGGCGAGAACTTTGATCGACTTTGCGTCGTACTTGTGGCCCTGCCCTTGCGGATCTTTTTCCTCAGCCATTCGATCTCCCATTTACGGACTTCTAATTTCGAGAAACGCGCGCGGCGAATTGCCGCTGAAAATTTTGCAGCGCAAACAAACCGCGAGACAGCGCACAAGCGAGGTCGCTATGACCTGATTCAAATTCTTTGAAGCGAGGAAAGGCTGAGTTGCGGACTTCTCCGTGCGTCGCCTTACCCTTTGGCTCCGATGCAAGCGCGAACGCGTGCGTTGGAACTCGTAGGGCCCCTGCTCCATCCCGTCTCGCGCAGCGAGACGTGGCGAAGACTTGTCAACCTAACGAACGTGTTCGCGCTCGAAAGGTTTCATTTCCAAGCGCGACGTTCTGGCCCCTGGCGCAGGGCGGAAAGCGAACTTCGCTGACTTGGCGGACGTGCCTCGATTGCGCGAGGCGGACCGAAAAACAGGAGGAAACCGACTGCAAAAGTACAACGCCGTCATTGTACCTGATCACGCGGAAAAACCAAAGAGAAAACCATCCCAAACAAAGGTCCAAGCCGCTGATTTAATTGACTTTAGCAATTCACAAAAGCTCGGCTTAGGGACTTGCATCGCCACAAGTAATATCCTCGTTTCAGACGCGCCAACGTGAAGATAAATCGAAAGGAAAATAATCAAAAATTTCAAGGAACTCGTGCGAATTTGAACAATGAATCCCGGTCTACAAAGAGAGCGACAGTGGTCTGGCGGCGCTAACTAGGTTGTCTTCGGATGTGTGCAGCAATCTTGACGCGCCAATCGGGCATATCAAACTGAGCAGGTCTGACGATTGCCTGGCGAAGGTTTGAACGGCTTTGGTGTGGTGTGAAACCCAATCGTGGGTTTTGGTTTCGCCGGCGGGCCGAGCATCTGCTTGATCGTGCTAAACACGACCTCGAATTTCGCGTCATAACGGCGCTCCATCGCTTCGATTTTCTTTCGAAGCTCTTCATGGGTCGCCAAGGCACGCCGGAGCTCGACGAAAGCGCGCATGATCGCGATGTTCACTTCGACCGCACGCTCACTTCGAAGGACACTCGAAAGCATCGAAACACCCTGTTCCGTAAACGCATAGGGTGGGCGGCGTGAGCCTCCCCAGCGGCCCAAACTTGAGATGCCAGATTGGCATATCAAGTTCTCGCATTCTCGCGAAGTCAAACGAAACATGAAGTCTTTCGGAAAGCGGTCCGGATTTCGCGCGACAGCTCTGTTGAGGTGGGAGGTTGTGACGCCATAGAGGGCGGCAATGTCGACGTCGAGGATGACCCGAACATTCCCAATAAGACGGATCTTCGCGGCCGCGATGGATTCGTATCTACTATAGTTACTAAGTTGTTTACTCACATACTGATTATAAATAAGGTGGGACTAAAGTCAAAGCCATCAGATGCGCATGGGCATGATGATATAGCGGTAGCGATAGCTTTCGTCAGCGAGGGGGCGCATCTGGCCGGCGGACTGCTCGTCCTTCAGCTCGATGCTGACGGGGCCATCGGCGGCGGCGGCAAGAAAATCGAGCATGTAGCTGGAATTGAAGCCGATCGAAATCGGATCGCCTTTGTATTCCTTCTCGATGTTTTCTTTCGCTTCGCCGTATTCGGGGCTCGACGCGGAGATTTCGATGCCGTCACGCGAGACGGCGAGCTTCACGGCGTGCGAGCGCTGATCGGCGAGTTGCGAGACGCGCTTCACGGCGTCGCAGAGTTCGCCGCGTTCGATCGTGACGGTCTTGTTGTTGTCACGCGGCAGCACGGCTTCGTAGTTCGGGAACTGGCCGGTAAGAATGCGCGAAATCAGCAGGCGATGGCCGACCTGGAAGAAAAGATGGCTTTCGTCCTTTGCAAAGTCAATCTGCGCTTCGGAATCGGCCGCGCTGGCGAGCTTGGAAACTTCGTCCATCGCCTTTTTTGGGATCAGCACTTTCATTTCGCCGTTGAGTCCGGCGAGCTTCTGATCGGTTTCGGCAAGCGCGAGGCGGTGGCCGTCGGTAGCAACCATAGCAAGCGTGTCGGGCTTCAGGATCAGCAGGCCGCCATTCAGCGTGTAGCGCGACTCTTCCATTGAAATCGCAAACTTCGTCTTGCTGATCAGGCTCTCCATCACCGGCGCGGAGATCTGAACGATCGTGTGCGGCATCGCCGGGAGAGCTGGGAAATTTTCCTTCGCCATGCCGACGAGCTTGTATTTCTTTTTGTCGCTTACGATTTCGACCCAGTGATTTTCGAGGAGCTTGAACTTGATCTCGCCTTCGGGAAGCAGGCGGACGAGCTCGAGAAGCTTTTTCGCCGGGATCGTGCCGGCGCCTTCTTTTTTCACCTTGGCGTCGCACGAGGTGCGAATGCTCAGCTCGAGATCGGTGGCGGTGATGTTGAGCCGATCACCCTTGGCCTCGACCAGCAAGTTCGACAGAATCGGGATCGTCGTTTTGCGTTCGACGACACCCTGCGTGGTGCTGAGTTCGTTCAGCAGCGCCGACTTGGATACGCTAAATTCCATCGCTTGGTGATCCTCGCGTGCGGTAGCAGGTGCGCTCATGGTTTACGCGGCCCTGGGGGACGGACGCCGCCTCCTTAAAGATTGTAATGCTGCAGCGGTACTTTACTCGCTTTTGAAGAAAGAACAAAGCGGAACGAGGGCTGGCCGAGCGTACAGGCTTGAGGAAATGTGAGGATTTTCTTGTTCGAGAGATGGTGCGCGGTGGTGAAATGCCGGCTGGCCAGGCGTTTTTGTTTTTGCGATCTTGCATGATTAACATTCGGCCGCGTTTTTCACAAGCAAGAGTAATCAAGCATCAAAGCAAAATATTTTGAATTAAAAATAGTTTGAGCCCTTGTTGTTGTGATGATCGTTGTGGAAAGGTGGAAAAGATTTTACGTTCTTTGTTTTGGCACTGAATCGCGCGTTGTGTGCGAGTGGCGGATTGTGGGAACCGAGGAAAACTCGATGCTGTCTCACGGCAGTCTCGAGTGAAACGCAAATTCACCCACAGTCTTCCACAAAAATTCCGCACGTTACGCAAGCGTTGTCCACAGTGGATGTGAGATGTCGCGCGGCAAACTTACCGCGGCGTTGCGCAATCCAATCGCATAGACCGGCGTAAGATTTCCGCGCAAGGCTTGCAATGACGAGAGAGCACAATAAAATATTCCTTCGCCAGACGGTGCAAGGTTCGGGCGGCGGCGAAGGAAAAATTGTTCGACAACGAGGCGCGCGTCGTGAGTACGCGCATATGCGAATCGGGATTCGCCCAGCGGAGCGCGGGCGTGGCGTAGTTTTGGCATGGGACGCGGGGCCGAGCATTCCTGCACACTTTACTAATTCAGTTTTAGTTGGGATTCAGGATGCGCTGACAGCGGGCGCCGCGGGTCTTGAAGTGACCGACGTGAACGTCACCGTAGAGGATGGAAGCTACCACGACGTGGATTCCAACGAGGAAGCGTTTCGCGAAGCTGCGCACGCGGCCACGCTGCAAGCCATTCAGCAGGCTGGGCCGATCGTGATGGAGGCGATGTCGCTCCTGATGATCACGCTGCCGGCGAATCAAGTGGAAGTTGCGGAGCTTGCGGTCGGACGGCGCGGAGGAGAAGCGACTCCCGCGATACCGAAAGAAAATGGATTCAAGGCGCTTGCCGCGAACGTTCCGGCGGTTGCGGTGAGCGAGTTGATTGCGGAATTGCTCGGCGTGACGGGCGGAAACATGATGATCTCGAGCCAGGCAAATGGATTCCGGCCGCGATTGGATGCACTCGAAGGTGGTGCCAGAGGAAGGGTTGGGGTGCGACGCCGCTAAACGAGGCGTCGAGGCTCAAGGTACAGGCGACGATAGAACGGTCGCAAGATTTCGGCGCTGCCAAAACAAAGAACGAGCGATTCACCCGCGCGACCCGACGGGAGGATCGGGTCGCAACCAGAAGCACAGCAAGCTCACGGAAAGTTTTGGAAGGTTACTGAAGCGCGTCCATCAGCCGCGTGATGGTGCGGTTGAGGTCTTTGTCGGAGCGGCGCATCTCTTCGATCTTGTGGATCGAGTGCAGCACCGTCGTGTGATGTTTGCCGCCGAATTGGCGGCCGATTTCGGGCAGCGAAGCGGTGGTGAGTTGCTTCACGATGTACATCGCGACTTGTCTCGGGAATGCGATTGCGCGCGTGTTGCTGCGAACTTTCAGATCTTGCTCGCGCAAGTTGAAGTGTTCGCTGACGCGTTTTTGAATCAGATCGATCGTGACGCGCTTTTCCTGCGACGCGATGATGTTGCGCAAAACTTGTTGCGCGGTGGCGAGCGAAACCGTAGCGCCGGTCAGCGACGCGTAGGCCATTAGGCGCGTGAGAGCGCCTTCCAACTCACGAACGTTGGACTTGATGGCGCGCGCGATGTACTCGGCGACGTCATCAGGCAGCGGGAAGCGATCGTTCTCCGCTTTCTTCTGCAGAATCGCAATCTTGGTTTCGAGATCAGGTGGCTGGATGTCCGCGATCAAGCCCCACTCGAAACGCGAGCGCAGGCGCTCTTCGATCGAGTTGATATCTTTCGGCAGGCAATCCGACGAAATGACGATTTGCTTGCCTTGCTCATACAAAGCGTTGAACGTGTGGAAGAACTCTTCCTGTGTGCGTTCTTTGCCGGCGATGAACTGGATATCGTCAACGAGCAACACGTCCACGGTGTGGAAGCGATCGCGGAAGGTGATCATGCGATCGAAGCGAAGCGAATTGATCACTTCGATGGTGAACTTTTCGGCGCTGACGTAGCTGAGCCGCATCGCCGGATTGCGCTTCTTGATGGTGTGCCCGATGGCGTGCATCAAGTGCGTCTTGCCCATGCCGACGCCGCCATAAAGGAAGAGCGGATTGTAGGCCTTCGACGGCTGCTCGGCGACGGCGCGCGCCGCTGCGTGCGCAAACTCATTGGACTTGCCGACGACGAACGACTCAAAGGTGTAGCGTGGATTCAGTTGGTGGTCGCTGCTCTCAAAATCGAGCTTAGACTGCTTCACCGGAATGACAGCGGAGGCGGGCGGCGCCGGAGTTGCGGCCGCGGCAGCTTCTTCCTCGGTGCAGACATATTGCACGCGCATATTCGGCGTGCCGATCTCGTGGAAGACAGCCTTGACGATCTCGCCGTAGGTGCGCGTCAACACGTTGCGAAAAACTGTGCTCGGAATCTGAATGTAAAGCGTGTCGCCTTCGGCGCGATTCAAGCGCGTGGGCTGAAACCAGGTGGTGAACGTGTTGATGCTGACGCGTTGTTTCACGCGATCCAGGAATTTGTCCCAAGAGTTGAATGGTTCGCGCCCGGTTTGAGTAGCAGTCGACATTTGCGGAGAGAATAGTAGGCCCGGGCAATTTCCACAGATGTGAATATGCTGTGGGAAAGCAGGCCGTTAAATCCTTCTTTAGACTTCGGGGTTTCAACCCTCGATGGAATGTACTGCCAATGCCCCTGTGCCCGGAACGACCTCGGTTTGCCCTCAGTCCGAGTCACCGTCGTTCTAAGACAGCGCGGGAGTATCTCTGATTGAAGCGTGCCCTGCAAGCGAAAAGTGTGCGAAGGAGAATCGGTGAACGAATCGCGTTTCACACACGGTTCACAGTTTTTCCACAAAGCAAAATCTCGCGCAAGAAAACTGCGACGCGATGATTTGAAAGGAAATTCTACGACAAAAATGTGTTCCGCGCCTAATCGCGACGCGCGCCGCCTGAAAATGTGCTGAGGAAAACTAAAAATTTATTTTGATGCGGGAGATTTTTTGTCGGGCCGCACAAATTCGTAAATGCCGATCGGGTCTCCGCCGATGATCATGCGGTCGGATTCGATGAGAATCGTGTTCGCTTCCAGGCGCGCGCCTTCCGGCGTGTACATCTGATAGCTGGCGCGGCGGTTGCCGTCTTTGTCGAAGTGCAGCAGCGTGTTGCCGATGGCCATCCAGACTTCGCCGTTTGTCGGATCGACGCCAAGAGCGGTGAGTATGCGCTTGAAGGACGGAGACTTACGGTTTTTCTCCTGCTTCACGATTTCGCGGCGGATCGCCTGGGCTTGCGACGCGGCTTCGACAGCGACGTACTGCACATCCGGCCCGGAGCTGTAGCCGTGGCGGTCAAACAGGCGGACCGTTGGCTCCGGCGTGTAGCTGAAGCCGTAGTAGAGGTGGTGCGCGGCGTCGGTGGCGAGCTCGCCGATGTTGAGGAAGCGGTTGAGGTCGTCACGATCTGAGATTTGTTCGATGTCACCGAAGTCGCGCGTTTCGTGGCCGCGTCTATCGTAGACAACGACCAGGTGATCTTCGCGGAGCGTTGCGACGGCGAGTTCGCCATCGCCGAGCCAAGCGATCGAGACTGGCGATGGTGCGGCGAACGAATTTGCGAAGGTGCCGTCGGGGCCCACAATATCGATCATGTTGGAGCCGCGGTCGGCGATGTAGGTGTGGCCCTCGGAATCGATGTCGCAATCTTCGCCGAAAGTGATGCCGGCGGTGGTCGGCTTCGAGCCGGGGACCGCAGCAGTTTCCGTGACGTTGAAGAGTTGCTTGCCCTTCGCGTCGTAGACGACCAAGCCAGGAGACGGTGAGGCCAGGATATAGGTGCGGCCGTCGGCAGAGCGGCGTACGGCGCGCAATCCCGGTCCGATGGGGCCGAACAGGCGCGTCTTGGCGGTCATTTCGCCATCGGTCTGTACGAAATTGCGATCTTGAGGGGGAGCGCTCGAGGGCGTCAGCGCGAGGCGGCTGCGGCGATGGTCCGGCGAATGCTGAGGCGGCCGCAATGGCGGCTATGCAAGCCGGGAGACACAATGAGGCTGCAATTATCAGAAGCTGGGCCTTCTTTTTTTGCATGTGTCCTCTGATAGCTTTTGGACGGCGGAAGGTTGCCCCCAGTTGCGGCAACCGCAGTGGTTCCTAAAGGCTATTCCTGCGCGAACACGGAGCGGTTCCCGCCTACGCTAGTCAGCTCGTAAGCGCAGGCGTTCTATGGACTTAGCCTTGAGGCGACCGGACGAATTGCGCTGACCGTGTCGTCCGTTTCGACCAGGACGCAATTCATTTGGATATCGCCGCCAGCGGGCTCGAAGCGTGCCGGGAGTCCGTCGATGAAGCGCTTGATAATCCCGTTTCGGTCCATGCCGATGACGCCGTCGTGCGGGCCGGTCATGCCGACGTCGGTGATGTAGGCGGTGCCTTGCGGCAGGACGCGCTCGTCGGCGGTGGTGACGTGTGTGTGCGTGCCGACTACGACGGAGGCGCGGCCGTCGAGATACCAACCGAGGGCGATCTTTTCGCTGGTCGTTTCGGCGTGCATATCGACGAAGACGAAGGCGACGTCGTCGGGGAGATTTTTTAGTTCGGCATCGACTTTGCGGAAAGGATCGTCGATCGCCGGAAGGAAGATGCGGCCTTGCAGGTTGATGACGGCGAATTTGACGCCATTCTTTGCGGTGCCTACGTACGTACCGCTACCGGGACTGCCCTCGGGAAAATTTCCCGGGCGTAGCAGGCGCGGCTGATGCGGCATGTACTCGAGGATTTCTTTGCGGTCCCAGCTGTGGTTGCCGCCGGTGATGACGTCCACGCCGTTGGAGAGCAGATCGTCGGCGATTTTGGGCGTGATGCCGAAGCCGGACGCGGAGTTTTCGCCGTTGGCGATGACGAGGTCGATCTGGCGATGCGTGACGAGGTCGGCCAGGCGATCGCGCACGATCTGGCGGCCGGGCGAACCGACGATGTCACCGATGAAAAGTATGCGCATAGTTGAGTGAAGCGAGTTTCGATTGTCGGCGACGTTCGATTGCCGACTTCCCTGAACGTTCCACGGCTGTGGTCTTCGACGCGCGGCCACACGCTCAGCTGCCGAGTTGCCGCGGAACTACGAGCCTCGAGTAAAAAAAGGAGCGGACTGCTTGGCCGTGGGAGACTAGGCCGTGAACCTCTGAACTAAGTGGGCGCCACGAGCCAACCGTTAGGCTTTCCTGCCCCGTTCGCTTCCCGTTCCCGTTTCTACAGCGCCTTGTTGATGCATCAGGCTTTAGCCTCGACGATCTCCGCGCTGCGACCGCATAGGTCGCGGCCGGATTCGCCGCTAAACCGGTTGGGAAGCCAAAGGGACAGGCCGTGCACACAGGCAGGCTATCCGCAGCTCCTCAGAGATTCTGCATTGGTTCAAACAGCTTTCGTCCCCGCACCTGCTTCGAAGTGCCGCTCCGCTTCGTATTGTAGCGTGGCCTCGGTAGCGCCGCCAAACCGCGTCAGGAAGGACGGTCAATTTCCGAATCATTGTTTGCGCCTTGCACTCGCCGAAAAAGTTCTTTAACCGGCAGAGGTAGATCCTGAGGAGTGTTACCAGGCATGCCGGCAAGCTTTTGCATCGTGTAAAGGCCCAGCCTGCGATAGCTCTCGAACTGCGACTCGTCGAACCATTGATCGGCCGTGGATTGATCCGGAAACTCAGTATGACCTGCCCGGTACGCCAGAACATCGCGAGGCGTATCAACGGATAGGGTGGGCTTAATGTAGAGGATCTCGCCGACGAATCCCTCCTCCGTCGCGGTATTGGGATAACGAACTTCTCCAACGACGCCGTGCGCCCGGGCAAATCCACCAAACGGCAATTGTATCGGCGTCGGATCGATCGTGATCTCGACTCCAAAGTCGCTGCGACACTTGCGGATGGCGTTGCCCAAATCTCCGAACGTCATGCCGGCATCGGCGTCTGCATCGGACGCGATAATGTACTTGCATCGCCGCCGGACGAGCTCATAGACAGCCAAATTTTCGAAGTGCCCGCCGTCCGATAGATAGACGTACTTCGACTCGTCGGTCGTCGATGCGAGTAATTCTTTGAGAAGATACAAGAGAGACCACTGCGGACCCCCTTCGGTCCGATTGCCGGAGAGCTGATCGTTGTCATATCGCGGGTTAGGCAGCCACCATCCCAAGCGAACGTCAAATAGAGTCATCAGAAAAGCGAGGGGTGGCGAAGTGTGAAAACCCATGTTGGGTGACGCAGCCGCACCAGATATCGAGACGGCTGTGCCGAGATGAACTCCCCCTGCTTTTAGATGCAACGCGCTTCGAGAGTTTTGGGGATAGGCATATTTATCGGTGGTCCGAAAAGTGCCCTCGGGCGCCGGATTTGGTTCGTATTTCATCTCCGGATATTCGTAGCCACAGAACCTTGGAGTGAACGCGAATGATTCCGCTTTGCGCTCTTGCCATGCCAGGCGCTCGCCATGAGTCACATTGAGCGCAGCGCAAATAATCGGGTACGGCCCCTTGTATGCCGGAAGCTCCGGATGTTCGGTTCGAGTGGTCGACCCGTCGAATTCCGTTAACAGCAGGTCGTCCGCGGGATCGAAGCCGGTGAAGCGATTCGGCTGTCGCTCACCGACATTCCTGCTCGCGCCCAGGTAACAGCGAATCAGCCGGTTTCGATAAAGCAGATTCATGGAGAAAATGTTCACGTCAACGCGGTAGGCCAAAGTTGCAGCGACGCCTCCTAAGACGAGCATGGCAACAACTGGCCATAATGGCGGGATCGCGCTCACCTTGCTCCAGTAGCCCTCGACCGTCGGCTGAATCTGCCAAATAACAAGCGCGTGGACACCGAGAGAAAGAAGAAACAGCGTTCCGATGATGAAAATGTACGGCGCGATTGCAGCAATCACTTCCATTGAGGAACTGTTCTTCGCCGGAGAACCGGCCACCTGCGCGCCTGCGCCACCGGACGTGTGACTGCTCTTACCCGAAAGCAGACCAAAAATGGTGGTCGCGATCCATCCAAGAAGCAGGCCGATTTTCGTCTTCACCCAGTGACTTCCCGTTTCTGCAATCCACGGGGCAAATATTGCAAGACCAAAAATTGCGACCCATGCAAGAACTCCCAGCATTAGCAATCCGCCCAATCGTCCCCACCATTCCTGCTCTTCAGGGCCGATGATCAATTTGAGCAGCCCGATGTGCAAAGTGCCGACGAGAAGGAACGAAACGACCAGGATTGGCGGACCCCACGCAATGACATGCCACGCACTTCCTTGACTTGAACCCCAGGCGCTCCATTGAGAAATCGCTTGGTGGCAGATACGCAGGAACAAACCTCCGACGGCGCCCGCCGCAAATGCAGTAACTGGGATTCCAAATAATTGAGCACGGGATAACTTGGATTGTTGTCGGACAGAACGAAGAACGTAATATCGACCTGGCAATCCGAAAATATGGCACAGGCAATAAACGAGTCCGCCGACGATTGCCCAAAGCCAGAACGGCTGAGTTTGTGCTGCAGGCCAGAGCCAAAACGCAAATCCTGCGAAGACGGCACTCGCAAATAGGGGTGCCGCAACCAAGGCAATCACCCGCGCTTGGCTGGCTCCCTGCTCATTGTCCTTAACGCTCGCGCCAGCGCTCGGGACGACTCGCTGTGATGGATGCACAAGCCGAAAACCGCGAAGCCATAGTCAGAGCGAGCAACAAAAGCAAGCACGCAACTGCAACGGACACGCGTACGCCGTGAACGTACTGGGCGAACGGTTCAAGCCAAATCGCGGTAGATCCCAATAGCCAAGGCAAGAAGATGACGATTCCGAGAAACGGAATCAGAATGCATTGATTCAACAGAACGTTTCGTTGATACGTAGCGACGCCGGTCCATGTGTCTGCGCCAACCAAGCCGACCCGGGGTGTCATGTAGTTGCTGTAATCGCGGAGGAAATTGACCTGCCGTGGCTCTGCGACACCACCACCTTGATCTCGATGGTTTTCGTAGTCGCCCAATTTTTCCTGTACTTCCACCACGCCGCCCGAAGCGCGTTTGATCCAACTTATCAACCACGCGCCGATGTATCCGCCTCCAGAAACCGTGGAGATATATTTCATTTTCGGCAGCATCTTGGCTTGAGCGAGTCCCTGCAAAATGCCGAGGTTGAATGTTGCGCTACGGATTCCGCCCCCGGAAAAAGCTAACCCGTAGGATTCTTCCGGGACAGATTCTGTAGTCGCGGCGCGAGCGTGAACCACGTTGGAAGCTGAGGTTGTCGATACAGCTTTGTTTTCTTCCGCCAACACATCTCGGAATGTGGGCATGTGAAACTCCTTCGACGATTCGTCGAACGGCTGGTAGTCAGCTCTCAGGGGTACAGCGTTAGGTCGGTGTTGAAGCTGCGCAGTCTTATAGTGGCGAATGGGGGTCAAGTCAACGTCAATATACGGACTCAATAACACGAGGACAATTCGAGAACTGGGAGCGGACCATGGTTGGGAAACCAAGCGAGTCGGTTCAAAAAAGCCGCGAGAATGAATTCCGTTGAGGAATTCTGTCTCGCGGCCTCGTTGTGTTGATGCCGGTTAGAAGTGGAAGCCGAGTTCGACGGTTTCAGCGCGCGGGGTGACGAAGTGCGTGCCGCTGAATGTCGAGAGGAAGTTATATAGCGCTTCCTTGTTGGTCAGGTTGACGACGGTGAAGCGGAGGCTCCACTTGTAGCGGTCGCCGTTGAAGAGGTTGTCGTGGCCGACGGCGAGGTCGAAGAGATTGCGCGGTGAGATGCGCGGCGGATTCTTGTCGTCGTTCTCGGTGCCGTCGGCGGGGATTGAAACACGTGTTGCACCGCGATTTGTGCCGGCTGGGCAGCTGAGGATCGGGCTGGTGGGCGTGGCGAAGGTCGAGCCGCAGAAAAGGCCGATGGCGGCTTGCTGGTCGGCGTCGAACGTCAGAGCCGTCGCGTAGTCGGTGACGGCGCCGGCGACGAGGCCGCTGTCATAGCGCCAGTTGAAGCCGACCCACGGGCCGCGCTTGAGCGGTTGATATTGCAAGTGCGTGGTCTGGTTAAATTTTTCGTCGTGGTCGATGCGGAAGACGCCGCCGCTTTGTCCGACGGTCACGCCGAGTCCGCCGGTTTGCGGCGGGAAGTAGCGCGCGGCGACGCTCGACATCACGACGAGCGCGCTGAAACCGTGCCAGTTGGGCACGCTGGCGCGCAAGAGGAAGCCGGGAATTTTGGAGTTGTGCCAATCGATCGGAAATGTGATCGGCGTGTTGCCGAGCACGCTGAAATCGTAGGCGTTGTGCGTGTACTTCCAGATGTACTCGCCGTCGATGACGAGATGTTTGCCGAAGGCTTGCTGCAAGCCGGCGTGGAATTCGTTGCGGTAGCCGGCCGGTGAATTCGCGGGCACGCACGGAATCAGCGCGGCGATCACCGGGACGTTGCAGCCGGTCGTGGCGATGATGAGATTTTCGTTGAATGGAGTTTCGAGCGTGCGCGCGTACGAAACGCGCAGAACGGTGTTCGTCGGCTTGATGTTGTACGCGATGCCGACGCGCGGTTCGGCTTCACGCGCGGTCGAGAGGCCGTTGTAGAGATCGCCGCGGATGCCGAGGTTGAACGACCACGCGCCTTTCGTGATCGTGTCCTGCACGTACATCGACAATTCTTTGACGTCGGTGCTGCCGCGGAAATTGAAGAGGTTGCCGCTGCGTGTCAGATCGATTGGAAGCAACGTCGCGCACGGCGTTCCTGGAACGGCGACGCCGGTGAGCGTGTTGAAGCACGGATTGCCGGCGGCGTCGAGTGTTGACGGAAGAACAGTCGGATCGATGATGCCGAACGCATCGTTTTCGTTGAGAAACGTTTGTTGATATGTGACGCCGGCCTTCACGTTGTGAATGCCTTTGACCCACGAATAGTCGGAGCGGACGCCGGAGTTGGTTAGGCTGCGGCTCTGCGAAATTGTTTCGGAATTGATCGGGCCGAGATCGGCGAAGGGATCGTTGCTGGGATAGTAGTTGTATTGATCCTGGCGAACGTAGGCGCCAAGCGTGAAGACAGCGTTCGGTCCCATCAGATGCGTCCAGGTCGGCGCGATGTTGAAGGTGCCGATTTTGGAGCGCTGATCGGTTTGGCCGAGGTTCAATCCGTCGGGGCCGATGACGTTAAGGTTGTCGAACGTGTTCGGCGTCTGAAACCACGAGCGCGTGTACTGAAAGTTTCCGTGGATCGTATCGTTCTGTGAAAACTGATAGTCGACGCGATCGAAGATATTTGCTTCGTTGCCTTTGTCATGAATCGGCTGAAACTCCGGCGGATCGAGGAAGCGTCCGCTATTGAGCCCGCTCGCGGAGATAAAGTTGCCCCACTTCGCATTTCCGTAAGCGAGATCGAAGGCGACGTTCGATGTGCCGAAGCTGCCGTAAGACGTGGTGATGTCGCCTGCCGGCTTAGTGACGCCGAGTCCGGATTTCGTTGTGACCTTGATGACGAGGCTGGTTTTGTCGCCAAATTCCGCGGGCGGCGCACCGGAAATTACTTCGAGTGATTGGATTGACTCGGACGGAATCTGATTGGAGAAAACTTTGCTGGTCTGATCGGTGATCGGCTGGCCATCGACGGAGAAGGAGTTTTGCGCGTGGTCGCCGAGGCCGTGCATGTTGCCGTTGGAGTCGGCCGCGACGCCGGGAGACACGAGCGTGACGAGCGATGTAACCGAAGAGGATGCGCTCTCGAGCGGCAGGCGATTCATGATGCCCTGATCGACGTCGGTGTGAAATGTCGATTCGTTTTCGACGAGGTCGCCGCCGTTCGCTTCGACGGTGACGCTGGTGTTGGCGGTGCCGATCGTGAGCGCGACTTGCACGTTCGTGGGCACACTCGAGCGCACTTCGACGTCTTGGGTGAACGAGTTGAAACCAGTCGCGGTCACGACCATGTGGTACGGATTGAACGGGATGTTGACGAAGCGAAAGGCTCCGTCTGTGCCGGTGGTCGTTTCGCGATGGAAGCCGCTGACGGCGTAGGTGATTTCGACGGTTGCGCCGGCGATCGATGAGCCGGATGGATCTTTGACGACGCCTTCGATCGATCCCGAATTTCCTTGCGCGAAACCAGATGCAGCGAGGAATAACAAACCCAGCGCGAAGATTGAAATCCGTGTCCAAACGGATTTACCCGAGTGCGAGTGCAGATAACTGCAGAAATTCCGTGCCATTTTTTCTCCTGTCCCATCGAGAGGGACGAATGTCGCGCGTGGCGACTGTGCGGATGCGTGGATAGGGCCGCCGGAAAATCAGCGGGGCGCCGAAATGCACGAATGCAATTCGATGTGAATACTGCTGGAGCGCAACCGGCGCGAACTTCATTAACGATTCAGGAGAATGGATTACGCGACAGGAGGGGCGCGGGGAGTGCGATGCGATGCAACGAAATTCTCCGCGTTGAAAAGCTCGAGCGTCGAGCTGTGGCGCGCGACTTGGTGCGCGGCCGGGATCAAATCACCCGGAGAATAGGCGAGAGCCGGAGCATGTAGCACTTGGCAAACGTGGCAAGTCGTCTCGGGTCCCTGTGTGTGATGGTGCAGAAATGCGAGGCCGGACACGACGTACAGCAGCACGACGCAGCCAAGAATTGCGAGGACCTGGCGCGCCAGTTGAGACTTGAAGATTCGTGATGTCGAGAAACGTCGCATCTAAAATTAAACTCCGGAGACACCCATTCTAACAGACTTAGACGGACAGCGAATGGGAATGGTTGCTGCTTTTCCTAAGAATAATCCAATGGTTGCAGCGTTTTTGCGGGTTGAAAAGCGTTCGAGGCGCGGCGATCATTGATCGCTTGGCGCCTCGAGTTCAGACCTTATTGCGAGAGGTAACCGATGACCGGCTACATCTTCATTGAGGTTGCGCTTGAGCCGGCGCGCCGGGCGCCGCGTTGCCGATCGCGGCGCCGTTGACGACGAGTTCGACGCGGCGATTTTTCTGCCGGCCTTCCGGCGTGTCGTTGCTCGCGATTGGATCGGTCTTGCCGAAGCCTTTCGCGGTCATCGACGAAGCCGCCACTCCCTGCGATGCAAGGAAATCACGCACCGCATCGGCACGCTGTTCCGAGAGCTTCTGGTTGAACTCGTCGCTGCCGACGCTGTCGGTGTGGCCTTCGATCTGGACGGTCAATCCCGGATGCGAGAGCAAGATGCCGGAGATTTTCGCCAGCTTCACCTGTGTCGGCTGTTTGAGCGTGTATTTGCCGGTGTCGAAGAGAACGTCCGACATGTTCACGATCAAGCCGCGTGCGGTGTCTTGTGTTTGCAAAACGGCGTTGAGCTGCGCGAGGAGTTGCGCGCGCATGTCGCCTCTTTCTTTTTCGGCTTGCGCTGCTGCTTGGTTCGCTGCCGCTGCTGCCGCTTCTGCTTGCTGCTGCTGAGCGAGAGCTGCCGCACGGGCTGCTTCGGCTGCCTTTTGTTGCGCTAATGCTGCCGCCGCTGCTGCGTCGGCTTGCGCCTTCGCTTTCTCGGCTTCCGAGCGAGCTTGGTCCGCGGCCTGGCGTTCCGCATCGGCCTGCGCGCGTGCCGCCGCTTGAGCTGCGGCATCGGCTTGCGCTTTCGCTTCGCGAGCCGCAGCCGCTTGGCGCTCGGCTTCAGCCTTGAGCTGCGCGTCCTCTTCCGCCTTCTTCTGCACCGCGATCACGCGAGATTCCTCGGCGGTTTCGATGGCGTTGCGCGCCGCGGCGATCACAATCTTGGAGTTCTTGCGATTTTGATAGGCGGTCTCGGCCTGTTGCAACTGATCTGCCGCCTTCTTGAAGCTCGCTGTGGCGTAGGTGTCGGCGTGTGCGTTGCGCGCGATGCGCACCGCGTTGCGCGCCTGGAAAAGATCCGTGGGCGCCTTGCGATCGACGCCAAAAATTGCGTTTTCGATCGGCGTGTTGGACTGCGAATAGCTGCCTTTGCTGATCAAGTTGTAGCTGGTAGAAACATTTTCGACGCGACCGAGCATTTTCTCGGGCACCGCGTTGTCGAGCACGACTTCATCGCCCGGTTGCGTAACCGCGTAGTAGGGTTCGGCAGTGACGATCATGCCGAACGTCTGCATGTCCACGCTGGCCTTGAGCTGTGCGTTACCGTTTTTGCTGATGACTTCGCCGAGATTCACGGCGCGGCCTTGCGGCGAAATCGCCCACAAAACATAGGTGAGATACTCGAGCCCAAACTTGGAAGAATCCGGCAGGCCGGTGAATTTCGCATCGATCTGGATGCGATTCGCTTTGCTCTGCACTTTTGCGGTGCCCGCCGCGCCCGAGGCTTGGTCGGTTGGGACGAAATAAATGTTCACCGACGATCCGGCGCGCCGGTAATCGAGCGCCTTCAACGAGCGAGCGGTCGTCGCCGTCTGCGGTGCCGGCAGAGCCAGCAATCGTGGCGCGACGGTTGCCGCAGAAACCATTGCCACGGCGAGGCCGCAGGCAAGAATTAAATTTTTGGGGACGTTCACGATGATCCTCCAAGCGGGATTTTTGAGTACCGATCCGCTCTAGTTGCAAAATTGAAATTCGTCTTACGCCCAGCCCGATCCAGGAGGTGCCTCGCTGGGGTTTTCGCGTAAAATACTTTAGTAAACCTTATCAAAGAATGGAACCGAAACCCCCATCAAAATTGCATGAATCCGCTTCATCGGTGGCGTCGGCGCGGCCGAATCGCAAGATCGTCGGATTTCACCGGGACGACGCCGGCGATTGGGTCGCCGATCTTGAGTGCGGCCATACGCAGCACGTGCGCCACGATCCGCCGTGGCAGAGCCGTCCATGGGTGATGACGGCGGAAGGCCGTGCTTCGCGCATCGGCGCCGAACTCGCCTGCGCTAAATGCGTCGAAAGCTGAATCCGCTTTCGACTTCGAACTGCTGACTGTCAACTCTCCCTTCCCTCGCTATAATGTCCACTCTTCATCGATAGAATTGCTTGAGAGGACTTCACTTCATGAAATATCGCCGTTTTGGTCGCACGGGTTGGAACGTCAGCGAAGTCGGATACGGAATGTGGGGCATGGGCGAGTGGAGCGGCTCCGAAGATCAGCAGTCGCTCGATTCGTTGCAGCGCTCGATTGATCTTGGCTGCAATTTTTTTGACACGGCGTGGGCGTATGGCGAGGGGCACAGCGAGCTGTTGCTCGGCAAGATTTTACGAGCGAATCGCGGAAAGACTTTGTACACGGCGACGAAAGTTCCGCCGAAGAATCGCGAGTGGCCGAGCAAGCGCGAATTCAAGCTCGATGATTGCTATCCGCCGGAATACATCGAGGAATATATCGATAAGAGCCTGGCGAACATCGGAGTGCCGACGCTCGATCTGATTCAGCTGCATACGTGGGAAGACGCGTGGCTGGACGATGATCGCTTGGCGCGGGTGCTGCAAAAAGTTGTGGCGAACGGAAAAGTGCGCGCTGTCGGCATCAGTATCAATCGCTGGGAGCCTGAGAACGGCGTGAAAGCGGTGCGGTCCGGACTGTTCGACGCGGTGCAGGTGATTTACAACATCTTCGATCAGAATCCCGAGGATGAACTATTTCCGGCGTGCCGCGAAAAAGATGTCGCAGTGGTCGCGCGCGTGCCGTTCGATGAAGGAACGCTCACGGGAACGTTGACGCTCGACAGTACTTGGCCGGCGGACGATTGGCGGAATACTTATTTTGTGCCGGAAAATTTGAAGAGCAGCGTCGAGCATGGAGACAGGCTCAAGCCGCTGTTGAAAGATGGAATGACGATGCCGGAGATGGCGATGCGTTTCATCCTCAATAATACGGATGTGAGCACGATCATTCCGGGCATGCGCAAAATCAAAAACGTCGAGAGCAATATTGCGGCTAGCGACAAAGGGCCGCTGGCGGCCGCGTTGCACACGGAGCTACGCAACCATCGATGGGATCGCAAGCCAACGAAGTGGAGTCAGTAGCGGTAGCGATCCGTGGCCGTTCACTACAGCATTCGAGATTCGGGCGATGCCCTCAACGTTTCGGTCCGTAACGAGATCTCGCTCTTTCTGCGCGTCGTGTGCGGCGGATTCGCCGGATGGCTTATCTGGTTTGTGATCGGCATACATCTGCCGAGCCTGTGGCGCCTCGCTTTAGCTATCGCGTCGGGCCTGTGTGTCGTCGTATTTTTTCGCGAGACTACAGCTCGTTTGTCAGCCACTAAGACTGAGTTTCAAGTTGACGGCGCCGATCATCGGGAGCCCGAGGGTTCACGCCGAGGTGTAGTTACGATTTTGACTGCAAAGGTTTATCGTCTGGAGTATCAGGAGCACGATTCCGGCGGCCAGGGAATTTACGCGGTGACAGCAACCGGCGAGCCGCTTTTGTTGCCGTACGTCGACGCTTCACAGGCAGAGGAAATCATTTCCGCGATCAGAAATGAAATTTCCCGGGCTGGCGGAATTGTGGAAGAGATCTGAAGCAGCGGCCGACAAGGCGGCTCGCGGAAAATCAGGCGGTTTGTTTTAGCGCGCGTTCGACGAGCATCAGGCAGCGCTCGGCCTGCTCGCGGATCAGCTCGTTATTTTCGCCGAGGTCGCGTTGTGTGCTGTGGAGTTCATCGGCGATCGAAAGCGCGGCGAGGACCGCGATTTTGTGCGTATCTACGGTCGCGGTCGCATCGGAGATGGTGCGCATCTTGTCGTCAACGAATGTGGCGAGCTTCTGGACGTAGGTGGGATCTAGATCACCGTGGATCGTGTAGCTCTGTCCAAAGATCTGTACTTTGATCGGTCCGCTCATCGAAGTCTCCGCCGCGGCAAAGCCGCTCGGGCATTGTAGCGCAGGTTTTGGTAGCGCCGGCATCCTGCCGGCGGTTTTTCGCGCTTAAGCTAGAACTGAGCGACGACCCCGATCATTTGAGGCTGCGTCGTAGAAGGAAAAATGCCGGCAAGATGCCGGCGCTACCTAGCTCGCGCGGAGCTGCGCGCCGACTTGTTTCTCAAGTGCCACGATGATGCGCGAAGAAAAGTCGCTCGTCTGCGCATCTGTCAGCGTCGCTTCACGGTTCTGGAAGACGACGCGGACCATCAACGAATATTTTCCGGCCGGAACGTTCTTGCCGCGAAAGAGATCGCCGGCCTCGACTGTCACGACTTCCGGGATGTTGTAGCGACTTGATTGCTTCTTTCACGGCGTCGAAGCTCGTGCCATCGCTCAGCAGCAACGAAAAGTCGCGCTCGACCGCAGGAAATCGCGACAGCGGTTCATAGCGGCGCGAATCCTTCAAATCTTCGATCGCGGCGTAGACCGGATCGATCACGATCTCAGCGAGGAACACGTCTTGGCGCAGTTTCAGTC
Source organism: uncultured Acidobacteriota bacterium (assembly GCA_963850795.1). Taxonomy (GTDB): domain Bacteria; phylum Acidobacteriota; class Terriglobia; order Acidiferrales; family UBA7541; genus Acidiferrum. The sequence continues at coordinate 116,808 of CAWKNS010000028.1, read as the reverse complement.
GGTCGGCAACGCGTTTCGCCAACTGAGCCGCCCACCGATTGTTTCACCGCCTAGCGAAACTTCCCCGCTGCGCGCCGCATGAGCCCAGTCATTCGACGATGCCGCGTGCGCGCGCCATTGAATTCCGCCGGCGAGTTCGCCGAGCGAGTCGATGTCGCCTTTCAGATCCGCGAAACAATATGGTCGCGCGCCGTCGTACAAGTTCTTTTCACGAGCATCGCCGGTTGCGCCGATGGTGAGCACGCGCGTTTCGACCGGCTAGCTGCCATTCAATCGATATTGACGGCCAATTTCGAAGAGGCGCACGTTGCGCTGGCCGTGATTCAGGTTCCATTCGAGTGCGGCGGCCATGGTGACGATGCCGGTGGAACGCAGCACGCCAGCTTCTTCGGAGAGCGGATTCGCCAGGCGCGCTGTCTGCGCGTCCGCCGCACGGAAGAGTGCGTCGCGCGCTTCATCGACATGCGGGATGGTGAGAATTTCCTGATAGCCGAGGCCGATGAGACGTTCGCGCAAGCGCGTCTCGCTTCGTAGTGCGGCAATCGCGCCGCGCCCTGACGCGCGACCGGAAAACGAGGTGGAAATTTGTCGAGACCGTAGATGCGCGCGACCTCTTCGATCAGATCGATTTCGCGTTCGACTTCCGCGCGCCAAGACGGCTGCGTGCATTCCCATGTGGCGAGCAGCGAGCCTTCGGCGCCGCGATTCTGGTCGACGCGAACGGGCGCGAATCCCAGCGCGCTGAGAGTCGCCTCGACTTCCTTGTCGGGAACGTCCGCACCCATCACGCGAAAAATCTCGGCACGCGTGACGCGAATTTTCTTCGGCGCGCGCTTGCCAGGATAAACATCGACGACGCCAGCGAGCAATTCCCCGCCGGCAAGCTGCAAGACCAGTTCTGCCAGCGTCGCGAAGCGATTTCGGCAATCTCGGGATCGCCACCGCGGCCGAATCGCGTGGAAGCTTCGGTGTGAATCGCAAATTGCGCGCAGCGCGACGCACCGCGATCGGCTCGAACCACGCCGCTTCAATCAAAATATTTTTGGTCGAGAAAGAAATCTCAGTTTCGGCGCCGCCCATGATGCCGCCGATACCGATCGCACGCGCGCCATCGCCGTCGGCGATCATGCAAATTCCGGCATCGATCGCACGCTCGATGCCATCGAGCGTCTGGATCTTTTCGCCACCGCGCGAAGTGCGCACGACGATGGGGTGATCGCGAATCTTGTCGTAGTCGTAGGTGTGCGTCGGCTGGCCGAGTTCGAGCATTACGTAGTTTGTCGCGTCGACGACGTTGCTGATGCTGGCCACGCCGCACGCTTCGAGCCGCTCTCTCAGCCACGCCGGCGAAGGCTGCAATCTTCACGCCGCGAATTACGCGAGCGGTGAAGCGGCCGCACAATTCCGGCGACTGGATTTCGACTTTTACTGCATCACTGGCTTTGGCCGCGAGCCGATTCCGCGAGCCTCGGCTGCGGTACGCCTTCAGCGGGAGTTTATAAATAGCGCCGATTTCACGCGCGATGCCGTAATGCGACAAGCTATCCGGCCGATTCGACGAGACTTCCGCGTCGATCACCGCGCCGTGAGGGCCTTTTTCCACGCCGCCGATGTTCGTGCCCGAGAGCGCGAGCCGCGACGCGAGTTCGTCCGGCGTCGCCGTCACATCGACAAAATCCTTCAGCCAGTTATAGACAACTTTCATTCGCTGTCTCTGTCCTTCACCGCGTCAATTCTGCTTCGGCAATCGCCCGTAGTACACGTGCGTCGCGTATTCCATCTTCACGCGCCCGTCGGTCTGGTTCGCGCGAAACAATTTGTCGAGCGCCGCCATCATCGCGGCGTAATTCGACTGGCCTTCTTGCGGCGCGTACGAACTGCTGCGCAACCGCCCGGCTAACCCGTCCAGATCCAGAATCTGCGCGTTCGGTACGCTGCGCTCCTGCACCGATCCGCCCGCGAAAAATTCTTTCATCGCGTCGAGCTCCGGATACGACTCTTTCACGCGCTTGTAGTCGTTGCCGAATTGCACGAGCAAGTCTTCGTAGGCTGTCGCGAAGTCCGAATTCATCTCGCGGTCGTTCCACATCACGACGACCCAGCCTTTCGGCCGCAGAATCCGCGCGAATTCTCGCCGCGTTGCCGCTGCTTCGAACCAGTGAAACGCCTGGCCTGCGGTGACGAAATCGATCGTGGCGTCTTCCAGCGTCGTCGCTTCTGCCGCGCGCGTCGATGCTGACGAAAGAATCGTAGGACGCGAGATATTCTTCGCCGGCCGCGCGCATTTCTTTATTCGGCTCGACGCCATAGACGCGGTTGCCATTTTTCAGAAACAGCTCGCCGAAAAATCCTGTGCCGGAGCCGATGTCGGCGATCACGTGGCCTGAACTGAACCCGCATTCACTCTTCATCAGCGTCAGGGCGTCGTGCGGATAACCGCGGGCGATAGCGAACGTAATCGGCTACGCGTGAGAGAAACGATTTTTGGAGTCGGTGAAGGCCATAAAAGATTCAAAACCAGATTCTGCCGAGCCCTTACGATCTTGCGGACATGGGGCGCAGCAGTGCTGCGCCCGTACACGGACCTTACGGAAACTGCCGCAAGAATCGCACGTCGTTCTGGAAAAAAACCTGGATGTCGTCGATGCCGTATTTCAGCATCGCGAGGCGGTCGATGCCGATGCCGAAGGCAAAGCCGCTGACTTTTTTCGGGTCGTAGTTGACGAAGCCGTAGACCGCGGGATCGACCATGCCAGCGCCGAACAGCTCGATCCAGCCGGAGCCTTTGCACTTCGAGCACGTCCCGCCGCCGGCGGAAACGCCGCTGCCGCCGCAGAAGACGCACCTGGCGTCGAACTCCACCGAAGGCTCAGTGAACGGGAAATAGCTCGGACGAAAACGCGTTTTCACGCCGGGCCCGAAAAATTGCTTCACGAAATATTCGATCGTGCCGGTGAAATCGCAGAAAGTAATATCGGTATCGACGGCCAGACCTTCGATCTGATGGAACATGAAGGAGTGCGTCGCGTCGGGATTGTCGCGGCGATAGACCTTGCCGGGAACGATCACGCGCACGGGAGGCTGGCGTTTTTCCATCGTGCGGATTTGCATCGGCGAAGTGTGCGTGCGCAGCAGCAGCGGCGACGGCGCGCCCTTCGGCACGTCGATGTAAAACGTGTCCATGTCGTCGCGGACGGGATGAAACTCGGGGATGTTGAGCGCCTCGAAATTGTAATAGGGCGTCTCGATTTCCGGCCCTTCGACGACGGAAAATCCGATCGATACGAAGATGTCTTCGATTTGCTGGAAAACCTGGCGAATCAAATGGTGGGAACCGACCGGGCGTGTTACGCCGGGCAGCGAAAGATCAACACGTTCGCGCGCAAGTGCAGCTTCGTCCGCGCCGGCTTCGATCGCAACACGCTTCGATTCGATTTGCGATTCGACGTGTCCGCGAAGTTTGTTCAGTTCGGCGCCGACGACGCGCTTCAGTTCCGGCGTCGCTGGCTTCAGCCAATTGTCGGTGACGAGGGTCAGGACACCCGACTTGCGGCCAAGCCACGCATCGCGAAACAACTTCCACGAAGCTTCGTCGTCTACGGCAGCGACATCGCCGTCGAACCGCGCGACAATTTCCGTGAACAGCTCCGAGACGCGCGTAGGCTCAGTCGCGCCGAGCGAGTCGAGCGTTTGCGCAGCCTTATTGTCCGAAGAAGTCATGATCGAAATCCGGTAGGGGCACGGAACGCCGTGCCCGTCTTCCGATTGCTTCAATCACAGCCGAAAGCCAGAAGAGGCTCTCGCGGCTGGCTTGGTTGCTAACTGGGGCGCAGAATTCTGCGCCCCTATACAGACTTTGTGAAACTACTCCGCGCGGCGTTCCGCTTTTTTCGGAGCGGGCGCAGCAGCCTTCGCCGTCGCCACCAGGCTTGCGAATGCCGCGGCATCCTTCACCGCGATGTCAGCGAGCACTTTGCGGTCCAGCTCAACGCCAGCCACTTTCAATCCGTGAATCAGGTGGCCGTATGTGATGCCGTTCAACCGCGCAGCCGCGCCGATGCGCTGAATCCACAGCCGGCGATATTGCCGTTTCTTAACGCGGCGATCGCGAAACGCATAGCGATCCGCTCGATTCGCCGCTTCTTGTGCGGATTGGTACAGCTTGCTCTTTGTGAGGAAAAAGCCTTTGGTCCTCTTGAGGTACTTCTTGCGCCGCGCACGGCGCTTTGTGCCGCGTTTTACGCGAGCCATGGGTTTCTCCTTTTCTGTTTAGGGAGACAACACGATGCGGGCGCGCGCAAGAAATGAAAACACGCGTAACGCAACGGGTTTGTCTCCGGGGGTACTGCTAAGCCGCTGCGAACTGAATCGCTGCAGCCGATCGGCCGGCAGGCACCCGTGTAGCACTGCCTGGCTCGATGTGCGGGACTTTCATCCCGCGGTGCGAGGCCGAAGCCCCGCGGCAGAGCTCGCGCTCCGCGTCTTGCATTTCAGCTTCGCTCTTAATTCCGCCGCGCTCAACGCGCAGCTCGAAAGCAAAGCTAAAAACTCTTTTAGAACCCGTACGGCAGCATCTGCTTCGTCTTCAACATATCGGCTTTGCTCACCGATGTCAGCTTCTTCAGCTTGCGCATGCGGCCAGGGGCTTTTGTGCCGAGAATGTGCCGCTTGCCTGCGTGCGAGCGCTTGATCTTGCCGGTCGCAGTAATCTTAAAGCGCTTCGCGGCGCCGCGATGCGTCTTCAATTTCAACTTTGGTTTCGAAGCGTTTCTTGGCATTGCTAAATCCTCTCTTCACACGGCCACGCCGTGCCTGAATCCCAATTCCCAAAATACGAGCGATTTCGGGTTGCCTTACGAAGCTTGCTGCGCCGGTTGCTGCGCTGGCTTTGCCGGAGCAGGCGCGCCTTTTTTCGGCGCGAGCAACGCGACCAACACATTGCCTTCCATGCGCGGCATCGTTTCGATCTGGCAGTACTCGGTGATTTCTCCCAACAGCCGCGTCATCTTCGCGCGGCCCACTTCCTGGTGCGCCATTTCGCGTCCGCGATGAAAAATCATCGCGCGCACTTTGTGACCTTCACCCAGAAACCTGATGATCTGATTCTTGCGCACGTTGTAGTCGTGTTCGGCGGTTGCGGGCCGAAACTTGACTTCTTTCAACTGCGAGCCGCGGCTGCTTTTGCGCTGCTCGTGCGCTTTCTTATTCTGTTGATAAAGAAATTTGCCGTAGTCCGTGATCTTGCAAACGGGAGGATCGGCTGTCGGCGAAATCTCGACCAGATCCAGACCCTTTTCGCGCGCCATCCGCACCGCTTCGTACGGTTGCATGACGCCAAGCTGGCCGCCTTCTTCGTCGATCACCCGGACTTCACGAGCCCGGATCCGTTCGTTCACCCGAGTGCGGTCGCTCTGCTGCCGGAAGTTACGTTCTGCGATATTTCCCCCTAACAAATTTAAGGCGCCAGATACCCGCCTCGCCGGGCTCTGCCCTGATCGACTGCTTGCGCTGCCGCTGCGAGAACTGCACGCACCCGCCACTCAAGCCGAAAAACACTGAGAGACGGGCTTCAAAGTATAGCACGTAGGCACATTGCAACAGCAAGCCTTAGATGCCCGGCGTTGGTGCAGGTAGCGGGCAATCTGCGCCGTTGCCACCGCGGCCTGGCGATCTCAGGTTCCAAAGCTCGCAGTTCTAGGGACGCGGCCTCCCGGGCCAATGTTTCAGATACTGGCCGGTAAAGTTCGCCATGCGAGGAGGCGCTGCCGCACCGCCTATTAAAAGGTGATGTCGAGGCGGCCCTTTGGGCCCGCGATGATTGCGTGAAGCACCGGGTTTTTGCCGGGGCCAATCTCCAGGTCGAGATTCAACAGGTTTGCGCGGCGCCGGAGATAGGCGAGGTTTGCGTCTGGACCGAATCCTTCGAACCGCTCCAGGCGGCAGCCTTGCGGTGCGTCGATGGACGGATGCATGGAGCCCGGCCCCCACTCGATGAAAAATGGGAATAGGCCGTTGCCGTCGTCTTTGAGCTCCAGCGTCTTCCAGTTCAGGATGCGGCCGTCGGGACGCTTTCGCGATCCAGGTTTCGGTCCGATGGCTTCAACTCCCTCAGATTTTAGGCGTTGCGCGAACGCCTCGATGTCGCCGGGATGTTGAGCCCAGCCGACGATCACCGGTTCTTCGAGCGTGCCGAGATTGCGCTTGTCATCGGTTGCGGGCTGCTTCGGATCGGGGGCGATGATTTCGAGGTAGCGATTGTTACCGAGCGAAAGCAGAGCGTTCTGCGTTCCCGCGCCAGGATGCACTCCGCCGAACGCGGCGCGGACGCCGGTGCGCTCCTCCACGAACGCGATGCCTTTTTCCAGATCGGGGCTACCGATCAAAATATGGTCGAGCAATTTGGGAACAATCTCCTGTTGTGGCGCTGAGCGTGAGATGCGCGCGGCTGCGAAGGCGGCACTCGCGGTGAAGAGAAACCGCCGCCGAGAGAACGGTTGCATGCCTCCTAAGTAGCACAAGCGCTCCAGTCAGCGCCAGTTTTCAGAATGCACGCTACAAGCTGATGGTGGCGGAGGATTGGCCGCGCTTGCAGAGGTAGGCGTGCCAGAAGAGGCGGGCGGCGATGGCGCGGAAGGGTTTCCATGGCGCGCTCATTTTTTCGAGTTTTTCGGGCGAGGGGCGTTTGCGGAGTTGTTTCACTTCCTGGACGGCGGTGGCGAGCGCGAGATCTCCGACGGGCCAGATGTCGGGGCGGCGCAGGGCGCTGAGAAGATAAATGTCGGAGGTCCAGCGGCCGATGCCTTTGAGGGCGACGAGTTTTTCGCGGGCGTGGTCGTCGTGAAGTTTGTGGAGCGCGTCGAGATCGAATTGGTTTTGCGTCATGGCTTCGGCGAGGAGGCGCGTGTAGTGCGATTTTTGGCGGCTGAAGCCGAGTTGGCGCATTTCGATTTCGGTGAGTTTCAGGAATTTATCGGGAGTGAAGGGGCAGACGGTTTTTTCGAGCTTTTGATAGAGAGCGCGGGCGGATGCGAGCGAGACTTGCTGCTCGAGAATGATGTAAACGAGCGTGGGGAAGCCGGGCTCGCGAACCCAGAGCGGCGGGATGCCGTAAGTTTTTACGACTCGAGCGAGGTCGGCGTCGCGTGAGGTAAGTTCGCGAACGGCTTCCGCGAAAAATTCTTCGGTGACGTGGACGAGCGGTTTCGTTCCGGCCGCAGCGAGTTCCACCGGAAGCGGCTGTGTCAGCGCAGGCGGCTTCGGCAACGTAGGCTTGGCTTTACGCGATCGTGCGCGTATCGATTTCGTTTTGGAGGGACGCAAGGAATTCCGCGAGCGGCTTGGGACCAAGATCGCCCTTGCTGCGGTGGCGAACGGAAACGGTTCCGGCTTCGGCTTCTTTGCCGCCGACCACGAGCATGTAGGGAATTTTCTGGAGCTGCGCGTCGCGAATTTTCGCGGGCAGCTTTTCGTTGCGTTCGTCGAGATGGACGCGTGCGCCGTGACGCTTCAACGCTTCGGTGACATGCTTCGCGTAGTCGATCACTTTTTCGCTGACGGGGCAGACCTGCACTTGCACCGGAGCGAGCCAGAGCGGAAACGCGCCGGCGTAGTGCTCGACGAGAATGCCGAAGAATCGCTCGACGGAGCCAAGCAGCGCGCGGTGGACCATCAACGGTTGATGCCGGCCGCCATCTTCGCCGACGTATTCCAGTTTGAAGCGCGCCGGCAAATTGAAATCGAACTGCACGGTAGTGAGCTGCCACGAGCGGCCGATCGCGTCGATGAGCTTGACGTCGATTTTGGGCCCGTAGAACGCGGCTTCGCCGGGGATGCGCTTGAACGGAACCTTGATGCGCGTCATGGTTTCGGCGAGAGCGTTGGTGGCGCGGTGCCAGTCTTCCGGCTTGCCGGCGTAATTTTCGGGATGCGATTCGTCCCAGTCCGAAAGTTCAACCTCGAATTGTTCGAAGCCGAAATTTTTCATCACGGCGAAGGCGAAGTCGATGCAGGCTTCGACTTCACTTTCGATTTGCGACGGCATGCAGAAAATGTGCGCGTCGTCTTGCGTGAATCCGCGCACGCGCAACAGGCCGTGCAGCACGCCGCTGCGCTCGTAGCGATAGACGGTGCCGAGTTCGGCCAGCCGCACCGGCAGATCGCGATAGCTGCGCAGCCTCGATTTGTAAATCAGGATGTGGCCCGGGCAATTCATCGGCTTGAGCTGGTATTCGGCTTTTTCGACTTCCACCGGGCCGAACATGTTGTCTTTGTAAAAGCCGGTGTGCCCGCTGGTGTTCCACAGTTCGCGGCGCATGATGTGCGGCGTGTAAACGATATCGTAGCCGCGCTTGAAGAGTTCGGCGCGCAGCCAATCTTCGACGATCGTCCGGATCAAGCCGCCCTTGGGATGCCAGAAAATCAGGCCCGGGCCGGCTTCGTCCTCAATGCTGAAAAGATCGAGCTCGGCGCCGAGCTTGCGATGATCGCGGCGCTTCGCTTCTTCGAGCGCGATGCAAATACGCGTCGAGTTCTTTCTGTGTGAAGAAACACGCGGCGTAAATGCGCTGAAGCTGCGGATTCCCTTCGTGGCCTTTCCAGTAGGCGCCGGCGACGCTCATCAATTTGAACGCCTGGATGCGCTTGGTCGAAGGAATGTGCGGGCCGCGGCAAAAGTCGATGAATTTCCCAGTGGTGTAGAACGAGACCATCGGGTCGGTGGCTTTTTCTTCTACGAGCTCGCATTTGAAGATTTGATCGGACTTTTTGTAAAGCTCGACCGCTTCGGGCTTCGGAACGAGTTTTCGCTCGTTCGGCAGATCCTGCGCGGCGAGCTCGCGCATCTTCTTTTCGATTTTCTCGAGATCTTCCGGAGTGAACGGTTGATCGCGCAAAAATTCGTAGAAAAAGCCGGTGTCGATCGGCGGCCCGATGCCGAGCTTCACATTCGGATACAGCTCCATCACCGCGGCGGCAAGAAGATGCGCGGCGGAATGACGAAAAACGTAAAGCGAATCGGGATCTTTTTCGGTGAGTATCTGCAGCTTGACGTCGTGATCGAGCGGCCGACGCAGATCGATCAATTCGCCAGCACTGTTGCTCTCGTAGCCGTCGTCAACGCCGCTGGCTGCGGTTGGCTGCGCCGCTCGCGGACCGCGCGGAAGCGCTCGCCGCTGCCGGATCGGAAATGCGCGCGACGAGCGCGGCATCCGCAAGCCGCGGCGAAATTTTCCGCGCAATATCCGCCGGAGTTGTGCCCTGCGGCACTTCCTGCACCGAACCATCCGGCAACGTAATCTGAATCGACGCCATGCTGTGATTTCACCCGAGTGAGAAACAACAAGCTTAAAGGCCACATCCGAGACGGTCAAGGAGCGCAGCGAGTGTCCGCGTTCGAATCCGTGCGGACTAGGTCGTGAAAATCAGGCTGGAGCAGGTGAGGCCGGATTCGGCTTTTTGGAGTTCGGAGATGTCCAGTGGGGTGACGTGGAAGGCGGCGGTTTCGATGCGGGCGCGGGTTTTGGGGAAGGATGCGGGGAAGATGATGGTGTCGGCGACGGCCAGGGCGTTGGCGGCGTGAGGTTCAGCGGGATCGACGTCGATCCATTGGAAATTTGTGAATGCAGTTGTGTCGAACCAGGGGCGATTGGCGAGGAGGGTGTTGCGGCCGAGATAGGTGACGGCGGATTTGAGGTGTAAGCAGCCGGTGACGGGGACGGGGACGACTTCGTATTTGTGGGGCGCAAGGATAGCGGTGAGTTGGCGGACGCCTTCGGCGTTGGTGCGGGTGGTTTGTCCGACGTAGAGAGTGCGATCGATGCGAAGGACGTCGCCGCCTTCCATGACGGCAGGCGCGGTGATGCGGGCGATTTTGCGGAAAGGGGCAAGGGCCTTTGCAAGCGATTCGGCTTCAGGCTGGCGGGACTTTGTGCCGAGCGGGAGGATGACGGCGATTTCGTCGAGGACGATGGCGGGATCTTCGACGAACATGGAATCGGGGAGATCGGGCTCGGCGGGAAGCGAGTGGACGTGGATGCCGAGTTTCGCGAGGAGATGTTCGTAGGCGGTGTGCTGCGATTGGGCTTTGGAGATGTCGATGGGTTGGCGTTCGACGAAGGTGAGCTCGCAGGTGGCGAGGGCGGGGCTTACGGCGCGGGTGATGGCGGTGAGCATCGCGAGATTTTAGCAAAGAGCCTTTGGATCGATGGCGGTATTTCGGGGAGTTTAGATTGAGTTGGTTCGACCGTAAAGGCGGCGCGGGAGCGCCGTACTCCAAAATGAGTTTGCCGACGTTGAAGGATGGGGCGGTTACGGATACACTCGGCGCGCGTTTTTTGGCGAGGACGAATGACACTCTGGCGGGCGTGGTGGGGAACGATGGCGGTCGGCGCGATTTTGTGCGCGGCAAGCGCGACGTGGGTTGTTGCGGGCGATGGCGCGCGACAAAATGTCGCCGCGAAGAGCAACGAGCAGAAGCTCGAGGCGGCGGTCGATGAGGTGTTTCAGGATTTGACCGTTGCCGGTTCGCCGGGATGCGCGCTCGGTGTCTATCGCGGCGGGCAGATCATTTACGAGAAGGGATACGGGCTGGCGAACGTCGAGGAGAGCGTGCCGATTTCGCCGAAGTCGGTGTTCGACATCGGATCGACGTCGAAGCAATTCACCGCGACGAGCATCCTGCTGTTGGAAAAAGCGGGGAAGCTGTCGGTCGAAGACGACGTGCACAAGTACATTCCCGAATTGCCGGACTACGGGAAGAAAATCACGATTCTGAATTTGCTGAATCACACGAGCGGACTGCGCGACTACTTGACGCTCTTCGATATCGCGGGGGTGAACGGCGACAGCGTGACAACCGATGAAGACGCGATGGCGTTGATTACGCGGCAAAAAGGGCTGAATTTCGCGCCGGGCTCGGAATATCTCTACAGCAACACGGGATTTTTCCTGATGTCGGTGATCGTGCAGCGCGTGAGCGGGAAGACGCTGCGCGAGTTTGCGGCGGAAAATATTTTTTCGCCATTGCAGATGAGCCACACGCAATATCGAGACAATCACCGATCGATCGTGCCGGAACGCGCGATGGCCTACGACGAGAACGAGAAGAAGGATGGATTCACGCTCGACGTTTCGTATTTCGAACAAACGGGCGACGGCGCCGTGCATACGAGCGTGGAAGATCTGCTGAAGTGGGACGAAAATTTCTACAGTGGACAGGTGGGCGGAAAGATCTTGTTGGCAGAGTTGCAAGAGACGGCGAAGCTGAATGACGGTAAAAGATTGAATTACGCGAAAGGACTGGTCGTTTCGGATTATCGCGGGCTGCGCATGGTGAGCCATGGTGGATCGTGGGGCGGATACCGGGCGCAGTTGATGCGATTTCCGGAGCAGCATTTTTCGGTGGCGACGCTTTGCAATTTGGGAAGCTCCGATCCGACGCGGCGCGCTACGCAAGTGGCGGATGTTTATTTGAACAGCGTGATGAAACCGAAGACGGTGAAGTCGGCCGAAGCGGACGATGAGGCGCCGAAAAAAGAGGCGGTGAAGATTCAAGTGACGAAGGAAGACCTCGTCCCGTATGCCGGAGACTATTGGAGCGAAGAGATCGGCGTGAGTTACCGGCTGGCGGTAAAAGATGGCGCGTTGAAAGTGGTTGCGGTGCTCGACAAGATTGGAATTCCGCGGGCTAATAATTTCGCGAAGGAAGATCTTAGGCCGACCGCGAACGATGTTTTCACTGTGGGTGAAGACGGGATGACGGTGAGATTCAAGCGTGATGGCGGGACGGCATCGGAATTTCAGCTGGATGCGGGGCGAAGTACGGGAATTGTTTTTCGGCGGGCGAAATAAAACGCGCGCAATGTGGTGGACGTTTCAGCCGCGAGATTCGATCTCGTTAGATCTTGCTGAAATGGGGGCAGCATGCTGCGCCCCTACATCGTGAGTTCAGAAATGCGACTCAGGGCCAAGGAGCGATCAGCGACGGCTGATCGAAATGGCCGATCCAGAGGCGCGTGATGCCGGCGCCGAGCAACATGCCCGCGACGATCAGCGCGATCACACCGATCGTGATCCACAGATCGGTCTTCTTCGGCGAGTTATCGGTTTCCGCCACCAGCTCAGCGGCTTCTTCTTTTATCTCGCCGTTTGCGGCAGAGGACGGCGGCGCGGGAAATTCCGTGAATTCCGGCTGGACGACAAGGCAGTAGCCCTTGCGCGGCACCGTTTCGATGTAGACCGGCTTATCGCACGAATCGCCGAGCGCCTGGCGAAGCTTGTTCACGGTGGTATTTACGTTGGCATCGTAATTGACGTGCGTCTCATTGGGCCAAAGGCGAAGACGAAGCTCTTCGCGCGTCAGGACATCGCCCTGCTTTTCAACCAGCGCGAGCAGCACCTGATAGACCTTGCCCTGGAGGCGAAGGCGCGAGCCGCTTTTGGTTACTTCCTGGCGTTGCTGATCAATCTGAAACGGGCCGAACCGAACATAACGCGCAGGGAGCTGGATCGTCCGGGCCGCTCCTGTGGCCGCATCGGGTTCCATCGTCGAACTCAGGTCAGAAAGAGACATACACCCCACCCATGAACAGATAGACGCGGGAGACTTACTTCCGTTTTGCTAGTGGATACGGAAATTTTACGGGAAGGTTTCGTTGTAATCCGAAGAAAGACAAAGAGGTTACAGAAATTAAGATAACTATATAAATGAGCACCCGAAAATTAATGTGGACCGGAGGTCTGCCTGTCGTTACACGGGCTGTGACACGCCTATTTCGCGATTTCAGCCCGATTTCGTTCCCCAGATTGCTTTCCTTTAAAAAAGGCTCCGTCTAAACCCAGCAAGATTTCCCCTAGCCACTGCATACGGAGAAAAAATGAGAATTCGGCCGGGTTTGATTTTCGCGCTGGTGTTTGGATTTTGTCTCGCCACAAGCGGTACTACCGGTGTGTCGGCTGCGGCACGGAAACCCATCGGGGGAGACGGCGGCGGTGGCTGGACAGCCAAGGGGGCGGAGGATTCGCGCGCTCAAGAAGCGAACGCAGCCTGGATCGCAAAAGATTGGGAGCGGTCGGCCAAATTGTACGAGGAGCTTTCGAAGCAGAAGGACGCGCCGCCGAGGGTGTGGTTGCGGCTAGGAGGGTCGCTACGCGCGCTGGGGAAATACGAACAGGCGCTGTCAGCGTTTGAGAAGGCAACCGGTTCCGGTGCGGCCATGTTTGCGGAATATGGAAAGGCCGCGACGTATGTGGGAATGAAGAACACGGAGAAGGCGTTTGCGGCGCTGGACGCGGCGGTGAAGGCAGGGTATGGCGATTTTGCGACGTTGAGCGCTGATCCAAACCTTGCGGCGCTGCATGGCGATCCGCGATTCGAAAAAGCGGTGGCGCAGGCGAAGCACAATGCGCAGCCGTGCGTGGACACGAAAGAAAATCGGCAGCTCGATTTCTGGCTGGGCGAATGGGATGTGAGCACGACGCAGGGCGGAGTTCCGGCGGGGACGAGCAAGATCGAGCTGATTCTGGAAAATTGCGTGGTGCAGGAGAATTGGAAGAGCGAGAATTCGCCGTATTCCGGGAAGAGCTACAACATTTACGACGCGGCGCTGAAGCGCTGGGAACAATACTGGGTGGACAACGTCGGCGGGAATATTTTTTTTCATGGAGAGTTGGCGAAAGATGGCGTGATGGATTACTGGACGGATGATATTCCGCAGAGCGGCGGGCCGGCGTTGCGGAGACATTTGCAATTTATTCCGATGGGAGCGGATAAAGTGCGGCAGTTCAGCCGCGGATCGACGGATGGTGGGAAGACGTGGAACGTGGAGTATGACTTTACGTATGTGAGAAAGGCGAAGAGGCGGGAGTTGATGGTGTAGTTCTCACGCCCGGGCAAGTCGGGGCGTAGCAGTGCTGCGCCCCTACATGAGTGCGCTAGTTGGCGGCCGCGGCTTCTGCGGTGTTGATTGAGCTGCTTCGGCAGAATCGATAGCTCGATGTGAGACGGATATTGAGCTGACCGGTAGATGTGCTGGGTGGCCTTCTGGTAGTCGGAGGCTTTAGCTTCGAAAATATTCGGCACGAATTTCTGCGGGTTGCGATCGTAGAGCGGGAACCAGGTGCTCTGGACCTGAACCATGATGCGGTGACCTTTTTTGAAGACGTGATTCGTGGTGTGCAGATCGACGGTGAAAGGCGTCACCGTGTTCGGCGTGATGGGCTCGGGCTTTTCGAACGAGTTGCGATAGCGGCCGCGGAAAATTTCGTCGGCGACCATGAGTTCGAAGCCGGAGAGCTTCCAATCTTTCGGCATTCTTTCGGGATAGACGTCGATTAATTTGACGACCCAGTCGGAGTCGGAGCCGGTGGTGGACGCGAAAAGCTTGGCGGTGACCTGGCCGGCAAGCGTGACGTCTTCGGTGAGCGGCGGCGTTTGCCAAGTGGCGACGTCGGGGCGCTGATCGACGAAGCGCTGATCCTGGACGAGCCATGTGAACCAGCTGCCGGGGTGATCCTCGGGATACGTCATGTCTACGGGGCGGTGCCGATTTGGAACTGGGTGCGCTGGATCGCTGATGTAGGCATCGAAGTCGGGCGCTACGGCTTTTGCATCCGTGCGATTATCGGCTGACGAGGTGGATGCTGCGGTTGGCGCGGTGAAGGAGAGCGCGCCGTCTTCCCTCATATATATGTTGCGCGTTTGGGCTTCGCGCGGCGGCCAGGAGTCGTACTTCACCCATTCGTCGCTGCCGGTCTGGAACGTGATCGCTTCCTTCAGCGGCATCTGACCTTTGTCTTTCAGCCAATACGCAAAAAAAGGCGCTTCGATGTTTTGGCGGAAATAGGCGCTGGTGTCGCTGCCGAATGGGATTTCGCCGAGCGAATTGCCGGCGCCGTGTCCCCAGCCGCCGTGATTCCACGGGCCAGCTACGAAGTAATTTAGATTTTTTGCGTCGGATTTTTCGAGGCGCTCGTAGAGCGCCGTCGGGCCGTAAAAGTCTTCCTGATCCCACCATCCGGCGACGTTGAGGTTAGGCACAGTGGGCTGCTTCAATCCGTAAGCAATGGCGTGATGCTTCCAATATTCGTCATAGCTCGAATGGGCGATGAAATCGTTCCACGTGGGAATCTTGTCGTGAAAATATTTTGCGTTGGCGTTGGAAAGCGGGCCGAGGCGGAGATACCAGTCGTAGAGATCGAAGCGATCGAATTGGAAGCTGTAATTTTCGGCTGAGGTTTCGAGCAGCGCGGCGTATTCGAACGCGTAGCTGAGGCGGAACGCGCCGTTGTGAAAGAAATCGTCGCCGAGCCAGGTGTCGCCCATGCAGGCTTGTTCGGATACGGCTTTCAGCGCGGGATGCGGATTGATCATGCCCATGGTGACGAGATAGCCGTCGTAAGAGATGCCGTCCATACCGACGCGGCCGTTGTTGTGCGCGACGTTTTTGATGAGCCAGTCGATGGTGTCGTAGGTGTCGGTGGCTTCGTCGATGCCTTTGGGATCGGCGGCGGGATCGTGGACCGGATGCAGCATGACGAATTTGCCCTGCGAGGCGTAGCGGCCGCGGATGTCCTGGAAGACAAAGATGTAGCCTTCGGAAATCATTTCGTTGTAGCGGCCGAGCATGGAGCTGTAGCCGCCGGGAGTGGAACTGGAGATTCCGTAAGGCGTGCGTTCGAAAAGAATGGGGAGAGGCGTGGAGGCGTTCTTCGGTGTGTAGATTTCGGTGTGGAGCTTTACGCCGTCGCGGACGGGGATCATGACTTCCTGTTTGTCGAAGAGCGCGGTGTAGTCGTGGGAAGGTTGCTGGGCTTGCGTGGAAGAATGGCGCGGCAGGAGTGGAACGAGAATTACGGCGATGGAGAAGAATACCGCGGTGAGAGTGGGAATGCGCAGGCGGGGTCGGATCAATTCGGGGCTCCTGTTGTCGCTGATGCTGACGTCGATGATGCACTCGCGTTCGCGGGAAGGACGCTGACCGCTACGCTGGACGGGTATTTTTGCGAGCGATAGATGCGTTGAGTTGCCGACTGAAAATCGGATTCTTTCGCTTCGAAAATATTCGGAACGAATTTTTGAGGATTGCGATCGATCAATGGGAACCAGGTGCTTTGCACTTGCACCATGATGCGATGCCCTTTTTTGAAGACGTGGTTGGCCGTGTGGAGATCGACCGTGAACGGCGTGACCGTGTTTGGCTTGATAGGCTCGGGCTTTTCGAACGAATTGCGGAAGCGACCGCGGAAGACTTCATCGGCGACCATGAGTTCGTAGCCGGAGAGTTGCCAGTTGGCGGGCATTTTTTCGGGATAGACGTCGATGAGCTTGACGATCCAGTCGGCATCGCTGCCGGTGGTTGAGGCGAAAAGTTTTGCAGTGACCTGGCCGGCGAGCGTGACGTCGTCGGGAAGCGTGTCGGTTTGCCAGGTGAGCACGTCGGGGCGCTGATCGACGAAGCGCTGATCTTCGACGAGCCATGTGTACCAACTGCCGGGATGATCGTCGGGATAGGTCATATCGACCGGGCGATGGCGATACGGAACGGGATGCGCGGGGTCGCTGACGTAGGAGTCGAAGGCGGAGTCGTCTTTGCCGCTGGATTTCGGTGCATCGAAGGAGAGTTTGCCGTCGTCGTGAAAATAAAGACTGCGCGTCTGGGCTTCGCGTGGCGGCCATGAATCGAAGGATGACCAAGTCTCGCTACCGGTTTGATAGAGAGTCGCTTCTTTCACCGGAAGCGTGCCTTTGTCTTTGAGCCAGTAGGCGAACCACGGCGCTTCGATTTTCTGGCGGAAGTAGAGCGCGGTGTCGTTGCCGAAGGGAATCGCGCCGAGCGAATTACCTTTGCCGCGTGCCCATCCGCCGTGATTCCACGGGCCGGCAACGAGATAGTTGAGGTGGTTCGGATCGTTTTTCTCGAGGATTTCGTAAATCTTCATCGGGCCGTAGAAGTCTTCCTGATCCCACCATCCCGCGACATTCAAATTTGGCACGGTCGGTTTGGTGAGGACGTACGGCATCGCTTGCGACTTCCAGAATTGGTCATAGTTCGGATGCGTGACGAAGTTCGTCCACGTCGGAATCGAGCCGTGCGTGTATTTCGCGTCGGCGTTCGAAAGCGGCCCGAGACCGAGATACCACTCGTAGGTGTCGAACCGATCGAAGGCGAAAGAAAAATTCGTCTTGTCGGTTTCCATCATCGTCGAATATTCGAATCCGTAGCTGAGGCGGAACGCGCCGTTATGATGAAAATCGTCGCCGAGAAACATGTCGGCCGGCGACGCTTGCTCGGAAACCGCCTTCAAAGCGGGGTGCGGCTCGAGCATGCCCATCACAGTAAGCCAGCCGCCATAGGAAATGCCGAGCAGGCCGACGCGGCCGTTGTTGTGCGGGACATTTTTGACGAGCCAGTCGATCGTGTCGTAGGTGTCGGTGCCTTCGTCGATCGCTTTCGAATCTTTTGGATCGCGGACGGGGCGCTGCATCACAAACGTGCCTTCGGATCCGTAGCGGCCGCGAATATCCTGAAAAACGAAGATGTAGCCTTCCGGAATCATCTCGTCGTAGCGGACGAGCTTCCGACTGTAGCCCGCTTTGTCGTCGCCGAGTCCGTACGGCGTCCGCTCGAGAATAATCGGCAGCGAAGTGCCGATGTTTTTCGGCGTGTAGACCTCGGTGTGGAGCTTCACGCCGTCGCGCGCCGGAATCATCACGTCGATCTTGTCGAACGTTTTAGAGTAGTCGGGCGCGGATGCTTCGTTCTCTTGCGCCGCAATGCGGACTGGCAGGAGCACCAGCGCGCACAGGACGGCCGCGAAGAAAACTCGCGGCGACGAGCTAAGCTTCTTAAATTTTGGATGCATGCGCAGCTCCGCGTTCGACCTCAGTTTCGAACTACCTCGCGATACGTCCCGTCTTGATCCCGTCTTTCAAATCGAAAGTTGCGCCAACCGTGCCGACGACGCACGTATGTCGATTGAGTCCCAACTTTTGGCGGAGATGATAAACGCTTTCGATGCCCGTGCAATGCGCGCCCATGAGCTGCGCGGTTTGGAATCCCTTCAGCTTGTCGGCGGTCCAATCGAGCGTTTCGTCGGTGGCGTTGAAGAGATGGAAGCCGCCGATTGCGGCGTCGATCGGCGCCGGGCGAATCTCTTTGCGCGCATACGTGAGCGTGTTGATGATGCCCGAATGGCCGCACCCGGCCAGCAAAACCAGACCGCGGTCGGTGTTGAACACCAGCGACTGATCATCGGGAACGTCGTCTTCGACCCACTTGCCGTCTTCTTTGACTTCGATACCCGGCGCGTAATTTTTCTCGGGAAAAGTTCGCGGCACGGGTCCGGTTAGCCAGACGCCGGGAAAAATCTCATCCGTCTTGTCGTGTTCGATGAATTTGCCGCCGCTCGCTTCGAAGTCTTTCTCCATCGCAATCATCGGATTCGTATCACCGATTGCGACTTGGGATTTGCCCTGTTTTGGGCGACGCTCGAGAAAAATACCTTTCGCGACGTGGACGCGTGAAAGCGCCGTCGGATTTTTCTTCATAAACTCGCGGCGCAGCGTCATCAGTCCCGTCGTGTGGTCATCGTGAAAGTGACTGAGAACGACGTCCTGCACGTCGCTGAGATCGATCTTCAGCTCTTTCGCGTTTTCAAGAACAGTGTTCGGGCGCGCGCCGGTGTCGAAGAGGATTTTGTGCCCGTCGGTCTCGACCAGCGCCGAAAATCCCCATTCGCCGATGCCATCATCGGCAAGCATTGTCGAGAGGATCGTGATTTTGAGTGTTTTCACTTCCGCACGCGAGTCGGGAGCTGGCGAGCCGCCAGCGCCTCGGCAATCGCGGGCGAGCGGCCAACGTCGCGACGCCCAAACACAGCGCCACGCTAACCACCAATGCCAAGTTGAGTTTACGGACCATGTCAAACCTCCCCTTGGAAGTTTCGGCTGGCATCCGACATGAAAATTGCGCAACACAGCATACACTCGCTGGCCGCAATTCGCCGCGTCTGTTAAACTTAGGCTTGCTCGACCGCACCTAGAGATAAGGAGATTCGTCCAGGCTGCTGGTTGTTTCAGCAGCTATTTTTGTATCTGCTCCCCGCCGAGCGCCTTTTGCACCCCTATTAGGCAACGATGCGCTCACCCCCATCGGGAGCAGCCACTTTGACGGCAACACTATGAGCCAAAATATTCGCAATATCGCCATCATCGCGCACGTTGACCATGGCAAGACCACGCTGGTCGATGCCATGCTCAAGCAGAGCGGCATCTTTCGCGCCAATCAGGAAGTCGTCGAGCGCGTGATGGACTCGAACGATCTGGAACGCGAGCGCGGCATCACGATTCTCGCCAAAAATACGGCGCTCTTTTTTCACGACACAAAAATCAACATCGTCGATACGCCGGGTCACAGCGATTTCGGCGGCGAAGTCGAACGCGCTCTGCGTATGGTGGACGGCGTGGTTGTTCTCGTGGATGCCAGCGAAGGGCCGCTGCCGCAGACCCGCTACGTTTTGCAAAAGGCGCTCGCGGCGAAGCTGCCGCCGGTGATCGTTCTCAACAAGATCGATCGCGTGGATGCGCGCGCAGCCGAAGTTCTCGATGAGATCTACGATTTGTTTATCGACCTCGACGCGACGGAAGATCAGCTCGATTTCCCAGTCGTTTATACGAACGCGCGCGATGGCGTTGCCTTCAACAAGATCGGCGACGATTCCAAGGATTTGCTGCCGCTTTTCGAAGCCATCGTGAAAGCGATTCCGCCGCCGGCCGGCGATCCCGAAGGCACGCTGCAAATTCAGGTGATGAACCTTGATTACAGCGAATTTCTGGGACGCATCGCGATCGGACGCGTCTTCAACGGCACGATTAAGCGCGGCACCGATGTCGGCATCAGCAAGCTCGACGGCAAGATGGTTACAACGCGCATCACGAAGCTCTACACCTTCCGCGGGCTCGAACGCGATGAAACGGACAGCGTCATTGCGGGTGACCTCGTCGCCATCGCCGGCGTCGAAGGCATCCAGATGGGCGAGAGCATCGTTGACGTGAACGATCCGAAGCCGCTCGAACCATTGCAAATCGACGAGCCGACGCTGGCGATGATCTTCACGGTGAATAGCAGCCCACTTTCGGGCAAGGAAGGCAGCTACCTGACTTCGCGCGATTTGCGCGATCGCCTGGCGCGAGAGCTGCTCACCAACGTGTCGATTCGCGTGGAAGACACAGACACTCCTGAATCGTTTCGAGTGCTGGGC
The DNA here is from genome assembly GCA_963850795.1 of uncultured Acidobacteriota bacterium. Classification (GTDB taxonomy): domain Bacteria; phylum Acidobacteriota; class Terriglobia; order Acidiferrales; family UBA7541; genus Acidiferrum. The sequence continues at coordinate 96,552 of CAWKNS010000028.1, read as the reverse complement.
CGCGGCGAATTGCAGCTTGCGATCTTGATCGAGACGATGCGGCGCGAAGGTTTCGAGCTGATGGTGGGCAAGCCGGAAATCGTGGTGCGCAACGAAAACGGGAAAAAGCTCGAGCCGCTCGAGCGGTTGGTGATTGACGTCCCCGAGAATTTCATCGGCATCATCCTCGAGACGCTTGGTTCGCGGCGCGGCGAAATGCTCAAGATGAGCAATCACAATTCGGGCCGCGTGCGCATGGACTTCAAAATCCCTTCACGCGGATTGATCGGGCTGCGCAGCCAGTTGCTGACCGACACGCGCGGTACGGCGCTGATCCACTCGATTTTTGACGGTTGGACCGACTACGCCGGAGAAATGGCGCTGCGGCCGACGGGCGCGCTCGTCGCGGATCGCCCCGGTCCATCGACGGCGTTTGCGCTATGGAACATCCAGGAACGCGGTGAGCTGTTCATCGGCCCCGCGATTGAAGTCTACGAAGGCATGGTCGTGGGCGAAAATTCGCGCGAGCAGGATATGGACGTGAACGTCTGCAAGGAAAAGAAGCAGACGAACATGCGCTCGTCGAGCGCCGACGAAGCGATTCGCCTGATTCCGCATCGCGAGTTGAGCCTCGAGCAGGCGATCGAATTCATCGCCGACGATGAATTTGTCGAGATCACTCCGAAGTCGATTCGGCTACGCAAGAAAGTGTTGCAGGCCAATAAGCGTCCGCGCCGCTGGCAGGAAATTCGCGCCAGCCAGGAAGCCACGAAGTAGAAGCCGGCGCAAACGGATCGATTTCCCGTGCATGGGGCGCAGCATGCTGCGCCCCTTCAACGTCGATTCGGTCGGCAGATACGTTGATGACGCCCACACTCGAAACCGCTCGCTTTTGCTCCGCCCTATCGAGCTTGCCGACGCGCCGCAAATCCAGGCGATATTTCCGCAGTGGGAAATCGTCAAATATCTTGCCAACAAAGTTCCGTGGCCGTATCCAGCCGACGGAGCTCTCACTTTTATTCGCGATATCGCGTTGCCTGCGATCGAGCGCGGCGATGAGTGGATCTGGACGATCCGCCGCAAAGAAGAGTCCGACCACGATCATTGGCAGTATCAGCCTTACGAAAAGCGAAAACGAAAATCGCGGATTCTGGATTGCGCCCGAGTGGCAGCGCCGCGGCTTGATGAGCGAAGCCTGCGACGCCGTGACCGACTATTGGTTCGAATCGCTCAAGTTTCCGATCTTGCGTGCGCCGAAAGCGATCGCGAACGAAGGTTCGCGCCGTATCTCGGAAAAGCAAGGCATGCGCATTGTCTCCAGCGGAGACCGCGACTATGTTTCCGGCCGCCTGCCCTCCGAAATCTGGGAAATCACCGCCGAAGAATGGCGCGCCCGCAAATCTCTAAGGTCGTAGCACTTACAGCCGGCAGCCTGGACGCCGAGACGTAAATTCCAAATTTGGGATTCGAATCAGAGGTGGGATTTCTGCTTGTGGCGGAAAACAAGGCCCGGCAGTTCGCCGGGCCTCTATACAAAAGGTAAGATAACATAAACGCTACCCTTTGTCAAGACCAATTTGCAGCCCGCTCCGTCCCGAAGCGCGTCCCCTACCTCAACACCGTCCCTTGCCGTCGTAGGGGTGGGGCTTGCTCCGCCCTCGATCCACGGAGCACCCCCCGTCGCGCTCCAAACAATTCGCTTGACACTATGTCGCGTCACGCTATAGTTGGCTACGATATAGCTATATACGCCATAGCAAGCCTGGACGCCTCATGTCAAAACTTCCTGACCCAGCTACACCACTTACTCCCGCGATGTTTCACGTTCTTCTCGCGCTCGCCGGCGAGGATATGCATGGCTACGCGATCTTGAAAGACGTCGAGATGCGCACCGACGGCGAAGTAAAACTCAGCACCGGCACGCTCTACGGAATCATCAAGCGCCTGCTCAACGACGGCCTGATCCTCGAGCGGCGCGAACGTCCGTCGGCTGCGAACGACGACGAACGCCGCCGTTACTACCGTTTGACCCCAAAAGGACGCGAAGTAGCCGCCGCCGAAGCCGAGCGTTTGGAAAAAGTCGTCGCACTGGCGCGCTCGCGGCGTTTGTTGAAGCGCACGCAAACAGCATAGGCCTACGACACCAGAGAATTGTTGTTGTCCCGAAGAGCTCACCAGCACGAGGCACACGATGAACGAAATCTTGTCCGGTAAACCCGCAAGCAAGGGATTGAAGCAGCGCTCTCGCATCCTTCAATTGTTGATGCGCTTGCTCCCCGCCGAATTTCGCGGCGACTACGGTCCCGAGATGGAACAGGTCTTCGCAGAACAGCGCGAGGAAGCATTACGCAGCGGAGACAAAATGGGCGTCCTGCGGCTCTGGTGGGAAACCGCGAAAGGCATTTTCACGACGGCGCCGAGCGAACACTGGTCGATGCTCAAGCAAGACACTGGTTTCGCGATGCGCATGATGCGCAAGAACCTCGGCTTCACGATCGCCGCGATTATCGTCCTCGGGCTGGGCATCGGCGCGAACACCGCAATTTTCAGCGTGGTCAACGCCGTCCTGCTGAAGCCACTGCCATTCGCCCATGGCGACCGCCTGCTCATGCTCAGCCAGCGCACCGTGCCCGGCGGCGGAGGAGTTGGCCGCTCATCTGTCCCCGAACTCGCCGACTATCGCATGCAAAGCCGCAGCATGGACGGCATCGTTGAATACCACAACATGCAATTCATCCTGCTGGGCCGCAACGAGCCCGAGCGCGTGGAAACTGGCGTCGTTTCGTGGAATTTTTTCGACGTCTTCGGCGTGAAGCCGCTTGCTCGGCCGCATGTTCGAACCGAACGACGAAAAACACGATGCGCCCGCTGTGCTGCTTGCTGAGCTACGAATATTGGCTGCGCAGTTTCGGCGGCGACCCGACCGTCGTCGGCAAAACGTTTCGCATGAACGACAAGCCGCATCTGGTGATCGGCGTGCTGCCTCCGTTTCCACAATATCCGGAAGAAAACGACGTATACATGACTTCGTCGGCGTGCCCGTTTCGCTCGGACCCCGAGATGATCGCCGATCGGAAAGGCCGGATGTTGCGCCTCTTTGGACGCATGAAATCCGGCGTGACGCCGGGGCAGGCGCAAGCCGATCTTTCCACTGTCGCGGCGACGATGCAGCGCGACTTTCCGGACGCGTACTCGAAAGACGCGACGCCGAAGATGGAAGTCAGTCCGATGAAGACGGAACTGACGCGCGATGCAAAACCGACGATGTTGTTCTTGCTGGCAGCCGCGGGATTCGTGCTGCTCATCGCGTGCGCCAACGTCGCCAATCTGAATCTCGCGCGCATGGTGCGACGTGGACGTGAAATGGGATTGCGCACCGCGATGGGCGCGAGCCGCGTGCGATTGTTCCGCCAGTTGCTGACGGAGAGTTTTTTACTAGCGGCGGGCGGCGGCTTGCTCGGATTGCTCCTCGCCACGGGCGGGCTAAAGCTTCTCACCACGTTCGTGGCTCGCTTCACGCCGCGCGCCAACGAAATTCACATCGATGCGCAGGTATTGTTCTTCACGCTGGGTATCGCGGCGCTCGTCAGCATTCTGACGGGAACAGCGCCCGCACTCTGCGCGGCGCGAGAATCTAGCCGCAACATTGAAGGAAGGTGGCACGCAATCCACCGCAGGCACGCGACGCGGCAGAACGCGTGGCGCATTGATCGTCGCCCAAGTCGCAGTGTCCTTCCTCTTGCTGATCGGCGCGGGGCTGATGGTGCGCAGCCTGATCAATCTTCAGCGCGTCGATGCCGGATTCCGGCCCGAAAATGTTTTGACCGTGCAGATGAGCCTCGATTTTTCGAAGTACATGAGCAATCCGAGCATGCTGAATTTTTCCGATTCGCTTCTCGGAAAAGTGCGCGCGATGCCGCAGGTGACGTCTGCCGCGATGTCGAGCGAATTCCCGCTCGATAAATCGCCTGCGTCGAACAACGAGTTCCTGATCGAAGGTCAACAAGCGAATTCGAACGACAAGCCAACGACGGAATTCAACGCCGTCACGCCCGACTATTTCCGCACGCTCGGCATTCCGATTCTGAGCGGCAGAGATTTCGACGGGCGCGACCGGCCCGACAAACTGCATGTCGCCATCGTGAATCAATCGCTGGTCGAATCACTATTTTCATGGGCAGGATCCCGTCGGACGCCGCGTCTCGTTCGACGATGGCAAAACTGGACGGAAATCGTCGGCGTCGTCGGCGACGTCCGCGAGCGGGAACTCAGCCAGACAGCCGAAAGATTATCATTTCCGTGCCCTACGCGCAGTATCCGCAAATGACGCCGGGCTTGGTCGCGCTGACGCAAGGCGATCCGATGAATATCGCGCGGACCGTCGTGACGCATTTGTACGAAGTCGATCCCAATCAGCCGGCGGGAAAAATTCAATCGCTCGAACAAGTGCGCGCGGAATCGATCGCGGCGCCGCGCCTGACGACAAATCTGCTCGGCTTGTTCGCGTTGCTCGCGCTGGCGATTGCCGCAGCCGGCATCGGCGGCGTGATGGCGCTTTCGGTCAGCCAGCGCATCCACGAAATCGGCGTTCGCATGGCGGTCGGCGCGCGGCCCGTCGAGATCGTCGCCATGATCTTGCGTCAGGGATGGGTCTTGCTCTGATCGGCGTCGTGCTTGGTCTGGCAGCCGCATTCGCTCTGACGCAGTCGGTGCGCAGCTTCCTCTTCGGCGTGACGCCGACCGATCCGCTTACGTTCGTCGGTGTCGCGGCGGTGTTGACGGTAGCCGCGTGCGCCGCGTGCTACATCCCCGCTCGCCGCGCGGCGCGAGTCGATCCGTTGCGGGCGCTCCGCGTCGAATAGGCCGGAAACGATTTCTGCAAAGAAGCGTCTAAACCTCTTGTCGAGTACGATCGCAAAAATTGGAGAAATCGTGTGCCGGCTTTTACACAAGGCGCTATATCTCTGCTCGCGCGCTGGTTGATCAGCATTATTTTTGTCGACCAGCGCGTACAGCAAGATCTTTAGCTGGAGCGCCAACGTCGAGTACATGCATTCGAAACACATGCCGGCGGCGGCTGCGCTGCTGGCTGCAGCACTGGTCGTCGAAGCCGCGGGCTCGTTCTGTCTGATCACAGGTTTCGCCGCGCGCATCGCAGCGACCGTGATGTTTTTCTACATGATTCCGGTGACGTTCCTGCTCCACGAATTCATGTCCGTCAATTTCCAGAAAAATCTCGGAGTGATGGGCGGATTGTTGTTGATTGCCGCGTTCGGTCCCGGCAGGATCGCGCTTGAGCTGCGCGTCGCCGTCGCGCCCGCAACGAATTAATTTCTTCAGAAGGCTCAGTGCGCTGACTTCTCCAAAATTTCCGCCATATTTTGCTTCCAGATCGCGGCGAAGGTGTGTGTTCCGTGGCCGTGCGTCTGTTCGCTCGCCGGAATCAAGACAAACTTCCCATTCTTCAGCCGCTTCACTTGCTGCTCGGCAATGCCGAGATCGGGTGGATTGATGAAATCGTCTGCGGAATTCATCCACATCACCGGCGCCGTGATTTTGTCGAGGTTCGGCGACGGATCGTAATTCCGCGACGCGTTGACCTGATAGAGAAAATCGTTCGCATCGAGCCCGGAAGTGCGAGTGCGAAAATAATTGTCGAGCCATTTGTCGGCATCGTCGCGCGTCGGAAATTGCTTCTGCATGGGGATCGGCGCGCTGCCGGCGATGATACAGAAAATCGAGGGCGATGCGAATGCCTTGCGGCGGTTGCGTGACGTAATCACCATTTTTCCATTCGGGATCGGTGCGGATTCCGTCCATCACCATTTTTCGCCAGATGCGGTTGCGTCCCGCGATCTGCACGGGCAGGCAGGCCATGGGCATCAGCGCGTCCATGAAATCGGGGTACGTCTCGCCCCAAACGAACGAATGCATGCAGCCCATCGACGTGCCGAAAATCAGCCGGAGGTGATTCACTTTCAATCCGTCGGTGAGCAGCGCGTGCTGCAGCGCGACCATGTCGTCATAGTCGTACTCGGGAAAATGCGCGCGCAGGCCGTCGCTCGGCTTCGATGATTTTCCGTGGCCGACGCCATCCACGAGAATCAGGTAATAGCGCGAAGCATCGAGAACTTGTCCCGGATTAAACAACTCGCCCGCAAAATACGGCGTTAGAAATTGATGACCGCTGCCGCCCGTGCCGTGAAGTATGAGCACCGCGTTCGTCGTGCGACCCTGCGCGTCCTGCACAGGTTTCCCCAGCGTCGTGTAGTGCAGGCGGACTTCGGGCATCGATTGGCCCGACTTGAATTTGAAATTGTGAACGACGAAATCGCCTTCGGTTGTCGGATACTTTGCCTCCGCAGCGCCCGCCTGCGGACGTGCCGGCTCAGCATTTGCGTTAACGCATGCCTGAACGACGAATGCCGCAATCAGTGTCACAAAAACAATGTGCGCGAATCGATGCATCGATCACCTCGGCCGCGAATCTAGCACAAGAAAATTGCGACTGTGGCGAAAGCTGTAAAATTCGTTCCGCCATGCGCATGGGTACCGTGAGCTCTTGTGTTCGCGAGTTGCGAACAATAGACTCTGCTGCGCGAATCGCGATCGTGTCTGTCGCAACCCGTCGCCTTTCCTAGGAGTTCCAATGCGCACCCGAATTCTGGTCCTGCTCAGCGCCATACTCCCCGTTCTTGCGTTTGCACAATCCTCCAGCCATCTCAATCCTCGCCTGAAGGCGTTCGTGCGAGAAGACGCTCCAACAATTGTCCTGACTCACGTGCGTGTCATTGACGGCACCGGCTCGGCTGCACGTTCCGATCAGTCTGTGGTGATTCGCGACGGAAAAATCATCGCGGTAGGAGATGCCGCTTCGACGAAAGCTCCCGATGGCGCAAAGGTCGTCGATCTGACAGGTCGAACACTCATTCCCGGCCTCGTCGGTATGCACGACCACATGTACTACCCCGCGCCGCTCGGACAGCCGGCGATGTATCCCGAACACGCCACAAGTTTCCCCCGGCTCTATCTCGCGGGCGGAGTGACGACGATTCGAACGACGGGCAGCGTCGAACCCTACACCGACCTCGAATTGAAAAAGGCGATCGACGCAGGCGCCGCTATCGGACCAAAAATGCATGTCACCGGCCCGTACTTCGAAGGCCTAGGCTCGTTCACTCCGCAAATGCACGAATTGAAAGACGCCGAAGACGCGCGCCGCACGGCCGAATATTGGGTCGCCGAAGGCGTGACTTCGTTCAAGGCCTACATGCACATCACGCCCGACGAACTCGCCGCGATCGTGAAAGTCGCGCACGCTCACGGACTGAAAGTAACCGGCCATCTTTGCTCCATCGGTTTTCGCGAAGCGGCTTCGATCGGCATCGACGACCTCGAGCACGGCATCTTTGCCGATTCGGAATTTGTCGAAGGCCGCAAGCCCGACACATGCCCCGAGGGACGCGACACGGTCGAAGATTCGCTCCTGAATCTCGACGCGACGTCCGGCCCGCTGCACGACACGATTCGCGATCTGATCAGCAAACACGTCGCTGTGACTTCGACTCTGCCGGTGTTCGAAACGATCGTGCCCAATCGCGCCCCGCTCGAACCGCGCGTGCTCGACGCGATGCTGCCCGAGGCGCGCATTCAATATCTGACGCGGCGCTCGCTGATTTCCGACGGCGCAGCGAAATCTCATTGGCCTGCGCTGCTAAAAAAAGAAATGGAGTTCGAACACGAATTCGCGAAAGAAGGCGGCTTGCTCCTCGCCGGCCTCGACCCGACCGGCTACGGCGGCGTCATCGCTGGTTTTGGCGATCAGCGTGAGGTCGAGTTGCTCGTGGAAGCAGGCTTCACGCCGCTCGAAGCGATTCACATCGCAACCGCAAACGGGGCTGAATTTCTGGGCGAGCAAAATCAGATCGGCACAATTGCGGCGGGCAAGGCGGCCGACATCGTCGTGATCAACGGCGATCCATCCGTCAACATCAAAGACATCGAGAATGTCGAGATCGTCTTTAAGGATGGCGTCGGCTACGATTCACCAAAGTTGATCGAGTCAGTGAAAGGATTGGTCGGACTGCGTTAAGCCGCGTCGCGCGCAGCGACGATGCGTATTGCGGTTGCCACGACAGCCGTCACGGCAACATATTCTTGCCGTCCGCCGTCGGCAGCTCCAATCCGACTTCATGCGCCAGCGTCGGCGCGATGTTCCGCATATCGATCAAGCCCAAATCTTTCGCCGCCGGCACGCCCGGCCCAATCAAAAAAAACGATGCCCGCAAGTCCGGCACATCCGGCAACTCGCCGTGCGTCCCGCCAACTTTTGTTTTGGTCAGCAGCGGTGTCTCCGCATCGCTCCCCGTCCGCCATCCCGGCTTCAAACTCACAAAAAACGACGCCGTCGGATATCCGCCGCGCTCGTGCACCTGATCCGCATCCAACACGCGATCGACGCCATTCGCTGGATCGCTCGCAATCTTCGCCAGCAATTCCTTCACCTGTGAACTCACCGCCGCATCGTTCGGATCCTTCAACACAATCGCCGCCGAACCGCCCGTCACCCACGGCATCGCGCGCCAATCGGTAATTTTCCCCTTCGCATCGAGGTCGAACAGCTTCGCCTCTCGAAACGCCGCAAAAAGATTTAACTGCGCATCCGTGCGCGCAAACCCGTGATCCGACACGACCGCGATAAACACATGCCCGGGCGCCAGCTTCTCCGCCGCTTCCCACACGCCGACGATCGCCGTATCGATGCCTTCGAGCGTTGCCACCGCCTCCGGACTGAACGGCCCCGTCTCATGCTCGATGTGATCGAGCGCAATCAAATGAAGCGTCAACAGCGCTGGATGCTTCTTCTCCAAAATCCATTCCGCATACTTCCCGCGATTTTTGTCCGCCTCGACTGTCGAATCGACTCCACCGCTGTACGGCCCAATCTCCGCCGTAGCCTCCGCAATCAGTCCCGGCGTTGACACCGCACGCAGCAACTTCGCATCATCCGCCGTATTCGCACGCCAAAATTCGGGAATCACCCAATTGATGTGCGCGCCCACCGTCACAGGCCACTGAATGCTCGCCGTCGTGCGCCCCGCCTTTGCCGCCGCGTCCCACAACGTCGGCACGCGAATATCTTCCGCGTACCAATACCAACCCTGAAAATTTTTCTGGAGCGGATCGAATGTCGTATTCGCGTAAATTCCGTGCTTCGCCGGCCACACTCCCGTCATCAACGTTGTGTGACTAGGGTAGGTCACCGTCGGCACGACGCCTTGCACGCCGTCCGCATAGGTGCCTTGCTTCAAAAATCGCCTCAAGGTCGGAATTTTTGCGCCGTGCTCGTCCGCTTGCGTTACGTAATCCGGCCTCAGCCCATCGACCGAAATCACCACCAGCAGCGGCGCCACCCGGCGTTCCCCACCGACCGCGCGATCCTGAGCCGCCGCCGCGCGCCAGCCTCCGCCCACGAAACTTGCGATCGTGCCGGTGCATACGATCACAGCGACAATCGTCGGCGCGAACCGCCGAAACAAATTCCTACCTCGCGCCCGAACCATCGATCTCGAACTCATGTTCCCTCAGTCTCCCAGCCAGGATCATTGCCCTATCCGACGCCATACCCCAGCCCATCTGCATGGTTTCACGGATCGACAATTGAAACATGACTGCGGTATGAATGCTCTCACGCAGGCCCGCAAGTGCCTTTTTGCGGTAGAGTCAGGGAGCCCTCCCCGGACGCTCAAATGCAACATAGGATTGACGGTTACATGCCACCACGCACCACATTCCCAAACTTCAAACCTACCTCCCCAGCCATAAATAATGTAGAGTCTAGGCCCGGAATCCGACGCCCAGGGGGCGCCGCCTTTTCCGGGGTAGCTGTCGCCGGGTCGGCGCCGGCGGGGGCGGGCGTCATATCCGCGCCGAACGAGACGGGGGATCTCCTTTGAGCACCGAACACGCATCTGCGACACCCGCGGTTGAATCGTCGTCGCAACCTGCATCCATCAAGCTGCAGCCGCCGCGTGCTGCGACGCCACACCCGTACATCCTCGCGACGGCGACCGCCCTCCCTGAGCACACCATCACCCGCGAAGACGTCAAGTACTACATGGGCCGCGTCTTCGACATCCCCGAGCGCAAGCTCGAAGCCATGATGTCGATCGTCGATAACGCGCAGGTGCACAAACGCCACTCGATCTTCCCGATCACCTACACCGTCGAGCCCCGCCCGCTTCAGAAGACGAACAACGAATACATCGAGCACGCCATCAAGCTCGGCCGCGAAGCCGCCGAAAAATGCCTCGAACGCGCGCATCTTACGCGCCGACGAAATCGACCTCATCATCACGGTGAGTTGCACCGGCTTCATGATTCCGTCGCTCGACGCTCATCTCATCAATTTGATGGGCTTCCGCAGCGATGTTCGGCGCATGCCGTTCACCGAACTCGGCTGCGCCGCGGGCGCGATGGGACTTGCTCGCGCCGCCGATTATCTGAAGGCTTATCCGGGCGGCAACGCCCTCGTCATCGCCGTCGAGCTTCCGACGCTCACCTTCCAGCGCAAAGATATTTCGCAGGCGAATCTCATCTCGTCGATTCTTTTCGGCGACGGTGCCGCCGCGGTCATCGTCAGCAATAACCCGAAAGCGGTCGCCGCGGCGCCATCTTCAATCTCAACCGCGCCCGCGAATGGCAACGGTAACGGCAACTCCGCCGCAGGCGCGGGCTCGCACAAACCGAAAATCCTCGTCACCGAAACCTACACGTTCCCCGATTCGCTCGGCGCGATGGGCTTCGATCTTCGCGACGCCGGCTTTCATATCCTGCTCGATAAAGGCGTCCCCGACATGATCGGCGCCCAAATCAAGTCGCTCATCGACGACTTCCTCGGCCGCCACGGTCTTACACAGCAGGACATAAAAGGCTGGATCCTCCATCCCGGCGGTGCGCGCCTGCTCGGCAACGTCGAAATCGCCCTCGGCCTCAATAAATCCGACACGCAGCCTTCGTGGGACGTTCTCGCCAACGTCGGCAATCTCTCCAGCGCCACCATCCTTTTCATTCTTCAGGAGTGGCTCGAAAAGCGTCCGCTCAATCCCGGCGACATCGCCCTCGCTGCCGCGTTCGGCCCCGGCTTCAGCGCCGAATTTCTCCTTCTCCAATGGACCTGAGTGTCATCGCATTCCTCGCGCTGCTGCTCGTCGTCGCAGCGATTCGCATCATCGAGCTCCGCGTTTCGCGCGATCATCAGCGCGCGATGGCGCCGCATGGCGCGGTTATCGTCAAGGAGCCGCTATACCCTTGGCTGGTCGCCGTCCACACGCTCATTCTCATCGGCGCCGCTGTCGAAGTTGTTGCGCTCAAGCGCCCGTTCATCCCCGCGCTCGCCGCACCGATGTTCCTGATTTTTGTCGCTGCGAATTTTGTCCGCCTGTGGGTGATTCGAACGCTCGGCAACCACTGGAACGTGCAGGTGATGGATTCCACCTCCGCCGGCGTCATTACGAGCGGCCCATTCCGCTTCGTCCGCCATCCGAACTACACCGCGGTAATCGTGGAGCTGATCACACTGCCTCTGATCCACACCGCATGGATCACCTCGATCGTCGGCACCCTCGGCTACCTCTCGGTCCTCTCGCAACGCATCCCCCTCGAAGAGCGCGCCCTCCTCGCCAATCCCGACTATCGTGCCGCCATGTCCGCCAAACCCCGCTTCCTCCCCGGCCTCTTCTAGACACACAATCGAGCCCTGCCCCATCCCATCGGCTCGCCCAAAATGAAACCTGTCATCCCGACCGGAGCGAGCCCACGCCTTTTCTTCCGCGTTCGCTTCTGAGCGAACGCGTGGGCTCGCGCAGTGGAGGGACCGTGGCTTGATCCCAACCGTAAAGAAAATCACTGAGACTCGCCGCCCACCCTATCCTCCCAATTTCCATTTTCCAATTTCCCCTTTCCAACTAAACTCCTCCCATGTTCCAACCCACTCTCTTCAAAGGCCGCGCCATCTTCATCTCCGGCGGCGGCACCGGCCTTGGCCGCAGCATGGCTCTGAAATTCGCCGAACTCGGCGCGCAAATTTTCGTCATCGGCCGCCGCGAGCAACCTCTCAAGGATGTCTGCGAAGAAATTCGCCGCGCCGGAGGCTCCGCCGCCTGCGCCACCGCCGACGTCCGCGAACCCTCCGCTGTCGAATCCGCCGTCGACGCTGCGTTTAAACAATTCGGTCGCATCGATTCGCTCGTCAACAACGCCGCCGGCAATTTCATGGCGCGCACTGAAACGCTTAGCGCCAACGCCTTCAACGCCGTTGTGGGCATCGTGCTCAACGGCTCGTTCAACTGCACGCAAGCGCTCGCAAAACGCTGGATCGCCGACAAACAAGGCGGCAACGTCCTCAGCATCGTCACAACTTACGCCGCCGCAAATTGTGGATCCGCGTTCGTCGTGCCATCCGCATGCGCGAAAGCGGGCGTCCTTGCGATGACCACGTCTCTCGCCGTCGAATGGGCGAAATACAAAATCCGCCTCAACGCCATCGCGCCCGGCCCATTTCCCACCGAAGGCGCCTGGTCGCGCCTCATCCCCTCAAAACAGTTCGAAGATCACGCCCGCGAATCCCACCCCATGAAACGATTCGGCCGCCACGACGAACTCACCAACCTCGCCGCCTTCCTCCTCAGCGACATGTCCCAATACATCAACGGCGAATGCGTCGTCATCGACGGCGCACTCTGGCTCCGCGGCGCCGGCGAATTCAATGATCTGCTCCAGCTCCCCGAATCCGCCTGGCAAGCCATGGAATCCGCCCGCACCAAAAAATCCTGAGAGCTGAGATCCAGGGTTTGGGGCAAAAATGAGCAAGGATTGTCATTCCGACCGGAGCAAGCCGACGCCTTTTCTTCGCATTCACTTCCTGTGAATGCGTCGGCTTGCGCAGTGGAGGAACCTCTCTTCGATCGCTCCGCCACCTTGCACGCTTCACTTTCTCTCTTATTCCGGCAGCGCTTTCTTTCTCAGCTCGACCTTGAGCGTAACTTCGCCGACATTCTTTCCGCCGGATTCGGCGCGCACTACGACTGGCTTAGCGTCATCGCGTGTTTTTGCTTTGTCGCTCAGCGCACCCAGCGCAACCTCCATCCGCGTCCCCGCCGTCTGATGCGGACCGACCTCCACCGTCCCCGCGCCGCTGGTTACCGTCCAGCCCTGCGGCAGGTCCGCCGACAACTTTACTTCGCGTGCCTCGCCCGTCGAATTCCGCACCCATAGTGGAACAACCAACGTCGTGTTTTCCTGCAACGCAATCTCTGGCGGTTCTGGATGCGGCAAATGCGTCAGCTGGTGCGCCGCGCGAAACTCCTCGTAAAAATTCCACGGCCCCGCCAGCGTCACCGCAACCTCGCCCTTCGGCGCCTCCAATGAAAACGCCTCTCTTCGAAACGGAATCGCCTCGCTCGTCACATCCCCGCAAAAATCGGATCCGTCGTTCCTCCGCCCACGAGCGATTTCCCCAAAACAAATTTCTGCTCGTCCGCCCACCCGTCGGCCTGCATCATTTTTTCGATCGCCGCGTCATCCATCTTGTCGAGCCGGTCCGCAAAACTCTTCGCCTGCGTTTGGTGTAATCGAAACGCATCCAGTGAAGCGCGCCAGTACGGCTTCTTCGTCGATTTCGAGATTTCCTTCACCGAATACGATGGCCCCTGCCCCTTAAAAATGTCCTCCCGCTCCGCATCCGGGAAATAAAAAATCTTCTTCGGCTGCCACGGCCGCAACCCTTCGAGATACGCCTCCAGCCTTTTCAACGGCTCCGCGACCTGGTTCGGAAACACGGTAGGATCGCCGGCCAGATCGAACGCTTCCGTCGCCACCACTCCCGCCGCCTGATGATCGCCGTGATCCTCTCCAATAAATGTCCCCGGCAAAAACGTCAACACGACTTCCGGGCGCGTCAACCGCATCAGCCGCACCAGCTGTTCCAGCGCCGCACCATGCTCCCAGTTCGCCAGCGACACAAGCACGTCCTGCCCCGCCGTATCCTTTCCGTCCAGAAACCACACGTTCGTAATCCCCAAAGTCGCATTCGCACGACGCGCTTCTATCTCCCGGATCGCCGCCAAACCCGACGCCTGCTCCGTGCCGACTTCGTTTCCTCCGTTGCCGCCGCGCGTCCCGTACACAACGGCCACGCGCTTCCCCTCATCGATCGCCCGCGCCAAATACGCCGTCGCAGCCCCTTCATCATCCGGGTGCGCCACAACCAACAGAATGTCCGCCTTGTATCGGGCATCCGGCTCTCGCAGCTCCGTCACTGCCGGTGCTTTCGCCTCCGGGGCGTTCTGCCCGTGCAGCGCTTCCAATCCCCATCATCACCGCGCTAATCGCCAAAGCTTTCAGCCCGCTGCCCCATCCGTGTCTCATTCTTGTCACCATGGCCAAACTCGACTCTCCAATTCACCACCCGGTCGTCTAAAGCCAAAAAGTGTACCGCGTCAGCGCCAAAATCCGTCTAGTCGGATCGCACTATCTCCGAGCGTGGATGACGCTTCCTTTGGCCTCGTGGGTGCCGCACCCTCAGGTTTTAGAGAGGGTGCGGGTTTAGATGAAACCGAAACCACTACGTAACGACGATCGCGATCAATCCCCTACGCCTCCCCGTCTTTGTCTTTACTTCGTTACTTCTTCGCTTCCTTACTTCGCCTCTCGCCTTCCCCAGCTATACTTCCCCGCAATGCTTCGCCTCCTCGCAATCCTTCTCATCCTCTGTCCCATCGCCGCCGCGCAACAAAAGGCCCCCGCGCCGGTCCCCGGCCAAGCTGACCTCCACCGCGTCTGCTCCGCGAAGCCCGACCAAACCTACGCCCTCTATCTCCCCTCGACCTACACGCCCACAAAACAGTGGCCCATCATCTACGCTTTCGATCCGTCGGCTCGCGGCGACCGTCCCATCGACACATTCAAAGCCGCCGCCGAAAAATACGGATACATCGTCGCCGCCTCCAACAATTCTCGCAACGGCCCCTGGCCTCCCGAAATCGAAGCTGCTCAAGCCATGTCGGACGACACGCACACCCTCCTCGCCATCGACGATCACCGCGTCTACTTCACAGGATTTTCCGGCGGCTCCCGCGTTGCGGCGCAAATCGCGCTCGACTGCAAATGCGCCGCAGGCGTTTATTCGAATGGCGCAGGCTTCCCGCTCAACACCGCGCCGTCGCCAAAAGATTCTGTTTTCCCGGTGTTCGCCACGGTTGGCAACGTCGACTTCAATTTCCCCGAAGTCACGCATCTTGACGAATTGCTCGCAGCCGCCGGCTACACACACTTCCTTCGTTATTTCGAAGGCCCGCATCAGTGGGCGCCCACCGAAGTCGCCGAAGAAGCCTTGGCTTGGTTTCGCCTACTCGCGATGAAAAAAGGTACAGCTCCGCGCGACGCCGATTTCATCGCGCAACAACGCGATGCCGAAGCCGCCCGCGCAAAATCTCTAGAACAATCCGGAAATCTCTTCTACGCGTGGCGCGAATACAACCAGGCAATCGCAACGTTTGACGGGCTCATTGATGTAGCCGCCTTCCGCGCTGCCGCAGCAACTCTCGCCTCCCAGAAAGATGTCCGCGAAGGCCGCAAGCGCCAGCAACACGATTTCGAGGAACAACAATATCTTTCCGCCGACATCGTCGAGACTATGGCGAGTCTCCCATCACTCACTGCCGACCTCGCCGCCACCGTCGCCGCCACAAAACATAAAATCACGACTCTGCGCGAGACGGCCGCGCACGAAAAAAAGCCCGACAAAGCCATCGTCCTCAAGCGCGCCGTCGCCCAGGTCTACGTGGACGCCATGGAAACAGGCAGCAACCAGATCGACCAGAAGCAGTACATCCTCGCCAAAAATTACTACGTGCTGGCCGCCGAAGCGATGCCCGACAGCCCCAATCCCCTCCGAGTCCTCGGCCTCGTCCAAGCCCTCGACCACAATCCCAAAGCCGCCCTCGAGTCCCTCCGCCGAGCCAAACAAAAAGTCACCGACATGCCCCACTTCATCGAATGGCTCCAATCCGAACCCGCCTTCGCCCAACTCCGCAACGACCCCGCCTTCCAGGCCCTCCTCACCCCTTAGTCGCGGTCAAGCCAAGACCGCGCATGGCGGACGGCGGACGAATCAAGTCGCTACCGGTTGTTTCTCATCTCGCGTTGTGACATCTTTCGTTCGAACTCAACCGGCCACTCCGCCGACCCAGCGAGGCAATCGTGAAGGCAATCGTCTACGACGAATACGGCCCCCCCGACGTTCTCCGCTGTGAAGAAGTGGAGCAGGCGATCCCCGCCGATGGCGAAGTTTCTCTTAGAGTTCGCGCAGCTTCGCTCAATCCCTACGACTGGCACTTCATGCGTGGCGAGCCGTACGGCATTCGGCTCATGACAGGTCTCGGCAAGCCAAAAAATAAAAGACTCGGAGCTGATGTTGCCGGAATTGTTGTCGCGGTCGGCCGAAGCGTCACGCAGTGCAAGCCCGGCGACGCAGTCTATGGTGTGTGCCAGGGCGCATTCGGTGAGTTTGTCTGTACCGCCGAATCCAAATTGGTCAAGAAACCGGAAGGCGTCTCTTTCGAGCAGGCTGCGTCCCTCCCAATCGCGGCGCTCACGGCTCTGCAAGCGCTGCGCGACAAAGCAAAAATTCAGCCGCAGCAAGCCGTTCTGGTAAACGGCGCTTCCGGTGGCGTCGGCACCTTCGCAGTCCAAATTGCCAAAGCGCTCGGTGCGAAAGTCACTGGCGTCACGAGCACGCGCAATCAGGAACTTGTCCGTTCGCTCGGAGCAGACGACGTCATCGACTACACCAAGCAGGACTTCACCAAACTGAATCACCGTTTCGATCTGATTCTCGATTGCGTCGGAAATCACCCTTTCGCGGAATGTCGCCGCGTTCTCAATCATCGAGGAACGCTAGTCCCAGCCGGAGGGACGACCGACAACTGGATGGTCAAGCCCATCGCCAGTATGTTTTCGGCGATGTTTCAATCCATCTTCGTGAGCCAGAAGCAGGTTTCGATTTTCGCGAAAATGAATCAGTCGGATCTGCTCGCCATGAACGAATTATTAGTAAGCGGGAAAGTGAAGCCCGTCATCGACCGCTCCTGCACCTTGGACGAAATTCCCGACGCGATCCGTTATCTCGAAAAAGGTCACGCGAGGGGAAAAATAGTGATGACGATCCCCGGCTAGCCATCCAACTAACATGTTCCCCGAGAATAAAACGGCCACCCCGAAACCTCTGAAGTGGCCGTCCCATGAACAACTTTTGCAGCGAGCCCTTAGTTCGACATCTGCTCCACGCTGTGCGCCACAAGCACTGCCTGCCCGCTCGTCGGATCCTTCAGCACGAGCCCGACGACGCGCACATTCAACGCCGCCGTTCCCGTCAAGCTGCCGATGCCCGACAACCCGCCCTTGAACTTCGTAAATGGCGTGCAGTACACGGTCACCGGCCCATTGAACAGCACACCGGCCACGCCGTCCGAGTTGAATTGAAACGTGTTCGCTCCGACGTTTGTGCTGCCCACGACCCACGCACCGTTGTGTCCTTCGTGACGAAGCACCACGCGGCCCACGGTCACCGCGCCGTTGTTCAGCTGTCCCGCGATGCTCACATGCTGTCCGGGCACGAGCAGGCTCTGGTTGAAAAGGAAGTTGGTGAACTTGTTGTGCCACCAGTAGATGAAATAGCTCTCGTTGCCGGTCACGTTGATCGTCGAAATCTGCTCCGAATTGAAGCCCGTGCCGCTCGGCAACACGCTCCGCACATACAGATCGAAGTCGGTCGCAGCACCCGTCGTCGGATTGACGTACGTGACTAAGCCGCCCGCCCAAAACTTGGCTTGCGACACGATCGCAACCGTGTCCGCCAAGATCGCTCCCGACGTCTTGTCCAGCGTGCCCGAAATTTCCACGATCGACGAAGCCGACAGACTGGCGATCGTCTCGCCGTTTTCCCACTCGGTCTGGTCGTTCACGTTCACTGTGAACGTATGACCGTGCGGTCCCTGCACTGTGAACGAGTTCGTCGTTGTCGTCGTCACACCGGCGACGAAATCATCGACGTACGCGTCCGCGTCGGCCGGTGTCACCGCTTTGATCGACACCGTCGGCGTCACCGCGCCCGTGATCTGGCCGGTCCCGTCAACTTTCACCGAATCCTTCAGGTCGAAATCAAACGAGAGTCCGATGACCGCGTCTGCGCTCACTGTCAGCGGATTCGTCAGGTTCACCGAAACCGAAGACGTCGTCAGCGAAGCGGCCGGCGAGGTCGTTGCGTCCAATGTCGTAACCGTCGGACGAGTCGGCGGATTCGTCTGCGGGCTGGTCACGTTCATGTACACGATCTGCGGATTCGCGAACGTCATGTTGACGCTCGTGTACGTGCCGGCCGGAATCGTGTTCAGGTCCAGCAGCGTGTGAAGCCCATCGAGCCGCGCAAAATCCACCGTCTGCGTTCCGTTCAGGACCGAGATCGGCGCGTTCGTCCCGTCCGATACGGTCATGCCGGTGATGTCCACTTGAAACGACACCACGCTCGCCAGCGGCGCGTCCGTTCCGTTGACGAATACCTGCCCGTTCTCGGCGGTCGTCGAGCCCGAGGTGCTCGAACTCGTCGAGCCCCCGCATCCCGTCAAGCCGACTCCCAATGCCACTACGCCCGCAATTGCACCAAGCCACTTCTTCGGTTTCATAGCCACTCCTTGTTCTCTCTCTGGATTGGAATTTCCCGGAGGCGTGCCCAGCGCCCACTTGCCTAACTTAAACACTCGCTCCGGGACAAAGTTTCGCCACTAAACGCAGTATTATCAGTGACTTGTTATGTAGTACTAAAACCAGTGAGAAATTCGGCTTCGGAAGGGGACAGAGATTGAAGTCCCGAATCCTCTCGGCAATATCGGGACACAAGAGAGGCGGCATTCACGCTTGATGCCGCTGTACAGAATCAACCCGAGAAGCGGGGCTCTACAGTGAGGTTTAGTCTTTTAAAATCATATCAATACGCGATCTCTGGTCCATTCTTGACCGTAACTCCCATCAAATCAGATCATTACGCGAAATTACGGGAACGCGAACCAGTCAGTCCCCTACATCTTTTTACTGTCGTCGCTCCCAGTCGGCGCGGCGACCGTTAGGCCGATTATCGCCAACTCATAGAAATCAATCGTGATGCGATGCTTTCTTCAAATTTTCACTTGCCATTTCTCTCCGGCATGCTACTTTTGATCCCGGTATGAATCTTTCTCTCGCCGCTAAGCGCATGACTACCTCGACGTCGTCGATTATTTCGACTACGACGAAGTCGATTACCGCTAACGGCGAGGCTAGAAACTAGAAAGATCCCAAAAGTTTCCAACCCACCGCCGAAGCGAACTGGCGGTGGGTTTTTTCTTTAAATCCCTCCTCCAGAGTCGCTCCAGCGGAAACCACACGGAGCGGCACCATGAACGCCAGAAACGTCCAGTCAGAATCATCCGCGGAGGGTGACTTATCCCCGCGTCTCGTCCCCGCATTGTTCGCGAGAGGTGAAGCCACTACGTCGCGCAGTAGCGCGAGCAGTTCATTAGGGGAGAGCGAGACGCGCGCGCTTGCTAAGCACAATGCCTCCGCTCCCCTCGGTTCTTGTCGCAAGGAAATCGTCGCATTCAAGTTTGGCGGGTCGTCGCTTCTCGGCGCCGCTCGCATGTTGCACGCCGCCGAACTTGTGAAGCCCGTCGCCGAAAATTCCAACGTCGTCGTCGTTGTTTCCGCGATGAAAGGCATGACCGACAAGCTCCTCGGCATCGCCCAATTCCTGGCAGATCGGCAAAACTTTCGCGCACGCGTCGAAGCCGAACTCGTTCTCCGCCTCCATCACGACGCACTACGCGAGCTTGGTCTCGAACCCGCTGCCCACGATCGCGTCACACGCGAACTCGATTCGCTCGGCCGCGATCTACTCCACGCAGTCCCCGCGCGCGAATCGGTCGTCGCATCGCCGGAACTCTTCGATCGCCTCGCATCGTTCGGTGAACGCCTCAGCGCGCGCCTCTTCGCCGCTGCGCTCGAATGCGTCGGCGTCCCCGCCGTTCCCGTCGCTTCGTCCGACTTCGTTCTCACCTGCGACACGTTCCGCGACGCGAAGCCACATCTCGAGCAAACAAAGCGCCGCGGCCGCGCCGTGCTGACTCCCTTGCTCGAAGACGCGATCGTCCCCGTCGTTACCGGATTCATCGGCGCCACTCCCGACGGCCGCATCACCACACTCGGCCGCAACAGTTCCGACTTCTCCGGCGCCATCATCGCGCACGTCGTCGATGCCGACGAACTCGTCATCTGGACCGACGTCGATGGAATCTACACCGCGAATCCCAACGAGGACGCGCAAGCGCAACTCCTGCACGATCTGAGCTACGACGAAGCGCACGCGCTCGCCGCAAGCGGAGCGAAAGTTTTGCACCCGCACGTTCTTCCGCTCGCTGCTTCTACGGAAATGACCGTCTGGGTGCGCAACACGTTCAAGCCCCAAGTCCGCGGCACTCGCATCGGGACGAAACTCCCGCCGCATTCGCAGTCGCAACGAAATCGAAATTCTCAATCCCAGGAAGGTGCTGCATGAGCGGTCAATGGCAAGGAGATGTTTTCGAGACACACGAAATTTCTCTGGCGGACGAACGCGATTTTGCGCCGAAGCGCCATCGCGAATACGTGCAGATGCTGACCGAGCAAACGCCACGCGGCTCCCGCAAATGGCGTGCCGGCGTTCTCGGTGCCACCGGCCTCGTCGGCCAACGTCTCGTAAAGTCGCTTGCGAATCACCCATGGTTTGAGCTCACCGCCGTCGCCGCTTCCGAACGCTCGACCGGCAAAAACTACGCCGACGCGACGCGCTGGCATCTCGACACGCCGATTCCGCACGAAGCGCGGAATCTCGTCGTGCAAAGCCTCGAGCCCACGCTCGACTGCGACTTCGTTTTTTCCGCGCTCGATTCCAGCGTCGCTGGCCCAGCCGAAGAAGAATTCGCGCGCGCCGGCTATCCCGTCGTCAGCAATTCGCGCAATCACCGCATGGATCCCGACGTTCCGCTGCTGATTCCCGAAGTGAACGCAGCGCATCTCGACGCCATCCGCGTACAGCAAGCGCAGCGCGGCTACACCACCGGCTTCATCGTGACGAATCCAAACTGCTCCACCGCGGGCCTCGTCCTCGTTTTAAAACCGCTCGCCGACATCTTTGGTCTCGAGCGCATCTTCGTCGTCACGCTCCAAGCCGTTTCCGGCGCGGGCTATCCCGGCGTCGCTTCGATGGACATCCACGGCAACGTCGTGCCGTTCATCAGCGGCGAAGAAGAAAAGATGGAGTCCGAGCCGCAAAAACTTCTCGGCCGTTGGGATGGCCGCCGCTTCGTCGATGCCGGACTCGGCTTGAGCGCGCACTGCAATCGCGTGCCTGTGCTCGACGGTCATCTCGAATGCGTCAGCATCAGCATGAAGAAAATCGCATCGACCGAAGAAGTGCGCGAAGCGCTGCGCACGTTCGAGGTCGATCCTGAAATCGCATCGCTTCCTTCGGCGCTGCGCCGTCCCATCGAAGTTCTCGACGACGACAATCGCCCGCAGCCAAAGCGCGACGTCAACGCCGGCAACGGCATGGCCGCCGTCGTCGGCCGCGTGCGCGAATGCCCGCTGCTCGACATCAAGCTCACGCTGCTCTCGCACAATCTCGTGCGCGGCGCCGCCGGCGCAGCTTTGCTCAACGCCGAACTGCTCGCAACTCGCGGATTCATTCCTCGCCGCGCCAAGCCAGCGCGCCGGCGCAGCCGCTCCGCGTCGCTCCGAACAAAACGCCGTCACCGAGCAAGTCTCAGGCTGACGCTATCTCCGCGCGGCTCCGGGCGTTACCATCGATGCGCATTCGGAGCCGCGCTCACATGATCGAAATTCATTCGATGCGATGTCGTCGCGCAACGTCGCATCGCTCTCCTTTTCGTCGCTTGTGGTGTGCGCGGCGATCTCCGCACTGAACGCGTACGCAGGCGCTGCGCAACAAAACAAAGCGCAGCACCGCGCGACCCAAACGCACGCCATTCACCCCGCAATGGAATTGATCGTTCTCGGCTCCGGCGGCCCGCGCGCCACCGGACGCGGCGAAACCAGCTACATCGTCTCGATCGCGGGCGTCCCGCGCGTTCTCATCGACGCCGGTTCCGGCGCATTCGTCGAAATCGGCAAACTCGATCTCGATCTCGACAAAATGGACGTCGTGCTTCTCACGCATCTCCACATCGACCACAGCGCCGATTTGCCATCCGTCTTCAACGCGCGCTCGCTTTCCGCCGACGATCCGATCACCTACCACGTCTTCGGCCCCGACGCCGGCGGCGAATTCCCCAGCACGACAAAATTCCTGCATCTGATTTTCGATCGCGGCGGAATTTACCAATACCAGCGAGGTTTCGGCGTCGAAGAAACGATCGACGGAAAAGATCTACCCAACGCGCTGAACACCCCGGAAACAGAAATCTTTTCCGAGGGCGACTTACACATCCGCGAAATCGCCACGCATCACGGCGACTGCCCTTCGGTCGCCTACCGCGTCGAGTTCAAAAATCAAAGCATCACGTTCGCCGGCGACATGGACGCATCCGCGCTCGCGAATCTCGAGAAGCTCGCGAAAGACACCGATCTCCTCATCGTCCACGCCGCAATTCTCGATCCGCCCGACACGCCAGCAATCCTGCTGACGCTCCACACCCCGCCGAAACAACTCGGCGAAGCCGCAAAAGCCGCGAACGCCAAACGCGTTCTGCTCAGCCACATTCCGCCGGTCGTAGAAAGCCGTTCAGCCGAAGTCCTGCGCTCCATCCACGCATCGTACGCAGGTCCCGTCGAGTTCGCACACGACGGCCAAAAGATCGCCGTGACCAACACAATGAAATGAAGAATGATTGCGAAAAAGAATTGCAAATAGGCCGCAGAAACTTCAGTGCGCAGAATTCCAATCCCGCCCCGTAAAACCGCTTCCTTACCTCACGACCGACTGCGCGCAGTACGTCCCCGACGCATACAACTGAAAAATATTCACCAGCCGCTGCGTCCACCGCTCCACGATTTCATCGCCGCTGAACGAAATGATGATCGCAATCACCCGCCGCGTCTCGCCGGTCACCATCGTCCGTTCCGAATCGCTCGTCGGACTCCCGTGCGGCCCGCGCGCGTCGGCAAACACCGGCAGCCCCTCCAGATTCAAATCATATTTCCCGATTCCCTTATAAGTTTCCCCGCTGCGCCCCGCGCGAAAAACAATGTCACCCTCGACGTTCACCAGATCGTAGAGCCCGATCGAAAACCGGCTCTCCACCGACACCAGATTGATCGAATCCACCACCGCGTTAATTTGCGGCAGCCCTTTGCCGCCGACAACGCGCCGCAGCAACGCCTCCGCGCTCCCCCGATATCGCGCCGGATCTTTCCCCAGCGCCTTATAAGCCGCGCGCGTCGCCACAATCTCCGGCGCCTCCAGCACTCCGCGCGGAAACGGCAGCTTCAAAATTTCATTCACGCGCTGCTGCATCAGCGCCACCAATTTCGGCCGGCGCAGCCGGCGCCTCCACCGACGCCGTAACGCACCCCAGCGCCGCCCGCGGACACTTCCGTCTCAACCCATCATCAATCGTCACTTGCATCCGCTCATCCTACCCGATGCCCGCCCACCGATGCGCAAAGAGTTCCTCGCCGCCGCACTCATCCACGATTTCGGACGGCCCCAGCCCCCAATCCGACCGTCAGCGAGCCCAAAAACAGAGTCTCACACCAATTGTGAACCGGTGAACGTACTGTAGAATTGGTGGTCGCCACACCGCACGTTTCCGCGCCAGTAGGCTCGTAGCTCAGTTGGTTAGAGCGCCACCTTGACACGGTGGAGGTCTGGGGTTCGAGTCCCCACGAGCCTACCATTCCTCCTATACATCCTCGCTCCTGATTCCTACGCCTCCCGCCGTCGCCTGATATGCACATTTCGCTGTATGCCCCACCGCTCACTCCTAGCGCTATGATTTCGACTATGCCGGAGCCAGCTAAAAAGCAAAATCCATCATCACCCGAACGCCACGCCAATCCGAACGTGCAGACGTCCCACCGTCGATCCCGTCGAGGAAGCCTCCGAAGAATCCTTCCCCGCGAGTGACCCTCCCGGCTGGATCGGCGAAGCCCACCAATCAATCGTCATCCAAGCCGAAAAAGTAGCGCCTCAACGCACGCACTCAACAACACGCTCTCCGCTCACCACAGTCCACACAGCACCGCCCGGTTGAGCCCCCGCCAACCCGGATGCTATTCTTGTCATATGCCGGACCCGGTCATCACTTCGCCCGAATCGATGCCCGCCGCCACCGGTGCAACTCCGCAACCCCAGCTCGCCGCCCGCGAGCATCGCCGTCGCCACAGCGCCCGCAACCTCATCCCAGCGCTCCGCCAGACCACCGCCCCCGAGCCCCACGAACACTCCCGCCGCCAGCTCGAAGCCCTCCTCGAAGTCAGCGAAGCCATCTCCCAACAGCGCGACCTCACCGCACTCTTCCACGATCTCTCCGAGCGCCTCCACACCGTCGTCGATTTCGATTTCCTCACGCTCACTCTCCACGATCCCGCTCGCAACGTCATGCGCCTCCACATTCTCGAAACGCGCATCCCTCACGACAAACACATCGGCGCCGAATCTCCCATCGACGGCCATCCGTCCGGCCAAGTCTGGCGTACTCAGGAAACTTTCATCGTCAGCGACACCGCCGAAGAAGAGCGCTACCCCGAATTCATGCAGCGCCTCCGCGACGAAGGCGTCCGCAGCTTCGCGCTCGTCCCGCTCACCACCGCGCAGCGCCGTCTCGGCGCCATGGGTTTCGGCCGCATCATTCCGCGCCGCATCACCGAAGACGACAGCGAACTCGCCTTCATGAAGCGCGTCGCCTGCCAGGTCGCCGTCGCCGTAGACAACGCGCTCAATCTCGAAACTTCGCAGGCCTATCAAACGCAGCTCGCCCGCGAACGCGATCGCCTCCGCGTCCTGCTCGAAGTCAACAACGTCCTCGTCACCAGCCTCGAGACCACGAACTCTTCCGCGGCATCGTCTCCACGCTCCAGCGCGTCATTCATCACGACTACACCAGCCTCGCCCTTCTCGATCCCGCCAACGGCCTGCTCAAAATTCACGCGCTCGATTTTCCCGGCCGCCAGTCGCTCATCAAGGCCGAGCTCACCATCCCGCGCGAATCCTCTCCCGCCGGCCGCGCCATCATCGAAAATCGCACGCTCATCGCGCGCGGCGCCGAAATGGATCAGTACTCCAGCGAAGTCGTCCGCCTCCTCCGCTCCGAAGGCATGCAGATTATCTGCTGCATCCCGCTCACGAATCGCGGCCGCACTTTCGGCTCGCTCAATCTCGCCAGCCGCCGCACCGACGGCTTCACGCCCGCCGACATCGAACTCGTCGAGCAAGTCGCCGCGCAAATCGCCATCGCCGTCGAAAACGCCATCGCCTTCAAACAAATCGACGCGCTGAAAACAAAACTCGCCGAAGAAAAGCTCTATCTCGAAGAAGAAATCCGCAGCGCCTACAATTTCGAAGAAATCGTCGGCGACAGCCCCGCGATTCGCCGCGTCATGGCCCAGGTCGAACTCGTCGCGCCCGCCGGCAGCACCGTCCTCATCCTCGGCGAAACCGGCACCGGCAAGGAAGTCATCGCGCGCGCCGTCCACAATCTCAGCCCGCGCAAAGAGCGCACCTTCGTCAAAGTGAATTGCGCCGCCATTCCCTCCGGCCTGCTCGAAGCCGAACTCTTCGGCCACGAACGCGGCGCCTTCACCGGCGCCATCAACCAAAAGATCGGCCGCTTCGAACTCGCCGATCGCGGCACGCTTTTCCTCGACGAAATCGGCGACATCCCGCTCGAGCTGCAGCCAAAACTCCTCCGCGTCCTGCAGGAACAGGAATTCGAACGCCTCGGCAGCAATCGCACGCAAACCGTCGACGTCCGCGTCGTCGCCGCCACCAATCGCGACCTCGCGCGCCTCGTCGCCGACCGCGAATTTCGCAGCGACCTCTACTATCGCCTCAACGTTTTTCCCATTCAGATTCCGCCGCTGCGCGAACGCCGCGAAGACGTCCCCTCCTCGTCCGCTACTTCGTCCAGAATTTCAGCCGCCGCCTCAACAAAACCGTCGCAGTACGTTCCCGCCGACGCGATGGACGCGCTCGTCAATTACGCGTGGCCCGGAAATATCCGCGAGCTCGAAAATCTCATCGAGCGCGCCGTGCTCCTCAGCCCCGGCAAAGAACTCCGCGTCCCGCTCTCCGAGCTAAAGCAAGCCACGCTCTCCGTCAGCGACGTTCCCACCGACATCCCCTCCGACGGCAGCATTTTCACTCCACCGCATCCAGGCGGCACCGCCGCCGCGCCAGTCGCCACGCTCGAAGAAGCCGAGCGTCAGCACATCCTCCGCGCCCTCCGCCAAACCGAATGGCGCATCGCCGGCCCCAAAGGCGCCGCCGCCGTCCTCGGCATGAAGCGCACCACCCTCCAAGCCCGCATGCGCAAACTCAACATCCGCCGCCCCATCTAGTTCCAATCGCGATCGCGCCGATTCGCGTGGCATGTACGGGCGCAGCACTGCTGCGCCCCAGCTTGCCCAGCCGCAACCTCAACCTATTCGTTTTTTCTTTCGTCTGTTCTACGGTGTACCGAAAAACTCACGTCAACTTTTTCGCCGCCAAGTTAAAAACTTGTCATTCCGACCGGAGCGAGCCGACGCTTTTTCTTTCGCGCTCACTTCCTGTGAGCGCGTCGGCTCGCGTAGTGGAGAACCTCTCTTCGATCTCCAATACGCGCACGATTCATATCTCGACTTTGTTTTTCCATCTTTACTTCATTGCTTCATTACTTCGCGCTCGCTCTGCCCCGCCATCACCCTCTCCATCACCGCAAACAAATCCCTCGCCTGAATCGGCTTCGTCAAATACTCATCCATCCCCGACCCAATACACCTCTCCCGATCCCCCGCCATCGCATTCGCCGTCAACGCAATAATCGGAATCCTCATGCCCCCTCCCGCAATCCGCTCCCGCTCCCGAATGCACGAAGCCGCCTCCAGCCCGCCCAGCACCGGCATCTGCACATCCATCAAAATCAAATCAAACGCGTCCCGCTCCATCGCATCCAGTGCCGCGCGCCCATTCTCCGCGATCACCACCGTATGCCCGCGCTTCTCCAGCAGTCGCCGCGCAAGCGTCTGATTCACCGCATTGTCTTCCGCCACCAGCACGCGTAGTTGCGTCCGCCGTTCGCGCAGCGTGTGCACCGTCACCAATCCCAATCCGCCGCCCACACCCAACCCTGAATCCGATGCCGCTCCATCACCACCGCCGCGCCCGCCAGGCGAACTCAAAATCAATTTCATCGCCTCCAGCAAATCCGCCCGCCGCGCCGGCTTCGGCAAATACGCGCGAATTCCCAGCGCCCGGCATCGCGCCCCTTCTCCACGCATCCCCGCCGACGTCAGCATGATCACCATCGCGTGACCCAGCTGCGGCTTCTCCTTCAAATGTTCCGCCACTTCGAATCCGCTCATCCCCGGCATCTGCGAATCCAGCAGCACCAACGGAAACGGCGTCCCTTGCGAATGCGCATATTCCAGCAGCGTCAGCGCCTCTTCGCCGCTTTCACAGAGTGTCGGCTTCATCTCCCATTTCAGCGCCAGCTCTTTCAAAATTACTCCGGTTCGTCGCATTGTCGTCGACGATCAGCACCGTCATGCCGCGCAGCATCGACGCATCCAGCGACGGTTTCGAGCTGCCGCAGCCGCTCCCTTCTGCAGCGAAAATCGCAGCGAAAATGAAAATGTGCTCCCCGCTCCCAGCTTGCTCTCCACGCGAATCGCCCCGCCCATCAACTCCGCCAGCTTCGAACAAATCGCCAGCCCCAGTCCGCTTCCTCCATACGTCCGCGTCGTCGATCCATCGGCCTGCGTGAACGCCTGAAAAATCCGTCGCCTGCTGCTCCGCCGGAATTCCAATCCCAGTGTCGCGCACCGCAAATCCCAGCAGCACGCTCTCTTCGCCATCCTCTTCGCACTCCACGCGCACCGCCACTTCGCCCTTCGCCGTAAACTTCACCGCATTCCCCACTAGGTTCATCAAAATCTGCCGCAGCCGCGTCGGATCTCCGCGCAACCGGTCCGGCGTATCCGGCAGCACGTGACACGAAAGCTCCAGCTTCTTCTGGTGCGCCTGCACGCTCAGCACGCGCAACACGTTTTCCATCGAGTCGCGCAAACTGAAATCGATCGTCTCCAGATCGAGTTTTCCCGCCTCGATCTTCGAAAAATCCAGGATGTCGTTCAGCAGCGCCAGCAGCGAGTCCGCCGAAGTCTTCGCCATCATCAGCATTTCGCGCTGCTCGCGCGTCAGTTCCGTATCCAGCAGCAGTCTCGCTCATCCCGATCACGCCGTTCATCGGCGTTCGAATCTCGTGGCTCATCGTCGCCAGAAATTCGCTCTTCGCCCGGCTTCCTTCTTCCGCCGCCAGTTTCGCGTCCACCAATTCTTCTCGATGGTCCTCGTCCGCTCTCTGACGTCGCTCCTGAAACGTCTGGATCGAATCCAGCATGTAGTTGATTCCCGCGCCCAGCGAGCTGATCTCATCCTTCCCGCTGTACGTCACGCGCGCCGCCATGTCGCTGCTCGCCGCGATCGCCCCGACGCTCGTGCTCAGCGCCTCCAGCCGCGAACTCACCGATTTCGACAGCATCCAGTCCGTCGTAATCGCGCAGCACAGAACGATCAGCACCATCAGCGCGCCGAAATAAAGTTGGCTCCGCCGCCCCTGCCCGTAAATCGCGCGTGGAATGTCCGCGCGCAACACGATCGCCGGCTGCGCATACACGTCCTTCAGCATGATGTAGCCGTCGATCCGCTGATCGTTCGCGTACCGCACGTACGCCGAACCCGATGCGAACAAATGTCCGCGCGCGTCCGCCACATCATCCGGCGCATCTTCCGACGCAAACGGAAACACCGACAACGCTTCGTGCGTTTTTTCGCTCAGCCGCTGCATCGCTCGTTCGTCCAGCCGTCGCGCCGTCACCAGCGCCCCTTGTATCGGCCCGTCGCGGTTCGTCTTCACGATCGGCCGCGACACGATCAGCAGCGCTCCGTCTTTCAGCACCATCAACCCGCGTACTTTGTCGTGCGGTAGTTCGAAAATTCAGCAGCGCGTCTCCCGCGTGCACATGGTGCCAGTAATTCCGCCGGCACCTCCCTCGCTCCTTCGCTCGCTGCTTCGTATCCCGTCGCCCACACCACCTGTCCCGCCGCGTTAGTGAAAATCACGTACTCGATCATCTGTTGCGCTTGCCATCCGCCTTTGCTGTCCGCCAGCAACGCGTAGATGAACTCTTTGATCTTCGCGCCGTTCTTTGACGCCATCGCCTCCCACGTCCCGTCGTAAACCGACAAATCCGACATTCGATTTGTCCAGCTTCTCCAGGTCGTCGTTGAATCCTTCGCGCACCACGTTCATCGTCTCTTGCGTGTTCAACCGTTCCAGCGCGATAAACCGGCTCAAAATCACATAGTCCGACGCCAGATACAGCGCCGCCAGCATCGCCGCCGCCATCACCCCCAAAATCACAAAAATCTTGACCCGTACCGTCACCGCATCCCTCTCGCTTCAGATGCCGTCACCGCCAAATTCCCGTACGCCTGAATAGCTCCTCCCAATTCCAACTTCGATACCGCCTCTCCCGTGTGTGCCCTGTGCTTTTCCAAAGATGCTTGCCGCGATCATCGCGAGAACCGAGAGCGCACACCTCGGCCCGCATGAGCGCTATCAGCAACCCACATTCCGAAACCACCTCGGAATCCGCTAACGAATCGCTCTCAACTCACTGTTTTTCGAACCAGGAAGGAACCACTCACCTCAACAACCGCAACCAAAATCCCAAAATGAAACCCCACTCCAATTCGACCGCCATCCGCCGACCATCCTCGCTCATGTACGGGCGCAGCACCGCTGCGCCCCAAGTCCGCGAGATCGATCCGGTCACGCCGGGTGCCGCACCCTCAGATTTTAGAGGGTGCGGGTTTTCCATACCCTCTCTACCGAACAACCCGCGAAGCAAACTCCGCCCCATTTCCTCGCGCCAACCTCATCTCCCAAAATCAACCGCCGTCGTATTCCCCCCACAAACCAGAACTCCAACCTTCTCATTCTTCTCAGGAACATACGCACCCGACAAAACCGCCGACATCGCCGCCGCCCCTCCCGGCTCGCTCGCCACCCGCATCACCCTCCACAACGCCCTCTGC
This sequence comes from uncultured Acidobacteriota bacterium, assembly GCA_963850795.1. Taxonomy (GTDB): domain Bacteria; phylum Acidobacteriota; class Terriglobia; order Acidiferrales; family UBA7541; genus Acidiferrum. Next base: position 66,188 of record CAWKNS010000028.1, on the reverse strand, counting down.
GCATCCCGAATCGCGTCATCCTTCACCAACACCACCCGCTCCACAAATTTCTGCGCGATCGGAAACATCAGCTCCCCCACCCGCTTCGGCGCCAGCGAATCCGCCGCCACCCCGCCCGCCTCGCTGTCCACCGGCTTCCCCGCACGCATCGCATTCCACAACGTCGGCGCCGTCTCCGGCTCCACTCCCACGATCCTGATCTTCCCCGCGTACCAGCTTGCAATCCCCGCAATGAGCCCGCCTCCGCCCACCGCGACCAATAACGTATCGATCTCCGGTGCCTGCTCCTCAAACTCTAGCCCCACCGACCCTTGCCCCAGCATCGTCTCTTCCTGATCGTACGGATGCACCATCATCGCGCCTGATTCCGCCCGCCAGATTTCGCTCGCCGCCTGCGCATCCGCGTACCGCTCGCCGCCAATCACCAGTTCCGCCCCATTCGCCCGAATCCGGTCCACCTTCTCCTGCGAAGCCACGCTCGGCACAAAAATCTTCGCCCGAATCCCTAGCTTCATCGCCGCATACGACACCGCCACCCCATGATTCCCGCCCGAAGCCGCCACCACCCCCGCCTCCGGCACCTCCCTTAACAACAAATTCGCAAACGCCCCCCTCGCCTTAAACGACCCCCCATGCTGCATCAACTCCAGCTTCAGCGCCAACGGTCCGCTCGCCCGCAACACGCCCGCCGCCGCTCGCACCGTTGCCGCGCAGCGCCGCACCTCAAAATCCCCCGCATCGACCTCAATCACCGGCGTCCTTCGCACATACGGCCGAATCACCCTCTCCACTTCCCCAATCCTCTCCCGATCAATCACAAAACTCCTCCCACTCTTGCGGCATTTGGGTGCGCTGCACCCTCCGGTTTCGAGGGTGCGGCGTTTAGATTCAACCCGCCCAACCCCATCCGTTCGCCAGCGATTCAAATCTCCCGCCAATCTGTCTCCCGCCCATGCTACCATTCTTAGCCACTTAGCCAACTCCCAATATGACTCTCACCTCCTCGCTTCCGCGCCCTCTCCAATCCCAGCCGCCTCCAAATCCTCGCCTGGCTCCGCCAACCCAAAAAACACTTCCCCCCGCAAATCGACGGCGACCTGATCAAAGACGGCGTCTGCGGCCTGCTGATCGCAAAAAAGCTCCGCGTCAGCCAGCCCACCGCCAGCGAACATTTAAAAATTTTGGTTCAGGCAGGATTGATCCGCGCCAAGCGAATCAAGCAATGGACATTCTACAAACGCAACGAACCCGCAATCCGCTCTCTAAAAAAGGAAATTCAAACCGAGGTTTAATTCCGACACTGCTTACTTGCACGACCTGTATCAGCATGCTCGCGCTGTCATCCTGAGCGAAGCGAAGGATCTCAGCCTTAACCTTCATCCGCCCAACTACCCGCAACGCACCTACGGCCGCGTCTACTCCAAGATGCAAACTCAACTGCCCCGCCTCCCCGCCACGCGCTTCCGGTTGCGCCGTATACTTCGGCGTCATCCGGCTCGAAAACACCGCCTGCTGCGTCGCAAAACTCGCACGCAACGTCGGCCGCAAAAATCTCCACCCGCACTCCACACAACGGAACGGCCTCACAAATGCCGCCGTCAGCAGTGTCCTCTCCAACACTCCCTTTCTTCGCGATCGGCGAACGCACTGCTTCGGCAAGTCGGGCAACGCGGTGACGGCAAATTAATAGGCACGGAAGAACTCCTCAGACTTTCAGCTATTGAACTTGAGGCAAACCGCTCGTAGGTGGGGACGAACCAGCAGCAGTACCAGTAGCCGAGACCCTACGATAAATCCCGCTCCGCTCCGCGAGAAATGCCATAAATCCTGCACCCCCCTCCCTTAATCCCTGTATCGGCAGTCAAAATCCTGTCACCTCAATCACAGTCGCCATTTCGATTTTGTACGCGGCGCAGCACTGCTGCGCCCCACCGTCCGCACGATCGACCCGCCTTGGATTTCCTACGAACATCTCCGCGCTCCTCTGTGCCCTCTGCGTCTCTGCATTATCTCTCTCCGGCCTTTCTTCCATGTCCCTGCGCTCTGTCCGCCCCACCCAATTTTTCCCATTTTGGAACATGATTCGAATTAAGTAACCATTTGACAATCAGTTAAATCATGCTATACTCCCGAGGTGGCTCCCGTTTTACCTCTCCATTCGTCGCCACACCCCACCAGACCCGCAAACTTTCGAACCTCACGATCTCCTAACCCCAACGTCCACAATCATATCCACACTCCCATTTTCCGTAGTCTCGCAACGGACTTAAAATCAATGACTTGCACACTCTTTGAAAAACATAGCGGGGTATACCCCTCAAAAGCGAATCTCAGGCGAAACCCATCGCTTCACGCTCCCTGTTGCCACTCCCGCCGACTCCCATCTCCCCGGCGCGCGACCCATTTCCTCGACCCTGCTATTCTTGAGGAGCCGGCTAAACACATCGAATAGGTCAACAAAAAATGTTTGAGAACCTTACAGAAAAGCTCCAGCGCACTTTTAAAAATCTACGCGGCCAGGGCAAGCTCACCGAAGAGCACCTCGACGCCGCTCTCGCCGAAATTCGCGAAGCCCTGCTCGAAGGCGACGTCAACGTCGGTGTCGCCGACGAACTCCTCGCCAACATCCGCGAAAAAGCCATCGGCAGCGAAGTCATGCTCCAGCTCTCGCCCGACCAGCAAGTCGTCAAGACCGTTCGCGACGAGCTCACCGCGATGCTCGGCAAACACGCCAAGCCTCTCTACGCCTCCAAGCCGCCTTCCGTCTGGATGATCGTCGGCCTGCAAGGCTCCGGTAAGACCACCACCACCGGCAAGCTTTCCAAATGGCTTCACAACAACGGCCATCGCCCGCTCGTCGTCTCCACCGACGTCTACCGCCCCGCCGCGCGCGAACAGCTCGCCCAGGTTGCCAAAGCGGTCGGCACCGCGATCTGGCCCGGCAAAGGCACCGACAAGCCGCTCGAAATCGTTCGCGGCGCCATCAAGGAAGCTAAACTCTCCGCCAGCGACGTCATCCTCGTCGACACCGCCGGCCGCTTGCACATCGACGACGAATTGATGAACGAGCTAACCAATCTCAAAAAAGAATTGCAGCCCACCGAAATTCTCTTCATCGCCGACGCCATGATCGGTCAGGACGCCGTCAAATCCGCCGGCGAATTTCACAAACGCCTCGGCCTCACCGGCATCATTCTCACCAAGCTCGACGGCGACGCCCGCGGCGGCGCCGCTCTCTCGATCGGCAAAGTTACCGGCGCGCCCGTAAAATTCGTCGGCCTCGGCGAAAAATACGACGCACTCGAAGGCTTCTTCCCCGAGCGCATCGTCTCTCGCATCCTCGGCATGGGCGACTTGATGTCGCTCATCGAACGCGCCGAAGCATCCGTCGACCGAAAAGCCGCGATGGAGCTCGAACGCAAGCTCCGCAAAGAAGAATTCACGCTCGAAGATTTTCGCGATCAGTTAAAACAGATCCGCAAGATGGGCCCGCTCGAACAATTGGTGGACATGCTTCCGAAAGTCGGCCCGCTCGCCAACCTTCCCAAAGATGCCAAGGTCGATGAAGGCATGCTGAAACAAGTCGAAGCCATCATCAGCTCCATGACCAATCAGGAGCGCCGCGATCACAACGTCATCGACGGCAAGCGCCGCAAGCGCATCGCCGCCGGAAGCGGCACGACCGTTCAGGAAGTAAACCAGGTCCTCAAGCAATATCTACAAATGCGCACCATGATGAAGCAATACGGCGCCATGGCCGCCCGCGCCAAAATGAAAGGCCTGGGCAAACTCGCCGGCATGGGCTGATCCGCCCGGCTGCTTGTCCGTCCCCAATCCGGCACGATTTGCAAAGCGGAGCCTCCGCTTTGTAACCCGATTGCCGAGCGTCAGCGTAGGAGATCTGTTTTCCAGCAGGCGTTTTTCACAATCTCATCCGCTTACTCGTTTTGTGGGTCGGACCTTCAGGTCCGACATTGAAAGAAGGAAGAAAGGGGCTTCAGCCCCTGAAACTCGCAAAGCCTACTTCGGCTTTGCAAAATACAAATCTGCGACCTTCGCAGCGAGCGCCTCCGGATCGAGATCGGTCCGATTGCACAAGCACAACGATCGACATCGCATCTTGATCCGGCCGCCCGCTTTCCGTCGCGCTCGCGCCGAACCGCTCAATGTAAGTATGAAATCCCATCGTATCTCCGTAATGCCACATGCGCGGATGCCCGCGATACGGATCGAGAAACCAGCCGAAGCCGTACGCCACCGGAGTTCCCGCAGTGCGATCCTGACCCGCGGGCCACGCAGGTTTCGCGCCGCCCACCAGCGTTGCCGGCGTCAGCGCCGCGCGCATTTCCATTTCGCTCAGGAGCGTGTGCTTCGCCAGCGCTTCATCCCACTTCGCCAGATCGCGCACCGACGAATACACTCCGCCGTCGCCCAGCGTCGCCGAAGTCGAACTCTGATCGGTCTGTTTCCAGGCGCCGCCTTCGCGCGAATTCCCGAACGCGCGATTCGCAACTTCGTTTTTCCCTTTCTCGTATGCAATCGTCTGATCCATTTTCAGCGGAGCAAAAATTCGCTCGTGCAAAAATTCGCCAAAACTTTTTCCCGAAACTTTCGCCACGACCAATCCCAACACGACGTATCCCGAATTGCTGTACGCCCATTTCGTTCCCGGCGCAAACTGCGTCATGTGCTCTTTCTCCAGCAGCGCCAAGCACATCCGCATCGTGAATCTGATTTTCTTCCGTCCACTTTCGCCCGCCGCTTTTTTCTTCCTGCTCCATCAGCGTTTCATAGTCGGGAATGCCGGAAATGTGGTGCAGCAAACCATGGATCGTGATCGGCGCGCCGTAAGCGGGAAACTCCGGAAAAATCTCGGCGAGGCTCTGCTCATATTTCAACTTCTTGTCATGCACGAGCAGCATGATCGCCATTGCCGTAAATTGTTTTGTGCAGGAAGCCAGCCGAAAATTCGTTTCCGGCATCGATCGCCGTGCGCGAATTCAGATCGCGAACACCGTACCCGTTCTCAAAAACCGTGCGGCCCCCGCGCCGCACCAGCACCGCCACGCCCGGCGAACTCGCATCGCTCAAAGGCGCGAAGATAGCCTCTATTTTGGGTATCATCGGGTCCTCAGCCGGCCCCTCGGCCGCACCTTCTTGGGAAGGCTCGCTCCACGCACATGAACGCTCAGCGCCACCGCAACGCCAAAGCAGCAAGAGCGAAGCTATCCAAAGCGAAAAATCGCGCGATTCGCATGGGCTGTATCCTCCCGGACTGAACGCTGCGCCGCCGCAGCATATCACCAGGGCCACTCGGGGCCGAATGCCCATGCAGCATTCATCAGCCCGTAACACCGTTGCGCTATTTCTCTGCGTCCCAAACAAGAGACCCTTATGAAACGCCAAGTGCTCGACGATCCGCGCCACTATCTCAATCGCCACGTAGAGTGGCTCGAATTCAATCGCCGTGTGCTCGAGGAAGCGCGTGATATCGGCAACCCGCTGCTCGAGCGCGTCAAGTTCCTGGCGATCACCGCCAATAACCTAGATGAGTTCGTCGAAATCCGAGTTTCAAGCTTTCTGCAACGGATCGAACACGGTTCAACCGAGATCAGTCCCGACGGACTGACGACCGAGCAGGAACTCGAAAAGATATCGGCGGCGATGCATGTCTTCGTCCGCGACCAATACAAATGCTGGAACGACGAACTGCTGCCGGCGCTGGCGAAGCAGAACATCAAAGTCACGTCCACCGGCGAACTCGACGCGAAGACGCTGAAATTCACGAAGAATTTTTACGATCGCCGCGTCTATCCGATGCTTACTCCGGTCACGGTCGATCCGTCGCATCCGTTTCCGCACGTTCTCAACAAAGCTCTCTGCATCGCATTCCTTCTACAAAAAAAGCGCAACGGAAACGGCAAGCCATACTTCGGTGTACTCACCGTGCCACGCACGGTTCCGCGGTTGTTGCGGCTTCCGACAGAAGACGGCACCGTCCACTACGGATTCTTGCAGGACATCATTTCGACTTATGCCTCGAAGCTGTATCGCGGCTACGACATCATCGCTTCCACCGCATTCCGCGTAACGCGCAACAGCAATCTTTACCTGGAGCAGGAAGAAACGCGCACGCTGCTCGAAACGATCGACTCTCAGGTCGCGCAACGACGCAAAGGCGTCGCCGTCCGCCTGGAAATTGAAGAAGGCGCGCATCCCGAAATCGTCGAGCGGCTCGTCTCAGAGTTTGAGCTCGACGAATCGCTGGTATTTCGCGTGCGCGGCCCCGTCAATATCCAGAGGCTCTTTCATCTCTATGAGGAGACGCCGCGGCCCGATCTGAAATATCCGCCGTTCACGCAGAAGCAAATCCGCATCGGCCACGACGCCGATTCGATGTTTGAAGCGATACGTCACCAGGACTACCTCGTTCATCACCCGTACGAATCCTACGACACCGTCGTTCATTTTCTCGACACGGCGAGCAGCGACCCTCGCGTCCTCTCGATGAAGCAGACGCTCTATCGCACGAACACCGATTCACCGATTGCGGAAGCGCTGCTCGATGCGGCGGGAAAAAAAGAAGTGGCGGTCGTCGTCGAGCTAAAAGCCAGCTTTGACGAAGCGTCTAACATTCACTGGGCACGCAGCCTGGAAGACGCGGGCGTGCAGGTCTCGTACGGTCTCGCCGGCCTAAAAACGCATGCGAAGCTCGCGCTCATCGTGCGCAACGATCCCGATGGAAAAATCCGCCGCTACGCGCATCTTGGAACAGGCAACTACAATCCCTCCACTGCGCGTTTCTACACCGACTTCAGCCTGTTCACGGGCGATGAAGAAATCACATCGGCGGTTCACGACGTTTTCAATTTTCTGACGGCGAACTCCGAACAGCCGCACTACAAGCCGCTGATCATCGCGCCGCGTGATATGGCAAAAACGGTGATCTCGATGATCGATCGCGAAGCGCGCCACGCTCGGCGCGGCCGCCCGGCGCGCATGATCGTCAAGATGAACGCCGTCGTCGATCCGCCGGTAATTCAGTCGCTGTATCGCGCGTCGCAAGCAGGCGTGGAAATCGATCTGATCGTGCGCGGCCAGTGCGCGCTGGTCCCGGGAGTTCGCGGACTGAGCAGCCGGATCAAGGTGCGCAGCATCGTCGGCCGCTTCCTCGAACACAGCCGCATCTATTTCTTCGAGAATGGCGGCAAGCCCGAGCTGTATCTCGGCAGCGCCGACTGGATGCCGCGCAATCTTTACGACCGCGTCGAAGCGATGTTTCCGGTCAAGGATCCGCAAATCGCCGGGCGGATCTGCAACGAGATTCTGGCGCCCTATCTCGCCGATACCCGCAAAGCTCGCATTCTCAACTCCGACGGCACATACTCTCGTCCTCGTTCCGTGCGCAACGGGCATGGATTCTCGGTGCAGGAGCATTTGATGCGAATTGCCTCAGGTGCTGTTGATTCTCCGCGCACGCGGCCACTCGTGGCCGCGCAGGTCGTCTATACTGCTCCAGAAGTGAATGCCGGCCCCACTCCCCACCGGACGAATCTGACACACAGGAAAATATAAATGCAGCCGTATGAGCTGATCGTTATTGGTTCGGGTCCCGGCGGGCAGCGCGCCGCGATCAACGCGGTCAAAGCAGGCAAGCGCGTGGCCCTCGTCGAAAAGCAATCGATGGGCGGCGTTTGCATCAACACCGGCACGATCCCCAGCAAAACGATGCGCGAAGCGGTCCTGCATCTTTCCGGGTTCTACGATCAGAGCTTTTACGGTGCGAACTATCACTCAAAAGATCAGATCACGATGGCCGATCTGAATTTTCGCGTGCAGCGCGTGATCGAAAACGAAGTTTCGGTGATTCAGGATCAGCTCAAGCGCAACGGCGTCGATATCTATCACGGAATGGCGAAATTCCTCGACCCGCATCATCTGCGCGTGGAAAACAACAATGGTTTCGCCGAACTTGAGGGCGAATTTGTGATCGTGGCGACGGGGACGAAGCCCGCCGTGAATCCGAAGGTGCCGATCAACGGGCGCAACATTATTAATAGCGACCAGATTTTGTCGATGCCGCAGGTGCCGCGCACTTTGATCGTGGTCGGCGGCGGCGTGATCGGCGTCGAATATGCCTGTATGTTTGCCACGCTCGGCGTGCGCGTGATCATCGTCGAAAAGCGGCCGCGACTGCTGGAGTTTGCTGACACCGAAATGGTGGAAGCGCTCAGCTACCACATGCGCGACCGGCGGGCGACGATGCGCCTCAGCGAAGAGGTCGAAAGCGTCGAGGAATTGCCCGACGGAAAAGTCGCCGCGAATCTCGCCAGCAAAAAACGTATTGTCGCCGATGCATTGCTCTACGCGGTGGGCCGCGCAGGCAATGTGGAGCCTCTGGATTTACCCGCGGCGGGACTTACCGCCGACGATCGCGGCCGCATCAAGGTCGATCAGGATTTCCGTACATCGGTGCCTCACATTTTTGCGGTCGGCGACGTCATCGGCTTCCCGAGCCTCGCCTCTGTCTCGATGGAGCAGGGCCGCATCGCCGCCGCGCGCGCATTCGGCCTCGATGTACATAGCGATCCCGCCGGCTATCCCTACGGCATTTACACGATCCCGCAAATTTCGTTTATCGGAAAAACAGAAGAGCAACTCACCGATGAAGATGTGCCCTACGAAGTCGGCATCGCCTACTACCGTGAAATCGCCCGCGGCCAAATCACCGGCCACGTAGACGGCCGCCTGAAATTGCTCTTCCATCGCGAAACCCTGGAGCTGTTAGGCGTCCACATCTTCGGCGAAGACGCCGCCGAGTTGCTGCACATCGGCCAAGCCGTCCTGCTCCTAAAAGGCAAAATCAGCTACTTCAAAAACACCGTCTTCAACTACCCCACCCTAGCCGAATGCTACAAAACCGCCGCCTTCAACGGCCTCAACCGCCTGCAATAGCATCAGCTGTCGCCACTAGGTCGCGCCAAGCCACCGCACGGGATAACTGCCAGCCACCGCGTTTGCAAGCTTTCTGTCGGCCGTGATCAATAGAGCGTTGGTTTTCTTCGCCAGCGCGACATAGATACTGTCATAGACGCTCGTGTTGTAGGCGAGGGCGATCTCCAACGCCGCGTCGAGAAGGCCAGGAGTCGATTCGATTGTTGTCAGTTCTCGATCTCGAAGTCCGACAATCGCCATCTTCGCGAACTGTTTTGTAATTCTGGATTTCCGAACGGCCTTCCAGAGGATATTCGCGACTTCAATCCACAGCAGATCCGGGACAATGATGCTTAAGTCTCCACGCTCATAGCGTGCAGCCCAGGTGCGTGCTTCGAAGTGAAGTTCCTCGTGCTCCGGAGGAAGCATCCACTTGCCGATGACGCTTGCATCTAAAACATATTCGTTCACCTGCTACGGTCCTCGCGTAATTCTTCTTCCGTGGACTTAATCTCCACGCCCTTGGGCGCCGGTTTCGAGTAAACCTTCGAGAGCTTCTTAAAGTAAGCGTGTCGAGCAGCCAGTTCGGCTTCTGTCGGGAAATGATGTTTCACCATTGCCGTGATTTCAGCCGCAATTGAGGTGCGACGCTTCTTGGCTTCCTTGCGAAGCGCTTCGTAGAGTTCGTCATCGAAGTTTTCAACGTACAAAGTCGCCATCGGTTCTCCCTAGGACAGTCCTAGGATACACCTAGGACTATCCTAGGTACAGAGCGAAGCTAAGGTCGCCGGAATCGGCGCCTCGAGGTGGTCAGGCGCACCATTCGCTTTGCCATGGACCTTGCTCTCTGGAGAATGGCTTATATAGAGCGTTGCCTCAAACGGGGGCATGTAGGTACAATAGAGGGCTCTTGAGGAGGAGTATTTTTGTGTTGATGATTCGGTTGTCGCGGATTGGCAAAAAGAAGAAGCCCTACTACCGCGTAGTGGTGATCGAAAAGACCCGGCCGCGCAATGGCCGCGTCGTAGAATTGGTGGGCACGTACGATCCACTGAAGAAGCCTGCGGAATTGAAGCTGGATGCGGAGCGCATCAAGCACTGGCTCGGCGTCGGCGCACAGCCCAGCGATACGGTACGTAGTTTCATCAAGTTGCAGAAGATCGCGTAAGACGGTTGTCGAAGTACACCCGCCTGTGACCCTGGTTTGAGTCTGATTGGACTCTGATGCAGCTGGGTCGGAAGTTTCTTTCGCTGCCGCGCATCCTCTTGCTGCCCAAGTGCGTCTCTTCCCTTAGGGATTACGCACGGGGAGAGTTGTGTTTGCGCTACTCTGCTTCCGGGGATGAAATTTCCGGAGGCGAGAATTCTGCGAGCGGGCGCGCAGCGAATTTGTGGTGAAAGTGTAGGGACGATTTATGAAGGAACTGGTCGAATCGATCGCACGAGCTCTTGTCGACCATCCCGACGATGTGCAGGTGAAGTCGATTGATGGGGCGCAGGCCACGATTCTGGAATTGCGCGTACATAAAGATGACCTGGGCAAAGTGATTGGACGGCAAGGACGCACGGCGAAAGCGATGCGGACTCTGCTCGGCGCTGCCGGGGTGAAACTGCACAAGCGGTTCACGCTGGAAATTCTGGAAGATTGAGCTGACGATTGGCTGAGTCGAGCGTGAGTGCGACAGGTGCGCCGCGGCGGAAGTGGGTGGCGTTGGCGCGCATCTTGCGCGCGCGTGGCAATAAAGGCGAAGTTGCGGTCGAACTCCTCACTGATTTTCCCCAACGATTGAAAGAGCTGAAGGAAGTGTATTTGGGCGACGGCGCGAGCGATGGCGAACGCGGCGGCGCGCCCCGGCGTGTGGGTGTGCGCGAATTTTGGGTAGATCGGAATCATGCGGGGCAGGCGGTGTATTGGTTCGAGGGTTTTACGTCGATCAACGAGGCGGAGAAGTTGCGCGGGATCGATGTGCTGATTCCGTTTGAGCAGAGCGTTGTGCTGCCGGCGGGGCAATATTTTGTGGAGGATTTGGTGGGGTGCTCGGTGTTTGAGTTGAGCGCCGATGGCGGAGCTGCGGTTGCGTCTTCGCCTTGTTTGATGAGTGAGGCGCCGTCGCTGATTGGCAGCGTGACCGATGTTCAGTCGACGGGCGAGGAGCAGGCGGGGACGCCGATTCTTGTTGTGGATGTGCGCGGCGAAGAGTTGTTGATACCGCTGGCGGAAGATATTTGCCGACGAGTTGATGTTGTTGGACGAAGAATTGAGGTTGTTCTTCCAGACGGTTTGCGCGATTTAAATTCAGGATCTTGATACAGCGTGAGTGCGATCCGCGGATACATCGCGGTTCGGTTGACGCCGGGCGGAGCAAGCTCCGCCCCCACAAAGCGAAATACAAAAACAGATTGCGGTAAAGTTTGACGCCCGGGCAAGCTGGGGCGCAGCAGTGCTGCGCCCCTACATGGACTTGCGCGATTTTGAATTCGTAAAACAATTAATGGACGTCGATGGTCGTGACGCTCAGTCCGGGCAACGTAATTGTCAGCGTTGAGCTTGAAGCTGCTTGCGTGCCGGCTGCTACCGGAGCGACCGGGTTGCCGCCGGAGGCTTGCGTGGCTGCGGTCGCGGCGGTCATTTGATAAAGATGCGCGGTGCCGCTGAGTGAAGCGCCGTTGATGGCGACGACTTGCGAAGATTTTGAGCGGTTGATGGCGACGAAGACGGTGCGCCCCGGCGTCGTGGTGTCGGTGCTGGCGTAGACGACCACGTTGGCGACGTTGCTCGATGTGGATTGCAGCGACGTGTCGCCGAAGACGGAGTTTGCTCCGTCGAAATCGCGAAACGCGCGGAAGCCCGCAAGCGCGTACGAATACGTGCCATTGGGAGGCCAGAAGCTGGCGGCGAAAACTCCCTGCGCGCCGAAGATGCCGAGGTTGTCGGTTTGCGCGATGGTTCCGGCGATGTGATTCCAGCCGCCGCTTTCGTATTCGCTGACGCTGAGCTTCATGCCGGGGTTTTCGGCGTTAATTTTTGCCTGGAGGCGGCCGAGGATGTTGATCGGCGTGTTGCCGAGCGTTTGATATATCCACGGATTGCTGTTGCCAGCGCCTTGATCGTTGAACGTCGGATCCCAAAGATTACGCGGGCTCTGCACGATGAGCTGGACTTGCGCGTCGGTGAGCGTCGTGCCGGTGAGATCGAGAATGCGCGTGCCGTTCGCGTCGTAATCTTCGGCGTACCAGTGGAAGTCGTAGACGTCTACGAGCGGATGGCCGTAGGTCGTCGAGGCAGATTTGAGCGCGGTCAGATATTTGTCGGGGAACCAGTTTGTGCCGTTCGGAGTGGCGTTGAGTTCGCCCTGCCAGCTGTAAATTCCTTCAAAGCCGTAGTGGACGGGGCCGAAGATGATCGCATTGGGGAATTGATCCTTGATCGCTTTGGTGAGGTTGATCGTCTTGGTGATGTAGTTGTCGGACGTGACCGGATTCGGACCTTGGATTTCGAGGTGCGTGGAGTTCCAGAGTTCGGGTTCGTTGTCGAGACTGATGAACGTCGGATGCGTTGCGTTGGCGGCGAAAATTCCGGGGAGTTTTTGATTGAGCGCCCAGACGAATTCGTCCATGTAGACGTTGGCGTCGGATGTGGAAGGCGTGACGGTGAAAGGCGTCGCGGAGACGGTGCTCTTTTTATCGACGACCGTTTTGAAGCGCGACATGTCGGGAGGATTGCTCGTGCTCACGGGGCCGCTTTCGTCGCCGGAGACGAGGCCTTGCATCTGCACGGTGACGAGACTGGCGAGGCCGTTGTTTTGATCTTGCGCGATGAAGCCGCGCACGGCTTCGGCGGGGACGGTGCTGGCGCTGAGATAGCTGTCGTTTTCGTAGAGATAGTCGCTGCCGGCGTTGCTGGCGTTGGTTTCCCAGTTGTAGGCGGTCCAGCGATTGCCGCCGTCGCGATCGAGCGTGGCCATCGGCGGAGGATCGGTTTCGCCGAAGTAAAAATTCAGGCCGTAGATGTAAGGCGAGATCGGTTTTGTGTTTGTGGGATCGATGGTGATGGTCACATCGGGTGTTTGATTTGCGGGAGGCGCGGTGGGCGTCGCGTTCGCTTCGGTGGAGTTGGCGCTTTCGCCGGACGAGTTGAGCGCGGAGACGACGTAGAAATATTTTGTGCCGTTGGTGAGGCTGGTGTTGAGGAATGTGTTTGTGGTTGGCGCGGAGATTTGCGTGTAGGGGCCGCCGGTGGTGGTGGCGCGCTTGACGTGATAGCTGGTTGCGCCGGAGCTGATCGCCCAGGTGAGAGAAATTTGTGCGTTGCCTGCGGTGGCGACGAGCGCGGTCGGCGTCGGAGGAGTTTGCGATTGCGGTTGCGTGGGAGCGGTCGGCTTCGCGCTGGCGGCGGTTGAGTTGCCGCTCTCGCCCGCGGAGTTGAGTGCAGAGACCACGTAAAAATAAGTGGTTCCGTTCGTCACGCCGGTGTCGGTGAAAGTTGTTGTGGTCGGTGCAGAAATTTGAGTGAACGGCCCGCCGCTCGTGGTACCGCGCTTCACGTGGTAGCTCGTAGCGCTGGTGCTGGCGGTCCATACCACAGCAACTTGCGCATTGCCTGCACTCGCCATCACGCCGGTCGGAACTGCAGGGATTGTTGTTGTGCCGCCGGTGTTGCCACCGCCGTTGCCGTTACCGCCAGAATTTGTGCCGGAGCCCGTGCCGGTTGTTGTGGTTCCGCTTTTGACTCCGCCGGCGCAGCCGACGATTTCAAACACAAACAAGCAGACGAGCAAAATCAAAACCAGTTGGTGAAAGAGTTCGTGATTGTCGCCCCAACCGCCCGATTTCAGATAACGATGTGATTTGAGTGCGCTTGTGCGCCGATGAGAGGCGAGCAGTGGATTCCCGCGGAGATACGCACGGCTATGGAGAGGGCGTGGCGCTTCGTGATTTGGCGTCATCGGTCGAACTTCTCCGCAGATATGTGGCTTGGGTACGTGATTAGCGTAGAGGGCGACCGTCCGCAGCGGAAACTGGTCGAAGGGACAGAAATGGTGAAGTGGCCGTTCCGTAGTTGCGACTTGTTGGCGCGGCGATCAGCAAAGCGGTGTTTAATGGGTTCGACCGACCAGGTACGGAGGTCGTTTAAGTTGTGAGTGAAACGCTCAAAATCGCCGATCACATTCGATTGAACCTGCCCACAATCAAGCGAGGGACTTTGCGCTTCTGGGGAAACTGGTTCGGCAGGCCGTACGACAACCTCCACTCCATCACGTCGTGTGAGGCGAGCGAAGAAGTCTTAAAGCTTCACTTCGATCAAAAAGAGATTCTCAGCGTATGGTTGCCTCGGCACCTAAAACTGGATGAGGGCACATTTCAAATCGGGGATGCGGACCGAGTCTTGTGGGAGTGGGATTACGGGCGCCCCAAACCCCGCAAGCATTTGTACTTCAAAGATTTCGTTAAGGCCGACCAGAGGATCGTGGCAGAGACGAACATCGATTGGTTCGCCCCGGAAATGACCACAGATTCCAAATTTCCTGCTGTCGAGATTCTGACGATTCCCAAGCCAGGCAAGATTCCGACGATTCGGTAGATCGCGGCTATTCAGCGCGCAGGGTGGTGATGGGGTCGAGGTTTGTGGCGCGCAGGGCGGGGATGTAGCTGGCGGCGAGCGCGACGATGGTGAGGATAGCGGTGACGCCAGCGAAAATAGGGACGTCGGTGGGCGATACGCCGAAGAGAAGGCTCGACATCAGGCGCGAGACGATGAGTGCGCCGAGTACGCCGATCGCGGCACCAAGCGCGGCTAGAGCGAGTCCGCGGCGCAGCACCATCTTGAGGATGTCGCTGCGTTCGGCGCCGATCGCGAGGCGAATGGCGATTTCGCGCTTTTGCTCGCTGACGATATAAGAAATCGTGCCGTAGATTCCGAGGCCGGCGAGTAGCAGCGCCGTCGCTGCAAAGAACGCGACCATTTCCATCGAGAATCGCCGAACGGATAGCGAAGAAGCGAGCACGTCATCGAGCGTCTCGGCGCGAAAGAGCGGAAGCTCCGGATCGATGGCCTGGATCTGCTCGCGCACCTGCACCGAAATGGCGCGGGCGTCGAGCTGCCCGCGAAGATAAATCGTCAAATCTCTCGATTCGTGCTGATAGACGGTGCGATAGAGCTGCGGCGCGACCCCGTCGGCCAGCGATTCCGTGCGTGCATCCGCAATCACGCCAATGATCGTGGTCCACACGGAATCGTTTTTCAGCAGTTCGCGATTGCTGAGATCTCCGGTGCGCAAACGAACGCGTTTGCCGACTGCGTCTTCATTGGGCCAGAAGGCGCGCGCGGCGGCTTGATTGATAACCGCGACGTCGGGCGCGCCCGCGATGTCTTGATTGTTGAAGAGGCGCCCACGCAGGAGCGTCATGCCCAACAATTGAAAATATTCGGGCGAGACGGTGGAACCGTTGATGCGAGGAGCCTCGGTGTCTTTGATCAGCGAGCCTTCGTGGACTAACGGCATCGAATTGAAATCGGCGCGGCCATGACCCAGGGGAAGTGCGCTCGTGTCGCCGAGTGCTACTTGTTCCACTCCGGGCAATGTTCGGCTGCGGCGAAGAATCTCGCGCACGAGCGGCGCTTCTTGTTTCGCGGTTAGATATTTGTCCGCATTCGGATCGTTGGGACCCGGCAGCCAGGTTTGCAGCGCCATGACGCGATCGGGATTGAAGCCCGGCTGCACTTTGTACAAATCCCAAAAACTGCGCAGCAACAAACCCGCGGCGACCATCAACACCAGCGACAGCGCCAGCTCGCTGATGACTAGAATTTGACGCGCGCGCGAACGTCCGCGCGAGCCTTTGGAGCCGCGGCCATCCTGCTTGAGCGTTTCAATCAAATCGGTACGGCTTATGAGCCAGGCGGGAGCGAGGCCGAAGACTATTCCGGCTGCGGTCGAGACGGCAATGGCAAACGCGAGAATGTTCCAGCTGACGCCGATGTCATTGAGAGTCGGAAGGCTGTCTGGAACAAGGCGCAGCAGAAGATTTTTCGCGGCCAAGAGAATTGCGAATCCGGCGATGCCACCAAGAAGGAAAAGCAACAAACTCTCAGTGAGCAGCTGACGGATAAGGCGCGGGCTTTGCGCGCCGAGAGCTTGGCGAACCGCGATCTCGCGCCCTCGACCACTGGCCCGTGCGAGCAGAAGATTGGCGACGTTGACGCAACTGATCAAGAGAACGAGACCGACGGCGCCGAAAAGTAGAACGAGAGTTTGTCGCGTGTTGCCAACGATAGCTTCGCCGAGCGGCGTCAGGCGAATCGTCCATCGTGCCTGCGCCGGATAATCGACTGGGAATTGTGTCTTCAGCGAGGCGACGAGCGCGTCGAGCTGCGATTGCGCCGCGGCAACCGAGAGGCCCGGCTTGAGGCGCGCCGTGACCTGGCGATGCACTCGCAAACTGCGCTGCGGCCGCGGAAACGGCAGCCCCGACATTCCAGCCGCCAGCCAAACATCCGTGTTGCGCTGCTCGCTGTTCACACCGAGATCGCGATAGCCGCGCGGCATGACGCCGACGACGCGATATGGATCTTCGTCGAGCAGCAGCGTTTTGCCGAGCACGTGGGGATCGGCGGCGAATTCGCGCCGCCACAGGCCATCGCTCAACACGACTTCGAGGTTGTAGCCGGGCGTGGGGTCGTGCGGATCGAATGTGCGGCCGAGCTGCGGGTCAACGCCGAGCTGCGCGAAATAATTCGGGGTGACGCTCTTGAACGAGATGCGCTCGGGCTGCGCGCCTCCGGTGAGATTAACGGATGCGAATTTGTTGATCGCGACCCACTGGAAGATGCCGGAGCGCTCGAGGTCTTTCCACTCGGGGATGGACACGCCGACATCCTGTGCGCCGACGCCGTCGAGGTCATCCGAGACGTAGACGAGTTCGGTGGGATTCGGATATGGCAGAGGATGCAGCAGCGTGGCGTCGATGACGCTGTAGATGGCGGTGGTGGCGCCGACGCCGAGCGCCATCGTGGCGATGGCGATAAGTGAGAAGCCGGGCGAGCGGAGCAAGACGCGCGCAGCGAAGCGGATGTCGGAAAGCAGGTTGTCGATGAAGAGGAAGTTGCGAAAAGTCATAAGCGCACCTTGTAGAGGATCCGGTCGTGCATGTCACCTAAACGAGAAAGACGTTACCCGCGTTTCGGATTTCATAGCATTACGGAGGGAAGTCGCGAGTGGATGTGTGATGGGGACACGAGGGTTCGACAAAATCACAAGAACGGACTGCTTTTGGGGCGTCACGGTCGGGGAACAGATCGGTGTTACACAAAAATAACGTACATCCGGGTGACCTGGAGCGCATCCTAGCTGTCCACGGAGATCTTCGAAGGGTGAAGATCCCGTTCTGATGGGAACGATGGAGGCGCGAATGGCTGGCGTAAAAAACGTTGTTTTGGTGCATGGAGCATGGGCAGATGGCTCATGCTGGTCGAAAGTGATTGCAATTTTGATCGCGAAGGGGCTCCATGCAGTCGCCGTACAGAATCCGCTCAGCTCGGTCGCCGACGATGTGGCATCGACGAATCGGCTGGTCAATATACAGGACGGGCCTGTGCTGCTGGTTGGGCACTCCTACGGCGGCGCGGTGATCACCGAAGCTGGGAACAATCCGAAAGTAGCGGGACTCGTGTACGTGGCGGCATTCGCACCCGAAGAAGGAGAGACACTCGGCGGGCTGGCGCAAGGATTTCCACCTCCGCCGCTCTTCAAGGAGATTCAACCGATCGCGGATGGATATCTGATGCTGACGCGCAATGCCGTTTTCGAACATTTCGGCCAAGACTTGACGCCGGCGGAAAAGGAATTGGTGCTGGCAGCACAAGGCGCTACGCAGGGAGCGATCCTGGCGACGCCGATCGGAAAAGCGGCATGGCACTCAAAGCCCAGCTGGTTCGTGATCGCTTCGAACGACCACGCGATAGCACCGGAGCAGGAAGCGAGTACGGCGCAGCGCATGGGCTCCAAGACGCTGACACTGGCGTCGAGCCACTTGCCGATGCTGTCGCAGCCAGACAAGGTTGCGGCGTTCATCATTGAGGCGGCGGAGTCATTGGGCGAGAAGGCGGCGTCGGCCTAGAAATTCGCGCTAGATTCACTCTCGATTCTGACTTGCGCAATACGCCCGACCGATTCGATTCGGCCGGGCGTTTGTGTGTTCAGGCTCCGGGGTGCATCTGGGGAGTTACGGGAAAGTTCGGTAAGATGGCGGCTCATGCGATTTGACCTGGTGACGATATTTCCGGAGTTTTTTGCGGGGCCGTTGCAGCACGGGATCGTGCGGCGGGCGCAGGAGACCGGGCTGATCTCGGTGAATGTGCAGGATTTGCGGGAGTTTACGAAGGATCGGCACCGGACGGTCGATGATCGGCCGTTTGGCGGCGGCGAGGGGATGGTGCTCAAGCCGGAGCCGCTGTTTCAGGCGGTGGAGAAGCTGCTGGGGCATTCGGTGGGGGACGCGGGGTCGGCGGCTGGGGCGGGCGTTGGTCGGCTGGCGACTCGCGGGAGCCTGGGACGGCGATTGTGCTGATGTCTGCGGCAGGTAAATTGTTTCGGCAAGAGACGGCGCGGCGTTACGCAAAGCTGTCGCGGGTCATCTTTATATGCGGGCGATATGAGGGTGTGGACGAGCGGGTGGCGGAGCATTTGGCGGACGAGGAAGTGTCGGTGGGGGATTTTGTGTTGAGCGGAGGCGAGCTGCCGGCGGTGATGATCTTGGATGCGGTGACGCGGCTGTTGCCGGGTGCGTTGGGGAATGAGGATTCGAGCGTGAATGAGTCGTTTGCCGAGATGACGGTTGCGGAAGTCGAAGCGAACTCGACGAGTAGAGTGAAAGCGTTGCTGGATTTTCCGCACTATACGCGGCCGGCGGAGTTTCGCGGATGGAGCGTGCCGGAGGTTTTGATTGGCGGCAATCATGCGGAGGTCGCGAAGTGGCGGCGGGCGGCAGCCGTGGAGAAGACGAAGAGGAATCGGCCGGAGTTGATCGACGGCGCGAAGTAAAGAAGCGACGAAACAATTGGAGTGTTGGAATGAGTAGCGGGAACGGATCAGCGAAGAAGATCGGAATTTATTACGAGCAGCCGAATTGGTTTGTGCCGCTGTTCGCGGCGCTGGATGCCAAGGGTGCGAACTGGCAGAAGATCGATGCGCGGTTTCACTCCTACGACCCGACAGAGAAGGAGTCGGAGTTTGCGCTGATTTTCAATCGGATGAGTCCGTCGGCGTGGCAGCGCGGCGTGGGGCACGGGATTTTCTACACGCTGAATTATTTGAAGCATCTTGAGGACAAAGGCGTGCGCGTGGTGAACGGGTATCGCGCGTTTGTCAGCGAGACTTCGAAAGCGCTGCAACTGAATATGCTGGAGCGGCTGGGGCTGCCGTATCCGAAAGCGATCGTGATCAATCATCCTTCGCAGGCGGTCGAGGCGGCGGACAAGATTGGCTTCCCGGTGATTTTGAAGCCGAACATCGGCGGGAGCGGCGCCGGGATCAAAAAGTTTTCGTCGCGCGCGGAGTTGAAGGCCACGGTGGATGCGAACGAGCTGTATTTCGGCGTCGATAACGTCGCGCTGGTGCAGGAGGCGTTTACGGCGCGCGATGGCGTGATTACGCGCGTTGAAGTGCTCGGCGGCAAATATTTGTATGCAATTCAGATTCACATCACCGGCGAGACGTTTCGATTTGTGCCCGGCGGATATTTGCAAGAACACGCGCGGCGAAGAGCTGAACCGCATTGCGTGCCCGGTCGATGCGCCGAAGACGGGGATGACGGTGGAGGCGTACGAAGCGCCGGCGAAAGTGATCGGCGAAGTCGAGCGAATGATGCGCGAGGCGGGGATCGAAGTCGGCGGCGTGGAGTATGTGATCGATGAGCCGACGGGACGCTTGCTCTACTACGATTTGAATGCGCTCTCGAATTTTGTCGCCGATCCGGTGCGGATGATCGGGTTCAATCCGTACGAGAGGCTGGCGGAATTTTTGATGGCCGAGGCGGGCCAGCGCGTGGAAGTCGGAGCGAATCGCTGATGCGATTTGGATACTGGATGCCGGTGTTTGGCGGGTGGCTGCGGAATGTGCCCGACGAAAAGATGGAAGCGTCGTGGCCGTACGCGAAGCGGCTGGCGCAGCGAAGCGAGGAGATTGGCTTCGACTGCTCGCTGATCGCGGAATTGAATTTGAACGACATCAAGGGTGTGGAAGCGAATTCGCTCGATGCGTGGTCAACGGCGGCGGCGCTGGCGGCAGTCACCGAAAAAATCGAGTTGATGGTGGCGGTGCGGCCGACGTTTCATTTGCCGGCGCTGCTGGCGAAGCAGGCGGCGAACATCGATCACATCAGCGGCGGGCGATTGACGCTGAACGTGGTGTCGTCATGGTGGGCCGACGAAGCGCGCAAGTACGGCGTGTCGTTCGAGCAGCACGACGATCGTTACGCGCGGACGAGTGAGTGGCTCGATGTTGTGAATGGCGTGTGGTCGCAGGATCACTTTTCGTTCTCGGGCAAATATTATCGCGTCGAAGACAACGTGCTCGAGCCGAAGCCAGTGTCGAAGCCGCGGCCTTGCATTTATGCGGGAGGCGAGTCGCCCGCGGCGAAGGATTTGATCGCGGAGAAATGCGACGCGTATCTGATGCATGGCGATCCGCCGGAGCGCGTCGGCGAGAAAATTTCAGATTTGCGGATGCGGCGTGCGAAGCATTCGAAGCTGGCGCCGATGAAATTTGGCGTGGCCGGGTATGCGATCGTGCGCGAGACCGAGCGCGAGGCGCAGGACGAAGTGAAGCGGATCACCGATGTGCAGCAGTCGGCGGCGGGCTACGCGAACTACCAGCAGTGGCTGGCGGGGACGCAGCTCGAGCAGCGCGTCTCGCTGGAAGATTACTCGGTCTCGAATCGCGGCCTGCGGTCGGGATTGGTCGGGACGGCGGAGCAGGTAGCGGAGCGTGTGGCGGCGTTTGAGAAGGCCGGCGTCGAGCTGCTGCTGCTCCAGTTCAGCCCGCAACTCGAAGAGATGGAACGGTTTGCGAGCGCGGTGATCACGAAAGAAAAGTCAGCTCTCAAGCATTAAGCAGCGCCGTCGAAACAGTCCTTACATAGCGGCCGGCGCCGCCACCCATTGGGAGTCACAACTCTCAAATTTGTGGGCAGATGGGGCGGTTTTGGGTATACTTCTTGTTTGTGTTTGCAGTGCTGGCCCCGCCTGAGTGGGTCTGCAGGGAAATAAGGAAAAAATGAATCCGGTAATCGCGAAACTACATGAAGCGCAGCTGCGCAAAGATTTGCCTGAGTTCCGGCCTGGCGACACGGTCAAGGTGAATGTCCGCCTGAAAGAAGGCGAAGGCGAAAAGGAAAAAGAGCGCATTCAGGTGTTTGAGGGCGTGGTGATCTCGAAGAAGGGCCGTGCGTCGGGAACGACGTTCACGGTGCGGCGCGTGAGTTTTGGCGTCGGCATCGAGAGAATTTTCCCGCTGCACTCGCCGACGATCAGCTCGATCGTGGTGGTCGGCAAGGGTAAGGTGCGCCGCGCGCGGTTGTACTATCTGCGCGATTTGCGGGGCAAGGCAGCGCGTATTCGCCGGGCTGACCGCGAAGAGGCGACGCCGGTGGCGGCTGCGGCTTCGGCTGGAACGGCGGAAGCGAAGGCGTAAGCTTCGACAATTCACAACTGTTTTGAAGAGGCCTCGCGAGTTGCGAGGCCTTTTTGTTTTTGGTCGCGATGAATTGAGACATGCGTGGCGGTGGATCGAGGGCGGAGCCCTCGAGGCTCAGCCGCGTACAAAAGCCTCGCGGCGTCGCAGTACGTAGTGCGACCATGCTACTTCAAATGTTGGTCGAGCCAGTCGGCCCAGCGGCGGTAGACGTCCATTTGGCGGACGGGATCGCCGGGGAAATGGCCGGCGACGGGGTAGGCGAAGAATTTCACTTCGACGCCGTTGTCTTTGAGCGCGTGAAAGAGCGAATACGATTGCGTGATCGTGACGCGCGCGTCGCCGGTGTCGTGCAGCAGCAGCGTCGGCGTTTTGATTTTCTCCCAATACGTGATCGGCGATTGCGCGCGATAGTCTTTGAGATTGTCGCCGACGTACGGTGAGCCTTTGAAGCTGTAGCGGCCGCTGACGTTGCCGTCGGAAAGATTGTATTCGTCGTAGAGATCGGTGACGGGCGCGCCCGCGACCGCCGCCTTCCAGAAGTTGTAATGGCCGATGAGCCAGCTCGTCATGTAGCCGCCGTAGCTCCAGCCCGAGACGGCGATTTTATTTTCGTCGATGATGTTGAGCTTCTTGATCGCGTCGATGCCGGCGATCACGTCGCGGCCGGGGCCGTCACCCGCGTCGTTGAAAATCGCGCGCTGGTAGGCGTTGCCGAGATTGTCGCTGCCGCGATAGTTCGGCGAAAAGACGATGTAGCCGCTGCGACGCGAGATATTGCGCGAAAAAGCTGAACGCGGTGATCGAAGAAGCCGTCGGGCCGCCGTGAATGTAAGCGACGAGCGGATACTTTTTGTCTTTGTCGTAGTCGGGCGGATAAATCAGCACGCCGTCTTCCGCGAAATTGTCGGGACCTTGCCACTCGAGCTTTTCGGCTTTGCCGAGCTTGAGCGCGGCGATGTTGGCATTGAAATTGGTGAGGCGGCGCGGCGTGTCGTTGGCCGACGCCATGTAGTAAAGCTCCGACGGCTGCGTCGGCGTCGAGCCGGTGAACGCGATTTCGCCTTTGCGGCCGACGAAGGCGTCGACCCAGAACGCCCACGCGGGGCTGATGTCGCCGAGGTTCAGTTTTTTCGGCGCGCGCTGCGTTCGCGCGCCGAGCGGTTGCAGCCACATCGAAACCTGCGTGGCGTCGTGGCCGCCGACGATGATCGAGTTGCTGTCGGGCATCCAAATGACGCGCGCGATGTTGTGGTCGATCGCGCCGGTGGCGATGGCGCCGTCGGCAGGCGAGCCGCCTGCGGCCGGAGTTGGCGCGACGACGATTTCGATTTCGTTGTTGGGATCGGAATCGCGCGGATACCAATAGGCGACTTTCGTGCCGTCGGGCGAAAACAGCCCGAAGCTCTCGAATTTTTCGTGCGTCGTGACGCGGCGCATCGCGCCCGATTCGATGTCGACAATTTGCAGCGTGGTCTGATCGGCATCGCCGAATTGCGGATGCTCCTGGCGCGTAAACAGAATCGATTTTCCGTCGGGCGACCAATTGATCGGAGACGCGGGCGAACTCGGCGGCGCGCTTTTCGCCAGGCTCCATGCGCCCGAAGTGAGCCGGCGTGGTTTGCCGCCTTCGCTGGCGACGAGCCAGAGATGCGACGGCGTGGGCGCGGCGGTGGTCGAGGTAATCGTTGTCGCCGACTTCGAAGGCGTCGAGATGCTTCTCGATTTCCTTTTTATTTTCGGGCTCGTCGGAAGTGACGAAGGCGATTTGCTGCCCGTTGGGGCTCCACGCGAATTGCTCGATGCCGTCGGGCACGTCGGTGAGGCGATGCGCTTCGCCGCCGGTCATCGGCAGGACGAAGAGCTGGAGCTTGGGATCTTTCGCGGTGGTGTCGACGGCTTCGAACGCGAGGCGGTCGCCTTCGGGCGACCAGCGCGGCGAGCCGACGCCTTTGCGATCGTGCGTAAGCGCGCGCGGCGCGCCGCTCGCGATGTCGATGATGAGCAAATCGCGATCGGCGCGGTCCTGATCGAGATTGACGCGCGAGCAGCACGAAGGCGATCGATTTTCCGTCGGGAGAAATTTGCGGATCCGAGACGGAAGAAATTTTGGCGAAGTCGTCGAGTTCGATCGTGCGCGCGGGCGGGACTGCTTGCGCTGGTGGGCTGGCAGCGGCGCGGTTGTTGCTGAGATTGCGGCTGCGCGGAGGCGGGCGGCTCGCTCGGTGTTTGCGCGGCGAAGCGAGGAGCGACGACGAAGCAGAAATGCCGCGACGATCAGCGTGAAAAAAGGTCCGCGCGAGATGCGGGAATTTGCAGTTCGACGCGTGCTGCATCCGCGTGCGAATTTCAGTGGCCGCGAGCGACGATTGATCGTCGGTGGAGTGCATCGATGGGAACTCCTTCGCCGCGGAGCGATGCGCGTGCAGCCGCTCCTATGGCGGCAAATTTGGCGAAGGTATGCTGACACGCCGTTGAAAGGCGCGTCAACCAAACGTGTGCAAATGCGCAGCGGTGAAAAGCGCGCTAGTTACGGACGCCGGTCGCTTTCAACTTGATGCGATAGAGGCTCGTGCTCGCGGTGATGTAGAGCGTTTTTCCGTCGGCATCGCCCCACGCGACATTGGCGACGGGCTCCGGAATTGTGATCGTGCCGAGGTGCTTGCCTTCGGGCGAAAAAATCCAGACGCCGCCGGGACCGGAGCCGAAAAGATTGCCGTTTTTGTCGACTCGAATGCCGTCGGGGCTGCCCGGGCGCTTGTCGGAGTTGGCGTCGGCGAAAAGCGTGCCTTCACCGACCGAGCCGTCGGCGTTCACCGGATATTTCATCCAGACGTGTTTGCCGGAATCGGCGATGTAGAGAATTTTTTCGTCGGGCGAAAACGCGATGCCATTGGGTCGCGGCAAATCCTTGATGATGAGCTGGATTTTCGTGTGATCGGGTGGCGCGCCAGGTTTTTGCTTCGACGCGTCAACGATGCGATACACGCCGTTGATCTTCTGCTCTTTCAGCGGATCGTCGTCGCCTTGCGTCGGCAAGCCGTACGGTGGATCGGTGAAATAGAGCGAACCGTCCGATTTGTAGACGACATCGTTGGGGCTGTTGAGTTTTTTACCGTCGTAAGAATCGGCGAGGACGGTGATCTTTCCTTTCGGATCGAGAGTTTCAAGCCGCCACACGTTGCGGCGCGCATGACCCGCGACCGTGACGCGGCCTTTCGGGTCGAGCGTCATTCCGTTCGAGCCGGGCTCCGGACCTTTATATGGTTCGGCGCCTTCGTACCCGCTGGGATGAATGAAAACGTGCGAGCCTTTGCCGGGAACCCAGAGATCGATGTTGTTCGCGGGAATTTCGGCGAAGATCAGGCTGCCTTGCCGCGTCCACGCGGGGCCTTCGGTCCATTTGTTGAAGCCGCCGGCGATTTTTTCGGCTTTCGCGTCGGGCGCGACGATTTGATCGAGCGCGGGATCGAGCTTCTGGACTTCCTGAGAGTAGGCAGGAGCGGCGATGGCGGCGGCCGCAAGCAAAACGAAAACGCTGCAACGTGGAAGAGTTTTCATGCGCCTTGTTTATCCAACTGGCTGGATTGCGTCAAGCGCCAAAGTCGCTGACATCGCGACGTGGCGAACCTGTCCGCCATTCGAGGTCACCTCGACGACCTCTCTTCAAAATTATTTCCTGTTGACGGTCAACAGGAAGAAACATATTGTCCTGTTGACCGTCTAAAGGAGCGACACCCCTGACGGCTGCTTGCGTTCCAATCGACCGCCAAGCCAGGAGCCACCCGTGACACCTCCATCCGGAGAAGTCTTACAAGGCACGCTGGACCTGATCGTGTTAAAAACGCTCGACGCGATGGGCCCGCAGCACGGCTACGGAATCGCCATGCGCATCCAGCAAGTGTCCGAAGATTTGCTGAAGCTCAATCAGGGCACGCTCTATCCCGCGTTGCTCCGCCTGGAACAGCGCGGTTGGATTTCGTCCAAGTGGGGCGTCTCTGAAAACAATCGCAAAGCGAAGTTTTACACGCTCACGCGCTCCGGCCGCCGGCAACTCGCGACCGAAACCGAAAGCTGGGAACGCATGGCCGCCGTCATTCAGCGCTTACTCGGAACGCAGGGAGCATGAGATGTACCGCCTGCGCGTTTTCATTTCACGTCTGCTCGGAAGCTTCGGCCTCCGAAGCGATTCGCGCCTCGACCTCGATCTTGAAACAGAACTGAACGAGCACCTCCGCCTCCTCACCGAAGAAAACATCCGTCATGGAATGAACGAAGCCGACGCACTCGCCGCCGCGCACTGCGAATTCGGCGGCATCGAGCAAACCAAAGAAAAATATCGCGACCAACGGGGTTTGCCGACGATCGAGACAACATTTCGGGACGCGAAGTTCACGCTGCGAGCTTTGAAGCGACAACCTGTCTTCGCGCTTGTGGCGATATTGACGCTCGCGCTGGGAATTGGAGCCACGACCGCGACGTTCAGCGTCGTCGATCGGATTCTCTTCCGCAGCTTGCCTTATACCAGAAGACGACCGCCTGGTCTCCTTTGGCGTGACCGCCCCTTTTGAATCGCGCGAGTTCATGCTCGCCCCCGACCTTGTCGAATGGCGTCCGCAGCAGAAACCGTTTGAAAGCATAACGGCGGTCGAGCCCGGCAGCACGGACTGCGACCTCACCGAACAAAATCCCGAACGCCTGGATTGCGGAAAGGTTGACGCCGCATTCCTTCCGACGCTTGGACTGAAGCCCATACTCGGACGAAATTTTTCCGACGACGAGGATCGACCAAACGGTCCTTCCTCGGTTTTACTGTCGTACGGTTTGTGGCGATCACGTTTTGGCGGAGATCCCGGCGCATTAGGCCGCAATTTGTCTTTGGATGGAAAGCCAGTGCCAATCATTGGCGTGTTGCCGCCCGAATTTGAGATGCCCACACTGGCTCCCGCCGACTTGGTAGTTCCGCTAAAACTCGGCGATTCGACATATCGCGGGCCAGAAATACCGCGCCTTGTGCGGACGTTTGCCCGGCTCAAGACGGGAGTCAGCGTGAAACAGGCCACCGCGATGCTTCAACCACTTTTCGACGCCTCGCAAAATTTCGTTCCAGCGCAATTTCGGAAGAAGTCTTTCTTCACGTACGTTCATTGCGCGATCGACAAGTGGGAGATGCGAAAGCAGCGTCGTGGATTTTGCTGTGCGCGGTCTTCGCAGTCCTGCTGGTGGCGTGCACGAACGTGGCAAACCTGATTTTGGCCCAAGCCACCGGACGACGGCACGAACTTGCTGTGCGCGTAGCCTTGGGCGCGACGCGCGCGCGACTTGTTCGTCAAACGATGACAGAGAGTTGCATGCTGGGCGCGTTGGGAGGAATGGCCGGATGCTGGATCGCATACTTGCTGCTCCGCTTCTTTGTCTCCGCCGCTCCCGGCGGAATACCGCACCTTCAGCAGGCGGCACTCGATCTGCGAGCCCTTCTCTTCACCATCTTCGTATCGATTCTTTCAACGATTCTCTTCGGGCTGGTCCCCGCTTTTCAGCAAATAGATCCAGAAATGTTCGTTGGTAGAGCGACGCGGTCGACTTCGCGCAATCTTCTGCGCCAGACACTTGTGGTCGCACAAATCGCAGTCTCGCTGATTCTTCTGACCGGCGCGGGTCTGCTGCTGCGAAGTTTCTGGCGGCTCGAAAGCGTATCGCTCGGAATGGACACCGAAAGAATATTGACCGCGCAAGTCGATCTGCCGGAATACCGTTACCCACACGCGACGCAGCAACTGCAATTCTTCCAGAGTCTTCAATCGCGGCTTGAGCGGCTCCCTGGAATCAGCGCGCTTGCGCTGAGCGACACATTGCCGCCATCCGGCGGATCGCAGGCCACGTTTCTTTCCGCAATCGAAATACAAGGCCTGCCCACGTTTGCCGGGGGCACCGGCGGAATGGTCGGCTACCGATTTGTCACGCCGGGCTATTTCGCGGCACTGGGGATTCGAGTCGAGAAGGGCCGTGCCTTCGATGCGGCGGACGTGTCGGGGACTGACAATTCGGTGATTCTTAGCGCAGCGCTGGCCAGGCGCTTGCTCGGCGACACCGATCCTCTCGGCAAGTCGTTTCTTTTTTCGCAACAACACGATTGGAGAACGATTGTCGGCGTTGTGGGAGACGTCAAAAACGATGGACTGATTTCGGCCGGCGGGCCCGAATTCTACTTGCCGTGGAAAGAAAACAGCGAAGGGTATTTCCGCAGTGCGCATGTGATTTTGCGAACGTCGCTGAGCGATGCCACGATCGGAAAGTGGGTGCGAGCCGAAACCGCGTCCGTCGATCCTACAGTGCCCGTCACCGTCGAGCCGATGACGCTGCGGGTAGAGAAACTGTCGCAGCGTCCCAGATTTAACGCCATCGTACTCACGCTGTTTGCGGCGATGGGAGTGTTGCTGGCCGGTATCGGCATCTATGGCGTCGTCGGTTTCCTGGTGGCGCAGCAGACTCGTGAAATCGGAGTGCGTGTGGCGCTCGGCGCCAGTGCGGGGACCATTCTGGGCATGGTGCTTTGGAATGTCGGCCGTTGGACCATAATCGGCTCCGCTGTCGGAGTTCTCGGCGCTTGGTTCTGCGCGCGGCTCATGAGTTCATTGCTTTTTGAGGTCACTGCGCACGACCCATTGCCGCTTGCGGGCGCGACCCTGCTGTTGTTTGCCGTTGCGTTCCTCGCCGCCTACCTGCCCGCACGGCGCGCCACGCAAATCGATCCGCTCATCGCACTCCGCTACGAATAGCGCCCGAACCCGCCGCCCGTTGCAGATTTCGCACAGCAACTCACAATTCGTAGGCCTCACCACCCGCAAATCGCATGCTAGAATCGGCGACGGGCAGCAGTTTCAACACTTCATGCAAGCTTTCATGCAGGCGATCGATCACAAATGACGCGCCTTTGCTCTTCACGTTACGAGCGCGAAGCGCGCAAGCTGGGCTGGACGCGGATTGCCGGGCTCGACGAAGTCGGCCGCGGCTCGCTCTTCGGCCCCGTCGTCGCCGGCGCGGTAATTCTCAATCCGAAGCGGCGCATCGTCGGCCTCGACGATTCCAAGCAGATCCAGGCCGAGAAGCGCGAAGTCCTTGCCGAACGCATTAAGGAACACGCGCTGGCTTGGGCCGTCGCGGAAATCGATTCGCAGCGCATCGACGCGTGGAACATTTATCAAGCCAGCCTTCAGGCGATGATCGCGGCGCTTCAGCAGCTCTCAGTTCAGCCCGACTATCTATTAATTGATGCGGTCAAGCTCAATGTGATGATCGAGCAGAAATCCCTGATCAAGGGCGATGCGCGCTGCGTGTCGATCGCGGCTGCTTCGATCCTGGCGAAAACCTATCGCGACGCGCGCATGCACGAGTTCGACGCGGTCTACCCTCAATATGGGTTGGCGTCGCACAAAGGATACGCGACGCCTGAACACCTCGAAGCGCTTCGCAAACATGGCGCCTCACCGCTGCACCGCTACTCCTTCGCCCCAGTGCGCGACGCCGGCTGCTGGGCCGCTGGCGCCGTCCAAATCGATCTGTTATCGGAGCCCGTGCCGCAGCAAGTCGTCGCCGAGGCTGAATAGGGTTGGTCCTGGAACCAGCTGAACAGCGGTGGGTCAGTAAGGCAAGACAACATTCTTAGAGAACAGTGACAATCGCGCTTTAGTCTTTCGGCACCGTTGGCGTCTAAAAGACTCCTTCGCCGGGGCTTCGCCGACAAGTTTCCTACTAGCAACGGGGATAACTGGTGGCTAACACCAAACTTTGGGTTCGTTGACTTGCCTTTTCCCCGCCTGTAGTTTACGTAAAGTACGACTACTGCCGGCCTCACGCCGCGCGGCGCGGAACTGCGTCGCTGGAGCGGGCGCGGACGGCGAACTGTGTCTGAGCTCGCGAATGGCCTATAACAAAAGCAAATACGTCGAAGCCGCTCAAAAACTCCTCAACCAGGGCAAAGTCGCCCAGGCCATCGCGGAATACCAACAGATCTTGAAGCACGAGCCGCGCGATCAGGTCACCCTGATGACCGTCGGCGAGCTGTATATCCGCCAGGGCGAGACATTTCAAGCCATCGATTACTTCGAGCGGCTGGCGCAGATTTTTGTTGGCGACGGGTTTTTGACCAAGGCGATCGCCGTTTATAAGCGCATCGCGAAACTGGCACCGGAAGAGATTCGCCCGCTCGAGAAACTTGCTGATTTGTATGTGCAGCAAGGGGTTATGAGCGAAGCGCGGCCTCTATTTTTGCAGTTGGCCGAGATTCATCTCAAAAATAATCGGCAGCCCGAAGCAGTGGCGCTGCTGAAGAAATTGTTGGCGGCCGAGCCCGACAATCTGCGGATTCAGGTGCGCCTCGCCGATTTGTATCAGGCGATGGGCCAGAATCGCGAAGCGGTCGATGCGTACATCGCGGCCAGCCAGCGTGCGCTTGCCCGCGGCGATCAGGCTGAGTGCGAAAAGCTTGCCGACAAGGCGATCAAGCTTGATCCGAAAAATCTTGCGGCGGTCATTCTCAAGGCGCGCGTGCATTCCACGCAGGGCAATTTCGCGCAGGCTGCCGAAGTGCTCGAGCAGGTTCCCGATCTCGAAAAGGGCGGCGAACAGGCGGAGCTGCTGCTCGATCTGTACATCAAGAGTTTGAAGTGGGATCAGGCCAGCGCTTTGGCGCTGAAGATTTTCGACGCCGATCCGAAAAATTTTGGTCCGGCGCAAAAGCTGGTCGAAGCCGAGTTGGAATCGGGCAGACCGATCGCGCGATGGCGATTCTCGATCGCACGCGCATCCCGATGATCGATGCCGGCGAGCATGAAATTGTCGGTAAGCTGCTGACCGATCTTGCCGATCGCATGCCGGGACGCCTTGAGCCGCTCGAATGGCTCGTCGAGTTGTATGGCCGCACGAGCGATTCGTTCCGTTTGCCCGATGCGCTGGCGCATCTGGGAGACGCGCTCGTCACCGAAAGCAAACTCGAGCGCGCGAAGCAGATTTTTGAGCAGCTCGTCGACCGCGAGCCCGAGAGTGAGCCTGCAAAGCGCAAGCTCAACGATGTTTTACGCCGCATGGGCTTGATGGCGCCGGAAACGTCGATGGCCATTCCGGTGGATGATGGCGCGCCCGTCGAGCTGACGAAAGCACCCGCACCGAAGGTACGCCCCGATCTGCCGTCGGCACCCGAAGTGAAGGCCCAGCCCGTCGCGCAGCAATCTCAGGCGGCGCAACAGCCCGCCGCGCCGGTCGAGCCTGCGCTCGACGATGAAACGCAAAAATTCATCGCGCAGTCACTGACGGATGTCGATCTCTTCGCGAGCTATGGTTTGACGCAGAAAGCGATCGGCCTGCTCGAGGCGATTTTGCGCCGCGCGCCGCGTCATACGCCAACGCTCGAAAAGCTGCTCGATTTCGTACTGGGCGCGGGCGACGATCGCCGCACTGCGGAACTCGCGGCGAAGCTCGAAACAATTTATGGTGAACGCGGCGATGCTCGCGGAGCCGAGCGGTTTGCAGAGTTGCGCCGCCGCTTCCAGCGCGCTGCTGGATTGACCGACGAAGATTTGTTTGGGCCACCGCAAGTTGCGGCGCCGCCTGCCGCCCTTGCGTCGACGGAGCCTGAGATCGAAGCGGCTGCCGTCGAAGAATTGCCCGAGCTTTCGGCTGAACCTGAGGCCGCTGCGATCGAGGCTGATGCGGCTGCGCCCTCGTTCGAGGAAGAGCCGTCGATCGAGATTGAAGAAGTCAACGGCATGCCGGCCGATTCGCCGAAGATGCAGCCGGCAGTGCATGAAGTGGATTTGTCGAATGAATGGGAAAGCATGCTCGAAGAGCCGGCGAGCGACACTGCCGCTGCTTCTTCGCAAGAAGCTGCGCCTGAGTTCGAAGTTTCGGCTGAACCTGTTTCGGATTCGGGCGTCGAGGAATTTTCGATTGCGAGCGATGAGCCAGTGGCGGCTGCACCGCAGGCGCCTGCCCCTGTTGCGCCAGCACGGGGCGACAACGCCGCAGAGGAATTTTCGATTTCCGGTTGAGGAACCTGCCGCGGAAGAACTCGAAGTTCCGACAGCGGAAGCGGAGCCGGTGCAAGCCGCTGAAGAAGCCGCGCCGCAGGCCGAAGAAATTTCAATTCCGGTGGACGAGCACCAGCCGGAAGCGACCGAAGCTGCGCCCGCGCGGCCTGTCGCCGAAGCGAAAACGCCCGTCGCGAAAGCTGAGCAGCCCGAATCGGAATTCGAGGTCGAGCAAGACTACGAGCTTGTGCTCGAGCCAGAAGCGCTCGTGCCTGCGCACGATCAGCGGCCGCCAGAAACTCCAATTGTCCCGCGACAACCGGAACCAGTCGCGCAGAATGCGGCGTCCGGCATGGAGTCCGATCAATTTTTGGCCGACCTTGCGAACGAGATCGACCAACTTGGTATCGACGAACTGTCACCCGCGTTCTCGACTCCGGCTGCGCAGCAGCACGAAGCACCCGCGAACACCAACCGCGCCGCTGCCGGCGAACCAGAAGTTTCGCAGATCGAAGTCGGTCCGCTCAAGGAAGTCTTCGACGAATTCCGCGCCGAGCTCGGCGAAATGGGCGGCGAAGAAGAAGATCTCGAGACGCACTACAACCTTGGCATCGCGTTCCGCGAAATGGGTTTGCTCGACGAAGCGATCAGCGAGTTTCAGAAGGTCGCCAAAGCTGCGGAAAATGGGCGCAAATTCCCGTACGTCATGCAGTGCTACACGCTGCTCGGTCTCGCCTTCATGGATCGCGCGCAGCCGTCGATCGCGGCGATGTGGTACGAGCGCGCGCTGCGGTTGCCTGGCGTCGAACCGGAAAGCGTCCTCGCGTTGCGGTATGATTTAGGTGTGGCCCAGGAATCGGCGGGCGAATCGAACGCAGCACTCAAAAGCTTTTCACAGGTCTACGCGGTCAACATTGATTATCGCGACGTTGGCGAGCGCATCGCCGCTCTGCAAAAAACTACCCGATAGTGAATTCGCGCTCATGAGACGCGAAGGGATCGCTCCTCGATGAATCGCGTGGCGAGCGCGGTTCTCGTTGTCGTGTGCTGCATGATGGGTGCGGTGCTGTTTTATCTGCCGTGGACCGGCATATGGGAACAGAATTATTTTCTGTCGCATTTTCCTTCGCTGATGCCGATTTTGCTGCATCCGTCGTTTCGCGGCGCGGTGAGCGGGCTCGGAATCCTGGATATTTTTCTGGCCATTCGGATGATCAGTTCCGACGGCAGCGCGGCTGAGCCATCCTCGAGTGTTCGGCCCCAGTAGTTCGCCGTGAACGATCGCGAAAAACCGATTCTGTGCTACGTGACGGACCGGCGAAGCCTTTCCGCGCTTACCGATGCAGCAATGCTTGCCGACAAAATTGCTTCGATTGCGGCGGCTGGGGTTGATTGGGTGCAGATTCGCGAAAAGGATCTGTCCGGACGAGCGTTGGCGGAGTTGACGCGAGAGGCGATTGCGCGAAAGAGTGCGACGCGAATCATCGTCAATGATCGCGTCGATGTGGCGGTCACAGAAGAAGCCGGCGGCGTGCATCTCGGCGAGACTGGATTGCCTGTCGCCGATGTAGCGAAGTGGATGAAGCGAACGGGTTCCGGCGCCGTCGATCGCGATGGCGGTGCGGCTCCACAATTCGCTGTTGAGACTGGCAGAGATTTTCTAGTCGGCGCATCGTGCCATTCGCTGGAAGCTGCGAAGGCTGCTGTGCGAGACGGAGCGGATTACATTTTTTTTGGCCCGGTCTTTGCGACGCCGTCGAAGGCGAAATTCGGTGAGCCGCAAGGCGTGAAAAAGCTGGCAGAAGTTTGCAGCGCCGTGTCCGTGCCAGTGATTGCGATCGGTGGCATTGCGCTCGAAAACGCTCGTGAATGCATCGCGGCGGGGGCCGCTGGAATCGCGGCGATACGATTGTTTCAAGATGCAGCAGAGCCGGCGCAGGTGATTTCGGAATTAAAGCAGTTGCGGCGCTGAAGGCGCGTGAGCGATTTGGTACTGGAGAACTTCAGGAGAAACGAGTCTCAAATGGCTGAAAGTCTTACGAACGAAAAATTGATGAAGCTGGCGTTGCCCGCCGGAAAATTTGCGGCGTACCTGTTCGACTGCGACGGGACGATCGCGGATTCGATGCCGCTGCATTACGTGGCCTGGAAGCAGGCGCTGGAAAAATGGAATTGCGTATTCGACGAGCAAACGTTTTATGCGTGGGGCGGGATGCCGACCGCCGAAATCATCGCGACGCTCAACAAGATGCAAGGGCTCACGATGGAGATTGATGCAGTTTGCGCGGAAAAGGAGAATCTTTACTACGAAATGCTTCCGCAGTTGAAGGCGATTGCGGAAGTTGTCGAGCATATTGAGGCGCAGCATCGGCGGATTCCGTTTGCGGTTGTGTCGGGCGGCACGCTCGAGGCGGTGACAGCTTCGCTGACGGCGGTGAATTTGATCGACAAGTTCGATGTATTCGTCTGTGCCGGCGACTACAAAAAAGGGAAACCCGATCCTGAGCCGTTCTTGCTCGCTGCGGAAAAGCTCGGAGTGAATCCGAAAGAATGCCTCGTGTTTGAAGATACCGAGATGGGGATTCAGGCAGCGACAGCCGCGGGGATGGCTTCGGTCCGCGTACCCGCGCCTTGGGAGCGCCTCGCGAAGTCGTAAGAGGGTCCTTCCTTCGATAGATCGCGATCGTGCTCACGTCGGGCGGAGTAAACCCCGCCCCTACAGACGGCCTCGCGCGATCGTTGAAAGATCTCGTTGACGCGCTATTTGGCGCGGGCTGGAGTCACGCGGTCGCGGGTGCCGCGTTTGCGTTGGTAGAGTTCACGGTCGGCGGCTTCGAGCAAGTCCTGCACGCTGCGGCCATCGTCGGGAAAAATGCTGATGCCGATGCTGACGCCGAGGCGCGGCTCTTCCCTGCGCGCGCCGAGCGCGTGTTCGATGCGGCCGGCGATTTGACGCGCCATGCCAGGATCTCCGTCAACGAGCAGCACCGCAAATTCATCTCCGCCATAGCGGGCCGCGAGATCGGTCGAGCGACATTGTTCATTCATCACTTCGGCAAGCCGTTTCAACGCGCGATTGCCGGCGAGATGGCCGAAGCGATCGTTGACCACTTTTAGATCGTCGAGATCGAGAAGGAGCACCGCGAACGAGCGATTGCTGCGCTCGCCGCGGCGGATTTCGCGCTCGAGCGAATCGAGAAATTCGCGATAGTTGGCGAGGCCCGTGAGCGCATCGTGCGTGGCCTGGTGATGCACTTTTTCTTCGTTCTTCTTGCGTTCGGTGATGTCGAGCCCGGCGCCGATGACGCCGATGATTTCGCCCGCCGACGAACGCAGTGGTTCAATGTGCAACTCGAACGTGCGATTGTTTCGCTTGTATTCAAACTGAGACGGCACGCCCCGCAGCGCTTCGTAGTGTTGAACGATGGGCGTGGTGTGCGGATCCTGGCATTTCAAATATTCGTAGACGGACTTCCCGATCAGTTCTTCGTTACGGGTTTTCACGCCGCGCAATGGCGCGCCGAGGCACGACGTAATGCGAAGTTCCTTGTCCGTCGTCCAGACGACCATGGGCATTTGATCGATCAGCAGTCTTGAGATGCGCTTCTCCTGCGGACTCAGTCGAGTTCGATGCGACGCTCGAGCCGTTTTCGACGATCGCGATGATATGGCCGTGGTCGTCGCGTACCGGCGTGTGCGTGAGTCGAACGAGAATGCGCGAGCTATCTTTCCGCAAGCGCGGCGACGTTTCGTGATGGGGAAAATCGCCCGAGATCGCCGCCCGAATCAGCCCGTCGAATCCAGGAGTGTCAGCCACCGGTAGAAGGCGCGCCAACGGCTCGCCGACGATTTCGGGTTCAGCGTAGCCGTAGAGTCGCTGTGCGCCGGGGCTCCACGATTGCACGGTGCCGTCGAGTCCGAAGATGAGCACCGCGTCGTCGGTGGACGACAAAATCGCGGCGAGCACCTGCTCGGTCCGCAGTTGAGGCGGCATGATGACCTTGAGCTTTCCGAACGGGGAGGCGTCCGTGCTGAGCGATTCCGTTTCCCGGGGACGAGAGGGTCGAGCCGACCGGGCTGGCTGAAATATCCGTGATGCGAACGCGAGAGAGGCTCGCGTTGAAATGAGTCTAGCAAGCGTCTGTGATGGCAGCGCGGGCGAATTTACCGGAGCGAGCAGAATAGTCAACGGCGCCCAGCGTCGAGTTCGAGCTCGGACGGCCGATCGAATGCGTTCGAAAAAGAAGGGGGTATACCCCCCTATGTTTTTCTAAAGAGTGTGCAAGGTATTTCTTTTGAATGAGTTGCCGGACGCGCGGAAAAACAGAGTGTGTAAGTTGCTGTGAGTGCGGGGTTTAGAAGGTACCCAGCTTCGAGAAAGAATCGTCCTGGCGAGCTGTCGCCTTCATCGCCCTTCTCTCCGTCGACGTTCGCAAGCGTGGAAGAGAGGCTTACGTTATGCCTGGGCGCCCTAAAGGGACGCCCCCTACAAAACCATGTTCGCAGTGTTTGGGCGAAGTTTTTTACGAGCGGAGTCTAGCATGGCGATCGATTCGAAATTGAGGTTGTTGGCGAAGATCGTCGATAAAACATTGAGCGTGAAGCGATTCGAGGACTAAAAAATTTTTTTCAAAATGATTCGAAACGGCGAATCAGATCCGTGAAAACCAATTCGTGGCCTCGATCAGGAGACAAATTAGAGACACGAAATTGACTTGCAAACGATTTGCAGAAATAGCGGACTGAATTAGTCTGCTTTCGCGGTAAAATGCAAATCGTTTGCAAGGAGAGTGTGTGAGTTACGGATCGGAATACGGAGAAGTGTCGTTCGCGGCGCGAAGCGCGTGGATGTTGGCGGCTTTCCTGGCGTTGATCGCGTTGTTGGGAATGCCGGCGCGGGCGGCTGCGCAAGAAAATCCTTACATCGTGGCGTACGACCACTACATGGAGGAGCCGGGAAGCCTGGAGGTCGAATATTTTTCGACGTTCGGGACGCAGCGCGGCGGAAATGATTTCCACGCGTTCTGGATGGAGTTTGAGTACGGAGCGACAGCGTGGTGGACGACGGAAGTTTATGTCGATGGCCAGACGACATTTAACGACAGCACGCTGTTTACGGGCTATCGCTGGGAAAATCGATTTCGTCCGCTGAAGCACGAACATTTCATCAACCCAGTGATTTACATCGAGTACGAACACATCAGCGGCGCCGACAAGATTTTGAAAGAAATTGAGGGTCACGATGGGGAAGCCGACAACGCCGACCCAAACGCGATCGCCCGGCAAGAACACAACAACGAATTGGAATTCAAACTTCTCTTGTCGAAGACTTACAAAGGGTGGAATTTCGTAGAGAACACTCTTGCGGCCAAGAACCTCGCAAACGACCCGTGGGAATTCGGATATGCGATCGGTGCGAGCCGTCCATTGAAGCTGAAAGCGACACCGACGCGATGCAATTTCTGTCGCGAAAACGTGATTGCGGGCGTGGAGATGTACGGCGGCCTGGGCGACCGACATAGCTTCGGGCTGAGAGATACGTCGCACTATCTGGCACCCGTGGTCGCTTGGAATTTGCCGTCAGACTGGACGCTGAGGCTTTCACCAGGTTGGGGATTGAACGACAACAGCCACAGATTTTTGCTCCGGTGGGGAATTTCGCGGGAGTTCACTGGATTTGGTGACCTGGTCGGAAAAATGTTTGGAGGTCACAATTGAGAATCCGGGACAAAGTGCGAACGGGGAGTTGGATGGCGATGCTGGGTTTGTCGGCATTACTGCTGATGGTTTCGGCGGGGCAGGCGCGGCCGGGAGCGGCATCGCCGGAACCGGGGCCGGAAAAAGATTTCAGCGAGAATCAGATGGCGAAGGCGCCGGAAAAGTGGAAGGCACGAGCGAATCCGTTGGAGCACGACCCGGAGGCGGTGGCGACGGGGAAAAAATTATTTGGGATGCACTGTTCGGAATGTCACGGACAGACGGGGGAAGGAACGCGGCGAGCGCCGACGATGCGGAGTGCGGATGTGCAGGAAGCGACGCCGGGGGCGATTTTTTGGGTGTTGACGAATGGAGTTGTGTGGCACGGGATGCCGGTGTGGTCGAAGTTGCCGGAGCCGCAGCGGTGGCAGCTGGTTTCGTATATTAAGTCGCTGGGGTTGAAGTCGAAGGATTTGCAGTAGAGGTACCGCGGATCGATTGGGGTTGAGCTTGGAAAAAAGCGCACCCTCTGAAAGCTGAGGGTGCGGCACCCAACTGCCGAAGAAATTTCCTCACGATCAATAATCGAAAAGCAGAATTCAGGCGCCGAGCCAGCGGCCGATGGGGCGCCAAGACTCGGTGTGGTCGCAGATGACGCGCAGAGCGGCGGTGATCGGGATGGCGAGGAGCAAGCCCATGCCGCCCCAGACCCATCCCCAGAAGAGCAGCGCGACGGTGATGGCGACGGCGTTGAGGCGAACGCGGCGGCCGACCAGCGCGGGCGCGATAAAGTTCGACGCGATCACGTGGATCGAGGTGAGAACTCCGGCGATGAGCAGGAACGAGCCGAACGTTTTGATTTTTGCCGAGGCGATGATGAACGCCGGCGCCCAGGCCATGACGGCGCCGATGTACGGAACCATGTTCAGCAAACCAGAGGCGATTCCGGTGAGGACTGGATAGTCGAGATCCATGATCCAAAAGAAGAGGCTGCTGGCTGCGATAACCATACCGGTGACGATCGACATCCCGGCGAGATAATCGCGAAGCACCTCGCGCAAGTCTTCGAGCGTTTCTTTGACCTGAGTTCGCCGGCCGACGGGAAAAAGTTGCAGCGTGCCGTGCCAGACCTGGCTCTTGCCCGCGAGCATAAAGAAGACAAGGAATGGAACGAAGGTGATTTCGAGAAAGAGCGCGTAGAGCGAACCGGCTCCGCGAGTGAGCATGGTGCGCAGCAGATCGGGTTCGAGGCGGCGAAGTTCTCCGGTGTTGCCACCGGGTCCGGGATCAGTGCCCGGCGCGACGCGGCCTTCGATACCGTTGATTTTTCCTTCCACGCTGTCGGCGGCGCCACGAAGGACGGAGCTGTACTTCGGCCAGTTTTCCGCGAAGTTCGAAAGGCGAGTGCCGAGTCCGTACCCGACCGCGCCCAGAACGGCGATGAGAATGAGCACCATGACCATGGCGCCCGCGGTGCGCGGAATTCCGACGCGTTCCAGGATTTCAACGGCGGGATCGAGAAAATAAGCGAGCAAAATCGACAGCAAGAGCGTGATGACCACGCCCTGCGCGTAATAACAAAACAAGAGGATGATTGCGCCCGCAATCACCCGCAGGCTGAAGTTGGATCCCGAGATCCGAACGACGGCCGGCGGAGGCGTTTCCGTCACCGACACAATGAGCTCCGTGCCAAACACGGTAGCACATATGAGCACGCGCCCTGCCATGCGCCGGAGCGTGGGTTTCGAGCGCGACAAGGCAGCGATTTGAGCGATGCGGCTGGTGCATGACAAGGTTTGCTGGCGGCCGCGTGATGTGGCGCCATAGGGTTAGCGGTGTGTCGAGACGCGCACGTTTCATCGAGGAACTTCGGGCTGCGCCGAAAAGAACGGCGAAGTTGTGGCGTGCTAATCTCGATGGAGAACCAATAAGGTCCCCCAAACATGGCCAAAGAACTTTTCGGTACCGACGGAATCCGCGGCGAACCTGGCAAACCGCCGCTCGACGACGCAACGCTGTACGCGGCTGGGCGAGCGCTCGGAACTTATCTGGCGAAGCAGAATCGCGCGCCGCGTGTGCTGATTGGCATGGATACGCGAGAGTCGGGGCTGCACATTGCGGCGCTCTTGGCGGCTGGACTGAAGGCGGCCGGAACCGAGACGGCGTTTGCCGGCGTGATTACAACGCCGGGCGTGGCTTGCCTGGTGCGGCAGAACGGATTTCAGGCGGGCGTGGTCATTTCGGCCTCGCATAACCCTTTTCACGACAATGGCGTGAAGCTCTTTTCGGACGCCGGGATGAAGTTTCCCGATGCGCACGAAGAGGACCTGGAAAAGGATATCTTCAAGACGCGCGGCGAGGGCGCGCCGAAAAACGCGCCGCTGCCGAAGGCGGATGAGTCGCTGGACGCGCAGTATCTGGAGTTTTTGCGGAGCCGCGTGATTCCGCGGCGCGAAATTGAAGGGATTTCGGATCTTGCTCGATTGCGCGAATGGCGCGGCTTACAAGCTGGGGCCGGAACTGTTTAAGTCGCTGGGCGCCACGGTTACGACGATGGGAGTTACGCCGGACGGGCGGAATATCAACGCGGGCTGCGGATCGTTGCATTTGGAAGGCTTACAGAAGCGCGTGAAGGAACAAGGCGTCGATCTGGTGTGGCGTTTGATGGCGATGCGGACCGGGCGCTGTTTGTGTGCTCGACCGGGCGAATCGTGAATGGCGATGGAGTTTTCTTGGCCGTGGCGCGGTATCTGAAGGCGAAGGGCGAGTTGAAGGGCACGCGCGTTGTGGCCACGTCGATGTCGAACCTGGGACTGGAGCGGGTTTTGGCTCGCGAAGGGATTTCGTTGGCGCGGACGAATGTCGGCGATCGCTATGTGCTGGAAGAGATGCTGAAGAGCGGAAACGTGATCGGCGGCGAACAATCGGGACACGTGATTTTCTTGCAGGATTCGCCGGCGGGAGATGGATTACTGACGGCGCTGAAGATTGCGTCGCTGGTTTCGATGCACGGCAAGTTGGAATCGCTGATCGAAGGGCTGAAGGATTATCCGCAGGTGATTGTGAATGTGAAGGTCAAGTCGAAGCCGCCGCTGGAGTCGCTGCCGCAAGTGGCGAAGGCGCTGGATGAAGCGCAGACGGCGCTCGGCGATAATGGGCGAATCGTGTTGCGCTATTCGGGGACGGAGCCGCTTGCGCGCGTGATGGTGGAAGCGGAGCATCAGGCGGATGTGCAGAGATTCAGTCAGTCGGTGGCGGATGCGCTGCGGAGTTCGATCGGCGTTTGATGCGGTGGCATGATCGCGTGATCGCGAATTCGGTAAGCGCGCTGGATTCGTCCCAATGCTGGGAATGCGGTATGAGTGAGTCTCCCGAATGCTGGATGTATTGTAGGCGGACCTGTGAGATTTTGTAGGTGACGGGAGCTATAGGCGGGTCTCGTCGATGTCTACGAAATGTTAAGTCGATCGGTTTTCGAGCGTCTTATAAGCATTGTGAGATTGCTCGGTGACCGCTGGCATACCGTTTGCACTATATATGCGCAACTGAAATACAAGATTGGCTTCCCGGGGTGGCCGGAACCGAACCTCGACTCGGATTCTGGTTTTGGGGGGTCAGTTCAGAAAAAGGGGGCTTGCACCAGCCCCCTTTTTCATTACCTCGAATGCTTCGAAGTGGGTAGGGTTAGTTCGATAAAGTCTTCCCGCGGGTGAGTTAAGTTCTTAAGGGCGCAGGGTTTAACCCGGCGCCCTTTTTTATTTCACATCCATCTACGTTGTTGCTTGTCCCACCTATAGATTCCCTGCCGGACTGGAAATGATTCCCGAAGATCGATATTTTTGGCGGTTCGTGCTGCTGCGGTGTGGGCGTTGGCTATAACCCGCTGATTTCAGATTAGTTATGTCAAAGGGGAAAAAGTGAGCGGCCGGTGGGGGGACCGGCCGCTCGGGCGTGGGAATTGAGGGTCTATGGCCGAGAAATCAGTTCAGATAATCATCGCCTCGCGCTGGGCTTGAGGCGGGCCGTTCCGCTGCGCTCGCGAGCAGCAGGACGATGCACAGGAGCAAACACCCGATAACCATCCGAATGGCTCCGAAGACTGAACTAACTCCCGATCACTCAGTCATTTTGCCGAGGGGGCGTGTTCGGGTCGATAGAACGGGGGGCACATTTGGAGAGGTACTTTGGTGGGCGGAATTTCAGTACTGACGTACTTCGGCGCACGGATGTGCGGACCTTGGCGGATAAAGATTTTGCTGCGGGCGACCGATAACCACCTTGGCCGTCCCAGCGGCCGCCTATGGGAAAGGTGCGTCGCAGCGGCCGTATCGCGAAAGAGATCCGCATCCTGTTGCTTGGGATGGATTGCAACGGCACGGTGTTTTCGGAAGAGACGCAGACCGTAACCCTGAGTCGTCACGGCGCGGGGATTATCTCCAAACACAGACTGGCTATGGACGGGTTGTTGATTATGCGCTTTTCGGGCGGATCGACGGAGACCGCGATCCGGCTGGTCGGGCAGCTTGGCCAGGACGCCCGCGGGTTTGTGTATGGCGTTGCGTTCGTCGATGAAGAAGAGGATTTCTGGGAGCTGAAATTTCCGCCGCCGCCGGTGTGGAATGTCAACGTGCACGGTCCGATGCAATGTGGGTCGTGCAAGAACTGCGAGATTGTGGATCAGAGCGAAGTCGAGGCGGATGTGTATGCACTCTCGGAATCGATTTTGCGGTACTGCATTTACTGCGGGATGCCGACAGTTTGGAAGAGAGCACCGGAAGGCGCGGTGATTTCGAAGCTGGCGCCGGCGCCTGAATTAGTGGCGGCGAAATCGGCGCCATCGAACGCGACAGCCGCGGTTTCCGATGCGGCCCATTCGAGTGCTTGGCGGACAGAGGTGCAGACTGGACGCGACTCTCGCCGGAGTCGAAAAAGCGCGCGCGCACGGTGCGCGACGCCGGCTGGCGGGAGCGGAGATGCTCGCCAGCGAAGAATTACCAGCCCCAGCGTTGCCGCCGACCGCGTCGGCGGTCGTGGCAAAGGCGGCAAATCGGCGGAAAGACGTTCGAACCCGCGTGAATCTATCAGCGTGCGTGCGTTTTGAGCAAGACGAAGAAATCGTCGAGTGCGCCAATTTGTCAAAGCGCGGATTTGCGTT
Organism: uncultured Acidobacteriota bacterium; assembly: GCA_963850795.1. Lineage (GTDB taxonomy): Bacteria > Acidobacteriota > Terriglobia > Acidiferrales > UBA7541 > Acidiferrum. The sequence continues at coordinate 23,688 of CAWKNS010000028.1, read as the reverse complement.
TCGAAGCCGCAAACAGTATCCCGTCGGTGGAGAGATTCTGGCGGCGGTTCCTTTTATCCGGGGACGCCGCCTTCGTTTGTGACCGGGTCGATTCGACATGTCACGGCGCTGCCGAATCATAATTTTCACTATGGCGTGATGTACTTGAAGTTCAAGCGGCGCCGCGCGCATTGCGCATGACGGTTACGAAATCGAGCACGATCGGCACGATTTCTAATCCGCCGGGCCGGATGAATTCATCCGCAACAGTTCACATTGCTGCCGGCTTCGCTCTGGTGTCCGAATACGCTATTCTTTTCAGACCATGCATGATCTCAATTACTTCAGGGACCACCTGGATGTGTTTGCCGAGATGGCGAAAAAGCGCGGCGCCACGCTGGATTTGGACGCGTTTCGGACGCTCGATAAAGAGCGGCGCGAACTGATCACCACGACCGAGCAGCTCAAAGCGCAGCGCAACAAAGCGAACGACGAAATCGCCACGCTGAAAAAAGCAAAGCAGCCCGCGGACGAAAAAATCGCGGAGATGAAGCAGGTTTCGGAGCGCATCAAGCAAGGCGATGAGCGCATCGCGCAGCTCGATGCGACGCAGCGCGAGTTTTTGCTGACGATTCCGAATGTGCCGCATTCCAGCGTGCCGCTGGGTCACGGAGCGGAAGGCAACGTCGAAGTCCGCCGCTGGGGGACGCCGCCGAAGTTTGATTTCACGCCGAAGCCACATTGGGAAGTCGGCGAACGCGCGGGGATTCTCGATCTCGCCGGCGCTACGAAGATCACGGGCGCGCGATTCGCGGTTTACAAAAGCTGGGGAGCGCGGCTGGAACGTGCGCTGGCGAATTTCTTTCTCGATGTTCACACGCGCGAGCACGGATACACGGAGATTCTGCCGCCATTTTTAGTGAATACGGCGTCGCTGATGGGCGCCGGACAGTTGCCGAAATTCGCCGCCGATCTATTCAAGGTACAGGACACGGATTTCTGGCTGACGCCGACTTCGGAAGTCGAGCTGCACAATTTGCATCGCGACGAAACGCTGCCCGAGGAGAAATTGCCGGTTCTTGTGACGGCATGGACGGCGTGCTTCCGTTCCGAGGCGGGCGCGGCGGGCAAAGACACGCGCGGGATTTTGCGTCAGCACCAGTTTCAGAAGGTGGAACTCTTCAAGTTCACGCATCCCGACAAAAGCTACGAAGAGCATGAAGCGTTGGTGCGCAACGCCGAGACGATTCTGCAAAAGCTTGGTTTGCACTATCGGACGATGTTGCTCTGCACCGGCGACATGGGATTTGCGTCCTCAAAGACCTACGACCTTGAGGTCTGGCTGCCGAGCGGCAACGAGTTTCGCGAGATTTCGTCCTGCTCGAACTGCGAGGCGTTCCAGGCGCGGCGGGCGGGCATCCGGTTCAAGCCGAAGGCGGGTGGCAAGAGCGACTTCGTCCATACGTTGAACGGATCGGGTCTGGCGGTGGGGCGAACCTGGATCGCGGTGGTCGAAAACTACCAGCAGGCGGACGGGTCTATCCTGATTCCCGAGGCGTTGCGTCCATATATGGGCATCGACCGGATTCCGGCGCCCTGAGGCTGTTCGGTCTCTGACCCCTAAATTTGGAGCTCAGCGACCGGACTCGACCATGATTTCAGCCATTCCATTGATAGGACGGCATTTAGCTCCCGTTCTGCCCGGCCACTTCGGGGCTAGCCCATCCTTCAAGTAGCACGCAACTCATTGAATTTACTCGTTTTCGTTTGACTCCTACTTTTCGGGTTGCATACACTCGCTCTTAGCATTCAGCTAGTGCAGCTAGGGGCGAGATGTAAGACCTGCCTGCTGGCGATTCGCCGGTGATTCGATCCGTGCATCGCTGGATCAAGTTGCGACAAGTTTCTGGACTAGGTACCAATGGACTTCATTGCCCGGGTTTTTAGGTTTCTGTTTTGGCTCATCGTGGTTTCGTGGAGCGTCGCCCTGCTGAAGAAGCTTGTCGGCTGGATGGTGCGGAGCACGACCCAGAACTCCGAGTCGGCGAACCAACACGAGCCTGAGATTTCAAGAAGTTCAGGTGGCGCGGTCGGTGTTTCGAGGCGTTTGGTTCGGGATCCCGTCTGCGGAGCGCACGTAGCCGAAGTGCTGGCGATTCCGCTGCGTGAGAATGGCGAGTTGATTCATTTTTGCTCGGCGCAGTGCCGCGACCAGTATCTGCTGACGAACTCGGGAACCGGCGTAAAGAAGATCGCCGCTAACGGCTGAACCGAGCGCAAGTCCAAGCTTTTGTGGTTGTTGTCGGGCCAAGTGAAATGTACGCACGCAAGGCACTCGACCGCAGTCGAGTGAGGTCGCGCAGAGCGCGCGAACCCGAAAGGACCGAAAGCCGATGGCCACGGTCGCCAAGCCCGCCGTACCACCGATCGTTCCTCGCATAGCGCCGCGAGAAGATCTCAATCCATTCCGCATCGCGCAGATTCAGTTCGACATGGCGGCGGAGTTTCTTAAGCTCGATCCCGGCCTGCGCCAGATTCTGCGGACGCCGAAGCGCGTCCTGGAAGTTTCGATTCCCACCAAGATGGACAACGGGCAGGTGAAAGTCCTGACCGGCTATCGCGTGCAGCATAACGTGGCGCGCGGCCCGGGCAAGGGCGGCACGCGTTTCCATCCCAACGTCACGCTCGACGAGATCAAAGCTCTTGCGACGTGGATGACGTGGAAGACTGCCATCGTGGGCTTGCCGCTCGGCGGCGCGATGGGCGGAGTCGTCTGCGACCCGAAGCGCATGTCGAAGACCGAACTCGAGCGAATGACGCGGCGTTACGCGAGCGAGATTTTGCCGCTGATCGGACCCGACCGCGACATTCCTGCGCCCGATGTGTACACCGACTCGCAAACCATGGCGTGGATCATGGATACGTACGCGATGACGGTTGGCCGCGCGACGCACGGCGTCGTCACCGGCAAGCCGCAATCGATCGGCGGAACGGTCGGAAGCCACGACGCGGCTGCGCGCGGACTCGTCGCCATCGTCGAAGAGGCCTGCAAGCTGAAAAAGATGTCGCTGCGCGGCGCGAGCGTTGCGGTTCAGGGTTTTGGCAATGCGGGCGCGGCCGTTGCTCGCATTTTTGCAGAGAAGAAAGCGAAGATCGTCGCGATCAGCGATACACGCGGCGGCGTTGCCAATCCGCGCGGCATCGATCCGATGAAAGCGTTCCGTTACAAAGAGCGCGCGGCCACGGTCGTCGGCATGCCCGGAGCTTCGCGCATCTCGCACGATGATTTGCTCACGATGAAGTGCGACATTCTCGTACCCGCAGCTTTGGAAAATGCAATCACGCTGCACAACGCCGAAGCGATCAAGGCGCGCATCGTTGCTGAAGCTTCCAACGGACCGACAACTCCGCACGCCGACGAAATTTTGGCGCGGCGCGGCATCACGGTTCTGCCCGACGTTCTCGCGAACGCCGGCGGAATGACCGTTAGCCATTTCGAGTCCGTTCAAAATCAGCAAGGGCTTGCGTGGGACGCCGAAGAAGTGAACGCGCGGCTGCAAAAAATTATGGTGCGCTCGTTCCATGAAATGGTGGAGACCATGCGCAGGCATCACGTGCCGCCGCGAGCCGGCGCGATGATTCTCGCTGTCGGACGCGTTTCGGAAGCGCTGCTCGTGCGCGGTTTGTTTCCGTGATCGAACGATGTGACGCGCGAAACGAGCGTCATCGAATTTCAAAACAAAATTAATTTTGCTACACCCATCTCGCGTCGAAAACGCATTAACGCTACAGGCTTCTACACGAAATATTTTCTTGCGCCATCGAAACTAACGCGCGTACATTCGCAAGTGCCGGTACTTCCTCCGCGTTTCGCAGGACGTATCGGCACTTTGTGCTTTGCGCGGTTTCTTGCCGCGAACAGCACGCGAGAAAATTATTTCGGGCCCGAAATTACGGAAATCGTGGGGCAGACAAGCACGAAATCATGAGCACTAATAACGGTAACAACGGTTCCAGCGCAACACCGCCAATTTTGTTGACGATCGCAGGCTTCGATCCGAGCTGCGGTGCGGGAACTGCCGCCGACCTCAAAGTTTTTGCGGCTCACGGATGCTATGGCATCGCCGCGATCACTTCTTTGACGGTGCAAAACACTCAGGGCGTCACCGACGTGCAAAACACGCCAAGCGCGACTTTGCGCGCGCAGCTCGATTGCCTGGCAAGCGATTCGGAAATTGCCGCCGTCAAAATCGGCATGTTGGGCAATCGGGGAAACGCCGCCGTCGTCGCCGAATTTCTCGACGCGGGCAAATATGCGAAAGTCGTCCACGACCCGGTGATGAAATCGTCGAGTGGAACGGAGTTGCTCGACGCCGCGGGAATCAAGTTTGTCGTCACCGAATTATTGAAGCGTTCGACGGTGATCACGCCGAATATTCCCGAAGCCGAAATTTTGACCGGCCTCACGATCAAAGACATCGGCGACATGGAAGCCGCCGCGAAAAAAATTGTCGAGATGGGCGCGCACGCCGTGATCGTCAAGGGCGGCCACATGGAGAATCGCGCCGTCGATGTTCTGTTCGATGGAAATGAGATTGTTTCGCTCGCCGGTGAACGCGTGCGCGAAGAGAGCTTGCACGGCACGGGCTGCGCCTTCGCTTCCGCGATTGCTGCGCAGCTGGCGGAAGGACGGCCGCTTCGCGAAGCGGCAATGCTCGCGAAGGCCTACGTCACCAAAGCGATCGAGAAAAGCTATCCGACCGGCAAAGGCCGTTCGCCGCTCGACCACTTTTATCGGCAAAAAATTGAGCCGCCCGCGCGTGGCATTCATGAAGTTCCGCAGCACGGGATGCATCCCGCGGCCGAAGCCGGCGCACACTAGTTCCCGAAAGCTGCTCCAAAATTATTCCGAACGAAGTGCGAGCAGTGGATCGACGGTAGTCGCGCGCCTCGCCGGCAAGTAGCAAGCCGCAAACGCAATTCCCAACAAAAGTGCAGACGCAGTTGCCAGCGGCGCGATCTCCACGCTATGTACTTCCGTGAGAAAACTCATCAGCACGCGATTTAGTGCGACCGACAGAAGCGCGCCTGCCGCAAGTCCGCCAAACGTCAACGCCAGTCCTCGTTTCAGAATCAGCGTCAAAATTTCTCGGCGGTCTGCGCCGAGCGCCACGCGCACTCCGATTTCCCGCGTGCGCTGCGCCACAGCGAACGCCATCACGCCGTAAACGCCGAGCGCCGCCAGCAGCAAACCGAACACACCGAAGAAGCTCATCACGCGCGTGCCCAGCCGATCGCGTTCGAGCGTTTCCGAATAATAATGATCCATTTCCGCAATGCGAAAAACGGCGAGCGACGAATCCGCGCGCCATACCGCTTGCTTGATTGCCGGCACAACCGCAGCCGGGTCAACCTCCACTCGCAACATCAAATGAATCGATTCACTCGCCGATGGCGTCGCCGCTTGCTGCGCGTACAGCAGATACCATGTCTCGATCGGATCGCCCGGATCGCCGAAGTCGTGAACATTCCCGACGACGCCGACGACTGTGAGCCACGGCGAATTCGGCGGCCGCGAAGTTCGCAATCGTTTGCCGACGGCGTCTTCGTTTGGCCAGAAGCGATGCGCCATGGCCTCGCTAACGACCGCGACACCCTCGCTCGTCAGATTGTCGTGCTCGCTCAACACTCGACCGCGCAAAAGTGGAATCCTCATCGCGCGAAATAATTCCGGAGTAACCAGCCGATGATTGATGTTGATCGCTTCACTCGGATCGCCGCTGCCGACGCCTTCGATCAGAACCGACGCGCCCCAATTTCCGCCGCCCAGCGGATTCACGGTTGTAATCGCCGCGGCGCTGACACCGGGAACGGCGCTCACTTCATTCACGACATGCTCGATCAACGCGTTGCGCCGCGGCCCGAGCGGATAGTTCGCTGCAGTCGGCGTAAATTCCATCGTCATCAAATGATGCGGCTCGATGCCGAGCGGCCGAGTCTGCAATCGGCGAAAATTTTGCACCATGAAGCCGGTGCCCGCCACGAGCACAAGCGCCAGCGCAGTTTCCGCGATGACGAATCCACTCAGCACGCGATTCGTGCCGCGGCTCGCCCCAGCTCCTGCGCGACCGCCTTCTTTCAGCGATTCTGTCGTGTCCGGCCCGCGTCGCGTCAACGCAGGAACGATACCAGCGATCGCGCCTGCCAACAGCGATGCGCCAATCGCAAACGCGAGCACGCGCAAATCGAGCTGCGCCGCGCTCAATCCCAACTGAGAGCCGATGTTCGACGGCAGCAGCGTGTCGGCATAGCGATTTAGCCACGTCGCGAATATCAAGCCGCAAACGCAGCCCAGCGCCGCGAGTAGCACGCTTTCGGTCAGCATCTGCTGGAGTTGCCTTCCGCGGCTCGCTCCGAGGGCCGCGCGAATTGCATACTCTTTCGCACGAACCGCTGAACGTGCGAGCAGCAAATTCGCCACATTGATGCACGCGAGCAGCAGCAAGAATCCCACGATGCACAACAGTGCGAGAATCGTGCTGTCCTCGTTGTCGGTCAAATTTTGTCGCAACGTCATCCACGCCACGGCGTAGCCGGGTAGCGTTTCGGGATATTGCTGTTTCACGCGAACCGTCAAGGCGTCGAGCTCTTGATGCGCTTGCGCCATCGTCACGTTTGGCTTGAGGCGAACGAAGACCGCAAAATCCGCCGCGCGATCTCCCGCGTTCACCGCGAACGGCACCCACACCTGCGCATCGTACGGAAAATTGAAACCGCGCGGCATCACACCGACGATGCGATACGTGTGATCGTCGATGCGCATCGACTGATTGAGCGCGTACGCCGACGCGCCGTAGCGCTGCTGCCACAGCGCGTAGCTGATCAGCGCGACACCGCTGCCCGTGCCTTGCTTTTCCTCTTCAGCGGTGAAATCACGCCCAATAATCGGCTGCACGCGCAACACTTGCTGCCAGCCTTCCGATCGGTAAATCACAGCGACGCGTTCCGGTTCGTCGCCGCCCAGCAACGTCAGGTCTTCACCGCGCAGCGCGACGATGCCGTCGAACGCGGTATTTGTCTCACGCAGTGTCGTGATGATGTTGCTGTGCATTCCAAACGTGCGCGGATGGCCGTCCGGGCCGCGCAGAGAATCCAGCAGGCGCAAAACACGATCAGGTTCGGGAATTGGCAGCGCGCGGAAGAACGCCGTATTGACCAGGCTGAAGATCGCGGTGTTGCCACCGATGCCGAGCGCCAGCGTCAGCACGACGATCGCCGTAAACGCGGGAGCCTTACGCAGCAGGCGCGCGGAGTAGCGTAAATCCTGCCAGATGGATGCTAGAGACGGGAGGGATGGCATCGCGGCCTCCAAACGGCGTCAGCGATTCGATGGGATTTGCCTGGTCCTATTCGAGGCTAGACGCGTGAACGGCGATTCCGTTTCGGAGATTCTGGTGCGCGACTACTGCTTCCAGATGACCTTGCCGCCGACGATCGTCGCCGCCGGCCCACCCTTGAACTTCCGCCCGTCGAACGGCGAATTGCGCGACTTGCTCGGCGATTCTTTCACGTCGTAAGTCCACTCGCGATCGATCGAAAAAATCGTCACATCGCCCGGCTGTCCTGCCGCGAGTGTCCGCTCCATGCCTAGCACGCGCGCCGGACCACTTGTAAAAAGCTCGACCATCCGCATCAGCGAAATTTTCCCCGTGTGAACAAGCTGCTCGAGCGAAAGCGCAATCGCCGTCTCAAATCCCAAAATCCCAAACGGCGCGCGATCAAACTCCACATCTTTCAGCGCCGGCTCATGCGGCGCATGATCCGTCGCGATGCAATCCACCGTGCCGTCCGCGAGCCCAGCCAGCAACGCATCGCGATCTTCGCGCGCGGCCAGTGGTGGATTCATCTTGAATCGCGAATCGTACTGAACATCCTCATCGATCAACGTGAAATGATGCGGCGTGACTTCGCACGTCACCTTTAGCCCCTGCTGCTTCGCAAATCGCACCTGATCGAGCGAGCCTTTCGCAGAAAGATGCGCGATATGCAATCGCGCGCCCGTCAATTCGGCAAGCTGCACGTCGCGTGCGACGCAAACGGACTCCGCCGCCGCCGGCATCCCCGGCAATCCCAGCCGCGTCGAAGTAACGCCTTCGCGCATCACCGCGCCTTGCGCGAGCGAAACATCTTCCGAATGCTCGATCACCGGAATCCCGAGCGAGTTGCAATAGTCCATCACCTGCCGCGCCAGCTTTGCCGTCGCGATCGGTTTGCCGTCGTCGCTCACCGCCACGATCCCGGCCTCACGCATCGCCGCGATCTCGGCGATCGCTTCGCCTTTGCTGCCGACCGACGCCGCGCCGATCGGCCACACGCGCACGCCACCCGCCTTTTTCGCGCGATCGATAATGAAGTGCGTCACGCTCGCGTTGTCGTTCACCGGTTTCGTGTTCGGCATGCAGCAAACCGCCGTGAATCCACCCTTAGCCGCCGAACGCGTACCCGTTTCAATCGTTTCCGAATTTTCTTGCCCTGGCTCTCGCAGGTGCACGTGAATGTCGATAAATCCTGGCGCGACAATCAATCCGCTCGCATCAAAAATTTCCAACCCGTTTTGAGATTGCGCCGAGCCGCCGCCTGCTGACGTTTTTCCCGGCGCGGCAACTTCCTTAATGCGGTCGCCGTCCAGCAACACATCCATTGCCGCGTCGGTCTTCGTCGCCGGGTTCAACACGCGGCCATTTTTGATAAGAAGCATGCGAAAGTCCTCTACTCCTTGATGTCGGTTGATCGGCGATTGCGCGGCTGGTCAGTCGACGATTGCGATGCGCTGTGAGGTGAAGAGGCATCACCCGCCGGCAATGCATCGGCCTCGGCGCCGCCTGCGGTAAGCAAAAACAGAAGCGCCATGCGCGCAGCAATTCCGTTCGTCACCTGCTCCAGCACGCACGATTGCGGCCCGTCCGCAACTTCCGGCGTAATTTCAACCCCGCGATTCAGCGGTCCCGGATGCAGCACGATCGCGTCCGGCTTCGCAAACTTCATCCGCTCCGCGCTCAGCTGATACAACAAAATATAGTCGTTCAGCGAAATCGAAGGTTCATACAGCCGCTCGTTTTGCACGCGCAGTGCAAGCACGACGTCGGCGTCTTCGAGCGCTTCTTCGATGTTAAACACCCGCCGAATCTTCGTCCCGTTCCCCGCGCCCAGTTGCTCCAGCTCTTTCGGCAGCCACATCGACGGCCCGCATAGCGTGAACTTGCAGCCAAACTTTCCCAGCAAGTGAATATTCGACCGTGCCACGCGGCTATGCTTGATGTCGCCCAAAATCGTGATGTTCAAATTCTCGATCGTCCCTTTGCGATCGCGAATCGTCAGCGCATCCAACAACCCCTGCGAAGGATGCTCGTGCGTCCCGTCGCCCGCGTTGATCACCGGAATCTCGAGATGACGCGCCACAAATTGCGGCGCGCCCGACGACGCGTGCCGCATCACCAAAATATCCGGCTTCATCGCATCCAGCGTGTGGACAGTGTCGAGCAGCGACTCGCCTTTTTTCAGGCTCGAGGCTTCGGCCTGCAAATTCATCTGGTCCGCGCCAAGGCGCGAAGCCGCCGTGCCAAAGCTGATACGCGTGCGCGTAGACGTCTCGAAAAACGCCAGCGCCACCGTCTTGCCGCGCAGCACGGCTAGCTTTTTCAAAGGATGCCGCTGAATTTCCTGAAAGTTTTTGCTTTGATCGAGAAGAAATGTCAGTTCGTCCGCGGTGAGCGGTTCCAGGGCCAGAAAATCGCGAAAGCGATGCGTCACTTTGTCACTCGTTGCCGAATTCTACTCTCCTGCGCCCGACCTTCAATATGAATGCTACTAGTCTACACGGTCGACTAGCACGACGCGCTCTTCATTATCGATCTCGCGCAGCCGCACTTCGATGATTTCGCTAGCACTCGTTTGCACGACGCGCCCGGTGAATTGCGCTTCGATCGGCATCTCGCGCCAGCCGCGATCGATCAACACGCAAAGCGAAACGCGCTTCGGCCGCCCGAGATCGAATAAACCGTTCATCGCCGCGCGAATCGTGCGCCCCGTGTACAAAACGTCGTCCACCAGCACGAGGTTCATGTTATCGACGCCGAACGAAATGTCCGACGATTTCATCACCGCGTGCGACGCCACTTTCGATAAATCGTCGCGATACAGCGTGATGTCCAGCGTTCCCACCGGCACGTCCACGCCGTCGATCCCGCGCATCGCCTGCGCGATCCGCTGCGCCAGCGGCACGCCGCGCCGCCGGATCCCGATCAGCGCCAGGTCTTTCGTCCCGCCGCTCTTTTCGACGATCTCGTGCGCCACACGCTGCAACGTGCGGTCGATTTCCGACGCCGACATCAACTGCGCTTTTTCCACGATCTTCATGTCGGGCGTAATCCTAACATAGCCCCCCGCATCGCCGAACCTACCCCGCCTGCTCGTTATAAGGCCGGCTTGCTCGGCCCGCCCGCTGCGTCCTGGCACAATCATGTAGGGGCGCAGCACTGCTGCGCCCCAGCTTGCCCGGACTCTAAATTTCGTGCACCTCTTCGATGTCAGCCAAACTCTAAATTGCGCAATTTAATCGCTTTGCATCCATGGAGCCTCGAATGAACCGCCTCAAAGGCAAGCGCTGCCTCATCACCGGCGGCACCACTGGCATCGGCCTCGAAACCGCCCGCGAATTCTTAGAAGAAGGCGCGCGCGTCGCCATCACCGGCAAAAATCCCGCCTCCCTCGAATCCGCGCGCAAAGCCCTCGGCCCCGATGTCCTCGTGATCGATTCCGATGCAAGCGACGCCGCAGCTCAACCCGCCGTCGCCGTCACGCTGAAAGAAAAATTCGGCGGCCTCGACGTCTCCGTCATCAACGCCGGAATCGCCGAACTTCGCCCCATCGACAAATGGGATCCCGCCGGATTCGACAAAACCTTCAACATCAACGTCAAAGGCCCATTCTTCCTGATTCAAGCCCTGCTGCCGATTCTCGCCAACCCTTCGTCGATCGTGATCACCGCTTCGGTCAACGCCCACATCGGCATGGCCAACACCAGCATCTACGGCGCTTCGAAAGCCGCAATTCTCTCTTTCACGCGCACGATCTCCGGCGAACTCGTCTCGCGCGGCATCCGCGTCAACGCCGTAAGCCCCGGCCCGATCTCCACGCCGCTCTATGACAAACTCGGATTCAAAGGTGACGACCTGAAAGCTGTATCGAATTCAATTAAAGGAATGGTTCCGCAAGGGCGCTTCGGAGAACCAAGCGAAGTCGCGAAGGCAATCTTGTTTCTCGCCTCCGACGAATCGCGCTTTACCGTCGGCGCCGACATCCTCATCGACGGCGGCATGAGCCTTTGAATTTGAGACTGTGAGGTTTACCGCAGCGTCCTCAGTCGCCGTCCGCGTCAGGCGTGGAGTAACTCTCAAACGATTGAAAATACACGGTGAGGAACAACAGCATCAGCTTCGTCAGTGACAGCAACAACCCGAACGCCTTCGCGCTTACTTCGCAATCTAAAACCTGCTGAAAGATCGCTTCATATTCCGTCTTCAGCTCGCCGAACGTCTGCGGCAGCTTGCTCGAATTCAAGAATCCCTGCTGCAACTTCAAGCCGCTCAAAACTCTGCCGTACTGTTCCAGGGTGAAATACTCTTCCATCCCCGACCGAATCGTCGATGCCATGTAATTCGCATCCGAGGAATCGGGCTCACCCCGAGCGTTCATCAGGAACTCGTAAAATTCACAGCAAATCCGTACCGTGACTTCGAGCGCCGATCGATCCTCTGCCGCGTCGAAAAACTCCTCCGCCTCGCGCAGAATGGTCCCTTCGATGTGGTCACGCAGTTCGTCAACGTCCCGCTTCGGCTTACCCATTGAAATTCACCCGCCCCGGCAGCTGCATTCTCCGTCACATTCCCGAAAAACAGCTCATGCTAAACTCGCAAATTCAGATCGAGGCACAAATGACTTCAGCCCCATTGTCAGCGCACCACAACCGGACCAAGCGATTGACGATCCTCCGCTATAGCGCCGCGCTCTTTGCAACTTTATTCCTTGTCTTCTCCGCGTCATCGCTCCCAGCGCAAACTTCTGCACCCGTCACAAAGTCAACGCCAACTCCATCAGCAAAGCGCGCCTCGGAATCTATGGCAGCTTCGCGTCCCAAACTCGTCGTCCTCCTCGTCGTCGATCAAATGCGCGGCGACTACATCGACAAATTTCGCTACCAATGGACCGGCGGTCTTAAGCGCCTGGTCGATGAAGGCGCATGGTATCGCGCCGCCGCTTATCCCTACGCCGCCACGGAAACCTGCGTCGGCCACTCGACGATCTCGACCGGCGCATTTCCTATGACCCACGGCATGATCGCAAATCAGTGGTGGGACCGCGCATCGCAAAAAGCGGTAACGTGCACCGCCGACGCCAGCGTCAAAAATTTAGGCTACGCAGGCGCCGTACCCACAACTCCCGGCGATAGTGCAGTCCGCATGCTCTCTCCCTCCTTTGCCGAAGAACTAAAATTCCAAACCGGCGGTGCCACCCGCGTCGTCACATTCTCCCTGAAAGCGCGCGCCGCAATCACCATGGCTGGCCACAAAGGCGATGCCGCGACCTGGGTTGACGGCAACGGCTTGGTCACCTCCAGCGCCTACGGCACGATGCCTTTCATCGAAACCTACGCCAAAGAGCATCCGCTCAAAGAAGACTACGGCAAGACCTGGAAGCTCGCCCTCCCCGAAAGCGAATATCTCTACGACGAAAAAGCCACCGGCGCCGAGCCGCCAGCCGGATGGGATCTTACTTTCCCGCACTCCCTCCGCGGCAAAGGCAATTCCGCCGAACCCGACGACGACTTCTACAACCAGTGGGCCACCAGCCCATACGCCGACGACTACCTCACCCATCTTGCCGAAACCGCGATCGATTCCCTCGGCCTCGGCAAAAGCGGCGCCACCGATTTCCTCGGCGTCAGCTACTCCTCCATCGACTACGTGGGCCACTCATTTCGGCCCGCGCAGCCGTGAAATCCAGGACATCCTCATAACGCTCGACAAAAATCTCGCCGAACTCTTCGCCCATCTCGATCGTAAAGTTGGCCGCGGAAACTACGTTGTCGCCCTCAGTGCCGATCACGGCGCAACTCCAATTCCACAAGACTTCGCAAAAACCGGTGTGGATACCGGATTTCTCGACGCCTCTGCGCTGAAAGACAAAATCGCAAAGGCACTCGAACCGTTCAACTTTCCCAAGTCCACTGACGTAGACCCCAAGACGTACCCAATCGCGAAAATTACAAGCGGCGATCTTTATTTCGCCCCCGGCCTCAACGAGCGTATCCGCGACACCGCCGGTGCGATGCAAGCCGTCACCGACGCCGCGCTGTCCGTTCCCGGCGTCGGCGGCGTCTACTGGTCCGACGACATACAAAACTCCCAGCTCTCCCAAGACCGCATCCGCGCCGCTGTCCGGACCAGTTTTCTTGCCAGCCGCAGCGGTGACCTCTACTTCGTTCCAAAACCCTACTGGCTTGTCGAGGGAACGAAGCCTGCAAATCCGAACGCCACTGGCACCGGCCACGGCGGCCCCTACAACTACGATCAGCATGTGCCCGTTCTCTTGATGGGCTTCGGCATCCAGCCCGGCGAATATTTCCGCGAAGTCACTCCCGCCGATATCGCTCCCACACTCGCGGCACTCACCGGCGTTACACTAGCCCCACGCGACGGCCACATTCTCGCGGAAGCGCTAGCAGTCGCGCCGAAGCCCGCTCCCGCAGCACGCCCTCGAACCGCGACGCCTGCGCCGGCCCCGTAGCACCAAATAAAGGATCGATTCGCATGAGTTCGTCACCGAACAACGATCAATCCACCAAGCCCTACGTCGCCCATCCCGGCGTGCGCATCGGCCACGTCCACCTCAAGGTCTCCAACCTCGAACGCTCGATTGAGTTTTACTCCGGCATTCTCGGTCTGCAAATCATGCAGCGCATGGGCGACTCTGCCGCATTCCTCTCCGCCGGCGGCTACCACCATCACATCGGCCTTAACACCTGGGAAAGTCTCGGCGGCGATCCGCCGCCCTCCGGCGCAACCGGCCTCTACCACACTGCGATCGTCTATCCCACTCGCCCCGAACTCGCAACCGCACTCCGTCGCGTTCTCGCCGCAAAAATTCCTCTCGAAGGTGCCGCCGACCACGGCGTCAGTGAAGCCATCTATCTCCGCGACCCCGACGACAACGGCGTCGAACTCTACTGGGACCGCCCCCGCGACTTCTGGCCCCACGACGTCAAAGGCAATCTCGCCATGTACACCCGCCGCCTCGACCTAGAAAGCCTCCTCAGCGAACCTGCACCGTTCCCCGCCCCCTCTACCGGCCCTCTCGACCTGTAACGCCCGCCTCGCCTTTGCCGGCAGCGGCTCGCTCCGCCCGGCGTTAACTCCCAACCACAGTCGATCCGCCGTGGTAGCGCCGGCGTCTCGCCCGGCTGTTTTCCGCTCCGCCACCACGCTCTCCTCGTCGCCCCGCCCGCCCCTCAAAATCCACAATCTTTCCGATACCCACCACCCCCACCCCGTGATACCTTCTCCCGCGCTGTGACGACCGCAGCCGCCATCGATCTCAGCACGTCCGTAGGCTCACTACGCCTGCGCAATCCCATCATTGCGGCCAGCGGCACCTTCGGCTACGGCGCCGAATTTTCCCACCTCGTCGATCTCAATTCTCTCGGTGCCTTCGTCGTCAAAGGTCTTTCACGCGAGCCAATCGAAGGCAATCCCGCCCCGCGCGTCGTCGAAACCGCCAGCGGCATGCTCAACGCCATCGGTCTCCAAAACGTCGGCGCCCGCGCGTTCGTCGCGGAAAAACTGCCCGTACTACGAAAATACGATACGCCCGTCATCGCCAACGTCTTCGGCTACGCCCTCGAAGACTACGTCGAAGTCATCCGCATCCTTGAAGACGCCGAAGGCCTCGCCGCCTACGAACTCAACATCTCCTGCCCCAACGTCAAAAAGGGTGGCATGCAGTTCGGCTGCGACCCCTCCATGGTCTCCGAGGTAGTCGCCGCTGCCCGTCAGGCTGCCGCCAAGCGCCCCCTCTGGGTCAAACTCTCCCCGCTCGTTACAGACATTGGACTTATCTCGCGATCCGCCGCAGAAGCCGGTGCCGATGCCCTGACCGTGGCGAATACCTTTCCCGCTATGGCCATCGACTTCCGCACCGGGAAATCCCGCTTGGGCAACCCGAGTGGCGGCCTTTCCGGCCCCGCCATTAAACCTATTACCCTCAGGCTGGTATGGGAGGCCCGCAAGGCAGCCAATATACCTGTGGTAGGTCTTGGAGGCATCGAAAGGGTGGACGACGTGCTTGATTACCTGTCTGTGGGAGCGTCAGCCGTCCAGGTGGGTACCGCCAGCTTCTCGGACCCAACCGTCACCCAGCGACTCGTCAGCGGCCTCGAAGACGCTGTTTCGCAAGCTAAAGCGTTTACTATCAAAGATATAATGCGAGTTTTTAGTGCGGAAATCGGTTGACAAGCCGAGGTTGCCGTGCTACACTTTTTTGGATGTTTGTAGCATAAAGAACACACTATGAGACGACCACTCTTTGTTATCTGGGCTGCTCTCCGCTGGGTTCCCCTTATGTTCCTCATCGCACCTGCGATGGAAGCCCCCCTTGTGGCTCATCGCAGCGACCCCCCCAAGCCGATCAAGACCTGGGTGGGCAATGCCAGCTGGTACGGACCCGATTTCGACGGTAAGAAGACCGCCAACGGCGAGCACTTCGACTCCGAGTCCCTGACTGCAGCCCATCCGATCCTGCCCTTCGGGTCCGTGGTTCGCATCGTCAACCCGCGCAGTGGCAAGTTTGAAATCGTCCGCATCAACGATCGCGGACCCTATCAGGAGGGGCGCGAAATTGATGTATCCTACCGCGTAGCCCGGCAGATTGGTTTGATCCACTCGGGCGTCACTCAGGTTCGGCTCGAGCTGTTGCAACTCCCCCAGAAGCGCTAGTTTCCGGACGGGGCGGCCTGCCGCAAGACTCCGAGCGGAGGTCGTCCCAACCACCTTGAACTTCGACGCGCATCCACGCAGCAGCCTGATCGTCGCCCTCGATTTTGATTCCCTGAAAACTGCCCTGAAATTTGCCCAGCAAGTCGCCGATCTCGTCGGCATGTTTAAAATCGGCAGCCAACTCTTTACGGCCGCAGGCCCCGCCGCCGTCAAAGAAATTTCCGCCCTCGGCCCCGGAATTTTTCTCGATTTGAAATTTCACGACATCCCGAACACGGTAGCGGGCGCAGTTTTGGCGAGCGCTGCGATGACCGGCGTGCAGCTCGTCAACGTCCACGCCCTCGGAGGCACCGCCATGCTTCACGCCGCCGCGCAAGCCATCAGCGCCGGCGTCCCAATGGGCGCAGATCGCCCACGCCTCATCGCCGTCACCGTGCTCACCAGCATGGACGCAAAAGCAATTCGCGAAGTCGGAGTCGGCGGCCCGCCAAAAACCCGCGTGGTGAAATTAGCAAAGCTGGCAAAGTCCGCCGGCGTAGACGGCGTCGTCGCCAGCGTTCAGGAAGCCCGCGCCATCCGCAAAGCCTGCGGCCGCGACTTCCTCATCGTCACCCCCGGCGTCCGCCCCGCAACCAAGTCCGATGCCGCCGCTGGAAAATCCGATGACCAGGCGCGAACAGCAACCCCTACCGAAGCAATCAAAGCTGGGGCCGATTTTCTAGTGGTGGGCCGACCGATCACAGCCGCGCCAGATCCCCGCGCCGCCGCTCAAGCAATCGTCGACGAAATCTCATCCGCGAAATAGTTCCGCAAAATAATTCGCGACCATTTAACTTCGAGCACGATGTGGTAGCGCCGGCATCTTGCCGGCGTTTTTTTGCGCCGCATCGCGATCATCAAGTCGAAGCAATCAGTTCATCCCTGCCACAATCCCAATTTGTCATCCTGAGCACGGCGAAGGATCTCAGACCGATGCCGTGCGTCAATCGATCCTTCTCGGCTGCCCACACTGTCATCCCGGCCGAAGCGAGCCCAGCCTTTTTCTTCGCGTTCGCTTCTGAGCGAACGCGTGGGCTCGCGCAGTGGAGGGATCCTGGCTTGATTGCAGCGCCACCCCAGTCGATGTGAGAACCGAGAACCTCTTTTTCTTACCTCACCACCATCTCACCCCACCGGCTGCACCTGCTCCGCGATCTTCGCCCCCGCCTCCGAACGTCGCGAAACTTCCAAATCAAAAGCATTCTGCAAATTTAGCCAAAACTCCGCATTCGTCTTAAAGTACCGCGCCAACCGCAGCGCCGTATCCACCGTCACACGCCTTCGCCCATGGACAATCTCCGCCATGCGCGTGGCAGGTACGTGCAATTCCAACGCAAGCTTGTTGACCGGATGCTCAGCGGTTTCAAAAAGTCTTTTCGGAGAATCTCCCCCGGATGAACCGGATCCAGTAATTTGCCTTTCCTACGCATTCTTTCCTCTCGCCCGGCAGGCTGTTTCAGACGGGCAGCGTACCACGTGAAACGTTACACGCGCAACGTTTGACCAAATGGCCCGCTCGGAGTAGCATCTGCCGCGAGCAAACTAACTTTGAGCAACGAAACGCGCACTCCCGACGCCGAGCACCCCCAGCTTCGCTCCAACTCCCTAGGCCTCTCCGAACTCGTCTTCCAAGCCGTTACCCACATCGCCCCCGCCAGCAACGTCATCTTCGCTTTCCCCATCATCGCGCTCAAAGCCGGTCCCGTGATGCCGATCTCCCTTCTTCTCGCCACCATCGTCTGCCTCTTCATCGGCAACACCGTCTCGCAATTTTCCAGCTACATCCCCAGCAGCGGCGGCTACTACTCCTTCGCCACGCGCGGACTCGGCAGCCGCACCGGCTTCATGGCCACATGGAGCTACCTCGCCTACGAAATTCCCGGCAACGCCGGCCTCACCGGTTTCCTCGGCTACTTCGTGTCCGACATGCTGCGCACCGAATTCAAAATCAACGTCCCGTGGTATCTCATCTCGCTCGCCACCATCGCGCTCGTCTGGGCGCTTACCTATCACGGCATCCAACTCTCCGCGCGTGTCACCGCAATTCTCGGCCTCATCGAAATCCTCATCATGCTCGCGATGTCGCTCACGTTTCTCATCCACCCGGGCAAAGGCTCTTCCTACACTGCGCCGCTCAATCCAATGAACGCGCCGAATCATTTCAGCGGCGTCCTCGCCGGGATGGTTTTCTCCGTTCTCGCCCTCAGCGGATTCGAAGCCCCCGCTCCCATGGCCCAGGAAGCAAAACGCCCTGCCAGCTTCATTGCCAAAGCCATCACGCTCTCGCTGCTCACCATCGGCGGTTTCTACATTTTCACTTCCTATGCCGCCGCCATCGGCTGGGGCACCGGAGACATGGCCGCCTTCGCCTCCAGCGCGAATCCTTACTACACACTCGGGCACGCGTTCTGGGGCATCGGCTGGTGGTCGGTCGTCCTCGCGCTCGTCAACAGCGCCGTCGGCGTCGGCCTCGCCGCCACCAACGCCACCTCGCGCGTCATGTACACGATGGGCCGCGCCGGCACGCTCCCCGCAAAATTCGCGCGCATCCATCCCGTGCATCAAACACCGACATTCGCGATCGGCTTCTTTCAGATCGCATGCACCATCGCAATTCTTCTCGTCGGCTTCTTGCTAAAACCCGACACGATCTTCGGCTTCCTCGAAACCGTCGCCACGCTTGCCGTCATCGTTCTCTACGTCATGTCCAACTTCGCGCTCACACGTTACATGCGCCGCCAGCAGCCGCAGCATTTTTCCGTCTGGCAACACGGCGTCGTCCCCTGGATCGCCACGCTCTGCCTGCTTCCCGTTCTCTTCGTTACGATTTATCCCCAGCCCGCCTGGCCCTACAACATCACGCCCTACGTTTTCGCAGTCGCGCTCGTCCTCGGCTTCATCTACATGAAGTGGCGCGAATCCCGCGATCCCGGCGCGCTCGATCGCGCCGCGGCCATGCTCACGCGAGCATCCAGCCTTCCGAATGAAATTTCGAAATAATCGTCTCGGCATGACCGCCCCGCTCCGCTCAAAAGCATCATCGTCGGCACCGCCGGCCACATCGACCACGGCAAATCCGCTCTCGTCGAAGCTCTCACCGGCACGCATCCCGATCGCCTCGCCGAAGAAAAGCGCCGCGGCATCACCATCGATCTCGGTTTCGCATTCCTCGAAGAAAACGGCGTGCGCTTCGGCTTCGTCGATGTCCCCGGTCACGAACGCTTCGTCAGCAACATGCTCGCCGGAGCCGCCGGCCTCGACCTCGTCTTGCTCGTCATCGCCGCCGATGAATTGATCAAGCCGCAAACGCGCGAGCATTTCGAAATCTGCCGCCTGCTCGGCGTAAAGCGCGGCGTAATCGCGCTAACAAAAAGCGATCTCGCTGACGCCGACACACTCGAACTCGCGCGCCTCGAAATCGAAGACTACCTCCGCGGCACATTCCTCGAAAACGCACCGATCGTCCCCGTCAGCGCAAAAACTGGCGCAGGCCTCGCCGATCTGAAACGCGAATTGCACGAAGCCGCTACGCAAGCCGCTGGCAAAGACGCCGCGCGCCCATTTCGCCTGCCGATTGATCGCGCCTTCGCCATCAAAGGCTTTGGCGCCGTCGTCACCGGCACTCTCATCTCCGGCAGCGTCGGCGCCGACGATCAAGTCGAACTCTTCCCATCACGCCAAATCCTCCGCGTCCGCGGCGTCCAATCCGGCGGAAAATCCGCCGAGCGCGCCACTGCAGGCCAACGCACCGCCGTAAATCTCGCCGGCATCGAGCACACCGCCCTGAAACGCGGCATGACTCTCACCGCACCAAATCGGTTCCGCCCCACGACGCGCATCGACGTCCGCCTCCAACTCCTGCGCTCCGCCGCCCCGCTCAAACATCGCGCCCGCGTCCACTTCCACGCCAACACATCCGAAACCATCGCCGAAGTTCATCTCTACAACACGCGCGAACTGAAGCCCGGAGAATCCGCGCTAGCGCATCTCCGCCTCGCCGACGAAATTCTCCTCCTCCCCGGCGACCGCTTCATCATTCGCCAATTTTCTCCCGTCACCACCATCGGCGGCGGCGCAGTCCTCGACGCACAATCTCGCCGCCCAACAGCAAAAGACACCGCACGCACCGCATTCCTCGAAACACATCGAACGCGGCGACCACACCGAAATTCTCGCCGCAATGATCGACCGCTCGCGCACCGGCATCGCACAATCCGAAATCGCCGCCCGCACCGGCTGGCTCGACGCCGAAATAAAAACCGCCGCTCAAAAACTTATCACCACCAACCTCGCAAAAAACGTAGCCGATCCCCTTCTCCTCGTCTCCGCCTCTCTCTACGACGACACCCGCAAAAAAATCCTCGCCCGCGTCGAGCAATTCCATCGCGCAAATCCGTTATCACAAGGAATCACCCGCGAAGATCTCCGCACGGGCCTCGGCCGCCTCGTAAAAGCCGAAACTTTCCGCGCCGCTCTCGCCGAACTCACCGCCTCCAAAAAAATCGACGTCCAAGGTGAAAACGTAAAGCCGCCCGGCGCCGCAATCCGCCTCGACACCGACGAAGCCTCCACCAAATCTCAAATCGAAACCGCCTTCGCCGAAGCCGGCCTCACCGTCCCCGCCGTAAAAGAAGTCCTCGCGAATGTAAAAATCGATTCAAAGCGCGCCGACCAAATCCTCCACATCCTTCTCCGCGAAAAAATTCTCCTCCGCATCACGCCCGAACTCGTCTTCCATCGCGACGCCATCACTCATCTAAAGATCCGCCTCGCTACGTATAAGAAAGAGAAGGGCGACCGCATCTCCGTCCCCGCGTTCAAGGACCTCACCGGCGTCACGCGCAAATACGCCATCCCGCTGCTCGAGTTTCTCGACCGCGAGCGCGTTACCCGCCGCGCTGGCGACGAGCGTGTTATCCTGTAAACTACCCGCAGTGATAGCAGGTACCTTGCCGCAAGCGTTTCCCTGCGCTACGATTGAGGATTGAAGACAGCGCGACGAAGCAAGCCGCGTGGAGGTTGTTTATGGGTGAATTTAGTCCAATTCATTGGCTGATCGTGCTGGCAGTGATTCTGCTGCTCTTCGGCGGCCGCAAAATTCCCGAACTCGCAAAGGGCCTCGGCGAAGGCATCCGCAGCTTTAAAGACGGCATGGCGGGCAATTCACACCCCACCAACCCGCCCCCGAGCCAGACCACCACTCCCCCGGCGGCTCAGCCCGACGACCAAAAAAAGGCCTAACGCTTTCCGTTCTGCTTAACATCTTGAATTCGACTTCGAGGCGCTCACCCGAGCGCCTCTTTTCATTTAAGTCGGCGCAACGCAATCGCACACACCGCCGATTCCGTTTGTAGGGGCGGGGCTTGTTTACCCTGAGCCTCGAAGGGCTCCGCCCCGCTTCAACACGACTCCAACCGAAATCATCGAAGGCGGCCTTCCTTCGTACCCCGAACTTCCCTGCACCCCTTGACAAATTTCCAAATCCTGTTATTCTGTCTTGGTACATTTTTCCGAGTAGTTGTGAGCAACACCAAACCGGCGCCCGCCGGTTTTCGAATTTTAGGCCCCCAGAAACATCTGATTCAAAACGACTTGCACACTCTTATTTTCTGGCTTTCCGTAACTATCTCATTTTAATTGGGTTGCACACTCCTTCCAAAAACATAGGGGGTATACCCCTCCCGTTTCGAACCGAGGAAGGTATGCCTGGGAGGGCACGGCTTAGCCGCGCCGAAAACCGGAGCAGTGGAAGAGGGGCTTCAGTCTGAGGGCAAAAAGGTAGGCCTAAAAGAAGAGAAGCAGCTAGGCTTTGGGGCCTAACTGCTTCCCGGGGTGTGTCCTCGAAGTGGTTAGTTACTAATGTAGATGCGTTACCCCCGTTTTGGGTTACTCTTCGATGAAAATTTTTGAGAACTCTTTAAGCCTAATGAAATCAGTGATGTAACACGCATGTTTCAGGCCGGCTGATCTCTCCAAATGAATCGAATCCGTAGGTTGTGCTCCACCGTGTAGTCGATGCGATGGAACGTCGCTCAAACTCCAGCAGCGTCGGCCATGCCTGCGCGGTAGCCCAGATCGGCCAGCTCACGCGCCAACCGCGCCAACGGCAGCCCAACCACGTTGAAGTAGCATCCTTCGATCCGCGGAATGAACCTGCCCGCACGTCCCTTGGATAGCGTACCCGCCAGCCTTGTCAAATGGCTCGCCGGTCGCAACGTAATCCTCAATGTCCTCGGGAGTTAGCGTCGAAAACTGCACCCGCGTCGCCTCGACGAATCTCCGCCGCTCCACATCCGGCAACCGAACCAACGACACGCCGGTAATCACCGAATGCGTCACGCCCGACAGCGATTGCAGCATCTTCCGCGCATCCTCGGTCGTCCGCGGCTTACCGAGAATCTGCGTCCCAATCAGGACCGCCGTATCCGCAGCGATCACAATCGCCGGCCCGACCGATCGCGCCGCAACCAACTCGGCCTTCGCATCGGCAAGCCGCTGCACCATCACTTCGGCCACTTCACCCGGAATCGGCGTCTCATCAATCGCCGAAGACACCACCGAGAACGCATACCCGGCGTTATGCAGAATCTCCGCCCGCCGCGGCGAAGCCGACGCCAATATAAGTTTGCTTGTCACAACGAGCCCAGCTTACATCAACCGCCCCACCGAAACAGCTGTGCGAACGGTCAGGAGCCCGCTTTTCGAGTCTCTCACAAAGTGAACCGGGGTTGTCATCCTGAGCGAAGCGAAGGATCTCAGAAGTCAGCAGGACGCAAAACGATCCGCGATGTCGTCGAACTACAGCACGACGGATTCTTGGTATTCGCCGAATTGCGTGCGGAGCGTGTCGGAGATTTCGCCGACGGTGGCGTAGGATTCGACGGCGGTGAGAATCGCAGGGACGAGGTTTTCGCCGGTGCCGGCGCGGCGGGATAATTCTTCGAGTGCGGATTTCGTTCGCGCGGCGTCGCGTTTTGCGCGCATCGCTTTCAAGCGCGCCACTTGGTCGCCTTCAATTTTCGGATCGATGCGCAGCGTTGGCACGGGATTTTCCTTTTCCGCGATGAAATCGTTCACGCCGACGACGATCTGTTCTTTCTTTTCCACGGCGCGCTGAAATTCGTACGCGGCCTTCTGAATTTCACCTTGTACAAATCCGGATTCGATCGCGCGCAGCATGCCGCCCATCGAATCAATTTTATCGATGTATGTGACGGCGCCGCGTTCGATCTCGTTCGTTAACGTTTCGATCGCATAGGAACCCGCGACCGGATCGATCGTGTTCGTCACGCCGGTTTCGTGCGCGATGATCTGTTGAGTGCGTAATGCAATTAACGCCGCGTCTTCCGTCGGCAGTGCCAGCGCTTCGTCGAGCGAATTCGTATGCAGCGATTGGCATCCGCCGAGCACCGCAGCGAGTGCCTGGATCGCTACGCGCACAATATTATTTTCCGGCTGCTGCGCCGTCAGCGACGAGCCCGCCGTCTGCGCGTGAAAGCGCAGCAGCAGCGAGCGCGGATCGCGCGCCGAAAATCGCTTGGTCATGATGCGCGCCCAGAGCCGCCGCGCCGCGCGATACTTCGCGATCTCTTCCAGCAAATCGCTGTGCGCGTTGAAGAAA
>CAWKNS010000027.1:0-110505 GCA_963850795.1 uncultured Acidobacteriota bacterium | reverse complement strand
TCGAGCCGTACGGCACGCTGTCTTTCAGCTGACCGCGATCGCCTCGACGATCGCGGTGCTGAACGGGATGACAGACGGGTCGCTGATCGATCTCCGGCGCGCCGGAGAAGGACGCGGCGACCGCGAACGTGTCCGGGGTGCCGCGCGGCGTAGCTCATCGCGCCGAAGCCGCCCTGCGACAGGCCCGCGATCGCCCGGCCGTCACGAGACGCGACGGTCTGCAGGTTGGCGTCGACCCATGGGACGAGCTGGCCGACGTGGAAGGTCTCCCATTGCGACGGCCCGAGCTTGGTCGTCGTGTTCACCCAGTCGGTGAACCAGCTGCCGCCGTCGTTGTCGAAACCGGCTTCCCATCACGACGATCAGCGGCTTGCCCGCGGTCGTCTGCTCGGCGCCACCTTGGGTCGTCCAGTCCGGCGCGCCGCCGCTCGTACCGTGGAACAGATACAGCACCGGGTAGCGGGTCGTCGGGTCCGCGCTATGACCCGTCGGGCAGGGGCAGGATGCGCACCCGCGCCGTGCGGCCCAGCGCGTCGGAGGACACCGTCAGCGCCCACAGCCGGTCGTCGAGCTGCTGGTTGGACACCACGTGGATGCCGTCCGCGTCGGCGAAGGTAACGCTGTCGGCGGAGGCTGTTGACGGTGCCGCGACGAGCGCGGTGAGGGCGAGAGCAGCGGCTGCGAGAACCCGGGCGATCATGCGCGGATTATTGCGAACACCGGTGTTCGTGGCTACCCGAACCCCGCGTTCGAACCAAGGGACCTTCGTCCTCAATAGCGAAGCAACGCTATCGCCGCCCTCCGCGGTCTGATGCACTTTCCGCAACGCCGTGCTGTAACCCGGACATAACAGGGATACATAGTGCACGTGGCCACTCCTGCTGCTCGGCCGTGGCGGTGCCGAGGCGCCGCGCGCACCAGGGGTCCGGTATCCGGGCCGCACAGCTGTTCGCCCGTCACCACGTGCTGCCGGCGATTGTGCTCGCCGTGCTCGTCGCGGTGAGCGGCGCGATGTTCCTCGCGCTGCGCGGCGTGGTGCACACGCAGGAGCGGCGGCTGCTGCACGAGCGCGCCGAGGAGCTCGGTGCCTACCTCCAGGCATCGACCACGCAGACGTCCTCACAACTCGCTGCTCCGGGCCAGGACGTCGCCGCCGACGGCCCGCACGCGAAGCTGTTCCCCGCCCTGGCCACGCCACTGGCCGCGACCGGCGCAGTCGTCTCGGTCGCGCAGCGCATCGGCGCCTCGTACCGCACCGTCACCTCGGTGGGCGGCACCGCCAACGGCGTGCAGCCGCTCAACCGGATGCAGCGCGATCTCGTCGCGCGCGCGGTGCGGGCCGGCGGCCTCGTCTACTCGCTCTACCCAGGCGTCGGCGGCACGCACATCGTCGAGGCGGTGCCTGCGCCCTCGGCGAAGACGCCGACTGTCGCGCTGCTGGACACGCTGCTTCCGCCGCCGCGGCCGATCCCGACGACGAAGGACTCGCCCTACCGCGAGTTGGATGTCGTCCTCTACGCGAGCACCAAACCCGACCCGAGCCGCATCGTGCTGATCTCCGGCGCCATCCCGGCGGCGTCGAGCAATCCGGTGCGCGTGGTGATCAAGGTCGGCGCGAGCAAGGTGCTGCTCGTGGCGGTCGGGCACCACGCGCTCGTGGGCACGTTCACGCAGAGCGTGCCGTGGATCGTGTTCATCAGTGGCCTCGTGCTCGCGGTGCTGCTCGCGGTGCTCGTCGAGGTGCTAACCCGGCGCCGCGCGTATGCCCTCGGGCTGGTCGAGCAACGCACCCGCGCGATGTACCAGGCGCAGCTCGCGGCGGAGGCCGCGAACCAGTCGAAGAGCGAGTTCCTCTCGCGGATGAGCCACGAGCTGCGGACGCCGCTCAACGCGGTGCTCGGCTTCGCGCAGCTGCTCGAGCTCGACGAGCTCAACGACGACCAGCAGCAAGGCGGTCACCCAGATCATCAAGGGCGGCCAGCACCTGCTCGAGCTCATCAACGAGGTGCTCGACATCTCGCGATCGAGACCGGCAACCTCGCGCTCTCGCCCGAGCCGGTGCTCGTCGACGACGTCATCGGCGACGTCCTCGATCTCGATCCGCCGCTCGCCGCGAGCGCGGCGTGCACGTGCTCGAGCGCGACACGCAGGCCGAGCGACGTCTACGTGCTCGCCGACCGGCAGCGGCTCAAGCAGATCCTGCTCAACCTGCTGTCGAACGCGGTGAAGTACAACCGCGTCGGCGGCACGGTCTCGATCGCTGCGTGCGCCGGAGCCGCGGCCGGCTGCGCATCAGGTCACCGACACCGGCCCCGGCATCGCCAGTCGAGCACTTCGACCTGCTGTTCGAGCCGTTCGAGCGGCTCGGCGCCGAGCAGACCGACGTCGAAGGCACCGGCATCGGCCTCGCGCTCTCGCGCCGGCTCGCCGAGGCGATGGGCGGCGTGCTCGACGTCGAGTCCACGGTCGGGCGCGGCAGCACGTTCTGGATCGAGCTGCCGGTCATCGAAGGCCCGGTCGAGCGCTTCGAGCGGCTCGACGAACTCGGCGGCACGGCACGTCGGTCCGAGCAGCCCGCCGCGACACCGCCGACCGTGCTCTACATCGAGGACAACCTCGCCAACATCAAGCTCATCGAGCACGTGTTCGCGCAGCGGCCCGACGTCAAGCTCATCCCCGCGATGCAGGGCCGGCTCGGGCTCGAGCTCGCCCGTGCAGCACCGCCCGGCGCTGGTCCTGCTCGACCTGCACCTCCCCGACATCGACGGCGAGGACGTGCTGCGCGACGCTGCGCGCCGACCCGGCCACCGCGCAGCTGCCGGTCGTCGTCTCAGCGCCGACGCCACCAGCGCCAGTCCAGCGCCTGCTCGCCGCGGGCGCGACCGCGTACGTGACCAAGCCGATCGACGTGCGGCAACTGCTCGAGCTGCTGGACGATTCGCTCGAGGCATACGACCGGCGACTGGCCGTCGCAGCCGCCGCACCGAAACCGAACGGCGGCGCCTGACGTGCAGTCGGTGACCCTGGAGGAGGTGCGCGACGGACGTGTCGTCGTCGTCGACGACAACCTGCCCAGCGTGCAGCTCGTGCAGGCGCTGCTGACCCGCGCGGGCCTGGCGTCGGTGCCCGCGTTCACCGCCGGGCAGGAGCTGCTCGACCGCTGGGAGGAGATCGCGCCCGACCTCGTCCTGCTCGATCTGCACATGCCCGGGTTGGACGGCTACGCGATGCTCGCCGAGCTGCGCCGGCGCGCCTCGTCCGCCGACCTGCCGGTGCTCGTCCTCACCGCGGACACGACCCGCGAGGCGGCGCACCGCGCGCTGCAACTGGGCGCGAGCGATTTCCTCACCAAGCCGCTGGACGCCGCCGAGCTCGTGCTGCGCGTGCGCAACCTGCTGCGGGCCCGCGCGTCGCACGTCGGGCTGGAACGGCGCCACCGCTGGCTGGAGGCGTCGGCGCGCCTGGCCCGCGAATTGCTCTCCGGCACCTGCGCCGACCCGCTGCGCGAGGTGTGCGAGCTCGCGCGCGACGCCGCGGGCGCGGATTTCGCTCTCATCGCCCCGGCCGACAGCGCCGGCCCGACGGACCTGATCGTCGACGGTGAGCTGCCCGAGGACGCCGGCGAGATCGTCGCGCGCGCCTTCGCGGCGGACGCGTTGCCTGTCGGACAGGCGATGCGGCTCGCCGACCTGGGCGGCGCCATCGGCCGCCCCGACCTCGATGCCGTCGGCAGCGCCGCGCTCGTGCCGCTGATCGCCGGTGAGCGTGCGCTCGGCACGCTACTGCTGTGCCGGCTGCCCGGCCGCGCGCAGTTCACCCAGACCGAGGTCGAGCTCGCGGCCGGCTTCGCCGACCAGGCTGCGGTGGCGGTCGAATTCGCCCAGGCGCGCGCCGACCAGGAGCGGATGCTCGTCCTCGCCGACCGGCACCGCATCGCGCGCGACCTGCACGACCAGGTCATCCAGCGGCTGTTCGCGATCGGGCTGCGGTTGCAGCAGCTCGAGGCTCGCCTGGAGCCGGCGATCGCCGCGCGGCTCGAGGAGCAGTTGGGCGATCTCGACGACACGATCAGCGAGATCCGCTCGACGATCTTCGGGCTGCGTCAGGCCGGGCCGACGCCCGAGCGGCTGCCCGCCCGGATGCGCCGGCTCGCCACCGAACTCACCGAGGTGCTCGGCTTCGCACCGGACCTGCATGTCGACGCGCCGCTCGACGTCGTGCCCGACGAGCTCACCGACGACGTCGTCGCGGCGGCCCGCGAGGCGGTCACGAACGTGGCGCGGCACGCCTGCGCCACCCACGTGCAGCTGTCCGTGACGCTCACCGGCACAGACGTGATCCTCGAGGTGGTGGACGACGGCATCGGCATCGGCACGGCCGAACGGCGCAGCGGACTCACGAACCTCTGCGAACGTGCCGTCCAGCACGGCGGCTCGTGTGCGATCGGGCCGGCCGTGAGCGGCGGCACGCACATCGCGTGGACGGCACCGCTCGTCCCGGAGCCTCAGTACTCGACGCGGGAGATGGCCAGCGGACGGTAGGCGAGGAACGCGTTCGCGCGCGCGTTGTGGCAGGTCAGTCCGGCGGCCTCCAACCGCTCGACCGAGACGGTCACGTCCAGCTCGCCGTGCGGTCCGCGCAGCCGCACGGTCGCTGCGCCGTCGGCGACCGGCGAGGTCGTCACGACGCTGAGGTCACGGATATGGCGCAGGGCCAGCTGTTCGTGCGCGAACGCGAGCGCCGCCTGCGCCGCGGCCGGCAGCCCGATGCGGCCACGCAGCAGGGCGCCGATCACCTCGCCCGATTCGGCAGCGGCGACGAACTCCGCGGCGGCGAAGGGCAGCACCCGGCCGTAGAGCAGCCCGGACGGCAGCACGAGCACGTTCGCCGCGAAGCGGTCACCGCCGAGGTGACTGGTCTCCCAGACGCAGCCAGGACGCAGCGCGGCGAGCGCGGCCGCAACCGGCCGGCCGCGCAGCGCACAGCACGTGTCGTGCTTGCTGTGCGCGCACACGAGATAGAGCGGTTCGTCGTCCGGCGTGCCGGGTGCGCCGTCGAACGGCAGTGCGAGCAGCTGCGCGGGGTCGTCGAACTCACCGCGGCGCACTGCCTGTGTCTCGTCGCGGGTGTCGACGAGCAGCCATTGCCTGGCGTCTCCCGGCGGGGTGCGGCCCGGCCGGCGGATCGCCTGCACCCGCACGCCGTGTGCACCCGCCTTCGCCTCGAGCTCGTCCGCAGCGGGAATGCCGAACCGCGACGAGGGCAGCCCGCGCCGTCCCCACGGACCGGGCTGCTCGACGAGCAGCAGTCGTGCCGCGGGGAAGGCAGTGCCGAGCATCGGGTCGCCGCGCAGCTGGGCACGCAGCGCGCAGCGGTCGAGGGTCTCGCGCGGGTGCGGCGCGCGGTGCGGGCGGCTCACTCGGGCACGAGGACGCCGGCGCGCAGCAGCCGGCGCGCGAGGTCGAGCTGAGCGTCCGCGTCGAGCCCGGGCAGCGCGGCCGCAACGAGCGGTTGCCCGCTGAGCACGATCTTCAACGCATCGCCCGCAGCAACTGGCAGGGTGATCGTCTCGTCGACGAGCACGACGCGCAGCGTGTCGGCGTCCTGCTCGAGGCGGGCGCGCAGTCCCCCGCGCAGCCGCAGCGAAGTGTCCGGGGTGAGCGCATCGGCGGCGGCGAGCTGTGCGAGCGGTGCCACCGGCTCGGGGCGGGTGCGGTGCATCAGGTTGTTGCCGACGCGACGCGCCACGTCGACCGCCGGGATCCTGTCCAGCCGCGCGTGCAGTGCGGCGACGGTGTCGGCGAGTTCGGTGGCCAGCACCGCGGGATCGGCCAGGTCGACACCCATCGGTAGCGACGTGCGCAGCTGCGGATCGTCCTGGGCGAGCTCGAGCAGGTGCCGCACGAGTTGGTAGCGGCTGACCGGGTGGACGCCCACGGTGAGATGCAGCGACGTCTCGCCCTGCGCGACCGCGGCGTGGATCGTGCCGCGCGGCAGGTACAGCGCGTCGCCGGGTTCGAGCACGGTGTCGATCAGCGGCTGCTGCTGGGCGCGCGCGGCAACCTCGTCGCGCACGCTCTCCCACGGCTGGTTGTCCAGCGGCGCCGCGACGACCGGCTCCCAGCTGCGCCACTGCTTGCGCCCGGCGATCTGCAGCACGAAGACGTCGTGCACGTCGTAGTGCGGGGCGAAGCCCTGGTTCTGCGCCGGGGTGAGATAGGCGTTGATCTGCACCGGATGGCCCAGCTCGGCGGCGAGCCGGCTACCGAACCCGACGAGCGGCGGCCAGTTGCGGTGCAGGCCCTGCAGCACCAGCGTCGCACCGTCGCCGAGCGCGGCGAGCACCTTGTCGTCGGCCGCCTGGTCGCCGATGGACGCGCCCGCCCCACCGCTACGGGTGAACGTGGCAGGCGGCAACACCTGGCCGTCCTTGGCCATCCGCAGGAACGGCGTGCGCAGCCCGCGCTGCGACACCAGCTCGTCGGCCGCGGCAGGGGAGAACAGATCGTCGAAGCCTGCGCCGAGCTCGGCGGCGCGGGTCAGCAGCGGCGCGCGACCCCAGTGCTGCGCCGCGAAGTGATCGATGGCGCAGGCGAAGCAACGCGCGAGCGCTGCCCCACCTGCGCCACCGGACTGATCAGCGGTTGTCACGCACCGCCGTCCGCGCCTCCGTCGTGCGCGTCCGCGCCACCGTCGGCACCACCGTCTGCATCGGCACCGCTGTCGCCGCCGGCACCGCCGTCCGCGCCCTTGTCGCCGCCGGCACCGCCGTCGGCGCCACCGTCACCGCCGGCACCCGCGCCGCCGTCCGCGCTGGCACCGGCATCCGCGCCGCCGTCCGCGCCGCCGTCGGCGTCCTTCGTGAAGTCCGAGTCGTCGTCCATGACCGTCCCTTCATAGATTCGGTGGGCTTTCGACTAGCTGCTCGGCTAGTTTGATTTCGGCGGGTTTTAGTTTTACGTCTTTTTCGGCTTGGCCGTAGCCGGCTACTTCGCGGATTTCGTTTTGGTAGTACATCGTGTGGACGGTTAGGCCGTTCTTGCGCGGGCGGATGAAGACGGTGTATTCGCGCTGGTGCATGGTGACGGTGGCGATGCCGACGCGGTCGCTGTCTTCGAGAGTTTTCAGGAGCAGAGCGTAGGGCTTTTCGGCTTCTTTGTCGGGAAGCATGAAATAGGAAGCGTCGAAATAGATTGGATCGATCTGATCTTGTTTGACGAAGGCGACTAGCTCCATGACGGTGCTGGAGCGCGGCGTGATTTTCTTCAACTCTTCGTCGCTGACGATGACGTACTGCCCTTTTTCGTATTCGTAGCCTTTGACGACTTCGTCGCGCTCGACTTGGCGATTGCAGTGCGGGCAAAAGAGCGGCTGCTTGAGGCGCGTGTGGCACTTCTTGTGGAGCTGATGGAGATTGATCCGCTGGCTGCGCGCTGCGGTGTAGAGCTTGATTGGAATCGCGAGCAAACCGAAGGTGAGAGTTCCCTTCCAAACCGAGCTGGCCATGCGGAAAGTCCTCCAGAATTCATGCTATGGGACAAGCGGCCGACAGCAATCGGGTAATCACGGTACCCGCTTAGTACCGAACCGGGGCTCGCAACGGCGCGACCGCTGATGTAAAATACCACCCACCTCGGCCCATTGGAACGATCAATGGAAAAAGAAAGACGCAAGACGCCCAGGTTCCAGTTCATTGCCCCCGCGGAACTGGTGTGTGAGAAGTCGGGCGATCGCATTCAATCGTGGGTGGCGGATCTGGGACTGCAGGGTTGCGCGGTGACGACGAAGGATGCGCCGCGACGCGGAACCGTTGTGAGCATGAAGATCGGGCACACGCCGCGAGAGACGATGCAGGCGAGGGCGGTGGTTGTGCATTCGGTGCAGGAGCGGGTGGGGATACGGTTTGTGGCGGTGACGCCGGGGTCGTTGGAGATGCTGGCGAAGTGGCTGTCGAAGGCGAAATTTCCAGTGCGGAGGAAGGCGAAAGGGGCTGGCGACGACTAGTTTTTGGGAGTTGATTCAGCAACTTGAAGCGGCCGCGTCGATGACGCGGCTTTTTTGTTTTTCAGGGCAAGGCCGCTACTTCGCCTCGACACGAAAGCGAAAGCGCATATCTTCCATGTACCACATGATGTAGTTCGTGCCCCATGCGTTATTGAAGAGGTTGAAGTGGATGCCCTGCTCCAGCTGCGGTTGCTCGCGAGTAAAGTAAAGAGGCGACTGGACACCGAGAGCGAGGAGCGGGGCGTCTTGCGTGGTGAGTGCGAGTTCGTGGGCCCCGTTGCGGCAAGAGATGCGACCGTCGATCGCGTGCATGTGGCGGTTGCCGCCTTCCACGACGTCGAAGGGCGAAACCTGCTGGCCGGATTTTTGCATCGACCACGTTTTGAGGTCGGAGACCTGCGGATTGAAGCTGAACCACAGCGCTTCGGGCATGCGGGTGGGAAGTTTGTCGAACCAGGAGACGTTGATTTCGACAGTTGGCGCTGATTTTCGCAGGAAGTATTCGACGAAAACTTGTTTGGGCCAGGCGGTCGCCGGCGGAACTTGGGAATCAGATTTTGGAAGTTGGCTGGCGCGAAATTCGAGGCGCGTGCGGACTCTGTGAATTTCGGCAGTTTCCGTGATGTCACACTGGACGAGCGAGGGCATCCAGATCTTGCTCACGGCGCCGTAGTGTTCGATATTGGGTTTACCGAAATCCTTGAATGCCCAGTCTTCCGTGCTGATGACGTAGTTTTTGAAAAAAGCGTCGTAGTCTTTTTGCGAAAGGGTCTGGTAGGTGAAGAGAGCGAGCGGATGATCCTGGGCGGCCCACTCCTGGTTCGTGGCTTTCTGATTGAGTCTGCGGATCGCGCCGGTTTTTTCGTCGATCTGAAAAAAGAAATGAGGCGTTTCGAAATCCAGCTTCGAAGGCGTGGACCCTGCTATGGGTTGAGGACGCGTCGGGGAAAGAATGCGGAGTGATTGCATCGCTTCAGAGCTGAGGTCGTTGGGCAGCGACTCGATTGCGGAGTAGAGGTCGTGGCGCTTTTCCTGCCAGCTGGATTGCACGACTTTGTAGTTTTTGGTGCTGATCATCTTCATCAGGTCCGAGGGGAGATAGTTGTCGAAGTCCAGCCACGTTTTCGTGTCTGTGCCCCAGGTGTGTTCGGCTTCCAGAAGTAAATTGCGGAGGAGTTTTATGTCGGTGGCGTCGCCCTGTTGAAATTTGCCGCTGGCGATCGTTGCGTTGCGAAGACGGCAGACTGCGCGGTAGCGCGCGACTTTGAGAGGGTCGCTGCCGATGCCGTGAATCCAGGTGTCGCCAATTTCTTGAGTGACAAGCGGGAGTAATGCGGCGTGTGGCTGCACGGCGTCGGCGATGTGCGTTAGATCGGTGGCGCGGATTTCGGCGTTGGGGAATTGCTTCCGAAGAGTGAGATACGTGGCGGCGATTTCTTCGGGCGAGTGCGGGCCGGCGTTGTCGTCAGCCATGACGATGGCGTAGGCGAGATCGGAACCGGGGATGATTTGAATCGTGCCGTAGTGGTGGTGGTAGGAGACGACGAGTTGCGCGCCGGTGGGATCCTGCCAGCGGAAGAGCGGCGGGAGAACGGCGGGAGTGCTGGCGTCGTTGACGCCGATGTCGAGGAATTTGACTCCCGCGGCGGAGAGAGGAGAGACGATGCCGCGGGTGTGGCCGGGGACGTCGGTCATTTTTGCGCCGCTGGTCTTGCGGCCGAAGCGATTGTCGAGCGATTGGGATAGCGCGATTGCGCCGGAGATGAGCGAGGGATCCATCAACTCGGTTTGCCAACTGAATGGGAGCGCGTGCCAGGCGATGAAGTTGGACGCGATGGCTTGCTCCATTTTTTTGCGCTGATCGGGGGAGGCTTGCTCGAGATATTCGTAGAGGAGCCAGGAGCCGGTGGTCCAGGTGTAGTTGGCGTGATCGGGGCCTTTGTCTTTGTTGCGTTCGAGTTGCTCGGCGATGTCGATGGCCTTGGGGAAAAATTCGTTGAAGTAGCGGTGGACTACGTTGGCTTGGGTGTCGATGAAGCCGGCGTCGAAGTGGCATTTGAAGACGACGAGGACGCGTTTGATTTCGGGGGATGGCGCGGGGGTTGTGGCGGCGGGAGTTTGCAGGAGCTTTGTTGGATCGAATGGCGACGCGTTGGCGACCCAGGCTGTGCTGCCGGTCGCTAGAAGAGCTTCGAGAAATTTTCGTCTGCGCATTGTTGAGAGTCGCTTAATTTGCTGCTGGAGCGTCGATGACGTGAATCGTGTGCAGCCACGTGTCTACGAGTTTTGGCCAGTGGGTGACTGGCTGATTTGTGGGGCGGAGGCCCCAGCCGTGGCCGCCTTCGGCGTAGATGTGGAGTTCGGCGGGGACTTTGGCGTTTTTCAGCGCGAGGAAATAGACGGTGGAGTTTTCGATGTGGACGGGATCGTCTTCGGATTGAACGATGAAGGAAGGAGGAGTTTTTTCGGTGGGATGGATTTCTGGGTTGGGCGCCATGTTTTGTTCGGCCAGGGCGAGGTAGCCGGGGTAGACGATGACGGCGAAATCGGGGCGGCAGCTCTGTGAGTCGGCGGCGTCCACGGTTGGGTAGAGGCGCTGATCGTAGTGGGTGCTGAGCGCTGCGGCGAGATGGGCTCCAGCGGAGAAGCCGAGCACGCCGATACGATTCGGATCGATGTTCCACTCGGCGGCGTGGGAGCGGACGAGGCCGACGGCGCGCTGCGCGTCCTGGAGGGCGGCGGATGATTTTGGATATGGGCCGGAATCGGGGACGCGATATTTGAGGATGATGCAGGCGACGCCTGCGTTCGTGAGCCAATCGCAGACTTCGGTGCCTTCGAGATCGATGGCGAGGATGTGGTAGCCGCCGCCGGGGAAGACGACGATTGCGGCGCCGGTGGGTTTGGTGGTCGGTTGGTAGAGCGTGATCGTCGGAGTGGAGACGTTGCCGAGACGGATGAGAGGTTTGCCGGCGATGAGATTGTCTTTGGAGGTGGAGGTGTCGGCTTCGGCGGCGGAATTTGGTTTTGCGTCGGGAGCGCCTTTGGGCCAGATGGGAATTTGCGTGTGACCGGCAGATGGTTGCCAAGCTGACGAAGTCTGAGCATTTGCAGTCACGCTGGAAAAAGCTACGGCAAACAAAGTTATGAGGAGCTTGGCAAGAAATTTAGAGTTCATTTGGCCTCGACGATTTCGGCGGCGACGATGGTAGCACGCGGATGCGACACGATCTTCAGCGGAGGTCGTGGATGATTTCTTTGGCGGCGTTGGCACCGCTGGCGCCGGTGAGTCCGTTGCCGGGATGCGTGCCGGAGCCGCAGAGGAAGAGGCCGCGAATCGGAGTTTTGTAGCGCGCCCAATCGAGGACGGGCCGCATGGTGAAGAGCTGATCGAGTGCGAGTTCGCCGTGGAAGATGTGGCCGCCGGTGAAGCCATAGATGGATTCGAGATCGCGCGGCGTGATGACTTGCATGGATTCGACGATTTGATTGAAATCGGGAGAGTAGGTGGCGAGCGTTTTGAAAACGTTTTCGGCAAGGATGGCGGCGTGATTGTTGTCCCACGCGGCGTCTTTCAATTTGTATGGCGCAAATTGGACGTAGACGGAGGCGACGTGTTTGCCTTCGGGCGCGAGTGACGGATCGAGAAGCGTGGGGATCGAGATGTCGAGGTAAGGCGATTGTGAGATTTCGCCGTATTTCGAGGCGTCATAGGCGCGCTCGAGGTAGTCGATTTCGGGGCCGATGTGGATGCGGCCGGCGAGTGCGAGATGCATGCCGTCGGGGCCGACGGAGTCGGAGAGCGCGGGGAAGCTTGGAAGGCGATTGAGCGCGAAATTTATTTTGGCGACGTTGCCGGCGGCGCGGATATTGCGGATGCGAAGGGCGAAAGTCGGATCGAGCTGCGACGGATCGACGAGATTGAAGAGCGTGCGCTTGGGGTCGACGCCGGAGACGACGGCTTCAGTGGCGATTTCTTCGCCGTCGGCGAGAACGACGGCGGTGACGGCGTTGTTTTTGATGCGGATGTGCTGGACGTCGGCTTGCGTGCGGATTTCAGCGCCGGCGGCGCGAGCGGATTCGGCTAACGCGCGGGTGAGAGCGCCGAGTCCACCTTTCGGGAACGATGAGGAGCCGACGGGATGCGCATCGGCAGCGGCGCGGAGCAAGAGGACGGCGGTGCTACCTGCGGACCAGGGGCCCAGAGCGGAGCCGAAGATTCCGCGAGCGGCGATTGTGGCGCGGACGAGTTCGGTGTCAAAAAATTCTGAGACGAAATCGGCGGCGGCCATCGGCCCCCAGCGCAGAAGATTGAAGATGCCTTCTTTGCCGAGACCGCGGACGTTGCGGCCGGTCTTGAAAAGATTCCAGAAATCTTCGGGCGAAGGTGAATCGATCGCGGGCGGGGTGATAGAAGCGATCTGGCTGAAGACTTCGGAAATTTCGGCGAGGGCTTCGGCGAATTTGGTGTAGTTGGCGGCGTCTTTTGCGGAGAAGCGGGCGATGCCGCCGGCGGTTTTGGCGTGATCGTTGTAGAAAAGGATGGAGCGGCCGTCGGGAGACGGAGCGAACACGCGCGGATCGGGATTGAGGATTTGCAGATCTTGTTTGTCGAGGCGCATGTCGCGCGCAATGTCAGAGCGAAGCGGGCCGACGCTGTGCGCGAGAGTCGAAGCGCGGTAGCCGGGGTGAAACTCTTCGGTGATGGCGCCGCCGCCGACAATTTCGCGGCGTTCGAGAACGATTGGTTTGAAGCCGCCCTTGGCGAGATAGAAAGCGGTGATGAGTGCGTTGTGGCCGCCGCCGACGATGACTACGCGCTGTCCGATGGGCATGTTCAGTTTTTCTCGCTGTCGGGGGCGATGGTGGAGTCGGACGGCGCGTTGGCGACGTCGTCAGCGGTTACGTCGGATTCGTTGAGGAGAGCGGTGGTTTCGCGTGTCGGTTCGTGTTTGGCAGCGAGAGGAGTCGGGCTCGGGGCAGGCGGTTGATATTCGTGCCTCTTCGCGCCGTTCGAGGTCATTGGTTTCGAACGATCGGAGCGCGGTGCGCTTGCGGACTTTTTCCATTCTTTGAGGATGACTTGGCTCGCGATGCGGCCGGGTGCGCCCATGATGCCGCCGCCGGGATGCGTTGCAGATCCGCACATGTAGAGGCCGTCGATCGGAGTGCGGTAGTAGGCCCAACCAGGAACGGGGCGAAGGAAGAAAAGTTGTTCGAGCGAGAGTTCGCCTTGGAAAATGTTGCCTTGGGTGAGACCGAATTCGCGTTCGAGATCGAGGGGCGTGAGAACCTGGCGGCCGACGATTAATTTTTTGATGTTGGGGGCGTGCTCGGCGATGGTGTCTACGACTGTGTCCCCGAAGGCTTCGCGTTGGTCGTCCCAGGTTCCGTGGGCGAGTTTGTATGGCGCGTATTGCACGAAACAGGAAAGCACGTGCTTGCCCGGAGGCGCGACGCTGGGGTCGGTGAGGCTTGGGATCACCATGTCGATGTACGGGCGGCGCGAGAAATTGCCGTACTTGGCGTCGTCGTAGGCGCGCTCCATGTATTCGACACCGGGCGAGATGGACATTGCGCCGCGAAGGTGCGCGCCAGGGCCAGGCATGGCTTTGAAATCGAGCAGGCCGTCGAGCGCAATATTTACTTTGCCGGAGGAGCCGCGGTATTTGTAGCGGCGAACACCTTCGAGAAAATCGGACGGCAAATCGCTGGGCTGCATGAATTTTTCGAATGTCAGGTGT
This sequence comes from uncultured Acidobacteriota bacterium, assembly GCA_963850795.1. GTDB lineage: Bacteria > Acidobacteriota > Terriglobia > Acidiferrales > UBA7541 > Acidiferrum. The sequence goes on along the minus strand of CAWKNS010000027.1, from coordinate 96,757 downwards.
GGATCGACACTCGAAGAAACGACGGTGGCTGAGATTTCTTCGCCGGATTTGAGGACGACGCCGGTTGTGCGACCGTTTTTGACGAGGATGCGATCGACCGGAGCTTGCATGCGGATTTCGACGCCGGCTTCGCGAGCGGCGGCGCCAATCGCGTTCGAAATGGCGCCAGTGCCGCCGCGGCTGAATCCCCAGGAGCGGAAAGCGCCGTCGATTTCGCCCATGTAGTGGTGCAGAAGCACGTATGCGGTACCCGGAGAGCGGATACCGAGGAAGGTGCCGATGATGCCGGAGGCAGACATCGTCGCTTTGAGCGCGTCGGTTTCGAACCATTGATCGAGAAAATCGGCGGCGCTCATGGTCATGAGCTGGATCAGCGTGTAGCGCTCGTCGGACGATAGACTGCGGAAACGTTGCAGCATGAAATGAAGCTGCTTGAGGTCGCGCGGATTGAGTGTCGTCGGATCGGGCGGGATCATCGACAGCATCGGTTTCACGAAGCGACACATCGGCGTCATCATTTTCGAGAATTCATCGTAGGCTTCGGCGTCGAGGCGGGAGTGGCGGCGAAGTTCGCGCTGCGTGCGTGCGTGATCGTTCATGCGCCAGAGGTAATTACCGTTGAGCATCGGCGTGAACGTGCCGTCGAGGGGGAGAATTTCGAGGCCGTGGCGCGGCAGGTCGAGTTCGCGAATGATTTCGGGCCGAAGCAGCGAAACGACGTAAGAGCATTCAGAGAATAGAAAGCCCGGGATAATTTCTTCTGTAACCGCGGCGCCGCCGAGAACGTGACGCCGTTCGAGCGCCAGAACTTTCTTGCCTGCCTTCGCGAGATAGGCGGCGTTGACCAGGCCGTTGTGGCCGCCGCCGATCACAATTACGTCATAGTGCTGCGCCATTCGCTAGATAGCTCCGGTATGAATCCGCACATGCTTGGAGAAAAAGATGCGGCTGGAAGACGGGATAGTTTACTGGGAGGGGAGCGGTCGGCACAAGTGCGTCACCAAGTCACGGCCAAAGAAAGTGAAATGAGGAGGGATGCTTCAATCGTCGGTTGGATTGCCGATGCGCTAGGGAGTCTCTATACTTTGAACCGCGTTCTGGAGGGATTTGCGTGCCGGTAGGAACTGCGTTCCATGAGCGGACGATGGCGTTGTGCGAGAGCCTGAATTATCGGGAATGGTCGGGCTATTACACCGTGGGCGTCTACGAGATGCACCACGAGCACGAGTACAACGCAATTCGCAATTCGTCGGCGCTGATCGATATCTCGCCGCTGTTCAAGTATCGGATTACGGGACGCGATGCAACGAAGTTTGTAAATCGTGTGATCACACGCGACATCACAAAGGTCGCCGTCGATCAGGTCATTTACTGTTGCTGGTGCGATCCCGACGGGAAAGTCATCGACGACGGAACGATCACGCGACTGGGCGAGAACGACTATCGCTGGACGGCGGCCGACCCAAGCTTGCGGTGGTTTCAGCAAAACGCGCTCGGGCTCGACGTGAACATCGAAGACATTTCGGAACAGACGGCCGCACTGGCGCTCCAGGGGCCAACCGCAGGAAAGCTGCTGCGAGCGGCTGCGGACGCTGACATTTCTAATCTGAAATATTTTCGAGTAACCCACGGAAGGATTGCCGGAGTTCCGGTCGATATCTCTCGCACAGGATACACAGGCGACCTCGGCTACGAAATCTGGATGCCGTGGAAAGAAGCGCTCAGAGTCTGGGACAAGCTGATGAATGAAGGAGAAATCTTCGACATTCACCCGGCTGGAATGGTCGCACTCGATATCGCTCGCATCGAAGCTGGCTTAATTTTGATCGAGGTGGATTACACATCAAGCAAGCGCGCGGTGATCGAATCGCAGCGGTATTCGCCGGCGGAAATTGGGCTGGGCAAGCTGGTCGATCTAAAGAAGGAAAACTTCGTTGGCCGCGAGGCGCTCGAGAAAGAAGAACGAAAGCGGCCGGCACGCGCGCTTGTAGGACTTGAGGTCAATTGGGACGAAGTCGAAGCACTCTACGACAAAATTAAGATGGCGCCGCAAGTGCCGAGCATGGCGTCGCGCGTCGCAGTGCCAATTTACCGTGGTGGCAGAAACGTTGGGAAAGCAACTTCGACGACGTGGTCACCGACGCTCAAGAAGATGATTGCGTTGGCGACAGTGGGGCGCGAGCATTCAGCGATCGGTACTACCCTGAATATGGAAATGACGGTCGAGTCGGTGCGGCAGACGGTCAGCGCCAAGGTCGTTCCGATGCCGTTCTTCAATCCGCCGCGGAAAACCGCGGTTCCAGTCACGTAAGTTCGCTCACCTATCGCGCAGCGAAGGCTGCTGCCTTCTTTAACTGTTCGTCTAATTGCGTGCGGTCGAGCAACTTCCCATGAATAACGAGAGCGCGGATTTTCTCCGTGTTATGGATGTCATCGAGCGGATTCGCGTCTAACAACAAGAGGTCCGCGTTTTTGCCGACCTCGATCGTTCCCTGCTTTTGGCTAACTCCCATGAAATCGGCGGGATACTTTGTAGCGGATTGCAAAGCCTGCATTGGCGTGAGCCCGGCCTGCGTAAGCAACACCAATTCTTCGTGAAGAGAAAATCCGGGGACCAACTCTGGCGCGGCGCTGTCGGTGCCAGCGAGAATGCCGACGCCACCCGCCTGCATCTTTCTGACCAGGTCGGATGAGAGCGCGAAAAAGTCATCACGAAACTTGTATTCGCCGGGGTAAATGAGCCGATCCTGTTTTTGGCGTACCTCTTGCCACTTCGAAACCATCACCTTCGGCACAAATCGTAAGAGACCCATGATCGCGGCATCCGATTGAGGCGTCGGGTAAGCATCGTGCCGCAGCAACACGAGAGTTGGAGTCTGCCACGTCTGATTCGCGCGGAATTTTGCTATGAGCGCGTCACAGGTTTTTTTGGAATAGGTGAGGCGAAGTCTCTTCTCCCAATAGAGTTGACGGATGTGAGATCCCTCCGCCGTTTCATTCTTGGGGCCACCACGGAATTGCTCTTCCATCAAGCCCGGCTCGTCATAAGAGCACGCGCGGAGAACACCGGTTAGATGCTCGATGCTCTTTTGGCCTGCGTCGGAAGCTTCGGCGGCTGTGACGCGATCCGGAACGTGACCAACGAAGGAAATATGTTGTTGCTTGGCTGCGTCCGCGATCGCGAAGTAGGCGGTGCGGCTGAGAATCGACTGAACTTTGATGAAGTCGACGCCTTGCGCGACGAGAGATTGCACGTCGTCCGTTGCTTGCGTCGCGTTGGTGACGACAAGAGAAGGCTGAAACGACGGCGGATCGCCGTCGAGGTACGGGCCGGCAAAGAAAATCTCGGGGCCGAGGCGCTTGCCTTCACGGATTTCTTCGCGAAGAGGGACGAGCGATTGGAGATAGCCGCCCATGTCGCGGACGGTTGTGATTCCGTTGGCGAGAAGCAATGGGAGAAAGAACTCGCGGCTGCCACTCGGTTCTCCCGCGCCGGTGAGATGCAAGTGAAAGTCGGTGAGGCCGGGGATCAGAAATTTCCCCGTCGCGTCTATGATTTGGGCGTTGCTCGGCAACGGAGCGGAATTGGAATGCGTGATTGCCTGAATTTTTCCATCTTTGACGACGACGGTTGCGTCGGGCTTCGGGTCGGCGCCAGTAGCGTCAATCAAGGTGACGTGGGTGATCGCGAGAGGCCCGGACGAATCTTTTTTCGCGCAGCCACACAAAAGCAACAGGCAAAGTAGCCGGAACAGCGCTCCACGCGAGCACACGAAATCTGCGGTTTCTATCTGTCATCTCCAAACGCCGCGCGATCAGCACACGAAAAGAGTGACAGACGCCGCTACTGAAGGCGATTGTATTTTTTCAGGATGGCTTGGAGTTGATCGTGTGGTAGTCCGATGATCTTGTGATTGTCAGCACCAATCATCGTGTCGGCAGCGACCATTGCATTGACGATGGCTTCTTCGGTGGCAAAGACCGTCGATTCAAATACTTGCTCGATCATGTCGTTCGGTAACATTTTTAGGTCAACCACGTGATCGTTGGCGTTCGCGCCCGCGTTTGCGGTCGAAAACGCGATGAAAATATCGCCGGAGCCATCGCCAGAGATGCTTCCATCGCGTCCAAGGCCGAGCGAAACGCGGCGCGCGAGCCGCTTCAGTTGGGTGGATACGAGCGGCGCGTCGGTTGCGACAACGACAATGATCGATCCGCGGTCTTGGTTCTCAAATCGCGTTTCCGCGTAAGGCATCGGGGCTTCGATCTCGCGCCCGACTGGAATCCCCGCGATGCGCAAATTATTTTTCGTGCCGTAGTTGCACTGCACGAGCACGCCGACGGTGTATTCTCCCGCACCTTTGATCGTGAATCGGCGCGAGGAAGTGCCGATCCCACCTTTGAAGCTGTTGCAGATCATTCCGGTGCCGCCGCCGACCGAACCTTCCTGCGACAGGTCCGCCCGCGGCCGTATCAATCGCATGAAACGCGTGCTCGGGCTTCACGTGAAAACCGTTCGTGTCGTTGAGCCAACCGTCCCACGTTTCGGCGACGACGGGCAGCGACCACCAATAGCCGCTCGCATCGGGCGCGCCGTGCGCTACGCGCCACTGAATCACCGCGTCGCGAACCACGCCGACGCTGTGCGTGTTGGTGATCATCACAGGGCCTTCGAGAAATCCGGATTCTTCGACCCAGGTTGTGCCGGTCATTTCACCGTTGCCGTTGAGCGACCACCATCCGGCGAATACGGAGCTGTTCATCGAGTCTTTGCCGCGCGGAAGGACAGCAGTGACTCCCGTGCGAACCGGCCCTTTGCCGACTTGCAGCTTGCCTTCACCGGAGATGAGCGTGGTGTGACCGACGGTTACGCCGGCGACGTCGGTGATTGCGTTGAGTGGGCCGGGAGTGCCGTCGAATGGAATGCCTAGATCTCGCGCGCGAGGTTTTGACTTAGCGGCAGCTGAAGCGTTGGCGTTTGATTTGGCGAGTTGTCCTGAGCTTGCAGAGAAATCACAGCAACAGCGCAAAGGCTGACCAGCGTGACGCACACCCGCAAAAAACGCATTCTTCTCTCCCAATCGTGAATGACGACTTTTGTTCCGAAGCGTGACTTGGCCGATTGTCGCGGAGGGCGCAGCGATCAGGTCGAGAAGACTCGAGCCACTGCGGACCCAAGAGCCCGCGCGATTATCTCAGATTCGCTGGGGGTAAGTACAAACGGCGGCGCGAGGAGTACGTGATCGCCGCGGACGCCATCGACGCATCCTTGCGATGGATACGTGAGAACATTTTCGGCGAGCGCGGCTTGGCGAATTTTGTCAGCGATGTTTTGCTTCGCGTGGGAAGGGTTCGCGTGTGGATTTGTTTTTCACGAACTCGACGCCGAGGAGCAAGCCGAGACCGCGGATTTCGCCGACGTTAACATGCGCTTCGAGAGCCGCGGCGAGTTGCGAGCGCAATTCTTTTGCGGCGTTCGGAACCTGCTCAAACAGTTTTTGCGATTCTATGAAATCTAAGACGGCATTGCCGGCGGCGGTTGCGACTGGATGCGCTTGATATGTAAATCCATGCTGGAATGCGCCGGTGCCGTTTTCGAATGCTTCGGCGACTTTGCGCGACACGAGAACCGCACCTAGCGGGGCGTAACCACTCGCGATTCCCTTCCCAACGAGGATCAGGTCAGGTTCGACATTCCAATGTTGAACGGCGAATGGCTTGCCCGTGCGTCCCATGCCAGACATGATTTCGTCGGCGATCAGGAGGATGTCGTGGCGACGACAGATTTCGGCGTTTCGCGCGACGTAGCCATCAGGCGGTGTGGCGGCGCCAAGCGTGGCACCGACGACGGGCTCAAAAATGAAGCCGGCGATATCGGCGGCGTAAGAATGCAACAGCGAGTCGAGATCATTGGCACAGGCGAGGCCGCACTCGGGAAATTTTAGTTCGAACGGGCAGTGGTAGCAAAAACACGGAGCGATGTGCCCCCACTCAGCCAGTAGCGGCTGATACGGCGCTCGCCGGCCGACGTTGCCGCTGACCGACATGGCGCCGAGCGTGCTGCCGTGGTAGCTCTGGCGACGCGAGATGACGCGAAAGCGTTTCGAATCGCCGCGCTCTAGCCAATATTGGCGCGCGAGCTTGATCGCGGTTTCGGTCGCTTCGGAGCCACCGGAGGTGAAATAGACGCGACCGCCATCGCGAAAGTTCGGCGGAGCGAGAGCGAGCAAACGTTCGGCAAGCTTCTCGGCCGCGGCGGAATGAAATTGCGTAGTGTGCGCGAAGGCGATTTGTGACGCTTGCTCCGCCATCGCACGACCAATTTCGGCGACGCCGTGACCGATGCTGACGACGGCAGCTTGTCCAGATGCGTCGAGCAACCGGCGCCCGTCGGCAGTGAAAATCCACGAGCCTTCGCCGCGAACCGCAATCGGCAAGTCTTTCTTGAAATTTCGGGGAAACAGAGCCGAAGGCTTTGTCATGATTCGCAGAAATTGTAACGCGAGCGACACGAGCGTGCGCAGTGGTCTGATGCGAATGTGCTACGCTTGCGCGATTTTGCGGACGGCTTTTGGAGAGCAATGGCGGCGAGCCACAATGGGCAATCGAGTTCGGTAGCACTGATTCGAACGATCGGGCGCTGGAGCCTGACGGCGCTGGTGATCAATTCGATCATTGGCAGCGGAATTTTTGGCCTGCCATCCGTCGTGTCGGGCCGCGTCGGCCACTTGGCGCCACTCGCGTATTTCATCGCGGGCGCTGGAATGGCGGTCATCGCAGGATGCCTCGCCGAAGTCGCCTCGCAATTTCACGAGACCGGCGGTCCCTATCTCTACGCGCGTGAGACGCTCGGGAGATTCTGGGGCATTCAAATTGCGTGGATGATGTGGCTGTCGCGCATCGCAGCCGCGTCCGGAACGGCAAATCTTTTTACAACATATCTCGGGCAGGTTTTTCCGCGCGCGACGGAACCGATCTATCGGCTGACGATCCTGACCACGCTGGTCGGATTTCTAGCGGTGGCGAACTACGTTGGAGTGAAGTCGGGAGCGCGAGCGAGCGATTTTTTCACGGCGTTGAAACTGTTGCTGCTCGGGACATTCATCGGCGCCGGGTTATGGTGGATTAGCGCTCATGGTGCCGTCACTCCGGCTCCGTTGACGCATGCCATCGAAGCGCGCGACTGGCTCGAGGCAACGCTCGTACTTGTGTACGCGTACGGCGGCTTCGAAGCGGTGCTGCTGGCTAGTGGCGAAATGCGCGATCCGCGGCACGACGTGCCCATCGCGCTGATGATCGGCATCGCAAGCGTGGCGGTAATTTACACGCTCGTGCAGGTTGTGGTCAGCGGCACTTTGATCGACCCTGCCGCGACACAGCGACCGATCGCTGACTCAGCCATGGCGGTCCTTGGTTCACGTGCCGCGGCGGCGATTTCCATCGGCGCTCTATTTTCGATTTACGGATACCTCAGCGCAAACATGCTGCATACGCCGCGACTAACGTTCGCATTGGCCGAGCGCGGAGATATTCCCGCGATTTTTGCGCGAATTCATCCGCGATTTCGAACGCCGGATGTTTCCATCGTGCTGTATACGGTGTTTCTGCTCGCTTTCACGCTGGCGGGAAGTTTCCGATGGAACATCACGCTTTCGGCGATCGTGCGTCTATTTGCCTATGGGTCGATCGCGATCGCCCTGCTGATCTTGCGAAAACGCAAACCAATTGCGGACGCGTTTCGATTGCCGGCCGGCCCGGTATTGGCAATCGTGGCGATTTTGTTCTGCATCGTGTTGCTGGTGCGGGCGCCGTTGAGCAATTCGACGGCAGTGCTCGCAACGTCAGCGGCGGCTGCGGTCAACTGGGCGTTGGTGCGAAATCGGACGGCCATCACGTGAGGACGAAGAGATGTCGATGAAGCGGAGCGGAGCAGCGTGGATGCCGGCGGACGACTATGGCCGCAGCCTCCCAAAATTTTCAGTGAATTTGCTGGTTCGCGACGTCCAAGCGTCACTTCCCTTCTATCGCGACGTGCTGGGTGCGACAGTGCGGTACGCCGATGAAGACTTCGCCGCCCTCAATCTCGCGGGAGCGGAGTTCATGCTCCACGCGGACCACGCCTACGATCATCACCCGCTGCACAAATACATCGCTGGAGTCGAAGCCAATCGTCGCGGCTTGGGTGCGGAATTACGCGTGATGGGCATCGATCCCGATGCGGCTGAAGCGCGAGCGAAATCGGCCGGCGCAACCATCGTTCAGCCGGCCGCAGATTATCCTCACGGTTGGCGCGACGTGATGCTGGCCGATCCGGACGGTTATGTTTGGGCGGTTGGCGTAGCCAAATAGCGATGTTTCGCGGGCTCGGACTTCGACCGGCCCAACTCTCGAACTATTGGATTCCCACGTCGATTTCGTGACATATTTTTCCCGTTCGATTTGCGTAGGGTAGCGCAGATCGCGCCTTTTTCGGGTTGAGTTGAATTCGACTCTCCAATTCGCTTCAGTACAAAGATGAGGCCAACAACATGAAGATGAGGATCCGTCTGCGCCGAGTTGCAGAAATCGCGATCGCTTCGGTCTGCTTTGCGACGCTAAGCCTCGGCTCCGCGCCTAGGATCGATGCGCAAGACGCCGGCAAGCACGCCATCACCTTCGCCGACATGATGAAGATGCACCGTGTCGCGGAACCCGCTCTCTCGCCCGATGGCAAATGGGTTGTATACACCGTCGCGACGCCAAACATGGATGAGAACCGCAACGCGAGCAACATCTGGCTCGTCTCGACGGAAAGCGGCGCGCCGATTCAACTCACACAAAGCGGGAAGGACTCGTCGCCGGTCTGGTCGCCGGATGGAAAGATGATCGCGTTTTTGTCGTCGCGCGGCGGAGAATCGCAGGTTTATTTGCTGTCACTGGACGGCGGCGAAGCGCATCCGTGGACGAGCATCTCGACCGGCGTGGACATCGTGAAGTGGTCGCCCGACGGTAAGACGCTCGCCTTCACGTCCGGCGTTTACCCGGATTGCAAAGACGATGCCTGCAACAAAAAGCGCGATGAAGAAAAAGAAAAGAACAAAGTAAAGGCGCATGTCGCAGAACACTTGCTCTATCGCCACTGGACGCATTGGAACGAAGGCAAGCGCAGCCACTTGTTGGTCGTCCCCGCGCCTTCTTCGCTGGAGCAGGCAGAGGCGAGCGGCAAGCCCATTGATCTAACACCTGGAGCCGATTACGACGTTCCGCCCGATCAGCGTGGCGGCGCTGGTGACATCGATTTTTCGCCTGACGGAAAAGAACTTTGCTTCACCGCGGTAACCGATCCCGTCGAAGCGATCAGCACGAACGGCGACTTGTTTCTCGTTTCTACCACAGGCGGCGCGGAGCCGAAAAAGATCACGACGAATCCCGGCTTCGACGGAAATCCGGTCTACTCGCCGGATGGAAAGCACATCGCCTATCACGCACAACTGACTCCAGGTTTCGAAGCCGACCGTTGGCGCGTGATGCTCTACGATCGCGCGTCAGGCAAGAGCGAGAATCTTTCCGAAAAGTTCGACCGCAGCGCCAATGAGCTCGCGTGGTCGGCCGACAGCAAGACAATCCTCTTCATCGCCGAAAACGAAACACTCCAGCCGGTCTATGCAATGTCCGCGCAAGCTGGCGCCGAACCAAAGAAAATCGTAGCGGACTCCTACAACACCGGCCTGTCGATCAACAGCAAAGGCACGACGCTTGCATTCGAACGAACGAACCTCTCGATGCCTGCCGAGGTCTTCGCCGCCAACAGCGACGGTACCAACGTGCGTCAGCTTACGCACCATAACGATTCAATTCTGGCGAATCTCGAGATGAACGCGCCCGAAACTTTCTGGTTCGTGAGCGGCGATGCCGTCAAAGTGCAGGCGATGTTGATCAAACCGCCCAACGCCGAGGCTGGCAAAAAATACCCGCTGCTCGTACTCCTCCACGGTGGACCGCAAACGATGTTTTCAAACGCATGGGGCTATCGCTGGAACGCGCAAGTCTTTTCCGCCGCCGGATACGTGACGCTGATGATCAACCGCCGAGGCTCGACAGGCTACGGCCAAAAATTCACCGACGAAATCACGAACGATTGGGGCGGCAAAGCCTACGTTGACGTGATGAAAGGCATCGACGCTGCGGTAGCAAAGTACACCTACATCGACGGCGCAAAAGTGGCAGCCGCCGGCGGCTCCTACGGCGGCTACATGGCCGATTGGATCGCGACGCACACGAACCGCTTCAAAGCGATCATCAGCCACGCGGGAATCTACGATAAGGCCGCGATGTACGCGACGGAAGAACTCTGGTTCGAAGAACACGACATGCAAGGAACGCCCTGGGCGGCTGCTGAAAATTACAAAAAGTGGTCGCCTTCAACCTACGCCGCCGATCTCGGCAAATACAAGACGCCGACCCTAGTCATCGCGGGCGAGCGTGACTATCGAGTGCCATACACCCAGTCCTTGGAATTTTTCAGCGCACTTCAGCGCCAGAACGTGCCTTCGAAACTCGTAGTCTTCCCCGACGAAGGCCACTGGGTGATGAAGCCACAGAACGCCGACTTTTGGTACAAAACATTCCTTGATTGGCTGGCGAAATATTTGAAGTAGCCGCCAGCTGGCAGCATAATCTCACGGAACGTACATCCAGGCTTGAGCGGTCGCACGATCATCATTGGCATATCCGCCCGCCATCAGCACGCGACCGTCGCGCAAGCGCGTCTCACTCATGAAATGCCAGGAGTCGCCAAGTTCTCCGCCTGCCAGAGAGAACCTTCCTGTCTTGGCGTCGAACAGCTCAGCATGCGTCCCTCCGCCGGCAACCAAAATCAAACCTGACGAAAGCACCGCAGCTTCATCTGGTAACTTGAACCGCGCTTCGTTCAACGGCGACGTCGCCGCGAACTTCCCTGTCCGTGGATCGTAAATCTCCGCGGTATTAGTCGTCCCATGCCAGTCGCGCGCGTCCGAACCGCCAGCCACAAGCACGCGACCATCCGGCAGGAGCGCCGCAGTGTGCTTGTAACGCTCGACATTTAAGTTTCCAGTCGCAACGAATTTCTTCGACTGCGGATCGTAAATTTCCGCGCCGGCGTTCACCTTCGAGCCTCGCCCTCCGACGATCAGCACGCGACCATCGTTTAACAACGTCGCCGTGTGCGAGACGCGGCCGTCACGCATGGATGCCAACGCTTCAAATGTTCGCGTCGCGGAGTGATATAGCTCCGCCGTCGCCACGCCTCCTGCGCCGTCGGAGTCGCCGCCGCCTGCAATCAACACATCGCCGTTACGCAACAGCGTCACGCTCGGGCGGGCACGTTTAGTCGTCATCTTGCCAGCCACCGCGAATTTCCTCGTCGCAGGATCGTATTCCTCAACCTCATCGGTGGTCTCGTGGCCAACCCATCCGCCAAGAATCAAGACTTTTCCCGACGGCAGCAACACGGCCGCTGGACTAACGCGAGCGAGCGCCATATCACCCACTCTGTGGAACTGATTGCTCGTGGGATCAAAAATTTCAGCAGACCGATAGAAGTCTTGATTGCGCCGCATGCCGCCCGCGATCAGCACAGTCCCATCCGGCAGAAGCGTTGCGCTGTGACCCGACCGTGGATCGAGCATCGGAGCGGTGGAGTTCACGGTGCCGACGTTGTGGGTGACTGATATCGCCCGAACAGCGTGGGCTCGATATGAAGCAAACGATGTAACGAGAATCCCGGCAGCCACCGTAGCCAAAGACATGCGGAGCGGAGTCATGGTGCCTCCTTTTGGCATTCAGACGACGAGAGATAGGGTTGGTTAGCGCAGAATAGGCGATTCGGGCGCAGTTGCACAGCGTAATTTTCTATCCGATAGTCGCGCATCGAGTTGCGCGAAAAAAACTCATCTAAAAATGGCTTGGCGTTAACTCAAGCCGTCGTGGCGGTTTCCGGCGGCTCCGATGGCGCCACATCTTTCGAATAGAGCCCTGCGACGTCGCGTTGCTTCAGCGTCCGAATCCGATCGCGCAACTGAGCCGCCTTCTCAAACTCAAATTTCTTCGCAGCCTCTCGCATCTGCGTCTCGAGCGTTTGTAATAGCTGCGCAAGCTGCGCCTCATTCTTCACATTCGCAGCCGCCGCATCCAGTGAGCTGTCATCAATCGGAATACTCACGTAGTCCGCCTCAACAATGCGCGCGAGCTCCATATCGACCGATTTTACAATCGACTCGGGCGTGATGTTGTTCTCTTTGTTGTAAGCCGATTGCTTGTCTCGGCGTCGAGCCGTTTCCGCAATCGCCTGATTCATCGAGCCCGTCCGCGTATCGGCATACAAAATCGCTCTCCCCGAAATATGCCGCGCGCAACGCCCAATCGTCTGGATCAGCGACGTCGCGCTGCGCAAATACCCTTCCTTGTCCGCATCCAGAATCGCCACCAACGACACCTCAGGCAAATCGAGCCCTTCGCGCAACAAGTTGATGCCGATCAGCACATCAAACTCGCCGCGGCGCAAATCGCGTAGAATTTTGATGCGATCCAGCGTCTCGACTTCCGCGTGCAAATACCGCGCTCGCACACCGATCTCCGCAAAATATTCCGACAAATCCTCCGCCATCCGCTTCGTCAGCGTCGTGACGAGCACCCGCTCATTCCGCTCTGCCCGCACGCGAATCTCTTCGAGCAAATCATCGACCTGCCCCTTCACTGGCCGAATCTCGATCTGCGGATCGATCAGCCCCGTCGGCCGAATCACCTGCTCCACATACGAGCCACCCGACTTCGTCATCTCATACGGACCTGGCGTCGCCGACACATACACAATCTGGTTCATCCGATGCTCAAATTCTTCAAACGTCAGCGGCCGATTGTCGAGCGCTGAAGGCATCCGAAACCCGTAATCGACCAAAACCTGTTTTCGCGAACGATCTCCGCCGTGCATCCCGCGCGTCTGCGGCACGGTCTGATGCGACTCGTCGATGAACATTAAGTAGTCCTGCGGAAAGTAATCGAGCAACGTTGGCGGCGCTTCGCCCGGCAAACGCCCGCTCAAATGACGCGAGTAATTCTCGACACCGTGGCAATAGCCCACCGTCCGCATCATCTCGATATCGAACATCGTGCGCTGCATCACGCGCTGCGCCTCGACGGACTTCCCCTGGCGATCGAGTTCCTTCTTCCACCAATCCAGCTCCGCATAAATTCCCTGAATCGCGCGCTCCCGCTGCTCCGCAGGCATCACATAGTGCGTCTTCGGAAAAATCGAAACCCGCGACAAATCTTCCTGTCCCGGCCGGATTTCGCCGGTTAGCGGATCGATCTGCCGTATCTTGTCGATCTGATTGCCCCACATTTCAAAGCGATAGGCGTTGTCTTCGTTCGCCGGATAAATCTCGATGATGTCCCCGCGCACTCGAAACGTTCCGCGCCGCAAATCTTCCGAGCGCTCATACTGCACATCGACAAACCGATGCAGCAGCTTCTCGCGCGACGTCTCCATCCCTTTTTCAACCAGCACAAGCATCCCGTAATATGCTTCCGGCGAACCGATGCCGTAAATGCACGAGACGCTCGACACGATGATGGAGTCGCGCCTCTCAAACAGGGCCCGCGTCGCGCTCATTCGCAACTTGTCGAGCTCGTCGTTGATCGTTGATTCTTTGTCGATATAAAGGTCGGCGGATGGAACATACGCTTCTGGCTGGTAATAATCGTAGTAGCTGACGAAATATTCGACCGCGTTCTCAGGAAAGAACGACTTGAACTCATGATAAAGCTGCGCCGCCAGCGTCTTATTGTGAGCCAGCACCAGCGCCGGCCGGTCCAGCGCCTCGATCACCTTCGCCATCGTGAACGTTTTGCCCGACCCAGTAACACCGAGCAAAACCTGATGCTTGTCGCCCGCCTCGACACCACGGACAAGCTGTTCGATCGCAGCCGGCTGGTCGCCGCGCGGCTGATAATTGCTGCGGAGCTTGAATTTCACGGGATGCCTCTCCTGCTGGCCCGTCGGGCACAAGCGAAACTTTTATTATACGCCTTGTGGCAAGTGGCCACTCTGAAGTGCCATTTTCCCTAGGAAAGTGGTCAGTTTGTGGGATTCGAAGGAGAAGTCACCGAAGTATTCAGCGGTGAGTTCGCGATGCGAAAAATCTCGGTATCGCTTTTCGCTTGAATGTCGTAATGAACGCGGTTCGAGTTGTCGGCCTTCGCGATCGTCACCGACATTTTCTGATCCGCATGATCCGACGATCGCACCAGCAAACCAGTCTGCGTCGAAACAAATAGGAGCGTCTTGTTCCCTCCCGACGCCGTGCCGCTCGTAAGCAGTTGGTGCAACTTGTAGTCTTCTGGAGTCGTGTCCTTCGTCGATGACCGCTGCTTCAATGTAGCGCTCGTCTCAATCACCGCGCACGTTTCGGGAACTTGCTGTGGATGCGCCGCGGCAACATCACCCTCGATCGTGAGCTCCGAGACGTGACACGGTTCATCGCGCAAATATGTGGACTCACGCATCCAAATCAGCTTCGCAATCGGCGCAGGCGAACTCTCAACCTCTTCCGTTTTCCACTTCTGGCCAATTCGAACTCCACCCTCGGGCAACGCCGCCGAAGACGCAAATCGCGCCGCCCATTCTTTCCATGCTTGCTGCTGTTCGGGAAAAAGCATATCAAGCCCTTTGACTTGATCGATTCGACCGTCAGCCTCGATCGTGAACTCGATCGAAGTGCCCTTCGTATCCTGTGTCTGGGTTTGGTCCGATGGTGTCGGCAAATCCCTCGGCACGGTCAGGCGCGTCGCCGAGTTCAGTACCTGAAAGTACGTTCGCGCGCGAACGGTGGACCGTGGACCTTGTCTCTCCACTCCGGTAATTTCGAGTCGAAGTAGCGCACGAACATTCGTCTCTGTGCCCGATGGTGCTTGCGGAGTCGATCTCGCCACCGTGCTTTTCGTTGCCGCGCTTTTATCTGCGTGATACTGGATTTGGTACGTCAAAACCTGTCCCGTAACCAGCTTTGGAAAGAGACCCACACGATCATTCGCGCGAGGCACGGCGCTCAGCGGCGCAACGTTCGCTGACCCTAAAATCAAAACGCCGAGCGTCAGCACAGCTCCGGCGAGGCGTGTTGACCCACTAAGTTTGCGTCGCGATGACATGCTGCAAGGTTTAGTTGGAGCCAGAGGGCGAAGTGGTTGCCTCAGCCGATTTCGCACCAGATGCCTTCAGATGTCCCGCTTCATGCTTCAAATACCGATCGAAAAAGTCGGCTTCGGCTTCATAGGCTCCAAGCCAGTCCCGATGCAGCAACAAATCGTGAATTTCATCCGGGAAAATGAGCTGCTCGATTGTGACTCCGCCTTTCGCTCGCAGCCGAGCGATCAAATCGACAGTCTGCGTGAAGTAGACATTGCGATCGTCGTCGCCATGAATGAACAGCACCGGCGACTTCCATGTATCGACCGCGCTGACCGGCGATGACTCATGCGCGAGCTTGGTCAAATCTGGCGAAATATTCTTCCCGTCCCAATTGTCGGTCGGCCAATCGTGCACACCGTGAAAATCTACGCCCGCAGCAAAAATATCGGAGTTGTGCGCCAGGCCCATCGCCGTCAAAAATCCGCCGTAGCTCCCGCCCCACAAGCCCACGCGCGACGCATCCACATCGGATCGGGCCTGCAAAAATTTGCCGGCCGCAACGACGTCGCGATATTCCGTCGCACCACGTCCCGCTCGTCCCGGCGCTTCGCGAAACGCTCGTCCATAACCAATGCCACTCCTATAATTCACGCTCAAAACCACGTAGCCATGGTTCGCCAGATATTGGTTCATCGCGTAGGCATTCGAGTAGTAGTACATGTAATGCCAGCCCAGCAGCATTTGCCGCATCGATCCGCCGTGCATGAACACGAGCGCAGGATGTTTCTCGCTCGGCTTCCCGTCGCGTGGCACAAAAAGCTGCCCGTGCACCTCAACGCCGTCCGCCGCCTTGAAAATCACCTGCTGCGGCGTCACGAGGTCATTCGTCCGGGAATCCTGCTCGGGCAGCGGCTCAGAGTCGAACCAGCGAGTTTGACGTATAGGTCTTCGCGCTTTCGAGGATCCTATTGAAAGATCTCGTGCCACCCGAGATGCGCTGACTAGCGTCGGATGCCAATAAATACTAAGTCTATTGTTCGGCAGGAGAACCGGACTCCACTCGATTTACCTCCGCCACTGTTGTCAGTGCCGAGGATTTTGCGCATTCGACCCAATCGCCCGATAGGTGACGGCGATCGATGTCGCCACAATTCGAATTGAAGACCACAGCTTGCGATCTGGTGAAAATGACCACTGCTCGACCTCGCATTCGCCTTGGTGAGCAATTGGGGCTTCCCGCCTTGCGCCGACAGCCAATAGAGATGCTGCCAGCCGTCTTCTTCGCTCGCAGATAACCAGATGATCGTCCAGCCGCCCAATTGAGGACGCCGCCGCCGGTGTCGTCCGCCATATAAGGAAACGATCCGTTCGGCTCTTTCGAGCTATGCCAAATTTCGTGCGCCGGAAGAGCGGGAGCATCCTTCGTCGCGTCCGCAACCCAGATCGCCCACGGATGCGGACGGTCCGGTTCGATGAAGTAGCCAGTCGGCGTATCGCGCGGCTCCGCGGGACGGCGAACGAACGCGATGCGCTTGCCGTCAAGCGACCACGTCGGATTCGAATCCGAATCAACACTGGGCGACAGGTAGCTGATCGATTTTGCCGCCACGTTGTAAATCGCAACAAAACTGTGATCTCCGCGCGACGACACAAACGCCAACCGCGATCCATCCGGCGACCACTCTTCCGAATGATTCTGTCCGCGAACAACGAGTTGTATCGGCTTCGCGGACCCACTTAGCGATGCAAGATAAATCTCCCCGTCTCGAAGGTATGCGACCATCCCCTGCGACGAAATCTTCGGCGAATGCCCGTCGTCGATCTTGCGCGGTTCTCCCCCGCTGAACGCGATCGACCAAACAGCTTGAGTCGCGCCCGCAGGATTGCTTGTCGGATTCGGCGACTGCCCCGCCGAATTTTTCTCTCCTCCACGCGTGTAAACAATCACGTTGCCGTCTTCCGTAAAGCTGACTTGGCCCAACTCCTGCCCATCATCTTGCAAATACGAAGTAAGCCGCCGCGCCTCGAATTTCGGCGCTTCCGCCACCCAAATATTGCGCTTCCCATTGTCGTCAAGCGTCCACGCAACGCGAT
Organism: uncultured Acidobacteriota bacterium; assembly: GCA_963850795.1. Lineage (GTDB taxonomy): Bacteria > Acidobacteriota > Terriglobia > Acidiferrales > UBA7541 > Acidiferrum. The sequence goes on along the minus strand of CAWKNS010000027.1, from coordinate 79,518 downwards.
TCGCCTTTTTCGCCGCGACGAGATCAGCCGCAAACGGCGCCGAAAGAACCTGATCAAGCGTGAAAGCCTTGACGGGTCCGGGATCAATGAGAGGCTGAGGTTGCCCTTGGGCATTTGCGGGCGCAGAAACAATCCATTGAGCGGCAGCGAAAACGACAAACGCGACTTCGGTGAGCAACTTCACTTGTTTTGCCATTCGAATTTTGAAACCTCGATTCAATCCGCCGGCTGATGTGCCGCCGTATTCTCCACGGACAACCGCGGGATGTCGAGCGGGCCGGAAATCTTCAGAATGTGCCCAGGCTCAACGGTGCGAATCTCGCGCCGCCCGTCGCTGGTTGTTTGAATCGTCAGATCGGCGTCGCGCCCAAAGGACACCGTGCCCTTCACAAGCGTCGCATCATGCCCCGATTCCAGCCGCAGCCCGGCCAAGACGATGCCGCGGTCACGCAGCGTAAATGTTCCTTCGCCCGCCGCCCAGCGCGATTCGCCCGTGCGCGGCTCGCCTTGGGCAACACTTGCATTCACGTCCCATCCGCGAAATTCAATGTTGCGCATGCGCACGTCGCCGCGCCCCGTCAGCCGCGCGAGCAATTCATCGCGGCCAACGCCCTGCGTCGTGAAATGCACGGTCCCGTTCGCCGTCCCCGCAAACCGCTCCGTCGCACGCGGCGCCGTCGGCAACTGCGCGAGATTCACTTGATCGAGATCCGCCGTAACCTCATACGAGGGCCTGGGCAAAAATTTCGCGATCACTCGTGCGCGAACCTTCCCACCGGCCCATTGCGCGTCCGCTTCGCGCACGTCGAGATGCAAATCATCCAGCGACGCATCCGCTCGCACCTGCTGAAACTTCAATTTCTCCATGGTAAATTCATCGACGCGCAACTCACCCTCTGCATTGATTCGCCGCACCAGTTCGCTCGCATGTTCGGTCGCCACCTGCGGCGCAGGTGCTCCGCCGAGCAACGACGGCAACAACCGCTGTAGCCATCCGGGACGCGCCCGTGGCCCGATCCATCGATCCAACTCCGTCGCATCCAGGCGATCCGCGTGAAGCTGAAATCGCCATTTCGCGCTGCCATCGAAATCCGTCGCCGGATCTTCGGAAATCGATCCCGTCCAATTTGCGCCAAATCCATCGACGTCCAAAATCGCAGCCGTGCGTAGGCCGTCTTTCCAGCTCAAACTCGTCTTCGTGAGATTGAGCGGCTGATTCAGCCCTGCCGCTTGCAATTCCGCATTCGAAACATCGACTCGCCCGTTCCAATGTCGCGGCGTCGCACCGCTCCAATCCCAATGCAGCGAAGCCGTCGCCGCTCCAGTCATTTCCCAGCCGTGATTCAGCGTCCGACCGAATGCTTGCGCCACACGCAGCGCGTCCTCGACACGATCGAGGTGCCCATCGACGCTGATGCGCCCTGCGCGAACACCAAAATCATGCGTGAATCCGACGTTTACCGCTCCGCGGGCTTCGCTTACGCCGCGTTTCTTGCCCACCGCTCCACCAAGCGTAACAGGATCCTCGCGAACATCGCTCGCCGCATACCCAATTCGAAACGGCTCGATCGTCAGCGTCTCCCGATTCCGTCCACCCGCAATCGCCCCAATTCGAATCGGCGCAGAGATTCCCGGAATCTTCGCTTCCCCGCCATTGCTCGAAAACGCGGCGTCCTTCACCTGCACCGGCCACCCGCTCAACGTCATCACACCCGTGAAATATTGTTTCACCGTCAGCTTGTCATCGACGCCCGGCTGAAACGCGCGATACCAATTCACAAGATCCGCAGCCTGTACACCGGCAGAATCGAGATGAATCTCCCACGACGGATTCGCGCTGATGATCGCCGAAGCCGTTCCGCGCAAATTCGACTTCGCGGTCTCGACCACGATGCGGTGTGCGATCGCTTTTCCCGTCGCAACATTTAGCAATCCATCCAGATTCACATTCATTGCCGGATTGTCCGACCGCTCCGTCAGGTCCCACCGGTGAATTGCGGTCGCCCGCGCCTGCATTTCAAAAGACCAATCCCCATAAGGCGCCGACGCGGACGCTGCCGGACCAGTCCCGCTTTTCGCCGTCACATCCAGTGCAACCTCGCCGCGAATTCCGTAGTCGCGCCCACGAAACAATCTCAAGAAATCGGCCAGCGACGCATCCGACCACCGCAAATGAAACTCCGCAGGCTGTAGCCGCGCAGAAGTCCCGGCCACATCTCCGCGAACGGAAACAATTCCAGCCGTTTGCAGCGCCGCGCCACTCCGCCACGGTACCGCTTCAATCTGCACCTGCCACCGCCCCGGCGCCACCTGCTCCACAACGCCCGCGACGCCGGTCAGTGCAAACGGCAATTTCTCGTCGATGATCTTGAAATTGACGCGCCCATCGTCAATGTCAATCCGCGTCAGATGGTTCGCTGGCGTCCCGAGGACACGCGCCACGTTGTAAACCGCGGGCAACCCGCCCGGCACATTAATCTTGGCCGGTGGCAACCACCGCTCCAGATTCCAACGTCCCTCTTGATTGCGAACCAGATTCAGGCTCGGTCGGCTCAGAGACAATGTTCCGAATTCGAATCGCCCGCGCAAAAAACCCGTCCACCTCAAACTCGCCGACAAACGCTCCGCCCGCAGAAAATACTCATTCCCAAAAGCCGGATCTTCGCCAACGCTGATCTGTTCCGCGTCAAGCCTCGGACTCGGCAAAATCAGCACGCTGAAATGAGCAACTTCGACAGGTCTGCCGAAAGCCCGCTCCAAATGCCTCGCCAAATACGCATGAACGCGTTGTGTTCGAACCAGAAGTGACGCGCCAACCTGCGAGACGATGACGATCGCGACGACCAACGCCGCCGGGCGCCACCATTTGCGAAGTCGGCTCATAGTTTAGAGGGCACGCTGCGGAAATTTTCGCATGGCCCGCCAGGAATGGGAAGGAGCCCGCATCGAACAATAGACGACAACGCTTGCAACAACAGCCAGTACGAACTCAGTGCACGGTATGCAGCATCCGATTCCAACGCGTCCGCGTCGGCAGATGCGCAAGCGTGTCAAAAATGCCTCTCAGCCGCTCGAAAAACGTATTCGGTGTATAGTCCGCGCTACTCGCATCCACCGACCAGTAAATCAAAAACGGACGCCCCATGATCGCGTCGTGATCTACAAATCCCCAGTATCGACTGTCAGCGCTGTGATCGCGATTGTCCCCCATCGCGAAATACTTCCCCTCCGGCACGACAATCTCGTCATCTTGCACGTACTTCTTAAATTCGCCCGCCCACTCCTTCACCATCGGCGACGAATACAACTGCACGCCCTTCGGGGGAAAGTTATAGTTCAGCGGGTCGTACCCTACGGTCGCATCGTGCGTGACATAAGGCTCGTTCAGCACCTTCCCGTTGATAAACACCCGCTGATCGACCATCTTCAAATGATCGCCCGGCAGGCCAATCACCCGCTTCACGTAGTGCGTGTGATCCTGATACGGATACTTGAAAACAATAATGTCGCCGCGCTCAATCGGACGGTACGGCAGCAACTTCTCGTACCAGGCGCCGTGCCCACCGAAAATAAATTTGTTCACCAACAAATGATCGCCAACCAGCAACGTCGTCTCCATCGACGGCGATGGAATCTTGAAAGCCTGCAAGATAAAAGTCGTAGCAAATAGCGCGAGGAGAACTGTTACAAGTAGCGATTCGAGGTATTCCGAAAGCGTAGTGTCGTCGTTGTATTGTTGCGCCTTTGCCGGCGCTGCCGCGTCATTCGTTACCGCAGGCTCGGCAACGACCACTTCGGGACCATCCGCTGTACCACTCACAGATTCCGACATGTCTGCCATGCCGTTAGTTTAATCCTTCGCCGTCAATTCCAGCCGCTCTAATGCCATCCGCGCCGCGCGTTGTTCAGCCTCTTTCTTCGTCGTTCCCTCGCCGCTCGCCATGCAAACTCCGGCGACCCATACTTCAATCTTGAATTTCTTCTGATGATCGGGCCCGCTCTCACCCACAACCCGATACTCCGCCGGCGACTGCCCGCGCCCCTGCAAAAATTCCTGTAGCGCCGACTTGCGGTCCGAATCCGCAATCCGCGCGCCGCGCTCTTCCAGCGCCCATTCGAACAACGCGCGCAGCAAAACTCCACGCGCCGCTTCCAGCCCACTATCCAGATAAATCGCCGCGATCACCGCTTCGAACGCATCCGCCAGCAGCGCCGGCTTGTCGCGCCCGCCAGTCTTCTCTTCTCCGCGCCCCAGCCGCAAAAATTCCCCGAGGTGCAATCTTCGCGCCGCCAACTCCAACGCCCGCGCATTCACAATGCGCGCCCGACTCTTCGAAAGTTGCCCTTCGGTCCAGTCCGGAAATGCCGCCAGCAAATGGTCGCTCGCGAGCATGTCCAAAACCGCATCGCCCAAAAACTCGAGCTGCTCGTTGTCTTGTGGAATCGTCAATGGATCCGCGTCGGCCGGATGAGCCGCCCGCAACTCCGGAATCGCCGAGCTATGCGTCAACGCACGCTCCAGCAATTCCGCTTTGACAAATCGATAGCCGAGGCGCTCCTCGAGCAGCTCGTGTTTGCCATTCGTCGCGGCGACATTCATTGCAGCAATCGATCCGGCCGGCGCGTCCATTCCTAAACCATCAACGCGAACACGCTCACTTCGGCGCGCTCAGTTGCGTCGAACTCGCCTTCTTCGCGGTCTCGATCCCGTTTTTGCAGTTCGCTTGCAACGAACTCTGGATCGCCGCGCACTTCGTGAACGCCGCGGTCGCCGCATCGAAGTGCGACGCCTTCTCATTCGCCAATCCCAGCAGATACAAATTCACCGGATCCGGCTCGGCATGGTTGTCTGTCTTGAGAGATTGCTCCAGCGTCGGGATTGCCTGGTCGTACTGCCCCTTCTGCAAGTACACGAGCCCGAGCCCGCTGTACGCCATCTCCAGCGCGTTATTCTTCGCATTGTTGAACGCCTCATCCGACAATTCCGCCGGCTTGGTCAGTGTCGGCGTCACTTCGATCGCGCGCTTCGAATACAACTCCGCCTTGTTCAATTGGGCCATCGCATCCGGCGCCTTCGGATTCAGCGTCCGCGCCAGCGTCTGCCCCATTAATCCCAAAATCGGCGTGTCGTTCGGATTGAGCGCGATCTCTTTTTCGCCCGCGTCAATCATCTTCGGCACTTCCTGTTTCGACAAATATCCAGACACGAGCGTCTGGTACATCATCGGCCGGTACTGGCTCTGCGGATGCTTTTGCAAAAAAGCTTCTGCCGCCGGAATCCGCTTATCGACATCGTTCTGAGGAATCGCCTGGAACGCTTTGTAATCGGCTTCCTCCTCCGGTGTCGGCGGCACGGTCGGCGCGGCCTGTTGCTGCGCGGAACCTTGCGGCGTGTCTAACTGCAATGGAGCCGCCTGCGGCTTGCTCTTGTCGGCGGCCGGTTGCTGCTGTTGTTGTGATTGCTGCTGCGCCGGCGCACTCTGCGCCGCCTGCCGCGCTGACGCGACCGGCGCAAACCCGTAGGCGCAGAACAAAGTGCCGGCAAACGCCACCGCGCTTGCCCAGTGAATCGTGTTCCGTCTCATCGTTTTTCTTCTCCTCTAAGATTCGGGACTTCCCTTGGCTGTCGCTCCGCCGTTTAACCCGCGCGTCACGTCCCCAACGTTGCTGCGCGAACATTCAAAAACGACGGTTCTTCCTTTCAGCTGAGATCGTTTTCGCGGCCCAAAGTGCCCTGGCGATTCGATGCTCTTAAAGCACTCACAGGACTCATGGACGCTGCGCCGAATTCCCCACAGTCGCCAATCCCTTTTGCGCTGCCTGTTTCGCCTGCTCCGGCCCACCATTCACCGCGAGCGCCGCCTGATACTCGGTCTTGGCAGCGTCACCCTGTCCCTCGTCATCATAGATGCGCGCCAGGTAGATATGGGACCACGCCATGACCATCGGATCTTGCGTCGCCGCGTGCTCTCCCGACGTCAGCCGCCCAAACACTTCCTTCGCCCGTACCGCATCATGATCGATCAACGCCACAAGCCCGATGCCATACCACGCCCGCGGCTGATCCGGATACTTCGCCAACACGCGCTGAAATGAGGCCTCCGCCGCACGCGGATTCTTCTCCGCAATCCGCCGCTCGCCTTCCGTCAGATCACTAATCGCATCCTGATCATTCGGAACCGTGCTCGGATGCGGGACAACGTGCGTCCGCGACACCTGCTCCTGCGAAGGCTCCGCCGATTTCGGCGCGCCAACCGCCGGCGCGAACTTCAGCGCCGTCACGCGCGCCATCTCCGTTTTCGCATCGATCGTCCGCACCATGTCCGGAAAAAAATATTTCATTGCCGGCTCGGAGCTCTCGAAACTGTCGAGCGCCTTGAACAGCGGTCGCACCAAAATGTAGCCGTCCGTGTCGTCCGTATCCAAGGCTGCGTCGCGCTCGCCCGGCGACATTCGCTTCAGCTTCAGCTCCACCGCCCGCACCAGGCACTCCGCGAAAAACGACGGATAGTCATCGCGCAAGTCGGGAGTCAGCCGCGGCGCGTGCAGCGCAACTTCGTAGAGCGGCCGCTTCACCGCAATCACATGCGGATATTGCAGCGGCAATTGATCCAGCAAAAAGTGCAGGTAGGCGTGCCGCACCGTATCCACCGGCACATCCGCCGACCCGCTCAACACGATCGCGTAATGATCCTGAAAGTTTCGAACGTTCGTAATCCGCCCCACCATCGGCTCGACAATGATCGAAAACGTTCGCGGATCGCCGGGGTTCGGAATCACTCGTAAATAATTCGTAGCCACAAACACAATCTGCGAAACCGTATCGTGAATCTGATCGATCTCGTGGTTGTAGACCGGCTGCACCTGCACCCAGATGCGCCCGATGTGCTGCTCCACATAAAACTTCGACAAAATCTCCGGGAATCCTTCGAGCGTGATTACTTCCGGCGGCAGCTCGTCGCGCTTCATCGTCGGCTTGAAATTCGGCGCCGGTCCCGACACCAAGCCGAACCAGATGTATTGCGACAACATCGCGCCCGGATCGTTCAGCTGATGCTTCTGGTAAAACTCACGCAGCGCATCGACCGCGGGCCCCTGCGCATGTTCCATCCGTTCGCGAATCTGCGTCCGAAACGGCGTCCATCCATCCGAACTAACCTGCGACTCAAATCCGGCGGCCAGCAGCGCGCACATCGTCGTAAACATCGCCTCGCTGCCATCCACCGTAATGTTGGTAGCCGGCGCTTCCCGCAATCGATTCGGCGGTGGCGCTGGAGCCGCAGTCTTCCCCGCCGGCGCCTGAGAGGTTTGGCGCGGGCGCCTGCCCGGCCTGATCTTGAGTTGGAGTTGGTGACGGAGTTTGCGCGTTCGCCGAGCCTGCAACCGCGAGAGCCAAAACGATCGTGACGCTGACTACAGACGCAACCCAGCTAGATTTCTTCGCGATTGTCGCACCTAATCTTTCGGAAATTTCCGCCCGCCCCCGCGCCGGTTTCACCATACAAGGCACCCTACTATCCGTCAAGGAATCGAGCCTCCAAGTAATAGAACTCCCGCCGCCAAAACCGATCCGGCCAACGCTTGCGTCCCCTACACGCATCTGCTAACACTGAAAGCAGAATTTCGTCCGCAAGAGCTTCCTCAAGGAAAGACACCCATGAGTGGAAATTGGATGAGCAGGGCTATTGTTTGGGTTGCGTCCCTCTGCCTCTGCGCTACCGCCGCCGGCGTCGCCAACGCGCAACTCCTCCGCAACGACAGCGCGCCTACAGCCGCAACCACAACCGCCGTCACGAAGCAGCAAGCACAGACCGCAGCGCCCACCGCATCTGTCCCCACCGGCAAGCGCCGCCTCGCGCAAGACGTCACCGTCTCCGGCGATCAAACTTGGGTAGACACCAGCATCACCGTTCAGCCCGGCGAACACATCATCGCCACTGTCACCGGCAAGATGCATTACTCCGACAATGAAACCGACGCGGACGCCACCGGCCTCGCCCGCAATTTCAAAGATCTCATTCGCGTTCTTCCCTACAACGCTGCGGGCCGTGGCGCCGTCATCGGCCGCGTCGGCGATGCCGCCTTCGCCCAGCCTTTTCTCATCGGCGCGAAGTGCAACGTCATCTCCTACGCTGGCGGCGCTCTCTCGGTCGGCCTCAATCAAATGAGCGTCGATACTGGCACCGGCTCTTACACAGTCCACGTCGAAATCTATCCACCCGACTCCACCTTCATCGCCGTAAAGCAAGTCCAGTCGATGCCCGGCATCGATCCCGCTCTCTTCACGAAAATCCCACGCCGCATTGGCGACAAAGAGGGCAATCCCGGCGACATGGTCAATTTCATCATCATCGGCAACGAAGACCAGATGAAAAATGTCTTCCAGACCGCCGGCTGGGTCCACGTCGATGCTGACGTGAAAGCAACTTTCCTTCACGGCTTCCTGGAAAGCATGTCGAAGGAGTCGTACCTGACGATGCCGATGAGCCAGCTCTATCTCTTCGGCCGCCCCCAGGATTACGGCTGGGCTCACGCCGAACCGATCCAAGTCGTCGCCTCGCGCAATCACTTGCGCGTCTGGAAAGCCCCATTCGAAATCAACGGCCAAATGGCCTGGGTCGGTGCCGCTACCCACGACATCGGCTTCGAACGCGATCAGCGCAATAATGGCCTCACCCACAAGATCGATCCCGACATCGACCTGGAAAAAAACTACGTCGAGAAAACTCTAACCTCTACGGGCCTCGTCTCCGAAGTTGAGCACTACACCCCCGACAACCCGCTCAAAACCGCCAAGACTGCTACCGGCGGCGAATTCCACTCCAACGGCGAAGTCCTGATCCTAAAACTCAACGACCAAGCCAAAACCACAACCACCACCGCCACAAAGTAACTCTGCCCGGAACGGTAAACGTTTTCGAAACCGAGCCGCGTGGACTTCGCACCCTCACGCCGAAAATGCGTTGCTCCGACGCTTCCTTGCTATAAGATTTCTCTAACGCACGATCTCAGCCACAAAGCGTGTGACTTTTGGAGGGAACTGTGAATCACGCAATTTTCAGCAAAAACATTGCCTACGCCAACTTCGCAGCTGGCGAATCATTTTCGCGAGGAGCACGCTCGGCGCGATGATGTTCCTGGCGTCTTGTAACGATAAGGCGGCTTCTTCCGGACCACATGCCTCCGTGCTGATGCGCGACGGCACGACGCTAGCGGGCATGGTCACAGCCACTTCGCCATCGGAAATCACTCTGGCGTCGGCGACGATAAAGTCACGCACACAGTGCCGATGACGCAGGTGAAGTCGATCGAGTACGACGACGCGCAAACCGCGCAAACTGCCGGCCCGCCGCTCCGGCCGCGGACGCTCAACCGGCCGCGCCTGCGCCGGCGGCGGCTGCCAGCAACGCTGTACCGGCACCGCTCCGACCGCGCTCCGCCGCATCACGCGCGGACGACGCCGAACACGAGCGTCACCATCATCCGACGCAGGCCGAGATTCAAACCAAGACTTACGTATTACCCATCGGCTCCAGAGTGCCGGTGCGCACCGAAGAAATGATCGATTCCGGCACCGCAGCCGAAGGCCAGACCTACGCCGCCGAAATCGCCGACGATGTCCCCGACGCCAACGGCGACACGGTCGTCCCCCGCGGCGCCAACGCTCAAGTCATCATTCGATCCGCTACAAAGGGAAACCGCTTTCACGGAACATCCGACCTTGTGCTCGACCTGCAATCCATCTCTGTTGGCGGTAAGGAATATCTGGTCAGCACAACCGATCTGGCAGCAAAAAGGAAAGCAAGGCTTCGGCGCCAACAAGCGAACCGCGGAATTCACCGGCGGCGGCGCCGCACTCGGCGCCATCATCGGCGCGATTGCAGGCGGCGGAAAAGGCGCGGCCATCGGCGCAGGAGCCGGTGCAGGCGCCGGCGCGATAGGCCAGGTCGCCACCAAAGGTGGCGCGATTAAAGTGCCAGCCGAAACGATGCTGACCTTTCAACTCGACAAGCCCGTTCAAATCGTCGCAGCGCAATAACAGCTCGAGTCAACTCTAGACATGCACGTTCGGACACTTCCCAAGCTGTCGCTGAAAACTTTCCTCACCGTTTCAGCACTGCTCATCAGCGCCAGCTTGGCCGTGTCCCAAAATTTCATCGACGTAAAACCCTCTCCGCAACAAGTCGCCTGGCAAGATCTCGAATTCGGTGTGATCATTCATTTCGGCCCAAACACTTTCATGGATCGCGAATGGGGAGATGGCACCGCCGATCCCAAAGTTTTCAACCCCACCGCATTCGATCCCGAACAATGGATGCGCGCCATCAAAGCCGCCGGCGCCAAATACGTCGTCATGGTCGCCAAACATCACGACGGCTTCTGCCTCTGGCCCACCGAGCAAACGAATTACAGCGTGAAGAGCAGCCCCTGGAAAAATGGCAAAGGCGATATCGTCGCCGAGGTCGCCGCAGCCGCGCGAAAATACGATTTGAAATTTGGCGTCTATCTCTCACCATGGGATCGTCACGAGCCGCGCTATAGCAACTCCGCTGAATACGACAAATATTACGCAGCCGAGCTAGATGAACTCGCCCTACACTACGGCGAACTCACCGAGTTCTGGCTCGACGGCGCCGGTAGCGCCGGCCACGTCTACAATTTCCCCCACATCATCGAAGAGCTGCGCACCTATCAGCCCAACACTTTAGTTTTCGCCGACACCGGACTGTTCGAATACGGCGACATTCGCTGGGTCGGCAACGAAGCCGGCGTCGTCGCGCCCGACAACTGGAACGTCATCGACCGTCACGGCTACCTCCGCTGGCGCCCCGCGGAAGCCGACACCCCACTCCGCAAGCTCCACTGGTTCTGGCATCCCAACGACGAAGCTTCGCTCAAATCGCTCTCCGACTTGCTCACGCTCTACGACCAAACCATCGGCCGCGGCGGCCAACTCATGCTAGGCCTCGCACCCGACAATCGCGGCCTCTTGCCCGAAAATGACGCGAAGCGCCTCGAAGAATTCGGCGCCGCCATCGCCAACCGCTACGGCCCCACCACCAATTTGTCGCGAAAACACACGCCACAGGATCCCGAAGCCGAACGCGCGCTCGACAACGACCTCGACACGTTCTGGTCCGCGCCGCCCAATTCGCATCACTCAGCACTCGAAGTCAATTTCGCCAAGCCTGTGACGTTCGACCACGCTCTCATCATGGAACGCCTCGCCAACGGCCAGCACGTTCAGTCCTTCCACATCGAAGTCTGGGACGGTGCCGCTTGGAAATCCGTCGCCGCAGCCCACTCGATCGGCCACAAGCGCATCGAGAGCTTCCCAGCGCAAACCGCATCCAAAGTGCGCCTTAATATCCTGAGTTCCACCGACGCCGCCGAAATCACCGAGTTTCAGCTCTTCTCCATCGGCGACCAGTAACGGAGCGCCACAATTCGCCGCCTCTTTTTGTAGCGGCGGGGCTTGTTTATCTTGAGCTTCGAAGGGCTCCGCCCGACCACTGCGTCTTGCCTCAACTTCGGGGCGACGCCTCACTCACCGCCATCACACTTGAGCCGTGCCGTCTGCGACGTTACTCTAAGTCCTCGCTCAGGAGCATACCCAGCTAGTGCCCACCTTCCCCACATCCCTCTCTCGCGTCTTCCGCTCCTTCCGCTATCGAGATTTCCGCGTCATGTGGATCGGCGCCTGTGTCTCCACCATCGGCACCTTCGTCCAGCAGTTCGCGCAAAGCTGGCTCGTCTACGACCTCACCAAAAATCCCTTCTACCTCGGCCTCGATCTTTTCCTCGGCCAGCTTCCGATTATGGTGTTTTCCCTCTTCGGCGGAGTCTTCGCCGATCGCCTCGACCGCCGAAAAATGCTCCTCGCTTCTCAATACATCCAGATGACCTGCGCCTTCCTCCTCGCCATCCTCTTCGTCACCCACACCGTCCAGGTCTGGCACATCCTCACGCTCTCGTTCATCGTTGGCTTGGGCCAATCCTTTGGCGGCCCCGCGTACTCCGCTCTTCTGCCCACACTCGTCCCTGCCGACGACCTGTCCAACGCCATTGCCATGAACTCGATCCAATTCAATCTCGCGCGCGTCATCGGCCCAACGATCGGCGGCCTCGCCTACGCCGCACTCGGCGCCACCTGGTGTTTCACTCTCAACGGACTCTCGTACATCGCCGTGATCATTTCCCTCTTCACGATCCAGGTCAAATTCATCCCCGCGAAAACGCAGCAGCGCGTCCTCAGCAGCATGAACGAAGGAATCCGCTTCATACGCCAAAGCCCGGGCATGAGCGCGCTCGTCATCCTCGCGTTCTGCACCACACTCTTCGGTTTTTCCCTCAACGGATTCTTACCCGTCTTCGTACGCGACATTTTTCATCGCGGGCCGCAAATCTACACTCTCTTGTTAGTTTGTTCCGGAGCAGGCTCAATCTGCGGCGCGCTAATCATCGCGGCCATCGAAAAGGCGAAGGGGAAAGAACGCCTAACGCTCTTCATTCTGGTTTCACTAGGACTCATCACTATCGGCTTTGCTCTGTCCAAGTGGCTCCCGCTTTCCTGCATCCTGCTTTTCCTCGGTGGCGTCGCCATCATGGCATCCGCCTCTTTAATGTTGTCTCTCGCCCAACTCAGCACCACCGACGCCATGCGCGGCCGCGTCATGAGCGTCTACAATCTAGCCTTCCGAGCCGGCATCCCGCTCGGCGCCTTGGCCCTCGGCCGCATCATCCCCATCGTCGGCATCTCCGCCGCTCTCTCCGGCGCTGGCGCAGTCCTCGTCGCTATCGCCGCCACCTTCCTGCTCATCCGCCACAACCCCCAACCCGCCTAACTACCTACGAACTCTCGCCCTTCGGCTTCGACTCCGCCCCCAGCGGTTCCTTGAAAGGATCGATCGGAATCGGCGCGTATTCGACATCGACAATCTCGAGCTGCTCTGTTTTTCCTGGCGCGCGTAGATTCACACTGTCGCCAACGCTCGCCTTCATCAGCGCATTCGCGAGCGGCGACCGCCAACTGATGTAACCGCGATTCGTATCAACCTCGTCGATGCCTACGATCGAGACGACGTGCTCGTCGCCCGAGGCATCCTCGTAAGTGACGGTCGCCCCAAAGAAAACGCGCTCAGCGGCCGATCCTGCCCGTTTCGCCGCCGGATCAACCACAACAGCCGCATCGATCCGCTTCGTCAGAAACCGAATCCGCGAATCGATCTGGTTCAACCTCCGCTTGCCATACTGATAGTCGGCATTCTCGCTTCGGTCCCCGTTCCCAGCAGCCCACGCCACGACCTCCACCACCGCAGGCCGCTCGCGACTCAACAAAAACGTATGCTCATCCTTCAGCCGCTGCAACCCCGCCGGCGTGATGTAGTTCTTCAGCGGCGGCCCCGGTGGATCAGGCCTCGGCCCCCGCAACGGCCGCTTCTCTCGCATTGGAAAATCGGACATAGGATTTTGTCTGTGTGGATCAGAATGAATCGCGTAGGTGGTGACTCGTTGAGTTCTCTCTCCGAGTAGTCATTCTGCCACGAGTTTGAAAAGCACGATTAACGCCGCAACCCGACAATTGGCCGAAGTCCTAGCTGGCATCGCGCCCGGCTCCAGCGAAGAACCTCGATTGTGAAGGCGCTCTCAGTCGTGAAGAATGACACGCAGAAGCGAATCGTTTACCTGTAGTCTGCCGTTGTACTTGATGAATCCCAGCCTGCGAAACTTGTTCATGAAGAAGCTGACGCGGCTTCGCGTCGTCCCAACCATTTCCGCCAGTGTGCCCTGAGAAACCCGTGCCACGATTTTCTCCGGCCTTCCCTCGTTTCCGTATCGGGCGATCAACAAGAGTGTTCGAGCCAGGCGTTTCTCGCTCGAATTGAATAGCTGATCGACCAAATCTTCTTCGACGCGCACGTTACGCTTGAGCATGTGGGCGACAAAGCGATCGGAGAATTCGCGCTCTTCATGAATGACTCGAATCATTTCTCGCTTTTCAATCTCCAACACCGAAACGGGCCCCATTGCACTTGCCCTCGCCACTCGCAGCGGTTGCCCGGCAATACATCCTTCACCGAAGAAATCGCCGGGGTGCAAGAGCGCGATCACGGCTTCCTTCCCGGAAGAAGAAGTAACTGTAATTTTCACCGAACCGGCTCTCAAGTAGAAGACCGATCGACCCACGTCGCCTTGCGAGAAAATTGTCTGCCGTTTTCGATAGATTGCGATTTTTCTTTTGACCCCAGCAGTTTCCAGATAGTCGCTGGCGTTGAACGATCCGAGCCCCTGTTTTTTTTCCTCTTTGGCATCAGTTTCTCTCGCGAGCTTGTTAACACTCTTCCGGAAAAAATGCGAGGGTCTTCGACCTGCTATCAAGTGATACCAGTGGTCAATATTGACCAGACACGTTTGCGCGCCACGTTCTAACCTCGGTTACCCAGACGGATCGCCGCTCGCCCGTAAACTATGCGAATTCTGCTTTACAACCCCGACAACGGGGTCACACGCAATTTCATGCCTCATCTTTGGATGTTCCTTCTACAAGCGCTCACTCCAGCAGAACACGAAGTCGTCCTGATTGACGGCAATGCGCAGCCCATGGACGAAGCCGGCATCGTCCGATTTGTGCGCGAACAAAATATCGGGTCTGGTTGGAATCGGTGCGATGACCCGCATGATCGCCAAAGCGTATCGCATGGCGGATGCAATCCGGACAGCGGGCGTGCCCGTCGTGATGGGCGGACCTCACGTAACGGAAGAGGCCGATGAAGCCCTCGGCCGAAGTGGCGGCCCGCGACATGCCGACGCCGTCGCTCTCGGCGAAGCCGACGAGACCTGGCCCAAAATCGTCGAAGACGCGACGCGCGGCCAATTGAAAGACGTATACGCCCCAGTGGACGCATTCGGTCAAAGCAAGAAGCCAAGTCTCCAGGAATATCCAACAATCCCGTGGGACAAGATCAACCTCAACCAGTTCAATTTGATCCCGAAGCTCGCGAAACGCGCTCTCGGGCGCATCGGCGAGGGCTGGGGCACATTTCGCATCATCCCGATGGAGTCCGGCCGCGGCTGCCCCTACGGATGCGAATTCTGCACAGTGACCGGTTTCTTCGGCGACTCCATTCGCTTTCGCACCAACGAAAGCGTCGTAAACGAACTCTTGCTGTTGAAAGCGCGAGCGAAAAGCGAACTCGGTCAGATCGCTGTCTTTTTCATCGACGATAATTTCGCCATCAACATCAAGCGCACAAAATCTCTCTTGCGCGACATTATCGCCGCTGGCGCCCAGGTGAACTGGGTCGCGCAGATCAGCGCCAACCTGCTTCGCGATGAAGAACTCGTCGACCTTATCTCAGCCTCTGGCGGCAAGTGGGTCTTTATCGGCATGGAGTCCATCGACCCTGCCAACCTTGCGGACGTGAAAAAGGGCTTCAATAAGCCCGGCGAGTATGCCGCTGTGCTCGACAGGCTTGCGCAACGCAACGTCTTCGCGATTACCTCATTCATCTTTGGCATGGACAACGACACACCCGGAGTCGCCGACCGTACGCTGAAGGAAATTCGCACTTGGCCGCCCGGCCTGCCCATTTTTGGATTGCTGACGCCCCTCCCTGCAACTCCGCTTTACAAGCGACTCGAAGTCGCCGGCCGGCTGACGCGCACGAAGCATTGGCTGGAATTTCTGCCGTTTACCATGGCGCACACCCCGTTGAAGATGAGCATCGATGAAGCTCACAGCGAAGTAAGACGGGGATGGTCGAAGTCGTACAGCCCGGAGGCAATCGAAGCTGCCGTCGATTCGCTCAACCACAAGCCGCTCGGCTATCGCATCAACATCTTCATCGCGCGCCTCTGCTTCCGCGGCATTTATTTTCCCCAACTCGGACGCTTCGCATGGTTGAAGACAGTTATCGAAAACCGGCGCACGATTTTCAAGTTGATTAGGCAAGGTCTTGGCTCTGGGCTAAATGCCACCGTGCGTCCTGCGGTGCCCCAACCGGCGCCCGAACAGCCGCACTAAAAGCTGAAGCGCCCTTCGCCGAACGATCGTCATTCGTACTCGCTGTCTGATACGAACGACCACTAGGAACGGAAATGAAGATTTGTACTGAACAAGACTGCCTGCAGGCCCACATAACCCTGATTGGGAAAGCACCTCGCCGCAGAAATCCGATCCTGCGCAAAGTCAACCAAAAGCTCGCGTCGATGCTGGTTACATTGCGGTTCCGGCGGGAAAAATCATCGGCACAAAGTATCCGCGCGATTAATTAGCCGGTTCTGTATCTCCGGTTGGAGCAGCCGGTTGAATCAATTCCACATGCTGGACCTTCAGCGTTGCAAGCTTTTGTACGGCGGCGTCTATGGCTTCGTGTTCATTTGGCGTGATTTCAACGCGGCTATTCAACCGCTCGTCGATCGCGGCCCGCGCCTTCGAAATTCGATGGGTGATTCTCGCGCCGTCTGACTCCAGAATCGCAGCCACATACGCAGTTCGCCACACCGAGGACGCAAGATTGCTCATGGGTTATTTTTCACGGCGTTTTCCGATTTCTGATGCGCGTCCTTCGACCAACCGAACGCTTTGTTCGCGTGTTCCATCGCTTGTTTGGAGTGCTCGTGGCCGGTAAGGTGATCGCCCTTTCCGTGACTCGCCGCAGCTGCCCGATGGGCGTGCGCGGCTTGCTCGTGGAACTCTGCGGCTCGTTGATGTGATTGGTCTGGCATTTTTCCTCGTTCTATTTCGAAGTTACGAGTTGTTACGCCTACGACGAAATCAAACGGCGTCAATGATTCTAGCTCCTGCAGCTTTCATTTCGTATCATCATGAGCCGAATCGCTATCTGAGCTTGACGCAAAACCAACTTTTCCTCTTTCTTTGGCAACGGACTCGACTGGCGCTGCTCTAACGCTGACATCGCCTCAGAAATGCGAAACGCAAGCGGTGCGGCGTCGGTTTCGCTGAGAGCGGCCAGATATGCCTTGTGCCACGGAAAGCTCGCTTCGGCGATCATCGGTAAGACCCCTGCCTTCTGTTGAACAAGATCATTCGGTTCGCCTATGCCTTCGCGCTCATGCAATCCAGAATTTGCTCCGGACCAATCCGCAGGAATTGATTGCCGAGTGACACCAGGATGTTTTTCCCGGCAGACGCGGTAAAGATCACGACGATCTCGGCTGTAGCCGCTTCCCCCGATGGCAGCGTGAAACGAACACGAGAGCCGATGCCGTGTTGGATTGGCTTTACTCCGCCGTCGGACCCACTCTTTTCATCGTCGGTGACGGTCTGCTCTAACTTCCTTCGAGGTGCAGAAAACGGCTCGCGTTCCATCGTTGCGAGACTTCGCTGTGCCGTTTCAATCGATATTCGCTCGATCGATCCGACTTCTGCGGAAGAATGCAATCGTTCATCGATTGCCCTCGACGCTTCCGCGATTCTCGACTTAAATCGATCTTGGTCCGTTTCAAACAGGACGGCGGCGAAGCAAGTTCTCCATTCGCTGAGCGAAATCGAATTCATATGTCCTTTGAGCCATCCACAACTAGTTCAGTTGTAGCTTTTTCGTGCCCGCGCACAGCACCCCGATGGCTCGGAGCGCGTCTTGAATTGCCTGGTATTCGTGGCTTGCAAACTGAATCGGGTCTTTCATGCGCTCGTGAATTACACGGACAGCTTCTTTGATCTTTGCCGCCAGCTTCTTGGGTTCGAACTCCAAAATCGCAGACACGTAGGCCGTCTGCCATGGGTAGATCGCCGAATTGTTCATGATTCCTGCTTTCGAGGGGTTACGAAAACACTATACGCTACCAAATCATAAATAGATACATCCAAAGCCTACGAACTCTAGCAGTCCTGATACGTCGCTTTGCTGCCAAAACCTCGTAAGTGAGGTGAAAAATACTCTTAGACCGCGCTTGCCAGAGAATTTGACCTCAGCCGTTCCTACCAGACGCTAATCGAAGCATCCGTTGCGGCAGTTGGACGATGAACGCCGTAACCGGACAAACTGCAACATCTCCCGCAGCCCCGCGTAGTCTCTTTTCGCGTCCGCAAGCCAGTCGCTTCAACGTTTGACCTTCCGTTCCGCCCCACGTATTGTTGTCGCGCTCAAAATCCTTCGCTCAAGAGGACTTCTCAATGTCCCGCTTCGCCCGCCGATCGCTCATCGCCTGCTGCGTCGCATCTCTCTTAGCCTTCCTCGCCATCCCCTCCCGCCCTCAATCCTCCGACGATGACGACGCCGACGACGCCAACACCACCGCCGCCGAAATCCGCGAGCACTACACCAAGCACGAATACCGCATCCCCATGCGTGACGGCACCAAACTCTTCACCGCCGTCTACATCCCCAAAGACACTTCGCAGTCCTATCCCTTCCTGATCGACCGCACGCCCTACAGCGTCGGCCCGTACGGCGTTGACCACTACCCCAAGCGCCTCGGGCCTTCGCCCGTTTTCGTCCGCGACGGTTTCATCTTCGTCGACCAGGACGTCCGCGGCCGCTACATGTCCGAAGGCACATTTGTCGAAGTCACTCCGGCCAAAGACAAAAAAGGCCCCAAAGATTTCGACGAAAGCACCGACACCTACGACACCATCGAGTGGCTCCTCCACAACGTCCCCAACAACAACGGCAAAGCCGGCATCTGGGGCATCTCCTACGACGGCTTCTTCGCCGCCGCCGGCATGATCGACTCGCACCCCGCTCTGAAAGCCGCTTCGCCGCAGGCTCCCGTGACCGACCTCTTTATGGGTGACGACGCCTATCACAACGGCGCATTCATGCTCGCCGCCAACTTTGGCTTTTACGTAAATTTCCCGGTGCGCACCGCCATCGGCCCGCCGACCCGAGGCCCGCGCTACGATTGGGGCACCACTGACGGCTACGATTTCTATCTAGATATGGGCCCGCTTTCGAACTCCAAAAAACTCATGCATCAGAAACCGAGTTATTGGGACGATCAGGTCGATCACGTTGAATACGACGCCTTCTGGAAAGCCCGCGACATTTCCATGCATCTGAAAAACGTAAACGCTGCCGTGATGGCCGTAGGCGGTTGGTTTGACGCCGAAGATCTCGTCGGCCCTCGCCGCGTTTTTCACAAGGTCGCCGAGCTCGATCCCAACACATCCGACAAACTTGTCATTGGCCCGTGGGTCCACGGTGGCTGGGCCGGAACTCCCGGTGACAAACTCGGCGATGTCGATTTCGCCTCAAAGACTTCCGACTTCTACAACAGCAAGATCCTGCTGCCCTTCTTCCGCCAGCACTTAAAAGACGCGCCCGATCCGAGACTTCCCACCGCCTACGTATTCGAAACCGGCACGAACGTCTGGCGGCAGTACGACGCGTGGCCTCCGCCAAAAACCGAGAAGCGCACGCTCTATCTCCACGATGGCGGCAAGCTCACCGATTCCGCTGACGATTCGAGAGCCACGTACGACGAATACGTCAGCGATCCCGCGCATCCGGTCCCGTTCATCAACAACATCACCACCGACGTCCCGCGCGAATATATGGACGCCGATCAACGCTTCCTGACCCGCCGCGGCGACGTCCTCGTCTACCAGTCCGCCCCGCTGCAAGAAGATGTCACCGTAGCCGGCGCCGTCTCCCCGCATCTCTGGGTCTCCACTTCCGGCACCGATTCCGATTTCGATGTGAAATTGATCGACGTCTATCCGATGGACTTCCCCAATCCCGACCCCAACCCCAAAGACCTCGAAATGGGCGGCTACCAGCAAATGGTCCGCGGCGAACCCTTCCGCGGAAAGTTCCGTAACTCATTCGAAAAGCCCGAACCCTTCGTCCCCAACCAACCGACCGCCATCAACTTCGACCTACCCGACGTCAACCACACCTTCCGCCACGGTCACCGCATCATGATCCAGATCCACAGCACCTGGTTCCCCCTGACCGACCGCAACCCCCAAAAATTCATCAACATCATGGAAGCCACCCCCGCCGACTTCCAAAAAGCCACCGAACGCATCTACCACTCCAAACAAAACCCCTCAACCATCATCCTCCCCGTCCTAAAATGACCAGTAGCGGCGACTTACGTCGCCATCTTTCCGCGGGTGCCGCACCCTAGTTTTCTGAGGGTGCGGTTTGTAAGGTGGAACGCCTCTGCCTGTAACCTACGTGCGGTTCAGCTCTTACGACTACCCGATTCGAACACGCTAAAACCACCCGTCTACCCGTCAATCACATCTTGACAAATGCTACCTTTTAGGTTATAGTCCCAAACAAGTAAAGGCCCGTCTCTTCCGAGACGGGCCTTTTTCTTTTAGTAACGATGCGGTTCAGACCGTCAACCTAAAGTATTTAGAATCACATTCTTGAAACACCCGGCGATCAAAGTCCTTTAGAATCACATCCTTGACACACAACGCCGAGCAACCTCTTAAGAATGACATCCTTGCAAAAAAGTACCGGGGGGTGGGGTCAGCCTAAGCGGGAACGCTCGGTAGGGGGCGGGGTTTACTCCGCCCGGCGTCAACCTCAAGCACGATGCTTCCGAAAGCCAGTCACCAGTTATCGCTTCAATTCGGTGGACTATCCCAAGCTTCCAACGAAGCCGCCTCTTCCGACTCAAAATCCGGCTCGCTCTGCAACAACCGCACACACCGATTCCATCGCAGGATCGAATCGTCATTTCCCGCAGGCCGAATCTTCTCCGCCTCAGCAAAACACTGCAACGCCCGTTCCAGCAGCGGCAGCAACGTATGCGGCGCGCGCCCCATGCGAAGCTGCGCCTTCACGCGGCGCTCGCAAAGCAATCCCATGTAGTAGGACCGTTCGTACGGATCCTTCAACC
Organism: uncultured Acidobacteriota bacterium; assembly: GCA_963850795.1. Lineage (GTDB taxonomy): Bacteria > Acidobacteriota > Terriglobia > Acidiferrales > UBA7541 > Acidiferrum. The sequence goes on along the minus strand of CAWKNS010000027.1, from coordinate 58,695 downwards.
CGTCGAAAATTCTCTCGACTTCGCCATACCGATCTGACGGCCGCCCCTCGAATTGATCCGTGATGCTCAGCCCAAGCATCCGCATCCCCAGCATGTTCTGCGGATCAGCCGCCAAAATATCGCGGCAGATCGACTCCGCCTCTTCCGGTTCATTGAGGTAGCGATACAACTCGGCTTTGGCAATCGCTTCGCCGATCCCTGACTTCGAGATCGTTTTCAATTTCAGATCCATCTTGATCCTCCTAACGTGGGACGATCACAACCGCGGATCTCTTTGCCATCAGTTCAGCAATCACAATTTTGCAGCGCTAACTCGTCAGCGAATCTCGTTACGGCTGCACCGCTCCAACAGCAACGAACTAAAAATCGTTGTCATCCTGAGCGAAGCGAAGGATCTCAGAACGATGCGTCACTCAAAAACTAAACGACGAGCAACAAACGAAACGCGTCACTTGCCGCCAATTTTCCTCGCGATCCAAACCAGCGGATCGTAATACCGATCCACAACGCGCTCCTTGAACGGAATGATCGCGTTGTCCGTGATATGAATCTCCTCCGGGCAAACTTCCGTGCAGCACTTCGTAATATTGCAATAGCCGAGGCCCAGCTCTTCTTTCAGCAGCGGCACGCGATCGCCGTCATCCAGCGGATGCATCTCCAATCCCGCCACGCGCACAAAAAACCTCGGCCCGCCAAACTTTGCCTTCTTATCGTGGTCACGCAAAACGTGGCAAACGTTCTGGCACAGAAAACACTCGATGCACTTGCGGAATTCCTGCACGCGATCCGCATCTTCCTGATAAAACTTCCAGTCCGTTCCCTTCTTCGGCTGGAACGGCGGAATCTTCTTGTTGACCTTGTAGTTCCACGAAACGTCTGTAACCAGATCCTTGATCACAGGGAACGTCTTCATCGGACGCACCGTGATTGGCTCATGCGTCGGCAACGTATCCATGCGCGTCTTGCACGTCAGCCGCGGTCGTCCGTTCACTTCCGCCGAACACGAACCGCACTTCCCTGCCTTGCAGTTCCAACGCACCGCGAGATCGGGAGACAGATGTCCTTGAATGTAGTGGAGCGCATCGAGAACGACCATGCCCGGCGCGATCGGCACCGTGTAATCCACCGTCTCGCCGCCATCCTTGTTCCCGCGAAATACGTTCAGGATCGCCTCGGCCATCGGTCAGCTCTCCTCTGAAAAATCGTCGCGCGAGATCGCGCGCTAACTGTTCCCAGCAGCGCGCCCCCCCCGGCGCATCGCGTCGTCCCATCGCGGCGGAATTTCCGAACTCGGCAGCTTCCAGCGCCAGAAGTTGGTTTTGTCCATGTACGGAGCGATCGCTTTCATCGCGTCGGCGTGCGGAACCTTCGCGACGAATTCCATCAACGCCTTGTCGCTGTCCCACACCGACAGCGTCCAGAATCGGCGTGCGAAAAGCTTCGCCCGCATCGAGTATCCGATTGCCCCAGGAGTTGCGCGAAGCTGCGCATTGATCTGTCCGCTGTAGCGAAAAAACAGCGGCATCTTGGAATAGCGCGTGAGCGGAAGATAGCTCAGCAGCACGACGTACTCTCGACCGGGTTGCACTGGCGCCAGCGATTTCCACGGAATATCCATGATTGCGACTATCCGTGCGCCGCACGCGTACCGTCAAGAGTTCGTTCGAGCAGAGCGCAAAATTAAGAGAGCGTTGATTGCTGACGAGTCTGCGCGGACAATTTCATTTGCCGCCGTCCTCGGCGAGCACTTGTTTCAACTCGTCGGGCAGATCCGATTTCAAATCCTGACGGAGATTCATTCCACCGGTGGAATCTTGCCTGATGATGTTGTTCTTCGTTCCCCACTCCGCGCTGGTTTCGGGGAAATCGATGCGGCTGTGCGCTCCGCGGCTTTCTTCGCGGACGAGCGCGCACTTCGCAACCGCTTCTGAAATCTTCAGCATCGAGTGCATATCGAGCGCAAGATGCCAGCCTGGATTGAACATCCGCGAGCCTTCGACGCTCACGAGTTTCCACCGCTCGTTCAGCGCCTGAAGTTCCGTCAGCGCCTGCTCGACATCGGTTCGCGTGCGGAAGATTCCGACCAGACTCTGCATCGTTTTCTGCAAATCGCGATGCACCGCGTACGGACTCTCGCCGTGCTGCCGCTGAAATGGCTCAAGCGCGTATTTCTCCGCCGCATCGATCTGAGCCGCGATCGATCGTCGGCGATGAAACTTCTTTCGCGTGTTTCGCCGCAGCCAAGCCTGCGCGACGTCCAAACACGAGCAAATCCGACAGCGAGTTTCCGCCGAGCCGATTCGCTCCATGCAACCCCGCCGCGCATTCCCCCGCCGCAAACAATCCCGGCAGCGTTGATTGCGCCGTATCCGCTTCCACGCGAATGCCGCCCATCACGTAGTGACACGTCGGACCAACTTCCATCGGCCCTTTCGTGATGTCCACATCCGCCAGCTCTTTGAACTGGTGATACATGCTCGGCAGCTTTTTCTTCACGTACTCCGCCGGCTTGTGCGAAATGTCGAGATACGCGCCGCCGTGCTCGGTGCCGCGTCCTTCTTTCACTTCGGTGTAAATCGAACGCGCGACGACATCGCGGGTGGAAAGCTCCATGCGCTTCGGATCGTACTTCTCCATGAAGCGCTCGCCCTTGCTGTTGCGCAGAATCCCGCCTTCACCGCGTACCGCTTCCGTAACCAGAATTCCCTGCACGCCCGGCGGCCAAACCATCCCCGTCGGATGAAACTGCACAAACTCCAAATCCATCAGTTCGGCGCCGGCTTCGTACGCAAGCGCCATCCCGTCGCCGGTGTATTCCCACGAATTTGAAGTGATCGGCCACGCTTTGCCGATGCCGCCGGTGGCCATCACAACCGACTTCGCTTTGAAAACGACGAAGCGGCCTTGTTCGCGCCAGTAGCCGATCGCGCCGCAGCAGCGATTGCCGTCCTTCAGCAGGCGCACGATCGTGCACTCCATGTAGACGTCGAAACCGAGTTGCACGCCGCGATCCTGCAGCGTGCGAATCATTTCGAGGCCGGTGCGATCGCCGACATGGCACAAGCCGTTTGTAGGTGTGGCCGCCGAACGCGCGCTGCAAAATATTCCCATCAGCAGTGCGATCGAAAATTGCGCCCCAATGTTCGAGCTCGCGCACACGCTCCGGAGCTTCCTGCGCGTGAAGCTGCGCCATGCGCAAGTTGTTGAGCATTTTTCCGCCACGCATCGTGTCGCGGAAATGCGGCTTCCAGCCGTCGGCGGAATCGACGTTGGCCATCGCAGCGGCGATGCCGCCTTCAGCCATCACGGTGTGCGCTTTGCCGAGCAGCGATTTGCTGACGACGCCGACGCTCACGCCTTGCGCCAGCGCTTCAATCGCTGCGCGCAATCCCGCGCCGCCGGCGCCAATCACCAAAACATCGTGCTCATGTGTTTCAAATCGATCGAAAGTTTGTGCGCCAGAGCTCAAAAGATCCTCACGTCACGAAACACTCCGCTAGCAACCATGCGGATATAAAAATCGGCGAAGCCGACGGAGATCAAACTCATCCACGCGAAGAGCATGTGGCGCTCGTTCAACATCGTGAGAAAAGACCACGCGCCATGTCTCGGTTTGCCGAAGGACGCGCACGAAAAACAATCGAGCTTTCCGCCGGCAAGATGCCTCAGCGAATGGCACGACAACGTGTAGGTCGTCAGCAAAATAATATTCACGAGCAGGACAACCGTGCCGACGCCCATGCCGAATTTTCCGTCCCACCAGAATGCGTCATACGCGTCCTTCCACAAGAACGCGAGAAAAATAATGGCGAGGTACAGCGCGTAGCGATGCAGGTTTTGCAGGATGAACGGAAATTTCGTTTCGCCGCTGTACGAGCGCTTCGGCTCACCCACGGAGCAGGCCGGTGGATCGGCGAAAAACGCACGATAGTAAGCTTTGCGGTAGTAGTAGCAGGTGGCGCGAAAACTGAGTGGCCCCCCTAAAATCAAAATCGCCGGTGACCACTTCCACCAGCGATGATTGGCATCAATGAGCGGCGAGTAAAACGGGGAGAGATAAGGTCCCCACTCGTAGAATTTTCCCTCGAAGGCCCGGAGCGTGGCATAAAGCCCAAAACCTCCTAACAACACAATCACCGGCAGAACTTCCACCCACCACGCGTCGCGGCGCAGCGTACTGCCAAAACCGCTTCCCGCCGCCGGAGCCCCAGTTGCCGCCATCGGTCCACCTCAGCGACGCCTAGCCTATTCACAATTCTCGGTTTTGCAAATGTTTTTCCTCATGCGTGACCAATTTTTTTCAAATCGGCGCTGTATGAGCGCTAGGGCGCGTGTTTGTGCGAATATGTAGGGTCGAGGAGGCGTGCTTGGCCATTGGGGGACAAGCCGCGCCGGACAATAACTAATGGTGAGGAGCATCACGTGGCTGCGAAAAACAATATTGGAATCCTGACGGGCGGCGGCGACGTGCCGGGACTGAACCCGGTGATCAAGTCGGTCGTCTATCGCGCGAAAGAAATGGGCCGTCAGGTCATCGGCATTCGCAAGGGGTGGGAAGGGCTCACCCACATGGCGGACTCGAACGAGGATCCGATTTATATCCGTCCGCTGACGCGCGACAACACGCGGACGATCGACCGCACCGGCGGCACCGTGCTCCACACGTCGCGGACGAACCCGCGCAAAATGTTGGAAAGCAAGCTTCCGAAGCACATCAGTCCGGATCGCATCAAGAAGTTGCCGTTTGATGGGAAGCACTACGATTTCACGCCGATCGTGCTGGAAAATCTGGAGCGGCTGGGCATCGGCTGCCTGGTGACAATCGGCGGCGACGACACGCTGAGCTTTTCGGCTGCGTTGTCGGCGGCGGGCATGCCGGTCATCGCGATTCCGAAGACGATGGATAACGACGTTCAGGGCACCGAGTATTGCATTGGGTTTTCGACGGCGATCACGCGCGCGAAAGAATTGATCACGCGACAGCGGACGACGCTTGGTTCGCATGAACGCATCGGCGTGTTTCGCATTTTCGGCCGCGATGCGGGTTTTACCGCGCTGTATACCGCGTATGTCACTTCGACGCGCTGCCTGATTCCGGAATATCCGTTCGACCTCGACCACGTCGCGGAAATTCTGTCGCACGACAAGAGCGAGAATCTGAGCCACTACGGAATCGTGATTGTTTCGGAAGGCGCGACCTGGAAAGAAGGTTCTGTCGCCGAGTACGGCGAAGCGGATGCCTACGGCCATCGCAAGAAGGTCGATATCGGAGAAGCACTGGGAGAAGAAATTCGCCGTCGCACTGGCGACGAAATCATGATCAGCGATCTGACATACGATTTGCGCTCGGGTGAACCGGACGCGATCGATCAGCTCGTTGCGATCACGTATGCGAACATCGCAGTCGAGATGTTGGCTGAAGGCGTAACCGGACGCATGGTTGCCGTGCAGAACGGCTGCTACGCGCATGCGCCGCTGCCGGCGGTATCGCTGGGCGCGCGGCGTGTCGATCTCAAGACGCTGTACAACACGGAGCGGTATCGACCGAGCTATGCGTCGAAGTTGGGAGCGCCTCTGCTGTTCAACCACATCTAGTCAGAATTAAAAGTTCGACCGGTCCCGGAGCGAGTGAAGGCTTGCTCCGGGATTTTCTTTTTTAAAGAAATTTCGGCAGGTTGGCATGCGTTGGTTGTGGCGGACGTTCAGGGGCTGAAGCCCCTCGCTTTAGGAGCTGCTACGTCGCGGCTGAAGCCGCGACCCACAAAGCAGGACTCGTATTGGTTGGGCGGGTCGTCGGCGCCAGCAGGTCTTGAGGGTTACATCCTTGTGGACCTGGGGCGCAGCGTGTTGCGCCCCTAAAAAGTGTCGCGATGGTGTGCGGATGACGCGTCACTGATGGGGACGAGGAAAGATGGCGACGTAAAGTCGCCGCTACAACGAGAAGAGATTCAGGATTAGGGTGCAGGGTAGAGTTGGTTGAATTCGGGATCGTCGTGCAAAAGGGACAAGTCGGAGTCACGGCGGGCCCAGGTCGCGTCGCGGAAACCTTCTTGCCACGCTTTGCGGAGCGCATCGAGGGCTTCGGTCTTACGCTTCAGGGCGCAGTAGGTACACGCAGCGTTGTAAAGGATGGATGCCTCGTTTGCACGCAACGTGATGGCAAGCCCGGTCTCGCGAAGAGCATCTTCGGGCCGGCCCATTTCCGCGTAATCTCCACCCAGAAGGATTCGAGCGCGAGCATCTTCGGGGACTTGCTTCAGATGATTTTCGAGCGCCGCCATGCGCCGGACTTTGAAATTCTTGCGCGCCTCGGTTTTGCCGAGTGCGCCGAGGGCGTTCCCGATCGGGATATAGACGTTGTAGTCTTCACCGCTCGCGGACATTGCCGCTTCCATAATCTCGAGAATTTCCTGATAGCGGCCGGCGGCAAATAGCGCACGGCACAAGAGGTAGTAGGCACCTTCGCAGTCGTGGCGACGCTCAATCGCTTTTTGGGCCATGCGCACAGCTTCATCGTGCAGGTCAGTGGCGTACAGAACCCATGCCTGGCTCACTTGGACTTCGGGCAGGTCCCAGCGAAGTGCGACGGCTTTGCCTGATGCTGCTCGCGCGCGCTCGACCCACACCGAGTCACGACTGTAGTTGCAGTAGAACATCGCGCAGGCATTCGCGGAGGCGGCGTAGGCCAGCGCGAAGCTCGGGTCGATGGTCACCGCGTTTTCAAACATGCCCAGCGCAAATTCCAAATCCTGACGCGTTTGGCGGCGGGCGTAACGTTTTCCACGCAGATAGAGATCGTAAGCCTGGAGATTTTCGGTGGGCTTGACCGCGAGCGCTTCGAGTTCCTGGGGCGACAGCGTGACGCGCAACGCTTCGGCGATTTTTCGCGCGATTTCGTCCTGAACTTCAAAGACGTCTTTCATCTCGCGGTCGTAGCGTTCGGACCACATCGGGAAATCAGTGTGCGTATCTACGAGTTGTGTGGTGATGCGAAGGCGATTGCCGGCGCGGCGGAGGCTGCCGGTGAGAACGTAAGCGGCACGGAGCTGCTGGCCGATCTGCTGTGGCGTGACTTGTTTATCGCGAAACGCCAATACCGTGGGACGCGAAAAAGTGTTCAGCCCGCGAATTTTCGAGAGTTCGGTGATGATGTCTTCGGTGATTCCATCACGAAGATACTCGTCCTCTTTGGCACCGCTTAAGTTCTCGAAGTAAAGGACTGCGACGGACTTCGGTCCGGCTTTGGCGACGCCGGCTCGCGAATCGGTCGTTTCTTTCTCTTGCGCTTGTACGCGTTTGTGACCGGAGTCGAGATCGCGCTTGAGGCGATTGAGGTCGGTCTTCAATTCGGTTGCCGATTGGCAACGGAGATTGCGGTCTTTCTCGAGCAGCTTGTTGAATATGCGTTCGAGATCGCCGGGGATCGCACTGTTCACTTGGATGGCGGGTACGGGATCGCGATTGAGAATTGCATCGAAGATCATCGCCGAGGTGTCGCCGCGAAATGGCAATGTGCCGGTGGCCATCTGGTAGAGAACGGTTCCGACGGAGAAAAGATCGGAGCGGGCATCGACGAGTTCGCCGCGCGCTTGTTCGGGCGACATGTAGGTGATGGTTCCGACAGACATGCCCGGCGAAGTGAGTTCTTCGCCGACAACAGTGTCGAGTCGCGAAACGCTGGAACTGTTTGCAGAATTCAGATTGACCCGTTCGATTTTGGCGAGGCCGAAGTCGAGAATTTTCACCTGGTTGCGCGGCGTGACAAAAATATTGGCGGGCTTTATGTCGCGATGGACGATGCCCTTGGCGTGGGCGGATTCGAGCGCGTCGGTGATTTGAATGGCGAGCGGCAGAAGTTGATCGACGGGAAACGGCTGGCGGCCCATTTTTTCGGCGAGGGTCTGGCCTTCGAGCAATTCCATGACGATGAATTGCTGGCGATCGTGCTGCTCGATGGCATGGATCGTGCAGATATTGGGGTGATTGAGGGAAGAGGCGGCACGGGCTTCGCGCTGGAAGCGTTCGAGAAGCTGGGCGTCTTGCGCCATTTCGTCGGGGAGAAACTTGAGCGCGACTTTGCGGCCGAGGCGGGAGTCGTCGGCTTCGTAGACGACACCCATGCCGCCACTTCCCAACTTGCGGGTGATGGTGTAGTGAGAAAAGTTTTGACCGACCAACGAAAGACTGCTTGCCATGGCGCCCGAAGATACTAGACGCGGGGTCGCGGGCGGTCAAGCAACGGTGCAGTGGCGGGAAAGTGGTGCGCTCGATAGCAGCGGGCCGCGTTGACTTGGCTTGGGTGCGCAGCCTAAGATGCGACTGATCCTCAGAGTGAGTGTCCCACTTTCTATCCCCGGTCGGAGGCCTGCGTGAACGATTGGAGATTTGCGCAAAAAAATCCATCTGAAGAACTGGCACAGCTGCATCTCTTTTCGTTCAAGAAATGCGTGAGTGGGGTGGAGGTCGAGTTCACGATCACGGTGAAAGAGTTTGCAGCGCCACCCCCGGGACAACATTTCAAGTTTTTTGCCCAGGCCGATAAGGCGATTAACCAGAAGGTTGCGCCATTTTTGCCGTCGGGATGGGGTGGTTCCGTTCTGGAAGCGTTGACGGGGTGCACGCGGGCGATTCGGGAGTTTCCTTGCGAGGATGAAACGGCGCCCAGCGTAGCGGGTGTGTAGAGGCAAGGACAAAGCGAGTTATCGCATTATTTTTGCGTCGTGATGGTCGTGATGTCGGGCGTGATTTTGCGCCTTGCGGAGGGTTTGGGTGGAAGTCATTCGGAAAGAGATCCAGCCGGGTATCTTCTTGCTGGAGTTGAAGGGCGCGCTGCTGATCGGAGTTGGGTGCACGCGATTGCAGCTGGCCGTCGAGGATTTGCTGGCGGAAAATCACAAGAAAGTTGTGGTCGATCTGACTGCGGTGCCGCGAGTGGATAGCGGCGGGCTGGGGAAGATCGTCAATTGTTTGTCGCGGATCCGGATGGCGGGCGGAACGATGCATGTGACCGGCGTTAACGAGCAGGTCGCGGGGCTTTTTAAGCTGACGAAGGTTGACCGCACGATCAAGACGTTTCCTACAGTGCGAGACGCTGTGAACGATATCGCAAATTCTTCATCGACACCGCAATAGCAATCACCGAATAAAGATTTCAGTGGGCGCTGGGTGCGCCGGCTGAGGAATTGAATTTTTTGATCAGGAACACGAGCGGGACTCCTGCCAGTACGACCCAACCGAGAATTGTGAAGCAGTCGAGGCCTGCGAGCAGAGTTGCCTGGCGCTGGAGCAGATCGAAGGCGCGAGCTTGCGCGTGGACGAGGGCATCGGCGTGCGAGAAGCCGTGCGTTGAGAAGTAGTTCGTCAAATTTTGAATGAGGCTTTGGTAGGGCGCGCTGGATGGCGTGGCGTGCTCGACCAAAATGGATTGATGATATTGCGTGCGGCGCGCGAGCATCGAGGTGACGAAGGCGATGCCGAAGCTGCCGCCTTGATTGCGGAAGAGGTTGGTGAGGCTGGAGGCTTTGTTGTTCTTTTCTTTCGCCAAGTTGGAGTAGGCGAGCTGGCTGACCGGAACGAAGAGTGTTGCGATGCCGAGGCCTTGGAGACCGCGTGCGAGGGCTTCGTGGCGATAGTCTGTGCCGAGCGTGAAGCTGGCGAAATACCACATTGCGAGAGCGAAGACGAGATAACCGAAACCGACGAGTCTTTTGACGCCGAGCTTGGGCAGAAGGCGTACGACGAGCGGCGCGAGCATGACGATGACGAAAGCGCCGGGACCGAGGACGAGGCCGGCGTCGGTGGCGGTGTAACCGTAGAGGCGCTGGAGCAGTTGCGGGATCAGGACCGTCGAGCCGTAGAGTGAAAATCCGAAAAGAAAATAGAAGATGTTGGCGAGCGCGAAATTTCTGTCGCCGAGCAGGCGGATTTCGACGACGGGGTCGGGATGGCGCCATTCCCAGATGATGGCGAAGACGAGCGCGACCATGGCGATCGTGAAGAACACGATGATGAAGTTGCTCTCGAACCAGTCTTCTGTTTGGCCGCGGTCGAGAACGACTTCGAGGCACGCGAAGGCCATGGCGACGGAGAAGATGCCCCAACCGTCGATCTTGAGTTTTCCAGCCTTGCGTGCGGCTTCAACTTCTTTCGTGAACTCGGGTGGATCTTTGAGCAGTTTGCTGGTGAGGATCAGCGACACGATGCCGATCGGGATGTTGATGAAGAAAACCCAGCGCCAGCTCCAATGATCGGTGATCCAGCCGCCGAGCGGCGGGCCGATGGCGGGCGCGGTGACGATGGCCATGCTGTAGAGCGCAAAAGCGGCGGCGCGTTTTGCGGCGGGAAATGTGTCCACGAGGATGGCTTGCTCGACGGGAGCGAGGCCGCCGCCGCCGATGCCTTGAAGAATGCGGAAGAAAATCAAAAGGCCGAGGCTGGGCGCGAATCCGCAGAGGAGCGAGCTGACGGTGAAGAGCGCGACGCAAATCATGTAGTAGCGCTTGCGGCCGAGAAGTCGGCTGAACCAGGCGGACAGCGGGAGGACGACGGCATTGGAGACAAGGTAGCTGGTGAGCACCCAGGTGCTTTCGTCGGCGCTGACGGCAAGGCCGCCGGCGATGTGAGGGAGCGCGACGTTGGCGATGGCAGTGTCGAGGAGTTCCATGAAGGTGGCGAGAGTGACGGTGATGGCGATGAACCAGGGGTTGATCAGCGGCGTGGAGTCGGATTTGGATTCGCTGAGGGAGAGACGCAGCGATTTGGCGGGTTGGCTGAGGAGGGCGGTTGGTGTGAGGGTCTGAGCCATGTGGGTCGTGTCCGTGGCGGGGAGGGTTCATGGTTCACTTCCGCCGTACGGAACATTTGATGCGATAAGAGACCGTTCGGTCTCATTTCAACTATGCTATACTTCGGTTGAAAAGACCAGTCGGTCTCTTTTTCAGATTCCCCGACTGGACGAGGTATCGGTATGACGAAGGGCGAAGATACGAGGCGGGAGATTGTGGAGAAGGCGGCTCCCCTGTTCAATCAAAAGGGGTTCGAAGGGACGTCACTGTCGGACCTGATGCGGGTCACGGGCCTACAAAAGGGTGGGATTTACCGGCATTTTTCGAGCAAGGAAGAGTTGGCGGGCGAGGCGTTTGATTATGCGTGGCACAGGGCGTTTGAGAAAAGGCTGGAAGGGGTAGATGAGGCGGCGGATGCGGTCGAGCGGTTGAAGAAGATGATCGACAATTTCGTGGATATTCGGACGGGGCTGGTGGCGGGCGGATGTCCGCTGATGAATACCGCGATCGAGGCGGATGACGGGAATCCGGTGCTGCGGGCGCGGGCGCGCGGGGCGTTGAGCGGATGGATGGCGCGGCTGACGAAGGCGGCGGAAGATGGTATTTCTAAACGAGAGATTGACGCGCGGGTGGATTGTAAGGCGTTGGGGCAGCTGATTATATCGACGTTGGAAGGGGCGCTGTTGATTAGCCGGTTGGAGAGTGATCGCGGGGCGTTGGATCAGGTGAGAAGGCATTTGCATGAGTATTTGGAAGCGAGTGTGCGGCGGAAGAAGGCGGGTCGGCGCGCCCAGCGATCGCGATTCGCGCAGGATGACAATTCGATCAAGAAGCGATGACATCGGCTGCCTTTTCGGAAGCGATTAGAACGAGGCAGTCAGGAGACAAGTTCGTGGCCGTGCTTTGCGGCGACGCCGTCGAGCAGGTCGCGTACTTTTTTTGCGAGCGAGCGGGCGCCGTAGGGTTTTTGCAGAACCATCGCTCCAGCGTGAAGTGATGCGGAAAGAAACGAGCCCTGCTCGGAGTATCCCGAAGTGAAGATCACGGGAGTACCCGGATGCGACGCGCAGATTTTTTCGTAGGCTTGGGTGCCGGCCATCTTCGGCATCACGACATCCATTAAGATCAACGAAATTTCTCCGGCGTGTTCGAGGAATTTTTGGACGGCTTCGTCGCCGTCGCGCGCGAGGATGAGCTTGTAGCCGAGCGTGCCGAGGATTTGTTCGGCCATGTCGCGCATGCCGTCGTGATCTTCGGCGACGAGAATGAGTTCGGTGCCGCCGCGTGCTGGCGCGTCGGCGGCGGCGCGAAGCGAATCGGACTGGCCTTCGCTGACCGGAAGATACACGTGGAAGGCGGTGCCGGTGCCGACTTCGCTGTAAACCTCGATAAAGCCGTTGTGCTGCTTCATGATTCCGAAAACAGTGGCGAGGCCGAGGCCGGTTCCCTTCCCGACTTCTTTCGTGGTGAAAAACGGTTCGTAAATGCGCTCGAGCGTGGCGGCGTCCATGCCGGTTCCGCTGTCGGAGACGGAAAGTTGGATCCAACGACCGGGGCGGGCATCGGCATGCCGGCTACAATATTTTTCATCGAGATCGAGATTGCGGGTTTCGATCAGCAGCTGTCCACCAGCGGGCATGGCGTCGCGCGCGTTGAAGCAGAGATTCATCAGGACTTGTTCGATCTGCGCGGGATCGGCGCGCGTGACGCGCAGGTCTTCGGCGAGCGTCATTTTTACTTCGATTTGTTCGCCGATGACTTTTTCGAGCAGGTTGGTGGTTTCTTTCACCATCTGGTTGAGATTGATATTTTTTGGCTCGAGGATCTGGCGTCTCGCGTAGGCGAGGAGTTGCCGCGTGAGCCCGGCGGCGCGGCGCGCCTGGTCGCCGATTTTGCGAAAGAGCTTGCCCTCCTGGCTGCCTTCAGCGACGCGGTCACCGCCGATTTCCGCCCAGCCCATGATGGCGCCGATGACGTTATTGAAGTCGTGAGCGACGCCTCCGGCAAGTTTGCCGAGGGCTTCGAATTTTTCGAGCTGCCGCAGGCGATGCTCGACTTGTCTTTTTTCGCGGCGGGCGCCGGCTTCGCGCAGCTCGCGTTCGATCGCCGGCAAAAGGCGGGCGACGTTGCCTTTGAGGACGTAGTCCTGTGCACCGGCCTTCATAGCGTTGACAGCCATTTCTTCACCGATCGTGCCAGAGAGAAAGATGAAAGGAGTGTCGAGGCCGCGTTCGCGCACGATTGCGAGGGCGTCAGTGCCGCGGAAGCCGGGCATCGAAAAATCGGAAATGACGATGTCCCATGGATCGTCGAGCGTGGATTTGAGCCCTATAGCGGTGTCGACGCGTTTGTGATCGACGACGTAGCCGCCGCGCTGGAGGGTCGAAAGCAGCAACAAACAGTCATTTTCGGAGTCTTCGATGATCAGGGCGCGCAGCGACGTAGCCATGCTCTTCCTCGAGTTCGACGGGTCGAGTGCGTCACGGCAAATGAGGTTCAAATCGCGGGCTCGCGATGAAGATTGGTCGCAAAGCGAACTTCGATCGTTGGCGCAGAAAAACGAAGTGCACTCGCGACGATAATTTTGCCAAGACGAACTTACAGGAAGGGGTGACTCGATTATAGCAAGACGGCTGAAGCAGCCGACAGATGAAGTTTTCGATTGTTGTCTTTGGGCAACTCCAGATTTGAATCCTCTCACGACTCGAAAGAGGATCGTCGAACAGAGCGACTCGCGCGGGTTCCACCCGTAAAAACTGCTCCTACCTCTTCCAAACGACACAGTTCTGTACTAAGGGATTTCCCCGAGCCTTTCCGGTGAGTTCACCCGAGTGCAGCTCACAACTTCAACATTCCAAGAGGGCAAGCTAGGTCGGCAATCGAAGGAACGCGAAATGCCGATAACACTGCGGTATTTACAAATGACCCGAGATCTCAAATCGACCGAGGAAAGGACACATGTCATCTACTCCGTACGACATTCTGAAGCGCCACCACGATGGGAGTTTCATCTGGCTAGAAGCGGCTTCCGAACTTTCGCACGCGAAGGACCGCCTGCAGCAGCTCTACGCAGCGATCCCGGGCGAGTATTTCGTTTTCGACCAGAAGAGCCAGCAGATCGTGGCGAAGATTTCGTCGGTCTGCCGCCTGGGGATTGAGGCGGGATGGCGAGGAGCGAAATGCCGTCGTCCGCAATCGCTTGCCGCGCCGCGATTCGAACCCAGACGACTACACGAAGACTGAACTGGGCATACCCCGATTACCTGATGGCCGCGCTGGGCAGCGGGGGATATCGTCGCCGAATTGTTCGAAGCCAAGCAGAGTTAGCTGCGGTTGACTCGCGTGGATCACGTCAATCGGGCGGCAGACGCGCCAATGAGCGCAATAAGAAGCAAAGACGGACAGGTCAGTCTTTAAGGAGAACGACATGATTCGCAATCGAAATAGTTGGCCGCAGGTCGCCTCGGCTTTCGCGATCGGGCTTGGAGCTGGCGCGGCATTGGGGCTTCTCTTCGCGCCTTCCTCGGGCGAAGACACCCGCGACCGGATTCGCAGCACCGCGCAGGACGGCGTGGACGAACTAACGGACCGAGGCAAAACGGTGGTTCGCCGCGTGCGGCGGAATGTGGCCGACGCAAAAGACTATGTGAATCGGAACGTGCCGACGCTAAGGAATATGTGAACGACGTTGCGGACAGTGCGGAAGTCGCGTTTCGCGAAGCGCGCAACGCGGCATCAACGTCGTAGCGCGACTCCAACTTTGAGTGATATTGATTTGCCGCAGGCATCATTGTTTCCGACTTCTGCTCTGGACGGCCCAGATCGCGAGCGAATTGAAGTAGACGCCTTTCTTAAGGAGACGTTATGGATTTGCTTTGGACCATCGCGGTGATTCTAATCATTCTTTGGTTGCTTGGAATGGTGTCGTCATACACGCTGGGCGGATTCGTGCACATTTTGCTCGTGCTCGCGATTATCGTCGTGTTGATTCGCGTCATTCAAGGACGAAGACCGGTTTAGCTACTTTGGCTAAGATGGAGCGCGAGCCGACTCCGCAGCGGCTCGCGATCTCCGTTTCTGATGCCGGCTGCGGAATGCGAATTCCCTTCGGCAATTACTGCATACTTTGCGTGAACTGAATTCAATTTAAGGAGCCAGCCGTGGCCACGTCCCAGAAATCAAAGTCACAAGATTTGCTCGTCAGCGTCGCGGAGTCGATCGGATCGACTCTTGGAGCGATTGCAGCAAAGGCTGACGCTGCTAAAGACGCGATCGTGGGTGGAACCGACACAGCGGTGAAGGAAGTGAAACGCGAAGCGACGAAGCTCGTGCGCAAGGGTAAGAGCACGGTAGCGAAGGCGCGGCGTTCCAAGCCGGCGCGGAACGCTCGCGCATCGGCACGCTCGGCGCGCGTGACGGCGCGGAAAGTGGCGCGCAAAGCGGTAAAGAAGGTTCGCAACGCTGCCAGCAAAGCGAAGAGCAAGACGAAGAAGGTGGCTTCTTCGAAACGGCGCGGCAGGCGCTAAATTTGAGTCTCGCGAGCCGGGTCACTATGCGCGGCCTCAGCCAGTAGGCTTTCGAGCTTCGTTTTTCGTTGCGCACCCAGCGCTCAAGGAGAAAACAAATGGCTTCTGATGCTCGCGCTCTTTATTCTTCTCATGCCGGCACACTCACTGTTGGCGGTACAAAAGCACTTGGCTTGGCCTGGATTGTTTACGGCGTCTACCGTCTCGCGGTCACCGTGTGGCTGATCGCGTTTACGACGACGGCGACGTTGATGTTCGGCTCCCTGCTGACACGCGTACCCGATCCCTATTCGCTCATGACCGCATTTCACATTCTTTATAGCGTGGCGATCGTGTGGTCTGGAATTTCGGCGGTGCTCGGCATTCTTGCGGGATTGTCCATGCTCGTCAGCCAAAGTGCTGCTCGAATTCTTGTGGTTGCGGCGGCGCTGCTGGCGCTGCCGGAACTGCCGTTTGGCGTGATGATTGGCGTTTATACGATGACGCACACCGCGGGGCGGGACTGACCCTTCGTTATCAACTCCCTCAGCGCAAATTTTCAACGCGAAAAATAACCCGTGCGAGTTCGCACCGTGAGTCCAGGCTTCTTGGCTCGCACGACGATCTTGTGAAACGTGTTGTCCTTCGTCGCGGCCGACGGGTAATACCCTAAATCGTAGGAAGTGCGAAGTTCTTCGGCGATCCGGCGGAAGTACGTTTGCGGGTCGACTTCCTGGGCATCGATGTGCATTCCTCCCGTTTCACGGGCAAGGCGATCCATGACGCGAATCCCGTATTGATTGCGTGCGGTGAGCTTGCCGTGCTCTTTTTGCGTGTAGCGGATGGCGAAGAGGAGCACGTTTTCTCTTTGAGCTTCTTCGATCGTGGTCATCATGTCGTGCGAGCTGGAGTTGTCTTCACCGTCGCTGAAGATCAAGAGAGCACGGCGGGCGCTTTCCTTGGCGAGCTTTTCGTCGATCGAATAGAAAATCGAATCGTAGAAAGCGGTACCGAGGTCGCGTGATTCGTGGGGCCTAGCTCGGGGAAATTCTGCGGCTTTTTAGCGTAGGCCTTCCACTGCTGCAACATTTCAGCGCCGGAGCGGGAGAAATCGGTGACGATGCGGACGTAGTTGCCGAAGCCAACGAGAAATGCGCGGTCGTTCGGACCGAGTGCGGCTTTGAAGAATGTGTCGAGATCGCGTTCGTGTTGTTTTCGAAGTGGTCCTGGCTGCCGCTGGCGTCCACGTCCAGGCCAAGGGTGAGCGGCAGATCGGTGCTTTTGGCGAAATAGGCGATTTTTTGCGGAGCGGAATCTTCGAGCACTTCGAAGTCGTCTTGCGTCAACCCATCGACGAGCGCGCCACTGGCGTCGCGGACGGAGAAGGCGACATTGACGAGATTTACGTCGATCTTGATCGACTCCTGGGCTCGCAGTTTCGGCGCGAACGCGCCAGCGACGGCCGCCATTCCGACCGCCGTCAAGAGCCAGGCAATTCCGGCCTTTCGTGTTGGCATATCTCTCCCGACCGAGTAGATGATTTGTTCAGTAAACGCGCGGACTAGGCCTTTTGTTCCCGCAAATTACCGCGAACTTCTCTGCGTCAGTACACCTTTCCCCCGATATCACCTTTTTATCCAACGGCTTACCTTCACTCTAGTCAGGAGAACACTATGACATTGTCGAAAAAGCTTGGGTTTGAAGCGGTGGTACTGGGGGCGTGCCTGTTTCTCGGGTCGTCGCTGCCGGCGACGGGAGTTCGAACGCAGGATGCACAACAACCGGCAGCAGACAATACGAAGAACAACAAGGGCGACCAATCGTCGGACGCGACAACGGCGGACAAGCAGAAGATGAATCCGGCCGACCGCGATATGACGAAGAAGATTCGCGCGGCGCTGCACGGCGACTCAACGCTGTCTACGTACGCGCACAACATCAAGATCGTCAGCCAGGACGGTAAGGTCACGCTGAAGGGGCCAGTGCGATCGGACGACGAGAAGGCTGCGATTGAAGCCAAGGCGGCTGAAATTGCCGGTACGGGCAACGTGACAAATCAGCTCACGGTCGCACCACCGAAATCTTAACCCTTTCCCAGCGGTCCGACCTCGTTTTCAAGCATCCGTTTTTTCAGGAATCGACCAGGACAAGTCGCTGAGCAGTCGAAACAACAACGTTTGAGATTCTAAGGAGAAGAAACCATGGCAGACAAGAAGACGGCGGTATTCGGGATTTATACCACGCGAAATGGAGCGGAACAGGCGGCCGATGCGTTGGTGAGCGCAGGGTTTTCGTCGGGCGATATTTCGGTGCTCTTGCCGGAAAACCTTGGGACGCGAGAGATTGGGACCGAGAAGGCGACGAAAGCTCCCGAAGGCGCGACGGCTGGTGCTAGCACCGGTGTAGTGCTGGGCGGGGCGTTGGGACTGCTGGCGGGCATTGGCGCGCTGGCGATTCCTGGCGTGGGACCGCTCATCGCCGCGGGGCCGATCATGGCTACGCTGGCGGGTATGGGAGCGGGCGGGACGGTCGGCGGCCTCACGGGCGCGTTGGTCGGCGCCGGCATTCCGGAGTTTGAGGCCAAGCGCTACGAGGGCGTTATCCAAAAGGGCGGCATTTTACTGTCGGTGCATGCCTCGACGTCGGAGGAGGTAGACCGCGCGAAGCAGATTTTGAAGGGCACCGGCGGTGAAGATGTCTCCTCGACGGGCGAAGCGTCGGTCAGCAAAGAAGATCGGGCGCGGGGCACGACGGCGTAAAGAAACTGCGAATCAACAACTGGAACACGAAGGGCCGCGAGATTCGCGGCCCTTTTTTATTTGATGGTGAGTGTGATGTCGCTATTTGTTTTTCGAGTCGTAGCTTTCGCCGTAGATGGCGGGGACTTTGCCGCCGGCGGGGCGGAGATAGACCGAGAGTTGGCCGCGATGATGGATGGTGTGACGGAGGCCGAGGTCGAGAAATGCGACTGCGGGCATTTGAACCATGCCGCGAAAGTCGATTTTTTGGGCCAAGTGTTCGCCGGTCAATCCGCGTGAGAGCGGCGTGATCCTTGGGCAGCAGTTCGTCGTAATAGTTTGCGATATCCGCGCCGGTCTTTAGTGAGTCGGGCTTGTGATTCGGCGTGAAATCGAAAGAACCTTGCGACACCGCAGAGAAGAAGCGGTGTTCGGCTGCGACGATGTGCCAGGCAATTTCGAGCGCGGTGCGGGCGGCGGGCTCGGGTTTGTAGTCGCCGCCATTGTCGGGGATCGCGGCGAGCACGGCTCGCGTGGTGTCGTGTTCTCTTTGGATTGTGGGAAGCGCCATCTGGAGGGCGCATTTTGCCAGATTAGGTGTTAGGTCGGGCACTCGGGTTCACCTCGGCTCGCAGTATACCGACTCGCGCGAGAGCGCGCACCCGCCGCACTTTCACAATTTGGCGAAGCTGGTTAGCGAGCGCCACCACGGCGTTCGCCGGCGGTGCTGCTCATGTTTCGGAGAACCCAAACGGCGAGCGCGGTGTCGCTAGTCGCGCCCGTTTTGCGACGCAAGTCTCCGATCAGGCGATAGAGCGACTCACGCGGAAGCCTCATTTGGGCGGCCATTTCTTTCGACGTTGCGCCTGATGCGAGGCCGCGAAGAAGAATTGTTTCTTCGGCCGTGAATCGAGGTGAGGCCGGGGCGTTGTTCGCCGCGACGGAAGCGACCGGTGAGGACGAACTCGCAGCGTTTCTGTTAATCGTGGCGGCCATGGGCTGAGGTGCGGCGAGCGGTTTCATGACCGCGGGCGGATTCAGGGCTGGAAGTGCGGCTGCTGCGGTGGCTTGTGCCACAATAGATGCCGGAGTGGTTGCCAGCGCGGCCTGCTTGAACTCTACGGATTTCAAATTTCCCCGGGTTGCCATGCTTGGTCCGTTCCTCCCACAGCGTTTTGTCGACTTCGAGCTTGGGATTAAAGGTTTCTCTGCACGAGGCCCAAGAAGCAAACGGTTTTCCACTTGACGGCCACTGGTCGATCCTGACAACTTGCTGAAACTGCGAAACATAAGTTCGCTGAGAGCCGAAGGTATTCGGCGCGAACGCATGAATGAATTCCAATTTCGAATCACACCTTCGAAACGGTGCCGGAATGAAATCGCGCTACTTCGCCCGGTCGGCGAGCACGATGTCGGCGACCCAATTCTCCAGGACGATGCGCTGATCGGGGTCGGCGCACTCGAATTTGAGGCCCATGCCGAAGCTGGCGTCGCTGTAGACGACCCTCGCCCTGGAATGGAAAGCACCCTGGTCGCGGAGGATCTTGATGACGACCGCAGTGCCGATGCCGAATGGGGTGAGGGCGTCGATATAGCATCCGCCAATGCCGATTTCGGATGTTCGGGCGACGAGCTTGGTCCCAGTACTGATTTCGAAGACCTCGACGGAGGCCACGAACGGGACACGCTTTACGGCGCGTTCCTTAACGTATTTCTTTGCGCGGCGAGAGCCGCCGGGAGCCACCTTTTTTGAGGTTCTTAGCATTTGGGTTCCTTATCGCAAACTGCCTATAATCTGTCAGTTAGCGCCGCTCGGGAGCCTGTTCATTGAACCGAGTTTGCCCGGTCGTTTCGTCCGCGGCAACTGACCCGGCGGGCAGGCTATGACGTATCGGAAACCGTCCTTTCGAATGTGTTTTTGCCGTCATTTTCGCTTTGCTATCCTTCCTTGAGGAAAGAATCGGCATCTGACAATCCGAAGGGCACTGGTCGGCTCCCTGCCCACCCCGCCTTCAGGATTCGTCCCCAAATTTTGGTCGTTGATTAGCCACCGGCTTATGAGGACCATGAACCGATTGACGAAGCTATGTGTTTGCCTGGCGCTGTGCGCGGCGCCTGCAGCTGCCCAAGGTCCGAAAGTGACCGCGACGGGTCCTTCGATGGACGTCAGCCTAGGCTATGAGTATTTCAATTTGGCGCTGCAACCGCAGCGGGCGAATTTGAATGGGCTCGATACGACGTTTACTGTGGATTTTCGGCCGCGTTGGGGCGTGCAGTTGGACTTGGCGTATGCGCGGGGCGCGAACGTCAACGGCACCACACATCATGCCGATGTGCTGACTTATATGGGTGGCCCGGTTTTCTATATCACGCGGGGAAATCGACTGACTACTTTCGCGCATGTGGTGGGTGGCGGCGCGCGAATTACGGGGATCCTGATTAGCCCGAAGGGAGTGACGAAGGGCTATATCAATGAGCCCGCAGTGGCTTTCGGCGGCGGCGCTGAGTATCAGCTGTCCCAACGATGGGCGGCTCGTGGGACCGTGGATTATGTGCGGGCTTCGTTTCTGACTTCACCGACAACGTTTGGCGGCTTGAGCAACTATCGAGCGACGGCGAGTATCGTTTATCGGTTCGGTTCGAACCGTCGCTAAGCCCCTCTTGTAGACTGCGCTTCACCAGCTTGGGCAGACGCTTCAAAGACTGCTCGAGATCCGCAATCAAATCCTCAGTTGATTCCAACCCAATATTCAGGCGAACGATGCGGTGGTCGTATGGTGGCTGTTCGGTTGAAGAGCCGAAGTCGTAGGCCAGCGCCAGACTGGTGACGCCTGCCCAGCTGTAGCCAATTTTGAACAGCTTTAAATTGTCGACGAAGGCGACGACTTGCTCGCGCGTGTAACCCTGCCGCAGGACGATCGAAAACAAACCCGAAGAACCCAGGAAATCGCGCTTCCAGAATTCGTGGCCGGGACATGAAGCCAGCGCCGGATGAAGGACGCGCTCGATTTCGGCGCGGCCAGCTAGCCATTGGGCGATTTTCAGGGCCGAGTCTTCGATCGCCGAGAGCCGAACGGCGAGCGTTTGCAATCCGCGCAGAGCGAGGCTGCAATCGTCGGGAGAAGCGTTGCCGCCGAGAACTTGCTGGGCAGCGCCGATTTTTTGGTAGAGATCTTCGTCGCGGACCGTGACGGAGCCGAGCAGCAGGTCGCTGTGACCGCCGACATATTTCGTGAGGGCTTGCATCGTCACGTCTACGCCGTGGGCGAAGGCGTCGAAGAGAATCCCTGCGGACCAAGTATTGTCGAGGACGACCTTTACATTCTTGGCGTGAGCAGCAGCGGCGATCGCCGGGACATCCTGGACTTGCATGGTGATCGACTGCGGGCTCTCGGTCCAAACGAGACGCGTGTTGGGCTGAATCAAGTTCGGCGATCCCTGCGCCGATGTCCGGCTTGTAGAACGTGGAGGTGACGCCGAAGCGCGCGAGGACGGTCGTCGTGAACTTGCGATTCGGATGATAGACGCTGGCAGGCACGAGAATGTGATCGCCGGCATGGAGCAACGCGAGATCAATGAGGGAATCGCGGCCTGTCCGCCTGGCGCGAGGATCGTGTACTTCCCTTTTTCAAGTTCGCAGATGCGCGTGGCCAATTCGAGCGTCGTCGGCGTGCCGTAGAGACCGTAGGTGTAGCCGACTTTATATTGATCCCACTGATCGGTGGCGGATGCGGCGGAGCGGAAAAAGCGTGGTGGAGCCCGCGGCGCACTGCGGTAGTGAGAGAGCGATAGCCTTCGGGTACCGTCGCGTCGGTGTGAATCAGCTTTGTTCGCCAGGATTTTGTCATCGGTGAGAAGGCTGCGTTTGCTCCCTTAGTTCGGCGTGCAATTTGTTAGGCCTTGAAACCGTTCGGCACCATTGGCAGAGCTGCGAAGTCGCACGCCGCGTGGCGTCGAAGATGGCGTTACCGATCGCTGGTGCGATGCCGACGATGGGAGTTTCGCCGGCGCCAGCCGACGGGATATCTTTGCGATCGAGGAGAACGGCTTCGATCTCGGGCACATCCTTGAAACGCGGCACGCGATATTTTGCGAAATGCGGATTGGTGATGCGCCCATTTTCGAATGTGATGGCTTCGAACAGTGCGCCGCCGAGCCCCATGATATTGGCGCCGACGACCTGATGGCGAAGACCGTCGGGATTGACGATGGCGCCGCATTCGAACGCGGTGACGACGCGCACGACGCGCACGCTACCGCTGGCGCGATCGACGGCGACTTCCGCGCAAGTGGCGACGTAGCCGGCTTTTTCGATGCCGCCACCGATGCCGAAGCCTTGGCCTTCGGCGGTTTTCTTCCCGGGCCAGCCGAACTTTTTCGATGCGGCGACGAAGACATCGCGCAAGCCGCGTGTCCGAAATATTTTTCAGGCGAAATTCGAGCGGATCGATTCCGGCGGCATGGGCGAGTTCATCCATCGCGCATTCGCGAGCAAAATGATTTGCGGTCGCGGCGAGCCCGCGATAGGAACCCTGCCGCAGCGGCGATTTCGTTTCGTGGAATTGGACGCGCTGATTCGAAACAACGTACGGAATGCCGATTCCAGAGCTGCCCGAATTGTAGTTGTGAAATTCCCACGCGGTCAGCGTGCCGTCCGCCGTGACCCCGCCGCGGACATCGATCACTCCAGCGGGACGGAAGTAGGCCCACGTAAATTCTTCTTCGCGCGTCCAAACGAGTTTGACTGGATGGCCGGCGTTGCGAGCGAGGCGCGCGGCTTCGATCGCCGCGTCGCCCGTGTGCTTGCCGCCGTACGCGGAGCCGGTGTCTGGAACGATGACGCGGATTTTTTCTTTCGGGAGATGAAATGCGTCGGAGAGTTCCTCGCGGACGCCGAACGGCCGCTGCGTACCGGTCCAGACGGTGATGCCGCCGTCTTTCCACTCGGCGACCGCGGCGCGCGGCTCGAGCGGAGCGTGCGCGATGTATTCGACGGTGTAGGTTTGCGCGAGCTTGTGCGCGGCTTGCGCGATTCCGTCGTCGATTGAGCCCGTGATTTTTCCGCCGCGAGAGTCTTCGCCGGATTCGAGATTGCTTCTTGAGATACGAGAAGAGTTCGCGGCTGGAGGGCTGTTTCGTCTCGCTCCATTGCGGTTTGAGAGCGGCGATGGCTTTTGCCGCGGCGTGCTCACTGGGCGCCGTGACACCGACGAAATCGCCATCGCGCACGATTTTCACGCCGGGCATTGATTGGGCGGCGCTGGCATCGAGCGACGTGAGTTTTGCACCGAACGAAGCTGGGCGAAGAACTTTGCCGTAAAGCAATCCTGCGGGGCGGAGATCGGTGGTGTATTGATGGCGGCCAGTGACGAAATCGCGCGCGTCAACTTTTGGGATCGCTTTGCCGGCGATGGTCCAGTCGGGAGCAGGTGTGATTGGATCTGCGTCAGGGAGATCTTTGGCGAGGAGTTTTCCCGCGGCTAATTTTGCGTAGGTGATGGAGCGGCCAGAACCGGGATCGCTGACTTTCGCATCGCGCGCCACGAGAGCG
Organism: uncultured Acidobacteriota bacterium; assembly: GCA_963850795.1. GTDB lineage: Bacteria > Acidobacteriota > Terriglobia > Acidiferrales > UBA7541 > Acidiferrum. The sequence continues at coordinate 35,117 of CAWKNS010000027.1, read as the reverse complement.
TCGGGTGCGACTCCCCACTCTTTCGCGGCTTCCTGAATAAGAAGATCGCGCGCGGCATTGGCAACGCGGCGAAGTTGCGGCGCCATCGTGGGCGTGGTGCGGCTGCCGAACGTGCCCATGTCGAAAGGCGTGAGCGCTGTGTCGGCCATGACCATGCGGACGCTTTCAAACGGTACGTGAAGTTCGTCAGCGACGGATTGCGCGAGAGACGTTCGAATGTTTTGGCCGATTTCAACTTTGCCCGTGAAAGCGGTGACGATGCCGTCTTCGCCGATGTGCAGCCAGGAAGTGATGTCTTTCGGCTCGTCTTCATCGTCGCGGCGGCGCGCGCCGCGGCCGGATTCTTGCGCGTTCGCTGCGCGCGTTGCGACGGCGAATACCGCTACGCCAGCCCCCAACATTTTGAAGAAGTCACGACGCGCCAAGTCGAAGTGGTGGATCGGAGCGGCGCGCAGTTCGTAGCGCTCTGCTTCGACGGAGATCTGCGTACCGAGCGGGCTCATGACGCGCGTCCCTTCGCGGCGATGCGGACAGCGTCTACGATCTTCGGATGAGCTCCACAGCGGCAGATATTTCCCTGAAGGCCTGAGACAATTTCGGCGTCGGTTGGATTCGGATTTTTGTCGAGCAGCGCGACGGTGCTCATGATCATTCCGGAGGTGCAATACGCGCACTGGAATGCATCGGCTTCGATGAATGCGGACTGGACCGGGTGCAGATTGCCGCTTCGCTCCAGGCCCTCGATTGTCGTGATGGATTTGCCGACGGCGTCGGCGACCGGCGTGAGGCACGAGCGGCGAGCAACGCCATTGATGATCACGGTGCAGGCGCCGCATTGGCCTTCGCCGCAGCCGTACTTCGTCCCGGTCAGGCCGATTTCGTCGCGCAAGACGAAAAGAAGAGGCACGTCGGCCTCGCTCACGACAGAATATTTTCTGCCATTTACAGAGAGTGTTCTGGCGGCGATTTTCGCGGGGGCGTTCGGAGTTACGTCAGACTGGTTTGCGCCGGCGTAGTTCGCATTGAGGGTTGTCATCACGCACGCTCCATCCCAATTGCAAGGCTGGATGCTTTCAGTCTACACCCGCGACTGCGGCCGGGAGTGCGATGAACATCACGTGACCCGTGACGATAGACCGAATAAGGGCCTTCGTCCGGTAACCTCCGCCCTTCTCGGCATCATACTCAATCGTTTTAAACCTTACGAAATGATGAGTTGTTCTTGCCTTAGCGGTAGGTTTTTATTTAGGCTGCATTGCACACGGGAGTCAAAGGACGAATCACAATGGAAATCAACACGCGACGTGGATTTTTCGGAAAGGTTGCGGCGATTGCAGCGTTTGTGGCAGGCGGAGCAAAGATTGCAGAGGCTCAGCAGCCCGCTCCGACCGCAGCGCCTGCGCAGAGCGCCACGATACCGGGAGTGAACGACTCGGCGCGACGGAATAGTCACATACAGAATGGGATTTATTATTTTTCGGGTACGGGTTCGAATGACGGGTATTCGAAAGACGATCACGTGCTCGTGACCGATCCGTTCGAGAAGCATGTGACGCGGACGATGGATGCGCTGAAGAAGTCGGTGGAGCGGGCGGGTTCGAACATGGACAGCCTCATTCACTTGGACGTCTTTTTGTGTTTGCCACATGCGGACAGCATTGCGATGCCGGCGGGAAAGGCGCGATTTGACGCGCACAAAGCGCAGTACGATGCGCTGAACAAGATTTATCGAACGTATTTCTCGGAAGGAAAGGCGCCATCGCGGGCTTGCATGGCGGTAGAGTGGATTCCGGGCGATTCGTTGATTGAGATTGTTGGGAGTGCGTTGGTGGTTGGTCCGCCGGTGCCGTCGCGGAGAAATAGAGTGAGAGAGCTGGGGAGCTTTGGTTTGTAGCAACTCGGTGCGCTGTGATCCTTCACTGCGTGAGCCGAAGAAAAGGCTTGGCTCACTCCGTTCAGGATGACAAGCATTGCGAATGCGCAAGTTTGGGAGCGAAGAGAGAATTTTTCGGAGAGGATGCTGAACATGGGTTCGAAGTTTGGATGGAGTCGGCGAACGTTTTTGAGTGCGCTCGGTGCGATCACGGGAGGCTTGGTTGCTCCCGGTGCGTCGGAAGCGGCGGCACCGGCGGGTAAGAAACACAAAGGACATGGCGGCGATGGGCATCCGATCGTACCGATCACTTCGGGACTCGGATCGACGGGCGATATCTACGCGGAACTCGGAGTGACGCCGCTGGTCAACATCAACGGAACGGTGACCGTCATCGGCGGATCAGTGATGAGGCCGGAAGTGATGGAGTTGATCCGGCGCGGGAACGAGCATTTCGTTTTGATCGATGAACTGGAAGTTGCGGCGGGAAAATTCATCGCGAAGATTTGTAAGTCGCCGGCGGGATATACGGGGCTTGTGACGGGCGGCGCGGCGGCAGCGATGGTCGTGGGTTACTCGGGCATGATGACCGAAGATCTCGAGCCGCGAATGAAGGCCGTTCCCGACGTCACGGATTTTCCGCGAACGGAAGTCATTATCCAAAAGAGCCATCGCTATGCCTTCGATCACCAGATTCGGCAGACGGGCGCGAAATTGATCGAGGTCGAGACCAAGGAAGAAATGGTCAACAGGATCAACCCGAAAACGCTGGCGATTCACTTTACGAATATTTTGTCGGACAAAGGCAAAGTCAGCGGCGCCGAAACCATCGAAATCGCGAAGGCGCATAACCTGTATACATTTAATGATGCCGCTGCCGACGTGCCGCCGAAGGAGCGCCTCTGGGAATATCCGGCGCAGGGTTGGGACATGGTGGCCTTCAGCGGCGGCAAAGATATTCGCGGGCCACAGGCATCGGGCGTGCTGATCGGCAAAGAGGAGCTGATTCACTGGGCGCTGCTGAATATGAGCCCGCAGGAAGATCGCATCGGCCGGTGCTGCAAGGTGGGCAAGGAGACGATTTTCGGTCTGCTGAAGGCGCTCGAGATTTTCGTCAACTCGGATCTCGACGCCGATCTAAAGATTTTCGACGAGCGCGCGCAGGTGATTACGGATGCGGTGAAGAAATTCGGAGTTACGGCGCTGCCGCGCGAGTTCAATCGCGAAGCACTCGGCAACGTAACGCCGCGGTACAGCTGGCAGATCGATCCGAGCAAAACGAAAATCACCGGGCACGAGGTCATGCAGAAGCTGGCGGATACCCGGCCACTCGCGCTTGGGAGCATGGGTGCCGGCGCCAGCGGAATGCGCGGGCGAGATCCGAATCCTCAGGCCAGCGAGCATCACGAGGAGCATCATTCGCAGCGGGATCCGAACAGCTTTCGGCTTCGCGGTCTGGCAGTTGAAAGATGGCGAGGACAAGCTGATCGCCGAGCGGTTGGTGGAGATCTTCAAAGAAGCTTCGAAGACGAGCAAGTAACCGTAATTTTGTTACGCAAGAACGACGCAGTCGCGGCCTTCTTTTTTGGCACGATAAAGAGCTGCGTCGGCCGCTTCCAATAGCGCTGTTCCGTTTCCTCCATTCGCGGGAAACGTATGAAACTCCGATCGAGAGTGTGACCTGGCCGAGCGTTTGACCGTGATATTCCGTGATGAGTTCTTTGGTCGCCGCGCGCAGTTGCTCTCCTCGCTGACGCGCGCCATCCAACGGCGCGTCGGGAAGAATCACCACGAATTCCTCGCCTCCGAAACGACAGACAATGTCTTCGCTGCGAAGCTGCGATTGCAGCAGATGCCCCAAAGAGCGGAGGACGATGTCGCCCGCTTCATGGCCGAAGGTATCGTTGAAGCGTTTGAAATGATCGACATCGATCAGCAGCAAGGAAACCGGCGTGTGTTTGCGAACGGCGCGCGACAATTCGCGGTCGAGCGACTCTTCCATGTAGCGGCGGTTGTAAAGATTGGTCAGCGGATCGCGGATCGACTGCGTGCGGAGCGCCTCGCGCAACTTCAGGTTTGCGAGGGCTAGCGAAGCTTGCTCGGCAAGTGTCTTGGCCAGTTGCTCCATGGGCTCGCCGTTGGAAGTAAACAGCGACTCGGCGTTGTGATCTTGCCCGGTATCCACATAGAGCAAACCGAGCGTTTCGCCGTGCGCCATCATGGGCACGCACAATGTGTGCTTCGGTCGAGGCTGGGCGACGTGCGTGCAAGAAAGCGCGCTGCTTTCGTCACTCGCGGCATGGATTCGCCCGCGCCGCAGCGCCCAACAGTCTTGTGGCTCGAAGACCGGGTCTTTCAGCGCCGGAGATTTCCAGGAAGCGACCATTTCCACGGCGTTTTTGGAATTGGAAAGAATGCAGAGCGCGCCGGATGAATTCGGCATCAGGAGTTCAGCGCTACTCGCGATGATCGGGTAGGCTTCGGCCGACGAGAGACACGACTGAAGCATGTCGCTGAGTTCCGCCATGAGGTTTGCGCGGCGGTTGAGGATTACGGTTCTCTGGTGCAGCTCCTGATATCGCTGCAAATTGTCGGTGAGCTCGATCGAGCGCCGCACCGAGAAGAAGCTCAATCCGATCAAGAGCACGACGGAGACGACGATGATTTCGTCGAGCTTGGTGCTTTTGTGCTCCGCGAGCCATTGAACCAGCCATCCTGTGTCGAACAGGAACACGACAACGCCGGCGATCAGTACGGCGATTCCGATACCCAATATGTCACGGCGCACTCCGCGCTTCGCCTTGTCCACCGAAGGAACCGTTCCCTGCTCGGAATAAGCGGAGAGGCGAAGAGAGAGTCCCAGCCACCGGCGAACAAAAAACGCACTGAGCCCGGCAAGAAACACGACTGCGACGGCGATCGTTTCGTCGAGCTTGCTGCCGCGATGCCGAGCGACCCATTCCACCAGATTGCCGGTATCGAGGAGGAGAACGAGGGCGACAGCAATCAGCAGCGCGAGGGAAATGCCAACGACATTCCAGCGAAGGGTTTGGTTCGACGGCTCGTTGCCGGCGAGATTTGAGCGTTGTTCTTTCACGACGTCTCCCCAGAATGGGACGAGGTGCTTGGATTAAGAGCGAGCCACCCGGTTGCGTGTGTTCGCGCCGGTTCGTACTTCGTACGATGATGCCGGTCGCACTGAGGCGACCAGTTTTCGTGAATGTCTATTCGTGTCGCAGGCTAGCACCGGGCTTTCGGGACGCGGGCGAACATCCGTGGTGCCTGTTTACAAGGTCTAACCCATCCTTGACCCAGTTGCCGCGACGTTACGCCATAGTCGAGCTAAGACACACTGAATGAGATACTTACAAAGCTCGGCGTCCTGCCTGAGATGTATTCTGATAGGAGTAAGTTTGCTTCGCAAAAATAGCAAAATCTTGGGTTTCTGCTTGGTTGCCCAACCAACTTGATAATCGCAGTGCGGCTGGCGATCGATAAGGCAGCTCGAAAGACTAGCGTTTCGACGGTGGCGATTCGCCCGAGAAGGTGGCCGGTCTTGTAACATCGATGCCGTGAAACCTTTCGAATTGCTCGGGCGGACGGACTCCGCGGACGGGACCGCGCTGAAGTTGGTGCGTCGGGACGACGAGTACCTCATCCTCGCGGACGGCAAGCCATTGATGTCGAGCCGTGTGCATGGCTCGGAGGAATTGCTCGCGACGGCCGCGTGCAGGAATGCGCAGAAGTTGCAATATCCCCATGTGCTTATCGGTGGGCTGGGGATGGGTTTTACTCTGCGGGCCGCGCTTCGGATTCTTCCGCCGCAAGCGAGCGTGGTCGTTGTGGAGTTGGTGCCTGCGGTGGTGGAGTGGAACCGCGGCCCGCTCGGAGAGTTGGCCGGATACCCATTAAATGACAGCCGCGTGCGCGTCGAAGCCAATGACGTCGCGGCCACGCTTCGTTCCTCCAGAAATCACTTCGACGCCGTGATGCTTGATGTGGACAACGGTCCGGCCCCGTTTACCGCTTCGAACAATACTAGACTTTATGACGACGCGGGAATCGCGCGCGCCTTCAGAGCGCTAAGGAGCGATGGGGTGCTGGCTGTCTGGTCGGCTCGCGAGGATAAGACATTCGAATGGCGCCTATGCCAGGCTGGCTTCGCGGTCAAACTTGAGAAAGTGGCGCTCGCGCGAGAAGCGGGGAAGCCGCCACACGATTTACCTCGCACATAAATCCACTGCCGGATCGACGCGGAAAGCCCGTTCAACTCGTTCGAACGGTAGACTTAAGTAACTTATTGACAACCTAACTAACGCGTGCTATGATGCTTTATGTTGCCTGGATTTCAGCCGACCGATCCGTCCGCTGTGCGCCTGAATCTCCCCGGCGGCGACCTAACTCCCGCAGAATCACATTCTTGCACCATTTCGCGGCATAACTCCCATAAAATCACATTCTTACGCAAAAACAGGGGGAGGGGGAGTCATTACGTTAACCACACCTGTCAATCGGCAGCGAGGCGGAGCCAGTTCCAAACCGTCCGGCCCATTGCGATAGCAAACCCGTAGTGACAAAATGGCCACATTGGCGGAAACACCGCCGCCCTTGCCGGTGTCTAAGTAAGCAGAACGGACACCGGGCTGAAAGATGGATGGATGCCCGATTCGTTTGAAAGACCGGCGCAGAGGTCGCGCTTTTTCGGCCCCGAAGGATATGGCCAGGAGAGTTTTGGCCATGATGGCTCGGGTTTCTCCGCCGAGCCGGAGAGGGCGTCGATGTCGGATTGGGCTGGAGCCCTAACTTGGAGCGGTGACGAGACCCGGCTGGTGACCGAACTCCAGGCCGGATCGGAAACCGCGTTCGACTGGCTGGTCACCCACTACCACGGCCCCGTCTACAACTTGATCCTGAGCATGCTTGGGGATGTTGCGGACGCGGCGGACGGCACACAGGAAGTTTTCCTGAAAGCATTTCGAGGGATTCGGAGTTTTCGGCAAGGCAGCTCGCTGAAGACCTGGCTGTATCGCATTGCGATTCGCGAGGCGCTGAATCACAAGCGCTGGTTCAAGCGGCACTTGCAGAAGAATGTTTCGATCGACGCCGAGCCGGAAGAGGGTCACGCGGCGATCGAGATTGAAGATCTCGCGCAGACTCCCTTCGATCAATTTGCGGCGCATGAAATTCAGGCGGCGGTGCAGAGCGCGCTACAGCAGATTCCGGATGTGTTTCGCAGCGCGGTGATTTTGCGCGATCTCGAAGGATTAGCTTACGAAGAAGTCGCGGAAGTTTTGGAATGCAGCGTCGGAACGGTGAAGTCGCGCATCTTGCGCGGACGACGCGCGTTAAAAGATCTGCTCGAGCCGCTATTGAGCGAACGGCCCGCGAATATGTCCATTGCTCAGCGAACCGAGCGAACCAACGTGATTGAAATGCGTTCTCAAAAACCGGCGTATGGCGCGAATGCGGCTACGTCGTCGCCTTTTGCGGCGGGCTTGCAGCGGCGAGCTGCGGATTTCGGGGATAGCTACAATTTTCTGCGCAAAAATTCGACGCGGGAGGAACTGCCATGAACTGTTCCTCTGTGCGCGCGAAGCTTGCTGGATACATGGACGGGACGATTGCGGGCGCCACGCAGGCGCAAGAGCGGATTTATCTGCGCAAGCATTTGGACGAATGCAGCGGGTGCCGCGAAGAGCTGGAGCAGTTCCGGAAATTGAGTGCGCTGCTTTCGCGTGCGCCACGAAGTATTCCGCCTGCTGATCTTGCGACGCGGATTCGTGTGGCTGCGGCGCAATCGACTTCGGCACCGGACGCACCGTCTCGTTGGCGGCGTGTGCGCAACCGCGCGGAGATTTTGCTCGATAATGTGTTTCGGCCAATTACGCTGCCGGCTACGGGCGGATTTTTCTCGGCGATTGTGGTTTTTGCGGTCGTGTTGCAGTTGATCGTTCCGGGAATTACAGTTCGCGCGGTGCAGAACGATGTGCCGCTGAATATTTTGCAGCCGGCGGAGCTGATTTCGCTGTCGGATTACCCCGAGGCTTGGGCGCCCGATCAGCATGATGCGGAACTGGCGCTGCCGCACGGATTGCTGCTCGACGTTACGGTCGATGCGCACGGCGGCATGGTCGGATACGAGATCTTGTCAGGTCCACGCAGCCGGGATTTGCGGCGGCAACTCGATCAGATGTTGCTGTTTTCGCGCTTTCGTCCGATGTTGAGCTTTGGGCGGCCTACTTCGGGTGGGCATGTGATCCTGAGCTTCAGCGCGGTTCACGTTCGCGGCTAATTCGCTGGTTGACCGGCACTTAGCCGGCCCTGCCGTTGCAACTCAATACATATAAAGTCTTCAACCGAACCTTCGATTTTTCGACCCTGTTCGCAAGTCCAGCTTCCTTTCGCTACATGACTGTCCTTCTCGGAGCGCCTGCTCTACTCCTCTCCTGTGTTTAATGGAATGAGGAGCGGGGCATGTCATTTGGCACGTCCAAATTCGGGCAGCTCGGGTTGGTTTGGGCCAAGCTGCATTCGCTGATCGAAGATTGGCGATCGAGCAAACGCGAGGGACGCGGAGAAATTGCGCGCGTTGAGCGCGGAGTGCGCTTCAGCGAAGTGTCGAACAATCTTGACGCTTCCCTTGTACGTCTCGTAACGATTGGGTTTCTTGTTGCGGTGCTGTTCTCTTCGCCAAGATTGTCGGTTAATGCGGTTCCGCAGACGTTCAATGCGGAGCGGGCGTTGCTGGAAGATGCGAATCGCGAACGCGTCGCGCAGGGGCTCGCGCCACTGCGCTGGAATACGAGTCTTGCCGCCGCGGCACACGCTCACGCGTTGCTGATGGCGCAGCGCGGCACGCTGTCGCACCAATTTTCGGGAGAGGCTCCGCTGCAGGATCGAGTTCGCGGCGCCGGGGCGCGATTTACGGAAGTGGCGGAAAATGTTGCGGAAGGTCCGAGCGCGGAAATGATTCATGTGAGCTGGATGCACTCGCCGCCGCATCGAGCGAATCTTCTCGATCCGGAGCTAACCGACATCGGTATTGCAGTTGCAGTCGGGGCGCCGGGCCCCGGTTCGGGTCGCGCGCCGATGCTTTTTGCGGTGCAGGATTTTTCGCAGGCCGTTGAGGATCTGAGTTTGAATGAACAGGAGCATCAGGTTGCGGCTGCGCTTGCGGAGCGCGGACTGCAAGTGACGAATCTGGGGAAAGATTCGAACGCCGCGCCCGCGGTCAAACGCGGTTCGAAGCAGGCTGCCAAACTTCGCAATGTCGCTGTTGTGACTACGGATGGTTCCACATCTTCCGTCGCGATCGGCGGAATCGAGGATGCGCGCAAGACGTGCGGCATGAGCAAAGGCTGGTCTGGACCGCGGCCTGGGCTGATTGCGCGGTATGAGAGCGGAAATCTGAGCCGGCTGCCGGAGAACCTTGAACAGAGGCTTGGGAGTGGACGGTTCCACGCGGCTTCTGTAGGTGCTTGCGAGCCGAGCAGCGGGTCGCAAGGGTTTGTGCGGTTTCGCGTAGCGATCCTTCTCTACTAGTTCCCTGTCCTCCTTACTGTCCTCAGCCGGTTTCGTCTCGCTCGTCGATCTCTGCAAACACAGGACTTAGAAATTTATGCAACCGGGATGTGTTTGCCGCATCTTTTAGACGGTTGTCTAAACATCGAAATTAGCCCTAGTTGGTCAAATAGGGGCGGGAGAGAGTCATGGGAAAGCTAGCGAATCAGGTGGCGGTTGTAACCGGGGCTTCGAAAGGCATTGGCGCGGCGATTGCGGAAGCGCTGGCCGCTGAGGGTGCTTCGGTGGTGGTGAACTATGCATCGAGCAAGGAAGGCGCGGATCGCGTGGTGAAGAACATTACGGCGAAGGGCGGGAAGGCGATCGCGGTGCAGGGCGATGTTTCGAAGAAAGCGGACGTTGCGAAGCTTTTCGCCGAAACCAAGAAGGCGTACGGGAAGCTGAACATTTTGGTGAACAATGCGGGCGTATATGAATTCGCGCCGCTGGCGGATATCACCGAAGAAATCTTTCATAAGCAGTTCAACTTGAACGTGCTTGGGGTTTTGCTGACGACGCAGGAAGCGGTGAAGTTGATCGGGGCCGAAGGCGGCAGCGTGATCAACATCGGCTCGGGTGTTAGCACGATGAATCCGCCGAACACGGCGACTTACACGGCTACGAAAGCCGCGGTGGATGCCATCACGGTGGTTCTGTCGAAGGAACTCGGGCCCCGCAAGATTCGCGTGAACTCGATCAATCCGGGAATGATCGAGACCGAAGGCGTACGCAGCGCCGGCTTCAATGAAGGCGATTTCCGCAAGTGGATCGAATCGACTTCGTCACTGGGCCGCATCGGTCAGCCGGATGACATCGCGCCAACCGCGGTGTATCTCGCTTCGTCGGATTCGAAATATCTGACCGGCGAGACTGTGCGAGTTACCGGTGGCCTTGTTTAATTGTCCGGCCGTAGGTTAGCGCGTGCAGGTTAGTGCGGACCTAGGCGGAGCGAACAGGCAAGCGCAGAGCGTTGCGATATCGATCGCGGCGTTTCTGCGCTTTTGCTTTTTTTGAGGCGTCCGCAGGGCCACGTGGGTGACGTGCTATGCTGCCCGTCGATTTTCGGACGGGTTAGCGATGGCGAAGAAAACTGCTGCTGCCAATAAATCGAACCGCAAAGTCGCGTCTGCTCCGCCTCCGGCAAAGACTGCGAAGAAAGCGAAGAGGCGCCGCGGGGTTCAAAGTGAGACTCCGGCCGTCTCGCCAGTCGCTCGACCGAACGACGCGCTTCCTCTACTAGAGTCTGCGGTGCGAACGCCTTCTGCAATTGCGCCGGGCAGTTTATCCGCCGAGGCGGCGCTGAGTTTTTTGCGGGATACGAAAGGGACGGTGAGTTGGTCGCTACGCGATCTGTCGCAGACCCTGAACATCTCGAAGGATGAGACGGAGCGGGCCGTGGCGTTGCTGCAAATGCAAGGCTACGTGCAGGCGGAAGCGCACAAAGCCGGCGAATGGATCACGACTCCGGCCGGCGAAACCGTGTCGGGGGCGAAAACACCACGATTTGACCGGGCAACCGTTGAGGGCGCGCTTACGTCTCTTAAAGAGCGGATCGAAGAGACGAATGAAGATCGAGCCGCGAAATTTGAGATAACAGGCGCCGTGGCGTTCGGCGATTTCCTCGCGAAAGACCGCGCTCGCGTGCAAGCAGCCGATGTCGGAGTCGTATTGGTGCGCAAAGATCGCAAGCGAGAGCCTGACGAGATTGCTGTGGCGCATTCGGCTGTCGAAGGGCGCGAGGAGCAGGGCTTTTTGCGTCAGCTGCGCGGACGCAGCGCGCTTATCAATTTAAAGATGTACGCCGATTGGATGGGAAAGCGCACCCATAGGAAACTTTTCTAGCCGCGCGACAAATTCCTAAGAGCTCTATCACGCTTACACGACTAAACGCCCATCCTGCAGCGCGACGCCAGTCTACGCGCGATGAAAATACTTCTTCGATGACGTTATTTCGAAATTTCTACTTCTGGAAGCAATCGCTCCCATAAATTTCGTCTCATAAGTTTTCTGTTTCATTTCTGAGATTCCTAAATTCGTATAACTCGCATATTTCCATAGGAAAGTCCGCGTCAGAGTTGTAAAGCGCTGCAATTTATTTTCACTAACCGCTACATTCTGAACATATTGAAGAAACATACTTTTCTTTGCGCCGCTTGGCACACGCATTGCATTCGTTTATGTCGCACGTGGTGACGAGCTCTGCCCAGGGGGGAGCAGTGCCCGAGGTTGGAATTGATTGGGCATCCTTTTTGGGAGGAACTGTCGCATGTATAAGTTCGCAGTACGCGTAGTGATAGCAGCACTTTTTAGTTGGTTGTTAGTTGTAGCGCCCGCCTTTGCCGATCTCACCGGGGATTTATCGGGAACCATCACCGATTCAACTGGCGCGACAGTTTCTGCCGCCAAAATCTCCATCCAAAACATAAATACCGGTCAGACTCGTGTCATCACAACGAGCGATGCCGGCGAATTTTCCGCGCCTCAGCTTGAAATCGGCAGTTACCGCATTACCGTCGAAAAGGACGGGTTCAAAACGTTCACGCAGAACGCCGTGGTACGCAGCGGTGAAAAAACGCGTATCGACGCGCAGATGCAGCTCGGGAACGTAAGCGAGAGCGTCGTCGTGGAATCGGGGGCGATTCCGACGATGGACGTCGCAACCGCGCAAGTGAGCAATTCGATCAATTCGGATGAAGCGATGGCGCTGCCAAATCAGGCGCGAGATCCGGTGATCTACGCGACGCTGTCGCCAGGCGTTGCACCCGTTTCGATGAACAATCCGTTTCTCGGAGTCGGCAGCTTCAACTCCAACGGGTCGCGCGGGCGAGCGAACAACATTACGCTCGACGGCGTGACGGCCACGGATATATCCACAACCGGTGAATCGGGCGCCGCGTTCGTTCAAGACGCGGTGGCCGAAGTGAAAGTGATCACCAACAATTTCGATGCGGAGTTCGGCCGCAACTCGGGATCGCAGGTGCAGATTCTGACCAAGAGCGGAACGAATGAATTTCACGGTTCGCTTTACGAATATTTCCAGAATAGCGGATTGGGAAATGCGCGGGGCTATTTCACTCCCGATGGAGGAGCGGTTCCGAAGATCGTGCAGAATCAAGGTGGCGGGACGATCGGCGGGCCGGTCATCAAGAATCACACGTTCTTCTTCGCGAGCGGAGAAGTCGATCGCACACGAGGGGCGGGGCAGACGGTGATTGCAAACGTGCTGACGCCTGGGCAGGCGGCTGCGATCACCGATCCGACGAGCGCGGCGTTATTCACTGCGAATGGCTCACCGACATCTGTGACTGGCAGCTTGCCCGGATCTTCGGCGAACACGACCGATGGTGACATCTGGACGGTTCGAGTCGATCAGGTGCTGCGCGGCGGCAAAGACGGATTGTTCGTGAAATATGGGCAAGCGCCGTCGACAAACATCAGCCCCGGCCTGACGTTTATCGACACGAATTTGCCGGGGTTCGGAGCTTCGACGACGGCCACGCCGCGCGATCTGACGATCAGCTACACGGCGGCGATTTCGAACAATCTCATCAATAATTTCCGGTTCGGCTACGGACGAGTAAATCCATCGTTCGACGTGAACTCGCCGTTCCCCGAGGGGCCTGAAGTGATCTTCGCGGACGGCACTTCGAACTTTGGTATCAACAACATCATCCCGCAGGGCCGCACGCAGAACACTTTTCAATACGCCGATACGGTCTCGTGGACACATGGGCGGCACACGCTGAAGTGGGGCGTTGACTTCAATCGCTACCAGGCGCCGAGCTTTTTTGACGCGGAAGCGCAAGGCATCGTCGTATTCGATAGCATCGCCGCGTTTCAAGCGGGTACGCCGGTGGAGTATCAGCAATTCATCGGCAACACGCATTTGCATAACTTTGCGCTCGATGCGTTCGGATTTGTTCAGGACGACTTTCGACTTACGCGGACGCTGACGTTGAATCTTGGCTTCCGACTTGAATCTTCGGGAGGCGTTTCGGAAGGATCGGGGCAATTGTCGAATCTTGATCCGAACAACACGACGCCGATCGGTGCGCTTGGAACCGGGGCGCTCGGCGGCGTCGATCTGGGTGGCACGGCGTTTCATCGCAACTGGAATCCTGCGCCGCGACTCGGGTTCGCGTGGAATCCGATGAACGGCAAACTCGTTGTGCGCGGGGGTTACGGCATTGCGTACGACTTCATTTATCAGAACCCGATCACAAACCTGCGATTCTCCCCGCCATTCGTGAACATCGTCACGGTGAAGGACTTCAGCGGCGGGAATTCGCTTGCGAATCTCGTCGCCGGGACTGCTCCGGCACAAGCGGCTGCGACAGCGGGGCTGGGCGCGTTCAATCCACTACAGAGCGACTTCGGCAGCTTTTCGCCAGTCGATCAGAATCTACAGAACCCGCGCAACCAGCAGTGGGATGCGGGCGTGGAATATCAGGTCGCGCCGGACTTAGTGATGAAAGTCACTTATGTCGGCGCACGCAGCGATCGCCTGCAAGTGAGCCAACCGATCAACCTCGTGAATCCGACGAACATTCCAGCCGCGCCGACGAGCCTTGCGGATCAAACGGCGCGACTCGCGGAATTTCAGGCGAGTTTCGCAGCGCAAACCGGTGGCGCGTTCGGGCCGCTCAACAATCTCAACGACCCACGCTTTGACAACGTCACGCAGGTGCAGAGCACGGGCACGTCGAACTACAACTCGTTGCAGGTCGAAGGCATTCGCCGATTTAAGAACGGGCTGACGTTTGACGCGAACTACACTTGGTCGCACAGCCTCGACGACATTTCGGATGCGCTGGGTGTGCTGGTCAACGACAGCGCGCTGCCGATCAATGCGGCGGCACCGCTCTCGGCCAATCGAGCGAATTCGCAATTCGATCTGCGCAACCGGTTCGTGCTGAGCTACAACTACGAACTGCCGTTCGGGAATCACTCCTCCGGGTGGAAGAAATATCTTTTCGGCGGATGGAGCCAGAGCGGAATTTTCACAACGCAGTCGGGATTCCCGGTGACCGTGATTGCGGCGCCGATCGGAGGGATCACCGATTTGTTGCTGAACGGCACGAACAATGGCGCTACGACGGTCAATGTGCCGGTGAACGGCGACGCGACGCAGCTGCATCCGCTTCCGTTTTTCTCGAGCTATGTTGTGCCGGGGACGTTGCCGGTGAGCGAGCCTTTGCTCGAGCAGGTCGGAACCAGCGGGCGCAACCACTTGCGGCTCGATGGGCTGACCAATTTCGACGCGGCGGTCAGCAAGCGGCTGCGGTTCACGGAACACAAGGCGCTTGAACTGCGGTGGGAGTCGTTCAACGTTTTGAATCACCCGAACTTTTCCGGGTATGTGAATCAGTTCGGGAGTCCGCAGTTCAATACGTACACCAGTACGGCGACGAATGCTCGGCAGATGCAGCTGAGCGCGCGGTTTACGTTTTAGAGCGCAACCGATTCCAGATGCCTTCGACGCTTGGAAGGCGCGGACTTCGGTGATGGTGGTTGGCAAAAAATGAGGAGGGCGATTTGCCCTCCTCATTTTGTTTTTTGAATTGAGTTCGCAGCGTTTGCCTTGGTTATTTTGCGGCTTTCTGGGTTTGCTGTCCGTCTTCTCGTGGTTGTTGATTCGAAGATTTGCCGTTTTCAGATTGCGCGGTCTTTGCGTTCTCGCCTTTTTCTGGCTCGGATTTTGGCCCTCGCGCCAAGGATGCTGCTTGTGATGCGGCATCACTCGACTTTGAAGGCTCTTTGCTTTGGTTATCGCTTCCCTTTTCGTTCTCTTTCGTCTTAGCTTCTGTTTCAGGCTTCGCGGGTTGCGTCTTCTCGTCTTTCTGTTCGGCGGGTTTGTCCGTTCCAGAGGGGGCAGAGGCTAGTTCTTTGCCAACGTCTTTTGACTCGGGCTTAGCGCCTGACTGTTTCTCGCCTTGCGATTTCGCGGTGGCGGAGTCGGCATCTTTTCCTTTCTCTTTAGGCTGAGACTGAGACTCACTTTGGTCGCCTTTGGCTACATCGGTGGAAGACTTCGGCTTTGGCGCGAGCAAGTGCTCCATGCGGGCGCGGGCGGCGCGCCATCGTACATCCGCGGCTGCGCCAGCACGATCAAGGTAAGGCGCGAGCTTTTCGTCGGTGGCGCCGCCTTGCTCTTTCACATATTCGAGGACGGCAACACTGCGTGTTTCGAGATCCTGCAGAAGCGTGAACATTTCGTCGAAAATTTCTGCAATGGGATTTGCTTCTTTGTCCCGATCCGTCGGATTCGACATTTGCCTGGCTCCTGAGCCTGTCGCTAAATGTTGTTGTGGAAACGCATGAGTTAGATGCCCGAGAGGCAAGAAGGACGGTCGGGTAGAGGGACGTTTTGTGTTCGCGAAATCACGGCGGACTCTGGTGATCTTTGCGCGTTACTTGCGCCGACGTGGGCGGCATAGCAGAATGCATTTCGGTTGAATCATTTTGGACGGCGATATCCAAGGAGAGTTTCGTGAGCGCACGCGAAGACGACCTAGCGGCAATTACCATGCAAGAGCGCGAGTTGTGCTTTGAACGATTTGACGAAGATATGGCGTGGAGCGTTGGCTCGCGGCTACGGACGATGGCGGTTGCACGCAAGGCCGGGGTTGTAATCGATGTGCGCCGGTTTGGGCAACAGCTTTTTTATTGCGCGCTTGCCGGGTCGTCGCCTGATAACGCGGAGTGGGTGCGCCGAAAAAGTAATCTCGTGGCGCGATTTCACCGCAGCTCGTATGGACTAGGAATCGATGTCGGAGCGGGGCTGTTTGAAAAATACGCGCTGCCGATGACGGATTATGCGGCGCACGGCGGAGCGTTTCCGATTTGTGTGCAAGGCGCTGGAGTGATCGGGTCGATCACAGTGTCCGGACTGCCGCAGAGGGCCGATCATGAGCTTGTGGTCGAAGCGCTGTGCGTCGAACTCGGGAAAGACTACGAGAAACTTGCGCTGCCGAGTCCTTCTGTTTAAAGGGGCGAAGTGGGCATTTTTGAAATCGCGAGCAGTTCTGGGCGATTAAAATTCCATGTGGAGTCGCAGAGCGGGCGCGACGACCGGGCCGCGATCTTTGTTGTAGCCGGGATGATCGACGTATTGGAAGCCGACCGCGGGATAGAATCCGCGCCAGACGTGCATCGTGTAAAACATCTCGACGATATCTTCGCGCGCGTAATTTAGACGGCCGTCACCGAGCAGGAAACCCAAACCGCCGAGCGCGAGATACTCCTGGTGATCGCGAGAGATTCCATTCGAAACATAGGCGAGACCGAGGCGATCGTATTTTCGTCCCCAGCGTTTACCGCTGGCCCACGCGCCGATTTCCGCGGTGGCGTCAACTTCGGTGTACGCGTAGGACTCGTGGCGGCCCTCGTTCCAGCCCCAGCGGCCGAAAAGGCCGAACCAATCGTTGAGCGGCTGTTCGAAGTTCGCGCCGAAGCCGTATTTGATTTCGGTCGTGAGCGGATGATCGGTGATTTCGGGAGTCGGAGTGAGACCGGCGAGAAAATTATCGACGGCGGTGCGGTAGTCGCCCATGTTGGCGTGATTGATGAATGTGAGAAGGCGAAGGACGCCTTCCTTGTTTGTGAATGGTGTTGCGGCGAAGCTCGAGTTCGAAATTTTCGGCGCGAGCGCGGCCGAGATCGGCGTCGAGATGAATGCCGTTCGCGACTTTCGGCATCAAGGCTTCGGCGAATCGCAGCGTGACGTGTTTGTTGTGGTGATATTCGACGAGGGCGGCGAACGTGAATCCGCGCGTGTCGGCGGCGTAGTCGAATGCGCCGTTGTTGTCGACAGTCCAGTTCATGAACTGGAGATTGCTGTCGGTGCCGTAGGTGTTGAGGTCGAAGAAATCGGCCATGCTCATTTTGCCGAAGCGGATTTCGATGCGGCGCTCGGGCAATTCGGAAAATAGCGAGTAGGGACCGCGCGCATCGTTTGGAATTCGAGAGCGGCCAATTGGGATGATTTGGTGCCACATCAGGCGCGCGACGTAGGGAGCTTTTCCGAGAGTCGGATTGCGGACAACGTCCAGATTCAGGAAGCCGGCGACACCGAGGGCTTCGCCGACGCCATGACCGCCGGTTTCCTGGATGTCACAGAGAAGTTCGGATGTGGAAGTCAAACGGAGGCCGGTGAACAAGGTGAGGACGCGCGAAGTCGCGTCTTGGGCTTCGGGCGAGAGGCTGTTTTTTCCTTGGTAGGGCGAGTGAAATGCGGGGTGCCACTGCGAGATGAAATTCGCCTGGCCGGAGAGCCAGATGCGGTCATTCTTGAAATGAGGAAACATCGCGGGGATCGTGTTGCCGCTATCGTCCGTGGTCACCGCAGGCTGCGATTCGCTTGAGGCGTTTTGGGCGTTCTGGTCAATGGCCACATCAGATGCACTCGTGACATTCTGCTGCTCCACCAGCGGACGCTCGTCGGACGTCGATGAGATCGCCGCTGGAGTCGGGTCATCCGCGAGCTGTTGAGATCGCAGCGTCGCAGCGAACAAAAACAAAACCGAGCTAAGGGCGAGGGTGTACCTCGTCACCGTGACAACTCTCTCCCTCACTTCAACCTGCTCTCCGAACATCCAACAGCGCCGACGTGGCCACCACAACGACTTTTCAGCTTAGGAGACCGGCGATTACAGTTCGATGAACGCTTGTGTCGATTGGCTCACAAGTGGGTTAATTACAGTGAACCTTTTTTGTATACTAGATTTAACTTAGTTGCGATGCAAGAGAAATCGGCTACCAATTCGTGCTCGTATGCTGGAGTCGTTGTCCGCGCTAGAAACTTCGCGCGCCGGCTGGACCTAATGTATTGTAGTCGCTTCAAAAATCGTCGCGCACCATGAAATCGAGGAATGATGGAGATTTTCGAGTGAAACCGGCCTTGAGACTTGCCCTTATGGCATTTTTGTTTGCCGCGCTGGCGAACTCCGTACGTGCGCAGGCCGGCCCCGCGCCTGACGACAGCAAGGAATTGCAGATTTGGACCGGCGGCGGGCATGGACTGAACGGGAGCAACGCCAGCACCGGCGTATGGAATGTGGGATTGCGATACGGCTGGATTCTGACCGATCCTGCGGGGCCGGGGATTTTGAAGGGGCGGTTCGAATATGCGGTCGATGTAGTGCCTGTTTTTCTTGTGGTGCAGCGGACGGGCACGGCGTATGGGGTTGGGCTCAATCCATTTGCGCTGAAGTGGAATTTTGTGCCGCGGCATAATGTGATGCCCTATATCGATATCGGCGGCGGAACGCTTTTCAGTAATGACAAGGTGCCGCCGGGGACGTCGCATGTAAATTTCACGACGAGCGGGGCGATCGGGGCGCATTTTTTGCGGAACAAGTACAACTGGAGCGTGGAGCTGCGGTTCATGCATATTTCGAATGCTGGGCTGGTCACGCCGAATCCGGGCATCAACACACTGCAGGTACGGATCGGGTTTGGGCGGTTTACGCAGCCGCACTGAACTTGAGGGGTTGGTTGTGCGCTGCTGGGGCTCGCGTCAGTTGCTTGATGGTGAGTGAAACCCTAGCGTTTGGCGGGACATCCCAATACCATGCACGGGAGTCAGAGGATGGCAGGATTGAAGCCTGCGGAAAATCGAGGTGTTGAATGAAGTATGTTTTGATTGCGCTCGTGGTCGTCGTGTTGTTCGCGGTGGGTTTCGGAGTGCGCGCGATGCAAGCGGGGGATAAGGCGCCTGCAGTCGGAACGCAGGCTCCGGATTTCACACTGAACTCGCAGGACGGAAAACCTGTGAGCCTGCGCGATTTCAAGGGCAAGTGGGTGGTCCTGTATTTCTATCCGAAGGATTTCACCAGCGGCTGCACGGTGGAAGCGCACAATTTTCAGCGCGATCTGGCGCAGTATGAAGCGAAGAACGCCGTGATCGTCGGCGTGAGCATGCAGGATGAAAATTCGCATCAGCAGTTTTGCACGAAGGAAGGATTGAGCTTTAAATTGCTGGCCGACACGAAGAGTGACGTTTCGTCGCAATACGATTCGGTGATGAATATGGGCGTGGCGAAACTTTCGGCGCGGCATACGTTCTTGATCGATCCTCAGGGCAAGGTCGAGAAGGTTTGGCTCGATGTGAAGCCACCGAATCACAGCGAAGAAGTGTTGGCGGCACTGACGCAGCTTCAGTCGGGTTCCGCCGGGAACTAATCTACCGATACAAAGAAACCGCCGACGGTTCGGATAACGGACCGGCTGGCGGTTTTTCATTTGAGGATGAAAGTAGGTGCTAGCAAGTCGTTCTCAGACTTCGTTCCCCATCACCTTTAAGCCGGGCAGTGGTTCTAGCAACCGCCGATCCGCTGTAATCAACGTGAGATCGTAGAATTTTGCAGTCGCGACAAGAAAACGATCGGCCGGGTCGCGGTGCCGAAGAACGGTGTATCGCAGTTCGTCGGCGACAGCCCAAGAAAAGGCAGCTTCACGGAGCGACAGTTCCTTCTGTGATTTGACGACGAACGCATCCAGCGGTTCGTTAAGGGTGACTCTCTTCCCTTCAACGAGGAGGATCAACTCCCATGTGCTGATGGGAGAGAGCCACAATTCATTGCGAGGGTCGGTAAGTGCACGCGTGACCTCCGAACTTAGCCTCCACGGCTCGCGATGGCTCCAGAGCCAGATATGAGTGTCGAGCAGGAGGTTCATTCTTTCGGCTTATCACGCTGTTCCGGATCCCACGGCACACCTTCTTGCGCCGCCTCCCAATCGCTGATGTCACCGATGGGTGAAACAATGTCGCCGTGGATCACAACCGATCCCGCAAGGGTGCCGAGTCGGCGTGGCGGAAGCTTTCCCAACGATGGAGGCACAATTTCCGCCACAGGTTTGCCAAAACGAGTGACACGAATAGGTTCGTTGGTGCGGCGAACGCGCTCCAGGATCGCGAGACATTTTGCTTTGAACTTCGAAATGGCGATTTCTTCCATGGCGATAACCAATTCCCTGACAGCAACTTATCATTATTTTTGACCATAGTCAATGACTATGGTCAAATTGAGAATGTGGTGAGCCGGCCGGAGTCAACTGTGTCTCCCTCTGGTATGATTCCGCGAAATGTCCCAAGAATTCGATTCTCGGTTTACTGTCGGCAGCGTTGGTGAAGTCTCCTCGATCCTGTTGCGACCGAACGATGCTCGATGGCTGCTTGTGCTAGGGCATGGAGCGGGAGCGGGGATGCGGCATCCGTTTATGGGGGCGCTGGCGCGGGAACTGGCGGCAGAGAAGATCGCTACCTTTCGGTATCAGTTTCCTTACATGGAGAATCGGCGGAAGGCGCCGGATCGGCCTCCGACACTTACTGCTACGGTTGCGGCGGCGGTGCAGGCTGCGCATGCTGTTGCGCCCGAGTTGCCGTTGCTGGCGGGCGGGAAATCGATGGGCGGGCGGATGACTTCGACGGCGGCGTCGGAGAATCTGATTCCCGATGTGCGGGGGCTGGTGTTTTTTGGATTTCCGTTGCATCCGCCGAAGCAGCCTGCGACGAAGCGCGGGGATCACCTCGCTAAAGTCAGCCAACCGATGCTTTTTTTGCAAGGGACGCGGGATGACCTTGCCGATCTCACACTGCTGAGGCCGATTTGCAAGAAGATTGGGAAGCTCGCGACGTTGCACGTCATTGAGGGTGCTGATCACTCGTTCCACGTGTTGAAGAGTTCGGGGACGACGGACGCAGAGGTTTTGCGAGGGTTGGCGCGGACTACGGCGGAGTGGGCGAAGGAGTTGTGAAGGCGAGGGTATCGGCGGAGAAGGACACCGCGAGGATGAGCTGACGTCTGAGATCCTTCGCTGCGCTCAGGATGACACCTGTAGTTAGTGGGGTCAGGGCAAGATTTGAATATCGATGACGTGGAAGACGGTGGAGCCCTGGTTGTTGATGCGGTGCACGTAGGGCTTGGCAGCGCCGGGGATGAAGCCTACTGACTCCGATTTGGCGGGCGTCGGTTTCCAATCTTCACCGGCGAACTGCGTCCGGTTGTCGGCGCCAGTCAAGATGACCGGAATGTTGTCGAGCGAATGCTTGTGGAATAGCGTGGTGTCGCCGGGTTTTACCACGACATCGAGGACGCGGACGTATTGGTTTTCGAAGATGACGCGGTGATGCGGCTCTTGTTCCACGGGGACTGGATCGTCGGCGGTTCCCTTCGCGGTGAGTTTGCTCCAGTCTTTTTTCACTTCGACGCCGGGGCCTTTGTCTTTCTTGAATTCGATTTCGATGTTTTGCATGCGTTCGGTCGAAACGTTTTCGACCTGGTGCGTGACCGGCTCGCTCCAGAAAATTTCCTGTGCATTTTTCTTCGACGGCACTGTTTTGCCGTCCGAGGTAATCATGAGATCGTTCTTGGTTAGCGTCACGCCAAAGCGGTAGGGATGGCTGTGGACCGCCGTTTTCTGGCGCGGCGCTAAAAAACCACGGATGACTTTGATTTGATCGTTTTCGAATTCGACTTTGTTCGGAGTGATTTGTTGCGGGTCGGCGGTCTGTGTAGTTTGCGCGCGAACGACCAGCGCGTCTCGCATTGCGGCGAAACTCTCGACGACCGCAGGGATGGCGACGATGGCAGCTACGACCGCTATGACCCACCAATTTTTGCGCAGAGAATTCATATCTCACCCGACCAACATTTTGAATTGAGCTGCTGTCAACGGGACCACCGATAAGCGGCCTTGGCGTACGATTGGCGAGTCTGTGAAGGTTTTGCTGCCTTTCATTTCGGCCAGCGTCACAGGCTTCGCGACAGGTTTGCCCGCTTTGATTTTGATCACCGGATTTTTGGGGTTCGAATCGTCCACCGATACGACGGTGGCGGTGCCGACCGCGCTTTTCTCGTCGCCGGTGTGATAGATGATGAGGCCGTCGCCGGGCTTCATGGCACGCATGTTGCGCAGCGCGACGGGATTCGAGACGCCATCCCACTCGGTTTGCTTGTCCTTCTGGAGGTCCGCGAAGGAATACGTCGAGGGTTCCGTCTTCAACAAATAGTCCGCCATAATCTCAACCTCGTTTGCCAGATTCAAATCGGCCGGAATGCGCAGCCGATTCTCGCAAAAACTCGCGACTGGGGACACCTAATTTTCAAAATGCAAGATAGCTGTC
Organism: uncultured Acidobacteriota bacterium; assembly: GCA_963850795.1. Taxonomy (GTDB): domain Bacteria; phylum Acidobacteriota; class Terriglobia; order Acidiferrales; family UBA7541; genus Acidiferrum. The sequence goes on along the minus strand of CAWKNS010000027.1, from coordinate 12,558 downwards.
ATAAATGTGGGGTCTGCGTCGTTATATGAATGTGAACGCGCCCAGCGACGTCGTCCTTGAAGCGGCAACTGCTCCCGATTCGGCACTCGACATCGAGGTTCTCTTTCGTGCGCGGTTCGATCGTGTTGCGCGGGTCATCGCTCGGGTTGTTCGCGATCCTGCCCGGGCGGAAGAGCTTGCGGTCGAAGCATTTGTTCGCCTGTGGCGGACTCCGCGCGCTCATACGCCGCAAGCCGAAGCGTGGCTCTATCGTACGGCGGTGCGACTGGGGCTTGACGAACTCCGCCGGCAGACACGCCGCGATCGCTACGAAGGCTTGCTCGCAGTGATTCGTCGCATCCCGACACCCGAGCAACTTCACGCTGCCGCCGAGGAGCAAGATCGCGTCCGCGCCGTTCTCGCGTCGCTGCCGACGCGGCAGGCCGAGCTATTGCTTCTTCGCAGCCACGATCTCAGTTACAGCGAACTCGCGGCTGCGCTCGATATTCATCCCGCGTCGCTGGGGACGCTGCTCGCTCGGGCACAGAAATCGTTTCGAAAGGAGTACGTACGCCGCTATGGCCAACAATAATCGACGTTGCGGACAAGTTTTCGTTTGGCGGAGACGCCGGTGTGTCGACGGACTCCTTGAATTGGGTCGACCAGAGGCTTGCTTTGCTGGAGCCGCATGAAACATGGGCCCCGGACTTCGCGGGGGCTCAGGCGCGGCTGAATCAGCGAGTTGCCGTGCACCAGTCGAGTTGGTCGCGGATGGCGGGATGGTCGGCCGTACTTGTGACTGCGGCGCTGATCGTCGGCTTGGCGCTGACGTCGGCACCGGCGCCGCGCGTGCTGGCGCAGCGATGCATCGATTGCTCCATCGCGTTGTGGCAAAGCATTTCGCCGAACGCGCCGGCGGAAATAAAGCTGATCGCGGTTGGCGATCGCATCCCGGCTCCGGATTTCGCGCTGACCGATGCGAATGGGAAGCCCATCCGCCTTTCAGAGATGAAAGGCAAAATTGTTTTGGTGAATTTCTGGGCTACGTGGTGCGGCGGGTGCCAGATCGAAATTCCATGGTTCCGGGATTTCCACAGCAGATACAGAAAGGCGGGCCTGGAGACCATCGGCGTTTCGCTGGATAGCGACGGTTGGACTTCTGTGCGCCCGTATTTGAAGGAAAAGCCGATCGCCTACACGATCGTGATCGGCGATGAAGGAATTGCGAAAGAATTTAAGGTGACGGCGATGCCTGTGACGGTTTTGATCGACCGTCAGGGGAAGATGGCTGCTGTTCATAGCGGCATCGTCGCCAAGGCGACGTATCAAGCGGAAATTGAATCACTGCTTAAATAGACTGGCGCTAGGGTTGGGTGGCAGCGCGTTGATCCTGCTCTACGAGCAAGGCAACGTTCCAAATGCCACCGCCGCGAATCGCATCGACAACGTTTTCAACATCCCAGTATTTCGCGCGTTGATCGACTTTGAGGTACGCGCGCCGCTCTGAACCGCCTCGCACTTTCTGTCGAATTTGCTCTGCAAGGTCGTCAACACGTGTGTACGTGTGGCCGAAATAGATGGCGCCGTCGCGTGAAATGAGGATGTTGATCGCGTCTTCCCGCTTGGCACCCGGCATGGGAACGGCCTGCCTTGCCTTCGCCATATCTGCCGGCGAGGTGGAGTGATGGGGCGTCACCCCTTCTACGAGCATCATCACGATGAGCAACATCACCGCTACGCCGGCCATCGCAATGTCTTGCGCGCCGACGAGCACTCGAGACTTTCTTCGTGCCAAGACACGACGCTCCAGAGGTCCTTTGCTCCTCATGGTGGCTCCTTGGGGGACACGTATTAGACACCGAAGTTAGCAATCTGAGTCAGTTTCAGTGAGGCGTACGAGACGCGAATCGACCCAACAATTTCGTAACCAGAACCTTTTAAGGTTGTTGTGAGTCAAAGGTGCAGCCCAGGGGACGGGCTCGATTTCGACTGCATTCAACTCTCCAGCCGCGAGGAATACGACGTGAGAACAATTTTGCTGATTCTTTTGATTTTGTTGCTGCTTGGCGCGCTGCCGACTTGGCCGTATAGCACCGGATGGGGGTATTACCCGAGCGGCGGATTGGGATTGGTGTTGGTGATTGTGGTGATTCTTGTTTTGGCGAAGAGAATCTGATCGAGGTGCGTGCCTGACGCGATCGCGGGCGGGGCAAGCCCCGCCCCTACAAGTGCCGAGACGTTGGCGCGAACGAGAAAGCGGATCGATCGTGACTTCATAACGCGCACGGGGATCAATCTTGCGGACTTGGGGCGCAGCAGTGCTCGCCCATACACGACTCCGCGAATCGCTTAGGCGAGGCCGCTGGTGCGGGCTAGTTTGAGGGCTTCGATGGCGGCGCCGCGGGAGCCGGCGGTGTCGCCGTTGGGCATGACGTAGATCGGGATGTCGGCTTGTTCTTCGCGCTGCGTGGGCATGCCTACGCGGACCTGATCGATAAACCATTTCTGAAAATCTTCGCTGGCTTCGAGTGCGCCGCCGCCGATGATGAGGGCGTCGGGATCGAAGGTGTTCACCATTTCGTCGAGGAAGAGGCCGATGCCGTGTGCCTGGACGCGGAAGATTTCGCGGCACATTGTGTCGCCGCGGTCGGCCATGCCGCGCACCATTTTGGCGGCTTTGCTGCGATCGACCTTCGCTAGTTCGTGGTCCGGAAATTTCGGTAGAAAATATGGCAGGAAAGTTTTTTCGATTGCGGTGAGCGAGCAGACGGATTCGAGATCGCCGAGGCGTCCGCAGTTGCAAAGCGGCTTCAGGCCTTCGGTGCCGGGGATGCTTTGAAATGGAATGAGGACGTGGCCGAGTTCGCCGCCGAAGCCTTTGCGGCCTTTGACGACGTTGCCGTCGATGATGACGCCGCCGCCGAGGCCGGTGCCGATGACGATCGAGACCGACGTTTCTTTGCTGTTGGCGCCGAAAATCGTGAAGTGGCCCCAGAGCGCGCCGGCGTTGCCGTCGTTGAGGTAGGAGACGGGCTTGTTGAGTTTACGCGCGAGGCCTTCACGAATGTCGAAGCCGGACCAGTCGGCGTGGACGAAGTTGGTGGAGCCTTTGGCGCTGAGTTGGCCGGCGGCGCTGGCGGGGCCGGGCGTGTCGAGTCCGATGGCGACGATGTCGGTGAGCGGGATTTTGGCGAGGTCGGCGGCGATTTTGAGGCCGTCTTCGATTTGCTGGAGGCAGACCGTGGGGCCTTCTTTGGATAGGGCCGGGTGCTCGCAGAGCCCTTCGATCAGAAATTTTTCATCGCGCGTGATCAACGTGTAGTTGATCGCTGTACCGCCCAGATCGATTCCCGCAACGACTTCCACGTAGGCCTCCCCAACGAACTTCACCAGTTTTAAAACGCTTCAAATGATAGCTGCGAGCAAGTAGATCGTGCTTTTTTCAGAGACAGTCTTAACACAGGAATGGAACGTATCACCAGCGCGGCGGGTGTCGTGAGCGGCGAGGGAGGCATTTTGCGTGTTTTAACCGAACCTGGGGGACAGACCGGTTCGCATTTCTATCCCAGTCGCGAACACGCTAAAATGTATATGGGGCACTGGTGCCCGCGACAACGCGGCACAACCGATTGGCGACGAGCTTGTTCTTTCGATTTCAGCCGCCGCCCGGCAGGACCTTTGTGAATCTAACCCGCTGAAACAGGAGTCCACGACGTGCCCGAAGCCCCAGTAGTTAAGCTGAACCCGCCCCGCCTTCAGGAGCGACGAGCGCTGCTCATGGCCGGTTTGCAGGAGCATTACACGCCCCAGACGCAGAACACGATTCCCGAACAGTGGAAGCGGCTGCCATTCGGCAAGATTTCAGGGCAACTCGGCCATATGGCTTATGGCGTGGTCTTGAATCTGGACGAGGACTCGGGCGAGTTCGATTATTTCTGCGGAGTGGAAATCGCGACTCTTTCGCCAGCGCACGCGAAGCTCAAGAGTTACAAGTCACCGCAGCAGAAGTATGCGATTTTCTGTCACCGCGACAACGTTTCGCGGCTGCGCGATACGATTCACGCAATTTTTACTGCTTGGCTGCCAAGCTCGGGACAGGCGCTGGCGCATCCGACGCCGACCGCGCCGAATGTTATCGAGTACTACGGCGAGAACTTCGACCCTGAATCAGGTTCCGGCGACATGGAAGTCTGGGTTCCGATCAAGGCGTAGGTGGCCTACCGGCGTGAGCGCCTTGCGCCATCCTCGATGGGTATTTTTCCTCGGCCTTTCCTTTGTGCTTGCGGGGGGCTTGCTGAGCCAGTCTCGGCAGGCTCGCAATACGGAGATATCGGAGACTACGGAAGATCGCGTTGCGGCGTCGGCATGGTGGCCGACGAAGAATGTGATCGATGGGTCGCAGCTCGTTGGCAACGCGGAATGCGCGAAGTGTCACGCCGATAAAGCTACGACACAAGCGACAACGCCCATGGCACAAGCCGGAGCACAAGCTGCGAACTCGCAGATTCTGCGCGAGCACGCCGAGTTGAGTGGGGAGCTTTCTCCCTTTCGATATGAAATCGCGCGAGGCTCAGATCCGGACAAAAGTACGTACTCCGTTTCGGACGGCGCAAGAAAGTTGCGGCGCAGCTTGAATGGGCGTTCGGCGTCGCGCATACGGGGCAGACGTATATTTATTCGCGCGATGGCGCGTATTACGAGAGCCGAGTCAGTTTCTACAAAACGCTGCAGTCACTCGCGCTAACGACCGGGCATTCAAGCGCGACGCCGAGTTCAATCGAGGCCGCGCTTGGAAGGCGTATGGACAGCAGCGAGACGCAACATTGTTTCGGCTGTCACACGAGCGGGTCGATGATCGCGGGGCGATTTGATCCGGCGCACGCGACGCCGGGAATTGCTTGCGAACAGTGTCACGGGCCGGGCGCGAAGCATGTTGCGGCGATGAAAGCGGGAAAGATTGAAGAGGGACGACGGGCGATTTTGAATCCACGGAAATTGGGTGCGGTGGCGTCGGTGGATTTTTGCGGGGCGTGCCATCGGACCTGGGCGGACGTTTTGCAGACGCAGGTTACGGGCGTGGCGAATGTGAGATTTCAGCCTTATCGATTGGAGAGCAGTAAGTGTTGGGGTCGTGGCGATGCGCGGTTGGCGTGTTTTGCGTGTCATGATCCGCATCAGCCGCTGGTGACGGAGACTGCGAGTTACGATTCGAAATGCTTGGCGTGCCATGTGACAAAGGCGGGCGAAAAGATTGCCGATCATCCTGGGGCGGCGTGTCCTGTCGCGACGAGTAACTGTGGATCGTGCCACATGCCGAAAGTTGAAGTTCCGAGCATGCATGCGCCGTTTACGGATCACCGCATTCGCATTGTTCGCAATCCAGAAGCGTATCCAAACTGAACTCCAACAAGTCCTTGTAAATAAACTACTTAGCAGCTGCCAGGGCGTAGAGGTATTCGACGTGGGCTTGGGCGGCGCCGTCCATGCCTTGGACTTTGGGGTTGGTGGATTCGATTAGGTAATACTCGTCGGGGGCGTGCGCGCCGTTGCCGTGTCCCAGGCCGAAGTGGGCGGCGGGCAGGCGCAAAGGGTCGCCGGTGAAGACGTAGCCGGGCCAGGAGCCGGCCAGGCGCGGCAGGATGACGGGATCGATGCCGTACTTGCGGTAGGTGGCTTCGGTGATCTTGATGATGGCGGCGTCGGGTGCAGTGGTCGTGGGGTCGTAGCCGCCGGACATGTTTACCTCGATGTCGGCGAAGCCGTGTTTGGCAAGATGAGCTTTCAGAGCGGCGAGGGCTTCCTGAGCGGTCATGTCGGGGACGAGGCGCATGTCGATTTTCGCGAGGGCTTTGCCGGGCAGGATTGTTTTGCCGCCGGGACCCGTATAGCCGCCGACGAGGCCTTCGATGTTGATGGTCGGCTTGGACATCAACATTTCCATCGATTCTTCCCAGCTTGCGTCGTTGACCCAGTGCTGGACGCCTTGCATTTTTTTGGCGTCGTCTTCGCTCAGGCGTTTCGCGGCGACCTGGATCATTTGTTTTTCGGCGTCGGAGAGCGGACGGGCTTTCGCGGCGAAGCCTTCGACGACAGGCGTGTTGCCGTCGGGCGAGACAAGCGAGGCGAGCGCTTCGACGAGATGCCACGCGGGGCTATCGACACGCGCCTTGTTGCTGGAGTGCAGATCTTTTTTTGGACCGCGGCCCCACTTTTCGCCGCTGGAGATCATTTCGAGTTCGACGACGCCTTTTGCGCCGAGGAATAGCGTGACCATGCCGTCGAGTTGCTGCGATGCGTATGGCATGTAGACGCCGGTGCATTTTTTTAGCGCGGCGGCGATTTCCGGTTTGTGGACGACCTGGTGGAAATGCGGGGAGCCGATTTCTTCTTCGCCTTCGGCGACGAAGACGATGTTTACAGGGAGCTTCTTCCCTGCTGCTTTGATCGCGATCAGCGCGGCGAGCAGTGTTGCCTCGGGACCTTTTTGATTGATGGCTCCGCGACCGACGACGACTTTGCCCATGTTGGGCTTGTCGACGAGACGCGCTTCGAATGGCGGCGAAGACCACTCGGAGGGATCGGCTTGCTTGACGTCGTACATGAAATAGAGCGCGACAGTTGTGGGAGCGCCTGCGTCGAGCGTGGCGAAAATTCCGGGTTGGCCGTCGGTGGGAACTTTGGTGACTTGCTGGAATCCGGCGTCGCGAAGGAAACGCATGGTCATTTCGCAGCCTTCGTTCATGCCGCGATTTTCGGCGGCGATGCTGGGTTGGCGGATCCATTCCTGGAGGCGGTGGACGGATTCTTCGTGGCGCTTTTCGATTTCTTTGCGGATGGAGTCGAGGTCGTCGGCGGCTAGGACGCTACGGGTGAGATTGGGGAGGGAAAGTGCGGTGGCGCCTAGCAGGCTCGATGCTGCGGCGGTTTGGATGAAAGTGCGGCGGTCGATCGCGTTTTCAGATTGGGATTTTTCGATGGGATTTCTGGATGTGGAGGAGTTTTGGTTGGACATGAGTCTCCCTGGATTTTTGGCGCATCGGCCACTCGCTGTGCGCTTGGAATGGGCAGAGGGTATAACGGGGAGAGGGTGTGGGCAACGGGGGAAAATCAAGCGGAGTTGAAGGATTACATCTTGCGGACATGGGGCGCAGCAGTGCTGCGCCCGTACATAGAAAAACAGGGCGCATTCGTGACGATCCGGATTGGGCGGCGGTCGTGTTGAATCTAAATCCCGCGATCTGGGAAGCGATCGCGGCTACAGGCTGACTCAACGAGTTTCGGTCGTCGTGTTGATTTTAGAAGAGGCTGAGTCTAAACCCGCACCCTTGAAAACCTAAGGGTGCGGCACCCAAATGCCAATGTCGTTATTGCGGGCACTGGGTTTGGAGGGCGGTCTCCATATCGGGGTCGAGGAGGGCGCCGCGCCATTTGGCGGTGCAGAGTTGGGTCGAGGTGAGTCCGCTGGCGCCGCGGAGGTCCGCGCCGCTCAGAGCGGCGTTGCGGATGTCGGCGTCGCGAAGGACTGCGCCGGTGAGAAATGCGCCTTGCAGGTCGGCGCCGTTCAAGTCGGCGTCGAGTAGGATGGTGCCTTTCATCTGGGCGCCGCCGAGTTTGGCTTGCGCCATTTTCGCGGAAGAAAGATCGGTTTGCTGGAGATTGGCGAAGGCCAAAATCGATTGCTCCAGTTTCGTGTCGCGGAGATCGGCGCCGGTCAGATCGGAGCGCGTGAGTTCAGCTTTGCGCAGATTTACGGCGTAGAGTGATGCACCGTTGAGTTTCGCGTTCGAGAGATGTGAGTTTTCGAGATTGCAGTAAGAGAGGTCGGCAGAACGAAGATCGGCACCGATCAAGTTTGCTCCGCTGATGTCGGAAGAGACGAGCAGCGTGTGGGAGATGCGCGCGCGATCGAGAATCGCGTTGCGGAGGAACGCTTCGCGCATGTTGGCGCCGCGGAGATCGGCTTCGGAGAGATACGCGCCTTCGAGATTGGCGCGCCAGAGTTTCGCGTTGGCCAGGAACGCACGATAGGCGCGCGCGAAACGAAGATCGATCTGATTGAGGCGAGCGCCATCGATCGCAGCGACACCCTGGTCGCTCCAATCGCCGTTCGCGGGAGGAGACGAGAGCGAAGCTTCGGTGAGATCGGCGTAGGGGCGATAGCCGACGCTCTGGAGAAGTTCGGCGGACCAGCGGCGAATGCTGGCGCCAGAATGCTGCGGGGCGATGTCGCGGTCGGCCGGCAAACCACGATTGATACCAAGCGAGAGAAGCAGGATGACTGCGCCGGTCGCGAGCGCGGCGCGAAGCGTGAGGAATGCCAGGCGCAAAATATTTTTCGATTTCTGACGTCGGAGCTCGCCCGGGCGCAGGAATCGAGAAACGACGGAAGGAAGGCAAGTGGCTGCGCCGACGGAAAGCATGAGCAGCACGGTGTGCAACAGAGTGCCGCGAAAATCCTGGCGTACAAGATAACGCAGCCAGAAAAGGAAAAGCGTGGTGGGCACGACCCAGTAGGCGAGAAAAGTGGAAAGCAACGATTCGAGCATCGCGAACGGCGAGCGGGAATCGCGATTCCATTTGAAGTGACGGCGAACAACGCCCATCAAATACCACGGGCCATCCTTTTCAAGGGTCTGGCCATCGACGAAAACGGCGGGCAATTCCGCCATGCTTCCCCACAACCGAAGAAGCAAGAAGTGAAATCGGACATAAGCAACGAAAAGAAGCAGCGAGCCGCCGAGATAGAAACCGGTCATCGGCAGGAAATTACCGGTGTGCGGAATGGCTGAGGAATTCAGAATGAGCTTAACGTCGGATGTCGCGGCGATGAGGAGGCAACTCGCGGCGCTAATGCCGAGCATCAAGAAGTAAAACCACCGCGCGATTTTGGTTGAATCTTCGATCGCTTTGGAGCTGTCGAATGCGGCGACTGTTTCTGGAAGAATCGCGTCGAAAAGATTGGCGCCGCCGAGACGGCCCACCCAAACGCCTTCCGCACCGTAGAGATTCGCGCCCATTAAATTGGCGCCGCGAAGTTCGGCGCCGAGCAAATTCGTGTCGCGCATGTCCGCTTGAATCAGATTGGCGCCGCGCAAATTGGCCATCGACAAATCGGCGCCGGCGAGATTGGCGCGCTGAAGTTGAGCGCCCTGAAGGTTGACGCCAGTAAGATCGGCTTTCGCGAGATTTACGCCGCAGAGATCGGCTTTGTTGCCGGCATCACCGGCGGATTCGACCCAGATGCGATGCTGGTCGAGAATTTCGGCGAGTTCCAAAACGGAAATTGTGGTGAACGTATGTTCGGGAGAATCTTCGGTCGCTTCGTTGACGGGATGATCGTGATCCTGCAACGGTTCGGCAATGATTTCGGGTTCAGCAGCGGCTTCAGGCTCAGAATTCAATTCCCGCGAAAGGGCGGACAAAACATCAACGGTATCGTCGGGGTTTGCTTTCGGCAGCAAAGCAGCGAGGACGGAATCCACCTCGGAGCTCGGAACTGGCGAGGCGCCAGGAGCATCCGCATTCGGAATCGCAGACGTGGTTGTATTGTGAGAGTCCACGCGCGGCACCGTTTGAATTTCGAATTCCATTCCTCACACCCCTCGTCCAAGGCAAAATCTTCCGGATCGGTTTGACCACGCGCTGCCCGAAATCGCTCGGACGCAGCGGCCCCATGCGCGTCAATAAACTGGTGGCAATTCTTCAGCCAGCGCGCGCTTGCTACCGTCAGTGTTTCGTTCTGGGCACGGATTATCTTGGCGGAAACATTGGGAGATGTCGCCTGCTCCGAAGTACAGGGCGCGAAGATGTAACACCGGGACTGAAATAAAAGGGGTTGGAAGCGGAGAGAGACGTGCCGCTGTGGAAACCTTATTTTATGCGGCCGCGGAACGTATTGAAGGTACAGGGATGGCCGATGAGGCAGATGGGGTGGGCGGATGTTTCTTGCGCTTGGGCTCGAGCTGAGATCCTTCGCTTCGCTCAGGATGACAATCGTGCGGTTAGGGTGAGGTTGGAAGAAATGGAGTTGATCGCGTTAAGGGAACGGTGGGAAGCACGCGAAGACGATTGTCAAAAAAAGCAGCCGGAGCGCTCCGCTGAGGGGCCGAGGCACTCCGGCTAATCTTGCCCGCCTCCGCAGTGAGCGAGCAAGAAACTCGTAAACTCTAAAACAAGACCACCGGTGCGACGGATTCGTCGCGCAGTTACGGTGCGACGTTACTTCTTGCGTTCTTCGTCGCCACGTAGAAATTCATAGCGCTCGATCGCGGCGACGACGCCAACTGCACCTTCGTCGCGCGCTTCGGTACGCTGCACTCGTCCCAAACAACGAACGCGAACCGGGCCTGCAAGCGTAATTTCATTCGGCAAGGTCAAGAGGATCTCGATAGCGGAGCCCTGTTTGACATCTTTGGAAAGAAAGAAATAAACGCCCCGGGAGCTAACGTCGCGGGATTCCGTGCTGGTCTCGCCGACTGCAGCTCCCGTTGTCCATCGAACGGTAAGCGGCAGCCGCATTTGAAATCGCTGGGTGTTGCGGCGCTCGGAGCCAGTCAAGACAGAGCCTCCTGATTGAAGGAACAGTTTAGCCGCGGGCCTAGAAAGGGACAATAGGACGGGAGATTCAAATTGGATCGAGGGGAGAAAAGTACGGATGTACCATGACCGGGCTACATGCAGGAGAGTACCCGGTCCCAGAACCACTCCCCTGATATCACTGTAAACAAGCGTCTTAGGGGCTCCCGAATTTTAAGTTAATACCTTCATCTCTTGGAGCGCTCGAAAAAATCGGGTCGCGGCAGTGCCTGGGCGTATGAAGAGAAGGCGAAAGTAAAGAAACTCGCCAAAACCGATAAGTGTCCTCTTACTCGGATGTTAGACAGAATTTGGAGTTGGGACAGTTTCGCGAAAGCGAAGTACTTGTCTTGGACCGCAGCTGTTCCACTTGGATGTTTCCGGGCGTAGGTCCAACTACGTCTGGTCGATTAAGCGATGGTGTATGGCGTAGAGCGCGAGCTCGAGGCGATCGGAAACGCCGAGTTTGTCGAAGATGTTGTGAAGGTGGTTTTTCACCGTCTGCTCGCTGATGAAAAGCTTCTCACCGATTTCCTTATTGCGGAAACCCTGAGCGACAAGCTGCACGATTTCTTTTTCGCGATCGCTGAGAAGCGGCTTTTCGCGGCGCGGTCCGGATTCCGAAGACTTCGAAAACGCCTTCATGACTTCGGCGGTCATGCGATTGTCGAGCCAGATTTCACCAGCGAAAACGCGGTGAATACTCTTCACAAGCAAATCGGTGGCGGATTGCTTCAGGACAACACCGCGCGCTCCGAGGCGCATTGCGCGAACAACGTCGCGATCATCTTCGGCGGCTGTGAGTACTACAACACGCGTCGGCAGAGTGTCGAAATTGACTTCTTCGAGAACGGCGAGGCCGTCTTTGTCGGGCATGCGCATTACGCCGATTCGGTTCCGCTGCTGCGAGCCGCGGTGGCGATGATGTTCACCGACGAGGCCGCCGCCCACGTCGACATCCCGTCAACGATTCTGGGATGGTTCGCCGCTGACGACGTGTGGGACGAGCAGGGTCGCAGAGCGATGTTCGAACGCGCCCACGCCATCGAGCGCCGCCAGGGGGCCCTGGCGGCGATGCGGATTACCCTGGCCGGGCTCTCGACCAGCCAGGCCTGGGCAGGACAAATGAACGATGCCGAAAATAGTTACGGCGAGGCGGCCGAGATCTCGGCGCTGATCGGGGTGCCGCCGCCGGCTACGACCGGGGTGCTGTTGGAAGTGCGTGCCTGGCAGGGCCGCGAAAGCGAGAGCCGCGCGGTGGCATCCTCGACCGCGGACTGGGGTCGCGAAAAGGGCGCGTCAATTCTCGAGGTCTTCGCGCTCATGGGTCTGACCGTCTTGGAACTCGGACTGGGTCGGTACCCGGAGGCGCTCGGATGGGGAGTGCAGATATTCCACGATGACCCGCCAGGCTTCGGGAACCGGGTACTGCCAGATGTCGTTGAGGCCGGCGTGCGAGGCGGAGACCGACCCGCCGCCGAGATGGCGCTTATGCGACTGTCCGAACGCGCCACCGCTGCGGCCACCCCGTGGGCACTGGGCGTGTTGGCGAGGTCGCGAGCGTTGATGGCCGCCGACGCGGACGCCGAGCCTTATTACGAAGAGGCCATCAGACAGCTGACCGGGACCGCGGTGCGCACCGAACTCGCCCGCGCCCATCTGCTCTACGGCGAGTGGCTGCGCCGTCGAAGACGTCGCCGTGACGCGGAGGTGCAGCTGCGGACGGCCCACGACATGTTCACCGCGATGGGAGCCGCGGCATTCTCCGCCCGCACGGGCGCCGAGCGGCGCGCCGCTGGCCGGACGACGGCTGGTGCGCCGCCCGCAGACAATCCGTTCGGCCTGACACCGCAGGAGGCTCAGGTGGCACGTCAGGCCGGCGCCGGCGCGACCAACGCCGAGATCGCCAGTCGACTGTTCGTCACGACGTCCACTGTGGAGTACCACCTCAGCAAGGTCTTCCGGAAACTGGGCGTCAAGTCGCGCCGCCAACTCGCGGCCGCG
>CAWKNS010000026.1:0-12165 GCA_963850795.1 uncultured Acidobacteriota bacterium | reverse complement strand
TTACAACGTCGGTCAGTGCAATGACGCCCAACACTTGTCCGTTTTCAGCAACGAGCAGAGGTGTACCGCTGGAGCTTCGCGATCTCGGCAACGGGCTCTCTTCCGCATCCGTTCGGGGATTTTGTTCCGCGTTCGGTGATGTAATCAATCGCGTCGGGCGAGCCTTTGCGAATTTGTGTCCCGTCAGATTTGACGCCCGACATGCGGGTCTGCGCGGAGAAAGGAGGGTTGGTTGCTCTAAGCTCACGCCCGCGCAATCACGTATTCTCTTTCAACTGCACCTACAATCGAGCGTCCCTCTGAAGTTCGTCCGCGAGCGAAGCAAGTTGCGCGGCGTTCGCAAGTTCGGATTCCTTGGGCAGGGATGCACATGTGGTCGGCGATTACCGAGCGTGATCGTTCCGGTCTTGTCGAGCAGCAGAACATCGACGTCACCGGGAGGCTTCAACGTTGAAGCCTCCGGCGACGTCGATGTTCTGCTGCTCGACAAGACCGGCACGATCACGCTCGGTAATCGCGCTGCCACGCATGCTGCATGCCTGCGCCAGGAATCGAAGAATCCGAACTTGCGGACGCCGCGCAACTTTCTTCGCTCGCGGACGAAACTCCCGAAGGCCGCTCGATCGTCGTGCTGGCGAAAGAGAAATATGAATTGCGCGGGCGTGACCTCGCTTCGCACGCCGACCTTCATTCCGTTTTCCGCGCAGACCCGCATGTCCGGCGTCGATCTCGACGACCGCGAAATTCGCAAAGGCGCGCTCGACGCCATCAGCAAGGTTGTCTGCCGAACCGCGGCAACGCTATCGATCCCGAGTATGCAGAAGTCACCGTTGCGCGACATTGCGAATGCCGGCGGCACACCGCTGCTGGTGGCTGAAAACGGCCGCGTGCTGGGTGTCGATTGCGCTGACGGATATTGTCAAGGGCGGAATGCGCGAACGCTTCGATCAACTTCGCGCCATGGGCATTCGCACCATGATGATCACCGGCGACAATCCGCTGACCGCGGCCGCGATTGCGCGCCAAGCCGGCGTCGATGACTTTCTCGCCGAAGCCAAGCCCGAAGACAAGATGGCGCTCATCAAACGCGAACAAGCCAAAGGCAAACTGGTCGCCATGACCGGCGACGGCACTAACGATGCGCCGGCGCTGGCGCAAGCCGACGTGGGCGTCGCCATGAACACCGGCACGCAAGCTGCAAAAGAAGCCGGCAACATGGTGGATCTCGACTCCAATCCCACCAAGCTCATCGAGATTGTTGAGATCGGCAAACAGTTGCTGATCACGCGCGGCGCGCTCACCACATTTTCCGTCGCCAACGATGTGGCGAAATATTTTGCGATTATTCCCGCGATGTTCGCCGGCGCATTTCCGGTGCTCGGACGTGCTTAACATCATGCATCTGCGACGCCGCAGTCGGCCATTCTGTCGGCGGTCATTTTCAACGCGCTGATCATCATCGCGCTGATTCCGCTCGCGCTGCGCGGCGTGAAGTATCGCCCGCCGGCGCAGCCGCGCTGCTGCCGAAATCTGCTGATCTACGGGCTCGGCGGAATTGTCGCTCCCTTTCATCGGGATCAAGCTGATCGACATGCTGATCACCTATCTTCACTTCGCGTAGCGAGGAATAGAAATGTCCACGCACACTCTCGAACCTAAAATCGCAATCGGTACCGCGCCCAACATATCGCCGACTGTTCCGTCCGCCGCGACCGAATCGGCAAAGTCCCAAACTTCCTCGCTCGTGGCGAATCTTCGCGTCTCCGTTCTGATCACACTCGCCACGACGGTTATCTGCGGTGTTCTCTACCCACTCGCAGTTACCGGCGTTGCCCATATTTTCTTCCCGCACCAAGCCAACGGCAGCCTCATCGAGAAAAACGGCCAGGTCGTCGGTTCGGAGTTGATCGGCCAGGCTTTTTCCGGTCCGGGATATTTTCACTCTCGGCCTTCGTCGGCAGGAGCCGGCTACGACGCCTCACAATCCTCCGGCTCGAATCTCGCGTCCACGAATCACCAATTGCTGGACCGCATCAAGGCCGACTCTGCGAAGCTCCACGCCGAGAATCCGAATTCTCCAATTCCCGTCGATCTCATAACCGCTTCCGGCTCTGGCCTCGATCCCGAGATTTCTCCCGCTGCCGCTGAATTCCAAATCACGCGCATCGCAAAAGACCGCAACCTCTCCGAGTCCGAAGTTCGCCAACTGGTCGCCAAGCACACACTCGCTCGCCAGTTCGGCTTTCTCGGCGAACCCCGCGTTCGCGTCCTCGAACTCAACCTCAATCTCGACGCAACGCATCCGATGCCAACGAAGTAAGAAAGGGTGGCTGTAATCACTAACGAATTAAATTGAAGATCGAACTTATTGCTGGCGGCGGGCGGTGATGTCCATTTGGTAGTAGCGGAAGGTATGGTCGTCGCCGGCTACGGGCTTGTAGCGGGCGAGAGCGTCCGCGATGAACTCGGCGTGATCGGGTTCTGGAATGTGTTGCAACCACTCCACGAAAGTGACTGAGGCGAATGCCGCGAAGGCCCCGGAAGAGCCGAAATCCCAGGCGTGATCTTTTGCTCGGACGCTTTCAACTTGAAAGCCGCACTGTTCAGTGAGGACTGAATACGATTCCGCGGTCATGTGCAGGTAGGGATCGCGAATTCCGACGAAGAATTTTTCCCATCGCGGAGACCGAGCGGTCTCTTCATTCACGTCCTCGAGGCTTTTTTGGGCGCCGCGCGGGACCATGCGCAACTGCGCCAAACCATTCGGCTTCAATGCCGAATAAATTCCGCGCAGCACAGACTCTTGCTCTTTCTCCGCGATCCAATGCAGCGCGTTGAACGAGACGACGAGATCGAACGTCATTTCGAAGGTGAGCTTGCGCGCATCCATGGCCTCGAAAATTACATTCGTTTGAGCAGGAGACGTTGCGTCGTTCGGAAGTGCTGCGCGCGCAAACTTCACCATTTTTTCCGAGGCGTCGACACCGACGACGCTTCCCTTCGGAACCATCGCTGCAATTTCTCGCGTTACTTTTCCATTGCCGCAGCCGACGTCGAGGACACGCTCATCGCCACTCAATTTCGAACGCAACAGCGTCAACACTTCTTGCGCCATTGCTGCTTGCAGTGCGGAGAGGCGCGCGTACTCGGCAGCGTTCCATTCGGTCAAGGTTTTGGCTCCGCGAGCATGATGCCCTGATGATAGTCGCTCCATTGTGGCAGAAGCGCGGTCCGGCGGAAGTGGATTTGCTTGAACATGAACTGTTACCGACGCCACTGAATCCCGCGGCAGATCGAACGGAGCGCGGATTGTACGTTGGACAGAGCGCGTGCTAGCATCGGGGCGTCATTGCGATTCGTTCAAGGTTTGCGTCACCATGCAAAAATTTGTGATCGAACGGGATGTGCCGGGTGTCGGAGAGCTTACTGATGCGGAGCTCCGCGAAATTTCGATGAAGTCGGTGGCTGCGATTCAGCAGCCTGGGGCACGACATTCAGTGGCTGCACAGCTACGTGACCGGCGACAAAGTGTACTGCGTTTACCTCGCGGCGGACGAGTCGGTGGTTCGAGAGCACGCGAAGCGCGCGGGCCTTCCTGCGAATCGAGTTTCGGCAGTGCGGCGATTGCTCGACGCTTCGGTTACCGAATAGCGTTCGCTTCGCTCGTTCGATCGTTACTCATCCTGCCGTTCCGAGTCCTGCCCCAGGACGAGAGCTTCGTCCACAGCTGCATCGAGAGGCAATCCCCAACCAGCGAGCCATGCGGCGGACGAGGCGGCATTCGCCCAGAACTGCGCGAGCGGGTTCGATCTCTTCCTGGATGCGCAACTGTTCGGTTGGCGGGAGCGGCGCGCCGATGTTTTGCCGGAGAGCTGCCGCGGCCCCCGCGAGGCGCAGCGACCGCTCCGCGTTGGCCTGACATGGCGGCGACGCAGGCGAAACATTCGAGAAGGCGCGCGATTCCGCGTTTGTGTTCCATCTCTCGGAACATCTGGATGCTTTCGCGAAAGAGCGAGTGCGCCGTCGGATAGTCCTTCTGTTACCGCGCGAGACCGCCGAGGTCGGCCAGAGTGCCAGCGATGCCCCAGCGATCTTCGAGCTCGTAGAAAATTGCGAGGGCGCGTTCGTAGAGCGAGCGAGCGCCGGCGGCGTCGCCCTGATCGCGAGCGACGTCACCTTGATAGTTCAGCGACCAAGCGACGCCTTCGCGGTCGCCCAGCGCCCGGAAAGTGGACTGGCTTTCAGCGTAGAGGGACCTGCGAGCGATCGTAATCGCCTTCGAGCTTCGCAACGCTGGCCAGGTTGCTGAGTGTGCGGGCGATTCCCTTCTGGTCGCCGAGTTCGCGCCAGATGGCGAGGCAGCTCTCGAACAATGCTTGTTAGCCGCGGCGAGATCGCACTTGTTCGCGACGGACGACCGCGAGTGCGTTTTGAGGCGAACAGCGAGACCGGTTTGATCGCCGAGTTCCCGAGCGAGTTCGATGCTGTCGCCGACATAGCTTCGGCAACTGATGTAGTCGCGCTGTTCACTGGCAAAACTCCCGCAGCAAATAGCGCGCGCATGCGCGCTTTCGTTGGAGCAGCGGCGGCAGGAGATTGAGAACGCGGATCAGTTTGTCGCGGCCTTCGGCGAGATATTCGCGCGACTCCCAGAAATCGAAATAGCGCAGCGCCGAGGCGCAAGTCCCCATTCGGCGTCGCCGGTTTCGGTGAGCCATTCGAGCGCGGCGCGGAAGTTGTTGTATTCCAGTCTCGAAGATCTGGAGTGACTCGGCGCGGCTTCGCGGCTTGGTGCAACGCGGAATCTTCCTCCGCCAGGACGAGGCAATAGGCGGCGTGCGCGCGCTTGTAGCGGCTCTTCGCCGCTCGCTCTGAGCTTTTCGAGCGCGTATTCGCGAATCGTTTCGAGCATGACGAAACGCGATTCGCCGTTGGCCTGCTCGACCTGTTGAGCGAGGCTCTTGTCCACGATCGAGGCCATGCCGTCGAGCAAATCGAGTTCGAGATCAGCTTTTGCATCGCAAACCGCTTCGACACTTTCGAGATTGCAACCGCCGACGAAAACGGAAAGGCGGCGGAATAGTTTTTGCTCGGCGGGATTGAGCAGGTCGTAGCTCCAGTCCATCGCGGCGCGGAGGGTTTGCTGGCGCTCTGGCAAGTCTTTGGCGCCACCGGTGAGCAATTGAAGACGGCTGGCGAGACGCGACAGCAGCGAAGCGGGAGACAAAACCTTGACGCGTGCGGCGGCGAGTTCGATGGCGAGCGGGAGACCATCGAAGCGGGCGCAGATTTCGATCATGGCGGCAGCGTTTTCATGGGTCAGCTCAAATCCGGGTTTGGCAGCCGCGGCGCGCTGAACAAAGAGTGCGACGCCGGAATATTTGGCCAGAGCGTCGATCGACGGAGTGCGATCTCGCATCGGGCACGACTGAGCGGTGGAACGGGGAAATCGTGTTCGCCGTAAACGTGGAGCGCGGCGCGGCTGGTGACGAGGATTTTGAGACTCGCATTAACGGTGAGCAACTGCGAGACCAGCGACAGGACGCGGGCAGAAGATGCTCGAAATTATCGAGAATGAGCAACGGTCGGCTCCGAGCGTATTCCTTCAGATATTTCTTCAGGACGTCGAGGGCAGATTGTTCGCCGATTTCGCGGATACCGAGTGCCTGGACGATCGCGGATGGAATCGAATTCGGATCGGTGAGCGGCGGAGAGTTGCACGAAATGGATGCCGCCGGGAAACCGTTCGGTCAAGGCGGCGGCAACTTCGATGGCAAGTCGGGTCTTGCCGATGCCGCCGGGGCCGGTGATGGTCACGAGGCGAACGTCGGCGTGCGAGAAAGAGTTCACGCGCGGCCTCGGCTTCCTTTTCGCGGCCGACGAACCCATTGCGGGAGACGGGAAGAGTTGCAGGCATGGAGTTCGAGCGTGTGCGCGGGACTTCCTCGAAGCAGTCGCGAATCGCGGCGAGCTCGCGGGCGAGTTCGCGCGTTCCCGGGAAACGGCGCGACGGATCTTTCTCCAGGCAACGCTCGATGGCCCAACAGAATGGCGCAGGAGCGTCGCGCTGCGTGGCGACGATGGGTTCGTGCCGCTCGCGCATGATGGCGACGAGCGTTTCGGCAGCGGTACGGCGGACGAAAGGGCGGCGACCGGTGACGAGTTCGTAGAGGACGAGGCCGAGCGCAAATTGGTCAGCGCGGAAATCGGTGCGAGCGCCTTCGGCTTGTTCGGGAGACATGTAGTTGACGGTTCCGACGATGACGCCAGTCGTGGTGATGCTGCGTGTCGGAGGACAAATGCGTGTGAGTGGCTGCAGCCGGAGCTTTTGTCGACAAGTTTGGCGAGACCGAAATCGAGAATTTTGACGAGGCCGTCTTCGGTGACCATGACGTTTTCCGGTTTCAGATCACGATGGGTGATGCCGGCTTCGTGCGCTTTTGTCAGGCCTTCGGCGACTTGCGCGGCGATGTCGAGAACCTGGCGCATGGGGATCAAGCCGGATTTCAACAATTGGCGAAGGGTCTTGCCTGCGACAAGCTCCATGGCGATGTAGTGGCTTGTGCCGTCGCGGCCGAGTTCGTAGATCGTGACGATGTTGGGGTGGTTGAGCGCGGAGGCGGATTTGGCTTCCTGTTCAAAGCGAAGCAGGCGTTCGATGTGAGTGGAAAATGCGGCGGGAAGAATCTTGATGGCGACGCTACGTTCGAGGCGGGTGTCAACGGCATGGTAGACCTCGCCCATGCCGCCAGAGCCCAGCGGGCCGACGATCTCGAAAGGTCCTATGCGGCTTCCGGGATTCATGGCAGTTCGAATCTCGATAAGGCTATCTACAGTTAAGCATCCTATCTCCTACATTGTAGACAGGATTTTTATTTTTTAGGCGCGATTCCATTGTGGAGACGAGCGCGATCTGACGCTCAGGTGCTAACAATGAAAGTCGTTCGTTTGGCTTTGATAATGACATGTGGGAGTTGGGCTTTACGGCGTGGAGACATTCGTATGGCAGTCGAATGCACGGGCGCACGGAAACGGATGTTGAGAATCGGACGGGTCACAATCAGCCGACGGATGCGCCAATACTTGGGGGACGGCGCTGCTGATTTGGCGGGGACGCTTCTTTGCATACCGAGGCCTACGGACTTGCACTAGCGCTCGAAGATTCACTCAACTCAATTGATTATGACTTCTTGGCGGCCTTGTGGTGGCGCGGGCGGCTTGGAAGCGGTAGCCGATCCATGGCTCGGTGAGGATGAATTTGGGCTTGGCGGGGTCGGCTTCGAGTTTTTTGCGGAGCTGGTTGATGACGACGCGGAGATTTTCGGTTTCTTCGCCGTAGTCGGGGCCCCAGACGGCTTGCAATAGGCGGCGGTGCGTCAGCGGCTTGCCTTGGTTGGCGACGAGAATTTTGAGAACGTCGAATTCTTTGGGCGTGAGATGGACGTCGTTGCCGCGGACGGTTACGGTGCGGGCTTCGAAGTCGATGGACATTTCCTTTGTGACGAATGGGGCGACGGCGTCGCCGGGCGCGTAACGGCGGAGCGCGGAACGGATGCGCGCGAGAAGTTCTTCGATGCCGAAGGGCTTGGTGACGTAGTCGTCGGCGCCGGCGTCGAGAGCGGCGACTTTGTCGCGCTCGGCGTTGCGCACGGTGAGCATGATGATGGGCGCGTCGGTGGATTCGCGGATTTCGCGGCAGGCTTCGAGGCCGCCGATGCCCGGCATGTTCATGTCGAGCAGGACGAGGTCGGGTTTGTTTTTGCGGACGGCGTCGACACCTTCTTCGCCGGTCATGGCTTCGGTGATGACGTAGCCGTGGCTGGAGAGAGTGGTGCGCATGACGCGGCGGATTTGTGGTTCGTCGTCGATGACGAGGATGTTCTCGCCGCTCATCGGGATTCCTCTTGTGAAATGGTTTCTTGCGACGCGCGGTCGTGGTTTCTTGCGGATTTCCTGGGATTGAGCTTGCGATGTCGCGCGATCGGACTGCTTCGCTACGGGCAGCGTGAAAGAAAAAACGGAGCCGTGGCCGAGTTGGCTGGTGACGCTGACGGTTCCTTTGTGCGCGGTGATGATGGCTTTGGCGATCGGGAGGCCCATGCCGGTGCCGCGGACCAGATAGCGCTGATCTTTGCCGCGATAAAACTTGTCGAAAATCATGGTTTGTTCGATGTCTTCGATGCCGGGGCCGCGGTCGGAGACGCTGGTGGTGATGGTGTCGCCGGTCTGTTCGGCGGTGATGGTGATGGGCTGATCTTTTGGCGAATAGAGATTGGCGTTGTCGATGAATTGGACGACGGCTTCTTTGATGCGATCGAGATCGGCGGTGACTGGTGGGAGATTGTCGTCGATTTTGACGATGACCTCGCGGCAGGCGAGCGAGGTTTTGGAATTGGCGAGCGAGGCTTGGACGATGTCGGAAATTTTGGTGGGCTGAAGATCGAGCTCGACTTCGCCGGCTTCGAGCTTGGCCATTTCGCCGGCTTCTTCGACGAGATGATTCAGGCGATCGCACTCTTCGTCGATGATGGTGAGGAGTTCTTTGCGCTGGGCTGGGTCGGGATACTCGGAGGTCAGAAGGCTGCTGACGGCGGCTTTCATCGAGGTGAGCGGCGTGCGGAAGTCGTGGGTGATGGAGTCGAGCAGGGCGGATTTGAGGCGCTCGCCCTGGCGCTCGGCTTCTGTCTGGCCGAGTTGTTCGACGGCGCGCGCGCGCTCGACGGCGATGGCGACGAGAGAGCTGACGGCTTCGACGGACTGGCGCGAGAGCAGCGAGCCGGAAATGCCGAGGCTGCCGATCGGGCGGACGCCGAGACGGATTGGCAGGAAGTAGACGCCGGCTTCCTGGTCCATCGAGATTTCGTCGTTGACGAAGGCGGCCTTCATTTTGGATTCGTCGAGTTGGGCGTCTCCGAAACCGGAGCGATAGAACTTGTCTTTTTGAGGGAGGAAGAGTTCGGCGGCGCCGGTTTCGAAACTTTCGACGATGTAGTTGGGGATGGCGTTCATGAGCTGAATGACGTTACCTTCGCCGAGGAGTTTGCGGCTGAAGCGGTAGAGGCGTTCGACCTCGCGGCGGCGCAGATTGGCTTCGTCGGCTTCGAGGCGGATGCGATTGGAAAGCTGGCTGCCGGTGATCGAGACGAGAAGGAAGACGAAAAGGGCGACCCAGTTTTGTGGGTCGGCGATGGTGAACAAGCCGATCGGTGGGAGAAAGAAATAGTTCAACGAGAGCATGGCGAGGATCGACATGAAAATGGCGACGGCCATGCCCCAGACGGCTGAAACTGCTAAAATTGCCAAAAGAAACGAGAGAGCGACGGTGGTGTGGTTTACGTGGAAGAGGCGGACGTAGACGTAGGTGACGCCGACGGTGAGTAGAACCGACGCGAAGAAACCAACGACTCGTCCACCGAGGAATCGCTGCATGAGATTTGAGAGTTCCATACCCGTCAAATTAAATATTGACGGGACCAATTGGGCCTGCAAGACGTACTTTCGTTCACATCTATTCTATCTTAAGTATCTAGCGTAAGTTTTTTGTAAGCATTGGGAACCGGAGAGTAGAGCGCGTGCCGAAAAAGCCTGAAGATTGGCTAGAAGTCGCTTCCCCAACCGCGAAGACGCGCGGCGTTTTCAAGCTGTTTTTGGGGTATGCGCCGGGCGTGGGAAAAACGTTCGGCATGCTGAGCGAGGCGATTCGCCGGCGGAGCCGCGGCGAAGATGTGGTGATCGGTGTGGTGGAGACGCACGGACGGAAAGGAATCGAAGAGTTGATTTGCGGGATGGAATTCGTGCCGCGGAAGAAGATGGAGTACAAGGGCACGACTTTTGAAGAGATGGATGTGGACGCGATCATTGCGAGGAAGCCCGCGGTGGTGTTGGTGGATGAGCTGGCGCACACGAATATTCCCGGAAGCAAACACCGGAAGCGATATGAGGATGTGCAGGAGCTGCTGGCGGCGAACATCGATGTGGTGTCCACGCTGAACATTCAGCACATCGAGAGCCTTGCGCCGAGCGTGCGGTCGATCACGGGTGTTGTAGTGCGCGAGACGGTGCCGGATTGGGTGCCGCTGACGGCGTCGGAAACGGTGATGGTGGATTTGACGCCGGAAGCGCTGCAGAACCGGATGAAGCGCGGGGATGTTTATTCGACGGAGAAGGTCGAGCGATCGCTGCAGAATTTTTTTCGTCGAGGGAACCTGATCGCGCTGCGCGAACTGGCATTGCGGCAGGTTGCGGAGCAAGTGGATCGCAGCCTCGAAACGTACATGGAGGATCAGGACATCCGCAAGAATTGGGGCGTGCGGGAGCGGATGGCGGTGTGCGTGTCAGCGAATCCGACGGGGCAATATTTGATTGCGCGGAGCGCGCGCATGGCGCGGCGGATGGATGCGGAATTGTATGTGGTGCACGTGGATCGCGAGTTTGGGCCGAAGGAAACGAATGTGAACGCGCTGACGGCGAATCTAAAATTTGCGGAAAATCTAGGCGCGAAAGTGGTGCGGTTGAAGGGGCGAAGCGTCGCGGATTCGGTGGCGGACTTTGTGCGGTCGAAGCATATTACGCAGGTGATTTTTGGGCGAGCGCCGGTGCATGACTGGCGGAAGTATCTTTATCTTTCGGCGGTGCATCGATTCTTGAGAGAGTCGCCGGCAGTGGACGTGCATATTGTTACGCAGGAGCCGGAGGATTAAGCGGCGGCTTGCTTGCGGTTTTTAATTCCCTTCCTTGGTCGTTGTTCGCATCAAATTGCTAGTTGGACCGGACGCGACTCACTCGGCTTGCGGCATATTTGGGACATCGATTTGACATGGTGTTGATGGAATTCGTGGCAGCGCGGTGTATCGAAACTGCATCTTAGTTGCTAGGTGCGTGGGCGTAATCCAGGGACGAGCGGCGCACGTACTTCTATGAATGGTTCGAAGGCCGGCCCGAGAGCGCGCCGGACATAATCTTCGTGCATGGTGCAAACCAGGTTGCGCCACGCACGATCCAAGGCAAGATGAATGATCGAGCAAACTGACGTGTTTGTGATCGGCGGAGGTCCGGCTGGGCTTGCTGCGGCAATTGCCGCGCGGAAAAAGGGCTTTCGCGTGGTGGTGGCAGATGGCACAGAGTGGCCGATCGAAAAAGCGTGCGGCGAAGGGCTGATGCCAGAAACGGTTGCGGCGCTGCGGGATTTGGGAGTCAGCTTGGACGCGGGCGACGGACACGTGATGCGCGGCGTGCGATTCATCGGGCAGGAAGCGAAGTTGCGGCGCGATTTCCGGGGGAGATGCGGGATGGGGATGCGGCGCGTGGCGCTGCACGCGAAACTTGTGGAGCAAGCGAAGAGTTGCGGCGCGGAGTTGCTTTGGAATACACCGGTGGCGGGGATTTCACGGGATGGCGTTACGTTGGCGAGCGAGTCTCGCTCTGAAGGCAATTTTGTGCGAGCGCGTTGGATTGTGGGTGCAGATGGGATTGGGTCGCGCGTGCGGTCGTGGGCGGGACTGGATGCGGCGAAACAGCGCGACTGCCGCTACGCGGTGCGGTGGCATTATCGGATGCGGCCTTGGTCGGATTTTCTGGAAGTGTATTGGGGAGAGCGAGCGCAAGCGTATGTCACGCCGGTGGGGCGCGGATGAGATTTGCGTGGCGACGCTTTCGAGCGAGCGCGGGATGAATAAGGCGGCGCTGGCGGATGAGTTTCCGGAGTTGGCACGGCGTATCGGTGGCGCGGAGTTGACGGGGCGTGAACGCGGCGCGATTACGATGACGCGGAAATTTCGACATGTGCAGCGAGGGAACGTCGCGTTGGTTGGAGATGCTTCGGGCAGCGTGGATGCGATTACCGGTGAGGGATTGGCGCTGGGATTTCGGCAGGCGATGGCGTTGGCGGATGCGTTGGAGCGCGGGGATTTGTCGCAGGTATGAGGCGGCGCATCGGCGGTTGGCGCGGCGTCCGGCGCTGATGGGGCGACTGATGCTGATGTTGGATGGGCGGGCGCGGTTGCGCGAGCGCGCGATTCGGGCGATGGCGCTGGATGCGAGAGTGTTTGCGCGATTGTTGGCGGTGCATGTCGGGGCGAAGTCGCAAGCGCATCTTGCGGTGACTGGGGCGATGCTGGGTTGGAAGTTGGTTGGGGCGTGAGGACGATGGGAATTCGAATGTCGCGA
>CAWKNS010000025.1:0-47299 GCA_963850795.1 uncultured Acidobacteriota bacterium | reverse complement strand
CACTTCCGCTATGAGATAGATTCTCTGCGGAGGATTCATGAACATTCTGGCGGCGATCAAGCGCGAAGAGAAAAAGCTCGAAAAGCAATTAAAGAAGGTACAGCACCAACTGGATGGAGTTAGATCAGCCGCGAAAGCTTTGGGTCACACTGCCGCCGTGGAAGTGAAAGGCGCGAAGAAGCGCGTGTTGTCTGCGGCAGGAAGAGCCGCGATCTCAAAGGCGGCGAAGAAGCGGTGGGCGAAGGTGAAGAAGCAGGCGAAGAAAGCCGTTAGTTAATCCGGTCGGAAACCCCAAAATCGTCTCATTTGTTCTCGTCGCAACCGAGAGCCTTCCCAGTGTAGATCACGCCCACATCATCACTGAATGCTGCAAATCCGCATCCCCATGTGTCTGTAGTCGTATCTCGTCCAGGCTTTATCGTGATCCAATAGTGCGAGCCATCTGCAGTCGTCACGATGTCGATTTCGTATGGTGCCGGATTCTCGATGTCCATCAATGGGGGCGAGTCTTTTCCTTCCAGTCCGAAGAAATTCAGCGAGTTCCTCTTTGTTACCGAACGCGTGATTCGGATTGGAATGTTTGTATGCGTATTCGGCCGTGTTCAATGTCCGCATGGTTCCGACCACGCGGACAGCTTGCGACCTCGAATCTTGAGCCTGCGATTGGCTGCGGGCCGGTGCTACCCAAGCCACAAACCCACAAATGACGATCAGGAAGTATTTGTTCACTTGAACCTCCAGTGCCACGAATCTAACATGTCCTGTGACGACGTTGGCGGCAGAATTCTGACAGCATAAGGAGCGCTGCGATGGAAACTTTTCTGCGAGACATTCGTGATGGATTTCGAACGCTGACAAAAACTCCCGGCTTCACAGCAGTGGCAGTCCTTACGCTTGCCCTTGGCATCGGCGCGAATACTGCAATCTTCTCTGTCGTAAACGCTGTCCTCTTACAGCCGCTGTCCTATCCGAGTCCTGATCGGCTTGTAGAGCTTGAGTTTGGTGGTGAGGACGGGAACAACGACATCGCTTCGATTCCAAAGTTCAATGTCTACCGTCAGCAAACGCAAGTCTTCGATTCTGTTGCAGCCTACGACTTTGCTGGACCCGGAATCAATCTGACTGGAGGCGACCGACCGGAACAAGTTAAGGGAATCCGAGTTTCGGCGGATTACTTTCGAGTGTTCGGCGCACCCCTATCGCTTGGAAGAACCTTCACAGCGGATGAGGATCGTCCCGGAGGTCCTTCCTTCGCGGTTATCAGCTATGGGTTATGGCGAAGCCGGTTCGGTGGTGATCCCGGAATCATTAACCGCACCATCGATCTTGGAGGAGAAGCGTACGTAGTCATCGGCGTGCTGGGTCAGTCATTCGCGAGTGATCCAAAAAGCGATGTCTGGTTACCGCTGAGACCGGACCCTAACAGTGTGGATCAGGGACACTATCTTCGGGCCACGGCGCGTCTAAAACCAGGCATCACGATTCAGCAAGCACAAGCCGCGATGAACCTCGCGGCAGAGCAATTCAAAGAGAAATTCCCGAAGGCGCTCAGTGGCCCGAAGGATCATTTCTCGGTTGTACCGCTGAGAGATAGCGTGATCGGCGATGTTCGATTCGGTCTGCTTCTTTTGTTCGGTGCGGTAGCTCTTGTTTTGTTGATCGCGTGTGTCAACGTGGCTAATCTGCTTCTTGCGCGGGCCACTATCCGACAACGCGAAATGGCGATTCGCTCGGCTATGGGCGCATCAAGATCGCGACTGGCTTGGCAGTTGCTGACCGAAAGTGTTCTTCTCTCACTGTGCGGAGCCATCTTAGGAATCGGGCTCGGTTACTTGGGTGTTCGAGCATTGTTGGCTTTGAATCCTGGCGGCATTCCAAGAATCGGCGAGAACGGTGATGCGGTTTCGCTCGATTGGCGAGTGCTCTTGTTCACTCTCTTGGTGGCGGTGCTGACGGGAATTTTATTCGGTTTAGTACCGTCCCTAACTGCTTCGCGTTCGGACATTGTTACTACCCTGCGCGAGAGCGGTTCCCGCGTGGGCGGTGGAATGCGCCACAACAAGACTCGATCAATCCTGGTTGTGACGGAAATGGCGCTTGCTCTGATCTTGCTGATTGGTGCTGTGCTGTTGATACGCACCTTCGGTGCTCTTCGCGGTGTCAATCCAGGGTTCGATGCCCATAACATTTTGACGATGGAGATGTCGCTCGCCGGGCCGCGCTTCGAAAAAGCTGCAGCAGTAGAGCAGTTGGAGCGCTCTGGTCGACAGAGACTGGAGAGCCTTCCGGGAGTCGTCTCCGCTGCGTTGACGTGTTGTCTCCCGTTGGAGGGTGGATTCGGCCTACCCTTCACCATTGAAGGACAGCTCTGCGACGGATACAGAAGCGGAATGGATTTCAGTTTCGCCCCACTACTTCGACGTATTTCGAATCCCGGTCAACGAAGGTCGTCCTTTCAACGAACGTGACAATGGTGCGGGCTCGCGTGTGGTAATCGTCAACGAAGAGTTTGCTAAAAAATTCTTTACGAAGGGTGATGGCTTAGGCTCCCGCATCACGATAGGTAAAGGAGTCGGTCCCGAATTCGATGAACCTCCCCGCGAAATCGTCGGAATCGTTGGAGACGTTCGCCAGTCTTTGGATCAACCACCCAATCCGATCATGTACGTGCCGACAGCACAGGTGAATGATGGAGTTGTCGCGCTTAACAATCGAATTGGAGCAGCGGAGTGGATAGTCCGAACGAAGCTACAGCCATTTTCATTAAGTGCTGACATTCAGCGCGAACTGCGCGAAGCCAGCGGTGGATTACCGGTAGCCCACATTCGCAGCATGGCACAGGTCGTAGGTGAATCCACTGCGCGAAATGACTTCAATATGACTCTCCTCACAATCTTTGCGGGCGTTGCTTTGGTGCTCGCGGCCATTGGAATTTACGGACTGATGGCATATTCGGTGCAGCAGCGCACACAAGAAATCGGCGTGCGTATGGCTCTAGGAGCCAACCCGAATCAGGTTCGGCGGATGGTTGTGTTACAGGGGATGCAGCTTAACGTTGTCGGACTAATCGTGGGCGTTCTCTGCTTCACTCGCACTCACTCGTCTGATGAAGAGCATGCTCTTCGGAGTCACACCGTGGGACCCAGTGACCATCATCGTTGTCGTGATCTTACTGAGCGTTGTGACGCTTCTCGCGGCGTATCTTCCTGCAAGACGGGCGAGCCGCGTCGATCCGATTGTTGCGTTGCGCTATGAATAGAGCAAACTCATCAGGCACAGGCCACGTTACTTACCTCAGCCGTTACATCTAGCCGCGAGACTTCCGTTTGAGATAAATTCTCTGCGGAGGATTCATGAACATTCTGGCGGCGATCAAGCGCGAAGAGAAAAAGCTCGAAAAGCAATTAAAGAAGGTACAGCACCAACTGGATGGAGTTCGATCAGCCGCAAAAGCTTTGGGTCACACTGCCGCCGTGGAAGTGAAAGGCGCGAAGAAGCGCGTGTTGTCTGCGGCAGGAAGAGCCGCGATCTCAAAGGCGGCGAAGAAGCGGTGGGCGAAGGTGAAGAAGCAGGCGAAGAAAGCTGTCAGCTAATCGGTCGAGGCACTCTCTCCAGTCGCCAACAAAAAGGGTCCCGGATCGTCATCAAGGACATCTGCTGATGTAAGAGTTTTTCGATACTCTTCAACTGTGGCGGTAAGACGGTCTGAGTCTGGGTAAAAGGGCGCAACAATCCAGGCCCCTTCCTGACTCTTTTTCTCGAGATGATACAGATTGACCGTCGCCCGTATTCGTTCATCGCCCTCTAGTCTACGAATCTGATCCAACTTTCCCATGACAACTCGTACGTGCTCTGACGCTTTCAATGCTGGCATCTTTCAACTCCAAGTCGTTGATCACTGAGTACGGGTTCGCCCCGGCAAAGACTTCGATGCTTCGACCTTTTTGCACGTCGCGGAAATGGCATCGACTATACCTGCACCGTTGTCTCTCACGACATCCAACCGGAATCGGCACGGTGAAACTCTGAGTGTGACAGTGAATTGTCATGGTTGCAGGAGCGTTTCCTTGATCCCGCACCAGTTCATACTTCCACCCCCATCCCTTGATTGGCGTGAATTCCTGACCTAAGCCCCCATCTATTTCCGTTGCTTTCACGTCCAAAGTTTCGTGAGTATCACCCAGACCGTTACTGTGAGGTTCCTAGCTATGAGGAGCGCCGGAAAAACAATCCTTTTGCCAACAAAAAGGGGCCGGGGGGGTCCCCCAAGAGACCCCAGTTGGAGGGGCGGGCTAAGCCCCCGATTTCCGTTGCTTTCACGTCCAAAGTTTCTGTGAGTATCACCCAGACCGTTACTGTGAGGTCTTCCAAGCTATGAGGAGCGCCGGAAAACAATCCTTTCGCTAACAAAAAGGGGCCGGGGTGGGTCCCCCAAGAGACCCCAGTTGGAGGGGCGGGGCTACCTCGGATCACTCACGAAAGCCACTCACAGTCACTCAGCGCAAGCGCAAACGTGTTACTCGGCTATCCGGGGCTGAGAAGCAGCGCAGGTGGCGCAAGAGGAACAGGGCAGCCCACAAGGCGCAGCAGCGGGATTACAGGCGCCGCAAACGCCGGACCCAGCAAGAGTCCGATGCTCGGGACGCGATCGCCCGTCGATGTCGTGACGACCAGGAAGTTCGAGACGCTCTCGCGGTGGGCGAAGACGAAGCGACCCGCAAGCACAATGCGAGGCAAACTGAGGCCTTCCGGCTTGCGAAGAGTGCCGGCCTGGACATGATGGCTTGGCTCGAACAGCCAGAAGCAGAGAACTGGGCCGACATGAAAGGCGAACTCGATAGTCGCGGAGCGCTTGAGCAAAGAGGTCGCAAAGGTCTGGAGCAACTGGGCTATGACCCCTTTTCAGGAAATCCAATCCCTCAGGGCAAGTTCAAGCCAGAGCCGGTACAGGAGCAGCGCGTGTTGACTCTCGAGGAGGCTTGCACAGCCCGCCGAAACGCAGCTTATGCGGAAAGGATGCGCGGGACTCGAAGAATTGCAAAATCTCACCCTCTCCAACGGTATTATCCTTGGCTGAACCCCAGGGCTAGTTCGAGACCGACCTTTCCACCATCGATGGCAATTTCTCGCATACTTCGTCAAGAGATCAGAGAACTCTTGGTTCGAGATGAGGAGCTTTTCCCAAGTCGCATAACCTGTCATCTCTTGAACGAGAAGTCGTCTTTACTTTGCATCAGGGAGCCAAGCGGGTTGTAGATTTCGGTACTCGCTCCACTTTCCAGGAATGACCCACTCGGAGAACAGGATTTTGGTCGCGCCCATACTCTTGATTTTCGCCCACAGCGGGCCGTACTCGAATGCAATCTTTCACCGCGCGAGCGCTGCTAGTGAATTGGGATGCCTGGCTGCGCTTTAGGTGGTTCGGGGAAGGGAACGCAAGCCACTTTGGATATCAAGATCATTGTAGGTAGTCCAAGTAGTCCATCCGGGGAGATCATTGCGAACGTAAGTGATTGCAATACCACGCCACTAAGTTAAAAGAAACTTCGTTCGCAACGAGGAGGCCGAGGGTTCGAATCCCTTCTCGTCCACCAAATTCCTAATCCGTTTACATCCTTCAGAATTGCCAGAGTCGCGCAACTATCCTGCGTCGCGCAGCGCAGCGCCAATTGCCCATCCGTCCGTCTCACGCTTCAATAAAGTTTAGCGTCCCACTATTGGTTCGACCGCACGAACGTTTGCCGCTCAAAAGAAACGGGCGTTTGTAGCACCATAAAAAATCGAGCGCCTTCCTCGATTGCCGTATCCGCGCCGTGATGCTTGGCAATAATTACGGCGCCGATGATTACCGCCGCGGCTGCGACCCCAATTCCAACCCCGGCGCCCATTCCCGAACCCGAAGACGATGTTGTCGGTTTCGGTGTCGGCGCCGGTGTGGGAGTTGGAGTTGGAGTAGGAGTAGGCGTGGGAGTCGGAGGAGTCGGCGTTGGTGTCGGAGTTGGAGTTGGTGTTGGTGTTGGTGTGGGAGTCGGTGTCGGCGTCGGAACAGGCGTGGGTGTCGGGGTTGGCGTCGGCGTTGGCGTCGGCGTCGGAATGGGTGTTGGTGTCGGCGTAGGACTTGGAGTTGGTGTCGGCGGCGGATCCGGATCTTCTGGCGGGTGTCGATGTCTAGGATGTTTCGGCTTCCCAGGTTTCGAATTGGCTTGTACGCCGATTTGGCCACCGGCCCATGACTCAGAGCCAACCGCGTACGCCGAATTCATAAACACAGCGGGCTGCCCCGTTTCGAAAGACAAAGTCGCAACACCCGCATCCGCTCGTCCGCCAGACTGAGCCTGAAGAACCGCATCGAGACGCACTTCGTACCCGTTTGCAAATCGTAGCCTGGTGAAGTGCATCTGTAGCGCGTCATTGGGCGACCCGGCCGATCTATTTTTCACCTTGTCGATGACGCCTTCCACATACGTCCCGGCGGGAATCGCAACGTCATCACCTGCAACGATGGGATCCATCGTCTCCAGATAAACCACATCGCCCGGACGCGCCGACTTCAGATGTAGAGACTGTGATAAGAGCGAGCGCAATCCGCGTGCCCGCCGGAATAGTAACAGTCTCGCTCGGGCTTGTTGCGGCGCTCTCGGAGGACATTCGCTGGAGATTGAGTGTCTGGGGCTTGATCCTGTCCCCATCCAAATGCAGCTAGTAACAAAACCGCCAAAGCCGCAGTTGCGAGCCTATGCATATAGGCTCCTTTCCGCGGGGACGGAAAACAAAGGCGCTGAGTTTATCAGGAGGGCGGTCGAACCTTAACAGAGTTCCTTCCGGAATACCCAAGAGAATTGTAAATTGCCTGCAAACTCAACGTGACCTTGGTGGTGATTCGATGCGAGATCGCGGCAAAAGACTGCTGCCAACGCGATCCTGAGTTCGCGTATCGCGGGACCTATGGCCAGCCCGCCCGAGACGAAGCGACGCTTCCATTTTTTCTCTGCGATTCACCCGAATCGCGCTAAAGTCTGAGCGCATCCTCAGGACTTGGACCCAGGCCATGGCCAACGAAATCGAAAAAGAAGCCGCCTCGCGCGCCGCCCTTCAATTCATCAAAGACGGCCAAATCGTTGGCCTCGGCACCGGTTCGACGGCCGCCTACGCCGTCCAATTCATCGGCGAACGCGTCGCAGCCGGCCTGAAAATCCGCGGCATCCCCACCTCGATCAACACGCGCGAGACCGCCACCAAACTCGGCATCCCTCTCACCAATTTCGACGAAGTCCAGCAAATCGACGTCACCATCGACGGCGCCGATGAATTCGATCCACAGCTCAACCTGATCAAAGGCGGCGGCGGCGCGCTGCTCTACGAAAAAGTCGTCGCGTCCGCTTCCCAAAAACTCGTCATCGTCGCCGACTCCAGCAAGCAAGTCCCCATGCTCGGCAGTTTCCCCGTCCCCGTCGAAGTCATCACCTTCGCGCTCCCTCTCGTCCGTCGCGAAATAGAACATCTCGGCGCTGCCGTCGTCCTCCGTCAAAAGGATGGAAAACCTTTCGTCACCGACGAAGGCCACCACATTCTCGACTGCCACTTCGGCCGCATCCCCGATCCTCCGACGCTCTCGCGCAAACTTAGCGACACGCCCGGCATCGTCGAACACGGCCTCTTCATCAATCGCGCCAGCGTCGTCCTCGTCGCCCACGGCGACAAAGTCACCGAACTCCACCGCTCCAAATAAAAAAGAGCCGAGACGCAGTCTCGGCTCGAACCAAGTCGACAAACAGAATCTTACATATCCCAACCCCGCGGACAGCCGATGGCGAATCGAAATCCGCCATCGGCAACCGTGGTTGGCGCTATGGCACCAGGCCTTCAAGGAATGCGATCCCGAGTTGATTGCCATCGAACTCGATAAGCAATGTGCGTGATCCATCCACTGGATAGTATCCGTAACTATCAGGCGTTGTATTGTTGACGTCCAAGCCGCCGATATCCGACCACTCCGTTCGTGGTGTCGACCGTCCCCGTCAGCGTTGCGCCTTCCGTCAGCGTGCCGCTGGCGTTGTAATCGGTGAAGCCATCCAGCGCGGCGCCTGCGATGGTTAGTGGACCCGCAGCCGACCATGGGTCGAGTTGGTTCGCAACCGTGCCATCCAGAAAGAATCCGAACGCGCCGAGTGCATAGTCGCCGGGGTTGATTGATCCGCTGGTTTGTTGGTACGCGGTACTCGCGCTGACCTGGGAAGTATCGATGCCAAGTTCCACACCGTTTCCAAACCCATCGATGTAGAACTGGAACGCCAGCGGCGTCCCGGTCGGAGTTGGATTAATGTTGGTGACCGTCACTCGGCCCAACGAGTCGACGGTCCATTGCCCCAGTAACGTTTTCGCTGCCGTTTGTATTCAGGTCGCTGAAAGTGACATTTCCCTGAACGGTCCCGCCCGCATTCAGTTGCAAGCCCGCCGCGATCGTCATCCCATTGCCATCATCGCCAACCGCGGTGAACACGTACACGCTTCCGGCGACATTTCCCGCTGTGAACGTTCCCGTATTCGCGCCTTGGCCGAACGCCGTGCCGCCCATCGTCCCGTTGATCCCATCTCCGCCCGTCTCGACGAACTGGATGCGATCCGGGCCGATGATGTAGCCGATCATTCCGAATTGCTTCGCTCCCGAAGAGTTGTCCGGCGTCAGGCTGATCTGGATGCGTCCGAGAGCGTCGGGAGCGCTGACCGTGCCGGACGCGAATTGCGCGCCCTGCGCGATGCTTCCGCCGTCGTTGTAGTCGAAGATGCTGTTCGCCGTGTCGATCGCCGTGCCGTTGATCGTCAGCACGCCGCCGATGCCGAGAGGATTCGGGCCGTTCGTGTCGCCGTCCAACCCGAGATCTGGAACGCATAGCCGCCCGCTGGCGCCGCTTTGCCGGTCTGCACATCGAGCGTCCCAGTGGCGGTTGCGAAGTTGTCAAATTCGGTGAGCTGCATACGCGTCGCGGAAACACTGACGCCGCGCAGCGTGAACACTCCGTTGTCACCGAAGTTCGCATCATTCGTGTTCAGAATGATCTCGACGGTGCCTTCAGGCTGCGTGGTGATGCTGCTGCCCGTCGGCGAAATCGTGTCCGTGCCGATGTTTGCCTGGTCGAGATAGTCGTGTTCTCCGCCCGTGACTGCGCCGTTCAGCACCGTGAAAGCGCCCGCATAGTACAGCACGCCGTTTACGTCTTGACCGGATCCGTTATAGATGTACGTACCGTCTGCCAAAGCCGGGCCAACGATCGTCTGACTGAAGCGCTCGCGGTTGCTGTGCCGTCCGCAACAGAGGTCGCGACGATGGTAACGGTTCCACCGGTCGGAACATTAGCGGGCGCGGTGTAAGTGGTCGCCGCGCCGCCTGCGGTCGTTCCTGGATTGAACCTGCCGCACTCCGAAGCCCCGCAGGTGACCGACCAGTTGACGCCCGAATTGCTGCTGTCGTTGCTGACCGTTGCGGCTACGGACGCCGCTTGGCCGACGGTGATCGATGCCGGAGGAGCCGTGCTAAGCACCACCGAAATGGCGGAGGAGTCGGAGGATTACTGCCGCCGCCACCGCACGCTGCTGCTGCGAAGGCGATTGCCGCAATGCTCGACATCAAAATTGTTTTGAGCGAATTCACCGCGCACCTCCCGACAACGAGGCGCCAACCCTCTGCGGTCTGTTGCCCGTTGCTGGTGCGGGATGAATCAGGATTCCGTGCTTGTTGCGAATCACCACCTGCCGGTCGCCCGCATTGATCTGCCGGGCAAACAGAATGTTCTTACCGTTGGTATTCCGCATCCAGCCGGCGATCTCAACATGGTCTCCTGCGGCAATGGCTTTCGCTGTGCCGCGTGCTGTTGGACCGAGATCTGCGGTGACTAATCCGTCGGCTCCGCTGACCACAATTCGCCCGAGGCCATGCTTTGAAGTGACTTCCTGAACGGTTCCGCTGACTTTCGTTTCCGTTTTAGAGGTGGTGCTCGTCACCCAAGGATGTGCCTTGGGAGCGACTAGCCGCGCTGTCTTCTGCGCATGAGTGTGGACTGGGGCGATGCAAACAAGCAGCAACAGCCCGAGCGATTGGCAAACCAAACTTCTACAGCTCAACTTCACACACGTATTCTGTTTCTGTGTTTTGTCCGTCGGCATAAACACTTTTCCCTCAGCACGGCCTGGGTGCTGAGCTCCTTTGACCTGGTTTGTACTTTCGTCCGGAATGGAGAACTGCGACCTCCGTCCCAAACTTAAGTTGCCGACGAATATAGCCTGTTGTGCTTTCTAATTTGCGAGAAATCGTGAGGCTCTCAACGTTTCAACAATTTGTTGCGATGACAACCCGAGATGCCTTTACAATCCGTAACCGAAATTCGAAGAAGGTCAGTCGCATCAGGTCGGATTCACAAATTACAAAACCCAATTCGGTCGCTGCTCGACCGAAGGAAGAATCGCTTACTTTCACCATGTCGAAACTCAACCGCCGTCAAGTCTTGCAACGCATTGCTCAAACAGCAGGAGCCGCATCCTTCGCCAATCTCTTCGCGTCACCCGCGAGTTTCCTTGTCGCCGCCCAGCCCGCGCCCCAAGCCCGCCGCCCCGACCTCCCCACCGGCGAAGAAAACGCCGCCATGTTCCGCCTCGGCCGCGCCTTCCTGGAACAATTCTTCGCCCCCGCTCTCTCCGTCTCCATCGTCCGCGACTCCAAATTCGTCTACGAGCACGCCTGGGGCATCGCCGACTCCAAGCAACACGAGCAAGCCTCCAACACCAGCCTCTTCCGCATCGCCAGCGTCACCAAGCCCATCACCTCCGTCGCCATCTTCACCCTCCTCGAGCAAGGCAAACTCAATCTCACCGACAAAGTCTTCGGCCCCGGCGGCATCCTCGGCGTCGACTACGGCAAAGACTTCCGCACAATACGTCACCGACGTCACCGTCGATCACCTCCTCACCCACACCTCCGGCGGCTGGCCCAACGACGACACCGACCCGATGTTCAAAAATAATTCCTGGGACCACAAAAAACTCATCACCGAATCCATCGCCAACAATCCCGCTCACCTACCAGCCCGGCACCCACTGGGCCTACTCCAATTTCGGCTACTGCATCCTCGGCCGCGTCATCGAAAAAATCACCGGCCAGCCCTACGAAAATTTCGTCCAGCAATCCGTTCTCGCCCCCTGCGGCATCACCGACATGCGCATCGCCGGCAACAGCTACCGCGACCGCGCCCCCAACGAAGTCGACTACCTCGGCCAGTTCAACGAAAATCCCTACAACATGAACGTCCGCCGCATGGACTCCCACGGCGGCTGGATCGCCACGCCCAACGATCTCGCAAAATTCACCGCGCACCTCGGCGGCACTCCGACAATCCCGAGCATCCTCAAGCCGGAGACCATCAAGCTCATGACCACGCCCGCCCCCGCCTACCCGCAAAATTCCGACGCCAAATACGCCCGCGGCTGGATGGTCCGCAACAACGGAGCAGGGAACTGGTGGCACGCCGGCAGCCTCCCCGGCACCACCAGCGTTATGGTCCGCACCCCCGACGGCATATCCTGGGGCGCCCTCACCAACACCCGCACCCAGCCCAGCGACACCATCAACACCGCCCTCGACCAATTGGTCTGGGACATGGTCCACCAGGTCCACGCATGGAATTCCTGATCGACTCGCCAACAATCCTGGCCGTCACCGACTCGCTCAGTCATCGCAAGCCGTGTAGGGGCGCAGCACTGCTGCGCCCCATGCCCGCACGATCACTGCGTCTTGAGCCGGTTGCGTGGAAATTTGCGCGAATGCGCAACTGCCTCGACTTACCGCACGTCAAAATGGAAGGCTATCCAAATCCGAGGAGCCGAAATGAAAATCTTGAATACAAAACTACGTTGCAGTCGTCGTCCTGCTCTTACTCACGCTCGCAGGCCGCGCTCCAGCGCAAGAACCACTCCCCAGCGCCGCCCCCGTCAACGTCGAAGGCAAATGGACCATCTCCGCCAAAAATCCCGAAGGCACCGTCGACACCAAATACGTCGAGCTCAAAGCAAAACGGCAACGAGATCACCGGCCACTTCAAAGGCCCCAACCAATCCGGCGGCCTCCAAGGCACCGTCAACGACCATCATATCTTCTTCCGCACCAAAACCCGCCAACCCCTCGGCTTCCGCGGCCAGGTCAACGGCGACACCATCGAAGGCACCTTCCACACCCGCCGCGGCACCGGCCAATTCCACGCCGTCCGCGAACCCCACCAACCCCAACTAAGCCTCATCGACGTTTTGTAGAGGTGCGGCGACTCAGCCCGGCATCAGCGCAACCGACAACACATCCGCGCCCTCTTGAAGTCCACCTCGTCTGTAGCCGTCGATCGTTCCTGATCGCGGCCTAATCCCCGCGCCTTGTCTCAATCGATCTCATTCCGTTGACCCCTAAAAACAAAAAGAGCGCGGACAAAGTCCGCGCCCTTTTTGCTTCATTTAAAACTATGTCTTCTTACGGCTGATCCGGCGTATTCCCACCCATCCTCTGCGCCACAATCTTCCGCGCATTCTCATACAACGCGCGCGCCTGCGGAATCGAATCCACCGCCTTCTGCACCTGCGGATCCGCCTCCAACTCCACCTTGAATCCTTCCTGCTGGCCGAACACCGACATAAACACTTCCTGCTTGATCTTCCTCTTGATCCAGTCGTTGTTCTCCGCCATCTCAGGCTCGGTGTACTTGCACGTTGTGCTTCGCCAGATACCCGCGCAAATCGTGCATTACTGTATCGTCGACCGTGAATTCCTTCGTGATGTTCGGCCGCGTCCCCAGGTAGTACCGCGTGAATCCGCCGACGCCCGCTTCGTACGGGAAGAACACATCCGCGCGAATCAGCGTCTCCTGAAATTTCGTCAGCTTCGGCGCCGCAATCACGACGTCCGGCGTAATTCCGCCGCCGCCCGTCACCTGCCGCCCGCTATCCGTCAGCTTCACTTCCGTCGGATGCTCCGGCACGTGCCGCTCGTAATGATATTCGTAAAGTGAGATCGATTTGTAATCGCGCTGAATCAATCGACCGCTCGGCGTGTAATACCGCGCCGTCGTCAGCGCCAGTCCGGTGTTCTCGCTCAGCGGCGTTACCGTCTGCACCAGTCCCTTGCCGAATGTCGTCTCGCCCACGACGATTCCGCGATCGTGATCCTGCACCGCTCCCGACACAATCTCGGTCGCCGACGCCGAATTCCCGTTCACCAGAATCACCAGTGGCACCGTGTTGCCCTGGTTGCCTCGCACCGCCACATACTTGCGCTCGTTCGACGTGCGCCCGTGATGCGAAACGATCAGCTGCCCCTTCTCCAGGAACATGTCGCCGACGGCCACCGCTTCATTCAGCAATCCGCCCGGATTGCCGCGCATATCCAGAATCAATCCATCCAGCGAAGGCGCATTCAACTTCTTCAGCCCTTCCGCAATCTCGCGATCCGTCGTCTCATTGAATCCCGACAACCGGATATATCCGACGCCCGGCTTCAACATGAACGCAATATCCACCGAGTGCCGCGGAATCTCATCGCGCGTCACCGTGAAGGTCAGCGGATCGTTATATCCTTCGCGCGATACCGTGATCTTGACGATCGTGCCCTTGGCGCCCTTCAGCATGTCCGCGACGTCGCTCGTCGTCAGTCCATCGGTCGCCTTGTCATCCACTTTCATGATTACGTCGCCAGGACGAATGCCGGCGTTATACGCAGGAGCGCCGACGTACGGCGACATCACAACCGTATGATTCTCGCGGGGCGCAACCACCATGCCCACGCCGTAATACTTGCCGCGCTGATCTTCCCGCAGCAGCGCAAACTGTCGCGCATCGAAGAAATTCGAGTGAGGATCGAGCATCCGCAGCATGCCCGGGATGGCGCCCTGATACACCGCCTTGTCGATATCGACTGGCTCGGCGTAATTCGCCTGCACCACATCCAGCACCTTGGTGAAGTCGTGAACCGCCGTCTGGTAATCGTCCGTCGACGCGGTCGTCGCCCGCACGTTGGGCCCGTAAATCCCGCCCAACACGGCAGATACGACCAGCACCGCCACTACCATGAATAACCCGCGGCGTTCAGCTTTCATCCGTAACCTCACAAGTTTCCAGATAATTCTTAATTGTACCACACCCCAAATCCATCAATCCCGCCCGTGCCCAACCCGCAAAACCCGGTTATGTACGGGCGCACCACGGCTGCGACCCCAACTTGCCCGGGGCCAACCCCCGCCCCGGCTCTCTTGGCCCCTAATCTTTACTTCGTTACCTGGTAGCTTCATCCCTTCCGCTTCCCTCTTCCGTTCCGTTTGACACTTTCGAACACCGTTCCCTATGATGCCAACAGGCCGCCTTCCGGTCACCCGACTACATGCTCAGCATCCCCCACATGATTGTGGTGTTTATCGTCGTCCTGGTCGTTTTTGGCCCTCAAAAACTGCCAGAACTCGCCAAAGGCCTCGGCAAGCTCATGGCCGAATTCCGTAAGGCCTCCACCGACTTCAAGTCCGCCTTCGAGAACGAAATGCGCGATCTCGAACGCCAGGCCGCCGAAGTCGAACGCAAGAAGCGCGAGTTGCTCGCCAAGGCCAACGCAGCTCTCGATGTGCCAGCGACCCTCGCAACCCCCTCAGGTGCTGAGACGCAGCCCGCTCCAGCTCAGTTAGCCGAAACCTCCTCCGCTTCCACCACCGAAGGCGAAAGAGTCACCGAGGCCGACGCCGGCGCCGTCATGACTCCCGTCGTCGCTCCCGTCGCCGAAGCCGTCTCCCCGCTCGTCCGCCGACGAATCGATTGCCGACGCCGCGACACCACGACACCGACGATCCCCGACGCCCCCGCAAACGAACAGCCCAAGGCTCCGCCCCCGCCTACGACGCCGCTCAAGCCGACGCCGACGCCATCTCCGAAAAGCCCCAGCGCACCGCATCCGACCACAAATTCGCAAGACGCCCCTCATGACTACAGACCAGCCTGACGCCATCGTCAAAAAGGACGAACACGAAGAAGGCGGTCAGATGACCTTCTTCGAGCACCTCGTCGAACTCCGCAAGCGCCTGATCCACTCGCTCATTGCCATCGGCATCGGCGCATTTCGTTGGCGTCTCAGTCGCAAAGTACGTCATCGACTTCGTCACGCGCCCGATGCTCCGCGCGCTGACCCTCGCGCATCTCGAATCAAAACTCGTCTACACGCATCCGGCGGGCGTCTTCAATCTCATCATCACGCTCGGCATCTACATCGGCATCGTGCTCGCCTCGCCGGTCGTGCTCTACCAAATTTGGCTTTTCGTCGCGCCTGCGCTCTACAAACATGAACGCAGCGCCGTCACCGGTTTTCTTTTCTCCACCGTTTTTCTTTTCCTTGCGGGCATCGCCTTTGGCTACTACATCACCCTGCCGTATCTCCTGAAATTCCTCGTCTCCTTCCAGAACGTCAGTCTGCCCGGCATCGTTCCCATGATCACCGTGAACGAATACTTCGACCTGACGCTCATGGTTTTGCTCGGCCTCGGTCTCGTCTTCGAGCTTCCCGTGCTCGTCTTTTTCCTTACGATCTTCGGTATCGTCACGCCGCAATTTCTCTGGAAAAATATTCGCTACGCCATCGCGATCATCGCCGTCGTCGCCGCCATCATCACGCCCACGCCCGACGCCATGACCATGCTCATCTTCATGGCCCCCATGCTCGGCCTCTACTTCGTCGGTATGGGCGTCTCTTGGGTGGTCGTCCGCAGCAAAAACAAAAAGCTCGCTGCCGAAGCCGCGGCAGCGAGCAGGGAACTCACAATGCCTCAATGGCACAGACAATCCTGCTGCGCCGCGTTTCGGATCACCGCCACCCAGCTCGCGATCCTTGCCCGCCCTTATCGCTGTCATGATTTTCTCTCGCATGCAACTCCAGCGACGCCGCCAAAACCCCGAACGCCTCTCCGGTTGTCAGCGCCGCCGCAAAACCTCCCGCCCAAGCATGCCCGACGAAAACACTCCCGCTCCCGAAGCCACCGGCGGCTTCGACGGCAAACGCGCTTTCGCCGACGTCGCCAAGCAAGTCGACTTCGGCCCGCATCCCGCCGGCTCCCAGGCGATCGCTCAGGTTCAGGACTACATCCTCTCCGCAACTCTCCAGCGCCGGATGCACCGCCGAAGTCGATCCCTTCACCTCGCAAACCCCCGCGGGTGAAGTCCCGATGAAAAATATCCTCGTCAAAATTCCCGGCGACCGCCCCGGCATCATCATGCTCGCCACGCACTACGACACCAAGAAAATCGACAACTTCGTCGGCGCCGACGACGGCGGCTCCTCCACCGCGGTCATGCTCGAAGTCGCCCGCAATCTCTGTGCCCAGCACGGCCGCTATCAGGTTTGGATCGCCTTCTTCGACGGCGAAGAAGCCGTCAATCTCGAATGGAAAGATCCCGACAATCGCTACGGCAGCCGCCAGATGGCCGCCAAGCTCAACATGAGCGGCGACCTGAAAAACATCCGCGCCTTCATCCTCGCCGACATCGTCGGCAGCCGCGAACTCCGCCTCAAGCGCGACTCCAACTCCGACAAATCTCTCAACGACTTCATCTGGTCCACCGCCAACCGCCTCGGCTACTCCGGCGTCTTCGTCAACATGCCCACCGCCATCGACGACGACCACCAATCCTTCTGCACCCGCGGCGTAAAAACCGTAGACATCATCGACCTCGAAATCCCCTACTGGCACACCCCCCAGGACACCCTCGACAAAATCAGCTCCAAATCCCTAGCCATCGTCGGCCACGTCATCCTCGAATCCGTCAAACAACTCCAAACCAAATAACCCAGTTCCGTCGCATCTTCGTAGGGGCACGGCACCGCCGTGCCCGTCTTCACGCACCCACGACAGACGACGTCACTCCGTCTCCGCTCCGCGCTCTCCGCCCCCTCTGTGGCGAATCCTCTTGTAGGGGCGGGGCTCGCCCCGCCCGCCGTCAACAGACCCACTCCGTCCGCGAGCAAATGCCTGTGTTATAATCTGCCCGTAGAAAATTACGCCTCGGTAGCGCCGGCATCCTGCCGGCGTTTTTGTTTTTAACGGTGAAATCAAACTTCGCAATCGACTATTCAGCTCGTCCGTTTGGAGTGCGGCACTCCCGTGCCGCTTTTACGGTGTACGCCACACCCCCCAAATTCCGCTCGGACCACCTCCCTTGTACGGGCGCAGCACTGCTGCGCCCCAAGTCCGCAAGATCGACCCGATTAATTGTTTGTGGGTCGTGGCTTCAGCCACGACATGAGCTTCAGAGAGGAGGGTCTTCAGCCCCTGAAGTAGCCGCCGAGAGCGTCACGCACGGCGTTGTCAGCCACAACGACCCACTCGAAGTCCGCGAAACATCTCCTGCGCAACTCAACGCCACTCTGCGCCTCTGCGTTATCTTTTTCCCTCGAATGACTTACGCAAGATCCAACGGCAGCCAACTAGAATGCACAACTTAACTACTCTCACCC
The DNA here is from genome assembly GCA_963850795.1 of uncultured Acidobacteriota bacterium. GTDB lineage: Bacteria > Acidobacteriota > Terriglobia > Acidiferrales > UBA7541 > Acidiferrum. Next base: position 29,787 of record CAWKNS010000025.1, on the reverse strand, counting down.
GCAACCCCAATGTTCTGAAAGGATGTACGCACTCCCGTTTTCTGTATTTTTGCAACTATCAGATTCTAAATTCTTGCGCACTCTTTACAAAACACACCCGGGGGTATACGCCAACGCGTCCCAAAACGGAACCGCTCACCGCGAAGGCTTAACCCCAACATGCAGCGCCACCGTCCCCAACGTCCAAACCTTAAACTCAGCTCCCTGATACCCAACCGCCGTCATCAACCCAGCCAACTCCGCCGGCCGAAAAAATCGCGACACCGACGCAGGCAAATAGCTGTAAGCCGCGCCGATCCCCCGAAAGCATCGCCCCGATCCGCGGCAACACATTCCGAAAATACCAGCGATACAAATCGCCCATCACTCCCGGAGGCGGCTCCGTAAATTCCAAAATCGCCACGGTGCCACCCGGCCGCAGCACGCGAAAAATCTCGCGCAACCCATCTTCGTAATTCGCCAGATTGCGAAATCCAAACGCCGTCGTCACCAGATCGAACGAAGCATCCGCAAACGGCATGCGCAAAGCATCCGCCTCAAACACAGGCATCGCTCGCTGGACGCAGTCGACAAACTCTTCGCCCGAGCCCGCACCAACATCGCATGCGAAAAATCCGCGCCAATAATCTGCGCCCGAGTCCCCGGCGCGCGCCGCAGCGAAAACGCCAGATCCCCCGTGCCGCAGCACAAATCGAGCACGCGCGCATCGCTCCGCTGCAAAATCGGCCGCACGCGCCGCGCGACGCGCCGCCGCCACAAGCGATCCAACTGCATCGACAGCAAATGATTCAGCAGGTCGTACCGCGGCGCGACCTGCGAAAACATATCGCGCACCGCGAGCCCCGCATCGGCCTCGGAAGCAGCGCCTTCAAAGCGCGTGCCTTTCGGTGGAACGGCAGGAGAGTTCGCCGGAGAAATTTTCGGCGGAGCCATCGTCTCAGGCATTTCCGCGCCGCCGCTTCGAGCACATTCGTCTTCGCCACAAATTGCGGCGCAAATCGCAACACCTTGCGCACCGCGTCGAGCGAAATCTCGTCATACGACCCGGCTTTGCCCAGCCGTGGCGACAACACAAACCGCAACTTGCCGTGATGCGTCTTCTTATCCGATCGCATCGCGTCGATCAATTTGTCCGGCTGAATGTTCGGCCAGGCAGGGAAGGGCCCGATCTGCCGCACCAGCGCCACGATTCGCGAAACGTACTCCGCGTCGCAGACTTTCGTCTCGTGCGCCAGCAGCGCCGCCGCCATCATGCCCCACGCGACAGCTTCGCCATGTTGAAAGCGCTGATATTTCGTCGTGCTCTCCAGCGCGTGCGCGAACGTATGCCCAAAATTCAAAATCTCGCGCAGTCCCGATTCTTTTTCGTCTTTGCTGACGACCTACGCCTTGATCGCCGCATTGCGCGGAATCAAATATTCCAGCGCCGCCGCGTCGCGCTTCAAAATCTTTCCGATGTTGCGCTCGATGTATCCAAACATCTTCGCGTCCGCAATGATCGCGTGCTTGATCACTTCCGCCAGCCCGCCGCGAAATTCGCGATCGGGCAAACTTCCGCAGCACCGCCGGATCAGTCAAAATCAGCCGCGGCGGATAAAACGCTCCGACAAGATTTTTCCCATCGGGCAAATTCACGCCGGTCTTTCCGCCGATCGAGCTATCGACCTGCGACACCAGCGTCGTCGGCACATGCACCAGCGCCACGCCGCGCAAATACGAAGCCGCCGCAAATCCCGCGACGTCGCCGGTAACTCCGCCGCCGATCGCGATGACCAGCGATTTGCGATCCGCCCCGCCGCGCACCAGGCTGCGGCAAAGCGTCTCGACATTGCGCATGTCCTTATGCGTCTCCGCATCGCTCATCAAGTGAATCGCCGACTTCTTAGCCACGAGATCGCTCGGCACATGCTTCGCCACCGCACGCCAAACCTTCGGCGCCGTAATGATATGCACGCTCGAAAACTTTCCCAGCGCGGCAATCTCTTTGCCCGCGCGCTTCGAGCGCACCGGTACCGCAAACAATGGAATATTTCCCAGCATGAGAACGAACAGGAATTCGTGTCGGCGCCATGAGATTTTAGAAATTTAGCACAGACCAAAGCCCGCGTACCCGCTCTCGCCCGACGAGCTCGCAACGATCGCACGCGCTCTACATGGAGTGCGGTGCTTCAGCGCCGCTCTTGAAACGTATACCCGAAATCGCCGATCCGCGAAGCTCAACTCCTTTGGAGTGCGGCACTCCCGTGCCGCTTTTACAGCCGCAGCCGCACCACCCAATGTCCGCCGGAGCCCGCACATCCAGATGTGCCTCCGCGTTACTTCATCTTTCCGCACATCGGCGCACGACGTTCAAAATCGCCGCTGTTTTCCATGGGAAAATACGCTCACATGGAATCCCTGCTCCTCGTCGAAGACAAAAACGAGCTTCGCGCCATGCTGCGCAAAGCGCTCGAACGCGCCGGCTACACCGTCGACGAAGCCCCCGACGGCTCCGCCGCCATTCAAAAACTGCGCGCCCGCCGCTATCTCATGATCCTGACCGATTTAAAACTCCCCGGAGCATCCGGCCTCGATGTTCTGCGCGCATCCAAAGCAGTCGACGCCACGATCCCGGTGATTCTGCTCACCGCCTACGGCTCCGTCGAAGAAGCCGTCTCCGCCATGAAAGACGGCGCCTTCGATTTCATTCAAAAACCGGTCGATCTCGATCATCTGAAATTGCTCGTAAAACGCGCGACCCAGCAGCAGGAGCTGCTGCGCGAAAATCTCCTGCTCCGCGAAGAATACGCCGCGCGCTACGGCTTCCCGCGCATCGTCGGCGAACACGATTCGATCCGCGAAGTCAGCAAGCAAATCCAGCGCGTCGCCGCCACCGACTCCACCGCGCTGCTGCTCGGCGAGAGCGGCACCGGCAAAGAATTATTCGCGCGCGCGGTTCACCATCTTCTCCGCACAGGCGCGAGCAGCCCTTCGTCGCACTGAATTGCGCCGCGATCCCCGAAGGCCTCGTCGAAAACGAATTGTTCGGCCACGAAAAAGGCGCCTTCACCGGAGCCGGCGCGCGCAAAGTCGGCAAAATGGATCTCGCCCACCGCGGCACGCTTTTCCTCGATGAAATCGGCGAGCTTGCCGCTGGCGATTCAGGCGAAACTATTGCGCGTGCTGGAAGAACGCCGCTTCGAGCGCGTCGGTGGAACGCAATCGATCGACGTCGATGTCCGCATCGTCGTCGCGACCAATCGCGATCTGAAAAAACACATCGAAGACAAACTCTTCCGCGAAGACTTGTATTTCCGCATCGCCGCCGTGCCCATGACGATTCCGCCGCTGCGCGAGCGCGGCGAAGACGTCCTGCTGCTGGCGCAACATTTTCTGGAAAAATTCAGCCGCGAATTCAACAAGCCGGGACTCGAACTTTCCGACGTCCGCGAAAGAACATCTCGCTCAGCTACCGCTGGCCCGGCAACGTCCGCGAACTGCAAAACACTCTCGAACGCGCCGTGATTCTCGCCGACGGCGTCAGCATCAGCGCGAAAGAACTGCAACTCCCAGCGTCGAAGCCGGACGCGACGGCGCTGCCGGCCGGAATGCTGCCCGAAAATTTCAGTTGGGATGGCTCGCTCGAAGACATCAGCAATCGCGCCGTCGCGCACGTCGAACGCGTCGTGCTCGAAGGCGCTTTGCGCGACTCCAAGTGGAACAAAACGCGCGCCGCCGAACGCCTCGGCGTCTCCCCAAAAACCCTGCTCGCAAAACTCCGCGCCGTCGGCCTCGAACAGTAGAGACCTTTCATTTCAAACAGGTGCGGCACACCACTGCGTCTTGGCGCGATGTTGTAGGGGCGCAGCACTGCTGCGCCCCATGTCCGCATGATCGTTGCGTCTTGAGTTCCGTCGCCTTGCCGCGATCAAAAATTTGGCGCATTGAACCACCGTAGTCCGAAAGCAGCCGCGAAGATCGCGTACCGCTACGCGGCCACTTGGGTAGAAATGTTGAACGGGTAAAAGCGGCACGGGAGTGCCGCACTCCAAAACGATCGTGCCTGTGTTAGCGGGCCCAGCCGGAGTCGCCGCCGCTGGCGCGCAGTTGATCTTCCAGATCGGAAAGACCCTGCTTCAGCTTGGCGATTTGGTCTTTCTTGGCTGCAATCTTGGCGTCCTGATCCGTGACGTCTTTGCGCGTGTACTGCTCGGCCAGCGCTTTTTGCGGATCGGTGTAATACTGCGTCTGGAGCTTCGATGACTCGCGCTGGAGAATGTCGAGTTCCTGTTCGGCCTGGCTGATTTTCGCGCGCTGTTCGGCGAAACGCTTGCGCCATCCGGCTTCGTTGAGTCGGCTTTCGCCTTCGCATCCGCGGTGGCCGCGGTTCCGTCGCCAGGCTTCGCAGTGTTCGCGTCGCCCGTTTTTGCGTCCTTATTTTCGGTTGACGAGGCAGCTGTCGCTGCCGCTACCGGTGGCGGCGCCGGCGCGACGTCGTCGTTCGTGAAAACTTTTTTCGGTTTTGCTTCGGCTTTCTTCTGCTCGCGCGCTTTGCGTGCGGCATCGGCGACCGGATCGCTCGCCTGCTGAGACGCATCCTGAAACTTTGCGGCCACGGCGATTCCCGCCAAGCCGAGCACCGGCAGCACCAACAAAACGTAAACGCCGGATTTGCGCCAATTCACTGCACCCATCGTGATGACCTCCCCGGTGGCGAGCTGGACGATTTTCATGCGAGCACGCAAACGACGCACTTGCGGCTCATATGGAAATGACGTCCTTCTTCAATTCTACCGCGTCACTCGCCTGGGCTCGGCGAGCGGGTAGCGTAACGATAAAGACTGCACCACCGGACGGGTGGTTCCTTGCTTCGATCAAACCGCCGTGCTGCAAAATAATTTTCTGAACGACCGCCAACCCTAACCCGGTTCCACGCGCTTTCGTCGTGAAAAACGGATGAAATAAACTTGGCATCGCATCCGCCGAAATTCCCGAGCCGTTGTCTTGCACGGTGATGCGTTGCGACGGCGCATCGCCGCTCTTCACAATTTCTCCGCGAACCGACGACCCGCCCGTCGGTCCTGCCTTCGCACGCCTCGGCGCCATTGCGCGCCAAATTCAAAATCACTTGCCGCAGCAAACCTTCGTCGCCGGCGACGATTCCGAAATCGCCTTCGGCGCGAACCGTAACACCAGGCGCCGCTCCAGAAATTTCGTCGAGCGCGCGGTCGATTAACGGCTGCAATTCCACGGGCTCATCCGAAATATCGAGTGGCCGGGCGAACTTCAGGAACTCGGTCACTACATGTGTGATGTTTCGAGTCTGCTCAAGGATGCGCTCGGCGTGGTCGGAAATTTCGCCTTCGGCGGATTCCGAGCGAATCATTTGCGCGTAGCCGGAAATCGTCGCGAGCGCATTCTTGAATTCGTGCGCGATGCCCGCGGAAAGCTCGCCGAGCGCGGCGAAATTTTTCTTCAGCTCCATCTGTTCTTGCAGTGCGGCGAGTTCGGTGAGATCGCTGAGCAGGCAAATCGCGCCGCTGATTTTTTCGTCGCCGCGTCGCACCGGCGAAATCGTGACGCCGAGCCGGCGCGTTTCTCCCGCCGGCGTTTTGTGATCGACTTGCTCCCGCCGAAAGATTTTTCCTTCCGCCAGGCACTGACCGACGAGTTGCGTGAGTTCGGAAGACTCTCCAAGTACTTCGCTGTAACGGCGATAGCCGAGTCCGCGAACGCCGAGCACCTGTTCCGCCGCGGGATTCGCGCTGGCGACGATTCCTTGCGCGTTCACCATCAGCAGGCCCGCAGGCATGTTGCGCGTGACTTCTTCGCTGAGGCGCTCGGTGTGTTCGGCGCGTTCTTTTTCGACGCGATGCAGACGCTCGAGTTCTTTTTCCTGTTCGCGCAATTTGCGAATCACGCCTTGCATCGACGCGGTCATGAACGCCGCGGAATTTTCGACGCGCGGAGATGCGTCCGTGGTTGCGCTTTGCGCTTCGCGCGAATCTTTGAACACGCGGCGCACGAGCGCAAAAATCAGCCAAGCGACTGCGGCGAGCAACACTGCGAGTCCGATCGCAAGAATGTGCGGGCTCGGCATTGCGCTGCTTTGCGGGGGCGTCGCGCTGATTTGCTGCAATGCGCAGGAGCGCGAGGTCACAGCGCACTCCCCGGAAAATGGCGCATCACGATCGGACCGAGATAAACGAGCAAGAGCGCGGCGACTCCGAGAAATGTGCCGAGCGGAAGTTGATATTGGCTGGCGATGGCCCAGCGCAGATCGCGCACGGTGCCGAGTTTGCGGCGGCTGGCGCGTTCGGCGAGGGCGAGCTGCCAGCCGGAAGCGTAGAGCGCGAGAATCACCGCGCCGCCGATGATGCTGCCGAGCAGCGTGCCGAAGAGAATCGTGAAAAATGTGCCGCGCAGGCCGAGAAACGCGCCGACCATGGCCATCATTTTCACGTCGCCCATGCCCATGCCTTCGCGGCCGCGCCACAGTTTGTAGAGCGCGGCGATGCCCCAGAGCAGCAAGCTGCCGAACAAGGCGCCGAGAACGGCGTCGATGAGCCCGACCAGATACATCGGCGGAACTTTGTGGAACCACGAAACGCTGGCGAAGAAAACGAAGTCGGCGTCGGGCGGCGGGACGAACAGCAGAGAAAAATAATCCGAGGACGAAGCCGGGCCAGTTCACGAGATCGGGCAAGATGCGAACGCGAAGATCGGTGATCGTCAGCACGACGATCAGGCACGTGAACGCGAGCCATTTCACGGTGGCGTGGCTGATGCCGTATTCGAGATAGCAGACGACGAAGAGGCAGCCGGTGGCGAATTCGACCAGCGGGTACATCGGCGAAATCGGAAGCCCGCAGGAGCGGCATTTGCCGCGCAGCCAGAGCCAGCCGAAGACGGGAACGTTGTCGTAGGACTTGATGGCGGTCTCGCAGCGGGGGCAGCGCGACGCCGGGGACACGATGGACAAACCTTCTGGAATCCGCGATATGCAGACGTTCAGAAAGCTGCCAAATACGATACCGAAGATGAAAAAGAGGGCGACGACCACAGATTTACTGTGACATAGGCGGGGGGGGTGCTCAACGAGGGCGGGGGGCAGTCGTGTCGGATACTTAACAGGTAACGGGTAGGTAGCGCGCCACTTTTCCGGTGACGACGTTGGGAGGCGTTACCCCGGGTTTCAGCCGGCTACGCTGTCCTGCGTCAGGGCTCTACGAGAGAAATAGTGGACGGGCAAACCACCGGCTAAAAGAGCGATGGCGGGGAGAAGGACCCAGGCGGCGAAGCCGACGAAGAATGCGGAGAAAATGATATTGTGCGCGATGTGGCCGTCGAGGATTAGTGCGGTGGGCAAGCCGATTACGCAAAAATGCCAAGTAGGGAACTGACAGGAAATATTACCGACGAAAATACTGTCCAGCGTCGAGCGCCAGCGCGACCCGGAAAGATAAGCTCCGAGCGCACCTATTAAAGGCAGCGTGACGAGCCAGGGAAGATAGACGACCGCAACCGGGAGCGTGCCTTGCGGCCCACCCCAGGCGGAAGAAACCCACGGCTGGAAGCCGACGGCCTCGATGATCATGAGGAAGCTCATGGCCAGGAGAATCGTCAAGAATGCGGGAAGCCAGAATTGTGAGACGCGAGCTGTTCATAGGTTGACTCCTTTTCGCGGGAAGATTCGATTTTGGATTTCAAGGTCGCGGCCGTCGGCGATTTGTTGCATGACGCGATGAGATGGCTGCCTGTTCTGAAATGCCGTTGTGAAGCAGGGATTCGTATTCATCTTCGAGATGGCCGGCGAGTTCCTCGACTACTTCGTCCGAGTCGGCGTTTTCCAACTGCGAGTCGCGTCAGTCGTTGGCGGACAAGCTCTTGCCAATCAGGCATTGGAGACTCCTGCGAGCCGCTGGAGCGCGGTGAACAGTTCGGACCATTCTTTGCGAAGGGGAGAGATATTTTGTTTTCCCGCGGGGGTGAGGCGGTAGCAACGGCGGCGACGTCCGGTGGGGCTTGTTTCCCAAGCGCCACGAATCCATTTTTGCTTTTCGAGCCGGTAGAGCATTGGGTACAGCGCGGCGAGGGTGAAGCGGAGCGAGCCCTTGGTTTCCTGCTCGATGCGGCGGGCGATTTCGTAGCCGTGGAGAGCGCCACTTTGGAGGATGCTCAAGACGGCGAGTTCTGCGGTGCCACGCTTGATGCCTGCCGCAATCATAGAGGTTGCTCCTTACGTATAAGATTCCTATATATAGAAGTTGTAAGCATGCCGTGTCCCAAGAGTGATGTGTCGGGAATTTGCTCGAATTTCGTTTCAGAATTCGGTTTGATTCTTAGTTTTGCAGGTATTCTCGCGGGGCGCTTTCGGCATGTCCCAAATGCGCGCAGGCTTTTTGCTCGTCTGGTGTGATGGTCGTAGGAGTCTCGTTCGCGGGCACGGAGTTGCAGCGCATCGTGTCCTCGAATCCAGGCTCCGAAAAGATGAACGTGAGGCTGACGGGACCGGCGCCTACATTTTTCCCGTTTATCCACGTATTCGCGGGAATGAAAACGAGTCCACCGGCGTGTAGGTCGCGTTCCTGGTCGCCGAGCCACACGTGGGCTGTGCCCGAGTGAATCAAGAGAATTTCATCCTGTGTCAGATGTCGATGTTTCGGCAGGATGGCTCCGGGCGCGAGCACTTCCGTGCCAGCGACGAGGTGCTGCGAGCCATTATTTTTTGGACTGACCTTCAACAGAAACTGAGAGGAAGCCGTCGCACTCTTATCCACATGAATACGTCGAGTTCGCAGCTCGCCTTCATTTTGTTCCAACAGCAGCGGCTTTGCAGAAAGCTCCGCTTTGTCGTTCTGGCTCGCACCTTTCGATAGGGAACCCAAGGGAACCGAGCTCACTAGGAGTGCCACTCCCGTAAAAGCAAGGCAAGCTGGACGTAGAAGCATGGGTGTCACCTCGGCGGACAGTCTACGCTCTCTAGATGCACTACCTGTAGTTGGTCGGACGAAAATCAAAAGTTTGCGCGGCCACACCGGCTGGGCGCTGCCTTGGCCTAATAGTTGCGATACCGGGCACAGCAGTCCTGCCAACAGAAACCAAAATACAGCTGAAGGTGCTGTGACTTCGTTGGCGATTGCTGCGAAAATAGTGGTGGCGGGGAATTGCAGGCAGGCACTGGGAGTCTTGTGAATGCATTGGTTTGAGCGGCGGATACGGCAGTATGAGCACCGGCGATGGACTACCGATGACAATCGGCGGGTCGGGGTTGTTTGATTGGGGGCTGGAGCATATTGGCGGCGATCCGAATGCGGCCGATCCGGCGGGGTTTGTGCGGGAATATTCGCGGTGGGCGATCGAGCATAGCCGGGAGTGGTTTGCCTGCACGCCTGCGGAGGATTATTCGCTGGATGACGAAGGGGTGCTGACGTTTACGAGTTCGGTCGAGTCGGCTTGGGCTGAGAACAATACGGTGTGTGCGCAGTTTTTCCCGGCGGGGCAGAAGGGGACTTCGAATATTTTTCCGGGAGGCGGGAACGGGGCGCATCGAAATGGCGGCGCTGCCGCGAAGAATGGATCGTCGGTCGGCGCGGCGAACGCTTCGTCGAATGGGAGCTCGAGTTCCAACGGAAATGGGAACGGGGCGTCGAACGGGACGAAACTGTGGCCGGCGGTGGTGTTGCTGCCGAACTGGAATGCGAAGTGGCATGGGCAGCGCGGGCTCTGCGAGTGGCTGCAACGGATTGGCGTGAGCGTGCTGCGGCTGAGTTTGCCGTATCACGACCGGCGCATGGCGAAGGGGCACGAGCGGGCGGATCAGCTTGTTGGGCCGAACATTGGCTTAACGCTACAGGCGAACCGGCAGGCGGTGCAGGATACGCGGCGGTGTTTGCGCTGGCTGGAGTCGGTGGGATTTAACCGGTTGGGGATTTTGGGGACGAGTATCGGATCGTCGGTGGGATATATCACGCTGGTGCATGACGATGCGTTGCGGGCTGGCGGATTTTTTCATGTGTCGACGCACTTTGCGGATGTGGTGAGCCGGGGGATGACGACGACGCATGTGTGGGAAGGTCTGCGCGGGCACGTGACGGTGGATGAGTTGCGCGAGTTTTGGGCGCCGGTGAGTCCGATGCCGTATGTCGAGCGCGGGATGGGGAAGGGGAAGAACGCGTTCATGGTGTATGGGAAGTACGATCCGACGTTTTTGCCGGAGCTGACGGAGCAGATGCTGGCGGCGTTGCGGGCGAATCGATGCGGCGCCGAAGACGCTGGAGTTGCATTGCGGGCATTATTCGCTGGAGCTGGCGGGGTTTAGTCATGTGGCGGGGTATCGGATGCTGACGTATTTGAGGTCGACGCTGCTGGCGAGATGAGTGGTGACTGGTGAACCCGATCGCGCGAATTCGAGTTGTCATCTGATGAAGTCCGTTCTCAAAGAGGCCCGCAAACTGCAATTGATGGATGCCCGAGGGCATCATGGCTAGAAAGATTAAGAAGACAGCGAAGAGACTGAATATCAAGAACCCAGAGGCGCACAGATTGGCCCGGGTGCTTGCGAAGCTGACAGGGGAAAGTCTTACGGTGGCTGTGACCGTGGCGTTGAAAGAAAAGTTGGACCGGGTTCGAGAGGACAAGGCTAGGGTTGCGGCGCTACTGAAAATTAGAAAGCAGGGTCGGAAGATGTTCAAAGGTCCGTTCATCGACCATGCTGAGTTGCTGTACGACGAGAAGGATTTTCCGAAGGAATCGCTAATTCTAGCAATATCCCAAAAAATTAGTTGAGGCCGGATTGGGTGACTTTGACGGCGCAGCCTACGCCGGTGGTGCCACCGCATGTCGATGGCGGCGGTGCTGTTGCCTTGATTGGAGAAGTAGAGGCTGGAGGCTTGCGAGAATCCGGTTATAGGCGTGGTGTTCGCATTGTTGTCTACGATGATGCCGCTGGGACCGCTAACTTCGGCGATGGACGAGTTAATAGCCAGAGCGCCTGGAGTTCCGGTGATGTTAACGGCCATTATGCAACCCACCGTGGCGGAGCAGGCGGCGCCAGCTCCGTTTGACGCGACACCGAAGAAGATTTGATCCTGATTCGTTGCGGCGTTCGTGTTGAAAAATTCGGTGAGTGGACCGCAATCGACAGCGGCGGCAACAGACGCGACTTGCAAGGTCGGAGTGGCGTCCACAGTCGTGTTCATGGTGCCGGTTTTATTCGCGAAGGTGGTGGCGGTGTTGTTGAAGCCAACCCGCATTAGGGTTGGCAGGCCGGAGGCCGAGGCGCCGCAAACATACAGGCGTCCAGTATTACCGGTGCCGGTGAGATACGTGTTGTCGAAAGCTCCCGCATGCATGTGACGCTGGATAGTTTTTGAACCCGTAAAAGTCGGGATTTGCGCGCTGAGTGCCGTGTCGGACTGAACGGCTGCGGTGTTGATGTCGTCGTAGTTCCCGTAGAACACAAAGACCTTTTGCGTCGAGGAGTCGACGATCGGTGCGTCAATGAGCGAGTGTGTTGAGACAGGATTTACTGTCGTCGATCCGATGCAAGGGGGAGTGCCGCTCTTACAGGTGCCAACCGTGCTGAAGGTCTCGCGAACGTAGCTGAGCACTCCGTTGAGATCGTCTACGAAGATGTTGCCGGAGGCACCGTCTAAGACAGGCGAATTCAACTGGGCGGTACCATTGATTGCAAAGGGCCACGGGCTGGTCGTGACTTCGCTCGGTGTGGCGCCGGTGGTGCCGAAAACGTTGATGAATTTGTGGAGCGCGCTGACATTGTCGCCGACGTAGAGAGCGTCGTGGGCGTAGTCATAGAAGGGGGATGATCCAGTGTCGGCGGCCACGTTGGCGAAAACGATGTTGATCATGCAGGAGCCGGAAGCTGGGCAGCCGGTCCATGACGTAGCGTGAGTGGGGGTTGCGGCAGCGTTGATGGCTGTGCCATCGCCGGGATTCGCGCGCAGGAGGTGCAGTATTGCTCCGCCTGTAGCCCGATTTTCGATAAAGGCAATTTTTTTGCCGTCTGTGGAAAGAATTGGCGAACTGGCGACCGTGCCCGTCGTCGCCGCGTTCGCGGCGTCGAAATTGGTGTTGTAGGACCAGTAGACCGCGGGCGTTGCGGTGCCGCAGAACGCAGTAGCGGCTGGAGTGCCCGAGTAGAGCTTGTTATAGGCGATGATGCTTGCCTTCGTCGCTCCGCCCACGAGATTGGTCGGAAAGACGACGAAGTCATTTGTGCAATCGGGGTTCGCGGCGACGTTGAAATTGAATTTCGCGGGGTAGACGGGGAACCAAGTTGTGCCGCTGACGGGGACGCCGGTGGAGCCGCCGGCACCTAACGACATGCCCCAGTCGCGGTCGAAGGGGATTTCGCGCGAGTGGTGGAACCAGCGTGGAGGAGTTGGGCCGCCGTGGAGGCGGAAGGGGCTGCGGACCCAATCGGCGCTGGGGCTGTCATCTTCGGATCGTTCCCAGCGTCGGGATTCGGCGGTTTCGCGAGCGTCCGTCGATTGCAGCGAATCGAATGATTGGCGCGATTCGAAGGCAGCGTTTAGTGCGTTCGGGGTGCGTCGTTCGTTCATCTCGCCGCGACGGATTTTTTGTTGCCAGTAGCGCGGGTCTTGTTGTGCTTTCCAGGCGGAAACCCAGGTGGAGGGTTGGGAGTAGATGAGGTGGTGGTGTGTCCAGTCCTGGACGGAGGAGATGTGGGGGCGGGGAAGTTGTGCGGCGCCGATGAGGATGAAGACGGCGGCGATTGACACGAGCGCGGGGAAAATTGAGCTGAGTTTGCTAGGGCTCGGCGTGGAGCGAAGGCGGTTCACGGTTGAATCTCTCCTCATTACAAACACTTTGGGCCCGCCTGGTAGGTGCGGCTCCGCGCAGTGGTGCGCGGGCGGAGTCGCGGATGATTGCGAAATCAGATTTAAGGTGAGTTTAGCGGATGGGGGAATTTTGGATGCGGAGTTGTGTGCGGGGTTTTCTTAAAGCGTCACTATGCGTCACGGAGGCTGTGGCGATGAGGCTAGCAAAAGACAATTCACCACAGAGGACGCAGAGTTCACAGAGGCCTGTTCGACGAGGAGACTCATAGGACAAAACGTGTCGACAATCAAAAAGCAGATCTCTCACTTCGTTCGGGATGACAGGCTTGAGATAGTGCGCACGAGGACGAATGAAATCCCCACAGCGCGGTTAGTGAAGGATTGAGGAGAAGGTGGCGTCGGTGATCTTGGCGGTAACGGATTCGATGTCGGGAGCGAGGGGGCGATCCTCGACGACTTTGGGGGAGACGGCGCGGATGGCGGCGATGGCTCTTTTTGCGAGCGTGCCGGTTTGCAGTGGGGCTAGGAGTTCGATGCCTTGGGCGGCGCAGAGGAGTTCGATGGCGATGGTGTGGCGGAGATTCTGGAGCATGCGGCTGAGGCGGCGGGCGCCGCTCATGCCCATGGAGACGTAGTCTTCCTGATTGCCGGAAGTGGAAATGGAATCGACGGAATGCGGCGTGGCGATCGCTTTGTTTTCGCTGGTGAGAGCGGCGGCGGTGACCTGCGCGATCATGAAGCCGGAGTTAAGGCCGGGCTCGGGCGTGAGAAATGCGGGGAGCATGCTGGTGAGCGGATTCGTCATCTGCTCGATGCGGCGTTCGGATATGCCGCCAAGCGTGGCGATGGCGATGGCGACCTGGTCGGCGGCCATGGCGAGCGGCTGGCCGTGGAAGTTGCCGCCGCTGATGATGTCGCCCGCGCCGGTGGTTTTTGTTGTGCCGTGTCGCTCGCTGCGCTTGCGAAGACTAACGGATTGTCGGTGGCGCTGTTGAGTTCGACGGCGGCCATTTCGCGGGCTTGCGCGAGGGAATCGCGCACGGCGCCGTGGACTTGCGGGGTGCAGCGGAGGCTGTAGGCGTCCTGCACGCGGGGATCTTTGTTGGAGTCGCGGTGGGATTCGCGGATCTGGCTGCCTTCGTTGAGATGGGCAAGGTTGCGCGCGGTCATCGATGCGCCGGCGTAGGCGCGGGCGTGCATGATGCGCGAATCGAAGGCGCCGGGGCTGCCGCGGAGCGCATCAAGCGAAAGAGCGGCGGCGACGTCGGCGGTGTCGGTGGCGATGTCGGCGTCGCGAAGAGAGAGGCTGAGTAACGCCAGCATGCCTTGCGTGCCGTTGAGGAGGGAAAGACCTTCTTTGGCTTCGAGTGCGACTGGCTTGATGTTGGCTTGGCGCATGGCGTCGGCACCGGAGACGATTTCGCCGCTGCTTCCGCCGATGCGGGCGTGGCCTTCGCCGATGACGACGTGCGCGAGATGCGCGAGAGGGGCGAGGTCGCCGGATGCGCCGACGGAACCTTGTGAGGGAATGACTGGGTGAACTCTTGGCGTTGAGCATTGCGCAGAGGGCTTCGACGGTTTCGGGGCGGATGCCGCTGAGTCCTTTGGCGAGCGCGTTGGCGCGGAGGAGCATCATCGCGCGCGTTTCGGCTTCGCTGAGAGGAGCGCCGACTCCGCAGGCGTGGGAGCGAACGAGATTGACCTGGAGCTGGCGGACTTGTTCGGTGGAGATGCGGACGGAAGCGAGTTTGCCGAAGCCGGTGTTGATGCCGTAGGCGGTTTCGCCGCTGGAAACGACGCGATCGACGATGGCGCGCGAGGCTTTCATGCGTTCGATGGCGTCGGGTGCGAGCGAGACTTTGGCGCCGTGGAGCGCGACGTCGTAAAGCTGCGCGAAGGTGAGGTCGTTGCCAGTGAGCTGGACGGCGGATGCAGGCGGCAGTCATGCAGTTTCTCCGGTCTGGGTTTGGGACGTTCGACGTGAAACAGTACGTCGCGGTATTTCGGCGGAAGCGATTTGGGGCGGCCGTTGCGGCCGCAAATGACGTGCATGGTCTCGCCGGTGGCGAGCAAGCGACTGTCTCGTCGAGAAAAATTTCGTAGGAAAATTTTATGATGCGATTGCGCCATTCGGCGATGCGGGTGCGGATGCGCAGCACTTGATCGTAGCGCGCCGGTGAAGGTAACGGCAATGGCTTCGGCGACCACGATGAAACAGTCGTCTTCGGTTTCCATCACTTTGTAGTCGAAGCCGAGGGCGCGCATGAGCTCGACGCGGCCGACTTCAAACCAAATTAGATAGTTGGAGTGGTAGACGACGCCCATCTGATCGGTTTCGGCGTAGCGCACCCGTAGCGTGGTGTCGTGATATTCGATGGGTTGCATGTAGTGAGGATTCAGTCTTCCAGTTTACTTTGCCAGACTGGCTTGCGTTTTTCCAGGAATGAGGCGACGCCTTCTTTGAAATCGGCGGTGAGCGGATGCGGGCATTTTCCATGATGGCGCGTTCGAGGTCGGCGTCGATGCCGGCGGCGGCGGCGGAGGTCAGCAGATGTTTGGCGCGGGCGAGGCTGTTGGGGCTGGCGGCGATGAGCGTTGCTGCGAGTTCGTGGGCGCGCGTTGATGAACGATCGGCGGGGACGATTTCGGTGACCAGGCCGATTTCGCGGGCTTCGGCGCGGTGATGATGCGGCCGGTGAGAAGGAGATCGCGGGAGCGCTTTTCGCCGATCTGGCGCGTGAGGAAAACGGAGACGATGGCGGGGAGGAAGCCGATTTTTACTTCGGTGTAGCCGAATTCGGCTTCGGGAACGGCGAAAGTGAAGTCGCAGAGCGTGGCGATGCCGCAACCGCCGGCGTAGGCGGCGCCGTTGACGGCGGCGATGTTGGGCGAGGGAAGCACCAGATGCGGCGCAAGATTTGGGCCATGCGGCGGGAATCTTCCTGATTTTCGGCGGGAGTTTGCGTGGCGAGCGGCGGCGAGTTTGTCGAGGTCCATGCCGGCGCAGAAAGCTTTGCCGGCGCCGGTGATGATGCCCACGCGGGTGGCGTGATTTTTTTCGATGGCGTCGAGGGCGGACTGGATGTCGGCGATCATTTGCGGAGAGATCGCGTTGCGCTTGTCGGGGCGATTGAGCGTGATGATGGCGATTGCGAGTCTTTACAGTCGAGATCAGAAGTGTCGAGCTACATTTCGATCGAGACCTCAGACTTGTCGCCGAATTCACGATCGGTGCGTGGGCGTATGTGGAGCGGATTTCGTTGGTCATCGCCAGAATCGTGTCGAGGCGCGCGGGATCGATGCCGGGATCGGCGCCGGCTTTTTGAGCGCGGCGATGACCTGCTCGGTCGCGATGTTGCCGACTAAATTGTCTCCCGCAAAGGGGCAGCCGCCGAGTCCGGTGAGCGCGCAGTCGAAACGGCGGCAGCCGGCTTCGTAGGCAGCGAGGATTTTTTCTTCGGCGTTTTCGGGGCGGCTGTGGAGATGGACGCCGAGTTCGATGCCTGCGACGTGATCTTTGACGTCGCGGAAAAGTTCGCCGACGAGTTTGGGATCGGCGGTGCCGACGGTGTCGGCGAGAGAGACGGTGCGGACGCGGATGTCTTTGAGCCACTCGAGAGCTTCGTGGACGATTTCGGCGCCCCAGGGTTCGTCGTAGGGATTGCCGAAGGCCATGGAGATGTAGATGACGAGATCTCGGCTTGCGGCGGTGGTGTCTTTTTTTAGTTTTTCGACGAGGCGGCGGGATTCGGCGCGGGTCATGTTGGCGTTGGCGCGGCGGAAATAGGCGGAGATGGAGTAGGGGTAGCCGATGGTGGTGACGCCGGGAGTGGCGAGGGCGCGCTCGAGGCCTTTTTCGTTCACGACGATGCCGATGATTTCGGGCCGTTCGGCGTTTTGGAGAGGGAAGCGTAGAGTTGGCGCATGACTTCTTCGCTGTCGGCCATTTGCTTGACGTGTTTGGGCGAGACGAAGCTGACGGCGTCGATGTGTTTGAATCCCGCGGCGAGCAGCGCTTTCAGATATTCGGCTTTGTATTCGGTGGGGATGAAGTCCGGCAATCCTTGCCAGGCATCGCGCGGGCATTCGATCAGTTTTACTGGTTCCATTTTTCGAAGGCCATGCAGCATTCGAGAAAGTTCAGAAACTTCGGTGAATGCTTTGTCGGCCATAAACGTGGTGATGTATCCGAGATCTCGGCTAACCATCAGCAGATATTCGGTTTCGGCCAATGAAGCTTCGGCGATGTTCAGGAAGCGAGAATACTCTTGAGCGGTAAGACGCTTCGAGCCCTCCGCGATATTCGTGGGAACGGAGAGGGCTGCTCGCCTAATCTGCGACGTCAGACCATATCGCTCATTCGGCGGGAATCCTATTGTCATTCGATAGACACTTAACACCAGCGCGTGGCCTCGCTGCCAAACTTTCAATTCTGTGAAACGCTGCATACCGCTCTTCCTCTTGCTCTTCTTTCTTGCTTTCGACTTTCAACTGTCGACTGTCGACCTCTTCACGTTTGCAGGACTCCGGTTTTGAATTCGGGGATGCGGGATTTAGTGCGGCGGCTTCGAGGGCCCCGATCAGCGCGTCGCGGGTTTGCGCGGGGTCGATGATGGCGTCGACCCACAGGCGGGCGGCGGCGTAGCGCGGGTCGGACTGTTGTGTCGTAGGTGGCTCTGATCGAGGCGAGTAGTTCCTGCTTGGCCTTCTCGTCGACTTTTTTGCCTTCGCGCTCGAGTTGCTTGAGTTTGATTTCGGCGAGCGTGCCGGCGGCGGCGTCGCCGCTCATCACGGCGTAGCGCGCGGTGGGCCACGCGAAAATGAAGCGCGGATCGTAGGCTTTGCCGCACATGGCGTAATGTCCGGCGCCGAAACTGCCGCCGCAGATGACGGCGATTTTGGGCACGACGCTGTTGGACACGGCGTTGACCATTTTTGCGCCGGCGCGGATGATGCCGCTCCACTCGGCGTCTTTGCCGACCATGAAGCCGTTCACGTCGTGCAAGAAAATCAGCGGGATGCGATTCTGGTTGCAGTCGAGGATGAAGCGCGCGGCTTTTTCGGCGGACTCGGTGTAGATGACGCCGCCGAACTCGATGCGCTTTTGATCGGAGCCGCGGGCGAGCGTGTGGACGTGTTTTTTCTGGTTGGCGACGATGCCGACGGCCCAGCCGCCGATGCGGGCGTAGCCGCAGAGCACGGTTTCGCCGTATTCGGCGCGATATTCCTCGAACTCGCTGGCGTCCACGATGCGCGCGATGATTTCGCGCATGTCGTACTGCTTGCCGGGATCGTTGGAGAAGATGCCGTAAATCTCGCTGGCGGGATAGAGCGGCTCGCGCGATGCGACGTGGCTGAACGGCGATGGATTCGACGCGCCCATTTTGTCGACGAGCGCGCGGATGCGGCCGATGCAGGCGTCGTCGTCGGGCTCGCGGAAATCGACGGTGCCGCTGATCTGCGAGTGCATTTTCGCGCCGCCGAGTTCTTCGGCGGAATATTTTTGCCCGATGGCGGCTTGCACCAGCGCGGGACCGGCGAGGAAAAGGCCGGAGCCTTCGGTCATCAAAATGTGATCGCACATCACCGGGAGATAAGCGCCGCCGGCGACGCACATGCCCATGATGGCGGTGATCTGCGGAATGCCCTGCGCGCTCATCACGGCGTTGTTGCGGAAGACGCGGCCGAAATCGTCGGTGTCTGGGAAAACGTCTTCCTGGAGCGGCAGAAAAACGCCGGCGGAATCGACGAGATAAATTGTGGGGATGCGATTGTCGATGGCGATGTTTTGCGCGCGGATGACTTTTTTCGCGGTCATCGGGAAGAAGGCGCCGGCTTTCACGGTGGCGTCGTTGGCGATGAGCATGAACATGCGGCCGCAGACGCGGGCGAGGCCGGTGACGGTGCCGGCTGCGGGCGCGCCGCCCCATTCTTCGTACATTTCCTAGGCGGCGTAGGCGCCCAGTTCGGAGAAATGTGAGCCGGGATCGATGAGCTTTGCGATGCGTTCGCGAGCGGTGAGGCGGCCTTTTTTGTGCTGCGACTCGATGGCCTTCGCGCCGCCGCCTTGCGCGATCTGCGTTTCTTCATTCTTGATTTGAGCGACGAGATCGACGACCTTGCGGCTGTTTTTGGCGAAGTCGGGAGACTTGGTGTTAACGGCGGTTTTCAGGACGGACGCAGGCACTCGCAATCCCTCGTGGCGAAGTAGCGGATGTTGCCGATCTGCTTAAAGCGGATCGCCCAGTGATGTCAGCAGGCAATTCAGTATACGGGCTTCGACAGGCGAGTGCGAGTTCGGGTGGGGAATTGCGCGGACAAAATGCAACGGGTCGGATATACTGTGCCGCAGCGGGCTGGCTTAGCCGCAATTCTGCCTTGGAGGCGCCTGTGACGACCCATGTCGAAGTTCTTGCGGGCGGGTGTGCCTCCGGACTTTCTTCCTCGGACTCCTCAGGCAAGTAGCGCCGCCCACTTTTTCCATTCAATCAGTTGAGCTGTTGAGTCTGCGATTGTGCTGGCACGTTTGTTTTTTGCGTGACGGCGAATCGCGCTGCTGCACTGCGTTCTCGCGGACGTGGTGTCGATGCCGCCGCTTGGTGGCAGGAGGGTGCGCGAGTGCGTCTAGAGGATTTGGGGTGGAACGGATATTTCGAGGCGTTGTGGAGGGAGCGGTTTGGGGATGAAGAGAGTGCGGTGAAGCCAGCGCGAGTTATTTCGCAGCAACGAGGGTTGTGGAGAGTTGCGGGCGAATTTGGCGAGCAGGAAAAAACCGAATCGCGATCGGGTTTAGGTCTGGGCAAGCTGGGGCGCAGCAGTGCTGCGCCCGTACATGAGTTCTGGGCGGAAGCTTCGGGGAAATTGCGCGGTGTTGCTGATGTTGAAGGTGAGGGAGCTTGGCCTGCTGTCGGCGATTGGGTGGCGGCCGAAGTTGTTGGTGACGAGCGGGCGATTTTGCATTGGGTGCTGCCGCGGCGTGGTGTGTTTTCGCGGAAAGCACCGGGCAAGCGGGTCGAGCAGCAAGTTATCGCCGCGAACGTCGATATGGCGTTTTCTGGTGGCGGCTCTGGATATGGATTTCAGTCCGCGAAGGCTTGAGCGGTATCTGGCGCAGTGTTGGGATTCGGGAGTGTCGCCGGTGATTGTGTTGAACAAGGAGGACGAGTGCGACGACGTCGCGGCGCGTGTTGCGGAGACGGAGCGCGTCGCGATCGGCGTGCCGGTGATTGCGTTGAGTGCGCGGACGGGGCAGGGAATGCAGGCGTTGGAGGACGCTGCTGTCGCCGGGGAAGACGATTGTGTTGCTTGGATCCTCGGGAGTGGGGAAGTCGACGCTTGTGAATCGATTGCTGCGCGAAGAGAAGCAGGCCACAAAGCCGACGCGAGAAGCGGATAGCAAGGGAAGGCACACGACGACGGCGCGGCAGATATTTCGTCTGCCCGGCGGTGGACTGCTGATGGACACGCCGGGGCTGCGGGAGTTTGGGTTGTGGAATGTCGATAGCGGGATAAAGGAGACATTTGCGGACATCGAGGAACTCGCACGTGAGTGTCGATTCGGCGATTGCCGGCATGAAGGCGAGCCGGGATGTGCGGTTCGCGCTGCTGTTGAGAGCGGGACGCTCGACGAATCGCGTGTCGAGAATCGTAAGAAACTCGAGCGGGAGCAGGAATTTCAGCGGAGAAAGAGCGATCCGGAAGCGATGCACGAGTACAAGACGAAGGTGTCGCGGATGATGCGGGGAGTGCGGGAGAGATATAAGGGGCGCGAGAAGGACGGAAAGCAATAGTGCAGGGGCGCGAGAGGGTTCGTCAGCGGATCGATCTTGCGGACATGGGGCGCAGCAGTGCTGCGCCCGTACAAAGGCTCGCTAGCGCTCGATGCGTTTGTGGATGAAGTCGACGATGTCTTGCGTCGAAGTGCCGGGAAGAAAAATTCCGGAGATGCCGATTTTTTTCAGCTCGGGCACGTCGGCTTCGGGGATGATGCCACCGAGCAGGACGGTGACGTCAGTCATGCCTTTTTCGTTCAGCAGCTTCATTAGTTGTGGACAGATCGTGTTGTGCGCGCCGCTGAGGATTGAAAGGCCGATGACATCGACGTCTTCCTGCACGGCGGCGGTGGCGATCATCTCGGGCGTCTGGCGCAGGCCGGTGTAGATGACTTCCATACCGGCGTCGCGCAACGCGCGAGCGATTACCTTGGCGCCGCGGTCGTGGCCGTCGAGACCTGGTTTGGCGATTAAAACTCGGATCTTTTTTTCTGGCATGGGCTAGGTGATGGCGACTTCTTCGTAAGTGCCGAAGGTGTCGCGCATGGCGTCGCAGATTTCGCCGAGGGTGGCGTAGGACTTTACGGCGTCGAGGATGAAGGGCATGAGATTTTCGTTGCCCTTGCTGACTTTTCGCAGGGCGGCGAGTTGTCGCGCGACGGCATCGCTGGAGCGTTCGGCGCGCAGTTTAGCGAGGCGCTCGGCCTGTCGATGGGCGACGGTTTCGTCGATCTGCAAAATATCGAGAGGCTTCTCCTGGGCGACGTAATCGTTGACGCCAACCATGATCTTTTCTTTTTTATCCAGGGCGACTTGATAGCGATAAGAGGCTTCGGCGATCTCGCGCTGAGGGTAACCGCGCTCGATGGCGGCGACCATGCCGCCGAGGGCGTCGATCTTTTCGATGTAGTCCCACGCGCCACGTTCGATTTCGTTGGTGAGAGCTTCGACGAAGTAGGAGCCGCCAAGCGGATCGACGGTGTTTGTGACGCCGGTCTCGTGGGCGATGATCTGTTGCGTGCGCAGCGCGATTGTCGCCGCGAATTCGGTCGGAAGAGCCCATGCTTCATCGAGTGAGTTCGTGTGCAGCGATTGTGTTCCGCCGAGAACGGCGGCCAGAGCCTGCAACGCCGTGCGCACAACGTTGTTGTACGGCTGCTGCGCGGTGAGCGAGCAACCGGCGGTCTGCGTGTGGAATCGCAGCGCCCATGCGCGAGGATTTTTCGAGCCGTAGCGCTCGACCATCGCTTTGTGCCAGATGCGCCGTGCGGCGCGGTACTTGGCGATTTCTTCGAAGAAGTCGCTGTGCGCGTTGAAGAAGAAGGAGAGTTGCGGGACGAATTCATCGACGTTGAGGCCGCGGCGCATGCCCCACTCGACGTATTCGAGGCCGTCGCGCAACGTGAACGCCAATTCCTGAATCGCGGTCGAGCCGGCTTCGCGGATGTGGTAGCCGCTGATGGAGATCGTGTTGAACTTGGGCGTGTGTTTCACGCCGAATTCGAACGTGTCGATGACGAGACGCATCGACGGCTCGGGCGGATAGATGTATTCCTTCTGCGCGATGTATTCCTTCAGGATGTCGTTTTGCAGCGTGCCCGAGATTTTCTTGAGGTCGGCGCCTTGTTTTTCGGCGACCGCTAGGTACATCGCCCAGATCACCGCGGCTGGCGAATTGATCGTCATCGACGTCGTGACATTCGCGAGCGGGATTTGATCGAAGAGAACTTCCATGTCGGCGAGCGAGCTGATCGCGACGCCGCACTTGCCGACTTCGCCTTCGGAGAGTGGATGGTCGGAGTCGTAGCCCATCAGTGTGGGCAGATCGAACGCGGTCGATAGCCCGGTTTGGCCTTGCTGAAGCAAATAGCGAAAGCGCTGATTCGTGTCTTCGGCGGTGCCGAAGCCGGCGAACTGGCGCATCGTCCAGAGGCGGCCGCGATGCATTGTCGAGTGAATGCCGCGCGTGTACGGCGGTTCGCCGGGATAGCCGAGATCGCGTTCGGCGTTCCAGTCGGGAAGATCGCCGGGCGTATAGAGACGCCGGATCGGATAATTCGAAATCGTTGTGAATTCGGCTTGGCGCTCGGGGCTTTTGGCCAAAGTCGGGGCGAGCGTGTTCTTTTCCCAGGATTTCTCTTCAGGGGATGGATTTCGAGAGGAAGCCGGAGATTCGGCGGGGACGACGGTCTGGCTGCCGACCTTGAGTACGTCGCTCATAGAGGTTGGTCGTCGCGCGAGCAACTTTGCCCGATAGAAACGCCCAATAAAGAAATCTTATGCGCATCAAGCGCTTAGGGCAATACCGGGACGTCTCGGGGGCTGTCTCAGGCTGCGTGAACGTCAATGGGTGGCGCCTGGCGTACGCGGCCCACAGGCCACCCTATCAAATCAAAAGCCGACGGCTTGTGGCCGCCGGCTTCGGAGTTCGGTTCCTAGAGTTGGATGGCTGAGGCTACGAGACTATCGCTGGCCTTCCTTCTTGGTGTCCTTGTTGTCGAAGATTTTATCGACGCCGACGACTTGGCCGTTGAGCGTGCCAGGGATCAACGAGTCATGCTCCACCTGCCCGTGCTTCGCATCCGCAATCGTGACGCGATTCACTTCGAGGGTGCGACCGACCGCGCGCTCGTAGTTGGCTTTCGCTTCAACGAGGTTCGCCAACGCGCGGATTTCGTTGCCTTGAGCGCTGATCAAGTCACGTTGCGTCAAGATGACGTTGAAAACGGTCGATGCGCCGAGTTGGTATTTCTTCTGCTCGGCGTCGAACGTCTGCTGTTGCAGCTCGCGCGCTTTGCTGGCGGCTTGCACCTGAGCGCGATCCTGCGTCAGCGCAATGAACGTATTCCGCACGTCGAGCACCGCTGCGTTCTTCAACTGCTGCAACTGCGCTTCGATCGCCCTATGGTTGAGCGTCGCACGTTCGTAGGCCGCCTGCGCCGCACGATTACGAATCGGCAGCGTAAGGTTGAGACCGACGATGTAGCTCGGGAAGTCATTGTGGAAGATCTGGTTCTGAGCGGTCCCGAATCCCTGCTTGCTGATGCCGTTGGTTACTGCGGCGCTGTTGGGTTCGAAGACTTGGACTGGAGTTCCGGTTGCGTCTAGGACGGTGATCGGCGTTCCATCCGCTCCGACGATCGGTGTGCCGGCGCTGGTGGTTGATCCTGTGATGATCGCTGAATTACCGGCCAAGCCCGTGCTGGAATATTGAGCGAAGAGCGTCGCCGTCGGCAGCAAAGCTTGCTGGTTGGCCTTGGCGTCGATGCCGGAGTTGGTTACGTTGATCGCTTGCACTTGCAAGTCGGGGCGCTTTGCGAACGCTTCTTTCACTGCGTCCTCAAATGTTGCTGCCTCCACCGCTTCAGGCGGATTCGGATGATCGAGCGGAACGATTTCGATGTTTGCCAACGTCGGCGACAGGGGATCGCGCACGATGGCGTTCTTCAGGATCTGTTCGTCCGTCAATTTCACAGTCTGCGCTTGGATCAAGTTTTGGCGATCTCCTGCCAATTCCGATTCGGCGCGCGTGACTTCGAGAGGCGCCATGGTTCCGATTTCGAGTTGCTTCCTGTTGTCGCCGTAGAGCTTCGTCGAAACCGTGACGGCTTGTTCTTGCACTTTGACGTTTTCGCGCGCGTAGACCAGCTCCCAATACGCGGTGATCGCGTTGGTGACGGTCGTGATCGCTTGCTGCGAAAAC
The DNA here is from genome assembly GCA_963850795.1 of uncultured Acidobacteriota bacterium. Taxonomy (GTDB): domain Bacteria; phylum Acidobacteriota; class Terriglobia; order Acidiferrales; family UBA7541; genus Acidiferrum. Next base: position 5,509 of record CAWKNS010000025.1, on the reverse strand, counting down.
TGGTAGTCGGCGAGTTTGCGGTTGTTCTTGGCGATGAGGATGTTGCGGCGGTTTTGCGCGAAGCCGAAACCGTTTAGCAACTGCTGCTGAAAGGTGACCGTAAGAGTCGATTGAACGGACGGATTGAATAAGTTAGCCGCGATGCTCGACGAAGAGCGCGTGTTATCCCATGCGGCCGTTACCGATGTGCCGGACGTGAATCCCTGGACATACTGCCAGTTGTATTGCGAGCTGTGGCTGATCAATCCAGTCAATTGATTGGAGGTCGTGCCCGTACCGGAGATGAACGGGTTGTTGATCGGAGTGGACACGTTGGCAAAATCGACGGTTCCGGTCAGCACCGGGTCCAAATTCAAAAACGGGGTGTTCGCGGTCGAGAAGAAGACCTCGGCGCCGTTGGTGCCCTGCGCCTGACCGCCGCCCTTGGTGGCCAGGATGTCGGTGTCGGCGAACCACGGTTGATAACGCGCGACCGCGATGTCCATGTTGTTTTCGAGCGCGAGTTCGACGGCGTCCTGGAGCGTGATTTCAAGCTTGCCGTCATGGATCAATTGCTCAACGCGAGGTTTGTTCGATGTGTTGAATTCTGGAATTTCCATGCCGCGGTAAGGCGCGAACAAATTGGGGAACGGCTTCGGCGCGTTTTGATAGTTGTACTTCCCGACGCCCAGTGAGACTGGAATTGGTGGGTTCGTCGGGCCCGATCCGTAGACCGGTTGCGGCGGTTGTGTCGGGGCGTTCGGATCTTGATTCGGGCGATTTTGCTCAGGCGACTGAGGGGTGGGAAGCTCGGGACGCTGTTGCTGCTGGTCCGGTGGCGGGCTTCCTCCAGGATCCTGCGCGAAAGCGGGCGCGCCTGTTCCGCCGGCAAGCGCCGCGGCCAGCAAGGCCGCCGTTAGGGCACGTGTTGCCTGCCGTGAATATCCAAAAATCGACTGGGCCACCGCGCGCTGGCGCGTGGCCGGCCGCTTCGCCGAGACATCTGGGGACGACGGCTTTGCGGTCAACCGTAACAGGTTCATATCTTGTGTCACTCCTCGAATTGATCTTCGACCAAGCGCGAATCAGAATAAGCGCAAAATGGTGTTCCTCCTGTTACAACGTCAACAGGACCCACTTTGTTTCATGCAAAACCGCGAAAAAAGGGCACGAAGAGGCGTGCGACCGAGCTAAAACTCGAACTTTGGAGTCTAGCAGGCAGCCGTTTCCTTGACAACGAAACACACGGCGGCTAGGCTGCTGACGATTCGACGTTTACGGGTGTTTCGGGTTAGCTCCATCACCCCTGATTGAGTGCCTATTCGCGGGCCATCGCCGTGCCGTTGAGACGTTCGATGCTGTGGTAGCGTGGGCCGTTATCTGATGGTGGGATTTAGGTTGGTTGATCGGCGCGAGGTCTTGGAAAGAGATGCTCAAGCGAGAAGAATTGCTGAAAATATTTGAGAGTGCTGGGGCGGTTCGGCATGGGCATTTCGAACTCTCCAGCGGGCTGCATAGCGGGACGTACGTGCAGTGCGCGCAGGTGCTGCAATATCCGCGCTTCGCCGAAAAATTGGGGCAGGAGTTGGCGGCACTGTTTTCGGACGCCCACGATTGAGGCGGTGGTGTCGCCGGCAATGGGTGGACTGATCATTGGGCAGGAAGTGGCTCGCGCGTTGCCGCAGCCTAAAGCGGGATTGGCAGGAGCGGGCGCGCCGGCGATGTTTGTGGAGCGCGACGCCAGCGGCTCGATGTGTTTGCGGCGCGGATTTTCGCTTCAAGCCGGATCAGCACGTGCTGGTGATTGAAGATGTGTGGACGACCGGCGGCTCGACGCAGGAGGCGATTCGCGTTGTCGAAGAGGCGGGCGGGCGCGTTGTTGCGGCGGGGGCATTGATCGATCGTAGCGGTGGCAAGATTGAGTTTCCGGTGGAGGCGCAGGCTTTGTTGGATTTGCCGATTGCGAGCTATGAGCCGGACGACTGCCCGCTCTGCCGCGACGGCAGCGCGGCGGTGAAGCCGGGAAGCCGGTTTGTGCGCTCTGCGTGATCGAAACCCCAAAAATTAAACCTGTAAAATATCTTCCAGGCATGCGCTATTTCAAGCTCACGATTGCTTACGACGGCACGGATTTTCACGGTTGGCAGTTTCAACCGGGCAAACCCACCATCCAGGGCGAAGTTGTCGGCATCCTTCGCAAATTGACGCAGGAAACGTGCAGCTTGCGGGCACGGGGCGCACGGATGCAGGCGTGCACGCGCTTGGGCAAGTTGCCAGCTTTAAGACGCAGTCGACGATGTCGGCTGGAGAATTTCAGCATGCGTTGAATTGCATGTTGCCGCCGACGATTCGGATCGTGGACGCGGAAGAGGTCGGGCCGGATTTCAGTGCGCGGTTTTCGGCGATTGGTAAAGTGTATCGCTACCGAATCTATCGCGGGCGAGTTCTACCGCCGATGATTTGGCGGTATGTGCTGCACTATCCCTGGCCGCTGGATGAAGACGCGATGAGGGTGGCGGCGGCTAAGTTTGTGGGCGTTCACGACTTCACTTCGTTCGCGGCTTCGACGGGTTCCGACGAAGACGACAAAGAGCGCGAGATGAAGCGCGAGATTTTTTCGACGGAGTTAGTGCGCTCAACGGCCGATGATCAGGAACTCGTCTTTACCGTGCATGGTCGTTCGTTTTTCGCTACATGGTTCGCAAAATGGTCGGCACGCTCTTGCACGTCGGGCAAGGGAAGCTCAGCGCCCGATGATATTGATCGATTGTTCGAGTTGCGCGACCGTTCGAAGTCCGGACCGACCGTCCCATCCGCAAGGCTTGGTGATGGTCCGCTCCGAACACACCGAGTCCTATCGCATCACTTAACGCACCGTGGTTGCACCCGGAACAGATTAGCTAGTATGCTTAGCTAACCATGTACACCGTCCATCAAGCCAAGACGAACCTATCGAAGCTCATTCGCGAAGCATGCCGCGGTAAAGAAGTCGTGATCGCGCGCGGCAAAAATGCGGTTGTGAAGATCGTTCCCCTGACCAACACGCGCAAGAAACGCGTGCCCGGACAGTTGAAAGGCAAGATCTCGTATTCGGATGACTCTTTTAAGCCGCTGACACGCAAAGAGTTAAAGGATTTGGGCTTCGAGTGAACGCGATTCTTCTTGATATACACGCGCTGCTATGGTGGATGGAAAGCGATAGTCGACTATCCACGGAAGCACGGAGGGCATTGAGGATCCCGAGACCCAGGTGTTGGTTTCGGCAGGTTCGTTGTGGGAAATCGCGATCAAACATCAAACGGAAAGCTCAAAGCGCCGAATTTGGTAACGACTTTCAGAAGGAACTCGACGCCGCCGGATTTGTTGAGCTTCCAATCTCAGCAAGGCATGCGGTTCGAGCTGCTTTACTACCTACGAATCATAAAGACCCATTTGATCGAGTGTTGATCGCTCAGGCCGAGATAGAGAGCGTCCCCATCGTCACGCGCGATTCGATTTTGACGATTACGGCGTCCACCGCATTTGGTGATTTCCAATCTCGCGGCGCTTCAGGCAAAATACCGACGCAAATTTGGAGCCCACATGCTTTGTCGAGCCACTCTTGCGTCCGCGATTCTAGTTGTAGCTACGTTGTTGCCGTTTGGCCGTCACATTGCCGCCGATGAGCCGGTGATCGCTGGCTTTTCCGCGCAGTCTTCGCGCACGGAGCGCGGCTGGGAAGAAAAATTTCGTGCCACTGCCCGATCCGGCCAAGCTGCGCGAATACATGCAGCGGCTTACGGCGCATCCGCACCACGTCGGCTCGCCATATGACAAAGACAACGCCGAATGGCTCTTGCGAAATTCAAAGAGTTCGGCTTCGACGCGCATATCGAAACATTCAGCGTTCTTTTCCCGACGCCCAAAGAGCGCCTCGTGGAACTTGTCGATGGCGGACCGAAATTCACCGCCAAGTTGCAGGAGCCGGCGCTTCCGCAGGATCCGACGTCGGACCAGCAATCGGAACAACTCCCGACGTACAACGCGTACTCCGCCGACGGCGACGTTACCGGCCCGCTGGTTTACGTGAACTACGGCATTCCAGAGGACTACGAAACGCTCGCGCGCCACGGAATTTCGGTGAAAGGCGCGATCGTTATCGCGCGCTATGGTCATGCGTGGCGCGGCATCAAGCCCAAAGTTGCCGCCGAACATGGCGCGGTTGGCTGCATCATTTATTCCGATCCGCGCGACGATGGCTACTCGGCGGGCGAAACGTTATCCGCAAGGCGGGTTGCGGCCCGCGAAGGCGTGCAGCGCGGCAGCGTGCAGGACTCCACCGAATTCATGGGCGACCCGCTGACGCCCAGTGTTGGCGCGACGGCTGATGCGAAGCGTCTGCCCGATCAAGAATGCGCCGACGACGACGACAATTCCGGTGATGCCGATTTCGTATGGCGACGCTGTGCCGCTGCTCTCCGCGATCACCGGGCCGGTTGTTCCCGAAGCGTGGCGTGGCGGACTGCCGATCACCTATCGCATCGGACCCGGGCCGGCGAGAGTTCATCTCAAGATGTTTTCGAACTGGGAGATGAAGCCGCTGTATGACGTGATCGCGAAAATTCCGGGTTCCGAATTTCCCGACGAGTGGGTTATTCGCGGCAATCATCACGACGCCTGGGTGAACGGAGCCGAAGATCCGATTTCCGGATTGATCGCCGTGCTGGAAGAGGCGCGTTCTCTTGGCGAACTTGTGAAGGCCGGCTGGAAGCCGAAGCGGACGATCGTCTATTGCGCGTGGGACGGCGAGGAACCGGGGTTGCTGGGATCGGTCGAGTGGCTCGAAACGCACGCCGACGAACTTCGGCGGAACGCGGTGGCCTACGTGAATTCCGATACGAATGGTCGCGGCTTCCTGGGCGTGGATGGCGCGCACTCGCTTGAAAAATTGGCAAACGATGTCGCGCGCGATGTTGCCGATCCTGAGACCAAGCTTTCCGTCTGGAAGCGGTGGCAACTCAAGAGCATCGCCGACGCCGGTTCGGATGACGCCCGCGCCGAATTGCGATCCCGCTCCGACTTGCGCATCGACATTTCCGGCGGCGGCTCCGACCACGCTGGATTCCAGAATTTCCTTGGGATCGCCGTGCTCAACTATGGCTTTGGTGGAGAAGATCAGGGCGGCATCTACCATTCGATCTACGACGATTTTTACTGGTATACGCACTTCAGCGACACCGACTTCGCATATGGCAAAGCTCTCGCACAGGTTGCGGGAACAACGGTGATGCGTCTCGCGAACGCGGATCTCTTGCCGTTCGACTTCTCCGACCAGGCGGAAACCATTCAAACGTACGTTCGCGGGCTGCAGAGCTATGGCGTGCAACAACAGAACGAAATTCGCGAACGCAATCTCGAAATCGACGAAGGCGCTTTCACCGCCAGCGCCGACCCGAAACAAAAATACGTGCCGCCGGCAAAGCAAGAGATGCCGCCACATCTCAACTTTGCACCGCTGCAAAACGGCGCGGATGCGCTGACTCACGCGGCC
>CAWKNS010000024.1:0-69558 GCA_963850795.1 uncultured Acidobacteriota bacterium | reverse complement strand
ATCCTCGATGCGAATCACGTTCAAACGTACTCCGCAGTCATTTCCGCGATCAGCACTTGCACTCCGGCCTCGGCACTCATCAATGCAACCTCCTCCGCGCCGTTGACTGCGGTGAGGCGTCGCTTGTTGCATAGCCTCGATTGCCTCGTAAACCGCTCTAGTCCTGGAGGCTTCATCGGTTTGTAAAATCGCGAGAAAGTAAGGGATCTCCCACGCATACCTCATGCCCATTTTTTTCAAACTCAGTAACCGCTACCGTGACTCGCAACAGCCGCTGCCGGGTTTTCCTCGGTATCTTCGGCTATAAGGACTTCAGTGGTGAGCATTAGAGAGACGATGGAGGCGGCGTTCTGGAGCGCGAGGCGCGTTACCTTAGCCGGATCGATCACGCCAGCCTTAATCAAGTCGCCGAATTCGCCCGTTTCCGCGTTAAAGCCAAAATTGTCGTCCTTCGATTCGCGAACGCGCCCAACCACGACGGCTCCTTCGTATCCGGCGTTTTGAGCGATTTGACGCAAAGGCTCTTCGAGAGCGCGTTTTACGAGGTTCACTCCGGTTGCTTCGTCATCGTGGAGCTTGAGCTTTTCGAGAGCAGGCAGACAACGAAGAAGAGCAGTTCCGCCGCCTGAGACAATACCTTCTTCCACTGCGGCACGCGTTGCATGCATCGCGTCTTCGACACGCGCTTTCTTTTCCTTCAATTCGGTTTCGGTTGCGGAGCCTACCTTAATAATGGCGACACCGCCGACCAGCTTGGCGAGGCGTTCTTGTAGCTTTTCCTTGTCGTAATCGGAGGTCGAATCTTCAATTTGTGTACGAAGTTGATTTATGCGCGCCTTGATCTCATCCGCTTTTCCGGAGCCCGCAACGATAGTGGTGTTGTCTTTGTCGATCGTCACTTTCTTTGCCCGCCCGAGGTCCTCGAGTTTGACGTTCTCAAGTTTGATTCCGAGCTCTTCCGTGAGCGCCTTGCCGCCGATGAGCACAGCGATGTCCTCGAGGATGGCCTTGCGGCGATCTCCGAATCCGGGGGCCTTCACGGCCGCGCAATGAAGGGTGCCGCGCAACTTGTTCACGACCAACGTAGCGAGAGCTTCGCCCTCAAGATCCTCGGCGATGATCAACAGCGGTTTGCCTGTCTTGGCAGTTTGCTCGAGTAACGGAAGCAGGTCTTTCATCGAGCTGATTTTCTTTTCGTGAATCAGGATGCTGACGTCCTCGAGGACACACTCCATCCGTCCTGGATCGGTGACAAAGTGAGGAGAGAGGTAGCCGCGGTCGAATTGCATGCCTTCGACCACTTCCAGCGTCGTCTCCATCGTCTTGGATTCTTCCACGGTGATCACGCCGTCTTTGCCAACTTTTTTCATTGCCTCAGCGATGAGGCTACCGATTTGCTTGTCGGTGTTGGCGCTGATCGTGCCAACCTGGGAGATCATCTCGCCCTTAACTTCGCGAGAGAGACGCTTGATTTCGGTGATAGCCACCTCGACGGCTTTGTCGATACCGCGCTTGAGTGACATCGGATTAGCGCCTGCTGCAACGGTTCGTACTCCTTCCCGGAAAATGGCTTGCGCTAGGACGGTCGCAGTCGTTGTACCGTCGCCCGCAACGTCGGATGTTTTAGACGCCACCTCACGCACCATCTGTGCGCCCATATTCTCAAGCGGATCCTGGAGTTCGATCTCTTTTGCAACGGTTACCCCGTCTTTCGTGATTACAGGGCTACCGAATTTCTTTTCGATTACCGCGTTACGACCCTTAGGACCGAGTGTGATCTTGACCGCGTCGGCCAGAGTATTCACGCCCCGCAGAATCGCCGCGCGTGAATCCGTACCACTTACGATTTGTTTTGCCATAGAACTACACCCTCCTGGGTGATCGAAGCTTTCGTGGAACCATCGTCGATCCGTGAATGACAATTGCTATTTCTTGTCCGATGCCGCTTTGGCCATACCGCTGAGTTTCCCGAGGATTTCTTCTTCGCGCAGGATCAAATACTCCTGACCATCGACCGTGATGTCGCTACCTGTGTATTTCCCGAACAAGATTCGGTCACCCACGGCGACGTCAAGTGGTACGCGGTGGCCTTTTTCGACTCTGCCCGGCCCGATCGCAACTACCTCACCCTCTTGAGGTTTCTCTTTTGCCGAATCCGGAATAATGATTCCCTCCTTCGCCGTTTCTTTGTTTTCCATCCTTCGTACAAGAACGCGGTCATGCAGCGGGCTAACATTTACCGTCATATCTGATCCTCCTCGAAATTGAACTTCTTAATGAGCTCATTGGGAGCTCTGTGTGAAGTGAAGACTAGGGGCGAAACGTCTTTTGGTTCTTCTGTCGCGCTATTTCGAGGTCAGTCGTTTCTTTCTTCTGGCGCTCGGCATCTTTCTGCGGGCGCTCCTGTTCATCTAACTTTGCAGCTTCAGCCGTGGCAATTTCGGCTTCCGCGTTGAGTCGCTTCGAGATGACGATGAGCTCGAAATCGTCCGAAAAAGAAGACCGGACGAGGCTGAACGCATACTGTGCGTCTTCCCAAGATGCGACGGGCTCGCGCCGCGCTGCATAGCGGTCATTCGGATTCTGGGCAGTTTGTGGAGTGATACTGGCTGGCGAGCCGTATTTCGCGGAGAGCGCTTCGATCATGTCATCCGCTGTGAGTCCTTCCGTAGCCTTTCTTTCATACGTAACGGAGATTTTGTACAGAGCGTCGTTGAAAAAATAGAAAGCGATATGTTCAACAGCGTCCTTGTGCATCGGCGTGCCCGGAAGGGTGCCCGGCCACCAAGTTATCTGTTGAACTAGGGCCGGACGCGCAGAGAGCTCCGTTACTTCCCCAAGTTTCTGCCCAGTACGGGTGAGCACGACGCTAACGCTGGTCCCAATCGAAAAATCCCGATACTTCGACAGATCTGCGGTTTGCGCGTCCAGCATCGGAGCGCAGACAAGCAAAGCAACGAAGCAAAGAATCGACAGACGCATGTGGTTCATTTTTTTCACCTAGCAATTTCTAAGATCTGGAAGCAAGGACCGGCTCTTGTTTCGCGGCAGGTCCAGCGACGAAAGCAGTTGCGGGAACGCTTGAAGCGAACCTCGCCTCGGGAATCAACGCGATACGTTGCTGAATTTGGCGAGAGTGCGCTGTGAACGTCGTAAAGGGAATGCCAAGGACGCGTCTGGAAACAATCGAGGTGATCTCGATCGAGTTCAACTGATCGTTACCGTGTTTGGTGAGAATGGCTTTCAGCGCGTTGCGGAGAACTCTTCGTGTATTGCCACCTAGAACGGTCGCCTGAATATCTCCTGCCAGATAGAAAAAGTACCAATCGCATCCTTCGATGCTGCGGGTGAGAGTTGAACGGTTATGGCTCGTAACGATTCGCCAATTCGGGATAAAAGCGTCGGTAGTGACGGAAAGAATTGGCGGCAGAATTGTTCCGTCTCGAATGAAGATGATGCCGTCCTCGGCCCTTTCTTGCATTGTTCGTCTCCCCAGTTGTACTCAGGAACTGATTGTCGGTATTTCAGGCTATGAAAACTGTCCGCTAACGCACATTGGCAAGGAAACACACGGGTGAGATCGCAGCAGCCCGCTCAGATTTCGTAGAACAGTCTTGCTTGGAATGCTACAGAAAGCGCATCGCTTTGACTGTGCGTTAACGGACAGTCTTGAACCGGACAGCTTGTTAGCTTAGGAAAGTGCGACGGAGTGTTCTGCGTATCCCACCCACACTAGAACTATCCTGCCGATGTTTGTTGTAGGGGATGGTCTGCTCGAAAGGCAGGAATCGGATGTCATCCTTGGAAACAACGACCTCAAGCGAAATCCTGTTCCGCATCAATGGGGATCGGGATCGCGGGGGACCAGGCACGGGATCTGTGCTCGTCGAGGAGAACCTAGACCTGCGACTGCCGGTGAGACCTCGTTCGGTCCTTCCGAGCAGGGTCGCAATCGTCGGAAATTATTCACCACGGCAGTGCGGTATCGCGACTTTCACTACCGACTTGTGTGACGCGATAAGTGCTGAATTCGGAGCGACTGAGTTACTGGCGCTCCCGGTGAACGACACCGACGAGGGATATCTTTATCCTGAACGTGTTCGGTTCGAACTATCCGAAGGAAATCTATCGTCGTACCGACAGGCTGCGGAATATCTAAATTTCAGCAAAATCGATCTGGTTTGTCTGCAGCACGAGTTTGGAATCTTCGGCGGAGCGGCAGGCAGTCATGTATTGGAGCTGCTGCGCGCTCTTCGCATGCCCATCGTCACGACACTGCATACGGTGCTCCGTGAGCCTAACTCCGATCAGCGAATGGTAATGGACGAGATCGCCGAACTATCGGATCGGTTGATCGTCATGAGCCAACTGTCCGCCGAGATTCTGCGAGAAGTCTTCCATGTCGCTGCCAGCAAGATCGACATGATCCCGCACGGTGTTCCCGACGTCCCTTTCATCGATCCCAACTTTTATAAAGACTGTTTCGGCACCGAAGGAAAGACCGTGATGCTGACGTTCGGTCTCCTTTCTCCGAATAAGGGCATCGAGAACGTGATTCAGGCACTGCCGGCCATCCTCATGGACCAACCGAATGTCGTCTACATGGTTGCGGGCGTTACTCATCCTCATATACGTCGCCGCGAGGGTGATCAGTACCGACTCTACCTGGAGGGAATGGCGCGGGATCTGGGTGTCGCATCGCATGTGATTTTTCACAACAAGTTCGTCAGCGCACAGGAACTGAAAGAGTTGATCGGATCGGCGGACATCTACATCACGCCGTATAAGCACAAGGAGCAGGTTGTCTCTGGCACGCTTGCGCGAGCATTAAGCGCCGGCAAAGCCATCATCTCGACTCCATATCTGCACGCAATCGAACTACTCGAAAATAATCGAGGCGTTCTCGTCCCGTTTGATGACCCGCATGCCATTTCCGACAAGACATTGGAACTCTTGCGGGATGAGACCGGGCGCCATGCCATGCGCAAGCGCGCATATCTCCACTCGAGAAGCATGGTGTGGAATCGAGTAGCACAGGAATATATGGGAAGCTTCGAACGGGTCTACAACGAACGTCTGCGAAACCCGCAGGCGACGTTTTCCGCAAAAAACACCGAAAAAGCTCTGGATCGGATTCCAGCTATAAAGTTGGATCACCTCTACCGGATGACCGACGCCACCGGAATTGTTGAGCATGCTGTCTTCGTCGTTCCGAACTATCCTGAAGGCTATTCGACGGATGACAACGCACGCGCTCTCATCGTGGCAATCCTTCTGGAACAGATCGGAACCGGCGCTCCGCCGGGAGCAGCCGACCTAGCCTCGCGGTATCTGGCATTCTTATGGCTTGCTTTCGACCAAACGCCAAAGAGATTCAGAAATTGCCTGAGCTACGATCGGCAATGGCAAGAGTCGGAAGGCTCAGAAGACAGTCACGGCCGAGCACTTTGGGGATTAGGAACCGTACTGGGCAAATCCAAGGACGAAGGCCTCAGAGGGGCTGCTGGTCGTCTCTTTGAACTTGCCATTCCCGCGGCCGTTGAGTTCCGAAGCCCTCGCGCTTGCGCATTTGCTCTCTTGGGTCTGCACGAATACCTAGATTCATTTCCCGGAGATCGAGCAGTCCTGACCGCAGCACGTTCCTTAGCCGATCGCTTGATGGACTCGTACCAAAAATATCAAACCGAAGATTGGGAGTGGTTCGAAAACAGCCTCTCGTATTCGAATGCCAGACTTCCTCAAGCTCTCCTGAGATCAGGGATACGTTTTGCGAACGCTGAAATGGAAACGGTCGGGCTCCAAGCACTCAAGTGGTTGGTATCAATTCAACGGAGCGGGGTGAACGGTCACTTCGTGCCGATCGGGTCCGAAGGTTTCTATTCAAAGAAAACTGAAAAGGCCCGTTTCGACCAACAGCCCATCGAAGCATGCGCAATGGTATCTGCATGCGTGGAAGCTTACCGGACGACGGGACAGGGCCGCTGGCGTCAAGAAGCGTGGTCTGCATTCAACTGGTTTCTGGGCGATAACGATCTTCAAATTTCCCTGTACGACCCCACCACCGGGGGATGCCGAGACGGATTGCATCCTGACCGAGCCAACGAAAATCAAGGAGCGGAGTCAACGCTCTCTTTCCTGATGGCAATGCTGGAAATGCGCCGACTGGAAGAAGCAGACAGCACGGAGAAGAAATCGACATGAATATTTTTATCGAGCATCCCCCCGAACGCGTTGTTTCGAATCAGTATGAAGTCTTATTTCATCGGCATCCCGGCAACCCGATTTTGACCGGAAAAGACTGGCCCTACTCGATGAATAGCGTTTTCAACGCCGGCGCAACGAGATTGCCCGACGGGACAACGCTTTTGCTGTGCCGTGTTGAAGATCGTCGAGGCATATCACATCTGTGTGCGGCTCGTTCCGAGAATGGCGTCGATGGTTGGCAGATCGATTCCAAACCAACTTTGAGTTCCAGCCCGGATCATGCCGAAGAGTTGTGGGGAGTTGAAGATCCGCGAATTACCTACGTGCCTGAACTGCGCCAGTATGCGGTGGTCTACACGTCCTATTCTCGTGGAGGCCCTGGCGTATCCCTGGCTCTCACCGAGGACTTTCGGACGTTCGAACGCTTCGGCGTAATTATGTCGCCCGATGACAAAGATGCTGCACTCCTTCCCCGTAAAGTGAATGGGCATTGGGCTCTTATACACCGGCCTCTAACCTCGCTCGGAGCCCACGTCTGGATTTCCTTCTCGCCCGATTTGCGTCACTGGGGAAATCACAAGCTGATGTTAGAGGCCCGGCGCGGAGCTTGGTGGGACGCAAACAAGATTGGCATGTCGCCACCGCCAATTGAGACATCACGGGGCTGGCTGATGATTTATCACGGCGTCCGCAGGACACCTTCGAGCTCAATCTATCGACTCGGGCTCGCGTTGTTTGATCTGGAACAGCCAGATAAATGCCTGATTCGTGGCGATTCGTGGATCTTCGGGCCGGAGACGGAATACGAGCGCCAGGGCGATGTCCAAGATGTGGTCTTCCCCTGTGGATACACAATCGCTCCGGACGGCGACAGAATCAATCTCTACTATGGAGCCGCAGACTCAAGTATTGCCCTCGCCCATGGCAGCGTCCGGGCTCTTCTGTCTTGGCTGGACGCTAACGGCCACTCGGACCAGCAGACTGACCGACGTCACCGGTCTTCCAAGACTAGCGCGGCAAGTCGCCGGAAAAAGAAAAGACTAACTCTCGTCAATTCTAGGGAAGCGTTTGCTCGACTGAGAGACGTACGAAGTAGGCCGCCTCTCAGCGACCTTCGACTGAGGCTCACTTTGCCTTAAGAGTTTTGGGAAGATTTCGACGAGTAGAGACCATTTCGCTTGAATTGCCTCTACGAGTAGACTTCGCGACGCGCGGCTTCCCCAAAGCCTTCCTGACTTGAGACAACAAGTCCTGATCAGACAGCTTGCCCGATTTCCTTCGCCGCATGCCACCCATAGTGGCACTGGGGATTGAAGAAAACCGTCCCATTCGGGACAGTCAAACGTCGGTACACGCAAACAATTGCAAGAAGCGAGGAAATTGCGCTCGCGCTGCAGTGTGCCGAATGGAACAGTTTTGAACGGTTTGCCCAGGTTACCCTATAGCTGGTGGGCTCCCATAATTTCCCCCGGCCCATAAACGCTGAACTTCCAGAACACAGTCAGGCTCGCATGCTCGAACCGACACAAATTGGAGAGCCCCACGCGTTGGATGAACCGAAGAGCCGACTGCATCTTCTGCGGATTCTCTTCGTTCACCGCTGTGTTGCAGATGTCGAGAGTTGCCTGTACGAGCTGAAGCGAGTCGGATTTGTTGTCACTTCCGACCTCGTTGTGACGCCCGATCAATTCGCCGAACGATTGCAATCACAGTCTTTTGATCTGGTTCTAGCCGAATATCCAAGCTCTAACTGGCCCGAGACACTGGTGCTCGAATCGCTACAACATTTTAGAGACGAAGTCCCGCTGATCTACTTAACACACCAATTGAGACGAGAGACCGTCGCCGACCTTATTTTAAAGGGAGCCTACGACTGCATCGAGATGGATGGCATCAGCCATCTTCCAGTGACTATTCATCGAGCTCAAGAAGAAAAAACGCTGCGCTCCGAGCGAGATCGCGCCGAGAAGGACTTGGGACGATCGGAGGCGCGATATCGCGCTTTGACAGGCAACTTGAACTACGCTATTTGTCGATGCGGTCTCGACGGGAGCTTTTTGGAAGTGAACGAAGCGATGGTCACGATGCTTGGCTACGGTTCCAGGGAAGAGCTGCTGTCGATGAATCTCGGCAGTGACGTCATTCGCAATTCCGACAAGCTTATGGAGTTGTTCCGACGGCCCAGCGCCTCCGGATTAGTTGACGCCGTTGAAATGGACTGGACAGGAAAAGATCAGACTACCGTGAGGGTCTACCTCAGCGGGCGTGAGGTCCTCAGTGAGCGAGGCGTCTCAAGGACATACGAACTGATCGCTGAAGACGTCACGAAACAGCGCGAGTTAGAAAGTCACCTGCGTCAAGAGGCAGCCAGCGATTCGCTGACCGGCTTGGCCAACTACAAGCGGCTGGTCGATGTACTCAACATGGAGATCAAGCGGTGCGAACGCACGGGAAGACAGTTTGCCCTGCTGCTGTTCGACCTGGATGGACTGAAGCGCATCAACGACGAGTATGGCCACGTGACCGGAAGCCGCGCCCTCTGCCGGGTCGCCGACGTCCTGTCCTTTTGCTGCCGCGATATCGATACGGCAGCCCGCTTCGGCGGAGACGAATTCGCCCTTGTCTTGCCAGAAACAAACGCTGCGGCAGCCGCGCTTGTGGCGAAACGCATCTGCGATTGCGTTGCAAACGACGGCAAAGGACCCAAACTGTCGGTCAGCGTCGGATCGGCGATTTATCGTGAGAACGGCGAACGAATTGAAAGTCTTCTGTCTGCAGCAGACTTGGGGATGTACGCGATGAAACGGCAAACAGCTCCGGCCGCGGAAGCGGATCGGTTTTCCACGGGTTTGCGACTTGCATCAACCGCAAATCGCGGAGCAAAAGGAGCAGGAAGTTGACGCCCTCCTTTCAAACTCTCTCGTTAGGCTACGAGGGCGATAGCGGTTGCGCCACCTCGGGAATAGCATCGAGAGTGTTATTTCGATGAGCATTCGGAAAATGAAAACCGAGCGAAAGCAGCAATTTGATCCAGAGAATTATCTTCAGACGATCGGAGTGTCTAGACAGGTTCAGGCGTTTAGAAAGCGACAAGCTATTTTCTCTCAAGGGCAAGCCGCCGACACTGTGATGTACGTCCAGAAGGGCAGCGTGAAACTCACGGTCGTTAACGAAAGCGGTAAAGAAGCTGTGGTGGCGCTTTTCGGTGCTGGCGACTTTTTTGGAGAGGGTGGTATGGCGGGTCAGACGATTCGCATGGGAACCGCTACAGCTGTGATGCCAACGACCGTTCTGATGATTGAAAAAAACGAGATGATCCGCGCCCTCCACGCGGAACCCGCGTTGTCTGATCGTTTCATCAAATACATCCTTTCGCGCAACATTCGGGTCGAAGCGGACCTTATCGACCAGCTTTTTAACTCAACGGAGAAGCGCCTGGCGAGAACTCTGCTGCTGCTAGCTCGCTACGGCAAAGAAGACCAGCCCGAGCGAATGCTGCAAAAGGTATCGCAGGAGACCCTTGCGGAAATGATTGGTACGACGCGATCACGGGTGAACCTGTTCATGAATAAGTTCAGAAAAATGGGCTTTATCGAATATAACGGCGCAATCAAGATCAACAAATCGCTTCTAACAGTCGTTTTGCATGAATAGCGCTCAAGAGTAAGAGAGAGTTTCATGATCACCAACCCCGATCCCAAAAGTCTTTATCGCAGCTGCTTCAACCTCCACGGCAACCCGATCAACGCCTTAGTGCTCTCCGCATGGCGAACGGAGTTCGCTGCCGTGCTTTTCGAGACAGATAAGTCCAGAATCACACTCGCCGTTTCGAATGCGCGTGCTGCGATTGCGGAGCGGCTGAACGGCCCGGTCGAAATCAGTGGCATTGAAAACAAATCCATCGCGGCTGCTCAAAGCACACTTTGTACGATTGCCAAGGCGGCAGCCGAGCAGTGAAGAGTTATGAGAATGAGAGTGCTGGGTATCAGACTTTATCGGTGAAATCTGAAGGGGGGAATGCAGAAATAATCAACGAATCGACGTTTCAGCTGGCTTTTCGTGCGAGATACCAACCAACTCCGCTGCAGCTCACGCATGGTGCATTGCGATAAGCTCCAATTCCTTCGCATGTAACGCACTCTAGCCAGTCGGTCACATTTCGAGCGCTTGAATTTGTTCCTTTGCAGCGTTCTCCCCCGGTACTTTTCGCGCAACGCAGATCGGTGAGGCTGAAGTTGTATCCAGCGCTCGCGCAGAGCGTGCAACTCGTTACCGGTAGTGGTCGCTTCAAGCTCAAGACAGTTTTCGGTTCTCTGGGTTAATGGATCCCCGCCACAAACGCCAACAGACTTTTCACGAATCGTTTCCGCTTAGAAACTATATCCGACCGAAATTTTCGTGACTATCACAAACAACACAGATTTGCTGATGGCAGAGTCCACGGTCGCTAGGCCACCGCAGAGAAGTTTCCTCCGTTCCCAAAAGGCGGTTCCACCGACCGTGCCGCTTTCTGCCCATTTTTGCCGAGCAACAGATTGAATCGACGTGGTGACATGCGGCACTGTGTTAAACGCGACAGTTTTGCGTCGTCCCTCCTGTTACGAAACACATATCATAACTAGATATTGATGGTATGCTCTATGGAAATGAGAACTTATAGAGAGGAAATCTCGTACTTTAGACGGCAACACCTCGATGGCTTCCCGACTGGGCGGCCGTCCGGAAGTCATCCCAGCTTTGCGACGGTAACTTGGACGTGTAGTCGTGTTACCCGACAAGTGGCTTGGGCCGATTTCAAGTTTCCGGTAACGGCGTTTATCGGGAGTTGGCGGAGACGAGCGCTTCCACAGCTTTCGTTTCAACGCTGCTGCAAGTTCAAAACCAAGAAGTGGAAGCCTGCGTTAACCGCGTCCGATATTCGGGAGTGGCTCGGCATGGTCGCAGGCGGTTACTATCGCGCTCGCGAGCCGATTGATATTCGTCCAGGTTTCCTGCTCTTTAATTAGCGTCAGTCCAACTACCGTCGAAGGTAAGGTAGCCGCCGCGTTGCGATACAATTTCTCGACTGCCAGCCAACCTCGACTTATCGAATCTTGTTTGCGGCCAGTAGTCACACGATTTGCACGTTTCGCCAAGCCTTCCGCGAAGGCTCGCAACTCAAGGACTGTCATTAGCTGTTTAAGATCAGGACGCTTTTCCATGAACGCTTCCAATCCTTCCACAATCTTGAATAGGAGCAGATTAGCTAAGCTCGCTGATTTCACTGTTCAATCGGTCCAAGCCAACGGTAAGTTGAGCGAACTCTGACGGTTCTCGAAACCTCCACATGTCCTCTTCAATACGCGACTGGCACCTTTTTGCGCCATTTAAGCAATTCATTCGAGTTCGGCTGTCGGCGTTAAAGCGCTTGGCGGTTTCGAGCAATTGCATTCCCATGTCGAGCAGACCTTGGACCCGCGACATGGCTTCGTTTTCGGAGAAAGTGCGAGCGATATTGAGTCGCTTTCGCACAACGGAAGATTCTGGTGAGTAAGGTTCGGACGCCATGAAGCAAGGGTAACGCTTCTTGGCCGATTGTGTGTGTTACTGATATCTATTGATAGCTGCTTTTGCGAACCAGAATCCACAAAACGTACCTAGGCGCGGAAATCGTATTACCGGGTGCCCGATGAGTCGCGCAAGGGGAAATCCACGTGGACGATAACGGCGTTTACCGGGCTCTGGGCGACGAATGCTTTCGTTAACTAGGATGGGTAAGAGAACGGAGATGGAACAACACTCGTTCAACGACGTGCACCAATCTTAGGTCTTTCCTTTGGGTGGCAGGCTATTCAGACGTCGTTCCTTCGCGTCTAACAGTTCGTTGATCTGCCGAATCAATTCGTGGAGTTTCTTAGGTCTTGCTCAACGGCGGCTTGAGCGCATAACAGCTTCCACAGTTCGGTTTTTTCTTGCATGCCTGGATGATAGCACTTGATATGTGCTGGTAGAATCCCCGAAATCGAGGGCAAAAAGAGATATCTTTGCGACTTTTTAACGCTGTTTTGCGATATCGCGATGTTGAGTTCTATTAAGTTTGTCGAGCTTCTGGTGAATCTCAGCCTGATGTTTGTCGATTATCTCGATCGCCTTTTCCAAGATGCGCTGGGATTGCTTCAAAATGCTCAGTCTCTCGTTGAAATTGGAGCTTTCCTTGTACTGCCTTTGCAAAGCCCTAAACGTGTTCCTCAAGACTGTTAGGCGGTCGGAGTGCATACAATGGGCAGATTGCCATGAAACCGGAAGTGATATCCACCCTTTAACTTCCCCCGCCATTTGGCTAGGCAATAAATTCAATTTCCGCTAGCTAGCCGCGAAAAAGGACGGGATGCGCTGTCGCGGTACAGCGATCTATGTGCGCCGGGTTAGCATCCAAGTTTTACGGCAATGGAGAACGATATCCTCAGGAGGATGGAGGAATTGCGCCGTCAGAGCGAGCTGACGGCAATCGGATTGGTGCACATAGAATTTACCGTTGCCCGTACAAACATGAAGGTAGCCAAATCTCGCAAGGCTCTCGGCCTTCCGATCGACGCATACCTACATTTGGCTCGCCATGCACTGGGTGTAGCAGAAAAAGTGATGTGGCGATTTCGCGCCCAGCATTACGAGTTCAACGAGATGGTAGCGTTGGCAGAACGAACCCGTATGGAGTTGGAGGCTTTGGAAGAAGTTCAGTGAGAGCTTGCTGGCTGCTATGTCATCCGCTCGACGAATACAGCCTGCCGGGTATACCTATCGACTCCATCGGCGTAGGTTTAACAGTGCAGGTGTGAATGTGTCTCTATGGGCTCTACGTTGTATAAATTGCGGCAAGGCCTTCGCGCATAGTGTGGTTCCCTCTACAGACGCATCAGCTTCTTATCTCCAGCGAAACCTGAGGTCGAAACAGCCGACTACGAGTGTCCGCATTGCGGGCATACGGCCAGCTACAAGCGATACGACTTGATTTATCAGGGCTGACAGACGAGTTTCTGGTGCTCTCGGCTATCAGAGCCCTAACCCCCTCCTAAGCGTTTTCAAGCGCCCGGCGTTCTTCCTCGGTTTCAACCGGACTCAATCTTCGCTGCTCGATCGCCGCGACGGCTTCGCAAATTTGAACGAATTTAAGCCCAGGATTTGTTTCCAGGACGGCATGTACGTAGGACTCGCGCCATGCGTAGGTAGAGTTTTGCATCGTCCCCTCCAAACGACTACACTCTAGACCGAATGGTACGACCGCATTCCTTTCAAATCTGTGTCAAAGGGAACAGGTATTCAGAAGGGGGCCGAGTCGGGCGGGCTATTTCGGCTTCGAGTCAATCTTCCTTGGATGCTCGGAACAACGTGAGCACCGCAAACTCGCCGTCGCGCTGGCTTTCGTACCGTCGCTTCATTTCCTCAATGGTGTCACCAACCAGCGGACCAGAAGCGGTAAACACCCAACCGCATTCCGAGCAGCCGTAGCCGCGAAAGGTAGCGGTTGTGACCCAGATGATTTTTCGCGCCATGAGGCAATGTACACCAAGCCCCTGCGGGAGAAGAAAACTTCTCAACTCCCGATTAGTCGCGTTACCGGACAAATGCCGCTGGTGGCCCAGTTTCCGGTAACGGGCACTACTGATACATTGGACGGGTTTTCTATGACCGTCTACTAAGGCTTAACCCCGCTCGCTCACGCGAGAAAATGGAACCCGCTGTATGATTCAGGGCTGTAGGTTTATCCGACGAAGGATATCCGTGAAGCGAGGATCGGAACGCAGCGAATCGAAAACAGGGTTCACTTTAAGGTCGATGCCTCCTAGACCTATTGAGCGGGCATCGTAGCCTTTTTCCAGCCACTCGAACGCCATTTCCCTCTCTCCAAGGCCTACATAGATACAAGCAACCGCCTCGGCGGGAACATACCTTCGCTTTGAGAGCTCATTCAACCTTTCGAGGACCTGGAGTGCCTGTACCGTTCTGCCGGTCACCCCGTAGGCGTAGCCGAGCTTCCATATTGCGTCCGGGCTGTCTGGAGAGATCTGCAAACTTTTCTCGAACTCCAAGATGCTTTCTTTGAACCTGGATTTCTGAAGGTAGGCCAAACCGAGATATTCGCGCGCCGTAGCGAAGTTCGGGTCCAATTCTAGTGTCTTCTGCAGTTGCTCAATCGCACTGTCGTACTCCCGTGCATGATAGTAGGCCTGCCCTAAGCTCATGTTAACGACAAGCGAAAGAGGCTCTAGGTCCAGAGCTCGCTTGTAATTCGCGACGGCCTCTTCTTGCCGTCCCATAGTCGCCAGAACATCTCCATACCATTGGCGGGCGGTCGCATATCTCGGGCTTGAGTCGATAGCTTGTTGGAAATCTCTTTCGGCACCCAGCCAGTCCCAATCATAGGCGCCTTTTATGCTCGCTAACGTAGTCCGACCTTCAGCGAGTGTGTCGTCTATTTCCAACGACTTCAGAGCGGCTTCTTTGGCTTTCGGTAACGACTCCTTCGGTGAAGAAAACCCATAAACCGGGAGCAACATGTAGCAATCGGACAGGCCTCCATACGCTAGCGCGTATTTAGAATCTTCGGCAATTGCTTTCTGAAAGTATTCGATTCCTTTATTCAATCCGTTCTCGCTTCGCTTGTTCCAAAAGTATCGCCCTTTTAAATAGTTCTGATACGCTTCGGTATTCGCGGTATAGCTTCTTGCTAAGCGTTTCTTGTCTTCGCCCGTCAAGCGCAGGCGCAATGCCGTGGTCATCTCCTTCGCGATTTCTTCCTGTAATATGAAGATGTCTTTAGTCTTCCGGTTATACTGCTGGCCCCAGATATGGTTGTCATTCCGTGTGTCGATCAACTCTGCGCTTATGGCTAAAACGTCCCCGTGCTGCGTGATGCGGCCTTCAAACACAGCTCGAACCCCTAGTTGATGACCAACATCGAAGGGGTCCGCTCCTTTTCCTTTGTAGCGAAAGACAGAGTCACGCGACTTCACCTTCAGGTTTGGCAGTTGGGAAAGGCTGTTGATTAGGCTCTCAGTAATTCCGTCGCTCAGGTACTCGGCGTTTGGATCGGCACTGGCGTTCACAAAAGGCAGAACCGCCACAGAGTCAATCGTTTCTCGGCCTCGCCCAGACCTTTTATCTAACCAGTTCGCAAAACCTAGAAAAACCGCCAATGCAATGGCAGCGGCAATCGCTAAGCCAACTCGACTGCGCCAGGTCCGCTGAGCTTTCGAAAAGGCGGACCCGACTGTAGAACTGGCCACATCTGTCCGATGTGCCGGCGCGCTGAGTGGGATAAGGGCACCCACGAAGCGATAGCCACGGCGAGGTATCGTTTCGACGAGGCGCGGGTTGCTCCGCCGAATCGGCCAGAACTTCGCGAATCTTGTTTATCGCGGTATTTAGATTGTGGTCGACGTCTACGAAGGTGTCGGGCCAAAGACGCTGCTGCAATTCCTCCCGGGTGACGATACTTCCGGGCTGCTCCAGCAAAATTGCCAGAACCTGAAACGGCTGCCCCCCGAGCTTTAATTTCACACCACCCTTGCGGAGCTCGCCGGAACGCAAATCAACCTCGAACGTAGCAAAACGCACTAACCCCTTATCGTTTGACCTGGACTCCAAGGCGGGCTACCTCAACATCTAAGTAACAATAGTCTACATCGTATCGAGGCGGGCTCGGCACGAATTGCTTTCGCCGCTTAAGTTGCGCATCAGCAATCAGTTCCACGTTGACATTCTTACGACCTGCCATGCATTGAGGTAGCAACTCCTCGATCGCACAGTCGCCCCGACCATACGGAGGCGACATGCGACAGCCAACCAGCGATCGATTTTTAGCAAGGATCAAGATTGGGCAGCAGGCTCGGCGGTCCGTTCTTCGGTTTGGAGGCGCGTCGGCACTAGTGGCTTGCTGGATTTTCGCGTCGCCGACTAGCTCTCGATCTCAGTCTCGACCAGCAGCGACAATTACGGTTTAGTCTACAACTATGCGCGCGTCTCGGAGATAACCCTCGCCGCTGCCGAACAGGAAGCTAACCGAATTCTGGGGATCGCCGGAGCGAACGTAGACTGGATCGAATGTCGGGTTCCGCGGCCGGAAACTGACCCGAAGGATCTCTGCCGTCGAGGATGGACGGCGCAAATTCCAGGTCTCCGTCTCATCCGAGGAACGAATAGACATCAAGAAACTGAATTCGCTTCCACTGCAATTCCAGTTCTGACTACGATTTACTACGAACATGTCGCTCGTCGAGCGTACCGCGAGCACGCTGATGCAGGTGTTCCGTTGTTTCTGGGTTGCATCATGGCGCACGAGCTAGGTCATATCCTTCTCGCCGATCCGATGCATTCGGCTGCCGGCATTATGCAGCCGGAGTGGGGACGTCCACAATTTCACCAGGCCATGAAGGGCAGCTTGCTGTTCAATGACCAGGAAGCAATCCGTATTCGGGCACAAGCGCATTTGCTCGCAAGCCTTCGGCCCAACGGTGATTCTTTGCTGCCCTAGCGCCAGCCATCACTGCCTCGTCAAGATCTCAAAGCCTGGTAAGTCGCGTTACCGGACAAATGGGGTCAACGTGTGCAGACATACGCGGTCCGATCAAATCTATTCGTACGGAGATAAATCGCATCCACCCGCGAGCCCCTTCACGCAGAAAGATGGGTCGCTGCGAAGGCGATTCGCGCGAGCGAAGAGGTGAATCGTATCCTGCGCCTCGTAGCAAACGTGGACGGCTCACTCCTCGCTCATGCCACCCCTCGCACAAGCTCAAAACGGAAAGGCACGAATAGGGTGGGCGCGCGTTCGGAGCGTTGCGGTCCCCCGCAACCATTCGTGGACGCGACATTAGGGCTATTCTTGGAATTCGTTAAATCCGAAAGCGTAAAGGCTGACCCTGATTCGGACTTGGGAGGTCGCCGACCAGATATTCCCCACATTGTCAATTGGCTGTGCTCGAACCACAGCTTATGCCGTTGATCGGGTTTTGATCCGCTTCAAAAGTTCCGCCGTTGTACACTCGTCTCACCCGGCTCATTCTAGGTACGCTGGGAAGTTGAGCGTTGCCCCGCCGTGCAAGCCGGGGCTGAGGTCCTTTGTGAGCGACCGCCACAAAAATGTGCTGCCGAAGTCCGCGCCTGCAACCGAGAAGGCGGGCAAACCTGAACCGAAAGTTGCAAAGCAAGAACAACTAATCCAGATACGCGGTCATCAAGCCCACCTTGCGACGGTTCGCGGCAAGATCAACATGACCCGCGAAGACGTAGCACATCTGAGCGCGGATCTTGCTGAAGATCTTGCTGAAGATGAACTCTACGACCCGAAGAAGCATTTGATCGAAATGATTCGACGTCGCGCCGATTTGCAATTGCTCGATGAACGTCGGCGGGGCCTCGAAGGAGCTTTCCGCGCGCAGCTACCGCGGGGTGCAGAGATAGGGTCCGTAAGCAAAGAACAGAAACCACTCAATGATCGCGACAATAAAATTTTGAAGGTCATCCAACGCGGTTCTAGAGGCCTGCAATATTGCCGCGAACTGGACAACGCAAATATCTCGCCGCTTCGAAGTGGAGTTTGAGAGAGGGCCCCAGAAAATATGCGTCAGCCTACGGCCTAGGCGGTCCATGGCGTCACCGCATCGAGGATGAGAAGGCTAAGATACGAAGGAAGGCCGCAAAACTCGCCAGCGCGCACGCTAGCGAGTAAATCGTACATCTGATAAAACCGCATAAAACCTGCCTAAAACCGCCACCTTAGCTCGCTGTGAGCGTTTCGAGTTTGACGCTTTCGGCTCCCCTGCCTACATTCGCGCTCATGCGGACCGACAAACCTTTACTCGTTTCGGTTGCTGAGGCGAGCTTCCAACTTAGTCTCGCGAAAGAAGAGATCGCCGCGCTTATCCGCGACGGCGAATTGGTCGCTGTGAATTTCAAAGGCCAAGTGCTAGTCGTGTACGACTCACTCACCGCCTTCACGCACCGAGCACGGCGCAACAGTGGGACTACTGATGTGGCGCGAGCTGTGAGCGCCTAACTCCGGGATTTTGAGGAAAGAGGGCCGCGACGTTGGGAACGTGGGTGCGGCCCAAGGGTCGAAGTGAGAATGACAAAACTTAACACATATCGCACCACGATACAATCTGAACGAATCCTCCGACTCCTGCGCACTGCGGCCGGTGCTTGGGTGCCTCTGCCCGAGATCCAGGCTTGCGCCGCGCAGTACAACGCGAGAATTTTCGAACTGCGCAAGCGAGGATTAGGATCGAGAATCGCACCGCGCCCGTCGGCGAGTCGCGGCACTCCTGGTTTCGGCTAGAGCGTGAAGAAAAGCTGAGCCAGTCCGCGCCACCTTTTGAGCTGGTGCCATGAGTCGCGAGCACGAAGTACGGCTGCCGGATCGCTTCTGGCGTCATCGTCAAAATCTCCACTGACGCCAAAGCTCTGTACTCGATTCTCCTCACGTTCACCGACTACACCACCAACGAAACGCACGTTGGGAATGCGCGACTGGAGAAAAAATCCAGGCTACGGACGGGACAAGGTAAAGAGCCTGCTAGTAGAGCTTGAGGCCAGCCAATTCATAGAGCGTAAGCGCCTCTACGTCGGCAATTTCAAAGCAAAACGTATTCTTCGCTGCCTAAAATTTGTTTCGATCGACGGCTTTTCAGACTATCGACTCGATGGACGTGTTTTCGGTCAACCGAAAATCAGCCCTATATCCTTACCTAGTCATAGTCATCCGTCACCTATTCAAAAGCCTTCCGAGCCATCCGAGCCTTTTCCTGATCCAGAAACCTCTGACGTAAACCCGGAAAGGATTATGTGACCGATGACTTTGACTCAAACCCTCCAGCTACAGGAACGCTACCTCAACTACGACGATCTGCGCGCCCTGGACTACTGCGAAAAGCGCTGGCGAGAGGAAAACCGGCCACTCAAGCGTTGGGAACTCATCAATTTCATCGAGAAGATGCTGAGAGAACTGAAAAGAGAGGGGATCGGCTACCCGAAAGTACTCCTCCTCCGCAAGAAAGAGATTCAACGTCGTGAATTTACGATCTCTGAGCCGTCCGGGCCAGAGCCGGATTCTGGCGATAAGCGCGACGTGTGCGATGCATGTTTAGGTTCTGGTTGGGCCCATGCAGCCTCCGGTACGCCACGGCCCTGTGGGTGTGAGGCCGGAAGGTCGAACCGCGAGAAATTCGCGAAGTGGGGGCTGAAAGTTTAAGAGTGGCGACTGCGCCCCAACGATGTGCTAGACTCCCGCGCGATTGCAGTACCACGCCGGAGAGGACCATCTTTGGCGCGGCGCACTTGGCAGCAAGGAAATGTTTTTCAAAAAGGCAGACTCAAATCTGACGAATGGCTTCCTGAAGCACCGTCCTACGTGCAGTTCTGGCGTGACGTGCCTGGGCAAGCCCAATCAAAACGTGAAAAGGTCCCGCTTGGCATTTGCCGTACCCGCAGCATCGCCGAGCGTCGGGCCGCTGAAAAACTCGAACAACTCGGCGTCAACTCCACCCAGACCTTCATTGAATCGACGTCTTCCATCACGCTCAAGCGCCAGGCCGAGCAGTGGCTTCGGTCTCCGTCAGCGCGCAAACGCAACCCACTCGAACAGACCACCATCGACACGCGCCGGTACGCGCTCGATAAGTGGATTTACCCTTTCCTCGGGAATCGTCTCCTGGGCGAAGTCAACAATCGCGCGATGAAAGAACTCGTCGAACTCATGGCACCGAGGCTGTCCCCGGCGTCAATTCGCGACTACACCAACATCGTTAAGGGTGTTGTGGCGTCCGCGACCGATGAGAACGGCGAAGAGCTCTTTCCGCGAAAGTGGAACGAAGAGTACATCGACGCGCCGGTAGTCAAGACCAGCACCAACCGACAACAGACGGCGCCGGCGTTGAATCCATCCTCGCGGCCGCGACCGGAAGTATCGCATGCTGTACGCGCTACTCGCGGGATGCGGACCACTCCGGGCCGGGACTCTCGGGCTCGAGATCGACAAGCACATCTCCGAAGATTTCCGAACACTCCGCGTCCAACAGAAAGCGAAGCGCGGAATCATCCAGCAATTTCTCAAGACAGAAAACGGGATTCGCGAAGTAGACCTATGCACCGAGCTGGCGAACTTGCTGCGGGACTTCGTAGGCGAACGCCGCAAGGGATTGTTATTCCACACGTCGACGGGCGCACAGCTTTTGCAGGCGAACACTCTGCAGGATTCACTCCACCCCATTTTGAAAAAACTTGAACATCCCAAAGGCGGCTTCAACATCTTCCGCCGCTACCGCATCACCGAGCTGCAAACCACGGAATGTCCTAAGCCTCTGCAGCATTTTTGGTCGGGCCATGCACAAACGCACGTGTCGGAGCGATATATAAAACTGCTCCGAGATCGTGGCTATCGGTTGGAATGGGCCGAGAAAATTGGGATGGGCTTCAAGCTCCCAGCTGGACTACCAGGACTACTTCTGGTTATGAGGAAATCGGCGTAAGCCATTTGGAATTTGGTGGACGAGAAGGGATTCGAACCCTCGGCCTCCTCGTTGCGAACGAGGCGCTCTCCCAGCTGAGCTACTCGCCCACGTCTCATTGGGAGCTGTAATTATAGCGCATAGGGTCGTGGTGATTCCAGAATTTGCCTCCATTTAGTTCTGGTGAATGGCGCTGATCTGCAACGCTGCGGGGCGCCTACAGCGTTATTTTGCGTGAATCCGGCGGCGATTGTTGGTATCAAGTAGGCGCGATTTGGTGGCGTGGTGGCGGGCTTCGCGGGCTCAGGGGCTGGAAGCGAAGCGGCTAGACGGAAAATTCAACAATGAATCAGTGTGCGTCGCGCAGGACGTTTGTGAAGGCGGCTGCTTGCACGGTGGCTGCTTCCCTCTTGGAGATCCGCTCAATGAATGCGAGTCCGCTGAATCTGCCGATTGGATTGCAGCTTTATACCGTCGGGGACGATATGGACCGCGATCCGGCGGGAACGCTGAAGAAAGTAGCGGCGGCCGGGTACAAGACCGTGGAGCTTTCGCCGCTTTCGAAGACGGCGCCGCGCGAATTGAAGAAGATGCTCGACGATGCGGGGCTGAAGAATCCGTCGGGGCACTACATGCTCCCGGAACTGCTCGGGAAGCTGCCGGAGATGATCGAGCAGGCGAAGATGTTTGGGCAGGAGTATATGACGGTGACGGTGCCATGGGTGGCCGATCCGTCGCGATTCAAGGCCGACCCGGCGCAGGGACAATTCGGGTTATTCATTGCGATCATCAGCGGGCTGACGCTGGATGATTGGAAATGGAACGCGGAGCAGTTCAACAAAGTGGGCGAGCAGGTGAAGAAGGCGGGGCTGGAACTTGCGTATCACAATCACAATTTCGAATGGCGCAAGTACGGCAACGTGACGGGATACGATGAGTTTTTGCGGCTGACGCAGTCGGATTTGGTGAAGCTGGAGCTGGATTGTGGGTGGGCGACGGTGGCTGGGCAGGATCCGGTGGCGTACCTGACGAAATATCCGGATCGGTACCGGTTGCTGCACGTGAAGGATTTTCGGAAAGGCTTTACGCCGCGGACGGAATTGATGGGGAAAGATCCGGGGGCGCCGGTGCCGACTGAATTGGGAAGAGGCGCGATCGACTATCGCAAGATTTTTGTGGCGGCTTCGCGTGGGAAGATTCGGGCGTTGTTTGTGGAGCAGGAGCCACCGTTTACAGAGATGCCGGCGCTCGAAGCGATCAAGATCGATTTCGAATACGTCAACAATTTGAAGGTTTGAAGTTAGGCTCACGGAGAAGACAGATGCCACGTCGATTTATTGTCGTGTGTGCAGGACTGTTGCTGTTGGCTGGGACGATTCGCGCACAGGCAGATCAAGCTGCGAGCGCGGAGAAGCAGCAACAGCAGCAGGCCGGCGATCAGCAGAAGAATGCGCCGAAGAAACAGAGCTCGGCCGATGCGATTGCGGCGTTGATCGGTGGGCCGAAACTCGACAAAGAGGCGGTCGAGCGTGGGCGAAAGATTTTTGTGCCGACGTGCGGGTTTTGCCATGGCAACGATGCGCACGGAAAGACGGGGCCGGATTTGGTGCGCTCGCCGCTGGCGCTGCACGATAACAAGGGGGATACGATCGGGCCGGTGATTCGAAACGGACGCCCTGAACGCGGCATGCCTGCATTTGCTGCAATGACCAACGAACAGATTGAGGATATTTCGACGTTTTTACATTCGCTGGCGCAAGCGGTCACGAATCGGTTTGCGTATCAGATCGGCGATTTGAACACGGGAGATGCGACGAAAGGCGCAGCGTTTTTCAACGGCGATGGTCACTGCAACAACTGCCATCAGCCTGCGGGCGATCTGGCGCATGTCGCGACGAAATATGAGGCGGTGGAATTGCAGAGGCGCATGTTGTATCCGGCGCCGAATGTGCTCGATGTTTTTCTCGGGAGGCCGACCGCACCGGTGGCACCGTCGAAGGTGACCGTGAAGCTGGCGTCGGGCGAACAAGTTTCGGGAACGCTGATTCACCTGGATGAGTTTACGGTGACGTTGCATGACGCGTCGGGTGCGTACCGATCGTTCTCTCGCGAGGTGGCGAGCGTGGAAGTGCAAGATCCGCGCGCACAGCACGAAGCGCTGCTGCCGCTCTACACCGATGAAGAAATGCACAACGTCCTGGCCTACCTGGAGACATTGAAATGAGAAACATGAGAGCGTGCGCGGTTGCTTTTGTGTTGCTGCTGGCGCCGGGTTTGATGCGCGGGCAGGGATTGACTCCGGAAGCGCTGGCGAAGCCGGGGCCGGATGTCTGGCCGACGTACAACGGCGACTACTCGGGACAGCGGCACAGCGCGTTGAAGCAGATCAATACTTCGAACGTCGATTCCCTTTCGTTGGCGTGGATTTATCGTGCGACAGGGTTCGGGCCGGGTGGATTCGGATCGGTGATCAAATCGACGCCATTGGAAGTGAACGGCGTGCTGTATTTCACGATGCCGGACAACGTTTGGGCGGTCGATGCGCGCAGCGGGCGCGAAATGTGGCACTTCAAATATCCGCCGAACGAAGGCGGACACATCGGGCAGCGCGGCGTGGCGATGCTGGGCGATACGCTTTATTTCGAGACGCCGGACTGCAATCTGCTTGCGCTGAATGCGAAGGACGGCACGGAGAAGTGGCGTAAGACGATTGCGGACGTGAAGCTGGAATATTTTTGCACGATGTCGCCGCTGGTGGTGGAGAACCACGTGATCACCGGAGTTGGGGGCGATTCGCTGGACAACCCCGGTTTCCTGGAAGCGCACGATGCGCAGACGGGAGAGCTGCAATGGCGCTGGAATACGGAGCCTGCAAAAGGCGAGCCGGGGTTTGAAACGTGGCCGGACGAAGAGGCGCGCACGCACGGCGGCGGGATGACGTGGATGACGGGAACGTACGATCCCGAACTGCGCCTGATTTATTGGGGGATCGGGAATCCGAATCCGGTACATGCGGGCGCGGGAAGAAAGGGCGACAACGTTTGGACTTGCTCGATTGTTGCGCTGCACGTAGACACGGGAAAACTGGAGTGGGGTTATCAGGTTTCGCCGCACGACACGCATGACTGGGATGCAACGCAGACGCCGATTTTGTTCGACGGTGAGTTCAAAGGAAAGCAGCGGAAGCTGATCGCGCAGGCGAGTCGCAACGGTTATTTCTTTTTGCTCGACCGGACGAACGGCGAGCATCTGCTTACGGCACCGTTCATCAAGACCAATTGGACGCTGGGCATCAATGCGAAGGGGCAGCCGATTCCGAATCCGGCGAAGGAGCCCACACGGAATGGGACGCTGGTGTCGCCGAGTTCGAACGGAGCTTCGAACTGGTTTGCGCCGAGCTTTAATCCGCAGGCGGGATTGTTTTATGTCGTGGCGTCGCAGAGCTACAGCGTGTTTTATTTGACGGCGGAGGGAAAAGCGGAAGGATTTGCGGGGCGCGACGATTTTCTGAATTATCCGGGCACGATTGAAGCGATCGACTACAAAACGGGCGCGATTCAGTGGAAGCACGACATTGGCGGCTCGGGGCCGGGACTGCTGACGACGGACGGCGGACTGCTCTTCACTGGCGATACTTCGGGCCACTTCATGGCGATCGATTCGACGAGGGAAAGACGCTATGGCACACGACGACAGGAGCCAACCAGAACAACGGCGCGATTACGTTTGAAATGGACGGCAAGCAGTATGTTGTCGTCGGCGCGGGCGACTCGCTCTATGCGTTTACGTTGGCGCAGACGCCGAGTGGAACACGCAGCGCAAAATAGTTTCGATTGCGGCGGTCTACCTGGTGTTGAAGGCTTGCGCGATTTGGTCGAGTTCGGTACGGATTTTGGTCCATTGCTGATCGACGACGGGGCCTAGCGCAACGTCGGATTTCACCTGCTCGATATTGCGGGCGGTTTGCTGGACGAGCGGCAAAGACTGGTCAGCGGTTTTGTTGCTCTGGAATTGGCGGAGCATGCCTTCGGTCTGATTCTGAAATTGCGTGGCGAGATTGCGGGCGTCTTTTTCGCGGCTCGTCTTTCGAATGGTGCTCTTGCTCAGCGCATGATTCCAGACCGAGCGGAAATTTTTCGCGTCGTTCTTAAGATTGTTCATCATGTTGGCGACATCTTTGTCGCTGAGGCGATCCTGGGCGGCAGTCGAGAATGCACCGGCGGAGAGAAGCAAAGCGATCGTCAGAAGTGAAAAAATTCGCAGGGCGTCAAACTTCATTTGGATCTCCTGGGATGAGAGTCGGTTCGCGACCAGCGAATCGCACGGCTTTTTACCTCGCTCGTCGTCGAACCCAAATTAGCATTCTCAAGGATGGGAACGCTACTCACAGTACCATCCCGCGTTCTTTCGCGAGATCGTTCGAATGATCGCCAACGTTCGATGAGTTCGAGCATCCAATCTCGAAAATTCAACCGTGCATCCCGCGATTGCTTCGTGAGGGCACCTTCCGATGACTGTCGGGAAATGCTCGCATGTTAGAATGCCGCCCCCGTCCCCGATCGCGTTCTGGAGGGTAGATGCGTTTTCTGCGTGGCGTAGAACGAAGAAACGTCGCGGCAATCAGTGCGGGCGTGGTGATGTCGGTTGCAGGATTTGCGGGATGCGGTGGCGGATCCTCGACGAGCCCGGCGCCGGTGGCGAAAATCGTTTCGGTGGCGCTTTTGCCGGCGACGGCGACGGTACAGACAAGCCAAGCGGCGAGCTTCACGGCAACGGTAACGAACGATCCAAAAAATGATGGGACGATGTGGACGCTGTCAGGGCCGGGCTGTACAGGCGTGGCTTGCGGTTCACTTTCCGGAACGACAGCGGCGTCGGGCGCCGCGGTGATGTATACGGCGCCGGCCGCGGTGCCGAATCCGCCGACGGTGACTCTGACAGCGACAGCTGTTGATGACACAACGAAATCCGCGAAGGCGACGATCACGCTGGCAGCGGCACCACCGCCGCCCGCCCCGCCGAGCGTGTCGGTGACTCCCGGCGCGGCAAATCTGGCGACCGGAGCGGTCACGCAGACGTTCACGGCGATCGTGACGAACGACGCGCAAAATCTTGGCGTGACGTGGTCGGTGTCGGGCACGAATTGCACGGGCGCGGCGTGCGGATCGATTTCGCCGACGACGAGCGCATCCGGCGCGGCGGTGACGTATACATCGGCAGCGCGCTCGACCTCGGCTGGCACGGTGACGATTGCCGCGGCGGCCGTCGCCGAGGCTTCGGCTGTCGGAACGGCAGCGGTTACGTTGACAGCTCCAGCGGAGCCGGTCACAAATCCGACGGTGTCCAACACGGGTGTCGCAGTGGACGCAGGCTTCGGCGTACCGGCGATCGCCACGGACGCGGTCGGGAGCGTAGACATCGCGTGGATGAATTTCGATGGAATTCACTTCAAACGTTCTACTGATGGCGGCGAAAACTTTTCGACTCCGGTTACCATTCCCAGCGATCTCTCTCAAAACTCATTGAACAATTTGTTGCGAATGGTTATCGATCCAGCTGGCAATATCGATCTGTTGTGGTTTCGAGTGCTCGATTCTTCAGATACGATGATCGGCTTCAACGTCAGCCGCTCCACGGATAATGGATCAACGTTTTCGGCGCCAGTAGAAGTTGCCGAACAGCCGGGAAACGTCGCTGTTGTTTCGACGATTGTTGGGCGGCCGGATGGAAGTCTGGTATTCGCATGGATCGACGCGACGTCGAATGTTTTGGCGAGGTTTTCGACCAACGGCACCACATTTTCCGCGCCGGTAACCATCGCGGCCGCTATTCAAGGCGCGGCGGGCGAACAGGCGGTGGTGGGTCCAGCCGGACAAGTTTATGTTTTCTGGACGGCCGCACCGACGGTAGCAAATTGTTCGATCTCGTTTAGTGGTTCCGCCGACGGAAGCAATTACTCCGCGCCCAAGACGATCTCTGGTGGCGCAGGGGCGTGCAATTCGCAACCCGCAGCTGCTGTGGATTCCGACGGTAATCTGGATGTGACGTGGGTCGCCGACGGCACGTCTTTGTACTTCACGCGATCCACCGACGGAGGCGCAAACTTTTCGGCGCCGATCCAAATTGCGACACCGGCGGGGCCGACGCTAGACGAAGTGATCGCGGGACCAGACGGCGGTATCTATGTTTTGTGGATGGCGACCGGCGCCACAATGTTTGCCAACTCCCAGAATTCGGGGGCGTCGTTCAACACAAACGCGACGCCGCTTGGGATGTCGCTATCCAGTGCGGCACCATTGTTCACTGTGGATGGATGTGGAAACGTCACGGTGTTTGGCGCAAAATCACCGGCGGACTCGACGTACCAGCGTTCGAACGACGGCGGCACGACGTTTGCGACGCCGGTCGATCTTACGGTAATGCATCAGGATTTCGAGCAACAGCTCGCGATCGACAAATCCGGCAACGTGAATCTGGTATGGGCCGCGGAGGGTCCGGGGCAGATTGATTTCGCGAGGTTGCCGACGGTTTGCCACGTGCAATGATCGATCTGGCTGCTGACAACGCATCGCATCGATTGTCTCTTATTCTTAGCGGCAGACGCCTTGTTGCCCAGCCGGGTACCTATACGCCGCCGAAACACGCAAATTACGCGGCTGAAACCTTGCCGTAATCCGACGCCAGACACACTGGCTCCATGCCAACCACCGCGGTTCTGGTTCAGGATTGTGGCGGGCCGATCACATCGAGCCCGTCGTTTTCTGTCAGCCTGGCTCAAAACGTTGCCGATTTAGAGGAATGCCAGCGGCTGCGGTATCAGGTTTTCAATCGCGAGTTAGGCGAGGGACTGGCGGCGTCGGAGCGCACGGGGTTGGATCGGGACAGATTCGACTGGGTCTGCGACCACCTGATGGTGCGCGACCTCGCGACGGGCGTGTTGGTCGGCACATATCGCATGCAGACCGGGTATCGCGCTCAGGGAAATCTCGGTTACTACAGCGAGCAGCTTTTTGATTTTGGGCCATTCGAAGCGATCCGTGGCGAATTGCTTGAGTTGGGGCGGGCGTGCGTTCACAGCGATTATCGGAACACGACGGCGCTGGGGATGCTGTGGAAAGGGATCGCGTCGTATGCGGCGCTTTGCAACGCACGATACATGATTGGGTGCAGCTCGATTACTTCGCAGGATGAGAGCGAAGGAGCGGGGCTGTTTGAGCAGCTACGCGAGAAATATTCGGCGCCGCAGAGTTTGCGGACGTTCCCGAAAGAGCCGTATCGCTGCCGCGCCGGCGAGAGCGATTTGCAAGCTGCCGCGATTCCGGAGCCGCCTCGGTTGTTTCGCGCTTACCTCGATATTTCGGCGCGGCTTTGCGGGCCGCCGGCGATCGACCGTGAATTTGGCACGATCGACTTTCTGACGCTGCTTGATCTTCAAGTTATACCGCAACGTTTGCGCAATCGATTTTTCTGAGGGTTATCGGACGGGCCACTTAGCCAACGTTGGCTTGGGATTGTTCCTGCAGGCTTTGGCTCGCAAATTCGAGGGCTCGATCGATTTGCGGGCCGTCGTTGAGCTTCCCGCGCGCGAAGTCGCGATTGCCGCCGCCTTTGCCAGCGAATTGTTCGAACGTGCGTTTGAGTAGGCCGTTCATGTCCTTCGCGGCTGCCGGATGCTGAGAGAAAATCAACTGACCGCTGCCCTTCTGGCCCACGAGCGAAATTACGCCTTCCGACTTCGCGAGTTGCGTCGAGAAAAATCCTAGAAAATCAGATTGGGTGTTTTCGTCGAACGCTCGAACGACCAGCCGGAGGCTGGGTCCGACAGTTGTGGCGGACTGCAACGCTGACGCCGCTTCCAATTCGGCGAGACGCTGTAACAGGCTGCGCAATTCCTTGAAGTTGGCGTCCCGCTCCGCGACGACACGAGCCGCGGCATCGGATAAATCATCGGGTGCACAACCGAGATTGGCGGCGGCGCGCGCGATTAGACGAAAATCGTTCCGCGCCAAACGCTCCGAGCGAGCGCCACACGCGAACTCCACGCGCCAATCTTGACGCATCTTTGTACAACGACGAACGAGCAGCGTTCCGATCTGTGCGGTGCGTCGCACGTGTGTGCCGCCGCACGGCTGGAGGTCGGCGCCCTCGATTTCAATCGCGCGCAGGATTCCGGTGCGCTCGACTTCTTTGCGCACGCCCATCTGTGCAAGCTGCTCTTGCGTGCCATAGCGCACGTTGATCGGGCGATCTTCGAAAATGATGCGGTTTGCCGCGCGCTCTGCGCCTTCCAGAATCTCGAGCGTGGGTTCCGCGCCACGAAGATCGATCGAACTCAGCTCCGCTCCAAGATGAAACGAAACCGTTGGGCGGCC
Organism: uncultured Acidobacteriota bacterium; assembly: GCA_963850795.1. Lineage (GTDB taxonomy): Bacteria > Acidobacteriota > Terriglobia > Acidiferrales > UBA7541 > Acidiferrum. The sequence continues at coordinate 40,499 of CAWKNS010000024.1, read as the reverse complement.
GAATCGCTCTTGAAACATCGCCGAGAGCAAATGCTGGCCGGTGTGTTGCTGCATGTGATCGAAGCGGCGCGGCCAATCGACGCAGCCGTGAACCGGCCCGGGCTGCAATTCGCGATCGACAATGTGAATGATTTCGTCGCCGTCGTCGCGCACATCCAGCACGTTGGCGTCATCAAGCTTGCCGCGATCAAAAGGCTGACCGCCTGAAGTCGGATATAACGCCGTCTCGTCGAGCACCACTTCCCACGCGGGCGTCGTGCCGTGAACGCACGGTTCGCACGTCAGCACTTTCGCTTCGAAATCGCGCGCGAAAGAATCGTCGTAGTAAATCCGATGAGTAGTCATGATTGCGTTCGTGGATTTCTTGCAGCGAACTAGCTTTGCAGCGCGCGCTGCCAGGCTTCCGCGTACTTATATCCTGTGCCGGTATTGAACAGCACGACTTTTTCTTCCGGCTTAATCCAGCCGGACTCGGCGAGTTTGCGCGCGCCGCTGACGGTTGCAGCACCTTCCGGCGCGGCGAATATACCTTCCTGCGACGCGAGCTCTTTTCCATCCAAGAGCATCTCGGCGTCGCTGACGGTCAGCGCCGTGCCATTCGTCTGCTTGAGCATCTTCAGCATCATCAGATCGCCGAGCGGTCCGGGCACGCGCAGGCCCGAAGCCATCGTCGCCGCATTCGGAAAGAAGTCCGCCTTCTCGCGATGCGCTTCCCATGCGCGCGCGATGGGAGCGCAGCCTTCCGCCTGCACCGCTACCATGCGCGGCCGTTCGGCGCCGATCCAGCCCATCTCCTGCATTTCGTCGAACGCTTTGCACATACCGATCAATCCGACGCCGCCTCCGGTCGGATACAAAATCACATCGGGGAGCTTACCGCCAAATTGCTCCCACAATTCGTAGCCCATCGTCTTCTTGCCTTCGACGCGATACGGCTCTTTGAGCGTCGAGACGTCGTACCAGCCCTCTTTTTCTTTATTCTCGGCAACGTATTTCCCGCAATCCGAAATCAGGCCATCGATCTTGATCACCTTAGCGCCAAATGCCTGGCACTCCATCATGTTGGCGACGGGAGTATCGCTCGGCATCACGATCACGGATCCCAATCCGCCAGCAGCGGCGTAGGCAGCGAGTGCGCCGCCGGCATTGCCCGCGGTAGGAGCCGCAAGCGTTTTCGCTCCAAGCTGTTTGGCTCGGCTCACGGCAGCGGTCATACCGCGCGCCTTGAACGAGCCCGTCGGATTGAGCCCCTCGTCCTTCACGTATAGATTCTTCAGTCCCATCGAAGCGCCGAGCTTCGCCGCCGGAATCAACGGCGTCATGCCTTCGCCCAACGAAACGGTCGCGCCATTCGGCAAAACCTCAGCATAGCGCCACAGCGTACGCGGCCGGCTCTCGAGATTTTTCAGCGTCAGCGTCTCCGCCGCCTTCTTCAGGTCGTAACGCGCCATCAGCGGCCGCCCACACAGACAAACGTGCTGCTCGAAATTCGCATCGAACCGCTTTTGGCAATTCGAGCAGATCAGTTCCAATACGTTCGTCGTCGGTGTCATCGTCGTTGGGTCGCCATAATGATGTAATTTTAGCACAGGCCTTTTTGGGCTATTCTTTCGCCTCCCTGCCCTTCAGGCCAGCCGAGAAGCGGCGCCGATTCACGCTACAATTAAGCCTGCGAGAATCCATGCCAGTACGCCTTATCGCGCTCGATATCGACGGCACGCTGCTCGACAGCCGCTGGAAGCTGCCTGAGGCGAACCGCGCCGCTGTTTCCGAGGCGACGCGCCGGGGTATCGAGGTCGCGCTCGTCACCGGCCGCCGCTACGACTTCGCCATGCCCATCGCCCGCGAACTCGACTCGCCCCTCACGATGATCGTCAGCAACGGCGCGCTGGTGCGCACGCAGGACGGCAAGACGCACGTCCGCAATCTGCTGTCGCTTGAAACCGCGCGCAAAGTCTTGCATCTGACGCTTCCGTGGCGCGAAGGTGTCGGCGTCGTGTTCGACCGGCCGCGCGAAGGTCAGCTCGTGCTGGAGTCGTTCGAAACCGACGATCCGATTCGCCAAGCCTACTACGACCGCAACAAGGAATTTCTGGCCTGCGCCAAGCCGCTTGAAAGCTGCCTGACCGAAGATCCGCTACAGGTGATGCTCTCCGGCAAGGTCCAGCCGATGCGCGACGCCGAGGCAACCCTTCGCGAAGCCGTGTTCTCGGATGAGTATCGGCTCGCAACGACGGTTTACGAGAGCCGCGATTTCGCGATGATCGACGTGCTCCATCCCGACTGTTCGAAAGGCGCGGCGCTCGCCGAATGGGCGGCGATCCGCGGCTACGATCGCGGCGAAGTCATGGCGGTGGGCGACAATCACAACGACATCGAGATGCTTTCGTACGCCGGGATTCCGATCGTGATGGGCAACGGCGTGGCGGAATTGAAGAATTTCGGCTGGCATCAGACAGCCAGCAACGATGAAAACGGCGTCGCGGTGGCGATCGAGAAATTCGCACTGCGCGAGGCGGCTTCGTGCGCGTGAAATTGACGCAATGCGCGAGCCGCCGCTTGCTTAGCGCAGTGACAGCTACCCTTACGATGACACTCGCCTGTGCGGGATTTGCTTCCTCTGCGCGAGCCGAATATATCGTCCTTCGCAGCGGCCAGCGATTGCACGTCAGCGGCTATCAGTTACTCGAGGGGAAGTATCGATTGCAGATCGAGGGTGGCATCGCTGAGATGCAAGCGGAAGAAGTCGTTGCGATCGAACCCGAAGAGATCTTTGTCTCGAACCCGCCAGCCGCGCGCAGCCAAGGGCCCTTTTCGCGATTTGATTGAAGCAGCGGCATCACGTTACGACGTCGATGCCGAACTGATCGCCAGCATCATCGCCGCTGAATCCAACTTTCAGCCCAAAGCGATTTCGCGCCGCAACGCTCGAGGATTAATGCAATTGCTGCCAACCACTGCCGCACGCTTTGGAGTTCACAATATTTTCGATCCCGCTGAGAACATCGACGCGGGCACGCACTATCTCAGCAACTTGCTCGTGCTCTACAAGAACGACCTCGCGCTCACGCTTGCAGCCTACAACGCCGGTCCGCTTCGCGTGCAGAAATACGGCCGCGTCCCGCCCTACGCAGAAACTCAGTTGTATGTTCGAAAAGTGCGCACCGCCTACGCGAAGCGCAAGGCAGGACCGACCGTGGCGTCGGGAAGCTCTACAGCCGCCGCACCGAGTGCTACGACAGTCGCCACAGCGACTACCCCCGCCGGTTCATAGCTTCGATAAGGCAGGACTGTTTGTATGCGATCGATTGTGATCGCCCCGAATCAAGGCTGATTCGGCGTAAGCGGCTGATCCGGTGGCGGCTGTCCGCTCGGATTCTGCCCGCCATTCGGCGTGTTGCCATTCGGATTCTGATTTTGATTGGGCTGATTCTGCTGACCGAAGCTTGATCCACCGCCGAAGCTCGACCCGCCAAAACTCGATCCATTCGGGATTCGTTCCGTTCATCGGCTGACCCGGCTGCCCGAACGCGCCGCCTCCAACGCCCGTGCCGGTGCCACCCATTCCCATCGTGTCTTTCGACGGATCCCAAATAAATTCGAACTGGTGATAGTTGGTTGCCTTCTCGTAGACAATCACCGACTTATGGTTGGCTTTGCTGCCGATTCCAATGATGTTTCCGCCGACAAAACTCGACGTATCGACATCTTTTACCTGATTCGAATTGCCCGAACCGTCACCGGATGGATTGTTCGGATCCGGATTCTGATTCGCCCCTGGAGCGCCGTTCTGCCCCTGTTGCCCCTGCTGCGCGTTCTGATTCTGATTGTTGTTCTGCGCCCCGAACCCGCCCTGCGATCCGAAGCTGCTGCCCGTCGAATTAAAATTTCCGCCGCCCGCTCCGTTGTTGAATGCACTCCCCGAATTTCCCTGCCCCGCCCCCTGCATTGAGCCGAAGCCGGCTTGTCCCGCGGGCGTGCCCACGTTTGCGCCGCCGCTCATCTGAATCGTCTGCTGCGGCTTCGTGCTGCCGACGAGTTGCCCCGACGGGCCGACATAGATGAAGCGCCACTTCCCGTCTTCCTTGTTCATCGGGTCTTTGTATTCCTGACGCAAATACCGCAGCGAGCCGTTCTTCGGCTTCGTCAGGTCGTCGATGTTGGTCGGGAATCGTCCGTTCTTTCGGTAGTAGAGCTTGATCCCGTGGACATACTGTTTCCCACGCCAGATCATCTCTTCTTCTTTTTCGCGGCGGCGCTCGGTTCGAATCGAAGGCGCGGCAACAATCGCCGCCAGCAACATGATCGTCGTCATGAACGCGACCAGCAAGATGGCGTAGCCGTCCTGCTTCACGGCGCGACGTATGCGCCGGCGGGATCCCGTCTTGTACTTTTGGATCATGAACTTGAGCTTACGATGCAGGAGCGGCGACCGGCTCCTCGGTTAATTGCGTCGAGCCGTGGCGACCGCTGGCGATCTCTTCAAAATCGAGATTCGCGTTTCCGATTTTCGTCACGCGATATTTGCCGAGCAGCGTGTCGCCTTCGCCGACGATGTAGATGTTGTCGCCGTCGGTGAGAAACGCGCGCTTGGCAGTGCCGTTGGGTATCGTCCCGTAGCCGAAAAATTTCATGTTGCCCGGCAGTACCGGCGGGGGCGGTGGAGGCTCCGGCTGCGGCCCCTGAGCTACACGCCTTTGCTCGACAACTTTTTGCTGGTCCACCGGTGGCGGCGGCGCAATCTCGCTGAACAAGTCGCGCCCGCTGCCCTTGTACTCCGTCTTCTGGCTGGCACTCTGCTTGTCGCGTTGCAGCGCCGGATTCTCGACGGCGAGCGGTTTGTACGACATCTCGCCATACTGCGCCGACGTCGCAGTCACCGAATCACCGCTGCGCTCGTAATACCACACGAGTACCGCAACAACGACCAGAACCGCCAGCGCGATGCCTTTGTTACGTTCGTTCATCAAGTCGTCCGGAAATACGTCTTAATATGCAATTGCACGTGCACTCTGCCGTTTGAGCCCTGCCCGGTATCTGCTTTTGCGTCCATCGCCTGCACGGCGTACACGTTTTGAGAACGCTGCAAACCATTCAAGAAATGCACCACTTGCGAATAGCTGCCGGTGACGACCGCATCAATGTCAACCTCCTGCATTTCGCGGCCTTTGATCTCGCTTTGATGAAATCCTGTGCTCTCGAGGGTAAGCCCCGCCTTGCCGGCGATGGAATCCAGTTCCGAACTCACCGAGGAATAGCCCTTGCCCGACGAGTACAAGGATTGTTCAAACTTGTCGCAATCTTCCTTGATCGCCGGCATCTTCTTGCGAATATCCTGCGCTCGCGATATGTCGGCGCGGAGCAGATCGCGATTGCGCGTCAGAACCGCAAGCTCATCCTGCGGGTGTTGGCCGGCGGACAGGTTCCATCCGTAAACAGCCAACGCGACATCGGCCGCGACAAGCAGCACCAATCCAAAAATAATCAGTCGCCGTTCGATTTTGAAGTCGTGTCGCACAGTTCTCGTCATGCCCTCGAATACACTACAGACAATTCAACATCGACCTTGTCATTGCTTCCCGGCTGTTGCTGCGCCACCTTTTGGTTCAGCACCTCAAGATGCGAGAACGACGGTGATTGTTCCAACGCGTGCAAAAACTTGAGCTTTGCCTCGTCGCTTGTCGCGCCGATGGTCAGCTTCACTTCCACGACGCCCTTGTCATGCTTCTGCTCGATGCTGACGACGCGGACTCCCGCGGGCAAAATCTTCTCCAGGTCCATGAACATCTGGGTCCAGTTCAGGCTCTGCTCGTCGATGAGCGTGTTCAGGAACGCCGACCGGTCATGCAGCTTTGCATTTTCGGGGCGGCTGAAGAACTGTTCCAAGTCCGCGCGTTGCCGCTCGAGGTTCACCATCTCGGAGCGAACCGCGACCACCCGCTCGCGGAATACTTCGTCTCCCCGCCGCACCGCATAGACGTGGAGCCCGAGACCGATGAAGAGCAATCCTGCGACGATACTCACAACGCCGGCGATCGCCAGAAACTTGCGGTGCGTCTGGAGAGGCTTCGTCGATAAATTAAGCCGAACTTTCATCGAATCCGCTCGATTCCCTTCTCGTCTCAAATCGCCCAAAAAATCAAATTTCTAGCGCGCTCGCCTAATTGCGATGCAGCATCCACCCAACCAAGCCGTCCGATTCGCGGTCGGCCAACTCGTGCACGCTCTCTGGCACGCGTCCTTCCGCCATTGCGGTGGACAACAGAGAACGAACTTCGCACCGGAACTCATCTTCCAGCGGCCGGAGAAACTCATTGAGCCGCGGACCGAGCCCCGCAACGCGCACCTGCTGAATGCCTTCGCGCCACGTGTCCTGATAATACGCCGCCACGGGATAAATCTCTTCGAGCAGCATTTGCGGCGTCAGCTCGATATTTTGCGCCGGCAATTCGGTGCAGCGGTAGCCGCACAGCACGCCTTCGCGCACGATCGCGGTCGTCAAAGCCGGCCCCGAAACGCGCGCCAGTAGCGTCGGCCGATGGTCATCCAGCAGCGTGATCGCCGCTAAAGACGAACTCAAAATCACGCCCGGATACAGCCCAATTCCCTCCGCGAGCCCTTCGTACTCACGCACGATCCTCAGTCGCGCCAAAGCCGTGACGACATCGACGCCGTCTTCCCGGGGCGCTTGCCGCATATACGAAATCACCGTCTCGTCCGCCTCGAACGGAACACTCTTCTTCAGCTTCCATCGCAGCATCGGCTCCGCTTCCTGCGGCGAACGCGGAAACTGGTCGAAATGCTGCACGAAGACGCGAATGACCGGGTCCGGCACGAGCAGCGCAATCTCTTCGTCCTTGGCACGCAGCCGCGACATCACTCCGGCGACCGCGCCCTTGACCGCATTCTGATCGACGATATTGGTTTCGACCGCCGACGGTACCAGCGCGCCATTCGGCAATGTCTCGATCGCGAAACTGTCGAGTCCGCCGGTGCGTGTCCACCGTGCGCCGGCGACGCGATCCGTCGAAATCTCCAGCGCCAGCGCCGGATGCGGCATCGCCTCGAGCCAACGCGCGATCTTCCGCGCAAATGCGCTCTGATAAATCCCTTGTCGAAATGTCGCGCTACTGCTCAACGAATGTCACCTTGTTCACTTCTTTTACGCTGGTCAAGCCCTCACGGATCTTTGCCAAGCCGCTTTCACGCAAGGTCACCATACCCTCTTCGCGCGCAACTCGCTTGATTTCCGAGGTGGGCCGGCGGTCAATAATCATCTCGCGAATCCGGTCGGTCAAGTCGAGCAACTCGCAAATCGCGGTTCGTCCATGATACCCGGTACCCGAGCATTCCAGACAACCAACGCCTTCCGCGATCAGCACATTGCCCCACTGGGCCGGATCCAGCCCTGCTTCCATCAATTCCGCCGAATTATAGCGCCGCGGCCGCTTGCAATTTGTGCAGACCACGCGAATCAGCCGCTGCGCCATGATGCAGTTCAGCGCCGACACGAAGTTATACGGCTCGACGCCCATGTTGATGAAGCGCCCGATGACGTCGGTGACGTTGTTCGCGTGCACGGTCGTGAACACCAGGTGTCCAGTGAGCGCCGACTGGATCGCGATCTGCGCCGTCTCCTGGTCGCGAATTTCGCCGACCATGATCTTGTCCGGATCGTGACGCAAAATCGAGCGCAATCCGCGCGCGAACGTCAGCCCCTTCTTCTCGTTCACAGGAATCTGCGTGATGCCGCGAAGCTGATATTCGACCGGGTCTTCGATCGTGATGATCTTGTCTTCGTCGCTCTTGATTTCGTTGATCGCGGCGTACAGCGTCGTTGTCTTACCCGAACCCGTCGGCCCAGTAACCAGCACCATGCCGTAAGGCTCGCGAATGTACCGCCGAAATTTCTTCATTTCTTCGGCGGCAAATCCCACAACATCCAGACTCAAGCTCTGAAATTTCTCCGATAGCGTCTCTTTGTCGAGCACGCGAAGCACAGCGTCTTCGCCGTGGCTCGCCGGCATGATCGACACGCGTAAGTCGATGAACCGCCCCTTGTACTTCACGCGGAAGCGGCCGTCCTGCGGCACGCGCCGCTCGGCGATATCCAGATCGCTGAGCACCTTGATGCGCGACAGCACCGTCGAGTGCCATTCCTTCGCGATCGGCTGCATCGCGTGCTGCAACACGCCGTCGATGCGGTACTTCACAGCGACTTCAGCGTCGCGCGCTTCAATGTGAATATCGCTCGCGCGCCGTTCGAGCGCGGTGAAGATGATCGTTTCCACCAATCGAACGACTGGGCTCGCCGTCGAGTCTCGCGTCAGCCGGTCGCCCGAGATCGTCTCTTCGCTCTCGACCTCATCCTTGCCGATTTGCAGCGTGAACGCTTCCGTCGCCTGTTCCAGCACGCGCTGCGACTGCTCGGTGCGCTTGAGCAGATCGCTGATTTGCCGCGCCGTCGCCACCTTGATGACCAGCTTTTTGCCGAGCAGCAGTGAAAGCTCATCGCTGAGCAGGACCTGGCTCGGATCGGCCACCGCGATCGAAAGCAAATTATTCTGCACTTCCAGCGGCACAAAGTTGTAGCGGAACATCAAGTCCGCGGGAATCGCCCGAAACAGTTCGGGATCGATCCGCTGCTCGCGCAGGTCGATGAATTCCTTTCGATACCGCTCCGCAACCTTCCGCGTCGCTTCGCGCTCAGCCTGCTCGTCCGCAGCCGTTGCCATCCCCGCAATTACGTGTGAATGTTGGTCCGTGATAGCCATAGCTCCCTTACCTGGTGATACCCGACGATGAGAGAGAGAAGATCGGCAGATATAGCGAAATCAGAATAAATGCCACCAAAATTCCCATGAAAATCAGCATGATTGGTTCAATCAAGGCCACCATCGCCGCAAGTTTCACGTTCACTTCGTCTTCGTAGAATTCGGCAACGCTGTTGAGCATGGGAGCCAGCGCGCCGCTCGATTCACCTACTTCAATCATGTCCAGCGCCATCGGCGGCATAACGCGCGTCGCCGCCAGGGCGCCATGCAAAGACTCGCCCTCGCGCACCATCTGCGTCGCCGACGCCACCGTGCCGCGCACCAGCTTGCTGCTGATGGCGTCCGACGCCGTTTGCAAACCCGCAACCAGAGGAGTTCCGCCGGTCAGCAACGTGGACAGCGTCCGCGAAAACTGCGCCACTTGAAACTTCAGCAACGTATCGCCCACGACCGGCATCCGGAACTTCAGCCGGTCAAACGCCACCCCGCCCTCTTCAGTCCTCGACCAGAAGAAGACCGCCAGCGCCACCAGTCCTAACCCGATAACGCCGAGAATGAACAGGTAGCGGTAATCCACTGTCAGCGCGATCAGCACCTTCGTCGGCGTCGGCAAATCTACGTTCAAATCGCGATAGAGCAATGCGAACTTCGGGATCACCGCCGCCACCAAATACGTCACGATGACGATCGATACCACGACCAACAACGCCGGATACATCAGCGTTGCCAAAATCTTCTTGCGTACTCCGGTGCTCACCTTTTGGTACGCGATGTAATAGTCCAGAACGCCCGACAAATTGCCGGACTTTTCGCCCGCCAGAATCGCCGTCGAATACACCTTCGAGAAAACGCCCGCTTCCGTGACCGCCTCGGACAGCGATTTCCCTTCTCGTACGCGATCTCGAATCTGCGTAATCACCGGCCGCAACTTCGGCGATGACGCGCGATCCGCGAGCAAATCCAGCGCTCGCAAAATCGGCAAGCCCGCTTTAATCAGCGTATTGAACTGTTGATTGAGGATGAGAAAGTCGGTGCCGCCAACCTGCCGCCCGCTCTGGCGCCGCATACCCGACAGCATGCCGGATCGCGACTCCACCGAATACACGTAGAGCCCGCGGTCCACCAGCTTCTGACGCGCTTCCGCCAGAGTCCCGGCAGCCTCGACATGCGAAAAAACACGCCCGTTCGCGTCAGCGACGCGGCAGACAAACTCCCCCATACCTTCAGTTTACCTCAAGTAACTGATATGCAGGGAACACCTGAAGGGTTGGCCGTAGCTTGTACGTAACACAGCCTTTTTCCGCGATTTAGGTCCCATCCGGCATCATTTTACGGGCTGGTCGCCCTGGGGTAACTCGCCATTCACGATGGCCACCCCGGTCGGGACCTCGAACTTGAAGAGGGACTCGGGCAGGGGCGGGTCCAGGTGCCAGTTCTCAAACCGGAACTCGACCTCGACTCCACCGCTCTGCCGCACTATCAGCCGTGCCAGGTCCCCGCTCCGACGATCGATCTCGAACAGCACGACGTCATTCTGCGAACCCGCCGGCGCTGCGAGCGAGTCCTGCTCCGGGTTCGGATTCTTAGCTTCCTTGTCGCCCTTCACGCGGCATCTCAGGACGACGTCGTTTTCACTCAGGAATCGCTCGTTCGTAGCCAGGTCTACATGCGCGCACACGCGCGACACCTTCATCTCCCCCGCCAGCAACGCCAACGGCGTCCGCCAATCCCCGCTCTGCTTCGCCGGCACCCGCGTCGCGGTTCGATCTGCCGGAACATAAAACCATGCCGTCTTCCCATCCACCAGAAACAAATCCCTCTCAGGCGCCTCGTACTCCCATCGCATCTTTCCCGGCCGCCGGAAAAACGCCGTCCCCGCCTCGGTTCGAACCGTCGCGCCGTTCTCCGTATACCGCTCCAGAAATGTCGCCTGAAGCGTCTTTGCCGCTCGATAGCGGGCTTCGAAACTCTTCACATAACCGGCAGTTGGATCTTGAGCGGGAGGAAACAGCAGAGAGAGCAACAACGCGAAGAAGAAGGCGTCACCCTTCGATGTTAGCACCAAAAGACAAGCCCCAAATTTACATCCCGTGATTCGAGACGTGAATTTGAGGCTCGTTACTTCCGATTATCCTTCCAGTTCTCGCCAGTCACTCCCAACTACTGCCGAACTACTGAATAATCGCGTCAGTCACGCTGGCAGCCACCGCCATGTTGTAATGCGTGACGTTCAGCTGGTTCGAATAAAAACTCCGCTGTCCGGTCGTTCCGCGTGTGACTGGGTCGCCGTTCACCGTATACCCAGTCGATGGCGTTGCCGAAGTATCTTGGACGTATGTGAAGACGTAGCCGCTCCGCGTGCCGCTCGCCAGCACTGCATCCAAATAACCCGTGTTCGCCGGTCCGAGGTCCGCCAACGTCGCCGAATATCCGATCATTGGATTCGCCGAGCTATAAGCGATTTCCGATGTGTTGATTGCGTGGATCGAGGATACCGCCGTCGATTCGTTCGCCGCGATGCGCGCGTGAAGGAAGTTGGGAATCGCGATCGCCGCGATAATCAGGATGATCGCCACGACGATCAGAAGTTCGATCAGCGAAAAGCCGTTGGGCTTTGCTCCTCGCGCTTTCTTAAATTGGATGTCGGTCATCATCGTCTTTGCCTTCCACTTGGATTCCGCTTTAGAGCGATCAAGGGGCGTCCGTGCCGCCCCCTGTCCCGAGAACTTGCTTACTACAGTGAGTTGCTTGCGACCGTCGGCGCCGAACCGTCGAGCGTATAGCGAATCACGCCCGTCTGGTCCGAATAGAAACCTCGCTGTCCAGTCGTGCCGATCGTGGCCGGTACACCCGTCTGCGTGTACGAATCATTTAACGCGTCGCCGCCGGCAGTGGCTTTGTACGTGAACACATAGCCGCTTTTCTTGCCGGTCGAGAGGACCGGGTCGATGATGCCTTTGCCGCCGGCGCAAGCCGCGCCGGCGTTGAGTTCCGCCAATGACGCCGAGAAGCCAACTGCCGGGCACGAAGCCGAGTAGTTCACTTCACCGGTGTTAATCGTGCGAATCGAGCCGACTGCCGACGCCTCGTTCGCTGCCATTTTCGACTTGATCAGGTTCGGGATCGCGATCGCGGCGATGATAAGAATGATCGCCACGACGATCAGAAGCTCGATCAGTGAGAAACCCGCTACCTTGTTTCCGTTCGTCTTTCCTTTTTTCCCGTCCGCCCGTATTTGCATGACCTGGTAATTCCTTTTCCCTTGGGATTTTCGACCTGATGCGAACTCATTGTCTCTGAAAGTCTTGGTGTTTCCGAAATTTTTGTGATGCCCGCGCCCGCGTTTCGAAAAAAAGAGGGGAGCCGAGGGGCTCCCCCCATAGACTACTCGAACTAGACTACCTGCGATTACAGCGAGTTGCTGGCGACCGTCGGCGCCGAACCGTCGAGCGTATAGCGGATCACGCCCGTCTGGTCCGAATAGAAACCGCGCTGGCCAGTCGTGCCGATCGTGGCAGGCACGCCCGTCTGCGTGTAGGTATCGTTCAACGCGTCGCCGCCCGGCAGTCGGCTTTGTAGGTGAACACATAGCCGCTCTTCTTGCCAGCAGACAGAATCGGGTCGATGATGCCCTGTCCGCCGGCGCAAGCTGCGCCGGAGTTCAATTCCGCCAACGACGCCGAGAAGCCAACTGCCGGGCACGAAGCCGCGTAGTTCACTTCACCGGTGTTGATCGTGCGGACCGAGCCGACCGCCGAAGACTCGTTCGCTGCCATCTTCGACTTGATCAGGTTCGGGATCGCGATAGCGGCGATGATAAGAATGATCGCCACGACGATCAGGAGCTCGATAAGAGAGAAACCCTTTTGCTTCTTCATTCGTTACATCTCCTTGAGAGTTTGTCGTAAGTGCCAGAGCACGCCATACACTAGGGCAAGGCGGAGACCATTCTCAAAACCGTTAGTACTAGTGGCTGGAACCGCCCTAACTACAACAAAACACTAGCTTAAGATGCTTCGCCGCGACGCCGGGTTGCCAAGCCACCCAGCCGCCCCGCCCAGGACCCTCAAAATGACCTTTTTTGTCATCCCCATAACGACCAAAACAGGCAGGAAGTCCAGTTTTGGCCATTTCCGAATCAGGCTGGCGTGGTATGGGACGCGGGCCTACGCCCTCGGAAGAGGTCTGCCCGATTTCGGCTGACGCCGAGGTATCTCGTCTTGAATCGGCCAACTCACTCGTCGAGCCGGCGTCCGGTCCCGATTCTTCAGGCTGACCCCGTCGGGCTACTCCGCTCGCAGCTACAAATTGTGCTTCTTCGCGTAGTGCCGGAACGACCGGTAGCTGATCTTCAGCAAATCCGCCGCCTGCGTCCGGACTCCGTTCGTCCGCTCCAGCGCCGCCTGCAGATACTTGCGCTCGGTCTCCGCGACTTCCTTTTCAAAATCCACGCCTTCGGGCAGGAAACACCGCCGCCCTTCGCTCCGCGGTCCGGCCGTCGAGCTCCCCGAATATCCCGCAACCCGGTCCGGCAGCACCCGCAGCGTCACTTCGCCGGTCGTCTCCAGCGCCACCGCGCGCTCCATCGTGTTCTCCAGCTCGCGAACGTTCCCCGGCCAGTCATACGATTCCAGCCGGCTCATCGCTTCCGGCGAAATGCTCGTCACCGGCTTTTCCATCGACTTGCGGAACGTCTCCAGAAAGTGCCGCGCCAGCAGCGGAATGTCTTCCCTCCGCTCGCGCAGCGGCGGCAACTGCATCGGAATCACGCTCAATCGGTAATACAAGATCTTCGCGAAACCGCCCTTCCGCGATTTCCTTGTTCAAAATCCTTGTTCGTCGCCGCGATGATGCGCACATCCACGTCGCTCTCTTCCGTGCTCCCGATGGGCCGAACCTTGCCTTCCTGCAGCACGCGATACAGCTTCACCTGCATCGTCAGGCTCATGTTGCCGATCTCATCCATGAACAGCGTCCCGCCGTGCGCCGCCTGGAACAATCCCTGCCGGTTCTCGTTCGCGCCCGTGAACGCCCCCTTCATGTATCCGAACAATTCCGACTCCAGCAGCGTCTCCGGAAACGCTCCGCAGTTGATCGTGATGAACGGCGCCTGTGCCCGCGCGCTGTTTTCGTGGATCGCGCGCGCCACCAATTCTTTACCCGTTCCGCTCTCTCCGGTGATCAGCACGCGGCTCGACTTGCGGCGCAATCGTCTGAATCAATTCGAAAATCGCGCGCATGTTCGGGCTCTGCCCAATGATGTTGTCGAGCCCGGTCAGCCGGCGAATTTCCCGCCGCAGATATCCGGCTTCTTTCTTCCACTTCAGGCTCTCGGAAACTTCGCGCACCGCGCGCCGCAATTGCTCCACCAAGCTCGTGATCCTTGATCACGAATCGGTCCGCGCCCGAATTGATCGCCGCGATCGCGGTTTCAACCGTCGGCACCCCCGTGATCAGCAAGAAAAAGCAATCCGGCGCGATTTCTTTCGTCAGCTTCAGCAGATCGACGCCGGTCTGCCCGGGCATCTTGAAATCCGAAATCACGATGTCGAAAATCTGCGATTCCAGCTTTCGCTTCGCCGCCTCGACGCTGTGCGCCACCTCGACGCGATAGCCTTCCTTGCGAAACGTGATCTCCAGCAGTTCGCAGATCGACTTCTCGTCGTCCACGACGAGAATCCGCGCCACCTCTCTTTGTTGGTCCTTGACCGCTGTCTTCGTCGCCTTGCATAAGCGCCCTCGATGCCTCTCACTTCGTCTCAGGCCCAAAAAACCCGATTCGCGAATTCTTTCCGAGCTGTCTCTTCGCTTTTTCGTTACTTCATTGCGTCGTTGCTTCGTTACTTTGACCTCGTCTTCACGCCGCCCGCGGCAACTCCACAATAAATTCCGCCCCGCGATCCTTCTGCGACACCACGCTGATTCGCCCGCTATGCGCCTGCACAATCTGATAAACGATCGACAATCCCAGTCCCGTCCCGCCCGGAAATCCCGACTGCAACGGCTCGAAAATCTTCGCCCGCTGCTTCGCATCCAAGCCCGATGCCCGTATCCCGAAACGCGATCCGCACCCAGAACGGCCGCTCTTCCAATCCAACCGTCAGCGTCCCGCCGTCCGGCATCGCGCGCAGCGCGTTGTCGCACAAATTCCAGAACACCTGCTTGATCTTGCTCGAGTCCACGCGCGCCCGCATTTCGTGCCCGTTGTAGCGCCCGCGAAATCTGAAATTTCGTCCCGATCTCCGGCTTCTTCTCGATCAGCGTCAGCGTCTCGTTCAACAGCGCCGCCACATCCGCTTCCGCGAACTCGTAGGTCTTCTCGCGCGAGTAATTCAAGAAATCCGTGATGATGTGGTTCAGCCGCTCCGACTCGCGGCTGACAATGCCCACCAGTATGCAGCTGATCCTCTTCCAGCGGCGCCAGCCGCGCCAATTCCTTCACCGCTCCCGCCATCGCCGTCAGCGGCTGACGAATCTCGTGCGCAATCGCCGCAGACAACCGCCCCAGCGCCGCCATGCGCTCCTTCGTCGCCACTTCATTTTCCAGCCGGCGAAAATCCGTCAAATCCTGAAAATTAAAAACGTATCCGCTCCGCTGCTCATCGCGCGTCCGCAACGGCGAAATGCTGATACCCAGAAATCGTCTGCTGCCCATCCGGCATCCGGAACTCCACCTCGCGACGCAACGACAACCGGTCGCTCACATCCGGCAATCCCGGCAGCCAAAACTGTTCGTTCAAATCCGAATAGCTTCTTCCCGCGAACCTCCGCGAACCGGTGCCCCAGAATCTCCTCGCCCGTCCGGTTCAGCAGCACGATCCGCCCGTCAATGTCGGTCGTGATCAAGCCGCCGCGCATCGAGTGAATGATGTCCTCGGTGAACTCCTGCAGCTCAGCCAGCTCTTCCCGCTTCGCTTCAAGCTCGAGCCCCTTCCGCCGCAGCGACTGCGCCAGCAAACTCGCCAGATACGCGATCGCCAAAAATCCGAACATGTTGCTCAGAAACCAGAACCGCAGCTCCTCTTGCGTGAAAACGCTCGCGTAGGTCGGTGGAATCTTCCCCGCATACGCCAGCACCGTCATCCCGCCGAGAATCACCGCGCATGATCCCGCAATCGCGAACGCGATGCCCCGCGAAAACAAAATGCTCCCGACGATGATCACCAGCAGGTACAGCGAAACGAAATAGCTGTCGTGCAGCCCCGTCTCGTACACCAGCACCGACACCATCGCCATGTCGCCGACCACCTGCATCGCGCCCAGCCAGCGCGAATTCGGTATCCAGCGCAAAAAAATGATGTGAATTGTTCCGAGAGTGATCCAGAAAACGATCAGCGGCAGGAAATAGTGATCGTTTCTTCGGATTGGAGACCGACCGCGGCCAGATCACCCCGACCGCCAGAATCAACGCCACCAGCAACAACCGCACGCGCGTCAGCCAGTCCAGCCATTCCCTCATGGCCAGATTCTGATTCACGCTGCGGATCTGCGCTGCTCGGGCTTGGTTCGTTCCCATTCGTACTTCGCCCATCGTACTTCGCTTGATTTTCTGAGTTGGCTTGCCCAACTACCGTCCTTACCGCAAATATACCGGGGCAGGAAGTCCCCCTTCCTGCCCCGATTCGAACACTTTCGACTCCGTATTCAACGCTGCCGAGCGCTCGTCCGACTTCTGCTTACTTTCCGCTCAGTTTGCCGATCAGCGAGAACAACGGCATGTACATCGAAATCACGACGCCGCCGACCACCACGCCCAAAAACACGATCATGATCGGTTCCAACGCAGTCAACAAATCCTTCACCGCCGCATCCACTTCTTCTTCGTAAAAGTCCGCGATCTTCTGCAACATCGCATCCATCGCGCCGGTCTGTTCGCCGACGCTGATCATCTGCGTCACCATGCCCGGAAACACGTCCGATTCCTTCAAAGGCTCGGTCAAGCTCTTGCCTTCTTCCAGCGACTTCCTGACCTTCTGCAGCGCCCGCTCGACCACCGCGTTGCCCGCCGTTCGCGCCGTAATATCCAAGCCTTCCAGAATTGGTACGCCGCTGGCGATCAACGTTCCCAGCGTTCGCGTAAACCGCGCCACCGCTATCTTTCTCATTAAGAGTCCGATGACCGGCAGTTTCAAAACGATCGTTCGATCGCGATTCGCCCTTGTTCCGTTCCGTACCACACCTTCAACCCAACTACCCCGCCGATCATTCCCACGAAGATCAAGAATCCAAAAATCGATCCGATAAAATTGCTGAGCCCGATAACGATCTTCGTCGGCAACGGCAAATCCACGCCCAAGCCCGCGAACAACGTCGCGAAAATCGGCACGACCTTCCACAACAGCAATGTGACGACGGCGCCCGCGATCGACATAACGCCGATCGGATAGATCGACGCCGACTGCACCGCGCGCTTCAGCTTCACGTTCTTTTCGATGTACGTGGACAACCGTTGCAGAATCGTGTCGAGAATACCGCCCGTCTCGCCCGCTTCCACCATGTTCACGTACAACGCATCGAATACCTTCTCGTGCTGCCGCATCGCCGCCGATAGCGTCGCGCCGCCTTCCACCGAGGCCCGCGTCGCCGCCAGCACCTTCTGAAACGTCTTGTTCTCCTGCTGGCCCGCCAGAATTTCCAGACACTGCACCAGCGGCAAACCGGCGTCGATCATCACCGAGAATTGTCGCGTGAAGATCGCCAGCTCTTTCGAGTTCACGCCGCCGCCAAACGTCGGCATGTTGAACTCTTTGCCCTTCTCCGACATCTTCGTGGGCGTAATGTTCTGGCGCTTCAGCTGCGTCTGCAGGTCAGCCTTGCTCGTCGCCGTCGCCTCACCGCTGACGGTGTTGCCCGACCGATTCGTGCCTTTATACGTATAAACCGGCATTGCCCTTCCTCCTCACCTGCTAATCCTTGTTCCGTTCCAACCACTGCTCTCCCGACCGACCAAATCTCTGAACCTACAAACCACTAAAACTTGTCATCCTGAGCGAAGCGAAGGATCTCAGCCGTCAACCCAGCTGAGCACTCCCGCGCCATCGCCTTACTTCTTCCCCACGGGCACTCGCGTCGTCGTCCCCGTCACTCCGCGATTGATCATGTCCTGCAATTCATCCGGGTTCGACGACCGCGCCAGCGCCATTTCCAGCGTGATCTGCTTCGCCAGATACGTGTTCGCAAGGCTCTGGTTAAACGTCTGCATACCCGTCTGCCCCGTACCGGTCTGCATCGCCGAATAAATCTGGTGAATTTTGTCTTCGCGAATCGAGATTGCGAATCGCGGGCGTGGGAATCAGAACTTCCATCACCATCGCGCGGCCCCGTCCGTCCGACCGCGGCAACAGCGCTTGGCAAAGAATCCCTTCCAGCACCATCGAAAGCTGCGCGCGCACCTGCGGCTGCTGGTGCGCCGGAAAAACGTCGATGATACGGTTGATCGTCGAAGCCGCCGAGTTCGTGTGCAGCGTCGCGAACGTCAAGTGGCCGGTTTCCGCGATGCGCAGCGCCGACTCGATCGTCTCCAGGTCGCGCATTTCGCCGATCAGCACCACGTCTGGATCTTCACGCAACGCAGCGCGCAGCGAATTCGAAAACGAATGCGTATCCGCGTGCACTTCGCGCTGGTTCACCAGGCACTTCTTGTGGTTGTGCAAAAATTCGATCGGGTCTTCGATCGTGATCATGTGCTCTTCGCGTTCGCTGTTGATCTTGTCGAGCATCGCGGCCAGCGTCGTCGATTTGCCCGAGCCCGTCGGCCCGGTCACCAGCACCAGTCCGCGCGGCTTGTCGCACATGTTCTTCACGACTTGCGGCAATCCCAGCGCGTCGAAGCCCTTGATCTCCCACGGAATCGTCCGGAACACCGCGCCCACCGCGCCGCGCTGATTGAACACGTTGCCGCGGAAGCGCGCCAGATTCTTCAAGCCGAACGAAAAGTCGAGCTCCAGATTTTCTTCGAAGCGGTGCTTCTGCGCATCGGTCAGCACGCTGTACGCCAGCGACTTCGTGTCCGCCGCCGTCAGCGGCGGCATATCCAGCGGACGCAGCTTGCCGTGGACGCGCACGCGCGGCGCGCTGTTCGTCGTGATGTGCAGGTCGCTCCCGCCCATCTCGATCATCTTTTTCAGCAACTCGCTTAACGTGATTCCAGCCATAACTTCTCCTTAAGCCCGTAAATCCGCACTTCTGAAATCAGCCTGCTCAAGCTCAAACCCTTACAACACCGTTTCGCGCAGCACTTCTTCCATCGTCGTCATGCCCAAACTCACCTTGATCAACCCGCTGCGCCGCAACGTGATCATTCCCTGCTCGATCGCCTTCTTCTTCAATTCCAATGCCGACGCGCCCACCAAAATCAATTCGCGCAGCTCGTCGTTGATTTCCATCACTTCATACAAACCCGTGCGGCCCTTGTATCCGCTCTTGTTGCAGGTCGTGCAGCCCTTGCCGTGATAAATCTTCACCGTCTTCACTTCTTCCGGCGAGTAGCCCGCGTCGATCAGCGCCTGCTCCGGCACTTCCAACTCCGTCTTGCAGTTCGAGCAGATGCGGCGCACGAGGCGCTGCGCGCAAATCAGGTTCACCGAAGTCGCCACGAGAAATGGCTCGATACCCATGTTCATCAAGCGGCTGATCGTCGAAGGCGCATCGTTCGTGTGCAGCGTGGACAGCACCAAGTGGCCGGTGAGCGCCGCTTTCACCGCGATTTCCGCCGTTTCAAAGTCGCGGATTTCGCCGACCAGAATGATGTTCGGGTCTTGCCGCAAAAAAGCGCGCAGCGCCGACGCGAAGTTCAACCCGATCTGCTCCTTCATCTGGACCTGGTTGATTCCGGCCAACTGGAATTCGACGGGATCCTCGGCGGTCATGATGTTGGTGTCGACTTGGTTCAGCTGCGCCACCGACGAATACAGCGTGTTCGTTTTGCCCGATCCCGTCGGGCCCGTGACCAGCACCATTCCGTACGGCTTCGCAATCTTCCGCTCAAACTTCGCCAGCGATTCCGGCTCGAAACCCAGCTTGGTCATGTCCAGTCGCAGGTTTTCTTTGTCCAGCAACCGCATGACGATCTTTTCGCCGAACAGCGTCGGCACCGTCGAAACACGGAAATCCAGTTCCTTCTTTTTTCCGTCCGCCTTGTACTTGATCATGATGCGGCCGTCTTGCGGCAGCCGCTTTTCGCGATGTCCAGCTTGGCCATGATCTTCAGGCGGCTGGTGATCGCATCCTTCAATTGCAGCGGCGGGCTCATCACCGTCTGCAACACGCCGTCAATGCGGAACCGCACGCGCATTTCCTGTTCGTACGGCTCGATGTGAATGTCGCTCGCGCCCCGCTTCACCGCATCCGTCAAGATCAAGTTCACCAGCTTGATGATCGGCGCTTCTTCCGCGGCCTTCTCCAGCGTCGCGATGTCCATCTCCGCTTCGTCCGCGGCAAGCTCCAGCTCCTGGTCGTCCATCGCCAGGTCCTTCATCACCTTGCTGAGTTCTTCGTGGTTCTGCTCGGTGCCGCCGTAGAACTTCGTGATCGCTTCGCTGATCGCCGATTCCGACGCCACCACCGGCTCCACGTTGAAGCCGGTCATGAACTTGATGTCGTCCATGGCGAAGACGTTCGTGGGGTCCGTCATCGCGATCGTCAGCGTGGAACCCACGCGCGACAGCGGGACAATCTGGTAACGTGACGCCGTGTCCTGCGGAATCAGCTTGATGACCGTGGGATCGACTTCGTAAAACTTCAGATTGATCGAGGGAACGCCGTATTGCCGGGACAACACGCCCGTGATGTCGTCGTCCGTGATGAAACCCATCTTGATCAGGCAGGACCCCAGCTTGCCGCCATTCGAACGCTGAAACTCCAGCGCCTTCTGCAGCTGATCCTGCGTGATCAGGGCTTCCTTGACGAGAATTTCGCCGAGCCGGACAGACATCCACACACTCCCAGAGCGTTCGAACCCAACGCTCACGTTATGCAATCAGCGCTCTCAGCGGTAGCCGGAACTTGTTTCTTCGTTTTGAAGTCGCTAATACCTGCCCTCAAGTACAGGTCCTTCAACAACATCGGCAATTTTCGTCAGCACTTCACAATTTCCGCTCTTTCAGCGCCATTTTTCGTCACTCGCTCCGTCGCGCCCAATCCGCGTCCCCTAAAAACCCTAAGTTGCTCTTAAGGAAACTCCGTCCATCCGACCAGCCCCTGTTCCGCTCATTCTCAGCTTCATCTCTCCACTCGCGCTCTCGCCACGTCTCAAAATCGCACCACGTGTCTCACCTCACCCGCTCGATCCCTCTGCATCGCTCTCGTAGGGGTGGGGTTCACCCCGCCCGCCGCGTCTTCCCGCCAATCCTTCGCGAAGCCTCACGGCTCCCGCGCCGCTTTCACGGCCAACTCCCACACACCCAACGATCCAACTCCACCCGTTCAGCTGCGATACGAACTCGATCTCATGCCCCATGCTCATTCGAATGAATACCATTCAATAATAGGTATTGACTCGGCACCGCACCCATGCTACACTCCTTTGTGACCCACTCGAACCACCCCAATTCCCCTACTCACGCGCCCCCGCATCCCCAAGCAAATCAGTCGCTTCCGCACTCTTGATTTTGCTCAAATCCGTAACTCAATGACTCGGGAAGACTTGCGCATTCTTTGCGAAAACAGGGGGGTGGCACCCTCATCCCCACCCTCATTTCCCATCCTTGACTTGGCTACAAGCCCCCGATATTGTGCAAACGAGACACCTGTGGCTTCCCAACCACACCCCGCCGCAACTCCCGCATTTGCAGCCGTCCGCTCAAACGATCTCAGTTCCTACCCGACGCTTCGTAGGGGCACGGCATCGCCGTGCCCGTCTTCACTTCAGGTGCTCTCATGAGCCTCCGCCCACGCCAACGCTGGACTCTAGTCTTGGCCGGGATCGCCCTCACGCTTCTTCTCGCCGCCGTTTTCACCTTCGGATCGCTCGACGTTCCGTTCGAGCCGAGTGGATGGCGGGCCAACATAAGTCTTTTCGCCGTTTCCACTTTCGTCACGGCGGCGGCTCTTATTTTCCTTCTCATCCTCGGCCGTTCGGTCGTTCGCCTCTTGGTCGAACGCAGCAAGGAACAACTCGGCGCCCGCTTCAAAACGAAAATGGTCGTCGGCGCGATGGCCCTTTCACTCCTGCCGGTCGTCTTCATGTTTTTTGTCAGCTATTCCCTGCTCAATCGCACGCTCGGCCGCTGGTTCCCGCGCCCTCTCGAAATTGCTTCCGAACAAACGCAATCGCTCATGAACGATTTCGGCCGCGGCTCGCTGCCGCGCCTGCGCAATCTCGCGCGCCAGGTTCAGGCCGACAGCGCTCAGCCGACAGAAAAAATCCTTCAGAACGCCTTCAAATCCGGACTCGATGCGCTCTGGATTCTCGGCAATGACGGCAACGTAATTCGTGGTGGTGTCATTTGCGACGATCAGCCTGAAGATCGCTCCGCGCAGATCTGCGAAAGCGTTGGCATCGCTGGAAAGCCGATGAAGACGCTCCCGTCCGGCGTGGAAATCTGGGAAGCACGCGGCAAGGACTATCTCGTCGCCCGCGTTCCCGCCTTTGACAAGGGCCAGCCGGTAGGCTCGATCGCCGCCGGCTATCTCACCAGCCCGAATTTCCTCACGCGGCTCAATGACATTCAGGCGCATCGCGACGAGTACGACAAAGAAAAACAGAACCTTCGGACCCTCAAGAAGCAGATGCTCCTGATTCTCGGCTTCTTCACGTTACTTCTTCTCTTCTCTCTCGTCTGGATCGCGATCTTTCTCGCCAAGCAAGTCACCGTTCCGATTCAAGCACTCGCGGAAGGCACGCGCGAAGTCTCCTCCGGCAATTTCGACTATCAGGTTCCCGAGCAATCGCAGGACGAACTCGGCGTCCTCATCCGCTCCTTCAACGCGATGACCACGCAGCTGCGTGATTCGCGCGCGCAAATCGACCAGTTCACGCGCAACCTCCAACAAGCCGTGCAGGAACTCGAACGCCGCCGCCAATTGATGGAAACCATTCTCGAAAACATTCCGACCGGCGTTATCTCACTCGATTCCGAAGGCCACATCCTGCGCGAAAACTCCGCCGTCACGCGGATGTTCGGCGGCAGCACGCGCGACATCGAATCTTTGGAAAATCTCCTCGGCTCCGAAGCGACCCGCACAATCCAGTTGCTCATGCGCCGCAGTCTACGCATGGGCGTCGTGTCACGCGAAATCGAAACCGTCATCGCCGGCCGCGTGCTTCACCTCGCCGTCACCGTCAGCTCGCTCGGACCGCGGCGCGCTAACACCGGCTTTGTTCTCGTGCTCGACGACCTAACCGAAGTGCTGCGCGCGCAGAAATCCGCCGCATGGCAGGAAGTCGCCCGCCGCATCGCTCACGAAATTAAAAATCCTCTCACCCCGATTCAACTTTCCTCCCAGCGCCTCACGCGATTCCTCGATCGGCGCGCTCCAGGTGAAATCGAGGACCCGCTCGACCCCGAACTCACGCGCCTCACGCAGGAATGCTCGCGCCTGATCGAACGCGAAGTTGCCACGCTCGCGCAACTCGTCAACGAGTTCTCTCAATTCGTCCGCTTCCCCACCGCGAAGCTGGCGCCCACCAGCGCCAACACGGTCATTCAGGAAGCCGTCGAAGTCTTCTCCGGCCGCCTCGACGGCATCGTTTTGAAAACGTCTCTCGCGGAAAATCTTCCGCCGGTCCGCGCCGATGGCGGCCTGCTGCGCAGTGTCGTCGTCAATCTGATCGACAACGCCGCCGAAGCGCTCGAAACCGCGACGCTCCGCGAAATCACCGTTACAACCAGCGTGCAAAACGACGCCGAAACCGTCGAGATCTGCGTGCAGGACACGGGTCACGGCATTTCGCCCGAAGACAAAGACCGGCTCTTTCTGCCGCACTTCTCCACGAAAAATCGCGGCACCGGCCTCGGCCTCGCCATCGCCGCTCGCATCGTCGCCGAACACGGCGGCACCATTCACGTCGAAGACAATTTCCCGGTCGGCTCGCGCTTCCTCGTCGAACTGCCGTCGGCCGAACCTGCAACAACCGCCGTCACCGAACGCAACGGCGTAGAAGCAACGTAGCGCCGGCATCTTGCCGGCTGGTGGGTTCGTGAAATACGACCCAGCTCAACGAGGAGCAACGAGTTTCGAGTTTCGAGTTTCGAGTTTCGAGTTTCGAGTTTCGAGTTTCGAGTTTCCAAGGAAGGCAGACTGAAAAAGAGAAATGACCAATCGGCCCCAACTGCTCGTCGTCGATGACGAAGCCGGAATCCGCGAATCCCTCTCATCCATTCTCAAAGACGAAGGCTACGCGGTAGACACCGCCGCCTCCGCCGAAGAAGCGCTGGAACGCTCCTCGCACGGCGACATCGAAGTGATTCTCCTCGATGTCTGGCTGCCCGGCATCGACGGCCTCGAAGCCCTCAGCCGCTTGCAAGCGCAGCCGCGCCCGCCGGCCGTCATCATGATTTCCGGCCACGGCACGATCGAAACCGCCGTGCGCGCGACCAAGCTCGGCGCCTTCGACTTCATCGAGAAACCGCTCTCGCTCGAAAAAATTGTCGTGCTCGTTCGCAATGCCGTGCAGCAGCGCCGCTTGCAGGAAGAAAACCAACTACTGCGCAGCGAGCTCGGCCATCGCTATCAAGTCATCGGCGAAAGCGTCCCGATGAAAGCGCTACGCCAGCAAATCGCCGTCACCGCGCCCAGCAACGGTCGCGTCCTGATTTTCGGTGAAAGCGGCACCGGAAAAGAACTCGTCGCACGCGCGCTCCACGCCGCCAGCTTGCGCAACAAAGGCCTTTTCGTCGAAGTGAATTGCGCCGCGATTCCCGAAGATCTCGATTGAATCCGAACTTTTCGGGCATGTGAAAGGCAGCTTCCCTGGCGCCGCCGAAGACAAGATCGGCAAATTCAAAAAAGCCGACGGCGGCACGCTTTTCCTCGACGAAATCGGCGACATGAGCCTGCGCACGCAATCCAAAGTTCTGCGCACGCTTGAAGAAGGCGCGCATCGAACCGGTCGGCTCCAGTCAAAACGAGAGCGTCGATGTCCGCGTGCTTGCCGCCACAAACAAAAATCTTGAACAAGAAATCGCTCGCGGCGCTTTCCGTCAGGACCTTTTCTATCGCCTGAACGTAATTCCCTTCTTTGTTCCGCCACTGCGCGACCGCAAAGAAGACATCCCGATCCTGTCGAAATATTTTCTAAACGAATTCAGCTCGGCCTACGGAAAGCGCACGCGCGAACTCAGCGACACCGCCATGGAAATCCTGATGCGCTACCCGTTCCCCGGCAACGTGCGCGAGTTGCGCAATCTCGTCGAGCGCCTCGTCATCGTCTGCCCGCAAGCGCGCATCGAGCCGCACCATCTGCCGCCCGAACTTTTCCGCGGCGTCGCCGAAAGCCCGCAGCATCCGTACAACACGCTGCACGAAGCCCGCAGCGCCTACGAACGCGAATTCATCCTGCGCAAGCTCCAAGAAAACCGCTGGAACATGACCCAAACCGCCGGCGCCCTGGGCCTGGAACGCAGCCACCTCTACCGCAAAATGAAAAGCCTAGGCATCGCCGCCCCGATTGATCTGAGCGTTCTTCCAATCGGTTGCCAGCGACAACTGATTTTTTCAAAGTTCGTGGTTTCTGTTTCGAGAGGATCCGAAGGAAAGCGAGAGAAGGAGCTAAAAAAACTAAACGTCGTCTTTGTCGGGCGGGGCGTCGTTGATGTCGTCTTCATCGACCGGACCATCGTGGAGACCTTCGTACGGATCGGCTTTCGCACCGGCAGGCGGACGATCGAGTTCTTCGTCGGCGTCGTCCGGCAAATCGGCTTCGCCGGCAGCGGATGCATCGGTAGCCAGCGCAGCAGGATCGGACGCATCGGCGTCAGTACCAAACTTGGCCTTGGGCGCTGCTAAGACCTTCGAGTTGGAAGTGCCAGTCGAGTTCGCGAACGCGCTGCGGATTTTCGCGCCAGTTCGGAGCGACTTTTACGAAAGTCTGCAGATAAACTTTCGTGCCGAGCAACTCTTCGAGTTCTTTGCGCGCTTCGGTGCCGACTTTCTTCAGCACCGAGCCTTTTTCGCCGATGAGAATTTTCTTCTGCGAAGGGCGCTCGACATTCAGTGTCGCTTCGATACGCGTCAGCTTCGGCAACTCCTCGAACTTGTCGATGAACACGGCGAGCGCGTACGGCACCTCGTGATACATGATCTTGATCGCCTTCTCGCGAATAATTTCCGCCGCGAGAAATCGCTCGGGCTGATCGGTGATCTGGTCTTCCGGAAAGTACGGCTCGCTCTCCGGCAGTCGATTTAGAATCTCGCGCTGCAATTCTTCGACGCCGCTTCCCTTCAGCGCTGAAATCGGAACGATCGCAGCAAACTCAAACGATTTTTGCAGGGCGTCGATGAGCGGCAGCAACTTCGCTTTCGGTATGCGATCGACTTTATTGAGAGCGAGGATCGTCTTGCCTTCGTATCGTTTTGCTTTTTGCAGCAGCAGCGAATCGGCATACGGCAGCGCGCGGCTCGCATCGACCATGAGCAACAACACGTCGATGCCTTCGAGCGCGGCGGCGACTTCGTGCATCATTTGGCGGCCGAGCGCGGAGTCGGCTTCGTGCAGTCCCGGCGTGTCGATGAAAATAATCTGGCCCTTCGCCGAAGTCACGATGCCTTGAATGCGATTGCGCGTCGTCTGCGGCTTGTCGGTGACGATCGCAACTTTTTGCCCGACGACGCGATTTATGAATGTAGACTTGCCAGCATTCGGCCGGCCGACGATCGCGACGAATCCTGCTCGGAAATTAGGTTTTTTGCTCAATGTTTACTCGAAATGCTTTCTTCAATAGTCTTACTGAATGATGGCACGAATGATTTTACTCGATGACTGTCTCGATGGACTCTACTCAATCGGCGGATGCTTGCGCTGGAGTTGCTGCGGCGCGCTTGCGAACGCGGAGACGCAGCACTTTGCGCTGATTCGCTTCGAGCACTTCAAAGCGATGGCCTTCGAGGTCGATCGCATCGCCGGGCGCGGGAACTTTGCCGAGCACATGGCTCAGCAATCCAGCAATGGTCGTGACCGCTTCGTCGGATTTTTCGCCGAACTGGACGCCGAGCAATTCTTCGACGTTGTCGATGCCCATGCTGCCACGCAGAATCAAGCTGCCGTCCGGCTCGCGCATCACGTCGGGAGCGGGATTCGCTCCGTTGCGCCCGCTTTCGCCGACGATTTCTTCGACGAGATCTTCAACGGTTGCAAGACCCGTGACGAGTCCATGCTCGTCGATGATGATCGCCATGGGCTGATCTTTCTGCCGCATTTCGCGCAGCAACTCGGAGCCGACTTTTGTTTCCGGCACGAACAGTGCAGTGCGAGTCAACTCGCGAACCTTGCGCTTCGGCAAATCGGAGTCGGCGATGTGCAGCAAATCCTGCGCGCTGGCGACGCCAAAAATATCGTCGAGTTCGCGTTCGTACACGGGCATGCGGGCAAAATGCAGATCGATGAATTTCGTGTGCAGTTCTTCCAGCGTCGCGTCCGCTGCGATGGCGACGATGTCGGGACGCGGCGTCATCACTTCACGCACGCGCTTGTCGCTGAATTCGACGACCTGCTCGATGAGCGAAGCCTGCTCCGGCTCGATGATGCCTTCTTCTTCGGCTTGCTCGACCAAAGCTTCGATGCCTTCTTCGGTGCGCTGTTCCGGAGTCCGATCGAAATCTTTTTCGGAGATGCGCGCGAGCGATTCGGCGCCTTCGAGGAAGATGCGCGCCGGCCACGCGACGAACATGGCGAGGCGAATGATCGGAACCAGCGGCAGCAGCCAGCGTCCCGTCGTGCGATACAGCAGCATGTCGGGAATGAAATGCATCAGAATCACGACTTCGAGCGTAAGAAACACGCAGAACTCGACGAACGATTCCCACGTGCCGGGAACGAAATAGACGACGCCGCGCGTGGTTTCGAGAACGAGAAACGCGAGCCAGAAGTGGCCGAGGATGCGGAACGTGCGGCCGCCGCTGCGGCGATTGATTTTTAGTTTGGGCTCGATTTCGTTTTCAAAGATTTCGAGGTGCTCGTGCACGCGGCCCGTCGTCATGCGGCCGAGTTCGCGATAAATCAGCGTGAGATAGGAAAAAACGGGCAGGCCGAGCGCGAGCAGAACGGTGCCGATCGTGTAGGCCCAGAAATAGAGCTTCACGGTCACTGGAGGCCCAACTTTCGGCGGAGGCGATTTTCGACGCGCGTCATTTGGCCGTTGTCGGTTTCGTGGTCGTAGCCGAGGAGATGCAACACGCCGTGGAGAATCAAAATTTGCAGTTCGTTGGGGAGTGTGCGGCCGTGTTTTTTTGCGTAGCGGCGAGCGGTGGCGGGGGAGATGGCGATGTCGCCGAGGAAGTGGCCCTCAGGGGCTGAAGCCCCTTTCTTCGCGGCACCATTCGGCACGGCTGAAGCCGTGCCCTCCCGGCGCCCTCGAGCGCGGCGCGACATGGAATTTTGCTTGGGCGAAGCGGGTTGCGCGTCGGACGGGAAAACCGCCGGCAAGGGTGCCGGCGCTACCTTCTTGGACTCGGCGCTATGGTCGTCGGCTGGAAACGAGAGGACGTCGGTGGGGCCTTTTTTGTGGCGGAAGGTTTCGTTCATGCGGGCGATGGCGGGATCACTGACCAATGCGATGGTGATTTCGGCGCCGTTGAGGCGGAGTTGTTTGCGCACGCGAGCGAGGAATGCTTCGAGTGGAGGCCGGGCGACACGGACGGTTCGCTGGCGGTTCAGGATCATTGCTGGGTGAATATCGCGAATGTTATTTGCGAATCTCGTTTGCGCAAGTCTCGTCTGAGTATTTCGTGCGGCCTAGTGAATTTCTTTCGGCTGCGGCTTCACCGGCTCGTTGGAGCGCGACTCGGGCTTCCCGTTTGAGGCGTTGCCGCTACGATGCGGCTGACTGACATCATACTCCTCATAGGCGCGGATAATCTGCTGGACGAGGTTGTGGCGGACGACGTCTTTTTCACTGAACTGAGTGACGCCGATGCCGTCGATTTTGCCGCAGACTTCGAGGGCTTCGATCAACCCGGACTTTTTGCCTTGAGGCAGGTCGATCTGCGTGACGTCGCCGGTGATGACGGCTTTCGAGTTGAAGCCCAGCCGCGTTAGAAACATCTTCATCTGCTCGCTGGTGGTGTTCTGGGCTTCGTCCAGAATCACGAAGGAATCGTTGAGCGTGCGGCCGCGCATGAAGGCGAGCGGAGCAACTTCGATGATTCCTTTTTCGAGGAAGCGATCGAGTTTGTCGGGCTCGAGCATGTCATACAGCGCGTCGTAGAGCGGCCGCATGTACGGATCGACTTTTTCCTGAAGCGTGCCGGGCAAAAATCCAAGGCGCTCGCCGGCCTCGACTGCAGGGCGGGCAAGAATGATGCGGTTGACGCGCTTGGTGAGCAGCGCGCTGACCGCCATGGCGACGGCTATATACGTTTTACCGGTGCCGCCTGGGCCGACCCCAAACATCATGTCGTGCTTTTCAATCTCTTCCATGTAATGGCGCTGGCTGTTGTTTTTCGGCGTGACGACTTTTTTGCCGAAAGAACGCTGGCGGCCATGTTCGAATGCGCCGCGCGGCGATTCGTGGGGATCGCCGGTGGCGACGTGAATCAGCGAATTCACTTCGGTGCTGGAAAGCTTGCGACCGTGGCGCGTGAGGTGGTTGTACTCTTCGACGATTTTCACGGCGTGGTCGACGTTGTCCTGGTCGCCTTCGATGGTGAGGCGGTTGTCGTTGAGGTGCGTGCGGACGTGGAGCGTGTCTTCGAGCAGACGCACATTTTCATCGAGCGTGCCGAAAAACGATTCAATTTGTCCGGAAATGTGGACGGTACGTCGCATTCAGTTGGAGGAGGTGCCTGCGGTGCGGGAGGTCGTGCGGCCTGCGTTTTGGTTCACGGAATCCTTTGCCAATGTGTTGCAACGCGTGCTGCGGTGAGTCAACTACAACCCTAGCGCAGGCGATTTGGGAGGTCAAGTTACGGTCTTGTGAACGCGCCATTTAGAGGCAAAGTGTCACGGAACGGTGGTGACCGTGGAGCAGCAGACGAAGCTGACGGTGATCTCAGCGGTGCGCTGGCGCTCGCCGGGCACGAATTTCCAACTGCGGACGGCTGACGCGACCGAGTCGATGAAGATGGCGTTGCCACCGCGGGCTTCGACGTCTTTCACAGAACCGTCGGCGGCGATGGTTACCTGGACGCGGACGGTGCCGCTGACGTTCATTTTCTTGAGGATGTCGGGATAGGCAGGGATGACCTTTTTCAAAAGCTTGGGCTGATTCTCTTTGGGCGGATTTTCCTGCGGCACGACAGCCGAGGCCAGGAAAGCTAGCGCGGCCGCGAGACAGAGGGCGGCGATGGCGTGTGAGATGAGTTTGCGTGAGTTCATGTGTTTTCTCGATGCGAGAGGAACTACGCGGATTGCCCCTGCGAGTCCGGCGATTCTTCTCCGTTGGTATGAGACTAGTTTGGGTGGGGGATGGGGCGGGGTCAAAGACGGATAACGGCGGTGTCACGAATGGGGTATTTAGAGGTGGCTCACACGATGGAGCAGACCTTTGGTACAGGTGGGAGGCTCGGCAATGAAGGGCGCGTGGCTGTCGAGAATTGCTTGAACGCTGAAGTGGGAGGCGCTCCACCTCACAATCCGCACCCTCAAAAACTAGGGTGCGGCACCCGGCCGCCTCAGGATGACAGCTCTTGGGATGTGCGATGACAGATGACAACGCTTGTCCGCTTCATCGACTGCGGCGAACTACTTTACTTTGCCTTTCTTTAGGGCTTGGGCGATCGAGGCTTCAGCTAGGGGTCCCATGATGGCGTAGCCCTTGGAGTTGGGGTGGAGGCCGTCTTCGCTGAGGTCGGCTTTGAGGAGGCCTTTGTCGTCGACCATGGCGGAGAAATAGTCGAGGTAGATGTCGCCGTGGGATTCGGCGTAGGACTTGATCCATTTGTTGAGCTCGAGGATTTTTTCGGGCGGGCGGCGGTCGCGGACGTCGATGGTTTTGCCGTCGCGGTCGTGGCCGTAATTGCTGACGGGCATGACGCTGGCGAGGACGACGCGGATTTTGTTGGCGTGGGCGAGTTCGCTCATCGATTCGAAATTGGCTTCGATTTGTTCGAGGGTCATGGGGCCGGTGTTGCCGGCGATGTCGTTGGTGCCGGCGAGGATGACGACGACTTTGGGCTGGAGCGCGATGACGTCGGGGCGGAAGCGGACGAGCATTTGCGGCGTGGTCTGGCCGCTGATGCCGCGGTCGATGTAGGGCTTGCCGGGAAAGAAGCCGCCGTATTGAGGTGTTCCAGCCGTCGGTGATGGAGTCGCCCATGAAGACGACGCGCTTTTCGTCTTTGGTGGGAGGTTTTACCGAGGCGTTGGCGTCGTGGTAGCGGGCGATGTTGGGCCAGTCGTGGAGGGTTTTTTGGGGGGAGGCGAGTTTGGTGGTGAGTTCGTCGCAGTCGCAGGTGGCGGCGGGCGTTTGTGTTTGCGCGTGGGCTGCGGGAACGAACAGGAGGATTGCGACGACCAAGAGAGACGAGAAAATTTTCATTTTGTGATTTGCTCCGCGTGGGAGGGTACGCGATTTGGAGATTGGGTGGAAGAGATTTGTGCAAGGGCGGAGAGAGCGCGGAGTCGATTGCGAATGGGTCGGCGTCTGAGATCCTTCGCTTCGCTCAGGATGACAACGCACTTTTATCTTAGGTCACAAACTGAAGCCGCTCCTTGAGCGCACGCCGGATTTTCAGTGGATGGCGTATCGCTGCATGTAGAATGCGAGGGCAAATTTTATTGCGAGGAGTTTCGATGAGGATTGCTCGAACTCGGTGGGTGAAACTGTTGAAGGTTAGCTTTGCGATTTTAGCGACGGGAATGGTCGGCGGGGTTGCGCGGGGGCAGGCGACGAGTGGGAGCGCGCTTGTGCCGGCGGATTATCAGAGGATGAGGTCGGTGGCGCAGGCGGCGATTTCGCCGGATGGGAAATTTGTGGCGTACACGGTGCTGCGCTACGACAAGCCGGGGCGGCCTTGGCCGCAGTTGTGGGTGTTCGATGTGGCGAGCGGGAAGAGTCGCGGATTGGTGGGGAGCAGGATGTAACGGGATCGCCGGTATGGTCGCCGGATTCGCGGTGGATCGCGTACGACGGAGCGGCTGAGGGGAAGCATGGGTTGGCGGTGGTGCATCCGGATGGATCTTCCACGACATTTTTGAGCGAGGCGAGCGGGACGAATGCGCCGTTGCCGGGAACGGGCGCGGAAGTGACGTGGTCGCCGGACAGCAAGCAGATTGCGTTTATTTCGGCGACGCCGGGGCCGGAGACGGTGGATGCGACGGGCGATCCAATGGTGATCACGCGCTACATGTACAAGCCGGATGCGGGCGAAGGAATGACGCGGTTCAACGACAACCGGCGGCTGCACATTTTTATTGTGGATGTGGGGTCGAAAGCGGTGCGGCAGGTGACAAAGGGCGACACGTATGAGCATTCGGTGGATTGGTCGCCGCGCGGGGATGAGATTGCGTTTGTGTCGGATCGGTCGCCGGAGACGGATCAATTTTTTAATTACGATTTGTTTGCGCTGAAGGTGAGCGATGGATCGATTCGGCGGATTACGGCGACGGAGAATGCGGAGTACGATCCGAAGTTTTCGCCGGACGGAAAAATGATCGCGTATCGCGCGACGAAACGTGGGCTGACGGATCGCGAGACGACGATGGAGGATACGCACGTCTGGGTGGTGAATGCGGACGGATCAGGACGGCGGGAATTTGCGACGGTCGACAATCGGCAGGGTGCGCCGGTGTGGAGCGGCGATGGGAGAGCGATTTATTTCACGGTGCAGGAGCGCGGGAGCGTGCATTTGTACCGGCAGGCGATTGATGGGGCGAAGGCGGAGAAGATTATTGATGGAGCTGTGAGTGTAAGTTCGGAGTCGGTGGCGAAATCGGGGGCGATGGCTTATGTGCTTTCGACGCCGAACGACATGGGGGAGCTTTGTGTTCGCGATTCTAACGCAAAGACGGACGACCTTGGGAAAAGAATCACCGAGTTGAATAAGGAAGTGCTCGCAGGCAAGCAGATCGCGGAAGTCGAGCCGTTCACGTTTGTCAGCAACGACAACAAATATCAGGTGGAAGCGTTTTTGGTGAAGCCGCTGGGGATGACGGCGGATTCGAAGCATCCGTTGATCGTGAATATTCATGGCGGGCCGCATGGGCAGAACGGGCCGATGTTTAATTTTCGCGATCAGGTGTTCGCGGCGCAAGGTTGGGCGACGCTGCATGTGAACTATCGCGGCTCGACGGGATATGGGCAGGCGTTTGCGGATGCTGTGTTTGGCGATCAGGACGGCAACGAGGGGCAGGATGTTTTGTACGGAGTGAGCGCGGCGTTGCGGAGATATTTGTGGCTCGATCGCGAGCGGATGGGGATTGAGGGCGTCAGCTACGGCGGGCAACTGACGATGTGGCTGATCACGCAGACGAGGATGTTTCGGGCGGCGATTCCGATCGCGGGGATTTCGAATCTGATCAGCTACAACTACATGACCTATTACAACCAGTATGAGCAGATGGAATTCGGGCAGTTACCGCATCAGGACGATTTGATGAATTTAATGTGGGAACGGTCGGCGCTGAAGCATATTGCTGGAGTGGCGACGCCGACGCTGATCATGCACGGAGAGAATGACAACGATGTGCCGATTGCGGAGGCGGAGCAATATTTTGTGGCGTTGAAGGATGTGGGAGTGGAGACGGTGTTTGTGCGCTATCCGCGCGAGGGGCATGGGATTCGGGAGTCGGGGCATGTGGTGGATAGTTTGAATCGGGCGATTAGGTGGTATGAGGGGCATTTTCCGAAGGGGGCGGTGGAGCGGGCATCGCCGGCGGTGCCTTAAAAGCGGTTTATCGAAATTGGAAAATCGAAACTGGCAAGACTCTGGGGTTAGGGTTTTGCTGACTTGAATGTCGGAGCTGAAGCTCCGACCCACAAAACTAAGTTGCTGCGAGACTGAATCGACTTCATGCGGATTGCGATTGATACGGGCGGGACGTTCACCGATTGCGTTTTTGTGCGCGATGGGCGGCTGGAAATTGTGAAAGTGCCGTCGCAGAGGGCGATGCCGGAGGAGGCGATTGCTTCAGCGGTGCGCGCGGTGCGGAAGCCGCTGACGCCGATGAATGTGTTCAGCGATGAGCGCGGGCTGGAGTTGGTGTGTGGGACGACGGTGGGGACGAATGCCTTGCTGGAGCGACGCGGCGGGCGCGTGGCGCTGGTAACGACGGCGGGATTTGAGGATGTGTTGGAGATTGGGAGGCAGGCGCGTACGAAGCTTTACGATTTTTTTGTGGATAAAGCGGAGCCGCTGGTTGGGGCGAGGGAAAGGATTGGTGCACGCGAGCGGTTGGCTTGGGATGGCCGCGGTTGTTGAAGGCGCTGACGTAGCGGGAGATCGGGCGCGTTGTTTCGCTTGTGAAGCGGGCGCGGCCGGAGGCAGTGGCGATTTGTTTTTTGTTTTCGTTTCGCAACGCGCGGCATGAGGCACGTATGGCGGCCGCGTTGCGGCGTGCGGGATATTTGGTTTCGGTGTCGCACGAAATTTTGCCGGAGTTTCGGGAGTATGAGCGCACTTCGACGACGGTGATTAATGCATATCTGGCGCCGGTGATGAGCGGATATCTTGCGGGGACGCAAAGCCGGGTGCGGACGGCTTGGTTCAGCGGGGCGAAGCCGAAATCTGCTGGAGAGTTGCGCGTGCGGGTGCATGTGATGCAGTCGAATGGCGGCGTGGTGTCGGCGGAGAAGGCGGCGCGCGAACCGGTGACGACGATTTTGTCGGGGCCGGCGGGCGGAGTGACGGGCGCGGCTTACGCGGCGCGGCTCGCGGGAATCGAGAAAGTAATTACGTTTGATATGGGCGGGACTTCGACCGATGTGGCACTGCTGTCGGGGGAGTTGCGGACGACGAGCGAGTCGAGCGCGGCGGGATTTCCGGTGGCGGTGCCGATGCTGGAGATTCACACGGTGGGCGCGGGGGGCGGATCGATTGCGCGATTCGATCGAGGCGGCGCGTTGCGTGTTGGACCGGAGAGCGCGGGGGCGGAGCCGGGGCCGATTTGTTATGGGCGCGGCGAGTTGCCGACGGTGACGGATGCGCATGCGGTGCTGGGGCATTTTGGCGGGGCGGGATTGTTGGGCGGAGCGTTTCCGTTGGATGTGGGGCGGGCGCGGGGGGCGATGCAGCGCGTTGTGAAGGCGCGCGGTGCTTCCGCGTTTAGTGGCGTGGAGAAATTTGCGGAGGGGATTTTGGCGGTGGCAGACGCGGTGATGGAGAAGGCGATTCGTGTGATTTCGGTGGAGCGGGGGCATGATCCGCGGGACTACACGTTGGTGGCGTTTGGCGGCGCGGGCGGGCTGCATGCGTGTTCGCTGGCGTCGGCGCTGGGGATGCGCGGGGTGCTGCTGCCGATTTTTCCGGGGGCGCTTTCGGCGCTGGGGATTTTGCGGGCGGATGTGGTGACGGAGTTTTCGCGGACGGTTTTGTTGACGGTGACGTCCGTGGCTCGCTCTCGGAATGAAATCGAGAGCGAGTTTCGCTCACTGGAGAGCGAGGGACGTCGAGTGATGTCTCGTGAAGGATTTAGCGCGTCGAAGATTCGAATCGAGCGGCGGCTGGATTTGCGTTATGCGGGACAGGCGTATGAGTTAAGCGTACCGGCGGCGGGGAATTTTATTGCTGCGTTTCACCGGGCGCATGAAGCGCGATATGGGTATCACGATGTGAAGCGGACGGTGGAGATTGTGAATTTGCGGGTGAGGGCGACGGGAGTTACTGACAAGCCCGGTTTGCGGAAGATTGCGGCGCGACGAAAAGGTACAAAAGACGCAGCGGCACGAACGCGCAGATCAATCGATTGCGTGCTCGACGGGCGGCGATGCCGAGCGCGATTGATCGCGCGTGATGAACTGCGCAGCGGCGATTTCCTTTCGGGGCCCGCGGTGATTTCGGAATACAGCGCGACGACCTTGGTGCCGCATCGATGGAGCGGGTGTGTCGATGACTATGGGCAGATTTTGCTGACGCCAAGGCGAAGCGGGGCGCGCATGGGTAGGCGGCGCACGAAGCGGAACGGCGATCGGGATGATCGCGCTCTAAAGTCGCGCGTCGATCCGACGCGGCTCGAAATATTTAAGAATATTTTTCATTCGGTCGCGGAAGAGATGGGGGCGGCGCTGCGGCGGTCGGCATTTTCGCCGAATATCAAAGAGCGGCGCGACTATTCTTGCGCGGTGTACGACGCCGACGGGCGTGTGCTGGCGATGGGCGATCACATGCCGGTGCATCTTGGGTCGATGCCGGCGTCGGTCGCGGCGGCGCGGGCGGCGTTTGCGCTCGAGCCGGGGGATATTGCGTTACTCAACGATCCGTTCGCGGGCGGGACGCATTTGCCGGACCTGACGATGGTGATGCCGATTTTCGTCGGTGCGGAGCCGCCCAACGGAGAGAGCCATGCGGCGCAACAGAACTCAGAGTCACGACGACAGCCGCAGTTCTATGTGGCGAATCGTGCGCATCATGCCGACGTCGGAGGAGCGCTCGCGGGATCGATGGGGCCTGCGCGAGAAATTTTTCAGGAAGGCATCCGCATCCCGCCGATTAAGATTTTCCGCCGCGGGGAGTTGAACGCCGATGCGCATGCGCTGCTCCTTGCGAACGTTCGCACGCCGACCGAGCGCGAAGGCGACCTCGCTGCACAGATTGCCGCGTGCCGGATCGGGGAGCGGCGCCTCAAAGAGATCGTTGCCAAATACGGACTCAGCGAAGTCGCGACCTACGGCCACCACTTGCTCGACTACTCCGCCGAGATGATGCGGGCCGCGCTACGCGAAATGCCGCCGGGCGCCTACGCCGCCGAAGACTTTCTTGATGGTGACGGCATTCACGATCAGCCTCTTCGAATCCGGGCGCGCATCGAAATTTCCCGCGGCCGTGGCGGCGCAGACGCACGCGCGAAAGTTGACTTCACCGGTTCGTCCCCGCAGTGCGCCGGTAACGTTAACGCCGTCGAAGCGATCGCGATCTCGGCGGTCTACTACGTCTTCCGCTGCCTCTTAGCCGAAGACGTTCCCGCAACGTCCGGCCTGCTCACGCCCATCAAAGTCATCGCGCCGAGCGGAACGATCGTCAACGCGCAGCCTCCGGCCGCGGTGGCCGGCGGCAACGTCGAAACTTCCCAGCGGATGGTCGATACGCTTCTGCGTGCGCTTGCCAAAGCCGTGCCGCATCGCATCCCCGCAGCGAGCCAAGGGACGATGAACAATCTGACGCTCGGCGGCACAGACCCGCGCCATCACGATTCGCCCTTCGCATATTACGAGACGACCGCCGGCGGGATGGGCGCGCGGCCGACAAAAGACGGCGCATCGGCGATCCACACGCACATGACGAATTCGTGGAACACACCGGTCGAGGTGTTCGAACAGGTTTACCCGGTGCGCATGCGCCGCTACGCCGTTCGCCGCGGTTCTGGCGGACGCGGCAAGCACAACGGCGGCGACGGCATCATTCGCGAAATCGAGCTGCTGACTGATGCACAAGTAGGACTGCTCTGCGACCGCCGCCTTCGTGGACCTTACGGCCTATCGGGCGGCGTCGACGGCGCACCGGGAAAAAATTCGATCGCCGATTCTCGTGGAAGGTCGAAGGCACTTCCTGGAAAGTGCTCGCTCCAAGCCGACGCAGGTTCGGTGCTCAAGATCGAGACGCCGGGCGGAGGCGGGTGGGGCAAGCCGACCAAGACAGCGGCGACACGCTTAAAACGCTAACGAAGTGTTTTCAACGCTTGGTTAACGTAATCCAAAAATATGTTAACTAAAAATTCCAGCACCGCGTTAAGCTCGTCCCATTTCAATTGACTCTTGTCCTGCGTGAGTCTCCTCGGGATGGTGGGCCAATTCTCTTTCGGGCAGAGTGACGCCAATTCACTTACCCTCGACGGCGACTTGGGAAAGTACAAGATCCACGCAAGACTCCATTTGCTGGATGACACAAACAAATTCCCCTTCGCGCGGCAAAGTTTCACTGGGTAAACGAATACCCGGTGAACCGGTAACGTTCACGGCGTCGCAAAAGCGCTCACAAAAATAAAAACGGCGAGCACCTTGCGGTCTCGCCGTCCTAATAGCGGAAAAAATAAAGGCGCCGTTAGGCGCCGCCGACTTCATTCAAATGTTTCTGTCATCACCGGGAAGGTAAGCTTTGCTTTCGCAAGCGATTTAACTACCAGGCCTTCGGCGGTTTCCGACGTGGTGTTTCGCGCCGTCGCCATCTCGCTGACCAGCAAATACTTGGCGCGCTCCAACATCTTCTTTTCGCGGAACGAAAGCGGCTTGCTGCGGCTGAGGGAGACCAAGCTCTTGAGGACGACTGCGACTTCGAGAAGCGATCCGGTGCGCATGCGCTCCGAATTTTCCTTGAAGCGGTGCTTCCAATCATGGTGCGAATTCAGCTTGCCGGTTTCGAGGAAACCCAAAACTTTCGACGCATCGCTCGTACGAATCACCGACCGCAGACCAACCGTTTCCGCGTTCGACTGCGGCACCATCACACGCAAGCCGCTCGAGAGAATACGAATCATGTAGTAGCGCTCGGTTCGTCCGTTCAACACCCCGTAGCTGATCTGCTCAACAAGTCCTACTCCGTGATTCGGATACACAACCTTATCGCCAATTTTGTAATCCATAGCTTCGGTTGCCCCCCTAGGCATCGTACGGGAATCAGTGTAGGACAGGTGTAGTGAAAGAGTCAAGGTATATCCAGCAGAATCAGGGGCTTAGAGAAGGCGACCAGACAATTTGGCATTCAAATTGCTCCCGGAAACCCGACAATCCAAGCACAACCCCGGACAATCCTCGAACGTCGGCGTGACACGTTTCCGACCTCAACACCGCAGGCCTCAAGCGGGTCGGTCAAGCGAGTCAGCGCAACTGCAATTCCCTGAACAAGATAAGCCGATGCACAGTCTGCGGATGCGCTTGAGGTACAATCGCTCGCGATGAATCTTTTGGCTCTCGATACCTGTGACTCTCGCGGGAGTGTTTCCCTCCTTCGCGACGGGCAAGTGCTCCACACCGTCGAGCACAACACGTCGGACGACTATTCGATTTGGCTGCTGCCTACGATCGATTGCGCATTGCAAGCGAGTGGGCTGACTTTCGCCGACATCGACGTCTTTGTCGCCGCCTCAGGCCCCGGCTCGTTCACCGGTGTTCGCGTCGGGCTGACAACCGTGAAAGCCTGGGCTGAAGTCACCGGCAAGCCGATCGTCGGAGTATCACGGCTCGAAGCGCTCGCCACTCAGGTAGCGCCGGCAGCCGGCGAGTTGATCGCTGCATTCACCAATGCGCAGCGCAAACAGATCTATGGCGCGCTGTATCGCCGATCGAGCGATGGCGCTAGTGGTGGCAACGGCGCGGGTCACACGCTCACCCGCGTCGGCGAAGAAAGCGTTATCTCACCCGAGGAGTTTCTCGCATGGGCTGTGGAGAATTCCGGCGGCGCGCCGCTTCGCTGGATTTCCACCGATCCAGAGATGTTGGCTGAAACCGAGGCGTGGGTCGCGCGTCAGAAAAGTGGTGATACGCGCCCTGTGGATAATGTCATCGATACTGGGATTCAACCCGCGTCACCGACCTTGGCGCCAGCCATCGGCAAACTTGGACATCAACTGGCGATGTTGAAGCAATTTGTCGATCCGTTGCGGCTCGATGCGAACTACGTCCGCCGGTCGGATGCCGAAGTTTCCTGGATCGACCGTCAGGAGCGCGCTACGAAGACCGCCGGGTAATCGCCGACGGCGCATTGAAGATTTCACCAGCCGGGGCTGGGGAGCAACGCAACCAGCTACATCCGCAACTTAGCGACATCAAATTGGGTAAGGCAATTTTCAGGGGGACGCAGTGACTCGAAGACTCGCAGGCATCTCCGCAGTGATCCTGTTCGC
The DNA here is from genome assembly GCA_963850795.1 of uncultured Acidobacteriota bacterium. GTDB lineage: Bacteria > Acidobacteriota > Terriglobia > Acidiferrales > UBA7541 > Acidiferrum. The sequence goes on along the minus strand of CAWKNS010000024.1, from coordinate 638 downwards.
AGCCATAGCGGGAGCTCTCGCTCTCAGTCCGGCCAACAGCAACGCATCATCATCTGATGCGGCCGCGGCTGCCGACTCCGACAAATCGTGGATCGCCAAGTCCAACGAATACGCCAACCTGCTCATCGAGATCGAGAAAAAGCACTCGCCCGAATCCGCGTCACACGACGGCCTCAAGCAATACGATGAGTTGATCTCGGAAGACACGCACGAAGACGACCTCGCCGAAAACAACGAGCGGCGCGCAGCTCTCGAGAAATTCAAAGCCGCTCTCGCCACGGAACAAGACAAATACGTCAAGCAAGACCTCGAGATCATGATTCACAACACGGACTTGACGCTTCGTTTGTTCCAGTTCGGCTTGGACCACCAGGTGCCGTACCGCAACCCGAGCGCCGAGATCTATCAGGGGCTGCACGTTTTGCTCGACGACCAAGTCGCCGCCGATCGCCGGCCCGCCGCCGTCGTCCGCCTGCGCAAATACGCCGGCGTCGAACCGGGGTTCGCGCCGCTCACCGACAAGCTCAAGAAGTTCACCGAGTCTCAGATCGCCAAGCCCAACATGATTTACACGTCGAAGGCGCGCGTTGAAAGCGAGCTCTCGCGCAATGCTCTCTATGTCGACGGAATCGCATCGC
>CAWKNS010000023.1:0-343893 GCA_963850795.1 uncultured Acidobacteriota bacterium | reverse complement strand
GATCCGGCAGTCGATCCGGACGATGCGATTCCATCAGAACTACGAATGGATCATCATTGGCTGCGCCACGATTCTGGCGGTCGTGCTCGACCAGGCCAGCGGACGGGCAGCCTTGCGGCGGTTGTCGGCGGGCGCCACGCGACGGTAGGCCGCGTGCGCCATTTCGGGAGCTCACACATGACTCGTTCTCTCCGGTATGCCTCGGCGCTCGTGCTCGCGTTGTCCCTGGGTCTTCTCGCGGCGTGCGGCGGAGGCCAGTCGTCCTCGTCGGTCGCAGTCGGCGGCGCGGCGCAGGGCCTGAAAATTGCCGTGATCGCGAAGAGTTCGACGAACCCGGTGTTCCTGTCGGCGCGCACGGGCGCGGAGGCGGCAGCGAAGGAGCTCGCGGCCAAGACGAACGTGCCGATCGAGATCGTGTGGATGACGCCGCCGTAGCGAAGACGGGCAGGTGCAGGCGCAGCGCATTGCGCAGGCAGTCAACGAAGGCGCCTCCGCGATCCTGATTTCGTGTTCGGATGCCGGCAAGGTGAACGGCGCCATCAATGACGCGGTGGCCCGCGGCGTCGAGGTGATGACGTTCGACAGCGACGCGCCGGAGTCCCAACGCTTCGCGTTCTACGGTGTCGACGACATCAAGACCGGCGAGACGGTCATGGACGAACTCGCGAAGCAGATGGGCGAGAAAGGCGCGGTGGCGATCCTTGCAGGCAACCAGAACGCGCCGAATCTCCGGAAGCGCGTCGACGGCGTGAAGCAGGCCGCGGCGAAATATCCGAAGATGAAGATCGTCGACACCTTCTATCACATCGAAACACCGCAGGATGCGGCCGCCGAAGTGCTGCGCGTGCAGGGCGCGTATCCGCGAAGTGCAGGGCTGGGCGATGATCGGGGGCTGGCCGCTGTTCACGCAGACGCTGCTGACGGATCTCGATCCGAAAGCGCGTGAAGATCGTGGCGGTGGACGGCCTGCCGGCCGAGTTGCCCATCGAGAAGGGCCTGGCGCCGGTGCTCCTCGCGCAGCCGACGTACAAGTGGGGCTACGTCGGCGTGCAGACCATCTTCGAGAAGGTCCACGAGAAGAAGGAGCGGGCCGGCGATTCTGCCGATGGAACTCGTTCGCGTGTCCAAGGACAACCTGGGCACGTGGGCACGCCAGTTGAAGGATTGGGGCTTCACGGACGTGCCCGAGGCCTACACCAAGATGCCGTAAGGGCAGCACGTCGACCGGCGAACACCGACGTTCGAACCATGGACGCGCAATCCACGCCGCAGCCGGGATTGGCCGCCGTGTCCTTTCGGGGCATCACGAAGCGGTTTCCAGGCGTGCTCGCGCTCGAGGACGTCAGCTTCGACATTGCGCCGGGATCGATGCACGCGCTCTGCGGTGAGAACGGCGCAGGCAAGAGCACGCTGGGAAAAATTCTGGCGGGCATTCACGAGCCGGACGCCGGTGAGGTCCTTCTGTTCGGCAGGCCTCTGAAATCCGCGCGGCCTGAGGACGCGCTGGCCGCCGGGGTCGGCATGGTGCATCAGGAACTCGCGTTTTGCGAGAATCTGTCCGTTGCGGAGAACCTGTGCCTTCGCGCGTTGCCGCGGACGGGGCCGTTTTGTCGAGCCGGCATGGAGCGGCAGGCACGGGAACTGCTCGCGGTGATCGACGCGTCGATCGACGTGCACCGGCTCGTGGGCGATTTGACCATCGGGCAACAGCAGGTGCTCCAGATTGCCGCGGCCGTCGGGCATGGCGCCAGGGTCATCGTGTTCGACGAGCCGACCAGCAGTCTGTCGCAGCACGAGGCCGAGAAGTTGTACCAACTGATCGGCCGTCTGCAGACGCGCGGCGTCACGGGCATTTATGTCACGCATCGCATGGAGGAGATTTTCCGGCTGTGCGACACGATCACCGTGTTGCGTGATGGCCGTCATGTCTCGACCCAGCCGGCCTCCAGCCTCGACACGGGAAAAATCGTCGAGATGATGATCGGCCGCAAGCTCGCCGAGTACTTTCCACCTGATGCACAGGCCGCCGTCGGGCGCGAGCGTTTGCGCGTGACGGGACTGTCCAGTCCTGCCGGATTCCAGGACGTGTCGTTTGCCGTCGCCAGCGGGGAGTCGTCGGGCTGGCCGGTCTGGTTGGAGCGGGCCGATCGGAGGTGGCGCGCGCGATTTTCGGCCTCGACGCACGCGCGACGGGACAGATCCTCGTGGACGGTCAGCCCGTGCGGATCCGCTCGCCTCGCGAAGCCATGGTCTCGGCATCGGCCTGGTGCCTGAAGATCGCAAGCGCCAGGGGCTCGTGCTCTCGCTGGCGTCGCTGGCGAACATGACGCTGGCGATTCTGCCTTCGCTCGCGACGCGCCACGCTCGTCCGCGCGAAGGCCGAGCGGGCCGTGGGGCAAACCTACTTCGATCGCCTGCGTGTCCGGGCGCCCGGGATGGACACCGCTGCCGCCGGGCTCTCCGGCGGCAACCAGCAGAAGCTCGTGCTGGCCAAGTGGCTGGCCGCGCGGTGTCACGCTGCTGATTCTCGATGAGCCCACGCGCGGCGTCGACGTGGGCGCCAAGGCCGAGATTCACGCGCTGATCGACGAACTCGCCGCGCACGGCGTCGCCGTGCTGCTCATTTCGAGCGAGTTGCCCGAACTGCTGCACTGGCATCCCGCATTCTGGTCCTGCGCGAGGGACGTCTCGTCGGTGAACTGCCGCGCGCCCAGGCGACCCAGGATGCGCTGATGCGATTGATGGCTGGCGTGGCGGCCTGACGGCCGCGTCAGTCGTTCCTCAGCGCGTCGCCGGGTTGCAGCGCGGTCACGCGATGCGCGGGCCACAGGGCGGTGCCGGCCATGGCGACAATCAGCACGCTCCATGCAGCCAACGCCGTCGTCCGGTTTGCGGCAGTGACGCCGTCGGTCAAGCTGGTGAGCCGCGTCGACAGCCAGCGGCCCGTCGCGAACACGTGATGCGCGTCAGCGGGCGTGGATTGGCGTGCTGGCTGGCGCTTCCAAACCCAGGCCTTCGTCAACGCCCAGGTGCACGTTCATCGACTGGACGGCCGCGCCACTCGCGCCCTTGCCGAGGTTGTCCAATCGTCCGATGAGCAGGATCTGCGCGGCGCTGCCGAAGACGAACAGATCGACGCGGTTCGTGTCGTTGCAGGCTTGGACGTCGAAGCCGGCGGTCAGCGTCGCCGGGTCGTCCAGGGGCATCACACGCACGAATGCCTCACGCTCGTACGCACGCTCGAAGCACGCATGGACGTCACGCGCGGATGTCCCGGGCTCCCGAGAGCGGGTGGACGATGGTCGCCGATCCCCGAGCGTGAAGGAGGGGAGCCAGCGGAGCCGGAACGGGCGCAGGAGGAGCCGGAGGAGCCTCTAAAGAATTCTCCTGACGCGGCGCTGACCAGCGCGAAAGACTGGGCGAGTCCTGAGGACGGCAGCGCGATCGACGCGGAGCTGGCACGGCGGGCGTTGCCAAATCGCGGTAGCGAACCTGCGGAGCCGGCTGCACCCGCTGAAGTTGCGCCTGTGCCAAATCGCGGTAGCAAAGAACCTGGAACAGTCGCCACCATTCCCACATCCGAGATCCACGCGGATCCAGTCCGCTTCCAGTTCAAGTCCGATACGGGCGAAGGCGGCGCCGGTGAGGAGCTGCGCAGTGTCCAGAAGTTCGATCAAGAGAAATCCGGAATCCTGAGCGTGTGGCGCGATCCGGCCGACGACAAAACTTATGTGGCCAACGGACACAATCGCCTGGCGCTGGCAAAGCGGCTGAATGCTCCCCAGGTCACGGTGCGGTATCTCGATGCCGCAAATGCACAGGACGCGCGAACCAAGGGTGCTCTGATCAACATCGCCGAAGGTCGCGGGGATTCGCTTGACGCGGCCAAAGTGTTCCGGGATTCCGGCCTTGATGAAGCAGGCCTGCAGGCGCAGGGAATTTCACTCAAGGGTGAAAAAGCGAAGGAAGGCCTGGCACTGACTGGATCCGCATCTGTTCTCGCGAGTGGTCAGCGGCGACATTCCGAAGCAGCGGGCGGCGGTAATTGGGGCGGGCGTGAAGAGTCCGGAGGATCAGCGGGCGCTGGTCGATTTGCTCGACTCTCGAGAGAAGAATGGCAAGCGCCTGACCAACGACCAGGTGGGCGAGATGATCCGCCTGACCAACGAAGCGCCGAAGACCACGGACACGCAAGAGAGTTTGTTCGGCACCCAGGAGATGACGCGCAGCCTGATCCCTGAGAAGGCGGAGGTGTCAGAGTACATCCAGCGGCGCATGCAGCAGGAGAAAAAACTGTTCGCCGCGGTCGGAAATGAAAGCGCGGCGGCACGCCTCGGGCAGACCGGCAACGTGATCAACGCGGGTGAGAATGCCCAGGTGGCCGAGCGCACTGGGCAGGCCCACGCGCTGTATCAGAAGCTCTCGACCGTGACCGGGCCGGTGAACGACGCCCTTGACGTCGCAGCGTCGAAGATCGCCAAGGGGGACAATAGCACCAGTGTCAGAGAAGAAGCCTATCAGCACATCAAAGCAGCGCTCCTCGAGCAGGCCCAAGGCCTCGCCGGAACGGGCGAAGCACCTGTTGAGCGATCTGAAGTCAATGCACCAGTCGAAGCAAATCCAGCTCGCGCCGGGGAACTCGATCGACAGCCCGCAGCCGCCCAATCCAAAAGCCCAGAAATAAACGCAGCTCGCATGCTCGCGACGGTTCGGGAGCTGGAGCCGACGAGCGGCGTCCCGGTGTCGACGTTACGACTTCGGAAGGCGCTTCCCGATCTGAGCAAAGAGGATTTCGACGCAGCGGCCCTGGAGCTGAGTAAACAGCAGAAGGCGTTTCTATCGCTGCATCCCGACCCTTTCAACATTACGGCAGAAGACCAGAGGATGCTCATCAAGGGCCCGTATCAGGCCAATGCGGCTGATCTGGATCCGGCCTACGCGAAGGTGACCGACGGGTCACCGGCGAAGAAAAATAGTTACTACGTAGGGGTGGCTGAACGGCCACCCGAAACGGTCCCCAAGCAAGCCGAAGTTGTAGACACCCGCACCGCGTTAGAGGCCCAGCTCGCTCAACTGCGCGAGCAAAACCAGAAGCTGAAAGCTGCTCCGAACCCACGGGTGGAAGCCGCGCGGGCCGAAGTCGGCGCGCGGACCGCCAAGCGATTCCGCATCGGAGCCGATGCGTTGCAAAACCAGATCGACGCGAAGCGGAATCCAGCCATCAGCCACCAGAACCTCACGGCGAGGCGGGGGCGGATCGCCGAGGGCATGGGCCGCGACGCGGACCGGATCGAGTGGGCGCAGAAGCGCCTCCGCGCGTTGGCCGACATGCACGAGAGCGGCACCGTTCCGGAGTCGCTGAAGGGGATCGCGTCACGGGCCGACTTGGAGGAACTGCGGCCCGGGTTCGATGATCGCCCACCGGAATACCGGCATCGTGACGCCAAGCGCCTGGAAGTTGCGGGAATCACATCGAGAAATTTCGACGAAGCGGCCAAGGCAGTGGCCGGCATGGGCACCAAGCGCGAGAAGACGCCGGCCGAGGTGACCCGCGAATTAGAGCGCGGTCTGATCGGCCGTAAAATTGAAGGGTTCTTCCCCACACCCCGGCCGGTAGTTGACCGCATGCTATCCGAGGCGGATGTGCGTCCCGGGATGAAGGTCCTCGAGCCGAGCGCGGGAAAAGGTGATATCGCGGACGCGGCGCGGGACAAGGGCGCGGACGTGACGGCAGTGGAGCTGCATCCGGAGCTGCGTTCGATTCTGGACGCCAAGGGTCACGAGGTCGGCGGATTCGATTTTCTTTCCTACCGGGCGGGCCTCGGGCAGTACGACCGCGTGGTCATGAACCCGCCTTTCGAGCGTGGGCAGGATATAGAGCACGTGCGCCACGCCTTCGAGATGTTGAAGCCCGGGGGCCGGTTGGTTTCGCTGATGGGCGAAGGATCGTTTTTCAAGCAGGACGCCAATAGTGTCCATTTCCGCGACTGGCTGGACAACGTACACGGCACAAGTGAAAAGTTGGATCCAGGAAGCTTCACGGGCAAGGACTCATTCCGCCAGACGGGCGTGGCGGCGCGGATGGTGGTGGTCGACAAGCCAGCGACATCGGTGAAGCGCAATCCGGGCGAGCGCGGATCCTTTTCGAACCAACCGGTACCCGACGAAAACCTCTCGATCTTCGGAAGGGAAGCAGACCAGCGGGACGCGGAAGAGAGCGACCGCAACAAGCTCGAAGCGGATCGACTCACCGCGCAGCTGCGGGCTCCCATCACGCGCGACGAGCAGATGAAAAAGCTCAAGCGGGACAAGACCAAGCGGCAGGCCGATATGTTCGCGGAGCCGGAGGAAGAGGACCGCCAGGGCGGTTTATCGGTCCGGAGTCGGGCAAGGTGGACCTTGCCGACCTGAACGGGTACGCACGCGAAAAGCTGAAGATGGACGAGCCCAAGCTGAACTACTCCGGACTCGCCGGCGAAGCCGGCCGGGCGGGGAAGTTCGGCACCGGAGTGTTCCGCGATCGCTACGTTCGAAATCTTTCGCAGCTCGAAGAGGTGAGGCCGGAAGTACACAGCGCTTTTGTCCGTCTGGCATCCAGCCAGCAGCAAGCGGCGGCGCTGGTGAACGCGGCGGTACCGGAGAACAACTGGACACGCAACTGCCACCGAAACCCCCGCCTACCTCAACCCCGACCTCCCCGCCGAACAGCGCGCCGCCGACCTCGTCCACCGCATGACGCTCGAAGAGAAAGCCACCCAGCTCGTCAACCAGGCCCGCGCCATCCCCCGCCTCAACATTCCCGCCTACGACTGGTGGAGCGAATCCCTCCACGGCGTCGCCGCCAACGGCACCACCGACTTCCCCGAACCCATCGGCCTCGCCGCCACCTTTGACGCCCCCGCCATCCACGAGATGGCCATCGCCATCGGCACCGAAGGCCGCATCAAGCACGTGCAAGCCGTCCGCGCCGGCCACAGCGACATCTTCGAAGGCCTCGACTTCTGGGCGCCCAACATCAACATCTTCCGCGATCCGCGCTGGGGCCGCGGCCAGGAGACCTACGGCGAAGATCCCTTCCTCACCGGCCGCATGGGCGTCGCCTTCGTCACCGGCATGCAGGGCGACGACCCGCACTACTACCGCGTCATCTCCACCCCGAAACACTTCGCCGTCCACAGCGGCCCCGAACCCACGCGCCACACAGCCAACGTCGACGTCAGCAAGCACGACGAGCTCGACACCTACCTGCCCGCCTTCCGCGCCGCCATCACCGAAGGCAAAGCCGGCTCCATCATGTGCGCCTACAACAGCATCAACGGCGAGCCCGCCTGCGCCAGCGAGTTCCTGCTCGAAGACCAGCTGCGCGACAAATGGAACATTCAAAGGCTACGTCGTCTCCGACTGCGGCGCCGTCATCGACATCTTCAACGGCCACCACTTCAAACCCACCCAAGCCGAAGCCTCCGCCATCAGCCTGCAGCGCGGCATGGACAACGAGTGCGCCGACTTCTTCGAAAAAGTTACCGACGATCACGACTACAAGCCGTATCTCGATGCCGTGAAATCCGGCGCGCTCAAAGAAAGCGACATCGACACGGCCGTCACGCGCCTCTACACCGCGCGCATCAAGCTCGGCATGTTCGATCCGCCGGAAATGGTCCCCTACAATCGCATCGACGAAAAACTGCTCGACAGCGCCGCCCATCGCGCGCTCGCCCGCAAAATGGCCAACGAGTCGATGGTGCTGCTCAAAAACAACGGCATCCTTCCCACTCAAAATCCCCGGCCCCGGATTAAAAATCGCCGTCGTCGGCCCGCTCGCCAATCAAACCAAAGTCCTGATCGGCAACTACAGCAGCGCGCCGTCGCACGCCGTCTCTGTCCTCGACGGCCTCAAAGCCGAATTTCCCAGCGCGAAAATCAATTTCGTCGAAGGCACGCAATTCCTCAGCAAAAACGCCGCACAGGTTCCGTCCGCGCTGCTCACCACCGACGGCAAAGCCCGGCGTCCGCTCCAGCTACGTCGTCATGAGCCCGATGGCCATCTTCGGCGGCGGCGCCGGCCCTGCGCCTCAAGTGCTCGCCACCCGCATCGATCCCGCGATCGGCACTCCCTCCGGCCCTCCGCCGCCCGAAGTCGCCGGCAAGAAATCCGTCCTGATCAGCTCCGAAGCGACGCTCACTCCGACCGAAACCGCCGACTACTTCCTCGGCTCGCGCGGCGACGGCTTCAGCGTCGTCACTCTCGACAAAAAAGTCGTCGCGATGTCATTCCTCACCGCCGGCGTCGAAACCAAGCTCGGCCGCGTCCATCTCGAAGCCGGAAAATCCTACGCCGTCAAAGTTTTGTATCCAGTCCCCGGCGGCGATCCCACAAATCCTTCCGCCACGCCTCCGCAACTCGTCTGGACCAAATTCGATCCGCATCCCGCTCCCGAAGCCATCGCCGCCGCAAAATCCGCCGACGTCGTCGATCGCCGTCGTCGGCATCACCAGCGAACTCGAAGGCGAAGAAATGCCCATCAACGAAGAAGGCTTCACGGGCGGCGATCGCACCAGCCTCGATCTGCCCAAGCCCGAAGAAGATTTGCTCGAAGCCGTCGCCGCAACAGGCAAGCCGCTCATCGTCGTCCTGATGAACGGCAGCGCGCTCAGCGTGAATTGGGCGAAGGACCACGCCAACGCGATTCTCGAATCCTGGTACGCCGGCGAAGAAGGCGGCGCCGCCATCGCCGAAACCATCTCCGGCAAAAATAATCCCGCCGGCCGCCTGCCCGTCACGTTCTACACCGGCGTCAACCAGCTCCCGCCGTTCGAAGACTACGCGATGAAAAATCGCACCTACCGCTATTTCGACGGCACGCCGCTCTATCCCTTCGGCTACGGCCTCAGCTACACCACGTTCGGCTTCAGCGATCTGAATCTCTCAACTTCCGTCGCTCAACGCGGGCGATCCACTCAACGTCGAAGCCACCGTCACCAACAAAGGAAAAATCGCCGGCGATGAAGTCGCTCAGCTCTATCTGAGTTTCCCGAAAGTTCCGGGCGCTCCCAGCGTCGCGCTGCGCGGATTCCAGCGCGTCCACCTCGACCCCGGCGCCTCGCAAAAAGTCGAATTCACTCTCGACCCGCGCGACCTCAGCATCGTCACCGAGTCCGGCGCTCCACGTCGTCCCCGAAGGCGACTTCGTCCTCTACATCGGCGGCGGCCAGCCCCACGCCACACCGCCCGACCTCCACCACCGCCGCCGGCACCGGCCAAACCTTCCGCATCAAAGGCACAATCACCCTGCCCGAATAATCGCACGCGCCACGCCGGTACGTCGGCTCGCCGGCGTCTTTGCTCGTGGCGCCGACGATGCGCCCCACATCGCGATCATGTAGGGGCGCAGCACGCTGCGATGTCCGCATCGCGCATTGCGTCAATCCGCAACCATAAACGCGCTGCACGAATCCACCGAGGATTGTCATCCCGACCGAAGCGAGCCAACGCCTTTTCTTCGCGTTCACTTCTGCGAACGCGTTGGCTCGCGCAGTGGAGGGACCTGGCTTGATCGCACCCTCAAAAATCGTTGAGACGAACACCACCACCCGTCAATCCCCCGCCTTCTTCTCCGCGCCGCCGCTCCCGGCATTAAATATTTGTCGAACCAAGACAATATCCGATTCAACCGATCCACCAAATGCTTCTCCTCATGAAACCCATGCGGCTCCCGCGGATAAACCACCAACTCCGTCTCCACCCCATACCTCTTCAACCCACGATAAAGCTCCTCGCTCTGCCCCAGCGGATCGATCGTATCCGCATCCCCCTGCAAAATCAGCGTCGGCGTCTTCGCATCCTTGAAATGCAAAAACGGCGAGCTATTCAAAAATTTCTCCGGCGTTTCCCACGGCGTTCCGAAAAACCACTCGTCCCCCGCCGGATGATCTTCCATCCCAAATTCCGAAATCAGATTCGCCATCCCCGCGCCAGAAACTGCCACCTTGAATTCATTCGTCTGCGTGATCGCCCACTCCGCCATATATCCGCCGTACGACCATCCGCCTATCCCCAGCCGCCCACCATCCGCAATCCCGCGATCCACCAAATCCTTCACGCCCGCCATCACATCCTTATAATCGCCGCCGCCCCAATCCGCCTTGTTCGTCTCCACAAATTTCTGCCCGTATCCCACCGACCCGCGAATATTCGGATAAAACACCGCATACCCGCGCGCCGCCAGCAATTGTCCCCAGGTATCGATCGCGTCCGACCATCGCCCCGTCGGCCCGCCATGAATCAACGCGATCAGCGGCAATTTCGTCTTCGCATCCGCACCCGGTCCGCCGACTGGACGCAGCAGCGCCGCCTCGATCTCCATCCCATCAAACGATTTGTATTTGTAATATTCCGGCGTCGCCAACTTGAATTGCTTCCACGCATCGTTCACGTGCGAAACCTGCTTCGCCGCCGCTCCGCCCTTCGGATTCCAGATCCACACTTCCGGCGGCGTCACACCGTTCTGCGCCACATACGCAATCTCTCCGCCGCTTGAAACCGCGATCGCCCCCGTCGGCACCGGCGACGCCGCCAACTCTTGCAGCGAAGCATTCACATCAAACTCAAAAATTTGCTCTTGAATCCATCCGCCGCCACCAGCGCGATCGTCCCATCCTTCTGCCACTCATACGCTTCCACCGGCCGGTCCAGACTTGCTCCCGTCAAGTTGTGCGCCGCTAATCCATTCACCGGCATCAACATCAAGTCGTGCGGATCGGGCCCATCTTCACGTGATCCCACAAAACTAATCGTGTTCCCCGCCGACGAAACTTTGATCTCCCCAAACGGCCCGCGCGGCGCCAGCATCAACTTCGTCTCCCCGCTCACCGCCAGCACGCTGTAAATTTTCTGCGTGAACTGATCCGACTCCGGATGCTCCGTCGCCTCCATCACCAATTGCGCCCCGTTATGCATCCACGCAATTTGCCGCACTTCCCAGCTCGGCTTCGTCAGCGCCTTCGTTTCCCCGTCGCCGACGTCCACGATCCAGAGCCGCGCGCGCTTGTCCTCTTTGTCCCCGACATGCGCGTCGTCCTTATCCTTCTCTTTCTTCTCCTCCGCATCGCTCTTCGCATCCGGCGCGATATACGCAATCCGCTTCCCATCCGGCGCCCATTCGAATCCGCGCACCCCATTTTTGCCCTTCGTCAGCGCGACTCCTTCGCCGCCATCCCCGCGCATCAAATAAATCTGCTGCGACTCTCCTCGATCCGACAAAAACGCGAGCGTCTTTCCGTCCGGCGACCACCGCGGCCCGCTCTCCGACTTCTCCGAATACGTAAATTGCCGTGACCCTTCTTCGCCCGCCTCATGAATCCAGATGTGCCGCTTCCGGTTGCTCCCTTCGCCGGCTCCATCACCACAAACGCCAACCGCTTCCCGTCTGGCGAATACTGCAAATCCGAAATCCCGCCGCAAATTCAGCGAAGCCTCCGGCGTCAACAATTTCTTTTCGCCGTCCTGCGCCCGTCGCCCGCATCGGCGCCAAAAACAACATCGCGCCACAAACCAAGGCCGCAACGATCACAATCTTCCCAGTGCGCCGAGACTTGTCATTCCGACCGGAGCAAGCCGACGCCTTTTCTTCGCGTTCGCTTCCTAGCGACCGCGTCGGCTTGCGCAGTGGAGGAACCTCTCTTCGCTCGATGGGTCGTGCACCCTCGAACTGTTCCTCGCGGTCTTTCCCCAAATCCTCGTGCAGTTCGCTCCGTAGCATCGACACGTTTGTCTCCATCAAATTCACGTCACAACAAGCCCCGCAACTCTATGTACGCCGCTCTCGCCCGTCAATCATTCGTCCTGTTCTTTTGAGTTCGAGTCTTCTGGGTCGCGGCTTCAGCCGCGACATCTAATTGCCGAAGCCGACAGGGGCTTCAGCCCCTGAAGTCCTCACTCCAAAAAAATCACCAACCATCGCAACAATTTCGAAACATTCCTGAAACAATTCACATGCAATCACCCATGTCACTCCAGAAAACCAACAGCTTTTCCACCGCGCGAGTACCATTACTGTCCTTTACGTGTCCACAAACTGTCCTCAGTACAAGTAGTATGCGTTTCCCAGTGCCTCGTAGCATCCCCATTCCGTTGTTTTCTCTTTCGTAAGGCGGCTCGCCCTTGGTCGGGAAGGGTCGAAATTAAAATTACTGTAAGGAAAATCGGCGTTGAATTTTACACGTTCGAACCGAGGCTCGCTCCTCGTGTTCATATTCGGCCTCGTCGCTGTGTCCTTTCAATTCGCTGGCTGCGTCGGCGGAGTCAGCACCGAAGCGGACGCGTCTCCTTCGCCTGCGAACGCGAAACTTTCTGTCACGCCGAATTCTGTCTCTGTCACGGCTTCCGTCGGCAGTAGCGCGACGCAATCCGTCACCGCCAGCAATACCGGCTCCGGCGCGCTCACCATTCATCAAGTCACCGTCACCGGCAGCGGCTTCAGTCTGTCCGGTCTCGAATTTCCCGCCATGCTCGCCGCCGGCACCGCAAAGACTTTTGCGGTCGCTTTTACTCCCGCTCGCTGCAGGCACCATGACCGGCAGCCTCGCTCTCGTCAGCAGCGCCAGCGAATCGCCAACTGTCGTCACTCTTTCCGCCACCGGCGTCTCTCCAACATCGAATCCGCCCCCATCCAATCCACCCCCGTCCAACCCCCCTCCATCGAATCCTCGTCGTGAACTCCGTTACGTTCTCTCCCGCCTCCGCTACCCTCGCCGTCAACGCCACTGATTTCTTCTCCGCCACCGTCCAAGGCACCGCTACCAATACCGCCGTCACCTGGACCGCTTCTTCCGGCACCATCACCTCTGCCGGCGTTTACACTGCCCCCGCAAAAACTGGTTCCGCCACCATCACCGCGACCAGCGTCGCCGACGCAACGAAATCCGCTTCCGCCAAGGTCACGATCGTCGCTGCACCTCCCGCTGTCTCCTCGATCTCTGTAACTCCCGTCAACGCCTCTATCGTCACCGGCGCCACGAAGCAACTTACCGCCACCATCCAAGGCACGACCTCCAACAAATCCGTCACTTGGAAAACTTCGGCCGGCACGATCAGCGCGAACGGTCTCTTCACCGCGCCGACAACCGCGGGCACCGCAACGATCACCGCGACCAGCGCTGCCGATAACACAAAATCCGCTACGGCTACGATCACCTTCGCAGCACCCGTCGTGAATTCCGTCACCGTCTCGCCGGCCACTGCAACCGTTCTCACCGGCGCCACGGAACAATTCAGCGCCACAGTTCAAGGCACGGTCAGCAACAAGTCGATCTCCTGGTCCACCAGCTCCGGCACGATTTCCTCCGCCGGCGTCTTCACAGCCGGAGGCACTCCCGGTACCGCAACGATCACCGTCACGAGCCTCGCCGATCCCACCAAGACCGCGAAAGCCATCGTCACCATTGCCGCGCCCGTCGTGAATTCCGTCACTATCTCGCCCGTCGCCGCTAGCATCGCCACGGGCGGCACGCAGCAATTCACCGCCAGCGTCTCCGGCACCGTTTCCAACAAGGGCATCACGTGGTCCACTTCCGCCGGCGCAATTTCCGCAGGCGGCCTGCTCACCGCTCCCGCTGCTGCCGGCAAAGTCACCGTCACCGCAACGAGCCTCGCCGACAAAACGAAATCAGCATCTGCAATCGTCACCGTGAGCGCACCGACGGTCACCGGCGTTTCGATCTCGCCGGCGACCGCGAACATTCTCACGCTCGCAACGCAACAATTCACCGCGGCCGTGCAAGGCAACGTCGCCGATAAATCCGTCATTTGGTCCGCATCCGGCGGCGCGGTCTCACCCGCGGGCCTCTTCACCGGCGGCGCATCTGCGGGCACCATCACCGTCACCGCGACCAGCAACGCCGACAAAACAAAATCCGCTTCGGCAACCGTGACCCTCGGCCTCCCGACGATCACGTCGATCTCGGTCTCGCCGGCTTCAACGTCGGTCACGACCGGCGGCAAAGCGACCTTCTCCGCCTCCGTCAAAGGCACCGCGACCGACACCTCTGTCACGTGGAGCGCCGCGAAGGGCACGATCACTTCGGCCGGCGCTTACGTCGCGCCAGGTTCAGCGACCACCGACACAGTGACAGCGACCAGCAACGCCGATCACTCGAAAACTGCATCAGCTGCCGTCACCGTCAGTGCGCCCACCCAAACTTCCGCCAATGGCGCTGCATTCCCTGGCGCGCAAGGTGGCGGCGCAGCTTCCGTCGGCGGCCGCAACGGCGTCGTGATCGAAGTCACCAATCTCAACGACTCCGGCACAGGATCGCTCCGCGCCTGCGTGCAAGCTTCCGGTCCGCGCACTTGCGTCTTCCGCGTAGGCGGCATCATTCATCCGAAGAGCCAAATGCGCGCCAATTCCGGCAACCTCACCATCGCCGGACAAACCGCTCCCGGCGGCGGCATCGTCCTTCAGGGCGACAAGATGGACGAAGACACGATGCTCTTCCTCACCGGGAGCGACACCATCGTTCGCTATCTCACGTGCAGCATTGGGAATGGCGGAGGTCACTCGCCGGGTCCGTCTTCCGGCGCGACCTGCATTGAACTTGCCAGTGGCAACAATCAGCACAACGTGATCTTCGATCACATCACCTTCCGCTGGTGGGACAACAAGCCCTATCTCGTCATGAGCAATCAGGGCTTCTCGCCGATCACGAAGACCACGATGCAGTGGAGCATGTTCTACGAACCCAATGCAGGCCACGTGGTCGGCCCCATGACCGACGACACGGGCGGCTTCGCCGATGGCGACACCGACAACGATTTCCATCACAACATCCTGGTGAACATCGGCCACCGTCTGCCGATGTACAACACGCGCAGCGGCCGCTGGATCAACAACATCGTCTACAACTGGCAGTTCTACGCCTTGCTCACAGAGGGCGGCGTCAAGATGGACATCATCGGCAACCGCTACATCCCTGCAAATCTCAACAGCGGGAACACGAACCACGAGTTCGACTTCAACAACGCGCAGAACTCCGACGATCCCGACCACAGCAACCCCGGTCCGCCATCGATCTATCTCAAGGGCAACGTCGGGCCGCATCAATCCGATCCGAATGGCAGCCAGACCGTGATGACCTCACAGGGCGACGAAGGCGGCGATAACGGCAAAGCCGTTCCGTCAGGCTGGTTCCGCAGCTCGCCGATGGGCGGCGAAGCGTTCCCGATCGAAGCCGACGACGAAGGCGATCTCGACTCCGTCATGCTTGGCACGGTGGGCAATTCGCGCGGCGTCGATTGCAACGGCAACTGGTTCAACCGCCGCGACTCCAACGACAGCCGCATCATCAGCCAATATCAGAACCGCGGCAACGGCACGTTCTTCACCAGCGCGTCGCAGCCATCGGTTTCCGGCGGCTCCGCCTGCACGGAGTCTCTCCACGACGGAATCCCCGATCAGTGGAAATCCGCCAACGGCCTGAGCACGACCGATCCGTCCCTGTACAAACAAACGGCGCCGAACGGCTACACCTACCTCGAAAACTACATGAACGCCGTCAGCCCGAAGTAAAACCCGTAGCAATCTTCAGCAACCCCGAAGGGCGCGGCACTACCGCGCCCTTCGCCGTTTTGTCCACACGCAATCAGCGACTGGCCGGAAATTGTGCAGATAGGGCGCCGCAGGTGCTGTGCGGTTCGCTATGGCTGTGGCGGCATCTAAATCGCCTATACTTGGGAGAGTTTGGTTGGTCTCCTTCGGCTTCTCTGAGTTCGGGTTCGATCAGGAAGGATCATTTTCATGAGCGCGCGAAATATACCGGGCTTCATCCGGTTGGTCTTGGCGGGAACGATTATCGTGGGTGCCGCGTACTGGGCGGGTGCTCGATACGGCCAGCATGAGCCGACCAGCGTCGAAGCGATTCGGCCCAATGCCGCTGCCCCTGGCGACCGGAGCCCTGAGCGAAATTCGGAGTCGAATAGTGGGACTTCGGCGGCTGTGGCAAAGGAGACAGCCGCGAGCCTGGCACAGCGCGATGCGATTTTGACCGACGATGAAGGCATCAACGTGAAGGTATATCGCGCGGCGTCGCCTGCGGTGGCTAACATTCTCACCAAAGCGACCGAGTACGACTTCTTCATGGACCCTGTTCCGGTGGAAGGCGCGGGTTCGGGATTTGTCATCGACGAGCGCGGATACATCCTGACCAATTTCCACGTCGTACAGGAGGCACAGTCGATCGAAGTCGTGCTTGGCGACCAGACCCGCTATCCGGGAAAATTTATTGGCGCCGATCAACGCAATGACGTCGCGCTCGTGAAAATCGATCCCAAGGGAAAACACATCACAGCGCTACCGCTCGGCGATTCCTCGAAATTGCAAGTGGGACAAAAAGTCTTGGCGATCGGCAATCCATTCGGCTTTCAGAGTACGTTGACGACGGGCGTTGTCAGCGCGCTGGGCCGCACCGTGCAGACGAGCCAAACCACGCTAATAGATGAGGCGATACAGACCGACGCGGCAATCAATCGCGGCAATTCCGGCGGTCCGCTCATCAATTCGCATGGCGAAGTGATCGGCATCAATTCGGCGATTTATACGCCGTCAGGAACAACAGCCGGCATCGGATTTGCCATCCCAATCAACACTGCGAAGCGCATCGCCACCGATTTGATCAACGAAGGCCGCGTCCATCTGGCGTTCATCGGAGTGCAAACAATTCCCGTGGGTGGGTCGCTGGCGCAAGCGTTGGAGCTGCCGGTCGAAGAGGGCCTCCTCGTCGAAAGTGCCGCCAAGGGTGGTCCTGCGGCATCGGCCGGTGTGCGCGGCGGCGATCGCGTCGTCTTGGCCGGGATGCAGCGCATCGCGATCGGCGGCGATGTCATCGTGGCGATCGACGGCAACAAAATCGCCAACACCATGGACCTGAGCGTCGTCCTGAATCGCAAGCGCCCGGGCGACACCGTCACCGTCACCGTCTATCGCGCCGGCAAGAAAATGGACATCCCGGTCAAGCTCGGCGAACGCACCGAAAACCAGCGCCAGCAATAGTATTTGCCTCACGACAAGCGCACCGAGTACCGGCGCCTGCGGGACTCTTGCTTTAACTCCGATCGGCGATCATTAGCGTGCGTTCGGGAGGGCACGGCTTCAGCCGTGCCGAAGAGTGAGCGATAGGAATGGGCTTCAGCCCCTGAGGCCCGCAACTACTCTGGAACTTTTTGCAGAAAACTGCGGTCTTCGACAAGAATGCAGCGTGATGCATCCGCGGCTGCAACATTGGCAATCGCATCGGGATCTTTGCCAAGCGCTTCGCGATATTTTTCGTACGCTGTGAGATTCGCGAAGCGAATCAATGCATACGCGACATTCGTCGGCCCCGCAAATTTTGTCGGTAGGAAGTAGCCGATCAAATCGCCACCGCAGCGTTTGATCGGTTCGGGCCAGCGACGCGCATACTGTTCAAAGTCTGCGGTCTTGTGCAAGTCGATCGTGTAGCAAATGCAGAGCGTGATCATGATTTTCTCCCGTGCTTGTAAGTACTCCGTTCACAAGCATGAAAGTAGCGCGAGTTTCGCAACGACGTTTCATCTTGAAGTGAAACGTCCCAGCACTCGCTGAGCTACAGTCTGAGCATGAGCACAACGAACACGAGAACGACAAACATGAACACCGATTCGAGAAGCGCGACGGTACGCGTTGCGAGTGTGGGGGAAATGTTTGGCGATCCAGCGCGCGCTGCGATTCTTGTGGCGTTACTCGATGGTCGAGCCCGAACGGCCGGCGAACTGGCACTCACCGGCAATATTTCGGCGCAGTCGGCAAGCGGGCATCTTGCGAAGTTGACCGCGGGAGGATTGCTCGCGGTACGAAG
This sequence comes from uncultured Acidobacteriota bacterium, assembly GCA_963850795.1. Taxonomy (GTDB): domain Bacteria; phylum Acidobacteriota; class Terriglobia; order Acidiferrales; family UBA7541; genus Acidiferrum. The sequence continues at coordinate 326,028 of CAWKNS010000023.1, read as the reverse complement.
CCAGGGGCGACATCGCTATTACGAACTCGCGAACCCGGATGTTGCGCATGCATTAGAGGCGGCTGGTTCGTTGATGACAAGGCGCGCGAATGGCTCGGCGAACGGCTGCTCGTCGCAGTTGCTCAACGCGCGATTGGCGAATTCGGATATTCGCATGGCGCGCTCTTGCTACGACCATTTGGCAGGAGTCGTTGCGGTCGATCTGACGCGCCGGATCGAGGCGCTGGGAGCGATCCGCGCTTGCGGTGATTGGGAATACGAATTGGGTCGCGACGGTGAAAAGTTTTTTGCGAAGCTCGGCATCGATCTCGATGCTCTTCGTCGCGGTCGTCGCGCGTTCGCTCGTCGCTGCCTGGATTGGACGGAACGGAAGCCGCATTTGGCTGGGGCTCTTGGCGCGGCGCTGTTCGCTCGATTGGTAGAGACCGGCTGGATCGCGAGGAAGCGGGAATCGCGCGTCGTCCGCATTACCCACCTCGGCGAGCTCAAAATCGGAGAGCTAGGACGCTAGCCGGGTTTCTGTGTTCGAATCTCTGTAAGTCTTGATACCGCAAATTCCCCCACCTACGCCTCTTCAGGTCATTCGAATCGCTAAAGTACCTATTGACAAATAGTTACAGAGATGCTATACTCCGCTGCGCGGAGAGAGAAAGTAGGCCTATGCCTCTCACCGCCGCATTTCCGCCCACACTTTTTCGAACTAGACCTTCTCACAAGTCATTTCTTTTCAATAGTTCACACACTCTTGTTTTCGCGCACTTTTGTAACTCATTCATTACAGGAAGCTTGGGCACTCTTTGGAAAAACATAGGGGGTATACCCCTCTTCGTCCTAAAACGGAACGCGAACGCGGTCAAAACATTCTACGAGGGCAAACGGAGGGTGGCGCGGAGGCCGCCCAGGGGGGAGTCGGTTAGGGCGATTGTGCCGTTGTAGAGTTCGGCGAGGTCGCGGACGATGGCCAGGCCGAGGCCGGAACCGGGGGCGGTTTCGTCAGCGCGGATGCCGCGTTGCAATACCTGTTCGCGCATGGAAGCGGGCAAGCCGGGGCCGTCGTCATCGACGGTGATGAGTACAATGCCGTTTTCTCGTGCGGATTCGATTTTGACGCGAGACTTCGCCCACTTGCAGGCGTTGTCGAGGAGATTGCCGAGCATTTCTTCCAAATCTTCGCGTTGGCCGCGAATGGAATGATCGGGCGGAACATCCACATCGATCGTAACGCCACGATCGGCGTAGATGCGCAGGAGCGTTCGCGTCAATCCCTGCACGGAGGGAAGGAGCGGACATGGAGCGACGGGCACGCTGCCGGGAGCGGTGGCACGCGCTTGCGCCAAGTGGTAATCGATCTGACGTCTCATGCGCTCGACCTGATTGCTGATCGTGGATGCCGTTTCGTGTTGGCCTTCGGCTTCCGTGCGATCCGCTTCCTGACGCAGCACGGCGAGCGGCGTTTTCAGTCCATGCGCGAGATCGCCTGCTTTCGCCAATGCGCGCCGGACCACCTGTTCACGGTGTTCAAGCAGCGCGTTGAGGTCGTTCACCAGAGGCTGGACTTCGTTGGGGTACGTACCTTCGATCCTGAGTGTGGAACCGTCGCGCAGGCTGAGCATTTGCTGTCGCAGGCGATTGAACGGCGAAAGCCCCGCGCGAAACTGCCATGCGCCCGCGACGATAAAGACGAGGGAAAAAAACATGGTGAGCTCAAGCCATCGAAAGGTCATAAAGCGCGTCTGGCCATGAATCGCGAGAAACCCGAAATGCAAAATTGGAATAAGCCCGAGTGTCCAGAGAGCGGTGCCCAACAGCACGCGCCAACGAAACGAATGGCGCCAGTTCATGGAAGAACCTTCATGCGGTAGCCGAGGTTGCGGACTGTTTCGATGAAACCAGGACCGAGTTTTCTGCGGAGGCGAGCGATGAAGACTTCCACGGTGTTCGAGTCGCGATCGAAGCCCTGGGAATAAATATGTTCGGTGAGTTCGCTTTGCGAGACGATGCTGCGGCTGTGATGCATGAGGTAAGAGAGCACGCGGAATTCGTGGCTCGTGAGATTCACCTCGACGCTCTCGACAGCGACTTTGCCGGAGCGCGGATCGAGAACGAGTGGGCCACAGCGAAGCTCCGGATTGACTTGGCCGCTGGAGCGGCGAATGAGCGCGCGCAGGCGCGCCAATAATTCTTCCATACGGAAGGGCTTGGTCATGTAATCGTCGGCGCCGCCGTCGATGCCCTGGACTTTTTCGTGCCAACTGCCGCGCGCGGTGAACACCAACACCGGCATCGCTTGCCCCGCTTCGCGCCAGCGGCGGAGCAATGTCAGTCCGTCCACTTTCGGCAGGCCTAAATCGAGGACTGCGGCGTCGTAGCGCTCGTCGTTTGCGAGGATGTCGGCGCGTTCGCCGTCGGCCGCGTGATCGACCGCGTAGCCCGCGCGACTCAGGGCGGCGGTGAGTTGTTTCGCCAGTGATGACTCGTCTTCGGCGACCAGCACGCGCAAGGTTACGGCTCCTTTGCTTCCAGAAGACAGGAACGAATCTGAACGCCGCCTGAACGGAGCATTCAGGGGCGGTTCAGTGCGCACTCCGTATGGTACGGGCGTGATGTTCGAGGCGGAGCAGACCAACTATACGCGGGTGAGTCGCGCAGCGCTCTCGATCACGTTTTGTGAAATCGCGAAAGAGCGAAGGAGGAATCGATATGAAAACAGCGAGCAAAGTAGCGATGATTTCGATTGCCGCGGTGCTGGCAACGGGCGCTGCCGCCGTAGCAGTAGCGAAACATTTGCACGGCGGGCAGGGGCACGCGGGCATGGGCATTCGGGAATGATGGCGGCTCATGCCGGCGCCGCGGCGGTCAGCTACACGGAATTGAAAAACACTGTGGCGGAATTGGATCGAGCAAAACAGGCTACGGAAAAATATCAGGACGTGCGCGTCGCTCAGGCGGAGGGATATCAAATTCTGGGCGCTGAATTTCCAGGGATGGGCGCGCATTTTGTTTTGAACATGGAGCCGAAGGGATTTGATCTCGAAAAGCCGCCGATTCTGCTTTATCACAAGAGTGCGGACGCGCCGGGTGGATACAAGCTGGTTGGAGTCAGCTATTTGTACGATGCGCCGGAAGGACCGGATGGGCAGCCGGTGAATCCGCCGTTTCCGAAAGCGCTGGCGCATTGGCATCAAGCACGACAATATTTGCATGTTGGCGGGTCTGGATAATCCGCATGGGCTGACAGAGAGCGAGTGCCGCGAGAAGGGCGGGACATTTTATCGCGAAGACGCAGTGGCTGGTCCATGCGTGGATCTGGACAGACAATCCGACAGGCGTGTTTTACGCCGGATAACCCGGCTTTGCACTGAGGTTTGGCCGCCTGGCGGCGGCATCGTGGCACGGGGCCTCCGCATCGGATAGTGTGTATTGAAGAGGAGAGCCCCGATGTCCGTTGTTCGTGAATGCCGCGCTTGCGGCCAGAAAAATCGAGTGCCGTCGAAGTTTTTAGCCAGCGCCGGGAAATGTGGCGCGTGCAAAGCCGATCTGCCTGCGGTGGCCGAGCCGTTGGCGGTGGATGAAGCGATGTTCGATGACATAGTGCAGAACGCGAAGGTGCCGGTGCTGGTGGATTTCTGGGCGGCATGGTGCGGGCCGTGCCGGATGGCGGCGCCGGAAGTTGCGAAGACTGCGGCGAATATGGCGGGAAAGGCGGTCGTGTTGAAGGTCGATACGGAAGCGAATCCGCAGCTCGCGGCGCGATTCCAGATTCGGGGGATTCCGAATTTTGCGGTTATGGCGGGCGGGAAGATGGTGATGCAGCAGGCCGGGCTGGTGGGGCACGATGTGATGGAGGAGTGGCTGCGGAGCAGCAGCGTGCGCGTGTGATATTCTTCGCGAGGTCCCGGCGACAACCACCGATCGGAGAGTGACCGAGAATGACCGCGCGGATTTTGGACGGCACAAAAATTCGGGATCTCGTATTTGCGGATTTGAGCGGCGAGATTCGAGAGTTGGGTGCGGCGGGCATCAAGCCGGGGCTGGCGGCGGTGCTGGTTGGTGAGAATCCGGCGTCGCAGCTTTATGTGAAATCGAAAATTGCGGCTTGCGAACAGCTGGGCATGGCGAGCTGGCTGCATACTCCGTCGGCGTCGATCACGACGGCGGAGATGCTGGAGCTTGTTGCGAAGCTGAATGCGGATGATGCGGTCGATGGAATTTTGATTCAGTTGCCGCTGCCGAAGCAGGTGGATACGAAGGCAGTGTTGGAAGCGGTCGATCCGGCGAAAGATGTGGATGGATTTCATCCGGTGAGTTTGGGCGCGCTGGTGAGCGGGCGGCCGGGGTTGGTGGCTTGCACGCCGGCAGGATGCATGGAGATCTTGCGGCGCGGCGAAATCAAGATTGAAGGCGCGAATGCGGTGGTGCTGGGACGCAGCGACATTGTGGGCAAGCCGATGGCGCTGCTGCTGATGCATGCGAATGCGACGGTGACGATTTGCCACTCGAAGACGCGGGATTTGCCGGAGGTTGTGCGGCGCGCGGACATTGTTGTGGCCGCGATGGGGAAGGCGGGGTATGTTGCGGCGGATTGGATTAAGCCGGGCGCGACGGTGATTGATGTTGGGACGAATAAAGTGACGGATGCGGCGGAGGCGGAGCGGTTGGTGGGGAATTTTCCGGCGCGACTGGCGAAGTTTCGCGAAAAGGGATCGGTGCTTGTTGGGGATGTGCATCCGGATGCGGTGAACGTTGCTGGGGCGCTGACGCCGGTGCCGGGCGGCGTCGGGCCGATGACGATTACGATGTTGATGAGCAATACGGTGAAGGCTGCGCGGCTGCGGCGGGGCAAGAAGCTAGGCAGTGTTGCGGGCAATTCTCAGAGCGCCAGTTCTGGCGCGCGCTAACTTTCGATCAAAAAGATTGGGCGATGAAAAAGATTGGGCTGACGGGCGGGATCGCGAGCGGGAAGAGTACCGTGGCGGCGATGCTGCGCGAGCTTGGCTTTGATGTAATTCTTGCGGATGAGATTTCGCGAGGGCTGCTTGATGCGGGCGAAGCGGCGCTCCACGAGACGGTGCGCGAGTTCGGGCCGAGATATTCTTGGGCCGGATGGGACGGTCGATCGGAAAAAGCTCGCGGCGATTGTTTTTGCGACTCAGGCGAAGCTCGATCGGTTGAATGCGATCATTCATCCGCGCGTCGAAGCGGAAATGCTAAGACGATTTGCGGAGTGGGAGCGAGAAGGGCGCGCGGTTGCGTTTGTTGAGGCGGCGCTGTTGGTGGAAGCTGGATACATGAAAAATCTTGATGGGCTTGTTGTGACTTGGTGCAGGCCGGAGCAGCAGATGGAGCGGCTGATTGCACGCGGGATGAGCGAACAGGAAGCGCGGGCGAGGATTGCGGCGCAGATGCCGGTGGAAGAAAAATTGAAATTGGCGACGTACAGGATTGATTGTTCTGGGTCGATGGAAGAGACGCGGCGGCAGGTGGAAGAACTCGTGAGGACGTTGCGGGCCTGACGCGGTCGCTTACATCGTGCGGACATGTGGCGCAGCGATGCTGCGCCCCTACACGACCCCGACAAAGCCGAATGGCCTCGGCGGCACTGGAATCTAAACCCCGCGATCTGGGAAGCGATCGCGGGTACAGGGTAGCGATTCCGTGTTCCTGTATGATGGGCAAGTTTCAAGCCGAATCAGACCAAGGACAACTTCATGGCACAACTCAAGTTTTATAGACAATTTCTGGCACAGTTCGCCACCCTTACGTTGTTGAGTGCGCTGTTGGCTGTGCCGCCTGACCTTCGCGCAATCGAATGCGCCGACGGCGCGGCAGATTGTGAAGGCGATTCAGGAGCACATCGGGATTCCGTGGCAGAAAGATACGGTGGATACGTTTAAGGCGGGGAATCCGGACACGCCGGTGACTGGCATTGCGGTGACGATGATGGCGACGATGGATGTGCTCGAGCGGGCGGCGGCGAATCACGAAAATTTTGTGATCACGCACGAGCCGACTTTTTACAATCACCTCGATGTGCCGGAGGAGATGCCGCAGAGCGATCCGGTGTGGGCGGAGAAGCGGGCGTTCATCGAGAAGCACAACATGGTGGTGTGGAGATTTCACGATCACTGGCATGAACGAAAGCCTGACGGGATTCTTGTGGGAATGGTGCATGTGCTTGGGTGGGAGAAATATCAGCGCAAGGATGTGCCGTACTTTTTCAATTTGCCGGAGACGACGGTAGCGAAGCTGGCGCAGGAGACGGCGACGAAATTGGGGAGCAGTGTTTTGCGCGTGGTGGGCAATCCGGATATGAAGGTGACGAAGATTGCGTTGAGCCCGGGGGCGGCGGGGTTTGTGCGGGAGACGCAGGCGCTGGAGCGCGACGACATTGAAGTTTTGATGCTGGGCGAGACGCGCGAGTGGGAAACGGTGGAATATGCGGCGGACGCGGTGACGGAAGGGAAGCGCAAGGCGTTGATTGTGATCGGGCATATTCCGAGCGAGCAGGCGGGGATGGAAGAGTGCACGCGGTGGCTGGAGACGTTTGTGAAGGGTGTGAAGATTGAGTTTGTGCCGGCGAAGCAGCCGTTTTGGTTGGGGAAGTAGGAGTCGCCATGCAGCTTCGTTCACAAACAGCGAGAGAATGGACGTAGATCGGATTGATCGTGCGGACATGGGGCGCAGCGGTGCTGCGCCCGTACACGAGCTTGCTTGCCCTTCGTTCTTGGAGTGATTGTTTCGGGAGATTGAAATGCGGGAATTGCGGGCGTTTGAGCTTGAGGTATTTTTTAGCAAGTGGGAATTTACGGCGCGGCATCATCTCTGCGCGTCGGACATGCAGTCGATGACGCTGACGGAGTTGCTGGCGCTGGCGGATGAGGCGGATCGCAAGGCGTGGGACTCGCTATATCTGGGATATACGGAGACTTGGGGTGGGCCGGGGCTGCGCGAGGTGATTGCTTCGACGTACGAACGCGTCGCGGCGGAAGATGTTTTGACGTTTGTCGGGGCGCAAGAAGGGATTTTCGCGGCGATGCATGCGCTGTTGCGGCCGGACGACCACGCCATCGTTGTGATTCCGAATTACCAGTCGGTGGAATCGGTGCCGTTGAGCATTTGCGAGACGACGGGAGTGGCGCTCGATCCGGCGCGCAACTGGGAGCTCGATCTCGATCAGGTGCGCGATGCCATACGGCCCAATACGCGCGTAATTTCCTTTAATTTTCCGCACAATCCGACGGGGAAAGTGATTTCGCGCACGACGCTGGATGCGCTGGTTGCGATTGCGCGCGAACGCGGGATTTATCTCTTCAGCGATGAAGTTTATCGCGGCGTCGAGCGGCGGCCGGAGATGATGCTGCCGCAGATTGCAGACTTGTACGAGCGCGGTATATCGCTCGGCGTGATGTCGAAATCATATGGGCTGCCGGGCATTCGCGTCGGCTGGATCGCTTGCCGCGATCGCGAAGCGCTCGGGCGCATGGAGCGCATGAAGCATTACACGTCGATTTGCGGAGCGGCGCCGAGCGAGCTGCTGGCGCAGATCGCGCTAAAAGCGAGGGAGCGGATTCTGGCGCGCAGTCGGGCGTTGATTGCTAAAAATTTGCCGATGCTGGATACATTTTTTGCCGAGCACGGGGATTTGTTTGAGTGGTATTTGCCCGACGGCGGGTGCATCGGGTATCCACGGTATATCGGGCGCGATGGCGTGGAGGAGTTTGCGCGGCGGCTGGTGGAAGAGAGTGGCGTGTTGCTGCTGCCGGCGAGCGTTTACCGGTCGGAGTTAGGAGTAACGCCGGCGGATCGGTTTCGGATCGGATATGGGCGCGACAACATGGAAGCTGGATTGGCGGCGTTGAGGGGACACCTCAAGAAAGTGGCGGCTTAAGGCGCCCACTCGAAGCGGACGTCGCATTTAGGGGCGGTGCACGAGCATCGTCGGGCAGCCCCGGATCGAAAAACAGCCGGCAAGATGCCGGCGCTACCACTTCGGCACCCTAGTCACTCATGGGTTGATGGCGATTCCGGCAGCGACTTCCCGCCAAAAACGCCACCTTTCGGATGCAAACATCGCAAAAATGACGTCTCTAATCGGAGACGAATTTCTCGACTTGGACGCCTTACGGCGGAAGGGAACTATTTTTCCTTTGTTTTGAGGGGATTGTGAGGGCGAACGGGAAGCAAAAGATTGGTATCCCGCGTGCATGATGCTGGTTTAGCGTTTTGCTTCTCGACCCCGCAGAGACGGGACGCGGCGTGGGAGGAATATCATGGCAACGGTGAGTGAGTCATCGCGTATAACCGATCGGGCGATTCGGACGCTGGAATTTGAGGCGTTGCTGCAGAAGACGTACGAATTGGTGCAGAACCAGAATCGCTCAACCGCTGGAACCGTCCGCAGAGTCAACTTCATGGACCTAGAAGCAACGAAAGCCACTCCAAACGAGTCGAGGAAGGCCGCTCTTTCGGTGAAGCCGGGAGAAGACAAAAAGGAATTGGCCTGGGCGTTCCTTGGGCTGATTCTGTGGTCGGGAGTGGTGTTGGTCGGCGTGTTTGGCGCCGGCTATGTGCTCGGGGCATTCGATCCTGCATATCTGGTAAGACAGTCCACAGTCGACAGTTGAAAGTCGAAAGGGCGGAGGATTCGCCTTTGGAATTGGTGTTGAGTCGCACCCTGTCTCGACGCGCGCGAACGAGACTGGGCTGACGTTGAGATCCTTCGGCCCCTTGATGGGGCCTCAGGATGACAGGTCGCTGGTAATTTTCCCTTAAAAATTCGAACGCTACTTCGCCCAGAAGGTGCTTAGGAATTCGTAGCGGGCGCGGTGCATGTCTTTTTGCGCTTTGGAATCGGCGTCGAGGTGCATCACTTCGTAGCCGGTGTCGGCGGCGTACTTGGGCCACTGAGGCAAGCCAGAGCCGTTCGGGTCGCCGTTCTTGGCGAAGTTGCTCCAATACTTGCGGATCAGGTCGGTGAGCTTGTGATCCTCGGGGCGCCACTCGATCCAGGTTTCGGAATCGAGCGCGCCGAAGACGAATTCGATTTCGGCCGAGTGGTACGCACCGGCTTCATCGGGTCCGCGCTTCGGATCTTTGGGATGATCCTGGTCGAAGCGGTAGCGATAGATGGGTGACTTGCCGGTCTTCGATTGCGCTTCGATCCACCGCCAGGTGGAGAAGGCGATGAAACTGTCGCCCTGGTAGTCTTCGAGCGAACGCCTGCCCTGCTTTTCGTCATCCGCGGGATAGAGTTTCAGAAATTCGTCGGATTTGGCGGCGAAGTCCTTCGCTGCAATCGCCTTCAGCGCATCGGCGAAATTGTCCTTCGTCGGCCCACCGGCGCCTTCGTCTCGATTCCACCCTGCGAGAAGCGGGACGTCGCTCTGTTTTCCGGCGGCGAAGATGGCTTCGGGGGATTCGGGCAGGAAGTATCCGTCGATGTTGGGAGCGAACCACCGGTGTTTGTCGGCCAACTGCGCGTCGAGAAGTTTTTGAGCGGGCAGCGCGCGCAGAGCGGCGAGCGTGTCGGCGTTCAGATTGTCTTTGGCGAACTTTGCGCCATCTTCGGCGGCCTGGTCCTTTGAGCGCATCGGGAGCGCGTGGCTGGCGAATGCGCCGCCGCTTTCGCCGATCGCTTTGTGGAAGAGACCCTTGGAGACCGGCGAGGCCATCTGTTCGCTGACGGAGAAGGATCCGGCGCTTTCGCCGAAGATCGTGACGTTGCCGGGATCGCCGCCAAACTGAGCGATGTTGCGCTTTACCCATTCGAGCGCGGCGGATTGATCCATCAGGCCGTAGTTGCCGGTGGCGTTGTGGCTGTTTTCCTTGGCGAGTTCGGGATGCGCGAAGAAGCCGAAGATGCCCAGGCGATAGTTCATCGAAACGACGACGACGCCTTCTTTGGCGAGGTTGGTGCCGTCCTGGCGCGGCTCGGAGGTTGCGCCGGCGCCGAAGCCGCCGCCGTAAATCCAGACCATGACGGGGAGTTTGTCTTTGGCTTTGCCTTTGTCGAGCTTGGCGGGCGTCCAGACGTTGAGGTAGAGGCAGTCTTCGCTCGGGCCGGGATCGCGAAAAATCATGTCGTCGTAGATGCGGCCCTGCATGCAGCGCGCGCCGAACTCGGTGGCTTTGCGCGTGCCTTTCCACTTGGCGGGCTTCACGGGCGGCTTCCAGCGGAGGTCGGCGACGGGCGGCTTGGCGAAGGGGACGCCGAGAAAGGCGCTGATTGTGCCGTCGGATTTGCCTTCGAGTTTGCCGGTATCGATCTTGACGGTGGGGGCGGAGCCTGCGCCGCGAATGCTGACGGCAGCGAAAGCGAACAACGCTGTGAAAAGTACGGCGCCCACTGCCGATGAAAGCCCAAGTCTCATCATGGAGTCTCCTGGAGAAGCCCGAGGGACAATATCACAGGAGGGGTGGCTTCGTACTTGACGAGATTCAGAGCAGAGTAGCCGGGACGTCCATGCTCGTATGAAGGATACGAATGATTTCGATGGGCGTGGAAGCTGGATCGTAGATGATCCAATAGGTGCGATAGGGAAGCAGGAGGTGAAATCGGACCGGTCGCGGAGTGAAATCCTGGCGTACCAAACCTGCCGAAGGCATAGAGCCTATCGATTGACAAGTGTCATAGATTGCCTTCTCGACTTCGTCAGCTGCCTTTAAGTTGTCAGCAGAGATGTGATTCCAAATGTTGCGCAGGTCGCGTAGCGCCGCCGAGCCGAAGAGATACGAAGTCATTCCTTGCGATTGGGACTGAGCCATGCGGCTTTGTGAGATTCCATCGCGGCTTTTACTTCCTCGGGGGCCATGAGCGGGCCTTGCTTGGCGGACTGCCACCCCTCTTCGATCTTCTGCGCGATTTCTGCTCGATGCTGCGCGAGCCAATCTTCTCGCTCGTGATACTCCGCGAGGGCCTGCTCTACCACTTCCTCGGGCGTGCTGTAACGTCCGCGTTCGAGATCCCTTTGGATCATTGCTTCGGTTTCGGGTTTGAGGCGTATATCCATAGCGCCATCTTACTACTCCGAATGCTTCGTTAGCCATCCAGTGGTTGCTAGGAACCGGGCTTGACCCGTCCATGGGACGGGACTAGGCTCGATTCATTGGGTGGGTGTTGTTTGGGGTGTGTCATGCAATTTCTAAGCGATTTGAACCGGCGAAAATTTCGCGGTGTGTTGGTGGTGTCGTCGCTTTTTGCGGCGGGCGTGGTGTGTGCGCCTGCGAGTTGCATTGGCGCAGGATTCGTCCGCCGAAACCGAACATGTTTCGTGGCGACCGGCCGGAGATTTCGGTGACGGTGCGCGACAGCGGCGGCGCCGAGATTGCCAGTCCCGCCACGGTACGTGTATATCGTGCCGGTGTTCCGGCCGGTGAAGGGACGACGCGAAAGGGCCGCGTGTTTTTTATGCTGCCTTCCACCGGTGATTACTCCGTGCAGGTCTCGGCGACGGGATACGAGAGCAGCCAGAAAGACATCGCTATTCCGGTGGCGCTGAAGGCTGAAGTTGACTTCGCGCTCAAGCGCAAAGCCGAGGCGAACGAAACGACGGGCGTTCCGGCGGGGCCGGTGCTTGCTCCGAAAGCGAAGGAAGCTTTCGACAAGGGATTGCAGGCGCTTGGCGCTGGGAAAATCAAGGATGCGCAGAAATATTCCGGCGAGGCGATGACGCTTGCGCCGGGGCATCCGGACGTTTTGTATCTGCAAGGTGTGGTGGACTTGAATCTGCGCAATTTTGCCGACGCGCAAGATGTGTTGGAAAAGGCAACGCAGATCGATCCCACGCACGCGCGCGCGCAAGCGGCGCTGGGGATGGCGCTGAGCGATCAGGGAAAATACGAAGAGGCGATTCCCTCGCTGGAAAAATCGCTCGAACTGGATGCCGGCAATCCGAACTGGGAAACGCAGTACGCGCTGGCGCAAGCGGATTACAAGCTCGAAAAATTTCCGGAAGCCGCTAAAACGGCGCAAGCGGCGCTGTCCAACTCGAACGGGAAAGCGCCCGAGATTGAGTTGCTTGTGGCGCAATCGCTGGTGGCGACAGGGAAGTACGACGAAGCGGCGCTGGCGTTGCGCGACTACGTGAAGAACCACGGCGATCGGCCGGACGCGGCGAAAGCGAAGCGGTGGCTGGATCGACTTGTGGCCGACGGCAAAGTCGCAAAAAACTAAAAAGCGAAGCAAAGACGCAACGAAGTTAGCGAAGTATCGACAAAATTCTCGAACGATTGCGATTCTGAGATCGAAGTTTCGCGCTTGCTAAGCTCCGGCGTTAACCGCCTGCTTCTTTTGCGATCCGACAAACGCAAAATATGCGATGTAGATGTAGCAAAGAATCGGCAGGAAGAACGCGTGATGAATGCCGATACGATCCGCGAGCAATCCTTGCAGCTCGGGAATAATCGCGCCTCCCACGATTGCTGCTACCAGCAAGCCTGAACCGTCGCCGGTCAGCGGGCCGAGTCCTTCGATACCGAGCGTGAAGATCGTCGGGAACATGACGGAGTTGAAGAGACCGACCGCGATCATCGTCCACATCGCGATGTGACCAAATGTAAGCATCGACGTGATAACCAAAAGCGCCGCGATCAGCGCCGCAACGCCCAGAATCTTGTTGGCCGCGATTTTCTGCTGCAGCGCCGATCCGATGAATCGACCCACCATCGCGCCGCCCCAATAGAACGAAAGTAGTCCCGCCGCGGCGAGCTCCGAAATATTCCCGATATCCGGCTGGCTGAAATAATTCACGAGAAAGCTGCCGATCGAAACTTCGGCGCCGACGTAAACAAAAATGCCGATCGCGCCGAGGATGAGATGGGTGTGGCGCCAGATCGAATCGTGTCCCGCGGCGGAGCGCTGCTCGACGCTCGCGATGGCCGGCAACTTAAACAGCGCGATCGCAACGCCGAGTGCCATCAACGCGAGAGCGAAAATGAGGTACGGCGTTTTGACCGACGATGCCTGCTCGATGCGATACGCCTGGAACTGCGGCGCCGACATTGCGGCGATGCGCACCAGCCGTCAAGCGGCGCGGCGCTCAGGATCAACATACCGCCCAGCTTCGGACCGATCGTCGTGCCAAGCGAATTGAACGCCTGCGCGAGATTTAATCGGCTTGCAGCCGTTTTCTCGGGGCCGAGAATCGCGACGTACGGATTCGCCGAGACTTGCAAAATCGTCATGCCAGCAGCCAACACGATCAACGCCGTGAGAAAAAACGGAAACGACGGCACGCTCGCCGCCGGCAAAAACAGCAGCGCGCCGATGCCCATCGTGAACAATCCCGCAACCATCGCCTTTTTGTAGCCGACCGCGTCGATCAATTTTCCCGACGGCAGCGAGAACACGAAGTACGACGTGAAAAATGCGAATTGAATCAGCATCGCCTTCGCGTAATTCAGATCGAACACCGTCTTCAGATGTGGAATCAGAATGTCGTTCAGGCTGGTGAGAAATCCCCACATGAAGAACAGCGTTGTGACCATCGCGAGCGGGCGGCGATAGTTTGCAGCGGAGTCACCGGAAGAGCTCACAGACGTGGAGCTTACGGTCGTTTGCGCCATCCATCACCTCGAGGTGAACGTGCTCAATTTGTATCACAAAGAGCGGCTGCGCCCGCAATGCCGGCGTCTTCTTTGTAATGCGCCAGCACCAGCGGTGTTTCTTGCGGGTACGGACTGAGACACGCACCCACCCATCGCGCGCGAATGTCTTCGAGAAACGGCGCGAGCATCGACGAAACGCCGCCGCCGATCACGATGACGTCGGGCTCGAGCAAATCGATGACGCTGCCGAGCCAGTACGCGAGCACGTCGAGTGTTTCGTGCATCACTTCGCGCGCTAGCGCATCGCCCGCCGCGTAAGCTTTCGCCACGATCTCGCTGTTCACGGCATCCGCGCGACCGCCGGCCATTTCGAGCAGCGGCGATTTTTTCGCAGCGGCGCCTCCACCCTGAGCTTGGGCCAACTTCGCCCGAGCGCGCCGCGCGATCGCCGGTCCCGCCGCCAATGTTTCGATGCATCCGCGCTTGCCGCAGGCGCACTGCGGCCCGTGCAAATCGACACCGACGTGCCCGCCCTCCGTCGCGAGTCCGGTTCGCCCGTGATACACCCGATCGTCGATCACAAATCCTGTGCCGATGCCAGTCCCGATCGTCGCGTAAAACACGTTGCGATATCCGCGCCCGGCGCCCCATTTCGCTTCGGCCAGCGCAGCAGCATTCGCATCGTTGTCGATTTTCACTTGCGCGTCGGGATAGAGCTTGCGCATTTCCTCCGCGAGCGGAAAATTGTGCCACCCCGGCACATTCGGCGGATTGAGTATCACGCCAGTTCTGGGATTCAGCGGCCCCGGCGCGCAAATCCCAATCGCGTGCGGCTGAAATCCGTCAGCTGAGGCCGAGCCTGAGCCGGCGTCCGACGCCACCTTCGCTCGCAAATCCTCAATCGCCGCAGCCACCGCCGCCAACCCGCGTGCCGCGTCGTTCGCCACCATCGCCACGCGGCTCTGCGCCACAATTTTCCCCGCGCGATCGAGCAGCCCCGCGGCAACTTTCGTCCCGCCAATATCCACGCCAACCAGCAACTCATCCCGCATCAGCGACATCACGGATGGCTCGCCGCTTTTGCTTCCGTCACCGTCACCGGCGACCCGCCCGCCTGAAACACAATCTCGCCCCTAAACAACGTCATCTCACACTTCGCATTCTTCAAATCCGCCGTCGGCGCGGTGTAGAAATCTCGATCCCACACCGCAATGTCCGCCTCTTTCCCCAGCTCGATCGATCCCACCGTGCCATCCAAAAATAATTGATGCGCCGCCCACTCCGTATACGATCGCAGCGCAATTCGCGCATCGACGGCCTCCGCCGTCCCAAACGGATGCGCACCGTACACGCCCTTCAGCGTCTCGCGCGCCGCCGAAGCCCAAATCCCATAGCGCGCCGCGAACGGCGCCACAAAATAGTCCGACCCGCCGCCAAACACGACGCCACGCGCCACCATCGTTTTCAGCGGAATCAAACGCGCCGCGCGCTCCGGTCCGAACGTCCCCGCATACGTATCGCCGATCCACCACATAAAAACCGCCTGCAACTCCGGATAGCCAGCGTCGTACTGCTTTTGCAGCATCGCCATCGTCTCCATCGCGTGATCGGTCGGGATGTTCGAGTGAATGATACTGTGCCGCAGCCCATGCGTCGGCGTCTCTTTCAACACTTCCGCGTACGTATCCACGATCGTATCGATCGCGCGATCTCCAACCGCATGCGTGCCGACGTGCACTCCCGCCTGGTGATACATCCGCACCAATTGTTTGTACGTGTCCACATCGATCGCGGGATAGCCTTTGTTGCCCTTGTCGATCTCCGTCGATTTTGTGTGCCAGTCGTCGTAGAGCCACGCCGTCCGCCCGCCACCACTCCCGTCCATATAAAGTTTTCCGCCACCCGAAAGCAGCAACGCATCGCCCAGTGCGCGCGGCGGCAACGGCAGCGCTTTGATTCGCGCCAACGTAGCGCGACCTGAGTCCAGAGTTTTGCCGACGTCCCACAACACAAACACGCGCACCTTCAACTTGTTTTCGTCGAGCACGCGCTTGTACGCGTCCCACGTGTGCGGTTGGATGTCGCCTTCCTTGATCGCGGTCATGCCTTCGGAATGCAGCGCGTCGATGATGTGCACAATCGCGTTGTGTTCCTGGTCAGGCGTCACCGGCGGAATCAGCGCCATCACCGCGTTCATCGCGTCTTCCTTGAGCACGCCGCTCGGATTCCCCGCAGTGTCGCGATCGATGGTTCCGGCTTTTGGATTCTTCGTGCGGTGCGTGATGTGCGCGAGTTTCAGCGCCGCGCTGTTCGCCGTTCCGTAGTGTCCCGTCGTGTGCAGCAGCCACACTGGATTTTTCGGCGTGGCTTTATCGAGATCCGCCGCATACACGTAACGCAGCTCTTTGAGTTTGCTTTCGTCCCAGCCGGTGCCTTGAATCCACTCGCCCGGCTTCAGGGTCTTCGCGCGCTCCGCGATTTTTTCGACGATCTCAGCAATGCTCGCCGTCTCGCTCAGATTGACGGTAAAAAGTTCGTTGATCCCGCCATCCGCGTAATGCCCGTGGCTGTCGATCAATCCTGGCGTTGCCGTTCGCCCGTGCAAATCGATGACTTTCGTGTGCGCGTCCATCCAGCCGCGAACCTCGGCGTTTGAACCGATGGCCATGAATCGTCCGTCGAAACCGATCGCAACCGCTTCCACCACAGAATCATGCGGATCGACCGTCAAAATCTTGCCGTTGAGCAAAACGAGCTCCGCCGCCGGTCCGGCGGGCGCTTTTCGCACCACAGCTTTCTCCGGACGCTTGTGCGTCGCCACGAAAATCAGCCCGCCGATAAATATCGCCGCTAATAGAAAAAAGGAGAGACTCTTCACCCGTCACACCCGCCTGGATTCCATCGGAGAGGACCCGATTGGACACGTAAGTATTCCAGCCCAGCGCCGGGAAATCCAGCCTGGGTCTTGTCGCGAACGTGGTGGTGAAAAATGGTGGAAGCTATTTGGGAGCGAGTTCGTCGCGGCCGACGCCGAGCGCATCGGCAACGCGATTGATGTAGTTGAACCACGACGCGATCAGCGTGATCTGCAAAATCCCACGGTCGTCGAATCCGACCGCCCGCAACGCTTCATGATCTTTCGGCGAACACTTCGTCGCATCTTTCGTCAGCTTCACGACGTAGTCGAGCATCACGCGTTCCTGCTCGGTGATCGGAGCAGTGCGATAGTCGGCTCGCAGCGCCTCGATCAATCCATCATCCAACGTCACCCTACGCAGAAACTCTGCGTGTGACTCGATTCAATAATGGCACTTGTTTGTGACCGACACCATCGTGGCGATCATCTCGTGCTGGCGGCGCTCCAGCGGCAGGTCGGGCGCCATCATCGCGCCAAACGCGCTGAAGGAATGAAACAGCGCATCGGGAATGAGCGAGTGCGAAGCGCTGATGCCTGCCTTCGGCCCGCGATCGACCGCTGGCACCGGCGTCGAATACTCCGGCGGATAAAAGGCGCGCTGGTCCATCATCGCTTTCTTGACGCGCTCGTCTTCGTCCATGCCGAGCGTTTTGATCCAGGTCATTGCGCCTCCGCCTCACTTTGAGAGCTTGTCATCCTGAGGCGTCCAAAGACGCCGAAGGATCTCAGCTGTAACCCTAACTCGAAACCAACTCTGTCTGCAAAAGTCCCGATGCGTTGCCGCCGCCGCTCAACGCCCAAAAAAGTCTCTATAAAATATCAGCGGCCGGATGGGTGTGCATCCGGCCGCAAGTTGTATTGGGGTGCTTCCGGGGTGTCGTTCCACTGGAAGCGATTGAGTTGTTCCCTTTATAAGGAACGCTGGATTTCGTTACAATAATGTAAAAGAATTAGGTTATCGAAATTCTGTAAGTCCCCTGCCTTCAGTGCATTGCAGTCGCTTTCCGGTTTCGGTGGATTTGAACTCCTCGGTGCGTCCGCTCGGCCAATTCACCACGATGCGATCGACCTTGTCGCGTTTGCCCACTCCGAAGGTAAGCGGCAGCTCCGATTGCGACAAATAGCTCGATCCGCCGCGCACCACGCGCGACTGCGTCACGCCTTCGTACGAGACGTGCACGACCGTGCCGATCGCGTCGCGATTCGATTTCGTACCGATCAGCTGTAAGCGTAGGCTGCGATTTCCCTGCAACTGGTCATTGCGATAGAGATACGCCGGCCCGTGATTCGTCGTCAGCAAAAGATCGGTGTCCCCGTCATTGTCGAAATCTCCGTACGCGAGCCCGCGGCCAACTTTCGGAGTATCGAAGGCGCCGCCGATTTCGCTCGCGACATCGTGAAATTTTCCGTTGCCGCTGTTCAGGAAAAGTTGCGGCGCCTGCGCGTAGCCGACGTTGCCGCGAATGTTGCGCACGGTTTCGTCGATGTGCCCGTTGGCGACGACCAGATCGAGCAGCCCGTTCAGATCGGCATCGACAAACATGCAGCCGAATCCGAGTGAATTGCGCGTCGCGATGCCGACGCCGGACGCCGTCGCGATGTCGTCGTACACGCCGGTTTTCGACGCGCGATACAAGCCGATCATCTCGTTGTCGAAATTGGTGATCGCAATTCCGTCGCGGCCGGAATTTTCGAAATCGCCGACGTCAACTCCCATTCCAGCGCGTGCTTTTCCATCGACGCTGAACGCGAGTCCTGCTTCGACCGCGACGTCTTTGAATTTTCCGTTGCCCAAATTTTTGTAGAGTTTGTTTGGCTGCGTATCGTTGGCAACCAGCAAATCGGGCCAGCCATCGCCATCGAAATCGAGCATCGCCACGCCGAGTGACTTCGAGCTGCTGTCGAAAATCCCGCTGCTCGCCGTGACATCCTCGAACGTACCGTCTCCGCGATTGTGAAAGAGCCAGCTCGTGTCGCCGCGATACGCTTCCGGCGTGCAATACGATTTGTGCGTGGCGTCGAGGCTGCAGAAAACATCGTGCTCCGGCGACCAGCGCACATAGTTGCAGACGAAAAGATCGAGCAGCCCGTCGCGATCGTAGTCGAACCAGATTGCCGACGTGCTGAACGCCGAGCGCCCCGTGAGGCCAGCGGCTTTCGTGACGTCAACAAACGTGCCCTTGCCCGTGTTGCGAAAGAGACGATTCTGCCCGACGCACGTGATGAAAATATCGGGGAAGCCGTCGTTGTTGTAATCGCCGACGGCCACGCCCATGCCGTACATTTCGATGTCGAGCCCGGCGCTCTTGGTCACGTCGGTAAAAGTGCCGTTGCGATTGTTGTGATAGAGGCGAAGTGTCGTGCGCTGCTGCTTGTGGCCGGGCCAATCCATCGCGTTCACGAGCAAGATGTCTTGCCAGCCGTCGGCGTCGTAATCGAGGAATGCGCAGCCGGAGCCGAGCGTCTCGGGCAGCAGCTTGCCGCCGTAGGCGCCGCTGTTGTGTTGAAAATGGATTCCGGCTTGCGAAGTTACGTCGACGAGCTTGAATCCCGGCGGCGTGGCAGCTGGAAAGGGAAGACCGAACGCATCGAACGGGGAAGCGAGTCCGGCGAGTCCCGCCGCAACTCCGACACCCGCCGTGCCGCTTAGAAAATCCCGCCGCCTCACGGCAAAGTGACCAAGCCGTTCCGAATCGCGTAAACCACAAGCTCTGCCGTCTTGTGGATGCCGAGCGCATCCATGATGTTTGCGCGATGCACCGCGATCGTGTTCGCGCTCAGTCCGAGATCAGCAGCGATTTCCTTGTTCGATTTTCCCCCGACGATGTGCTGCAAAACCTCCAGTTCGCGCGTCGTCAAACCGGATTCGCGCTCGCCCTTCAGCGCTTCTGGTTTCACCAACTGCGGATCGAGAACCGTTTTTCCCTCCGCGACACCCTTCACGGCTTTCAACAAATCCAGATCCATCGCGTTTTTCAGAATGTAACCGCGCGCGCCGGCTTCCAGCGCCTGGCGAATCAGCGTGTCTTCCGAATGCATGCTCAGCATCAAAATGGCCGCATCGGCCCACTTTGCGCGAATCTGCCGCGACGCTTCAATGCCGCTGATGCCGGGCAGCGCGCAATCCATCACCGTAACGCTCGGTTTGAGTTGCAGCGCGAGCTTCACCGCGTCATTGCCGTCGCTTGCTTCGCCAACGACCGTAATCGCGGGATCGTCTTCGAGCATCCGGCGAAATCCTTTTCGCACTAGCGCATGGTCATCGACCAGCAACACCGTGATCTTATTCGCCATGCACCGTCTCCGCCCGCTCACGCGGCACCGTCAATCGCACCAGCGTTCCTCCTTCATTCGGTTGCAGCAATTCCAGCGTGCCACCGATCAATTCCGCGCGTTCGCGCATGCCGACAAGCCCGATTCCTTGTGATACACGATTCCCGCCCTGCCCCGAACCGTTGCTTGAGAATCCTTTGCCATGATCTTCGACGTCGAGCCCCAGCTCGCCGCCTGAGAATTTCAGCCGCACCCACGCTTCGCGCTCGCCCGAATGCCGGCTGACATTATTCAGCGCTTCTTGCAGAACGCGATAAATCTGTACGCCGGCGACGGTCTCGACCGGAAACGTCGCGCCCGACTTCTCATAATGCAACGAAAGCCCCATCTGATGCGACGCCGAGGGGATATACCAGTCCAGCGTGCTCTCCAGCCCTTGCTCCTCGAGCAGCACTGGATGCAGCGCCTGAGATAGCCCGCGAATATTGTTCAGCGTCGATTGCGCGATCTCGCGCACTTCCTGCAAATCTGCACGCAGCGGCGATCCTTCCGGAGCTTGCTTTCCGAGCCGCCCCAGCAGGGACCCGATCGCCGTGAGCACCTGCCCGAACTCATCGTGCAACTCGCGTGAAATATGCCGCAGCGTCGATTCCTGCGTCGAAATTAATTGTTGAGCGAGTTCGCTACGCTGTTCCGAAAGTGTCGCAAGCCGCGCAAAAATTTCGCGGTTCGTGCGAATCAAATACAAACTCGTAAGCACAATCGCAATCACTGTCGCGGCGAAGAAAAGATAGACCTGCTTCTGTACACGCGTGTAAATCTCGCCGATTTGCCCCGCTGCGCGCTGCTCGCCTTCGTTGTTTTCCACCAGTAGCCGCGAAACCGCCGTGCTGAGCGCCGCTTGCCGCGCTTGCAGCGACAATCGAACCTGCTCCTTCGCTTCTGCTTCTTTGCCGTTGCTCGCCAGCGCGAACATGCGGTCCATCGCATCCCAGAATTGCGTCAATTGATGCCGCAAATAATCGCGCTGCTCTTCGGTCCTCTGAGCCGACGCGTTCTGTTCTTCGATCGTCAGGGCCGCGTCGATGTCTCCGCGCAGCCGCGCAAATTGCGCCGACCACGCGCTGATCGGATAGGGCTCGCTCGAATCGAGCATGTCGCGCATCGCCAGCGCGACCGAGTTGAGATCGTTCTGCAGCCGCAACAACTGGAGCGAGTCGCGTCTGTTGCGATCGACCATCTCGCTCTGCAATTTGCGCAGTCCCGAAATCTGCACCGTGATATACGCCGAGTACGCGACCACCGCGGCCAGCGTGATAATCAGCCCAAACAGCAGAGCGCGCGTCGGCGATCGCTGTTCTTCCGCGCGCCGCACCGCACCTCGTTGTGTCCCCGCTTTCAGCACGCCGAAAGGATACCGTAGCGGCGACTTTACGTCGCCATCCGTCCCTCTGGAGAAACGCCGTTCGCCGCGGAGTTTGTAGGGGCGGGGCTTGCCCCGCCCGGCGTCAACACGACTACGATTGACCCATTCGCGCGCCCGCCCTCACAACATCTGCAATCCTCTTTTTCGCAAAACCGTAACCAGAACCGCCATCACGAGCATCCCCGCGAGGGGCACCAAAAATCCCACCGGCAAGCTATTCGCTTTCGTCGAAACAAACCCCACGAGCCAAGGCAACGCCGATCCACCCAACGACGCCATCGAAAAAACAACGCCGCCCAACCGGCGCGCCGCCGGTCCGTACCAATGCGAAAACCACGAAATATAAATGGGATAAATCGTCGCGCAGCCAAGCCCCGCGATCGCGAATCCCGCAATCGCGACGTGCGTGTTGTGCGCCGCGATGATGGTCGTGATGCCGAGAATCGACAGCGAAAACGCCAGAATGACGAATCGCAGCGAGCCGATGCGCGACAGCAGCAGCGAAGCAACCCCACGTCCCACCATCATGCCGGCATAGAAGAACAGCGGCGTCATCGTTGTCAGTTCGGTGGCGTGACCCAGCAGCCGCTTCACATGTTCGGCAGCCCATCCGCCGATGCCCGCTTCGCTTCCGACGTACAAGAAAAACAGAACAGCGGTCACCGTGGTTATTCCGACGGGCGGAATGCTCGGCCGACTCTTCGCGGCTTCGGTCGAGTTGTCGTGATGTCTTTCCGGCAACGGGGCGAATACGAATGCCGCGGCCAATGCGAACCCGACTCCTGCGAGAATCCAGAAGAATTTCGTCAACGAATGGTGTCGCAGCGACACGCTGACCAATGGCGCGCACGCCACGGCGCCGATACCCCAGGCAAAATTCAGCAAGCTCACCGCGCCGGCGCCGCCCGCTTCCGCGCCTGCAAGATTTGTCGGCGGCACAACGAGGCCGTAGCCCATCCCGTAAAGAGCCGTCGCAAGCAGCGCAACCCCTTGCGTCGGTGAATTCAGTAACGCGAGGCCGATTCCAGTGAGAATGTAGCCGATCACAAGACCGGGCCTGTAACCGCGCCACGCGGTCAAGCCTGTCGTGATCCACACCGCGGCGAGCGAGGAAGTGAACTGCACGGTGAAAAACAATCCCGCTTGCGAATCGGTCAGATTCCATCTCGAAATGAATGTTGGCAGGATTGGCCCGTTCATGATCGTCGGGAATCCCGTCAAAATAAATCCAGCCGAAAGCAGCGCAATCAGCCCAAAGTGTTTGCGCTTCGCTGCCGTCTCCGAACTTGTCGTCGAGCTCGCCATCACTCTCCATCTTGAAGCCTGCATTCATTGTGAAGAAGCAGTCATTTCACAGCAACGCCGACAAGATCACCTCTATAATCGTTCGTCATGATCAACGTCGGACTCATCGGGTTTGGCCTTGCCGGGCGCGCATTCCACGCCCAGGTGATTTCGCGCACTCCTGGGTTGCGACTCGCAGCTATTCTTCAGCGCACCGGCGACGAAGCCGCCAAAGCCTATCCCGACGCGAAAATCGCGCGCACGCTCGATGAACTTCTTGCACTGCCGGATATTCGGCTGATCGTGATCGCGACGCCGAATGAAACTCACGCGCCTTTTGCGCGTGCGGCGCTTGCTTCCGGCCACGACGTCGTCGTCGATAAGCCATTCACAACGTCGTACGCCGAAGCCGTCGAGCTCGTGAACTTCGCCCAGAAGTCTGGGAGGTTCCTCACCGTGTATCAGAATCGCCGCTACGACGGCGATTTTCAGGCGATCCGCGAACTCGTCACCGCCGGGACGCTCGGTCGCATCGTGCGCTTCGAGACTCACTACGATCGATTCCGGCCAAATTTCAAACCGAATGCGTGGCGCGAAAAGGCTGCGCCCGGAGCGGGAATTCTTTTCGATATCGGCCCGCACGTGATCGATCACGCGATGATTTTGTTCGGCAAGCCCGAAGCGGTTACCGCCGACGTTCGCATCGAGCGCCAAGGTGGACTTGCCGACGATGCGTTCGACATCGTGTTTCATTATCCCGGCGAGTTGCGCGCAGTTCTCAGTTCCAGCATTCTCGCGGCGGTGCAGCGTCCGAGATTTCTTCTCTTCGGCACGAACGGCGCGTTCGTGAAGCAGACCGTCGATCCGCAAGAAAACAATTTGCGGTATGGCAAACTTCCCGCCAAAGGTTCGTGGGGCGCCGAGCCGATCGAGAATTGGGGCGTGCTCACGCTGTCGGACGGCACGAACACGACGCAGCGCAGTATTCCTTCGGGCAGCGGCGATTATCGCGATTTCTACGCCAACGTACGCGATGTACTCGAAGGCAAAGCCGAATCGTTCGTCAGCTTGCCGTGGGCGCTCGACGTGATGCGCATGCTCGAACTTTGCCGTGCCAGCAGCGAGCAGCAGCGCACGCTGCCTTGGGCAACGTAGTCACCTCCAATTTCTGCGCGCGATCTCGCGAAAAACAAACAGTAGCTGCGCGACCGTCGCATCGCATCGGAATCAACGACATCGCGCCGCACATTTTTGGCGAGCCGAATGCGCTTGCGCGTATACTGAGCCTACAAACGAGGAGCATCGTGCAAATCGAACTGGCACCATCGATCCTTTCGGCGGATTTTTCCCGCCTGGGCGAGCAAGCCAAAGCCGCGATCGACGGCGGCGGAACTGTGCTGCACGTGGATATTATGGACGGGCACTTTGTGCCGAACATCACGATTGGTCCGCCGGTAGTGAAGTCGCTGCGCAAAGCGGTTCGCGACGTTCCCTTTGATTGCCACCTGATGATCGAAAATCCCGACGAATTTATTCCTGCGTTTGCCGAAGCCGGCGCGAACTGGATTTCGGTGCATCAAGAAGCGTGCGTGCATCTCGATCGGACTTTGCACCTGATCGAGTCGCATGGATGCAAGCCTGCAGTGGTGATCAATCCCGCGACGCCTGTCGCGATGCTGGATGAAGTGCTCGACATCGTGCATCACGTTTTGGTGATGTCGGTGAATCCAGGATTTGGCGCGCAACGATTTATTCCGAATGCGTTGCGGAAGATCGAATCGCTGGCGCGGATTCGCGAGAAGCGCGGGTTGTCGTACCGCATCGAGGTCGATGGCGGCGTCGATATGGTGACCGTTGGCGAAATCGTGCGAGCCGGAGCGGATTTGCTCGTTGCGGGGAACGCGGTGTTTGGTCACGGCGATCCGAAGCAGAATGCGGCGGAGCTGTTGCGCGCGGCGCGGGCGACGACGTTGGCGCGGGCGTAGGGTTTAGAAGTTTCCTTTCGGCGTTGGAACTTCCTTTCAAAATTTAAATTGTGCGCTTGGCAACAGAAGGCGAAGAGCCTTCGTGCTTACGCCTGGGCGTTTGGGGCGCAGCATGCTGCGCCCCTACACTGGCCGGTCGAGCTTTCCGATTACTTCAGGGGCTAAAGCCCCCACTCTTTCCTATCTGAATGTCGGAGCTGAAGCTCCGACCCACAAAACATCACGAAATCAAGGCACGACGTTGCTACGAGTTGGCTGCGTGGCGTTGGAGGATGAATTTTTCCATGGCGTTGGCGAAGCCTTCGTCTTCGCTTGAGGTGGTGACGTAGGTCGCGGATTTTTGTACTTCTTCGCTCGCCTGGCCCATGGCGATGCTGACGCCGCTTTTGACGAACATGAGGACGTCGTTGGGTTGATCGCCGATGGTGGCGATTTCGTCGGGCGCGATTTTCAGCAGGTCGGACATAATTTTTACGACTTCACCTTTGTTCGCTTTCGGGTGCGTGACGTCGAGATAGTACGGTTGCGAACGCGCGGCGGAGACGCTGTTGCCCAAAGCTTGCTGCACGTCTTTTTCGCATTTGGCGACGCCTTCGAGGTCGTCGCTGACGCCGACGACTTTTGCGACTCTGTCCACGATGGATTCGAGTTTATCGGTGACGACCGGCTCGAATTTTACGGTCCACTGTTCGCGCGCGACGTGAGCGGCTTTGACATCGCGGACGAACCAATCTTTATCGGTGTAGATCCAGGCGTCGAGTTTGTGATCGAGGATCAGTTTCACGACTTTTTTCACGGCGTCGGGCGGCAGGACGTTTTGTTGCAGGACTGTCTTGAGATCGGGCTGAATAACTACGCCGCCGTTGAATGCGGCGATGGGTTCGTTGAGTTTGAGCGGCTCGACGAGCATGGCCATGCCTTTGGGCGGGCGGCCGCTGGTGACGGCGAATTGGATTCCGGCGTCGCGCATTTTCATGACGGAGTCGATGGCGCGCTGGGTGAGGATTTTGTCGTGCGTGACGAGGGTGCCGTCAACGTCGGCGATTACGAGTTTGATGGGCTTGGTGGATGCTTGCGGCATTCGTTGTCCTCGGTTGCGCGTTTCAAGCGCGGATCATTTTTGAGTGTGGCTTACGTCTGAGATCCTTCGCTTCGCTCAGGATGACAGTGATTTGTGTTTAGTGCCAAGTACAAGGGCACCACGTGCTGACGACTGGGCGTTTGGGGCGCAGCATGCTGCGCCCCTACCAAAATTTTGCGCACCGATCGGTTTGCGGCGATCGTTTTTGCTGCGTTGGTCATTGTTCTTCGTAGTTCCAGGTTAGACCGCCGTCTACGACGACGGTGGTGCCGGTCATGTAGTCGGAGTCGGAGGAGGCGAGGAATGAAGCGATTCCGGCTACGTCTTGGGGCGTGCCCAAGCGATTGAGTGGGATATTTTCGAGCAGCGGTTTTAGTTTGGCTGGATCGTTGAGCAAATTTTTGTTGATGGGAGTTTCGATGGCGCCGGGGGCGATGTTGTTGATGGTGATGCCGAGAGGGGCTAGCTCGATGGAGAGATTGCGGGTGAACATTTTGATGCCGCCTTTGCTGGCGCAGTAGGAAGTGAAGTGGGGGAAGGGAAGTTCTTCGTGGACACTGCTGATGTTGATGATTTTTCCGCCGGCTTTGGCCTGGCGACGGTGATTGACAAAAGCCTGAGTGACGAAGAACGGGCCTTTGAGATTTACGTCGAGGACGAGATCGTAGTCAGCTTCGGTGACGTCCCAGAAATCGGCGCGGCGTTCGAGGCCGGCGTTGTTGACGAGGATGTCGATGCGACCGAGGGCGGCGACAGCGTCGGTGATGAATTTTTGGCCTTGGTCGACATTGCCCACGTCGGCCTGGAATGCGGCGGCTTTGCGGCCGAGTTTTTGGACGGCGGCGACGACTTCGTCGGCGCCTGCTTTGTTGGAGCGATAGCAGAGGGCGATGTCGGCGCCGTCGGCTGCGAAACGCTCGACGATGCCGCGGCCGATGCCCTGATCGCCGCCGGTGATTGCCGCTACTTTGCCTTCGAGACGATTGGCCACTTGGGTCTCCATTCGATCGTTAGATTGTGCAGAGATTGAGATGCGCGGTGGGGGAAATTGTTTCGGTGGAATTGTGCGGAAGTGAGAGTAACGGGTGCGCGACGTTGGAAGGTTGCGGGAGCGTTGATAGCGCGTGAAGAAGGCGCGACACGGGAATTCTGGTTGGCGAAGCGAGGGGTTTCGCCTGGGATTCGCTTTTTGGGGGTATACCCCCTATGTTCTTCCAAAGAGTGCGGAAGTGGTTTGGAATGAGATGGTTGGAAGTATATGGGAAACGGGAGTGTGGGAGTGATTGAAAGGACTTGGGTTACTGGAAGGGGGTTTTCGAATTGGTGAGGTGAGTTCATTGGGGAGTGTAGCAGAGAATGTGTACTTTGTCAACAGCATTTAGCGAGTGGTACATTCGAACGGGTTGGTTTGTTACGGTTCGAATTAGAAAGGAAGGAAAAAGGATAACGCAGAGACGAAGAGGGGGGCGGATCGGAGCGCAACGTCGTTGTGGCGTGGGCTTTGCTGAATCTAAACCCCGCGATATGGGAAGCGAGCGCGGGTACAGGGTTGTCGTTTTGGTGCGGGTGGGGTGGAATCTAAACCCGCACCCTCTCACTGCGGAGGGTGCGGCACCCAAATGCGAGCGGGATGTTTCGTTTTGTAGTGTGGATCGGTTGATGACAACGCGTTTTTAAGTGGACGCGGTATCAAGTCGCAAGGGGTACGGCGGTCCCCCAGCGGCGGAGATGGTGGCAAGACGCACCGAGGGCGGGGCAAGCCCCGCCCCTACAAGGTGCTGTGGGTGAAGCCGGCGTCGCGAGAGGTTAGAGGCGGACGAGTTCGACGCGGCGGTTTTTGGCGCGGCCGTCTTCGGATTTGTTGGAGGCGACGGGGCGGGATTCGCCGTAGCCTTTGGAGCTGAGGCGAGTGCGGTCGATGCCGTGGTCGGCGAGCCAGTTAGCGACGGCTTCGGCGCGGTCTGCGGAGAGCTTTTCGTTGGCTTCTTTGGCTCCGACGTTGTCGGTGAAGCCTTCGACGCGGATTTTCCAATCCGGGTTATTTTTCAGCGAGGTCAGGACGGTATTCAGAGTGGCTTCGGAGTCCGGGGTGATGTCGGCTTTGCCGGTTTCGAACCGGAGGTCGTTGAGCGTGACGCGAGATTTCTTGGTGAGAGAAGTGTCGATGTCGGCGCCGGTGCCGCGACGGTAGCGATTGAGTTCGGCGACGAGGGGTTTCGCGGCGGGAGGCGTTGCGGCTTCGCCGGAAAGGATGCGGCGATTGGAGATCTTCTCGCCGTAGAGTTTTTCGTTTTCGCTATTGTCGGGGCGGAGGGTTGAGCCTTCGAGAGAGACGCCCGCAAAGAGGCCGCGCGAGCGCGACCACGAGATGATTTCTGAGTGAAGCAGGATGTCGGTGTTGGCGCTGGTGTTGCGACCTACGGGCCCCGCTGTTGCCTAGGCTTCGCCACCGATGGTGAATTTGTCGGAGAGCAGTTTTCTCATGCCGCTCTTGTTCATGATCAGCATGTAGACGTCGGTGGAGGAGCCGCCGATTTGGAGGCCGTAACTGCCGCCTTCGATGCGAATGGAGGCGGGTGTGCCGAAACGGCCGGAGCTGTTGCGGCAAGAAACGTAGCCGCGGCCATATTTGCCGCCGAAGATGAAGGCGGCTTTTAATACGTCGGGAATAATGACGACGCAGCGGGCCTTGTTGTAGAGGTCGCGAGGGATGCCTTTATCGGGGGCGTTCATGACTTCGCTGATGGAGGCGGTGGCGTTTTCGAGGCGCTTGTCGGGAGTCATGGCGGGATCTTGGGCGCGCGTAGCGGGCACGACGGCGAATGCGATTGCTAGAGAGACGAGAGATGCGATGGTACGAAGCTTTATGGTTTTGGGCATTGGGTGTCCTTGGGGACTGAATTTCACCACAGAGTTCTGAGAGTTCGCAGAGACGATTTTAGATGAATCTCGACGGTGGACGGATAGGTGATTCTGTGTAGTTTTGTGCGGGAGTTCGGATGCGAAGAGGGAAAGAGAAAGACAACGCAGAGCGGGAGAGTTACACCGAGAATGCGAGCTAGAGATCGGCAAGACGAGTCAGGGCTTGGTATTTGGTTGAAGGGCGAGTTTTGGGCTGGATTCGGTGATTTGGTAAAAATGGTCGGCGGGGACGTTTTGGAAGGATTGGTGGGCGCCGCTGGGCCAGGTGATTTCGACGGTGGAGATGGTGGTGGCGTCGGCGAGGCCGAAGTTGGCGCGGAGATCGCTTTGGGAGAGGTAGCTGCCGCCGCCGGCGATTTCGCGGATTTGCGTTGTGGCGCCGGCGGTGATTTTGATTCTGGCGCCGAGGGCGTCACGATTTGATTTCGTGCCTACTAATTTGAAATTCACGAAATGGCTTTTGTGAAGCGCGTTGTTGTGCAGGAGCGTTGGTGGGTCGCCGTTGTTGGCGACGAGAACATCGATGTAGCCATCGTTGTCGAAATCGGCGAAGGCGACGCCGCGGGCGGCGCGGGGAGGAACGGCGGTCAGGCCGCCGGGGATTGTTGCGTCGGAGAATTTGCCGTTCTTCTCGTTGTGGAAGAGTGAGTTGTGCTGCTTATAGAGGGTTTCGGTGGAGACCTTCTCGATTTCAGGGTAGACGTGGCCGTTGCCGATGAAGATGTCGAGCCACCCGTCGTTGTCGTAGTCGAGGAAGCCGCCGCCGAAACTGAGAACGTCTTTTGTGGCGAGGGTGATGCCGGCTTCGTCGCTGACTTCGTCGAAGTAGCCTTTGCCGGAGTTGCGCCAGACGTGATCGGAATTTTTCTGGAAGTCGGAGATGTAGAGGTCGAGCCAGCCGTCGTTGTCGAAATCGCCGAGAGAGATGCACATGGAGGCCATCATCTGGCCGTGGAGGTTGTAGGCCATGCCTGCGACTTCGGCGGTTTCGCGGAATTTTCCGTTGTGGAGATTCTGGTAGAGATACGCGGGCTGGCCGTCGTTGGCGACGAAGACGTCGGGCCAGCCGTCGTTGTCCCAGTCGAAGGCGCCGACGGAAAGATTTTTGCCGTCGGGCTGAAGATTTTTGATGCGGCGGTGACGTTGGTGAAAGTGCCGTCGCCGTTGTTGTGATACAGGGCGTTCGGGCTCCCATGGTAGGCGGCCGGGGCGCAACTGGATTTTATTCCTTCGGCGATGTCGCAATAGCGTTGCGCTTTGGGGCCGAGAGTCGACGTAGCTGCCGACGTAGAGGTCGAGTTTGCCGTCGCGATCGTAATCGAAGAAGACGGCGCCGGAGTGGAACTGGCCGGATTCGAGGCCGGCGACGCCGGCTTTTTTTGTGACGTCGGTGAAAGTGCCGTCGCCGTTGTTGTGATAGAGGACGTTGGCGCCGAATTGCGTGACGAAGAGATCGGGGAAGCCGTCGTTGTCGTAGTCGCCCCAGACGCAGCCGAGGCCGTAGTTTGTGCCGGGGACGCCGGCGGAGTCGGTGACATCGGTGAAGGTGCCGTTGGCGTTGTTGCGATAGAGAGCGTTTTTGACGGAGATGTTGCGGTTGTAGCGATCGCGGCCGTTGACGAAGTAGATGTCTTGCCAGCCGTCGTTGTCGAAGTCGGAGACGCAGACGCCGGGGCCGAATTCTTCGAGATTGATGGAGACGCCGTCGTTACCTTTGAAGTGGGTGAAGTGGATGCCGGCGCTGTTCGTGACGTCAGTGAATTCGGTTGGGGCAGTCGCGGACGGAGCCTGCGTCGCAGCGGGAATCGCGATGAGTAGAGTTGTGGCGAGCGAGGCGGCGATACAAAAATACGCGAGCGAACCGGGCAAGCGAGGCTTGCCTAGCGAGTTGAGCTTCAATGTGGACCCGTGCGTTGGACGCCAGGTCTCTCTCGGAACGCGAACAGTGGCGGCGCCGAGTCGAGGCGTGCTCGTAGGCGAATCCCCTGGCGGGAACGCTAGCTTAGATTTTTCGCTCGGTACGACACCGTACTGCGAAGTATGGGTGAGGTATAGCGGATGGGGGAGGTGATAGCAAGGGGGAAGTGTCGAGCGGGCCTTACTACGAGTAGGGAGTGGGAGAGTGGGTGCAAGCGCAAAACCGGCGTCGAGACGCCGCACTCCCTATAGTGCTGGGTGACACTGCGTTTAGTGGAACGCGGTTTGGATGCGGGCGGCGGTGGCGGTGGGGTGGCGGAAGAGATCGGGGAAATCGAGGGAGACGCCGACCTGGCCGCCGATGCGGGGGCTGGCTTCGTATTTGCCGACGATGAGGCCGAAGGTGAGGGCGAGGCCGTTGCGAAGATTGAGGAGGCGCCGGTCATTGCCTTGCAGTTGCGTGCGGCCGAGGCCGTCGGTGTCGGCGACGCCTGCGTAGACTTCGCCGCCGAGACTCAAGCGCGAATTGATGTCGTGAAGGACGGAGAGGCCGGATGTGTAGACCTGGCCGCGCGTGGTGTTGATGCCGACGGCGCCGGTGCTGGTGTTGCCGGCGAAGAGAACGCCGGGGTTGAGATTGAGGCGGGTTTTGGGAGTGATGGGTTCCTGGAAGATGAAGTTGAGCCAGTAGTCGATGAGGCCGGAGCCGAGTTGATTGTGCGAATCGCCGGTGGGGAACTCGACATAGAAGCTGGCGCTGAGAACGGGGCGATGGGAATTTTCGACGGCGCGGCGGAAATTCCATTTGATGCCGAGGTTGGTGTCACCTGCGCCGGTGGAGGAAGGATTACGGGGGTCGCGAGTAGATCGAGAGATAGGGCGCGTCGAGATCTAGCTCGAGATTGTGCGGCAGACCGGTGTTGATTTTGATGTTGGCGGTATTTTGGCGGAGGTTGGGGAATTGCGCGGATTGGAGGGCGTCGATTTCGTTGAAGAATTCGACGTGGACGGTGCGGGTGGGAGTGACGGAGGGGTCGTCGGTGTAGAACGGAAGCTGGGCGTGGGTGGGAGTCGCTGCGGTTAGAAGTGTGACGAGGAGTGCGAGGAGGCACGCGTGAAGTGGAGATGCGGATGGCGAGCATTTTCTCCGTCGTGGACCTGTCGTGAATCGAGGCGATGTGTTGAGAAGGACTCTAAAGCGAGGAGGCTGACAAATCATTAACAATTGTTCATGGCAGGATACGTGGGTATTCACGCCGGTAGTTTGTGGGTAGGCAAGACGTCCGATTGGCTTAAATGTTGCGGACATGGGGCGCAGCAGTGCTGCGCCCGTACGTGAGGTTGCTGATTGAGCAAATCGAAAAGTTCGATGAGGAATTTTGTGATTTGCGCTTGACTCGGGAATACGCGGCGCTAGAGTGAGGCTGTGGTATCCACGTTCCTGTGGAGACAGGAGGTGATCCCTGAGGTATAAGTCGAATTAGGATGTAGGTTGAGGGGCGCTCGTGAGTTTCACCGAGCGCCCTTCGGCTTTTCAGAGCAGCGATGACACTTTTGCAGCTGAGTTGAAGTCTGAGATCCTTCGCTTCGCTCAGGATGACAACGGTTTGGAGTTGGCGTAAAAGCACAGGGCACGGCGGTTGCCGTGCCCTTTTGTTTTGCGATGCGAAGATTTGCGTAGCGCGATGCGACTGCGACGCTACGTGAAGTGCGACGCGGGTTAAGCGACGGTGACTTCGGAGCTTAGGTAGACGTCCTGGATGGCGTTGAGCAGCTGCACGCCTTCCTTCATGGGGCGCTGGAAGGCTTTGCGGCCGGAGATGAGGCCCGTGCCGCCGGCGCGCTTGTTGATGACGGCGGTGGCGACGGCTTCTTCGAAGTCGTTGGCTCCGGAGGCGCCGCCGCTGTTGATGAGGCCGGCGCGGCCCATGAAGCAGTTGGCGACCTGATAGCGGCAGAGATCGATGGGGTGATCGCTGGCGAGTTCGGTGTAGATGCGCTTGTCGAATTTGCCGTAGCTGGAGTCGCCCATGTTCAGCGCCTCGTAGCCGCCGTTATTTTCGGCGAGCTTTTGCTTGATGATGTCGGCCTGAATGGTGACGCCGAGATGATTGGCCTGGCCGGTGAGGTCGGCGGAGAGGTGATAGTCCTTGTCCTTCTTGAACGCGTTGTTGCGGAGGTAGCACCACAGCACGGTGGCCATGCCGAGTTCGTGCGCCTGCGCGAAAGCCTGGCTGACTTCGATGATCTGGCGGTCGGCTCCGTTCCGAGCCGAAATAGATCGTGGCGCCGACGGCGGCCGCGCCCATGTCGCAGGCTTCCTTGACGGTGCCGAACAAAATCTGGTCGGCTTGGTTGGGGATAGGTGAGCAGTTCGTTGTGATTGATTTTGACGATGAAGGGAATTTTGTGGGCGTATTTGCGGGCGACGGAGCCGAGCACGCCGAAAGTCGACGCCACGGCGTTGCAGTCGCCTTCGATGGCCAGCTTGACGATGTTTTCGCCGTCGAAATAATCGGGATTTTTCGCGAAGCTGGCGCCGGCGGAATGCTCGATGCCCTGATCGACGGGCAGAATCGAGAGGTAGCCGGTGTTGCGCCAGGCGGCCGTGGCCGAAGATGCGCTG
Source organism: uncultured Acidobacteriota bacterium (assembly GCA_963850795.1). Taxonomy (GTDB): domain Bacteria; phylum Acidobacteriota; class Terriglobia; order Acidiferrales; family UBA7541; genus Acidiferrum. Next base: position 293,052 of record CAWKNS010000023.1, on the reverse strand, counting down.
CAGATTGGTCAGCACGCGGATGTTGCGATCGGAGACGGAGCCCAAACGCGGTCGACGAAATCGGGGCCGGGGAGGTGCAGGCGATCTTTGGAAATTTTGGGGACTTTTGAAACCGAGAAGCGATTCGGCTTTGGCGCCGAGATAGGTTTCGATTTTGCTGCCGCTGGTGGTGGTTGCCATTGCTTCTCCTTGTTTATTTCGGATAAGTTTACATCGGGTTGAGGGGAAGTGGAAAAGGGTGGCGCGTTTTTAAACGATTTTTAAGGATAGTGCCGCGGTGCGGAGGCGGTCGTTGCTGAATTTGGTGATTGCGGTTGCGGCTGAGATCCTTCGGCGCCCTACTGGCGCCTCAGGATGACATGCGCGGAGGGAGCGGTGCTCGAAATGAGTGAGCGCTTCGTCCTGCTCGTTTCGAAGTTACGGTTTGCTCACGGTAGCTGCGTCGAGCTTTTCGGCGGCGGCGGTGTCGACGAGCCAGATGGCTTCGCCGTTGGTGGGGTGCAGAAGTTGCGACGGCAACTGCTCCGGCTCGTAGGGGCCTTCGAGGACGCCTTTGAGGGCGAGGGCTTTGTCGGGCCTGGTGACCATGAAAATGGCGAGCGCGGAATTGTTGGCGACGGGGGCGGTGATGGTGACGCGCCCGGTATAAAGTTTGCCGACCCAGTTGCGAGACGACGAGGCGGCCGTGTCGTGGAGCGCTTTGGTGCCGGGGAAAAGCGAAAGCATGTGGCCTTCGTCACCCATGCCGATGAGCACCAGGTCGAAGCGCGGAAGCTGGCCGGTGGAGAGATTGAAAATGAGGTGAGGAACTTGTTCGTATTCGTGCGCGGCTTTTTCGGGATCGGGATTTTCGGTCTTGATGCGATGGACTTGTTCGGGCTTCAGCGGAGCTTTCGTGATCATGGATTCGTTGGCCATGCGGAAATTGCTTTCTGTCGTCGGGCGGGACGTGGCGCTCGTCGCCGAAGAAGATGCATTTTATCCCAGGGAATGGCGCGAGCAGTGCGGCTCGGCGGCGAGCAAAGGGATACAGTGTCTTTGGAGTCGAGCCGCCCGCCAGCGCGACGGTGAAGCGACCGTTTTGTTGGACGGCGGCGTTTGCGGCGGCGAGGATGATTCGGCGGCGCGTGCGGCGATGGCGTTGACGTCGGGGAAGACCTGGATTTCGCGTTGGAGTGTGGCGCGGGAGTTGCCATTGGGTTTCCTTTCGCGGTCCTTCAGGGGCTGAGCCCCTGCAATTCTCGTCGCTGTGTCGCGGTTGATCCGCGACCGCAGTCGTGCCGAGAATTCGGGCTAGCTGCGCGTTGACGCGGCTTATCGTCGTCGCGGGCCGACTCGAGAGCGGCGCTGGTCGATGTCCTCTTCGCCGATGCGGCGCCACTGCGGCCGTCGCGGTCGATCAGTTCCTCGGCTTCGCGCGGGCCCCACGAACCGGCGGCGTAGTTCGGGAAGTCGCGCGCGGGCAGCGCGTGCCAGACGTCGAGAATCGGCTGAATGACGCTCCAGCCGGCTTCGACCATGTCGGCGCGCTGGAACAGAGTAGCGTCGCCCGCCATGCAATCGCGCAAGCAGGCGCTCGTAGCCGGTGCTGTGTTCGACGCCGAAATAGTTGCCGTAGTCGAAATCCATATTGACGAGGCCGAGCTTCATCACCGAGCCCGGGAACTTTGGCGCCGAAGCTGAGCGAGATTCCTTCTTCGGGCTGGATGTGGATGACCAGGCGATTGGTTTCGAGATTTTGCACGGTGGTGTTGCGGAATAAAACGAAAGGCGTGCGGCGGAACTGAATGACGATTTCGGTGGCGCGCTGCGCGAGGCGCTTGCCGGTGCGCAGATAGAAGGGAACGCCGGCCCAGCGCCAGTTGTCGATCTGCAGCTTCAGCGCGACGAAAGTTTCGGTGTTCGAATCGGGCGCGACGTCGGGCTCGCTGCGATAACCCGGGACGCGCTCGCCGTCGATGGTGCCTTCGTCGTATTGGCCGCGCACCATGCTGTTCAGCACTTCTTCGGGCATGAGCGGCTGAATCGCGTGGAGAACTTCGGCTTGCTTGTTGCGAACTTCGTCGGCGTCGAAGGAGATGGGCGGCTCCATCGCGGTCATGGTCAGCAGCTGAAAGAGATGATTGGGCACCATGTCGCGCAGTGCGCCGGCGGTTTCGTAAAAGCCGCCGCGATGTTCGACGCCGACGGTTTCCGCCGCGGTGATCTGTACGTGGTCGACGTAATTGCGATTCCAGAGCGGCTCGATGATGTTGTTGGAAAAGCGGAAGACCATGAGGTTCTGGACGGTTTCTTTTCCGAGATAGTGATCGATGCGGTAGATCTGATTTTCAGTGAGGCACTGCTTCAGGTCCTGGTTGAGCTGGTTGGCCGAAGCGAGATCGTGGCCGAAAGGCTTTTCGACGATGACGCGCGCCCAGTGACCATCTTCTTCTTTGACGAGGCCGGCCTCGCCAGTTGCTGGACGATCGGTCGCGAAAAATCTCGGCGCGACCGCGAGGTAGAAAAATCTGTTGCCCTGGGTGCCGTGGCTTTTGTCGACCTCGGCGATTTGCGCGTCGAGGCGCTGGTACGCCTCGGGATCGTTGAAATCGCCTTTGACGTAGTAGATGCGCTCGGTGAACCAATCCCAACTTTTCAGATCGATTTGCGCGGGCGCGTATTTGGGAATTTCGTCGGTCAGCATCTTGCGGAAATTTTCGGTGGTCGTGTCGTTGGCAGCGAAGCCGATGATCGCGAACTTGCTTGGGGAGCAGGCCGTCGTTGGCAAGATTGCACGAGCGCGGGAATCAGCTTGCGCTTGGTAAGGTCGCCGGTCGCGCCGAAGATGACCATGACATTCGGCGCGGGATTCGGATTTGCAGCCTGTGATTGTTTGAGTTCATGAAAGAGTCCGTGTTTGTGCGCGCAGCCGGGCGGCGCGTCGCAAGCCCGCCCACGCCAACTCTCCGCGCTAAGTCTAAGCGAAATGATTGCGGCGCGCTTAGCTCTTCTTTTCGAGGTGCCCGCCGAACTGGAAGCGCATCGCGGAAAGAATTTTGTCTGCGAAATCGTCTTCGCCGCGCGACGTGAAGCGCTGATAGAGCGCGGCGCTCAATACGGGTGCGGGAGCGCCCGATTCGATAGCGGCCGAGTATGGTCCAGCGGCCTTCGCCGGAATCCGAGACGCGGCCGGAAAATTTGTCGAGGTTGGGCTGCTCGGTGAACGAGATGGCGGTGAGGTCGAGCAGCCACGAGGCGACCACGCTGCCGCGGCGCCAGACTTCGGTGATGTCGGCGAGGTTGAAGTCGTACTGTAATGCTCGGGATTGCGCAGCGGCGTGGTTTCGGCATCGATCTCGTGCTGGTGTTTGCCGACGTTGGCGTGGTGCAGAATGTTGAGCCCTTCGGCGTAGGCCGCCATCAAGCCGTACTCGATGCCGTTGTGCACCATCTTGACGAAGTGGCCGGCGCCGGACGGGCCGCAATGGAGATAGCCTTCTTCGGCGGTGCCGCCGAGCTTTTTCGCGGCCGGGCGTGCGATCGATCGTGCCGCGACCGGGAGCGAGCGTTTTGAAAATCGGATCGAGATGCTTTACCACGTCGGTTTCGCCGCCGATCATCTGGCAGTAGCCGCGCTCGAGTCCCCAGACGCCGCCGCTGGTGCCGACGTCGACGTAGTGGATGCCCTTTGCGCTGAGTTCCTTGGCGCGGCGAATGTCGTCGATGTAATAGGAGTTGCCGCCGTCGATGAGGATGTCGCCGACGTCGAGCTTGGACGAGAGCTCATGCGAGCATGCCGTCCACGACGGCGGCGGGCACCATCAGCCAGATGGCGCGAGGCTTCTCGAGCTTCTTGATGAAGTCGTCGATCGAGGAGGCGCCGGTGGCGCCTTCCTTGGCGAGCGCGTCGACGGTCGCCTGGGTGCGATCGAACACGACGCACTGGTGGCCGTTTTTCTCGAGGCGGCGCACCATGTTGGCGCCCATTCTGCCGAGTCCGATCATGCCGAGTTGCATTTGCGTAGCTCCTCACTGGTGCGATGTGGGGTGGTGAAGAAAATTTTTCGGAGCCGCGCGCTTCAGTTAATAAACTCGCGACGGTTGCCGTTATTCCCGATGTGCCTTCGCGAACGGCGAGAGCCGACGTTCGCGAGAATATCTTGCCGCTTACTTCACCGCTTTCTGAATGGCCGAGTCGAGAGTCTTCAAATCTTTCTTGACGTTTTTGCCGAGATGGACGCGAAGCGCGCGGCGGCCGCGTTCGGCGAGCACCGCGAAATCGCCGCGAGCCTGCGCGGCCTTTACCACGCTAAAGGAATATTTCTGGCCGGGCACTTCGATATTGACCGCGTCGTCGCACGTGATCTGCAGAAAGACGCCCGAGTTGGGTCCGCCTTTGTAGGCCTGACCGGTCGAATGCAGGAAGCGCGGGCCGAATTCCGCCACGGTGGCGACTTTTTTGTTGTCGCGGACGGCGAGGCGGATCGTCTGCAGCGCTTTCTCGTTGGCGTCGTTCATCGTGATGTAGCCGAGCACGCCGAAATAATCGCCGGCGTGAATGCGGCCGAGATGAGTTCGGAGAACTTCGGCAAGCGTCGATCCGCCCTTGAGCGCGGCGGTGTTTTTTTCGTCGGCATAAAGCTTGATGCCGCCGCCTTCGAAGAAACGGAGTTTCGGCGGGCAGCGAGCCGTTTTTCTCGTACTCGCTGGTGAGTTTCTTCGTTTCGATCTTGCTGGCTTCCACGTCGGGCTGATTGAAAGCGTTGATGCCGATGATTGAGCCGGCGACGGCCGTCGCGATTTCCCAGCGGAAAAATTCCTGGCCGAGATTGTAGATGTTGGGCAGCTCGATGCGAACGACGGGATGGCCGGCGTTTTCGAGCGCAGCGACGGCGGCGTCTTGCGCCTTGTTCGGCTTGGTCTTCAAGCGGAGGTAAGCGAAGACGCGATCGTTGCCGTAGACCGCCGGCTTGCCGAGCGTTTCGCGATCGACCGGGACGATGCCTTTGCCGATTTTGCCGGTGGATTCGGCGAGGAGTTGTTCGAGCCATGCGCCGAGATCGTGAATTCCCGGCGACGCGATGATCGTGACCTTGTCGCGGCCGTGAACGGCAGCGATGCCGATAATCGCGCCAAGAATGACGCCGGGATTTTTGTCAGCCGCGACGTCGGAGCCGCAGGCCTTCACCATCTCGTGCGTGATGTTGAGAAATTTCGGGATGTCGATGCCCATGACGGCGCCGGGCACCATGCCGAAATCCGAAAGCGCGGAATAGCGGCCGCCGATGCTGGGCACACCGAAGAAAATTTTGCGAAATTTGTCGCCTTCCGCGACTTTCTGCATCTTCGAGCCCGGGATCGGTGATGGCGATGAAGCGATTGCCGACTTCCTTGTCGCCGACTTTCTTGCGATCTGCTCGAAGAAATACTGTTTGTAGATGTTGGGCTCGAGCGTGCTGCCGGACTTGCTGGAGACGATGCGATCGTGCTCTTGAGATCGAGCTTCGCCTGAAGCGCTTTGATCTGCGCGGGATCGGTGGAATCGAGAACGTGCAGCTCGGGGAAGCCCTTGATCTTGCCGAACGTCAGTCGCAGGACTTCCGGGCAGAGGCTCGAGCCGCCCATGCCGAGCAGCAGCGCGTACTTGAACTTCGCCTTCTTGATGTCGGCGGCGATGTTCTTGAGCGTCGGCGATTTCGCCGAGCTGCTCATCGACGATGTTCAGCCAGCCGAGCCACTTCGCTTCGTCGTCGCCCGTCCAAAGCGAAGCATCGTGTTCCCACAGGCGCGAACCTTGTTGTTATTTTTCCAGTCGTTGATGGACGACTGGACGGCGCCAGAGAGTTCGGCGGGGAGTTTGTAACTCTGGCGATTTAGGCTCACGCGTGCACTCCTGCGGATCTTGCCGGTGGCCTCCGAGCAATTTGTCGAACGCTTCGGCGAAAAGTTTCACGCCGTCGACGACGAGCTTTTCGGTGACTTCCTTCATCGAGATGCCGGACTTTTCGAGGTCGGACATCGTTTTGGCGGCGGCATCGACGTTTTCGGTGAGGCTGTTGCGCAGTTTGCCGTGATCGCGGAAAGCATCGAAGGTGGCCGGCGGAATGGTGTCGACGGTGTCGGCGCCGATCAACTCTTCGACGTAAAGCACGTCGCGATATTTCGGATTCTTGGTGCTCGTGCTGGCCCACAGCAGACGCTGCGTCTGCGCACCTTTGCCGCGAGAGCCTTCCAGCGCGCGCCGCCGAACAGTTCCTGATACTTCTTGTAGGTGAGCTTGGCGTTGGCGATGGCGACTTTGCCTTCGATCGATTGAAGCAGCGCTTTCTTGCCGGCGTCTTTCTCGGTTTTGAGCTGCTCTTCGATCTTGCTGTCGATCAACGTGTCGATGCGGCTGACGAAGAAGCTGGCGACGCTGGCGATCTTGCTGATGTCTTCGCCCTTCTTGGCTCGGGCTTCGAGAGCTGAGAGATAGGCTTCGGCGACTTGTTCGTAGGCCGACTGCGCGAAGAGCAGTGTGATGTTGATATTGATGCCGTCTTCGAGAAGCGTGCGGATGGCGGGGATGCCTTCGGGCGTCGCGGGCACCTTGATCATCACGTTCGGGCGATTGACTGCCTTCCAGAGGCGGCGCGCTTCGTCGATTGTGCCTTGCGTGTTGTTCGCCAGCAGCGGCGAGACTTCCAGGCTGACGTAGCCGTCGCGGCCCTTCGTCTCGGCGTAGACGCCCTTGAAAATGTCGGTGGCATCCTGCACGTCGCGAATCGCGATCTTTTCGTAGACGCCCTTGGCGTCGAGTTTCTTTGCCTCAGGCGAATCGGTAATGTCGGAATAGAACTGACCGCCGGTAATTGCTTTCTCGAAAATTGTGGGATTCGAGGTCTGACCGCGGAGGCCGTCCTGGTCAATCATTTTCTTCAGGCCGCCGCCGGTCAGCAGATCGCGGCGAATGTAGTCCATCCACGGGGACTGGCCGTAGTCGTTCAAAGCTGCAAGGGGATTTTTGTTCGTCGCCCCGGTGGGGACGGTGGTGGTTGTAGTCATGCGGGTTCTCCTTTTGCGTCGAAACTTGTAACTCGAAACTGTTGGCCTGGTGTTCAGAGGCCTATATAGAAGATTGTACGCCTCTGCGTTGGGTTACACCGCTCCCGCCGGGGCATCGCCAATCCGCTGATTTAAAGCTACTTACCGAGGGTCTGCTTCGCCGTCGCGACGATGTTATCGACGGTAAAGCCAAACTTTTTCATCACATCCTTAATAGGGGCGGAGGCGCCGAAACTGTGCATGCCGATCATCTTGCCCTTGGGGCCGACGTAGCGGTCCCAGCCGAACGTTGCCGCCATTTCGACCGAAACGCGCGCCGTAATCGCGGCCGGCAGCACGCTCTCCTTATATGCCGCGTCCTGCTTTTCGAACAAGTCCCACGAAGGCATGCTCACCACGCGCGCCTTGATGCCTTCGGCGGCGAGCTTCTCGCGAGCCTCGACGCACATGTGCACTTCGCTGCCGGTCCCCATCAAAATCACGTCGGGCTTGCCGCCGTCGGCATCGATCAAAACATAGGCGCCCTTCGCAACACCGGAGGCCGGCGCGAATTTCGTGCGATCGAAGGTCGGCATCGGTTGCCGCGTCAGCACCAGCGTCGATGGCGTGTGCCGCGACTGCACCATGACTTTGTACGACTCGACGACTTCGTTCGCATCGCCCGGCCGCAACACCATCATGTTCGGCATCGCGCGCAGACCTGCGAGCTGCTCGATCGGCTGGTGCGTTGGGCCGTCTTCGCCGAGACCGATCGAATCGTGCGTGAAGATGAACATCGACGGCGTCTCCTCCAACGCCGCGATACGCATCGCCGGCTTCATGTAATCGCTGAAATTGAAGAATGTTGCGCTGAACGCGCGCAGCCGCGACACGCTCAGTCCATTGACGGCCGCGCCCATCGCGTGTTCGCGCACACCAAAGTGCAGGTTCCGCCCTTTATAGGCGTCCTCTGGGAAGAAATCGCCCGCGCCTTCGAATGTCAAATTCGTTTTGTTGGAGTGCGCGAGGTCCGCGGAGCCGCCGAGGAACCACGGAATATTTTTTGCCAGCGCGTTCAAAACTTTGCCGGAAGAATCGCGCGTCGCGAGACCCTTCGGGTCGGCAGGGAAGTTCGGCAGATCCTTATCCCAACCCTTGGGCAGCTCCCACTTCTGCATCGTCTGGATCTGCTGATCGAGCTCGGGGAACTTTGCCTTGTACTCCGCGTATTTCGCGGACCACGCCGCGTGATTTTCGCCGCCGCGCTTGCCGATGCCGTTCTTGAAGCGGTCGTAAACGCCGTCGGGCACGAGGAACTGCGCGTCTTCCGGCCAGCCGTAGAATTTCTTCGTGAGCTTTACCTCTTCGACGCCGAGCGGTTCGCCGTGTGAATCGGAAGAGTCATGCTTGTTCGGCGAGCCATAGCCGATGTGGCTATCGACGACGATCAGAGTCGGCCGATCGTTGGTCTTCAGGAACGTCTCGTACGCACGGCCAAGCATCGTCAGATCGTTCGCATCGGAGACGCGCGTGACGTTCCAGCCGAGGCCGACATATTTCGTCATCACGTCTTCGTCGTACGACCACTTCGCCGGGCCGTCGAGCGTGATGCTGTTGTGATCGTAGATCCAGCACAGATTTGAAAGTTTTAGATGTCCGGCGAGCGATGCGGCTTCGTTGCCGACGCCTTCCATCATGTCGCCGTCGCCGCACATCGCGAAGACGTTGAAATCGAAGATGTCGTAGCCTGGGCGATTGTAGTTCGCGCCGAGCCACTTGCTCGCGATCGCCATGCCGACGCTGTTCGCGACGCCTTGGCCGAGCGGGCCGGTCGTCGTCTCGATGCCCGTCGTCATGTGCGACTCGGGATGCCCCGGCGTCACGCTGTCGAGCTGGCGAAACGACTTGAGATCCTCCATCGACACGGCGGGCTTGTCGGTGATCTTGTCGTCGGCATCCGCGCGCTTCACGCCGGTGAGGTGCAGCATCGAGTACAGCAGCATCGACGCGTGCCCGTTCGAAAGCACAAAGCGGTCGCGATTCGGCCACAGCGGATCGGCCGGGTCATAGCGCAGATAGTTTTGCCACAGCGCGTACACCACCGGCGCCAGCCCCATCGGCGCGCCCGGATGGCCCGAATTCGCTTTTTGCACTCCGTCGATCGCCAGCGTTCGAATCGTGTCGATGCTGAGAAGGTCGATGTCCTGTAGCAATTGCGGTGAAAGCTTCTGCGTCGTGCTCGTCTGCGTCGTGCTCACGATGACTCCCGCGGGGAATTCGCGCCCGCTGCTGTCTCACTCGATTTGGATGCGCCGCATTTCGCGGTGGATGATGGAAATCTGATTCTGCAATCTATTTCTGAGAATCTGCTTCACGAACTCCGGGCCAACTTTGCGTTTTGGGGTTCGGAGTTGCCGCGACTGCCTCCGAGCGGTGCCTCCCCGTGGGAATTATCGGCTGGCCTCGCAATCCTGTGAGGGACAAGGTCCACCGGGAGGGGGAGGCGTCCAAACTATCGCGGCGTCCGGCGTTCTGTCAATTCTGTTGCGGCAAATTCACATTCCTGTGGGAGATGCGTCCCGCCAGGAGCGCCGACAATGGGCCGCGTTGAGTTGGATGTGGATTCGCTAAGTTTTGATACGAATATTTCGCAGTGGTCCGATCCGCTCTCGTTCGTCTAAGGTTTCCCCCGGCAAATATTGCCGTGCGTTCCCCCCGGAAGCCTGTACAATCTCCGCCGACCATGGCTCTCAACTCGACGTTGGTAAAGAGCACCGGAGTCGCCGCACTCGGCGGGCTCCTTTTCGGCTTTGACACCGCGGTTATCTCCGGCACCACCCAATCGCTCACGCAGGTCTATCACCTGACGCCGTATCTGCTCGGCGTGACCGTTTTCAGCGCAATCCTCGGCACCATCTTCGGTTCGATGTTGGCGGGGATCCCCGGCGAGAAATACGGGCGGCGCGACAGCCTGCGCGTGCTTGCGATCCTCTATCTCGTGTCATCGCTGGGCTGCGCCTTCGCCTGGAGCTGGTCGGCGCTGGTTTTCTTCCGCTTTATCGGTGGCCTCGGCATCGGCGGGTCTTCGGTACTGGGTCCGACCTATATCGCCGAGCTTGCGCCGGCGAAATATCGCGGTCGGCTTGTCGGTCTCTTTCAATTCAACGTCGTACTCGGCATCCTACTGGCCTATTTTTCGAATTACATCGTCGGCCTGTTCAATTTTGGTGCCGATGAATGGCGCTGGAAGTTCGCCGTACCCGCCGTGCCGGCTTTGCTGTTCTTCGTGTTGCTTTTCGGAATTCCGCGCAGCCCGCGCTGGCTGGCGAAGCAAAAACGCGTCGATGAGGCACGCGCGGTGCTGAAGCAAGTTGGCGAACAGGATTACGAGCAGGAGTTGCAGGAAATCGTCCGCTCGATCGACACCGAGAGCGCCGACAGCGACAAGCTCTTCTCCTGGAAGTATCGCTACCCCATTTTTCTTGCTGTCACCATCGGCATGTTCAATCAGTTCAGCGGCATCAACGCCATCCTTTATTACATCAACGACATTTTCGCGGCAGCCGGCTACAGCAAAGTCTCGGGTGATCTGCAATCCGTCGCCATCGGCGCCACAAATTTGTTTTTCACGATGCTGGCGATGACCGTCATCGACAAAATCGGTCGCAAGACCCTGCTGCTGATTGGCTCGGTCGGCACTGCGCTTTGCCTCGGCGGCGTCGCCTACATCTTCTTCACGCAGCAGCACCAGAGCCTTCTCGTCTGGCTTCTCGTCGGATTTATCGCGTTCTTTGGATTCTCACAGGGCGCGGTCATCTGGGTCTACATCGGCGAAGTTTTTCCGAATCAGGTGCGTGCCAAAGGGCAGAGCCTCGGCAGCTTCTCGCACTGGTTCATGAACGGCGCGATCTCGCTGGTCTTCCCGGTCATCGCGCATTCCAGCGGCGCGTATCCGTTCGTCTTTTTCTCGGTGATGATGGTCGTGCAGCTTATCGTCGTCGGCGCGTTTTACCCCGAGACGAAAGGCGTCTCGCTCGAAGAGATGCAACACAAACTCGGGATCGCCTAAACTCGTCTGGGCCCATGCTCGTCCGCAAGCAAGCAACCCAACCACGCAGCACGACGTCCTTGGAGTGCGGCGCTTCAGCGCCGCCTTTCATGGGTAAGCGCCAAAACAAATCGCTCCTGCTATCGTTGCTCATAGCGCTGGCAACTCTTCCTCTTCTCGCCGCCGCCCAACAATCGAGCAAGCCCCTACCGGCAAAGCCGCCGGTCGCCACAGCCGCTCAAGAAACTCCATCGACCGCGCCAGTACCCGCGTCCGAAGCCGCTTCAACTCCCCGTACCGAAGCCTGCGCTAAATGCCACTCCGCCATCGCCGCCTCCTATTCTCAAACCGCCATGGCCCGCGCCAGCGGCCAAGCCATCGACCAGCTCATCCCCGCCGACTTCACCCACGCCGCCTCCGGCGTCCATTACCGCGTCTACGCCGAAAACAACGCCGCCGTGCTCGCCTTCGATCGCGCCGACGATCCCACCATGCGCGGCACGCGCCGCCTGCAATACTTCATCGGCTCAGGTCACCGCGGTCGAACTTATCTGTTTTCGCTCGATGGGTTCTTCTTCGAATCTCCCATCAACTGGTACGCGCAAAAAAAAGTCTGGGACACCGCGCCCGCCTTCCAGGACGCGAAGTTCATGCCGATGAATCTCCCCGCCTATCCCGGCTGCCTCAATTGCCACACCAGCGCATCGCGCGCGCCCATCGCCGGTACCGAAAATAAATACGACATGCCGCTTTTCGCGCACGACGGCATCACCTGCGAACGCTGCCACGGAGATAACGCCGCGCATATCGCGACGGGCAAAGGCGAAATCGTCAATCCGTCAAAACTCGCGCCCGCTCGCCGCGACGATGTCTGCATGCAGTGCCACCTCGAAGGCAACGTCGCCATCGAGCAGCCGCACCGCAAGCTCGCTGACTATCGCCCCGGTCAAGATCTCGGCGACGACGTGCACTACTTCATTTATCGAGATCAGGAATCGCATCAGATTCCCGCGCTCGGCCAGTCCGAAGCGCTGTGGCAGAGCGTCTGCAAACTCAAATCGGGCGACAAAATGACCTGCACGAGCTGCCACGATCCGCACTCGACGCCCGCGCCCGAACAGCGCGTCGCCTTCTATCGCGGCAAATGCCTCACATGCCATGGCGACGCCTTCGCCGCGCAGCATCATGCCGATCAGCCCGACTGCACTTCGTGCCACATGCCGCGTGCCACGACGTCCAACATCGCGCACACGCAAGCCACCGATCACCGCATCCTGAAATTGCCGATGATGCCGCTGCAATCTCTTCAGACCGGAGCGCAAGCGCAGCTCGTTCGCTTTCCACCGCTTCCGCAATCGCAGCGCCTCAGCGTCGTCGAATGCGAGCGTCGCTGACGCCGCAACGCTGCCGCGATTCAGTCCGCAGCCTCGGCGACGACCGCTCCCGCCGGCGACTCTCGCGACCTAGCTCTCGCCTGGGAAGCCATCGCCCAGGAAGGCCACAGCGCCGCCGCCATCGAAGCCGAGCGCTACATCAATCAAGCCGTTGTCGAGCATCCCGACGATCCCGTCCTGCTCGACAGCCTCGCCTTCATCGCACAGCGCCGCGGCGATGTCGCCAAAGCCCGCGGCCTCTACGAACACGCGCTCGCCGCCGACCCCAAATTGATCGACGCCGCCGCAAATCTCGGCGTCATCGAAGCCCGTGCCGGCCATCTCGACCGCGCCGTCACGCTCTGGCAAGACGCTTTCAATCGCGCCCCCGGCCGCAGCGCCATCGGCATGAATCTCGCCCACATTGCGTGCGACGCCGGCCAATTCGACAAAGCCCGCGCCTACGTCTCCCGCGTCCTCCAATTCAACCCCGACTCCCCGAGCGCCAAAAATTTCGCCAAAGCCCTCGCCGCCGATCCACCTAACTGCAAATCCCACTGACTAACCCGATATAGCCATCGTCTATCGCGTCCGCATCCAACCCCGAACAAACGTAAGGAACCAGCATGAATCTCACCAGCAACACCATCTTCATCACCGGCGGCACCTCCGGCATCGGCCGCTCCTACGCCGAAGCCTTCCACAAGCTCGGCAACCAAGTCATCGTCTCCGGCCGCCGTAAAGGTCACCTCGCCGAAGTCACCAAAGCCAATCCCGGCATGCAAGCCGTCGAACTCGACGTCGCAAATCCCGATAGCATCGCCGCCGTTAGCAAAAAGCTCATCGCCGACTATCCCAAGCTCAACGCCGTCATCAACAACGCCGGCGTCATGTATCTCGACGACCCGTCCGCCGAAATGGATGACTCGCAGACGCAATCGATCGTCGCCACCAACCTCTTGGGTCCGATTCGCGTCACCTCCGCGCTGATCGAACACCTCAAAAAGCAGCCGGCTGCCTATGTGATGAACGTTTCATCTGGGCTCGCATTCACTCCCATGAGCTTTACCTCGGTCTACTGCGCCACGAAAGCCGCGATCCACTCCTACACGATGACGTTGCGCTACAAGCTGAAGAACTCAAACGTGAGAGTCGTCGAAATCGTCCCGCCCTGGGTCCAGACCGATCTCCTCAACAGCAAAGACAATCCCAACGCCATGCCGCTCGCCGATTTCATCGCCGAATCGATGAAGCTGCTCGGCACCGACGCCGACGAAATCCTCGTCGAGCGCGTCAAGCCGCTCCGCAACAACGCCGGCCCCAATGAAGCCGCCTTCTTCAACAAATTCCAGGAAATGATCGCGCAAAGCCACTGACGTCAGTCCGATCTCTGTGACCTTCTGCGCCCTCTGTGGTGAACTCTCTTTTCTCACCCGCCCGGCTACTCACTTCGAGCAACTCCGTCATCCTGAGCGAAGCGAAGGATCTCAGAAGTGGACCGCGTCGCGATTTGCCAAAAATTGACATGGCTTTACACCAATAGATTCGACTTTTCTCCATCGATTCGCGATAATTTCCGCACGAATCCCCGCTTTGATTCGATAAGGTCAGGAGACCAACACATGCTGCGCATTAATGACGAAGCCCCCAATTTCACCGCCGAAACCTCGCAAGGAAAAATCAATTTCCATGAATGGATCGGCGACAGCTGGGCCATCCTCTTTTCTCACCCCAAGGATTTCACGCCGGTTTGTACGACGGAGCTCGGCTACATGGCCGGCCTCGAGCCCGAATTCAAAAAGCGCAACGTGAAAATCATCGGCCTCAGCGTCGATCCCGTCACGTCGCACAGCAAGTGGATTGAAGACATTCAGGAAACGCAGGGCCACAAGGTCAATTACCCGATGATTGGCGACCCGACGCTCGAAGTCGCCAAGCTCTACAACATGCTGCCGGCCGAAGCCGGGAACACCTCCGACGGCCGCACGGCCGCCACCAACGCGACGGTTCGCACCGTTTTCGTCGTCGGCCCCGACAAAAAGATCAAGCTGATGCTCGCCTACCCGATGACCACCGGCCGCAACTTCGACGAAGTTCTCCGTGTCGTCGATTCCATGCAGCTCACTGCCAAGCACAAGGTCGCGACCCCGGTGAATTGGAAAGACGGCGACGACGTCATCATCGTCGGCTCCGTCTCCGACGAAGACGCGAAGAAGGTCTATCCCAACGGCTGGAAAGCGCCGCGTCCCTATCTCCGCATCGTGCCGCAACCCAAGTAACAATTTGCGACAGCCACAATCAAAGCGTGTTCGGCAAGATCATGTAGGGGCGCAGCATTGCTGCGCCCCAGCTTGCCCGGTCGTAGAGAGTTGGCACGTTCTGTTTTTCGACTTGTGGGTCACGGTTTCAACCGCGACATTGAGTCATTAGAAAGTGAGGGGCTTCAGCCCCTGAAGCATCACCGACATGATCCTCAAGCAGTTCTATCTCGGCTGCCTCGCCCACGCTTCGTACCTCATTGGTGACGAAGCGACCGGCGAGGCCGCCGTTGTCGATCCGCAGCGCGACATCGATCAATACGTTGCGTTCGCCGCCGAGAACAAACTCCAGATCAAGCACGTCTTTCTGACGCACCTTCACGCCGACTTCATCGCCGGCCATCTCGAACTCCGTGATCGCGTCGGCGCCAAAATTTATCTCGGCGCTTCGGCGAAGGCGAAGTACGCCTTCACGCCTCTAAAGGATGGAGAGGGAATTGAGTTCGGCAAAGTTCGCTTGAGGGCGCTCGAAACTCCGGGCCACACACCCGAATCGATTTCGATTCTCGTCTACGACTTGGCAGTCAGCGACACGCAGCCAAACGCCGTCCTGACCGGCGACACGCTTTTCATCGGCGACGTTGGCCGCCCCGATCTACGCGCCGCGCTCGGCTGGTCCGCCGCACAACTCGGCGGCATGTTGTACGAATCTCTGCACAACAAAATTCTGGCGCTTCCCGATACAAGCCTCGTCTATCCCGCGCACGGCGCCGGTTCGCTCTGCGGCAGAGCCATCAGCAAGGAAACCGTCTCGACCATTGGCGAGCAGCGCCGCGTCAACTACGCGCTCCAGCCCATGACCAAAGACGCCTTCATCCAGGTCGTCACCGCCGATCAGCCCGAAGCGCCCGACTACTTTACATATGACGCGGTGTTGAACAGCGAAGAGCGCCCCACGCTCGATCAAGCCCTCGAACAGGGCTTAAACCCACTGCCGCTCGACACTGTGTTGGGCCTGCAAGCCACCGACGCGCAAATTCTCGACACGCGCGATCCCGCCGAATTCGCCGCCGCACATCTCAAAGGCAGCATCAACATCGGCCTCGGCGGACAATACGCCACTTGGGCCGGCACAATTCTCAATCGCGAAGATCCCATCGTCATCATCGCGTCGCCCGGCCGCGAAAAAGAATCCGCCGTCCGCCTGGGCCGCATCGGCTTCGACCACATCGTCGGCTTCTTGCAAGACGGCCTGCGCAGCCTCGACTCCCGCCCTGACCTGGTGACGACGACCGAATCGTTCAGCCCGCAATACGCTCTCGAAGCCATGGCTGGCTCGAAGTCATCACACGATTCGAACTCCGCGGGCGCTGAGTCGAACTCGCCGCTCGTGATCGACGTTAGAAATCCCGGCGAACGCACCCGCAAATACATCGACGGCAGCGAAAGCATCCCGCTGAGTCATCTCGTTGAGAAAACGCAAAACGCCCCGCGCGATCGCGACATCCTCGTCTACTGCGCCGGCGGCTACCGCTCCTCCATCGCCGCCAGCCTCCTCCAACGCGCCGGCTTCCACCGCGTATCCGAAATCGCCGGCGGCCTCGCCGCATGGGAGACGGCTCACCTCCCAGTTCGCACCAACTAACCCGCCGTCCACCGCCAATTCGAACAGACACTACCGTTTCGTGTCCGCCACGACACCGCTTTTGCGGTCGCTGCGTCCAAAAAACATTCAGCAAGCTCGCCAATCCCCTAAAACCACTTGACAAAAGTTATCGAATGAGATAACATAACATTGTATAAAATCACGCTCAGACCTCCAGCGCCAACAACTCCCTTAGAATCACACTCTTAACATCGCAGCGCTCGTAAGCGCCCTATTTTCACATTCTTAGAAAAAATAGGGGAGGGGGTGGGTCAACCCACCGAAATTCCCAAAATGAAACTCGCCTGCACTCAGCGCAGTCGGGAATCAACCTTCGCCACGTAAATCCCATAAGGCTTGAGACTTACGATCGTGTCATCGCTCTTGTAACGATCCATCTCGGTAGAAAATGCTCCGCCCTTCGCTCCCACAGCAATCAAAGTCGTGGGCTTCGCCGAAGGCGCCGCAACCTTACCAAGCTCCAGCTTTACGCTCTGCGTCGAATCGGACATATTCAAAGCCACGATCACGCTGTTCCCGGCGACGTCTTGCCGCGCGAACGCCAGCACATTCGGATCGCTGCCGTTCAACTCAATGTACTTGCCTTCGCGCAACGCTGGTTCGCTGGAGCGAAGCGCAATGATCTTCCGATAGAGATTCAGAATCGAATTTGGATCCTTGCGTCTCGCGTGCGACGTTGTGCGTCGTGAAATTTGGCGCGACCGGCAACCACGGTTTACCAGTGGAAAATCCGGCGTTCGCTGAATCGTTCCACTGCATCGGCGTCCGCTCGCCGTCGCGCCCAATTTCCGCCGGCCACCCGCGCCGCCCCTGCGGATCCTGCACATCCTCTTTGCGCTTCGGATCGTTGTTCTCCATGCCGATTTCTTCGCCGTAGTACATGATCGGCGTGCCGCGCAGCAGCATGTACATCGCCGCGGCCATCTTTGCGATCTGATCGTCGTTCTTGCCGTCGCCCCAGCGCGTGTACGAACGCCGGATGTCGTGATTGCTGATCACAAAAACCGGCCAGCCGCCGGCATCTTCCAGCGCCGTGATGTGCTCGCGAAACAGCGGCGCCGAAAGTTTCGGAAACTGCGTGAGCATCAAATCCATCGGCATTTGCAGCTCGTCGTTCTTTTCGCCGTAGTAATCGCGCAGCTCCGCCACGTTCGCTGTCCACGTTTCGCCGATCAGCACCGCGTTGTATTCGTCGGCGAGTTTGCGCATGTCGCGCATCACGTCGTGAACTTCGGGCAGTTTCTTGTTGTAGATCTCGTGTTCGTTCGGGAATCCGAATTTATCGAGGCCCGGCAATAGCGGATTGTCTTTGAGATCGGGATCTTCAAACAGCGTATCGACCGCATCGAGGCGGAATCCCGCGACGCCACGCTTGTACCAGAAGCGCATGCAATCCAGCATCGCCTTGCGCACTTCGGGATTGCGCCAGTTCAGATCGGGCTGCTGCGCGTAGAAATAATGGTAGTAATACTGGCCGGTCGTCGGATCGAGCGTCCACGTCGATCCGCCAAAAGTCGAAGTCCAATTGTTCGGAGGTTTGCCCGTCTTTGCCGTCGCGCCAGATGTACCAGTCGCGCTTCGGATTTGTCTTCGATGATTTCGATTCCAGAAACCATTTGTGCTGGTCCGAAGTGTGATTCGGAACGAAGTCGAGAATGATTTTGATCTTGTGCGTTTTTGCTTTCGCGACGAGTTCGTCGAAATCAGCCAGCGTTCCGTACATCGGATCGATTGCTTCGTAGTCCGAAACGTCATAGCCGAAATCGACCTGCGGAGAAGGGAAGCACGGCGTAATCCAGATCGCATCGACGCCAAGATGCTGCAAATAGTCGAGCTTCGACGTGATGCCTTTTAGATCGCCGACGCCGTCGCCGTTGCTGTCGGCAAAGCTCCGCGGATAAATTTCGTAAAACACCGCGTGGTTGAACCACTCGTGTCCAGCGGCATCCTTCGTGCCTTTTGGTTGCGCGCCGGCGTCTTGCTTCTGCCCGGACGCGGCAGCATCCTTTTTCTGTTTTTGTTGCGCGCCGCCCCGCGGCGTCAGAGCACACATAGCGATCACCAAAATTCCCGCGAGGACCCAGATCTTCGTCATGGAAGCCTCCTCATCGGTCGATTCAACGAAGGTCGAATGAAACGACTCTCAGCTTGTCTTACTTTCGGCTGTTGGAAAAATGCAGCACGATCTTTCGATGCGCGTAGTCGCCGGAATTCTCCGCCGGAAACGCGATTTTGATTTTTTCTTCGCCCAGCTTGCGACGTGACGCGATCGCCGCCTTCAACCGACGCGAGCGCGCCTTGCCCTTGCATCAAGCTTTTTCCGTTGTCGTAGACCCCGAGTTCGTAGTCGCAGCCGGCTTTGCCCGCAACATCGAGCGTCAGCGTGTCGTGTGCAACGCTCCACGTCTGCGACAGGATACGCAGTCCTTGGCTCGGGCTTCCCAGCGGCGGCAGCGTCGAATCGTACGCGACGCCGATATTGTCGCGCAGCAGAAATCGTGATGACCGCCTTGCTCGAGCCTTTCGTCTGAATCTCGACGTGCTGATCATCGTCGGTCGCCGTGACGTGAAACGGAATCGCTCTGCGGCCGGCGGTCGGGCCCGAACTCACCGACGCAACGTGCGCGCGCAAGCTGATCGCCGGCTTGAAAAGAATGTTGCACGGCGCGCTACCTACGCATTCCGTTTCGAGCGTGATGGCTCCGGCTTCGCCGTGTAAGTCAGATTCAGCCGCGAATCGCCAACGCGAACATTGCGCACCGAGAACGAAGTCCAGTCCGCCGGAACGTGCGGAGAGAACGTCACCGTCTTCGTCTTCGCGTCGCTCGAAAGACCGAGCATGCCGCGCAGAATCGGGCTGACCACCATCGCGGCCGACCAGATCTGGTGCGGCGAACTCGTCGAAAGCGGCTGGTACACATCGCCGGACAAAACTTCGGTGACGTGGCCGAGCGAACCGTCGAGCGCGAGCAGCGCGTTCGCTCGTAGATTTTCGTAAGCGGGAATCGCGCGATGGTAGCGATACTCGCCGACCGACGCCCATCCGGTGAACAGCGGCCACACCGAACCGAAGTGGTACCCGCCGCCGCTGAATCGCGACGCGCGATCGGAAATGATGCGCATGCCCCAGTCGCTCTGGTGATCCGAATCGGCAAGTTGCGTGATCGTCGCGTCGGCGTTGTGCTCATCGAGCAAGCCGAACCACATCGGCACCGTCGCGAGCACGCTGAGTTCATCCACGGGCTTGCCTTCGCGATCGAGCGCAAACGCGTAGCGTTTCTTGTCCGGCAGCCAGAATGCTTTTTCGATCAGCG
This sequence comes from uncultured Acidobacteriota bacterium, assembly GCA_963850795.1. Taxonomy (GTDB): domain Bacteria; phylum Acidobacteriota; class Terriglobia; order Acidiferrales; family UBA7541; genus Acidiferrum. The sequence continues at coordinate 273,388 of CAWKNS010000023.1, read as the reverse complement.
GCCGATGCTGCTCGAATTCCTGCCTAGTGCTCCGCTCAAATCGCCGTGGCCGGTTGCGTCCGCCAGATTCGCAAGCGCGCCCAACGCGACGGCACCGAGTCCGCGTCTGGTACAGCTCCGTTTGCACCGGCAGCAGTGGGCCACCTTCGACCCAGCCGTGGCCAATTCCAAAATTTTGTGGAAAGCCTTGCGAGTCGTACGTCGATCTCAGAAATTGATACGCCTTCCACAGGCTGTCCCATTTTTGTTTTGCGAAATCGACGTCGCCGCTCTGCGCGACGTAATCGTTCATCGCGATGATGTAGAGCGGCGTCGCATCGGCCGACGCGTAGCCATACTGAAACTTCTTGAACCAATCGACGAGGCTCGCGGTCTGCGAAATCTCGTGCGGGATTTTTCCGTCTTCGCGCTGGAATTTGCTGACGAAATCGATCGCGGTTCGCGTGTCGGCGAAATCGCCGACCGAATTCAGCGCGAACGAAGTCCACATCGAATCGCGGCCGAAAAACCACGCGAATCCGGGCCGCGCGCTTTCTCCCGAAGTTCGATAGCCCGCGACGAGTCCCGTGCCGAGATACGGATTTGTGACCATGCCTTGCAGCACGCTGATGCGCGACCAGTCGTACGCTTGCTGCAATTGCGCATCGGGAAGCGAAACGCTCACCGTGTCGCGCAAATAGTCTTCGTAATATTTCGCCGATTCTTGGCGCAACTCCTCATGATCTTCCAGCAGATGGCGATACGTCGCTTCCGCCTCAGCGTGCCCGTTCATCGAGCCGGAAATCACGATCAGTTTCTGATCTTTGCCTTTGTTTGTGACGCCGAGCCGGATCGTGTTTGCCTGCGAGTCGAAATAGTTCGTCTCGAATTCCATTCCAGGCTCCGCGGCTGTTGGCGAACCGACGAGCCCGACAAACTTGCGCGTTTCTTCGCTGAGCGCGAAAGCGTGGAGATTCTTGTCCCACTCGATGAACGTGCCGCCGATTGCCGCCGGCCACTCCAGCTGAAAATCGCGCACGAAGCGCGCTTCGATTTCCAGCGGCTGTTCCGTTTGAATATCGAACGAAATCACCGCGCCTTGCTCTTTCACCGGAACGAAAAACGTCTCGCGCACAGTGAACGTGTCGCTGCTGTAGACGATCGTCGCCGATTCGGGCCGCACCGTGATCGTGCGCGCCAAAACCTCGGCCGGAATCGCGTGGTCGCCTTCGTGAAACACCAAACGAAAATCGCGCAACAGTTTCAGCGGATAGATCCACGCTTCCATCTGCCCCGACTCATTGCCGAAGAGCGCGGCGCGCGTGCCGGTCACCGGCAGAAATTCCCACGGCCGAATCGGTCGCGACAATTCGAGGTGTGCTGAGTCGACGCAGGATTCTGCGCCGGTGATGGCGAATCGAAGAGCCGCAGCGAAACGAACAGAAACATTAGTCGGAATCGATTTGAGGACGCTTGCGCTAGCGCTCTTTGATTCGCGGTCGGTCTCTGCGCTCGAAACGATGCGTGCGGGATGTTTGCATGTCGATCGGCCGCGACGTTGCGGCTGCGGGCGTTGCGGGTTCATGGCGCGCTTACGTTAAGATACAAAAAGATATAAATGCGCTCCGTGCTGGGGAGGAGCGCGAAAAAGCGCGCTGAATAGCACTCGGGACCTTTTCACTGCGGGCCCAGTGCGGGAAGGTACCACAGATTTGTTTCCTTCGCGGCGGTCATTCCTTCGCTCGTTGAGCCGGTCCGCGCTGGTTCTCTCGTTTGAAAATGTACTTGCGCTCGCTCGACCGCTGTTTGGGCGAGCAAATTCGCAAGCAGCCCGCCTCGCAGGCTCCCTCCCGCAACACCGCACTCCACTGGCAAACCAGGCGACCTCGGCATTAGCTTCATCAACGTTGCGAAAGAAGCCGGCCTCAACGTCAAAACGCTCTTCGGCGGCGAACACAAAAACAAATACCTGCTCGAAACGACCGGCTGCGGCGTCGCTTTCTACGATTACGATAACGACGGCTGGCTCGACATTTTTCTCGTGAACGGTTCGCGCCTCGAAGGTTTTGCCGCTGGGCAGGCGCCGACATCGCATCTTTTCAAAAATAATCGCGACGGAACTTTCATCGACGTGACCGCGAAAGCTGGAGTCGGCCATTCCGGCTGGGGCCAGGGCGTCTGCATCGGCGACTACGACAACGACGGCTACGAAGATCTGTTCGTCACCTATTTCGGCAAAAATGTTCTGTATCACAACAACGGAAACGGAACGTTCACCGACGTGAGCGAAAAAGCCGGCGTCGCCGGCAGCGGCAAGCGCTGGAATACTGGCTGCGCATTCGTCGATTACGACCGCGACGGCAAAGCTCGATCTCTTTGTCGCGAATTACATCGATCTCGATCTCGCGACCGCGCCGGTGCCGGAATCCGGTCCGTGTCTTTACAAAGGTGTGATGGTCGCGTGCGGCCCGCCGGGACTCAACGGCGGAAAAAACATTCTGTATCACAACAACGGCGATGGAACTTTCAAGGACGTGAGTGAAGCAGCAGGTTTGTTTGAAGCGAACGGGACCTACGGCCTCGGCGTGTTGACTGCGGATTTCGACAACGACGGCTGGCCGGACATTTACGTCGCGAACGATTCGACCGCGAGCGCGCTCTACCAAAACAAGCACAACGGAAAATTTGTCGATGTCGCAATGGAGTCGGGCTGCGCGCTCAGTGCCGACGGCAAGCCGCAAGCCGGCATGGGAATCTCCGCGGGCGATTACGATCTCGACGGCAATCTCGACATCGTAAAAACGAATTTTGCCGGCGACACGCCGTCGCTCTATCACAATCTCGGCGGAATGACCTTTGAAGACGCGACGTTCGCAGCGGGGCTAGGCCGCCATACGCAATTTCTCGGCTGGGGCACGGGATTTTTCGACATGGACAACGACGGCTGGCCCGACATTTTGATTTGCAACGGCCACGTTTATCCGGAAGTCGAGCAGCTGCGCACGGAAGCGGGCTATCCGCAGCAGAAATTGCTCTACAAAAATCTGCGCGACGGGCGATTCGACGATGTGTCGATGCAGGGCGGACCGGGAATCACTGCGCCAGTCGCGTCGCGCGGCTGCGCGTTCGGCGATTTCGACAACGATGGCGACCTCGACGTCGTCGTGAATACGGTGAACGACTTTCCGCAATTACTGCGGTGCGATTCGACGACCAAAAATAATTGGCTGAAGGTGCGGACGATCGGGGTGAAGTCGAATCGGAGCGGAATTGGGGCGCGGATTCGTTGCGTGACGACCGTTGCGGGCGAGCCGAAACCGCATTCGCAGATCGATGAAGTGCGCAGCGGCGGCAGCTACATTTCGCAGAACGATCTGCGGATTCATTTCGGCATCGGAAAAGCGGAAAAGGTGGATTTGCTGGAAATTCGCTGGCCCAGCGGGCAAGTCGATACGCTGAAGGACATCAAAGCGAATCAGCTGATTTATGTGAAGGAAGGGCAGGGCATCGATCGGACTGTCTCATTCGACCTGCCAACGAAAGGCGATGCCTTCGAAGTAATTTTCGGTCGCTAGCAGCTTCTTTCTCGCGTCCCTTAGATTGTTCAGCGGTGTGGTATCGTTTCGGCAGCTCTATGGAGTTGGGAGATTATTCAATGAAAGTTTTGCTCTCGCTTCTCGTTCTCGCTGTTTGCGGTTGTGATGATTACGCAGACGCAAACGCATGTGCGCGCGGCTAACGACAAGCCGGAGCGGGCGATTTCGATCACGATCGATGATTTGCCTGCCGGCGCTGCGAGCAACATGACCGCCGCCGAAATTACTTCGATGACGAAGCGGCTGACCGACACGCTGCGCGAGCAGAAAATTCCTGTCGTCGCGTTCGTCAACGAGCGCAAGCTCTACTACAAATGGGACGAAGTGAACGAGCGCATCGCGGCGCTAAATATGTGGCTCGACGCGGGATTCGAGCTTGGCAATCACACGTACGCGCATACGTCGCTGAATGGCGGCGGGCTGAAAGCCTTTGAGGACGGCGTGATTCAGGGCGAGAGCGTGACGCGATTGCTGATGACGCAGCACCATCAGACGCTGCGATACTTCCGGCATCCGTATCTCGACACCGGCCGCGACCTGAAAACGCGCCGCGAGGCTGAACAATTCCTCGTCGAGCGCGGCTATCGCATCGCGCCGGTCACGATGGACGCGTGGGACTGGATGTTCGCGGGAATTTATGACGACGCAAAGCGCCGCGGCGATACCGCGCTCCAGCAGCAAGTCGTGAAGTCGTATCTCGACTACACCACGGAAGTCTTCACTTACTTTGAAAAGCTGTCGCGCGATTTGCTTGGCTACGAGCCAAAGCAGATTTTACTGATGCACGCTAACAATCTGGAGGCAGAGCATATCGGCGAAGTGCTCGATCTTTTGCGCAAGCGCGGCTATCAATTCATTCCGCTCGGCGCTGCGCTGAGCGATTCGGCTTACAGCTTGCCGGACACGTTCGTTGCCGATGAAGGCGGCAGTTGGCTCGAGCATTGGGCGATCTCGATGGGCAAGCCGCCGCTCAATGAACCGTCGGCGCCGAAGGATATGCGCGATCGCGCGGCGGCGCTGCCGCATCCGAATCCGTGATTGGTTGACGCGACTACGCGAAACCTAGCGAGCGCAGGCGATTGTGGCTTAGAAATTCTATAGGCTGACGTATCAAAAGCGGCGCGGGGGCGCCGCACTCCATATAGACCGTGGGGCAGTAATCGACCGCGAGCGACTTTCGTTTTCTTGTCGGGCTCAATCCTCAAAAATTTCAACTTAGTACGAAATTGAGCCTACCTCTCTCATTAGAACAGGATGATTCTCCTAACCTCCCCTTTCGGCAGCGCTTTGCGCTCGCTACCCCTTTTGGCACATCCTGGAGGCTCGGAATGGAACATTTCGTCGAAAAACTCAACCATGACCGCCGTTTGTCTCTTCGTCACAACGTTCGCACCGATTTGCGCGTACGGATGCGCAAGCTCGATGCGCCGGAGCAGCGTGCGCATTCTGAAAATCTTTCGCAGCGCGGAGTGTTCTTCACCACCGATCTGCCGATCAATAAAGGCACGTCGCTCGATTTGCTGGTCGAGATGCCGGAGCAGGTGACCGGCGTGCCGCCAGCGCAGTGGCTTTGCACGGGGCACGTCGTTCGCGTTGTGCCGATGCAGACCGGATGGGAATCGCGGGATCGGTGTGCAGTTCGATTTTTACGAAGTGTCGCGGCCAGAGCGTCCGCGATGGGCAATGGGAGCGAGATTGCGCGGGCCGCTGGCTGTGCCGGTTGGGCGTTGAGCTGAACGGAAGAGTCGCGATTCGCTCGCAGTCGATGTGCTTCGCCGGCAGGAAGCCGCACAACAACACTATTTTCCGGGCGAGAGTGCATTGCCGGGAAGGAGACGATGTGAGTCGAGCAAAGAGGCCCCTGCTGCATTCGCCTGAGCCTGCCTTCGCAGCGGCAAAGATGCTGTCCGTACGGCCGACGGCTTTTGTATTTTTCGATCGCAAGTCGGGAATGCGGCGATTTGAAGTGAAAGCCGGCGACGATGGCCGCATGCCGGCGGAACAGGCGGCGAGTTTGTTGGCGATTCATTGCGTCGCACGACAGCAACAGCCGCGCGATTTCGATGTGATGGTGGCGGCGGGCGAAGACCTGATCGACGGAATCGTGGGACGCGCGAACAAATTGATTCGCAGTTGCTCAGGATTCAAAGTCGCGGGCATGCCGCTGAGCCGGCGACAGCACGAGGTGCTTGCTTCGATTGCGCAAAATCTGAGCAATAAGGAAATCGCGGCGCGGCTCAACGTTTCGGTACGAACGGTAAAATTTCACGTGTCAACCCTGCTCGAAAAATTCGAAGTGCGCGGGCGCGTGGATTTGATGATCGAGGCGGCGGAGTTTTTGCCGATCGAGGGCGTACACAAGCGGGTTGCGGCGAATGCGGGACCAGCTTCGTCGTTTGGGGCGCGCGCGGTAGGGTTGTTGCCGATGGCGACTTCGGTATCGGGACTGCGACTACGCGTCGCGAATGCGGCGGTCGGGCGCCGCGCGGGCGATTGACTGCTGGACGAGCGTCTCTTCACGCCACTGTCAGAACATTGCTCCATTCATGAAAGCGAGCAACGCACCGATGCAAAAGCGAGCTTTGATCGTCGATACGGAATCGGAAACATGCGAACTCATCGAGAACGCGCTCACATCGGTCGGTATCGACTCGCTGACGCTGAATCGCAGTTCAGAGGCGCCGGACATTTTGCGCGAAGGGAAGTTCGCAGTGGCGTTTTTTGGGTTGCGGATGACTTCGCCGGATGGGCCGGAGCTGACGCGGCAGATGCGAGACTCGACTTTCAATCGCATGACGCCGGTGGTGTTGATCAGCGACGATCAGAGGCCGACGGCGGTGTCGCAGGGATTTGAGGCGGGCGCGAGTTTTTTTCTGTACAAGCCGTTGGATAAAGAACGACTGCTGCGGCTGATTCGCGCGACGCAAGCTGCGACGGAGCACGAACGCAGGCGAACGCGGCGCGTGCCGGTGAAATCGCGCGTGTTGCTCACGTATGGGACACAACAGATCGACGGCGAAAGCGTCAACGTAAGTATGGAAGGTTTGCTGGTTAAGGTCCCGAGGGCAATTCCGATCGGCTCGTCGGTGAACATATCTATGCATTTATCGCGCGGAATGAAGCCGATCGTCGGTGTGGGATGTGTTGTCCGCCTCAACGGACCCACCCAGATGGGGATTCGTTTGGGGCATCTCGACATGGCTGAAAGCCAACGACTGCAGGAATTTTTGCTCCCCTTGGTTCTTGCCGGGAGGTAGCATCACTTCACTGTTGTTCCCAATCCTTCCTTCAACTCATTCAATTTGTCGGCGGAAACTTTCGCGAACGTTTCGGTCAGGCCGCTTGGCCAGCGGACTTCGACGGAATCGATTTTCGTCGCGGCGCCAAGTCCGAAGTGGACGCGCATGTCGTTGTTGGAGATAAAGCTGGAGCCGCTGCGGACTTCATCGACGAGAGTTCGGTTGCCGGCTTTCACTTTGATTCGCGCGCCGATGGCGTCGCGCGTCGATTTCGGCGGGTTCGCATCGGACGACTTCGTCGTCGGATACGCGCCGGTGAGATGAAATGCCACCCAGTGATTGGACGCACGCACCTGGTTGACCAGCAAACTCGGCGGCGCGTTCATGTTGCTGACGACGGCGGAAAGTTTGCCGTCGTTCCACAAATCACCGATCGCGAGGCCGCGTGACGAACTCACACTCGTGATACCCGGCCCTGCGCTCGCCGAGATGTCGGTGAACGTTGCGTTGCCATTGTTGTGGTAGAGAATGCGCGGCTCCTGGAAATTGCTGCCGAGATGCTGGCTGTCGACCTCGGGATAGACGTGGCCGTTGACGAGTAGCAGGTCGGGCCAGCCGTCGTTGTCGAAATCGAAAAACATCGTGCCCCAGCCGAGATATTGCGTATGTAGGCCGAGTCCGGCCGCGAAGGTGACGTCATCGAAGGTGCCGTCGCCGTTGTTGCGATAGAGCGTTGCGGTGTCGTCGGAAAAATTTGTTTTGAAAATGTCGAGTCGGCCGTCGCCGTTGTAATCGGCGGTGGTGGAACCCATGCCGGCTTGTGCGTGGCCGTCTTCGTTATAGGCGGCGCCCGCGGTGATCGCGACATCTTTGAACGTGCCGTCGTGATTGTTGTGATAGAGGATGCTCGCGGTGGAATCACACGCGACGTAGATGTCGGGCCAGCCGTCGTCATCGTAGTCCAGCGTTGTTACGCTGAAGCTGTAGGCGGCGATCGTTTTGTCGATCTGCGCTTTCTTTGTGACGTCTTCAAACGTTCCGTCGCCGCGATTGTGATAGAGGATGTTGCTCGCGGTCGGCAAACCCTGCGGGCCGCACATGACAGGCACGCCTTTCCACATACAGTTTGCGCGGTCTCCCGGTGCGGGTGTCGATGCGAGATCGAAATCGACGTAGTTCGCAACCATCAAGTCGAGATGGCCGTCGCGATCGTAATCGACGAACGCACAGCCGGTGCCCCAGGCTTTACCAGTGCCCGCGACGCCGGTTTTTTCGCTGACGTCGGTGAATGTGCCGTTGCCATTGTTGTGATACAGCACGTTTTTGCCGTAGTACGTGACGTAGAGATCGGGCCAGCCGTCGTTGTCGTAGTCGCCGACACAGACGCCTTGTCCCCAGCCGGTGTGGACGAGGCCGGCTTGTCTTGTGATGTCGGTGAACGTGCCGTTGTGATTGTTGTGGTAGAGGTGATTCGACGCAGCTTTGCCTGCTGGTTGCTCGCCTTCGAGTTTTGTTCCGTTGACGATGAAAATGTCGGGCCAGCCGTCATTGTCGGCGTCGAAGATGGCGACGCCGGTGCCGGTTGTTTCGATGATGTATTTTTTTGTGGTGACGCCGCCGAAAGTGTTCACCATCGTGAGGCCGGCTTTTTTCGCGATGTCGGTGAAATAGGCGAGCGGTTTGGCGGGCTGCTTCTGGGCTTGCGCTTGATCCGGACGCGGTTCATCTGCGATCGCTACGCAAGCGAGACACACGACTACGAACACCAGGTAGAACCAGCGCGATACGCCGCGCCTTCCGCGAGAACCGGCAACTTTCATCACTTTATTCGATGGTAGGTGCGCGCCTTGAACCGGTCAAGACGACTGCTTGGATTGTGCCTCTGCTAGGGGCTTAAGAATCGGGCTAGCGTGTTACGATTTTTGGATGAATCGTCGGCCCGCTTTCTTGGATACAGCGCCTTTTTTTGTTGGCGTCCTCTTGATCGTGATGCTTGCGGCTCCGCTTGCCGTACCGGCGCAGAACTCGGCAGAACAGGCTGATGCGATCTATCGCCAGGGAATTGCGGCGTTGCAGCAGGGTGATCTCGTTTCGGCGAAAGCCGACTTCGAGAAAGTCGTCGCGATTCAGCCGCGCAGCGCGGAGGCGCACAACTCGCTGGGATGGGTTCTGCTCGCGCAAAAACAGATCGATCCCGCGATCAAGCAGTTTGGAGCGGCGCTCGATCTTCACCCCGATTTCTTTCAGGCGCACATCAATATGGCCAACGCGTACATGGCGAAAGGCGATCCAAAGCAGGCCTCGCGTTCCGCGCGCGAAGCGATCCGCTTTGCACCGACGGAATCCGAAGCGTATCGCACGTTGGCGCGCGCTCTCGATGCCTCTGGCGACACTGCGGGCGCGATCAAGCAAATGCGCAAAGGACTCGAACTCGATCCTGGCCGAGTCAATCTTCTCGATGAGATGGGGACGTTGATTGTGCGTGAGGTTTCGCAGCAGGCCGCGGCGGCGACTGGCGCAAAGTCGGCGCCCGCGATGGAAGAAAAAATCGGAGGCGGTGCGGGGCCGAAGACTCCGGCGAATGCATCGCAGAATTCCGATGCCGCAGATGGAGGCACTTCCGCCAAGCCGGGTGCCGCGGCTCCGCCTCCCTTAACGATAAAAGACGCGGAGAAGGAATACGCGGAAGCCCTGCGGATCAATCCAAACTACGGACCGGCTCTTCTGCATCTCGGCGTTTTGCAGTATGACGACAATAATTTCGAGGAGGCGATTCCGCATCTCGAAAACGCCGTGCGTCTTGCGCCTGCCGATCCGCAAGCGCATCTCTATTTGGGCAAGGCGCTACGAGACAAGGGCGATTCGGACGGCGCGTTGCGCGAATTTGCCGCGGCAAGCAAACTCGATCCGAGTCTCGTCGATGCGCAAAGCGCGCTCGGCGTCGTCGAGCAGCGTCGTGGCAACGTCGATGAAGCGCTCACCGCGTTCCGCCAGGTCATCAAAGCGCAACCCGACAATGCCGACGCGCACAACAATCTTGGCCTCGCGCTATTGCAAACGGGTGACGCGGATTCCGCCATCGCTGAATTTCAATCCGCGCTCAAGCTACGGCCCGACAATCCCGGCTACCAGACGAATCTTGGCGTCGCCTACTTGCAAAAGACGGACTTCGATGCTGCGGCGACGCAATTTCAAACTGCGCTGAAGACAACGCCGCAGGATCCGACGCTGCACTACGATCTCGGCCTCGCGCTCAAGCTGCAAGACAAATTGCCCGAAGCCACCGCGGAATTTCGCACGGCCGAAATCATCGATCCGCTTCAAGCCGACGTGCATTACACGCTCGGAGTCACGCTCTGGCAGCAAGGCGACTTTCAGCCCGCAGCCGATGAGTTGCGCAAGACGGTTCAAGTGAAGCCGGATTATGCCGAGGCGTACTACACGCTCGGAACCGTGTTGAAGCAGCAAAACAAGCTTCAAGATGCTGCCGATGCTCTGCGCGAAGCCATCCGCCTGCAGCCAGAATTCGCCGGAGCGCACACTACGCTTGCCGCGGTCCTGCGTCAACTCGGCGACAACGAAGGCGCCGCACGCGAATCGAAAGCTGGAATCGAAATCGGAAAAGAGAAAACGAATCAGCAAGCCGCGCTGTTCGCCACGAATTCCGGCAAGCGACTGCTCAACGCCGGCGATCTGGACGGCGCGATTTCGCAGTTTCGCTCCGCGATCAATGCGACGCCAAACTACGCGCCGGCTCACTATCAATTGGGCTTGGCGTTACAACGTAAGGGCGAGAAAGACGAAGCGACGAAAGAGTTTCAACGCGCCGCAGAATTGGACCCGAAGTCTCTTCCTGCCTCTCGCTAACAATTCAAATTACGCAACGAAGCGAGGGAAGCCAGCTAGTTCGTGGCTCGCAATGCCACAAGTTCCGTCGCCACGGGCACGCCGCGCGTCACTTTAACCCGAAGCACCGCTTCAAACGGCTTCAGCTGTCCCGTCTGAGAAACCGAAAGGCGCAGCAACAGCTGCTCTACCGAATTCTTGTTGCAGACGTATTCCACCGCAGCCTGCGTCCCGATCGTCGTCTCGCCCGCTAATATCAGCACCGACTGGTTCGGCTCCAATCCCTTCACCAGTGCGACTACAGCGTAATCTTCCGTGAGTGGATCGGCACCCGGCGTTCCCAGCAGCTCCTTCGGCTCCCCCGATTGCGGATGCACGTTGATGATTTCCGGGTCGCCTTTTCGCGGGCCGCTCGGCACGCGGTGAAAGACAAACTGTTCGGTGCCGGGTACTTCGAGCAGCGTCAAATTTTCCAGTGGAGAGCCCACAAAGATCAGATTGTTGTTCTTGGCGTCGTCTAGTGAAAACAAACTGCCGCGTTTGACACGAATCTGCCGGTGAAAACTGTCAAACAGATGGTCGAGCGCGTGTATGGCAAGCACCTCGCCGACGCCCGTGTATTGATCAAAGATTGTGATGTTTTTCTGGTCCTTACCGGTATCGTAGTACCGCAAGCCCGAATCGGGCCGACCCACAAACTTCGCATTGCTGAAAATCACCCAAGGTTCGCCCTGCCCCGATACAAACCCGTTCCAGAAGACGCGCATCGCCGCGGGCTGCGCCGCAGTGGCGTCCGCATCCACATCATGCGAAATTCCCGCCTGAGCCGAGTTCCGATTTGAAACCAGGCTCAAAATGACCACAGCCGCCACCGCCAGCAAAAACGTCAGCGACGCGATCGCGATGATCCAATTCCGCCGAGGCGCTGCGGGCTCCGCGACCGTAGCCGAATGGGCGACCCCAACTACACCCCCAACCCCGACAGTCGACCTCGCCGTCCGGTAATGAAACGCCAGCACATACGTCCCCTTCGGCAGTTCTACGATGATCGGATCCTCAGCCCCGTCGCCCGAGTAATATTCCGATAGTTTTACCCTCAACCGCCCCGCTTGGACGCGCACCATGGAATCGAGTTGCGGATCGAAGTCGGCCGACCGTCCAAATACTTCCGTCGCAATTTGGTATTCCTTTATGGAAGTCCCAGGATGGTCCAGGACGTGGCGGGCCAGATATCGCAGCAGCTTGCACAGGGATTCTGACCCGTGCAGCACATGGCTGCTCGTGAGCCGATCAATTTGACCGAGATTTTGCTCGCGTTCCGTCAACGGCCCCTCGTGACACCCATGGTTAACCGGAGTGTAACAACCCTCACATGTGCTTGCAAGCTGGGGCTTTATGAACTGTAACAGTATCAGACGCGCTGAGACTTCAATCTAACATAGAAAAAAATTTAATAGTAGGCATCGCGTTAGGACTTTGGAGCTCGTCGAGGGCTCGCCGCCGCCGCAGTCGTCGTCTCTGCAGCGGCCAGTAGAGTGCAATAAGTTTTGGGGTGCATTTCCGTGTCGAGGTAGTTGTTCGTCTGGGAGGGTGTCCCGATGAGCATGCCGTTTCTGTCGGTGTGTCTGCCGTGCATTTCTCCCTCAACCGCTAAATTACGAATCATTTGAATCGCTGTGGTTCCGGTACGCGTTGGGGTGTCCGTGTTGGGGTCGCGCTTTAGGAACTGTTCTTCGCAGTACGGGGTGGGTGGCTCGTTCTGTTCCGCAAGGAGGAGAGAATGGCAAGGCGATCTGTTTGGGTGGGATTGCTCGTTTTGGCTTTTGTGGTTGCGTTCAACGTTCCGCAAGCAATTGCGCAAGCAGTGTTCGGTAGTGTTTTCGGTACGGTCACCGATCCTCAAGGCGCAGGAGTTGTGGGCGCGAAGGTCACGGTAACCAACGTCGCGAAGGGCACGGTCGAAGAAACGACCACCAACGACAGCGGCAACTACAACGTTACCCACTTGATTCCGGACCTCTATAACGTCCGAATTGAGGCGGCCGGTTTCAAGGTATTCGAAGTTAAGAATATCCAAGTGTCCGCCGACGCGTCATCTCGTAACGACGCTGCACTCACGGTGGGTGACGTTACGCAGACGGTTGAAGTCAGCGGCGAAATAGAGCAGCTCAAGACCGACCGTGCCGACGTGGCTATCTCGTTTAACGAGAAATACGTCGAAGACTTGCCAATTTTGAACCGCAATTTCACAAACTTCGAGTTGCTTTCGCCCGGAACGCAGAAACTCGTCGGCTGGAGCCATGCGGCGACGGAAAATCCACAGGGCGGCCAGCAAATTTTCGTAAACGGCCAACACTTCAGCGGCACGGCGTTCGAACTAGACGGTACCGACAACCAAGATCCCATTTTGGGAATCATCGTCGTCAATCCAAACCTGGACGCTATTCAGGAATCGAAAATCGCGCTGCAGAACTACGACGCCGAATTTGGCAAAGCCGTAGCCGGTGTTGTGACCGTCCAGACAAAGTCTGGAACGAACCAGTTCCACGGCAGCGGATTCTATGACTATCGCGGAGACGGGCAGCAAGCTCGGGATCCGTTTACGCAGTCCGCCGCGGCGGGCTTGCCTCCGGCGACGTACAAGGACTTCGGAGCGGCTGTCGGCGGTCCGATCATCAAAGACAAGCTGTTCTTCTTCGCCGATTACCAGGGAACGCGCCAGACGAGCGGCGTAACAAACCAGATCACCCTTCCGACATCGGAGGTTGTCAACAGCTGCAATCCGGCAACGAATGCCACGAGTGCAACGCCGGGCTTCTGCGACCTCAGCCAATACCTCGGCCCCGTCAACGGCGGCGGACAGATCTATGATCCAGCGTCGAGCGCAGCATTGGACGGTTCAGGGCGCACTGCTTTCGCCGGCAATCTGATTCCAATCGGAAGAATCTCGCCTCAGGCCGTGGCAATTCTCGCGGCTTTGCCGGCAGCCCAAACGTCAGCACTTTCCAACAACTTCAACGGATCGGGCTCGGGCAATTTCAACCAGAACGCGTTTGACACTCGCATTGACTACAACGCGCCACGCGGCTTCCAAGTGTTCGGCCGGTTCAGCCTCGATTACTTCAACCTGTCAGGCAAGGGAGCGCTTGACGCTTTGGGTGGCCCGGGCTTCGGCCCTGGCGGCTTGAACGGCCAATCGACGGTTCATAACTACAGCCTGGCAACCGGCTTCAACAAGGCCATCGGCACGAACCTGTTGACGGACTTCCGGTTCGGATATTTCAAATACAATCCGCAAACGAACTATTCCGACGCAGGCACGACGCCGATGACCGCGTTTGGCGTTCCCGGATTGAACCTCGGGACACCGTCAACCACCGGTTTGGCCTCGTTCTTTACCGAGCGCAACGGGAACCAGGACAATAACCAGGGGCTTCCCACGGCATTTGGCGACGGACTGAACGTCGGCCGCTGCAACTGCCCGCTCACCGAGAGCGAACAACAATTCCAGTTCGTCAACAACTGGACCAAGATCAAGGGCAACCACGAGATCAAGTTCGGAGCTGATGTTCGCTACGCGATGAACCTGCGCGTGCCGAGCGACGCGAACCGGACCGGTCAGTTGCACTATGACTCCAACGGAACTTCCGATGCCGGCAACGGCGGTTTGTCCCTCGCAACCTTCCTGCTAGGAGACGTCACGCAGTTCGAGCGATTCGTCAGCACGAGCTTGACGGCGGCCGAAAGGCAGAAGCGGCTGTTCTTCTACGGGCAGGATACCTGGCGCATCACGCCGAAATTCACCTTTAACTACGGTGTGCGCTGGGAAATCTACTTCCCCGAGAGCGTGAACGGCAAAGGTAACGGCGGCTTCGCGAATTTGGACCAAGGCGTTATCCGTGTCGCCGGCTACGGCCCGATCGGACTGAACGGCAACATCAACAACACCTACAAGGCGTTCGCACCACGCCTGGGTGTTGCTTACCAGTTCGATTCGAAAACCGTCGTCCGCATGGGATACGGCCGCAGCTTCGACATCGGCGTGTTCGGGTCGAACTTCGGTCACGTTGTTACCCAGAACCTGCCGGTTCTAGCGCAACAGTCGATTCGAGACTCAACGCTAAATACGGCGGCTTCCGATCAGCGCAGTCCCATCTTCACGTTGGCACAAGGGCCACCGGCGTTTGATTTCGCCGCGATTCTCGGCGACATCTCTTCCGCGGGCACCCTGCCGTTGCTAGGACCCAACGGCGACGTCACACCGCGCGTCCGACCGACGACTCAACGTTTGCCGACCCTGGACGCCTGGAATGCAACGATCCAGCGCCAAGTCACTCCGACCATGTCCGTGGAAGTCGCGTACATCGGTAACAAGGGCACACACGTGTTTGCCGGGCTCGGTCCTTCGTACGATCCCAACGAGGTCGCTGTTGGCCCCGGGACCAATCCGATCGCGTGCGCAACGCCGACAACTTGCGCGCCGTCAGGGTTTACGCCCTTCACGCCGCAATCGGATCGTCGCCGCCTCTTCCTTAACGGCGTACCAGCACTGCCGGACGGATGCTGCGCGGTTGGCGGTATCGGTTACTTCGGCAACGACGCGAGCAGCAACTACGAAGCGTTGCAGGTGAAAGTCGAGAAGCGTTTCTCGGGTGGCCTCCAATTCTTGGGCCACTACACGTACTCGCATGCGAACTCTTTCACTGACTCTTACTACTCCGTGGATCCACGTGTCGGATACGGCCCGGATCCTTTCAGCCGCAACCACGTATTCGTTCTCAGCACCGTTTACGAGCTGCCATTCGGCAGAGGCAAGCGGTTCATGAGTGGATCTGGCCGCGCGATGGATCTGATTATCGGTGGCTGGCAGCTCAGCAACACTCTTAACTACAGCGGAGGCCTTCCGTGGACGCCGAGCATTGGAGAATGCAGCCAGATCTCCGATGCGGGACCATGCCGCCCCGACGTAATCAACGGCCAATCCTTCGAATGTAGGGCCGAAGAAAGTGAACGGGCAGTGGTATGAATTCACGCCTGTGGCTCCGTTGACCTATGCAGCTGGTCCCGCCGATGCTGGCGTCGATTCCTGCAGCTTGGCGCGGCCAACATCCGGACCGTTCGCACTTCCAGCCTGCGGAAAGGTCGGCAACGCCGGCTTCGATTCGTTCCGCGGACCGCGTGCGTTCTTCTCCGACATGTCGCTCTCCAAGAGCTTCACGGTCACCGAACGCATCAAGGCGCAATTCCGCTTTGATGCTTATAACGTATTCAACCACGTTGTCCTCGGGTTCAACTCGAACCAAGGCAACACTTGCATCGACTGCGGTGGTAACGCCGGCCAGATCACCGATATCGAAGGTGACGGCTCGCCAGGTTCGCCGACCGGCATGCGCCAGTTGCAGTTCGGTTTGCGCGTGACTTTCTAACAAAAGAAGAACAACCACACCCCAAACAAAACGGGGAGCCCTCGCGGGCTCCCCGTTTTTTATGTTCTAATCTTGGTTCGATTTATTTCGAGAATTCGCAATGTCGAAGTTCCATTTTCGCTGCGCAGTTGGCCTTCTTTCGATTGGTCTCGGCTCGCCGCTCGCGTTCGCGCAGACTGCGCCCAAACCGAATTCGACCGGCGCAGTGAACGACGCCTCGGCGGCAACCGCGCCGGACGAACCGCCTGAGTCGGCGTTTGATGCGCCGCGCAAACTCCTGCGCGAAGGGAAATTCGACGACGCCATCGCTGCGTTTGAAGAGTTGCAAACAAAAGATCCGGCGATGCCAGGCCTTTCGCACGAGCTTGGTCTCGCGTACTACAAAAAGGGCGACTATCTCAAAGCCATCGCTGCGCTGAAAAA
The DNA here is from genome assembly GCA_963850795.1 of uncultured Acidobacteriota bacterium. Lineage (GTDB taxonomy): Bacteria > Acidobacteriota > Terriglobia > Acidiferrales > UBA7541 > Acidiferrum. Next base: position 256,879 of record CAWKNS010000023.1, on the reverse strand, counting down.
GGCGCAGGCCGAGAATCCGAACGACGGCGAATCCACGCAGCTGCTGGGGCTTTCCGCGTATCTCGCTGGCCGCCCCAATGAAGCGATTCCCGCGCTTGAAAAGGTACAGACGTGGTTTCCCAACGCCAACGTCGATGCCGCGTACATTCTTGGCGTCTGCTATATCCAGACGAAAAATTATCCGGGGGCGCGCGGCGCGTTCGCGAAAATGTTCGGCGTGGCGCCCGATTCCGCGGCGGCGTATCTCTTCACCGCTCGAATGTTGTTGCGTCAGGATTTTGGTCCCATCGCCGAAGAGTACGCAGCAAAAGCCGTCGCAATCGATCCGAAATTACCGCTCGCTCACAACCTGCTCGGTGAAGTCCATATGTTTCACTCCAGAATTCCTGAAGCGATCGTCGAATTTCAAAAAGAAATTGAGCTGAATCCCGGTTATGCCAATGCCTATTACAAGCTTGCCGATGCGTATTCGCGGGTCCAGAAATTCGATGATGCCGAGAGGCTTTTGCAGCGTTCCATCTGGCTCGACTCAACCGCCTCTGGACCGTATATATTGATGGGCAAGGTTTTGCAGAAAAAGGGAGAGTCCGAGTTGGCTGTCCGTGCCTTACAGCGCGCCGTCGCCATGGATCCCAACAACCCTATGACGCACCATTTGCTGGGCCAGGCCTATCGCAACATGGGCCGTGAAGAAGATGCCGTGCGCGAGCTCGGCGCCGCCGGCCAAATGGAAGAACGGCAGAACGCCAAGCCATGAATTCTGAACCTAATATAACAGGCATCCATCTCTACACATCTATCGACTTCGCGAGCCCAGCCTATGGCGCATAAGTCCTACAACATCGTCGGTCTCGGTGAACTGCTTTGGGATGTTTTGCCAAAAGGCAAAGAACTCGGCGGCGCTCCCGCGAACTTTGCTTACATGACGAGCCTGCTCGGCGATCATGGCATCGTCGCGAGCCGCGTTGGCAGCGACGCCCTCGGACGCACCGCTGGCCGCCGCCTCGAGCGCATCGGCCTGCGCAGCAAATTTTTGCAGATCGATACGCAGCATCCCACGAGTACGGCAAAAGTAGATGTCGATCCGATGGGACAGGCTACTTTTGAATTCACACCGAATAGCGCCTGGGACTACTTTGAATGGACTCCGGAATGGCAGAAGCTGGCTTCCACCGTTGACGCCGTCTGCTTCGGCACTCTTGCGCAGCGTTCTCCGCAATCGCGCGCTACCATCCGTTCATTTCTTCAGGAAGTAGGGCGGGGAACGACGCGCATCTTCGACGTGAATTTGCGCGCGCCATTTTATTCGGCGGAAATGCTCGACGACTCGCTGAAGCTCTCCGATGTCGTCAAGCTCAATCAGGATGAATTGCCAATCGCGGTGAAGTCGCTTGGCGGCACATTTACGGATGAAGAGCGTTCCGCGCGCTGGCTGCGTGATAAATACGGATTGCGGCTTGTTTGCGTGACCCGCGGAGCGAAGGGCAGTCTGCTCGTCAGCTCCACCGAAGTTCATCAGCACAGCGGCATTCGCATCGACGTCGCCGACACGGTCGGATCCGGTGACGCCTTCACCGCGGCGCTTATCTATCACTATCTTCGCCGCGCGTCGCTCGCCACCATGAACGAAGCCGCCAACCGCATGGGCGCCTGGGTCGCCAGCCAAACCGGCGCCACGCCGCCGCGCGACGACTATTATCTGCAGCAAATCCGCAGCGCGATCAGCGGCGAAGAATAGCGCGAAGCGTCTGTCTGATGCCACGTACGATTCTCGTTTCGATCGCAGGATTGATTCTCTCGGGTATACTTGCGGCCACATTTATGGCGTTTATGCTCACGCACACGCAGTTCGGTGCGTTGATGACGGGAAACTCTGCCGGTATTGCGGATCAGTGGCAAGTCTTTATGAGCGGCTCACGGGTGTTGTTTTTCTACGTTTCGCTTCCCACCGTGATTGCAGTAGCGCTTTTCGTTGGGTTGCTAGCAAGAAAGGCTGCACTTTTCGCTACAGTGTTCGCGGTTCTTCCTATTTCGGTAATCGCTTCTGGCCCTGCGCTGCACAACGCGTGGATTAGTTTGGTGCTCGTTGGCGGCGGGCTGTTTGTGGCGACTGCGTCGCAACGCGTAGTACGGCGTTGAGCCGACTTACTCTTTCGCAAGCTTCTCAACGGCGCTTTCCGGCAGTTCACGCGACAAAACTAGAAAAGCAGCATTCGTCCACCCGAAGCCGACAATATTCACTTTGTAGCCGGCGGTGACGGCAGTTTCGGACGATCGCGTCACAGCGTTGTACTTTTCGCGGATTGTTCCGTCGCGACGGAAATTTTCGAGAACGTTTGAAAGAAATTCGGACGAAACGCGATCGGCGACTTCGTTGAATCCGTAGCGGCGAATTCCATCGTCCGCCATCAATTGGTTCGGCGCCCATGCGTAGGGTGCGTCCCACTGCCCGCCGGTCTCATATGGGCTCATCATCAATCCGCCCGGCCGCTCGAAGATGCCGACGTTTTTCACAACTGCGGCGGCCTGATCTTTCGTTGCGAGGCCCGTCCACAGGGGCAAGAACGTCGTCACATACTCGTAGGTCGATTGCTTCTGTGTCGTAAAGTCGTAGTCGAAAAACATTCCGCGCTGCGCGTTCCACAAATATTTGTTGATCGCGTCTTTTCGTTTCTTCGCGCGCCCGTGCCATTCCGCCGATTCCTTTCTCTTTCCCAGCATGTCGGCCATGCGCGCTAAATCTTCTTCCGCCTTATACAGCAAGCTGTTCAAACAAACCGGTGCGTAATGATGCGTCGCCACACCGTACGGCCCAAAGCGAAACGAGATGTCGTATCCCGATTCGCGCATCGAACGATCGCCCTTGTAATAGTCGGCGCTCAGCGAAACTCCGCCTGCCGAAGCGCAATCCGACTTCGCCATCGTCGTCGACGTGCTCTCGCAAACCTGCATCGCAAAGAGCGGGCCGACATGATCCTTCGCATCGCTTCCCGATTTCTGCGGAACCAGATACTCGTGCCCAAGTTCCGGATGCGACAAGAAGTACGCCGCGACCTGCGCCAGATGTCCCGTTTCATCTTTCAAACTCTCCGGCGCTGGGCCGGTACCAAAATCGAAATAGCGCGACAGCCCGGTTGGTTCCGCGAGATACGGTTCACGATAGAGGCCTTTTGCTCCAGCCAAGTGCGGCTCGCGCGTCCACAAATTGTGATCGCGCACGGCGTAACCGTACGCCGTTTCGAGCCACGCGCGATCTTCTTTTCCCGCCTCTTTTTTCGCGTCATACACATCCAGAATCATCGACGTCAAAAACGGCGGCTGCGATCGCGTCAGGTAGTAAGTGCGATTCGCGTTCAAAATCGCGCCATAATGCTCAATCTCAAAGAAAAAATTCTCCACCATGCCTTGCGCCAACTCGACTCGCTTGTCGCGCAACAATCCGCGAATGATGAAGTAGCTGTCCCACCCATACATCTCGTTGAATCGTCCGCCCGGCACAACATACTTGTGCGGTAGATACAAAAGTCCTGCGGGATCGATCTTCGATTCATCGATTTCGCCGAGATTGTGAATCACGATCGGCAAATGCTTGGCTTCGACTTTGCATTCTGCCTGAAGCTTTTGCACCGCGGGCGGCACTTCAAAATCCGCCGGCATGTACAGCACGGACGTGGTCGTCACCTTCGTATCGACAATCGATTTGCACTCGTCGAGCGACCGCGTCAGCGTGTCCCACCCCTCCGCGATGTATTTGCGAATCGGCTCGAGTCCCGGCTGTGCCGCGGTCGCCGAAGTTTGCGCACCTGCGGTCGGCGCGAACGCCGAAATCGCGAATGAAAGCACGAGCACAGAGAGCGTCGTGGCGAACCGCCAACCGCACACACCTCGGCGCAAAATGGCCGCAAAAGGGACCTGGACCATCGCGAATTTTGGCATTTTCCCCTCAGGCGAAGAAAGGACTTATCTCGTTTAGCTAGAGCAGTATAGCACCGATGCGGAGGGTCCAAAATACGAGGGATTCCGGACTCAGAAAAGCGAGCTACGCAACGATCGACTGGAAAAGCCGGTGAGCTTCGGGGTCGCCGGCGTGAAGCGCGGGGCCGAGAGGCGATCCGAGAAAAATCAATGTGCCTGCTCCCAGCATTCTTGCTCAACGCTACGGGCATGTTTTTCCAATGCGCAATCGCGTGTCCGCTCGCGGCAGATACTGGCAATACCCGGCTGAAATCGCGCACATGGGCTCGCTGCGGCCAGCGGTAAGTAATGTATGGAATTTGTTCGTGACCGATCGCGCGCCTCGATCGAGCACCTTGGACGGACGCGCCGGTTTTTGACTTTCGCGATTGAGTTGCGGCCAAATCTCGACGGGCTCTCCGATCGAAATTCCAAAGTGTTCCTTCGTCAACGCTTGCTGTTGCGCAAAATCGCCGGCGCTCAGAAACGCAGCGCCAGACTCCCACAAAACCGTTGCGCCTCGCGCGAGCAGTTCAGCGACAGCGCTGAAGGTTCCGGGACTGGCCGATCCCGCGGCCGCGACAATCAAGACGCCGTCAAGGTCGCCCAATAAGAGTTCGCTTGCCGCAATGCAGCGATGCGAACTACCGAGTGCGGCACGCATTCCACCGAGTGATTCAGGAAGCGCGCAATTCGATTCGAGATTCAGCAACATGCGATGAGATTCGCAGTTCGCGGAAGAAACGCTGCCGGCGGATGCGGAAGAGGGAATCGCGCACAAACTCGCCGCGGCGGCACAGCTCGCTGTGCTTACGAATTCGCGGCGCGAGACTTTCATCCCCGAGCCCTCGCCCTGCGATCAATTCGCGTCATCACAGCGTGCCCGCGATGAGGCGATCGATGTCGGCGGCGGTATCGTAAAACTGCTGATCCTGCGCGTATTTATAGCGCGCCTCCATTTCGGCAATGAGCCAACCGTCGTAGTTTATCTTTTTCATCGCGGCGTGAATCGCCGGCCAGTTGTTGTCGCCGATGATACAGACTCGTGTACACCGTGCGTCGCAGCAGCGTCCGCGCTTTTTCATCACGTCTTTCAAATGGATGCGCGTGATGCGCGGCCCATGCATCTCGATCCACTGTTCGGCGAAGCCTGTGTCGTGGATATTTCCTACGTCGAGATGGATGCCGACCGAAGGGCTGTCGACTTCGTTCAAGAATGTCCAAAACTCTCGCGGCGTGATCAGAAATCGCTGTTCCGAACAGCAATTTTCGCAGCCTATCCGACTTTCGCTTTCGCGGCCACAGGCGCGAGCTGCTTCATCGCATCGACGCAGCGTTGGTAGACCTCGTTGTACGGAACTTCCTGCGTCACCAGTCCCGCGACAACCAGAATCGCGTCGCACCCGAGCAACTGCGCCGTCTCGATCTCGCGCTCGACGATCTTGATCGCCTTCGCGCGCACCGCCGGATCGCGCGACGAAAGCGGCGTCTCCCAATGCAGCCCGGTCGAAACGTTCGACACGACGAGCCCGGCATTCTCGACTTTGCGCCGCAATTCGGTGACCTGCGCGTCGGTGGTTTCCATCTGGAACCAGGGCACATCGCCGAGCCAAAGTTCGATGCCATCCCAGCCGGATTTCTTCACCAGTTCGAGACCGCGCTCGAACGACCAGCCCTTGGGAATCATGTTGTCGCCGATGGATTTCTTCATGGCACCTCGCTCTGCCAGCTCGCGGTAAAATCGAGACCTTCGCCCGGTCGCAACCGGCGCATCCTACCACGCCGCCATCTTGCATGGCGTAAGAAACATCTCGCAACAAATCGAAAGTCACTTGTTATTTCTCAAGTTCACGTCGCTAAAGCGGCAACGGCCCGATGATTAGAGTCGTCACTGCGGTTCGTCCCTTTAACCGCGTTATTCCATCGAATTCGCCAATGCAGCGCAGCAATTATTGGCGTCCTCTAACGCTCCGTTTTCTCTTGACTTTGCGCGCGTGGTTCCCATAATTTCACTGCAACTACACCCAAAACGAAAGCATTAGCTACGAAACGAAAGTAAAGCATCGTCGCGCGTCGAGGCGCGACGATGGGGCGGTTTCCCGGCAAAGTCGAGTGCCGGGCTGGAGGAGTACGGCGAATGGCCCATTGTCCTCGTCGCGACCAGATTCTCGGTCTGAACGAGCCCATTTCGCGTCGTGATTTTCTCGACGGGATGCTCATGACCTCCGCGGCGGTCGCCGCAGGAGCGGCATGTCCATTCTCGCTCGCCGCGCAGGGTCAAACTCCAACCCAAGGACCGGCAGCCTGTCGCAGGTTGGACTGGCTACTCGGGCGAGGGCGACTACGCAGGGTCGGCCGGCAACACAGAGCAAGTTCTTCAGGGCGCGCACGGCGTCCGCGACGGCAAATTCGACAAAGAACCCACCGACTTCACCGAGACGAACGAAATCTACGATTGCGTGGTGGTCGGAGGCGGTCACGCCGGCTTATCGGCCGGAATGTTTTTCAGCAAGCAGGCTGACGCCAAGCGCACCTGCCTGATCCTCGACAACGCTCACATTTTCGGCGGCGTGGCCAAGCGCAACGAATTCATCGTTGACGGCCACACGCTTGTACGCTCCGCAGGCTTCCGTTCACTTCCAACCGCCGTATCCCGACAGCTTCCTCAAGACCGTATACGACATGATGGGTCTCGATTGGGATGCGTTTAAGACCTACCAGAAATGGCAAGGTCCGAGTCCCGAGATCAAAGTCCCGCGCAGTCCGTATGGCGAGGGCAGCATCAACGGCAAAGAAGCGCTGGGAATGTATTTCGGCGAGAAGTACGGACACAAGCCCGGCATCTGGGTCACCGACCCATGGGGCAAAAACCTCGAAGGCACGCCGTTTCCCGAGGCGCTGAAAAAAGACATGTTGCGGCGACACGCGGAAAAGCCCGTTCGTGCCGCCACTCGATTACGACTTCCCGGGCGACGCGAAGTCTCGCGAACTCGACAGCATGACGCTGGAAGATTATTTCTGCCGCACGTACGGGGTCAGCAAGGAAACCGTCCGGCTGATGGACGCGTACGAAGCGGCGGGCGGATTCGGGCTTGGTCCCGACGCGCTCTCGGCGTATCTCCTTTACGAATGGTCGAAAATTATTCCGACCGTTGACGACAGCATGGCCACGGGAATCCAGATGTTTCCCGGGCGGAAACTCCGGCCTGACGCGGCTCATGGTGAAAACCATGATTCCGAATGCGATCGAAGGACCGCGCACGATGGAAGCGGTCTGGAAGAATCGCGTGAATTACGCCGCGCTCGATAATGCCGGCCAGCGTGTGCGGCTGCGGCTCGACTCCACCGCGGTGCGCGTCGAGCACATCGGCGAACCGAGCAAAGCGGAATTCGTTTCGGTCGTCTATTACAAAGACGGCAAGCAGTATCGCGTCAAGGCGCGGACGGTCGTGATGGCCGGCGGCGGCTGGATCACGAAACACGTTGTCCGCGACCTCGATGAGACGCGCAAAGCCTCGTACGACTCTTTCATTTATTCGCCGTACATGACGGTCAACGTCGCCGTGCGCAACTGGCGATTCCTTTACAATCTCGGAATTTCCAGCGCGCAATGGTTTGAAGGCTTTGGCCGATTCGTAAATGTACGAAAAAACGCATTGTTCGGCGTCGATATGGACACGATGGGCCCCGACCTGCCAACCGTGCTGACCTTTTTCATCGATTTCACCAAGCCAGGAATGCCGGCGCGCGCGCAAGGACAACTCGGACGCGCCGAAATTCTTTCTACGCCATTCGCCGACTACGAACGCCGTCTGCGCGAGCAGATGACCGACATGTTTGCGCAGTCGGGATTCGACGCCAAGCGCGACATCGCCGGAATCGTGATGAATCGATTCGGACATGCCTTTATCAACCCACAGCCAGGTTTCTTTTTCGGTAGCGACGGAAAACCGGCGGCGCGGGACGCGCTGCGCAACGGTCCATTCGGACGCATCGCTTTTTCCCACTGCGATCTGGTGGGAGCGATGGATCACAGAAACGCTTACATGGAATCACACCGGGCAGTAGGTCAACTTTTGGACCGCGTACTCACGTAGGCGGGAATTTTTGGGAGCGAAAAAAGAATGTTGAAATTTATTTTGAATCATAAATTGTGTTCGATCCTGGCGCTTCTGTTGTTTGCGCTCGCCCTGCCGACGCAAACGTTCGGCCAGGTCGACCAAGGCTCGATTTCGGGCACGGTGAAAGACACCAGCGGCGGCAGCATCGCCGGCGCACAGGTGACACTGACAAACCAGGACACTGGCGTTACGCAGTCGATGACGACGAACTCTCTCGGCGAATACATCTTTGCTCCGATCAAGATCGGCACGTATTCGCTCACCGCGGAATTCAAAGGCTTTCAGAAGGTGCAACAGAAGAACGTGAGCGTCGATGTGCAGCAGAAACTGCTTGTCGATATCACGCTGCCCGCAGGCGCTGCGTCCGAAACGGTGATCGTCAATGATGCGCCGCCGGCATTGCAGACGCAGGACGCGTCGGTCGGGCAGGTTATCGAAGAGCGCGAAGTGAAATCGCTGCCGCTGAATGGCCGCAACTTTACATTTCTTGCGCAGCTCTCCGCCGGCGTGACGCAGGACCAGGCCGATACTCGCGGACTTGGCGCGAGCGGCAGTTTCGCCGCCAACGGCCTGCGGCCCGCGCAGAACAACTACCTGCTCGACGGTTTGGACAACAACGCAAACCTCGTCGACTTTTTGAACGGCACGGCATACGCGGTCCGTCCGCCGGTCGATGCGATCGCGGAATTCAAGGTTGAAACGAACGACTACAGCGCCGAAATGGGCCGGTCGGCCGGCGCGGTGCTCAACGCGACGATCAAGTCGGGATCGAACCAATATCACGGCAGCGCGTGGGAATTTCTGCGCAACGATAAATTTGACGCTGCGAACTTCTTCGAGAACTCCGGCGGCCTTGCGAAAGGAAAGTATCGCCAGAATCAATTCGGGGCGACGTTCGGCGGACCAATTAAAAGGGACAAAACGTTTTTCTTCATGGACTACGAGGGAACGCGTATCCGCCAGGCTGTGCCGTATGTTTCCACGGTCCCGACCGCGCTCGAGCGCAGCAGCGGCTACACCAATCTCTCCGAATTGCTGACGCAGGGCGGCACGCGCACCGACGTGCTGGGCCGCACCTACGCACTCGGACAGGTGTTTGATCCCTCCACAACGCGGGCCATCACCTGCGGCGTGGCCGATCCAGTTAGCGGAATTACCGCGCCCTGCGGATCGAGTCCGGCTGGCACGCAGCTCGGTTTCGTGCGCGAACCTTTCGCGGGCAACATCCTTCCCGGCGGTCGCCTGGACCCCAACGCGATCAAGTTGTTGAATTTGTATCCCGCGCCGACCTCGGCCGGACTCTTCAACAATTTTGCGTCCAACCCCGCGCTATCCAACAACGTGGATCAGTTCGACGTGCGCGTCGATCATTCGTTCAGCGAGAAAGACAACATCTTCGGGCGCCTAAGCTTCATGGACAATCCGACGTTCATTCCGGGGCCGTTCGGCGGCATCGCCGACGGAGGATCGTTCTCCACGGGCGACCAGCTCGCGAAATCGTGGAACTCGGTGCTCAGCTACACGCACGCGTTCTCGCCCACATTGATCAACGAAGCGCGCGTTGGCTATAACCGTATCTCTTCTTCGCGACTGCAGCCCAATGCCAACACCCCGGGAATCCCAGACTCTTTCGGAATTCCAGGAGTGCCACAGGCCGATTCCAACGGCGGCTTGGGATCATTCTTCATCAGCGGTTTGAACCAGCTCGGCAGCAACCAATTCCTGCCATCGATCGAATTGAGCACGACATCGCAGGTGACCGATAACCTCACAAAATCTCTGGGACGTCACACCATCAAAGTTGGCTTCCAATATCAGCGACTCGGATTCAACATTCTCCAGCCGCCATCAGGCCGCGGAGCTTGGGACTTCAACGGGACATACAGCGAAATTCCTTCGACCGGCGGCGGCAACACGGGTCTCGCTCAGTTGCTGCTCACACCGATTCCGGGAACGGTACCGGGTGCTGCGGATTTCGTCGGCGGCTCCGACAACGTTCAGGCGTCGAACATCGCGTTGACGTCGATGAAGCGTAACTACTACGCGGGCTACGCTCAAGACGACATCAAGGTGACACGGAAACTGACGGTGAATCTCGGTCTCCGTTACGAATACTTCGGACAGCTCCTCGAAAATTACGGAGCACAATCGAACTTCGTGCCATCCCCGACCGCAGGCTCGGGAGGAACGTCGACGTTCTACCTCACCAACAAGCGTTGCAACACGCCTTTCTCGGCTGACTTCACCGCGGCGCTTGCTACCGACAACATCGCGCTCCAATGCACCGGGCAGCCGGGATTGGGAGAATCGCAGAAAACGAACTTCGCACCGCGCGTTGGCTTCGCATATCAGCTGACACCGAAGCTGGTGGCGCGTGGCGGTTACGGCATCTTCTACGGCGGCTTCGAAAATTCGGCGCTGTTGACCTATGCCGAGTTCCCATTCCAGTTCAATTTGAGCTTCCCGAACCTCGTGCCAAACGCTCCGATCACCTTCGCGGACGGCGCCATCGGCACCATCGAGAGCGGTCTGACGCACATTCCCTTGACGTCGGCGGCGGCAGAGCCCGGCGGCGTTGGATTCATCGGCGAGGACTTCAAAAACAAAACCCCGAACACGCAGGGCTACAACCTGACGCTGCAATATCAGCTCGCAGCCAACGACACCTTCCAAGTGGGATACGTCGGAAACACCGTGCATAATTTGGCGGTGTACACGAATCCGAACTCACCACGAGAGATTTTGCCGTTGGGGCTGGACTCACTGGCGTTCTCGCCGTACCCGGATTTCTCGGGCGCGACTTACACGCAGTTCGCCGGCAACAGCCACTACAACGGTTTGCAGATGAACTACGAGCATCGCTTCAACGCCGGACTGAGCGTGTTGGGTAACTTCACCTGGTCCAACTGCATCACCAACGCACCGGACGTATTGAACGGAACAGCCATCACCGGATTCCGGGCTGCCTATCTGCCCGGGTGGGGCATCAACCACGACTACGGACGATGCGATTTCGATATCAACAAGGTTGTGCATCTCAGCGGTATCTACGAGTTGCCGGTTGGTCGCGGCAAGCGCTTCCTTCACGACAGCAGCGGCGTAATGAACGCCGTTCTTGGCGGGTGGGTAACGAACTGGATCCTAACTCTTCAGGACGGCCAGCCCGGCACTGTTCCGTGCGCAACCGAGACGACTTCAGGCTTCGGCTGCTATGCGATCAAGGTGGCAGGACAAGATCCGTACGCGGGGGCACACAACGTCAACCAGTGGCTGAATCCACAAGCGTTCGCGACTCCACCGGTGGCGACGACGATCGGGCAGACAGACTTCAGCCCGCTCGGCGGCGGCCCGGCGCAGTTCGTCGGTCCCGGATTCCATCGATTGGACTTCTCGCTGTTCAAGGTGTTCCAGCTCAACGAGAGGTTCCGCTTGGAATTTCGTTCGGAGTTTTTCAACCTGACGAACCATCCGAACTTCACCAATCCCGGATTCGGCGGCAACGGCGTGACCGCGGCCCCCGGATCGCTGGATTACACGAGCAACAGTTTTGGCACGATTACGTCCACGCGCGACGGCCAGAACGATCAGCGCGAAATACAATTTGCACTTAAATTGTATTTTTAACGATTAGCCTGTCTAAAAAACCGGGCCAAACAAGCGAATCCTTTGTGGGATTCGCTTGTTTGCGCAACGGGGAAGTATGGGCGGGATGTTTAGAGAGTCGACCTCGGACGTAGAGTACGTTGCGAGATAACCGAATTTAGAAAGGCACTACGGTTCCATGGCAGCTAGCCAAGATTCAAACTCTCATCAACTGAACGGACGCGGTCGCATTACGAACGCGGAGATTCGCCAGCAGCCCGAGTTATGGGCTACGACCGTCGAGCGCGTTGCGGCGAGCAATGCGCGCGACATTGTGCAGGGACGCGCGGCGGTGATTTGCGGCGCGGGAACGTCCGCCTATGCATCGTCCGCGGTAGCCGCTTCATGGATGAACGCGACCGCGATTCCCACCACGGATTTGCTGCTCTATTCCAAGCAAGATCTGTTCCGGCTCGTGCCGGCGTTCGTGTCCAACGGCGTGTTGGTTTCGATCGCGCGCTCGGGCGATAGCCCAGAGAGCGTCGGCGTCATCAAGCGAATCAAGCAGATGTTTCCCGGCGTGGCGCACCTGGCTATCACGTGCAACGAAAAAGGCGAGATGCTGCGCCTGCCTGGAGTAAATCCCCTGGTGCTCGATCCACGGACAAACGATCGCAGCCTGGTGATGACGAGTTCGTTTTCGAATTTGCTGCTCGCCGGGACGCTGATCGCGCAGCCCGATGCGTTGAAACAGAATTTGCCGGCGATTGCGGCTGCGGTGAACGGAGCGATTCCGGAATTCGATGCGCTGGGTCGCAAGCTGGCGGCGAATGCCCCGAATCGATTCATGGTGTTGACGTCGGCAGGGCTCGAGCCGGTGGCGCGTGAGGCGCGGCTGAAAGTATTGGAGATGACCGCGGGTAGAATCGTCGCGGAGTGCGAGACATTTCTCGGCGTGCGGCACGGGCCGCTCAGCTTTCTGCGGCCGGACTCCTATGTTGTGGCGATGCTCTCATCCGATCCGGAGCGCCGCCGGTTTGAGGAAGACTTGCTGCACGAGTTGCAGCACAAAAAATTGGGACACGTGATTGTCGTGGGCGCGACAAAGCCCGACGCCGGGCTCGGACAGGATTTTGTGCCCGCCATGGCGCCGAATCTACCCGACGAATTGCGCGGCGCTTTCGAGATTGTGTTCCCTCAGATCCTTGCGTATCACCTGAGCTTGGCTTCGGACCTCGATCCGGATAGTCCGAGTCCCGATGGCGTCATTACGCGCGTCGTGCAGCCGTTTCAGTTGCACTAACTGACTCCGCCGTTGGATTGAGCATCGCTGATTCGCACGCAATCGGCACAGGTTGGATTGACGCGCAGGCTAGTCGCAAGTTTCTTCAGCGGAATTTTTGCCGCGAGCAGCGATCCGCGACGATTTGAGTTGAGTGAACAGCGAGCATCACGATGCAGACGGAAGAGAACCGAAAAGCGTCGAGTCAAGATACTGTCCGTCCAGAGCCATCGATCGACATAGAAATTTCTGCATCTTATCCCCTTGAAGTGAAGCGCGACCTTGCAGGTGGCGAAGAAGATCCCAGCCACACTCACGGCTACAAACTGAGCTGGCGTCCCACTGAAACGCACGTTTTTGCTTCCGTGAACGGCACAAAAGTATGCCACGTGGGACTGGTGCGCCAGACCGTTCAAATTTCCGGTGCATCGCTGGATGTCGCCGGCGTCGGCGGAGTCTTAGTGCGCAGCGGCGAACGCGGACACGGTTACGGACAAGCCGCTATGGAAGCCGCGCAAGCCTTTGCCGCGAGCGAATGGAGAGTCAATTTCCTGCTGCTCTTTTGCCGCGAAGCGCTGCGTTCGTGGTACGACGCGCTTGGCTGGCGAAAAGTGCTCGGCGCAACCTGGGCCGACCAGCCAACCGGCGCAATCGTGCTGCCGCTGGATTCGATGTGGAAGTCCCTGAACGGCGCCCGCTGGCCCGACGGCGACGTGCATCTCCATTCGCGGCCTTGGTAAGCGCGCAACGCGCGCCAAAAGCGGCGCGATCTCCCTTCGATTTGCAAATGGCTCGATACGCGACAATCGGCTAAACGTGCAGCAAAACAATATATGATAGTGGCTCGGCGCCCGGGTGGCGGAATGGCAGACGCTGAGGACTTAAAATCCTCCGGGGATTTTTCCTCATGGGGGTTCGAGTCCCCCCCCGGGTACCAATTTCCTCCTTATTTCGCGCGAAAGTTCTTACTCGATAGTTCTTATTTGTTGCGATCCGCTTGCTCCTCCGACTTTGTCCATTGGAGCTATGGCGCCTCGGTTTCGGTGTATACTCCCGGCCAAGTGGTTCTGGATAGGTGAGCCTTGACTTCACCCCTCACGTCAAACATCTGGATTCCCGTTTGTTGTGAACGGGTCATGCGCTTTAACGTCTTCATTCAAAAAGACAGCTCGGCTTACGGCGCGCTTGTTTGCAGCGTCTGCAACAAGAACGTCGCGTTGGAATTGGAACAAACCGTGGACCTGGCCGCTTACGGCGACGGCTCCCGGGCGATCAACGTGTTGGGATCGCCGAGGCCGCCCAAGACCGAGCGTCGAAAAGCGGACGACGATACTTTGACGGATCAAACCCTCTAACCTGAATCGCCGGCTGCACCCGCACTCACCCAATCATGATTGACCGCACCATTTCTCACTTTCGGATCGTGGAGAAGCTCGGTGCTGGAGGAATGGGTGTCGTCTTTAAGGCGATCGACACGAGGCTCGACCGCTCCGTTGCGCTGAAGTTTCTACCCGACGGCATGACTCAGGATTCGCAGGCTCTGGAGCGCTTTCGCCGCGAAGCGCAAGCGGCGTCAGCGCTCAACCATCCCGGCATCTGCACGATCTACGACATCGGCGAGCAGGACAACGCTCCGTTTATCGCGATGGAGTTTATCGACGGCGAAACCTTGCGCCAGCACATCAATGGAAAGCCTCTCCCGATCGAGCAGATTCTCGATCTTGGGATTCAAATCAGCAGTGCGATTGAAGCTGCGCACAGCAAGGGGATCATTCACCGCGACATCAAGCCATCGAATGTTTTCGTCACCAAGGATGGCCAGGCCAAGGTTCTGGATTTTGGACTCGCAAAACTGGTCAGCAAAGGTGTTGTGGGAAGCACGCCCGCTGATTCTTCATCGAAAACGACGGAGGAGAGCATCTCGATCGTCGGCATTATCAGCGGCACGCCAGCCTACATGTCGCCGGAACATGTGCGCGGCGACGACCTGGATCCCAGGGCGGACATTTTCGCTTTGGGTCTCTTGCTCTATGAAATGGCTACAGGACGAGCTGCGTTTGGCGGCAGAACCGGCGGAGCGATCATTGAGGCGATTCTCACCCGTGCGCCTGAATCCGTGCGGAGCCTGAACCCGCAGTTGCCGTCGCAACTCGAAGAAATCATTAACAAGTGCATTGAGAAAGATCGCGATCGACGATACGCAAACGCCGCGGCGGTTCGCGCGGATTTATTGGCGCTGCGAAAGGTTACTGAATCCGGGCAGACGACAGTTTCCGTATCCGTGCCGGCAGCGGTCGCAGCTTCCGCGCAGACAAGCGCTTCGGGCTCGAGATGGAAAAGGATAGCCGTCGGCTCTGCCGTTTTGATCGCGATACTGGCGCTTGGCGGATGGCTCTACAACACGCGCCGTGCGCATGCCCTCACTCAGGCCGACACCATCGTTCTCGCCAATTTCACCAACAAAACCGGCGACCCCGTCTTCGACGAAACGTTGCGACAAGGGCTCGCGGCGCAACTCCAGCAATCTCCGTTCTTGAGTCTGATCTCCGAGCAACGAATTCAGCAGGAACTGCGGCTGATGGGAGTCCCGCCGGACAGCAAACTTTCGCCCAAGATGGCCGGCGACCTTTGCCAGCGTCTTGGAAGCAAAGTTTATCTAGGCGGTTCGATTTCCAATATCGGCAATCAATATGTCGTGGGCGTGAGCGCTGTCAATTGTCAGACGGGAGATTCGGTCGCTCAACAACAAGTCACCGCGAACGGTAAAGAAGCAGTTCTCGGCGCCCTCGGTACGGCTTCGACCAAGCTTCGCGAACAACTGGGAGAATCCCTAAAAACGATTCAGAAACTCGATACGCCAATCGAGCAGGCCACCACTCCGTCGCTTGAAGCCCTTCAGGCGTACAGCATGGGGCGCCGGGATTTGACGGTCAAAGCCGACTACACCGCTGCCATACCGCTACTGGAGCACTCGATTCAGCTCGACCCGAATTTCGCCATGGCGTACGCGATCCTCGGCACCACCTATCGCAACCTCGGCGAAAAAACGCTCGCGGCTGAAAATGCCAAGAAAGCCTACGATCTTCGTTCCCGGGTCAGTGAATGGGAAAAGTTCTACATCGAATCGCACTACTATGACTTCGGCACGGGCGACCAGGAAAAAGCCAGCAAGGTTTACGAACTCTGGGCGCAAATCTATCCTCGCGAAGGCGTGGCGCCGACCAATCTCGGCGTTCTATACCAGACCCTGGGACAGCATGAAAAGGCGCTTGCGGAGTTTCGTGAGACAACGCGCATCAGCGCACCGGACGGCCTGAGCTACAGCAATCTGACTCTCGGATATCTGACGTTGAATCGTCTCGACGAGGCCGCAACGGCCGGAAAAGAAGCGATCTCCAAGAATTTCGATTCAGCCGCGTTGCGAATTACTCTGTACGACCTTGCGTTCTTGAAATCGGATGTACCGGGCATGGCCGAGCAGGTTTCGTGGGCGACCGGGAAACCGGGCAATGAAAGTGTCATGATCGGTTTTGAATCGGCGACGGCGGCGTACCAGGGAAAAGTAGGCGTTGCTCGCGACTTCTCGCGGCAAGAATTAAGCTCGACGCAACGCGCCGGCGACAAGGAAATGGCCGCCGACTGCGAAGCGTCTGCGGCTTTGTGGGAAGCGCTTTACGGAAACGCTGCGGAGGCGAAACAGCGCGTCGCTGATAGCCTGACGAAAATGAACAACGGCCGCGACTCTCAGTATGTTGCGGCACTGGCGCTCGCATTGATTGGCGACGCATCGCGCGCGAAAAGTGTCGCGGACGACTTGGAAAAACGTTTGCCGGACGACACCGTCGTTCGCTTCAACTATTTGCCGACATTGCGCGCTCAACTTGCGCTCGCGGTTCCCGGCAATGGAGCGAAGGCTGTGGAGGCGCTGGCAGTTGCATCCCCTTATGAACTCGGTATTCCTGGCAGCAGCACGCTGCGAACCAACCTCTATCCCGTTTACGTTCGAGGCGAAGCTCTTCTCGCCTCGCATCAGGGGGCGCCGGCAGTTGTCGAGTTTCAGAAAATCTTGGATTGGCCTGGCGTCGTTCTCAACGAGCCGATCGGCGCCCTGGCCCATCTGGGCCTCGCGCGTTCCTACGCGCTAGCAGGAGACACGGCAAAATCTCGCGCCGCGTACAACGATTTCTTCACCCTCTGGAAAGACGCCGATCCAAATGTTCCCGTCTTGCTGCAAGCGAAATCGGAGTACGCAAAGTTGCAGTAGCCGCTCACACGCCGGTGAGACCTCGCTTCGACGATGCTGATTCAAAAAACTTCCCAGTCCAGCGCATAAATTTCCTGAATGCTCGCATCGCGAACCACCAGTGGCGTTCCGTCTGGACCCAGTCCGCTCCAGATTCCAAAAGGCCCGCTAGCCGGTTGAAACCCGTCCAGGCTGAAGAGCCGCTCGAGTTTTCCGTCGGATACCTGTACGCGGAAAAAACTCTCCTTGTTGTCGAGCGTTCCGTCGAAATACAAGTAGCGCCCATCTCGCGACCAGTTCGGATACGCAACGAAGATTTTGGCAAGCTCGCTCCACTTTTGAGTGGTGACATCAAAGAGCATCAGCCTGAGTGAGTCGAGCGAAATAGCCGCAATCGTAGCGCCCATTCGGCGACCAGCGCGGTGAATACAACCCGTCGGAGCCAGGCAGCTTCGTCGCTTTTCGTGTCTTCAAATCGAGTGTGTAGACCGCCGATCCTTGATTGTTGAGCGAATTTTCCCCGAACGCTAACGACTTCCCATCCGGCGACCAACTCGGATCGGCGAGATTCGTATCGTCGTGATAGAGCAGCTCAGGTGAACCGCCCTCCGCGGGAATCACATAAAGTTGAAAGTGCTCGCCCGGCGGATGCCCAAAAAAAGCGATCTGCTTGCCATCGGGAGACCATCGCGGAAGATAAGCGACCATGGGCGGAGAAACGAGCTGAAGCTTCTGACTTCCGTCCACCTTGCTTCGTCGCAGCGTGCCGTCGGTCGCATCGTTGTACGCCATCCACTGCCCATCCCGAGAAAAATCGATTCCCAACGCCGAGATTCCGCCAAGGTAAGGTACAAATTGCGACGATCGCGCATCGTAGCGAACCAATTCTCCGCGCGGTTGCCAGCCTTGAACGAATAGCCTCTTGCCGTCGACGCTGGGGACCGGCGTTCCCACATTCATCGGCCCAGTCGTTAACTGCGTCGGCTCCGATTTGGACGACAGAAAATTGCCGCGTTCGCGTATCGCCCAGAGATTTTCTGTCCCGCCTCCTGTTGCCTGAAACACAAAATACTTTCCGTCCGGTGTCCAGCTTCCGCAACACTCGTTCGGTGAATTGTTCCAACCCGCCAGAAGCGCATGCGGATTGCTTCCGTCGGCGGATACTTGCCAGATCGAACGCAAGTTGGTGCGCGGATCGCTCACCGTAAAACGCAAAATCGATCCATCCGGCGACCATCGTAAGTAACTCGGCGTCCCCGCTGCAGTCAGCAAGCGGCGCTCGTCGCCTCCGTCTTTGTTCGCCAGGAATACGTCGTTGCCTTTGCAATACGCGATCTTCGTGCCGTCGGGCGACCACGCACCACAGTGTCCACTCGCAGTTCCCAAGCGTCGCGGCGTACCACCAAGCACCGGTACCGCCCATAGCGGCCCGTCCAGAGCCGTCCCCAACGCCGTGTTCATCAGCAATGTCGAAAGATCCGGCGAGATATGAAACACATTCGCGAAACCGGTGTCCTCTAGCTCGGTCTTCACCGGATACGTTTCGCCGCCGGTCACTGACGTCTGCGACAACTTCGACAAGCCTTCGATGAAGTACAATCGAGCGCCGTCGGTGACAATGTCCGACTTCGGCGGATTCGTACTCGTGAGCTGAGTAGTTCGCGTGATCCGAGGCGGTGGAATCGTTCGCGTGGCAAAGTAGCCGACCACGGCCACTACAATCAGCAATAAAGCAGCTGCAATCGCTCCCCAAATGAGTTGCCGGTGGGATACGTTCGATCGGCGGCCTCTTTCGCCCACGTCGGCATAAGTACTGACCGCCGCTGACCGGCCGGAGTCCGTGTCCCGTTTCAATCTTTTCAAATCCGCACGTAGTTCGCCGGCGTTTTGATAGCGGAGCGCCGCATCTTTCTCCAGCGACTTCTCCAAAATACTTTCGAGCGCCTGCGGCAATCGCGGATTTACTTTGGTGGCGGGCCTTGGCGTCGCGTTCAGAATCCCGTCGAAGATGAGCGCCGGAACGGGACCCGCGAATGGCGGAACACCAGTCGCCATTTCGTAAATCACCACGCCAAGCGAAAACAAATCCGTGCGCGCATCCAGCGCTTCGCCTCGCGCTTGTTCCGGCGACATGTAAGAAACCGTGCCCATCGACGTGCCCGGGCTTGTTTGTCCTTGATCCAGAAAATGCACCTGCGTCGGAATCGACGATTCGCTCGCGCCATCCGTAGCGAGCTCTCGATACGCCGCCAGTTTCGCCAAGCCGAAATCCAGAATCTTGGCTGGCCCTCGATCGACCAGAAAAATATTCGCGGGCTTGATGTCGCGGTGCACGATGCCTTTGGCGTGCGCAACTTCCAGCCCATCCGTGATGTTGATCGCGATTTCCAGCAGCTCCGACAGCCCGACCGACTTCTTGGCAATGCGCTGCTTCAGCGTCTGGCCCTCAAGCAACTCCATCGCGATAAATGGCCGCCCGTTGAACTCGCCAACGTCGTAGATCGTGCAAATGTTCGGATGATTCAGTGATGACGCCAACCGCGCTTCGCGCTGAAATCGCTCGATTGCCTGCGGATCATGTGAGATGTCGTCGGGAAGAAACTTCAACGCCACTGGTCGCCCAAGCCGCGTGTCCTCCGCCTTGTAAACGACACCCATGCCGCCGCCCGCGATGACTTCGACGACGGTATAGTGGCCAACGCCCCGACCGACAATTTGAGGATTATCCGGCACTTGCCGCGAAGTCTACTCCTGCGCCTCATCTCAGGCAAACACTCAGCTGACGTCACGTTCATACGGCTCACTGCAACCGGATAGGCCCATTTTGGCGTCACACTCGAGAGACTGACAGGGCGGACTTTCCCAATCCTGACTCTTGGCTCGGGCCCCCGCTAACCGGCATTCCGTTTCTCCATCGCTGATTTCATTGAGATGTTTAATCTAGACAAGCGAAACAAAAAGATATAAAGAGAAATAGTTCGAAAGTGACGCCCGCTCCTGCCAGAAGCGGTATGATTCTGAGGGAGGACGAGGGCGCTTCAAATCCAGTCCGACTCGAAACCATGACGAAAATCTTCTTTGCGGTAGTTATCCTTGCGGTGGCGGTGCTCGCCGGCGGACAGGTAGCCGCGCATCCCGACAAGGCCGCGACGGCCGTCGCTCCTCTCCGGCGGAACAGCCGAGCATCCAGAGCTCCGACCTTCGAGTTGAATTCGACAAGAACACGCACAGTCGCGTGATCGCGCGACTCAACGGCAAAGAAACTCCCTTGGGTGGATTCTCAGCTTCCGAGACGGCGAAGGGAAGCGATCGTGCCTTTAACGATTTTGCTCTGGCTTCGCAATCGCGCGAACACGTCTCTGACAACTATGGCGGCGGAGAAAAGCTGACCATCACCGGCACATCTGGCGTGCTGCAAAAAACGGTATCGGTCACCATGTACGACGACTTCCCCAATCTTGCTGTCTTCGACGTCAACTACACGAATACCGGAAAATCGAAGCTGGCGATTCTCGAGTGGAACAACAACGCATACACAATTGATGCGCAGAGCACCGCAGCGCCAACGCAGGTCCCTTTCTGGTCGTATCAAAGCGGCTCCTACGAGAAACGGCCCAATTGGGTGCTTCCGCTGCACGCCGGATTCTCCCAGCAAAATTATCTGGGCATGAATGACACCGACTACGGCGGCGGCACGCCGATCGTCGATGTTGGCGAAAAGATGTGGGCATCGGCGTCGGTTTGGTGGACCCTCGGCCGCGGCTGATTTCGCTGCCAGTCTCGATGCCCAGCGCGAGCGAAGCTGCGTGTCGGCGTGCAATATCGCAAAGACCTGGAGCTATTGCCCGGCGAGAGCTTCCATACATTTCGCTCGTTTGTCGCCGTGCACAACGGCGATTATTTCAAGACCCTCGTCACGTTTCGCCGCTTCATGTCGAAACAAGGATTTCAGATGGCTTCCGCGCCGACCGACGGATTTGGCGCGATCTGGTGCGCCTGGGGCTACGGACGCGACTTCAAGCCGCAACAGGTTTACGACACTCTGCCAACCGTCAAAAAAATGGGATTCACATGGGTCACGCTCGACGACGGCTGGCAAAACAACTACGGCGATTGGCAGCTCGATCCCAAGAAATTTCCCGGCGGCGATGCCGACATGAAAGCGATGGTCGACCGAATCCACCAGGAAGGATTTAAAGCGCAGCTGTGGTGGTCGCCGCTCAGCGCCGTCCCCAGTTCCAAGTTGCTGACGAACAACCCGATCTCGCCTTGGAAAATAAAGACGGTTCGCGGCAAAAAATTTCCTGGTGGGATTCCGACTATCTCTGCCCGGCAGATTCGCGCGTCGTGGATTATCACAAAGCGCTGGTGCGCAAGATCCTCGTCGATTGGGGATTCGACGGCCTCAAACTCGACGGCCAGCACATGAATGGCGTGCCGCCGTGTTTCAACCCCGCGCACCATCACAAACGCCCTGAGGACTCGGTCGAGGCTTTGCCGGATTTCTTCAAGGCAATTTACGACGAAGCGCAGAGCGCCAAGCCCGGCTCGCTCGTCGAGTTCTGCCCCTGCGGCACCGCGTTTTCTTTCTACACCATGCCGCACTTCAACATGTCGGTCGCCTCCGATCCCAAAGGTTCCTTTCAGGTGCGCTCCAAAGGCAAAACGATAAAAGGCCTCATGGGCGACGACGTTCCATATTTCGGCGATCACGTCGAGCTCAGCGACAATCACGACGATTTTGCTTCCACGCTCGGCATCGGCGGAGTCGTCGGCACGCAATTTGTGTTGCCTTCGCTTGTAGCAGAAACACGGGCGATTCGACCTCACGCCTGAGCGCGAGAAGAGCTTCACGAAGTGGCTCGAGCTTTATCAGGAGAAAGATCTCGCCCGCGGGCAATATCTCGGCGCGCTCTACGACATTGGTTTCGATTTGCCCGAAGCGCATGTCATCCGCAAGGACAAGAAGATGTACTACGCGTTCTATTCCCCGGATTGGAAGGGCGCGCTGGAGTTACGCGGGTTGGACGATCGCGCCTATCACGTCGTCGATTACGTGGATGGAAAAGACTTCGGAGTTGTTCACGGGCCGGTCGCGCATCTGTCTGCGGATTTCTCGAAGCATCTTCTGCTCGAGGCGACTCCGCAGTAATGCGCAAGAAATTCTACTGAAGAACTATTGAATAGGAGACGAACGTGAAATTCCTCACTCTTCTTGCAGTACTCGTGTGCGCCTCCGTCGCGTTCGGCCAGACCAACACATCTTTTTACGTGGCCACAACGGGAGACGATTCAAATCCTGGCACGGAGACTGCTCCATGGCGCACGATTCAGCACGCCGTGGACAAAGCCCGCGCCGGTAGCACCGTCAATATCCGTGGTGGAGTTTACGAAGAACTCGTAAGCCTCAACGCGTCCGGAAATTCCAGCGACGGATTTATCACTTTTAAAAGCTATTCGGGTGAGACAGCAATTCTGGACGCGACGCATTTCACGCCCACCGCCAGAACCGGCATCCTCACGATTCACAATCAGAGTTATGTCAGAGTGCAAGGACTCGAGATTCGCAACCTTCGCACCGCCGAGCATCGCCTCACTCCGCTGGGAATTAGCGTCACCGGGTCCGGCTCCCACATCGAACTCCTGAAAAACAACGTCCATCACATCGAAAATACTTTTCCCGGTCGTGATAAACCTGGCAGCGGCGGCAACGGATTTGGAATCGCTGTCTACGGCACCGACGCGAAGACTCCGATCACCGACTTGGTCATCGACGGAAATGAAGTGCATCACCTGAAGACCGGTTCTAGCGAGTCGCTGGTGGTGAATGGAAACGTCACCAACTTTCGCATCACGCACAACACCGTCCACGACAACAACAATATCGGCATCGACGTCATCGGTTTCGAGCGCACGGCGCCCGATCCTGCCGTTGATCAGGCACGCGACGGAATCGTCAGCGAGAATCTCGTCTACAACATCACGTCTCGCGGCAATCCGGCGTATGGCAACGACCAATCTTCGGACGGGATTTACGTGGACGGCGGCACGCGAGTACTGATCGAGCGGAACGTGATTCACGATGTGGACTTCGGAATCGAGTTGGCCAGCGAACACAAAAACCGCGCCACGAGTTACATCACCGCGCGAAACAATCTCATCTATCACAACAATACCGCCGGCGTGTCGATCGGCGGCTACGATCCAGAGCGAGGCCACACCGATCACTGCATCGTCGTCAACAACACGCTCTATGACAACGACACGTCGAACACGGGTTCCGGTGAGTTCCAGATGCAGTGGAACATGGCGGACGATATTTTTGAGAACAACATTGTCTACGCCGGCTCGCGTTGCCTGATGTTCGTCAACAAATCCAAGGTCGACAAGAACCAACCCCCCGCGATCATCGATCACAATCTCTACTACTGCGACTCAGGCTCCAAGGACAGCAAGTGGGTTCAATCTGGCGAAACCCTCACCGGATTCGACAAATACGTTCAGTCCACCGGCAACGACGCACACTCCGCTTTCTCCAATCCACAATTCGCCGATCCGACGAACAAGGATTTTCACTTACGACAGGATTCGCCGGCGATTGGTTCCGGCGTCGTAGAAGGACTAGCCGTGGGCGAATCCGATCTCGACGGATCGCCCCGCATAAAGAACGGTAAAATCGACATCGGCTGCTATCAAACGAAATAGCGCGAATGCCTAGTGCGCCCTCGCCCTAAGCAACACGCGTTGCGGCGTTACATCCGACGTTGGACCGCCGAAACTTCTAGTGCCTCGATTTGTCGTGAAATGTTTCTGAGGTACTACCACGCGCTATCGAAAAACTTGATTCGTACGCACCACACAATTCCGCGCAGGAAGCTGTAAATTCTTCGTAAAAAATGTGGTACAAACGTTTCACGAGTGGCGTGTGCCCGTTCGTGACCCAGGGAGGGTGTGTGATGACCTTGAATTTGTCCCGGAAGTTTTTTGTTTTTCTTGCAGGTGTGTCTCTATTCTTTTTTTTAACCACAAATAACGTTGCACTCGCGCAAGCTGTCTTCGGAAACATCATCGGCAGCGTGACCGACCCCAGCGGCAGCGCCGTGCCCAATGCCTCGGTGGACGTCACAGACGTCGATCGCGGCAACACCATTCACGTCGTCACCAACGACAGCGGCAACTTCGAAGTGACCCACTTGCTCGCCGGTCACTACAAGGTTCGCGTGACCGCGGCGGGCTTTGGTGACTTCGAGAGCACCGCCGAAGTGCAAATCGACGCATCGACCCGCGTTGATGCCGCACTTGGCTTGCAGCAGACGTCGACCAAAATCGAAGTCAGCTCCGACACGCCGCTCATGAAAGTGGATCGCGCCGACGTCAGCACGACGCTCAGCACTCATGAACTCGGCAGCCTGCCGATTCTCAATCGAAATCTGACACAAACGTTGCTCATCACGCCGGGCACACAGCTCAACGATTGGCAGCACGCATCGTCCGAAAATCCGCAAGGCGGCTACCAGATCGACGTCAACGGCCAGCAGTTCACTTCCAACGGCTTCCTGCTCGACGGCACCGAGAACAACAGCGCCATCCTCGGCATCGCCGTCATCAATCCGAATATCGACTCGCTCCAGGAATTTAAAGTAACGACAGGGAACTACGACGCCGCATTCGGCTCCGTCGCCGGCGCGCTGCTCCAGGCGACCACAAAATCCGGCGGCAACAGCTTCCACGGCTCTCTGTTTGAATATCTCCGCAACGACTTCTTCAACGCCAAAGACTGGACGTCGCAACAGAGCCTGCCACTCCGCTGGAATCAGTTCGGCGGTTCGATCGGCGGCCCGATCCTCAAAAATAAGCTCTTCTTTTTCACCGACTATCAAGGCCTCCGTCGTCGTCGCGCCGCTTCCGTGGTGACGACAGTTCCGACCGCCGCCGAACGTACCGGCGATCTGCGCGGGCTCCTCGGCAACTTCATATGCGCTGATGGCACGTCGTCCGCAACAGCCTGCGCTACTCCGTTCAATGTCACGACCACCGAAGGCACCGTCGTTCCCGCGCAAGCTGGAATGGTCTTCGATCCCACCACGGGCAATCCCGACGGCACCGGCCGGCTCGCGGTTTCCAGCGGCGGGCAGGTCAACGTTTTACCCAACGTCCCCGCCGCTGTAACGAGCATTCTCGGCTACCTCCCGCTTCCGAATACCGGCGCCGGTGCCATCGCGAACAATTACATCGCGACCGGCGGCGAAGCCTTCAACAGCGACCAAGGCGACGGCCGCATCGACTACAATTTTTCCGACAAGCTCCACTTCTTCGGCCGCTACACCATCGCCGACTTCAGCAAGTCCGCTCCAGGAGCTTTCGGCGCCATCGCCGGTGGTCCAGCGCTCAACTCCATCGGCTTCGCCGGCACAGCCACCGCGCGCAATCAGAGCATCGCCTTAGGCGCGACATACACGCTCAGCAATTCGCTCATCACCGACTTCCGCTTTGGCTTCTATCGCTATCGCATCAGGGTTCAGCCGAACGGCGTTGGCACGACGCCCGCGACTGACGCTGGCTTCCCCGGCCTCAACCAAGGCACTCCCGAAACCAGCGGCATGCCCGCGTTCTACGTCAACGGTGACGGCGGCTTCGACTTCGGTTACGCGCTCGGCGTCAACCAATGCAACTGCCCGCTCAAAGAAACCGAAAATCACTTTCAGTGGGTCAACAACTGGACGAAGACCCACGGCAATCACACCTTCGGCTGGGGCGCGGACATTCGCCGCGCGCAACAACAGCGCGTGCCGAGCGATTCTCACCGCTCGGGCGAAATCACCTTTACTGACGGTGTAACCGGTAACTCCGATGTGGATGCGCTCAATGCTGGCACAACCGGCTCTGCGCTGGCGTCATTTCTGATGGCCGACCCGAGCAACTTCGCGCGCTACTTCACTGGCGCCGGTTTCGAGCCTGGCCTCAGACAAACGCGTCTCTTCTTCTACGGCCAGGATTCCTGGCGCGTCACGCGCAAGCTCACCTTGAACCTCGGCTTGCGTTACGAAAATTATCTCCCGCAGACCGCTGCAAGCCCCGGCGGTGCAGGCAGCTTCGATCCCGTCACCGGCGACGTGCTCGTCGCGGGCGTTGGCTCGGTTCCGTCCAACATGGGCGTGCAAGCCTACAATCTCGGCTTCGCGCCGCGCATCGGCTTCGCCTATCAGCTCACGCCGAAAACCGTCATTCGCGCCGGCTACGCACGCAGCTTCTCGCCGGCAGGACTCGGCGCTATCTTCGGTCAAGGCCCCGACTACGATCCGCCAATCACGTTGCCGCAGCAGGTGAATCAGTCCAACAATTACTCGCCCGTATTTAACTTGTTGGCTGGCCCGCCCGTTCCTGTAACTCCGGCGATCGGCGCCAACGGCCGCTACCCGCTGCCCGACGGCCTCAACGTCTACTACTTCTTCGATCCGCAATCGAGCTACAGAATTCCGCTCTCCGATTCGTGGAACTTCACCGTTCAGCGCGAACTCACACCGACGATGACCTTCGAAGCTGGTTACGTCGGCAACGTCGGCCGCCACTTGTTCGTCAATCCCAACGTCAACCAGGCTGCGCTCGATCCGAATTGCACCGTTGCGACGTGCTCCGACTTCGATCTGCGCCGTAAATTCTTCGTCGCGTTCGCTCCCGACGGCCGCAATGTCAGCCAGGGTCTGTATCAAACCTGCAACTGCGACAACTCCGACTACAACTCGCTGCAACTCAAATTGCAAAAGCGCGTCTCACGCGGCGTCGACTTCCTGATTGCGTACACCTACGGCAAAGCGATGGCCGACTCCGAAACCGGAGGCGTGTTCTCGAACAACCTCGACTGGCGGCAAGATCGCGGTCCGGCGAACTTCGATCGCACGCATGCGCTTACCATCAGCCACGTTTCCGAGTTGCCGTTTGGTCGCGGCCGTAAGTGGCTCAGTGATTCAAATCGCGCTGTCGATCTCGTCCTCGGTGGATGGAACTTTAGCGGTATTACCACGCTCGAGTCCGGCCTGCCGTTCACGCCAACCGTTTCGAGCGCGCCGAACACCTTCGCCGACCTCAATAGCACGCGTCCTGATGAAATCGGCAATCCTCACGTTTCCGATCCGAACGCGACACTCTGGTTCAACCCTGCGGCGTACATCGCTCCGCAAGGTATTGGCCGCAACGGCTTGGTGAGCCATAACTCGCTCCGTGGTCCCAGCTTCAAGGAATTCGATCTTTCGTTGAGCAAGATCTTCACGATCACCGAAAGCAAGACGCTCGAATTCAAATGGGAAAACTTCAACGCGTTCAACCACGTGAACCTGGCAAACCCGAACAACGTCGTTGATCAGTCCGGCGCAGGCCAGATCACTTCGGCGGCCGACATGCGCGAAATGCAGTTTGGATTGCATTTCCGCTTCTAACCAACGGATCCGAGCTTGTGTAGGGGCGCAGCATGCTGCGCCCCATCTCGGCAAGATGTCCGAGCCGTTGGCGTTTTTCGTTCCACATTATTTTCGTTCGACGGTCGGAAGCGAAATCCTACGGAGGGTTTTGCGCAACATGAAATGGATATCGTCTCTTTGCATTCTGTTGTTCGCTGCGTTCGCATCAATCGCAACCAACGCCCAGCAGGCGCCGAAAAATCTGCCATCCGATCCGCGATATAAAGTGGACATCCTCATCATCGTCGGCCATCCCGACGATGACATTGAGGTCGCCGCCTACATCGCGAAACTGATCGAGGAGGAGCACAAACGCGTCGCCGTCGTCTACGGCACGCGCGGCAACTCCGGCGGCAACGCGGTCGGATGGGAACAAGGCAAGGCGTTGGCCGACGTACGCGAAATGGAAGCGCGCCATTCGATCGCTTCCTACGGCATGACCGACGCGTGGTTCTTGAAAAATGGATTGGACAGCCCCGGCGGCGACGTTCTTCGCTCACTCGAAATCTGGGGCCACGGCCAATCGCTCGAAGAGGTTGTGCGGCTCGTGCGTCTCACGCGCCCCGAGGTGATTCTCACGTGGATGCCCGGCTACGTCGTCGGCGAAAATCACGAAGACCATCAAGCGGCTTGCGTCCTCGCCACCGAAGCGTTCGACATGGCCGGCGATCCGCTCGTCTTCCCCGAGCAACTCACGGCGCCGCGCCAACGCCTCGGCATCAACAATTACGGCGAGGGCCTCCGCACCTGGCAGCCGAAAAAGATTTACTTTTTCTCCGACGCGACCGATCTCGACTTGCCGAAGGGCAAAGGTCCGGAGTACAAGACGACCGACATTTCACCGTCGAAGAAAATTCCGTACTCCGAAATCGCCGCCAAAGCATGGGGCTTCTACAAGACGCAGAATGATTTCACTGACGCGCAATTGAAAGCGTTCACCGAAGCGCCAATTCGCTTGATAAGAGGGAAGTCACTCGTCGGCGGCTCACTCACCGGCGACATTTTTGAGGGAATCAACACGACGCCGATTCCATTCACGCCAAGCGTTATTCGGGACACGAAAAATCGCCAGCCCGCATTTGAGCTCGGCGGTCCGTGGTCCTTCTATCGCATGTTCGCCGTCGCCCACAACCTCACCGAGATGCAGAATTTTTACGCACCGGAAGCGCAGGTCGCGCCGGGCGGCACCGACACGCTTTGGGTGCCTCTGCTCGTTCGCAACGACACCGACGCCGAAGAAACCGTCAGCATCGAGGCGAAGCTTCCGAACGGTTGGACGCAGAAGCCGGCTGACACGACATATGTTGTCGCTCCGCACGACGCGTATCCAATTCAGCTGACGGTCAAGCCCAACAACGACGCGGAAAAGGGAAGCTGGCAGAATCTTTCGTGGACAGCCTCTTCCGGCGGCCAGCAACTCGGAACCGTCACGCTGAAGGTGCAAGTCGTCAGCAACGGCCTACCGCAATAACAAAACGCCGACCGTCGCCCGCCGCGTCGTAGCGGCGACTTTATGTCGCCATCCGGCTTTTCAGGCCAAAAATAAAACCGCCGTTTCGCCGCTCGAAAAAGTCAATCTCGAGTTGCGAAACGGCGGAATCTTTTTCCGTCCAATCTATTGCAACGTTTTCGTCAGCCAATCGACGAGCGCCTTCTTATACCAATGCAATTCAGGGTGTGGCTCCCAATGATCCATCCCATGCACGCCACCTTTCACGGTGACCAGATCGCATCGAGCTCCCGCCGCCTTCATCGCCTTGCACATTTCCACCGACTGCTCGTACGGCACATCCTCATCCTTCGATCCGTGCATCAACAAATACGGAGGCATGTCTTTGTGAATGAATGTGACCGGCGATCCCTGGACAAGCTTTGATACGTTCGTCGCCTCCACCGCCGAAATTCCAAAAAGCTGATACAGCTCCGTAGGAACCGGCTTCCATTCCACCGCCGCTGCGACAAAATCATGCACCCCGTAAAGGGAAACCACCGCCGCAATCTCGTGATTCTTCTCGCGCGCCCCGACGTACGAAACCAGATGCCCACCCGCCGACTCTCCAATCAGCGCAATCCGATTCGGATCGATCTTGAATTTTGCCGCATTCTTCCGCACATATTGAATCGCCAACTCGACATCATCCGCGGGCGCAGGAAAAATAAACTTCGGCGCGAGCCGATAATTGATGCTGATCCAAACAAAGTTGGCGTCCGCCAGCGGCTTGAATATATAGGTGATGTATTGCTGTTTGTCGCCGGCAATCCACCCGCCCCCATGAACGAGAATCGCCCCGCGAAACGGCCCAGCCCCATCCGGAATGTGCGCATCCAGCGCGAGATGAACACCTTGAACCTGCGCGTACTCGATATCTTTGAGTTCTTCGCTCCGCACTCGGCAGACGAACGCGCTCGAAAAAAGCAATAAGAGTCCTAGCCGAATAAGTAAAGTTTTCATCGCCACGGATTTTATACCGAGCTTCTCCAACTTGTGAAATGTGATTTTGGCGATTGCGAATTCGGTTGACTCGTATCCGTTGTTCGCACTTGTGCTCAACGGGATTCAATCTCATTGCGCAATGCGTAAGAATGCGAAACAATCCGAAAGTTAGAAAAATCGTCAGATTCTCAGTTAGTGATGGACTAACTGGGGTGCATCCTCGAAAAAACAGGGGTGTTTTGTTCTTGCGGTAGGTATTGTGAAGAGCAATCCAAGTGGCGTCGGCGTGCGATGAAAAAGCTCAAATTCATAGTTTCGCTTCATACGGAAGACAATGATTTCCAGGTGGCGCAGGCTGCGGCTGCCCGAGAGGCGTCACAGAAGTACGGCATCGACGCGGAAATCGTCTACGCCGACAACAATGCGGTCGATCAGAGCACGCAGCTTTTGAAAGCGATTCAGAACCGGCCGGAGTTGAGGCCCGATGCGATCGTATTGGAGCCGGTGAGCGGGACGGCGCTGCCGCAGGTGGCGCGTGCGGCGAGCTCGGCGGGAATCGCGTGGGTGGTGTTGAATCGCAATCCGGAATATTTGCCGGAGCTGCATCGCGCGTCGAAGGCGCCGACATTTTCAGTGAGCTCGGATCACGTTGAGATCGGGCGCATCCAGGGAAAGCAATTCGCAGCGCTGCTGCCGCGGGGCGGTTCGGTGCTGTATATAGAAGGGCCGTCGCAGAGTTCTTCGGCGCAGAAGCGCACCGCGGGAATGATGGAGAGCAAGCCGGCGAATATTCAAATTATTACGCTCAAGGGAAAGTGGACGGAGGAGAGTGGAGAGCAAGCGGTTGCGAACTGGTTGAAGTTGGCGACTTCTCAAAATAAAGCGATCGATTTGGTCGGCGCGCAAGACGATGCGATGGCGATCGGAGCGCGGCGTGCGTTTGAAAAAGTTGTCAATGAGGAAGAACGAAATCGATGGTTGAGCTTGCCGTTCACCGGCGTCGATGGGCAAGTGAAGACGGGGCAGGTTTGGGTGCGGCAAGGAGCGTTGGCGGCGACGATCTATTTGCCGCCGCTAGCGGGAACGGCGGTCGAAATTCTTGCGAAGGCGATGCGCGATGGAACGCGTCCGCCGGAGCGCACCACGACGGCGTCATATTCAATTCCTGAAATTAGTTCGTTGGCTTCGCGGAAATAGCGTCGAGCGTTTCGATTCCTTCGGAGCGCCGCAGCTCCCTGTTTCAGCACGTTCCAGATCTAGCCGAAGGCGCGCGTTTGAAACACTCTCGATCTGGTAGCAAAAATTATTTGCATCCGCACGGAGTCAGGTTCAATCTTCCTACCATCCGGTAGGCCATTCCGCTTTCGCTAAATTTTCAGGAGAGACATGACGCCATGACGAAGCGAATTTTATTTTGTGCATTGCTGATGCTGATGTCGTGCTTTGGAGCCTCAGCGCAACAATCTTCGGGTGCTACGCCGCAGCCGCTGACGTTTTGGTACGAGTATCACGTGAATCCTGGCAAAGAAGACGAGTTCCTCAATCTAGTGAAGACCGTTGGCGGGCCGGTGCGCGACAAACTGATGGCGGACGGCGTCATCCAAGCGTGGGGCGTGGATAAGCCGATCATACGAGTGCCGGAGAACGCGACGCACATGATTTGGTACATGGTTGCGGATTATGCCGGCGTGGAAAAAGTTGAGAACGCGATGGACGCGCAGATCGCAAAGCTGAATGAAGAGGCCGGGAAAGGTTCGGCGGCCGGCAAGAAGGGCGCATCGGCTGCTGGCGGCCCGACCGCGCAAGCATTGGCGATCACGGACTTTGCCAAGACGCACGATTACCTGACGCGGGCGATCGTTTCGGGCTTCACGAATGAGCATCCGTCGGCGGGGACTTTGCCTTGTTCGCGATACAGCTTCGTGAAAGTGAAACCTGGAAAGGGTGCGGAGTATCGCAGGGCTTGGGAAAAATACAACAAGCCTGTCTTCGACAAAATGATCGCCGACGGCACGATCCTGGCGTACGCGCTCGTCGTAGAAGAGGTGCGGACGGACGGCGACTTTACGCACTACACGTGGATCGCGACCAAGGATCTGGCGACGCAGGACAAGGCACGGGCCGAGTTTCTCGCCGATCGCGAGAAACGGTCGCCCGAAGAGCAGGAAGCGATCGCGCACTTATTCGCAGAGCTCACCGATCCCGACGCGAATCGAACGCAACTGAATCGGTCGCTGATTTTTCATTTGCCGGCCCAGAAATAATTGAGACGAGTTTTGTTTTGTGCTGGCCTCCGGCTTCGGCCGGAGGCCGTTTTGTTTTTTTCACGCGCATGCCGCGGTAGTGGCTCAAGCCCTATGAATCAGCGGGAAAATAAAGGGTAACGCTGCACTCACGGCGAACATCAAAGGTCCGCGCGAAACGGCCCGGTCGTGAACCGGCGGCTACCCAAGCCATGTCTGAAATTGGGCGCGGCGCAAAGATTCATCCTCCGACGCTGTGCGAGGAAAATATCCGGACCTGAGGAGATCGTATGTCCAAGTTAAACGGCAAAGTAGCACTTGTTACCGGCGCGTCGCGCGGAATCGGGGCGGCGATCGCGAAGCGGTTGGCGAGCGATGGAGCGGATGTGGCCATCACTTACACGAAGGGAGCGGATGCGGCCGCCGCGGTCGTGAAAGAAATTGAAAAGACGGGGCGCAAAGCGATCGCGATTCAGGCGGACGCGACGGATGCTGCTGCCGTGAAAGCGGCCGTGGACAAGACTGTTTCGACACTCGGCCGGCTGGACGTGTTGGTGAACAATGCCGGGATCGCGGTTGCGAAAAAATTCGAGGACACAACGCTGGAGGAACTCGAGCGTTTGATCGGCACGAACATTCGCGGCGTTTTCGTGGCGACGCAGGCTGCGTTGAAGCACATGAAGAATGACGGGCGCATCATCAATATTGGTTCGTGCGTTGGCGAGCGGATGATGACGCCTGGGCTTGTGCCGTATTCGGCGACGAAGGGTGCGGTGAAGATGTTCACGCAAGGCTTGTCGCGCGAAGTGGGCGAACGCGGGATCACGGTAAACAATGTGCAGCCGGGGCCGATCGATACGGATCTAAATCCGGCAGCGAGCGACTGGGCGGAGCCGCAGGTCGCCGTGACCGCGCTGAAGCGCTACGGGAAGGTGGACGAAGTGGCGGCGCTGGTGGCGTTCGTTGCGAGTCCGGAGGCGTCGTACATCACCGGGGCGAATCTGACGGTGGATGGCGGCACGAACGCCTAAGTCGCTAAGATAACGCCTAGGTCGCTTAGATATTGATACGGAAGATGTGAAGAAGCGGCGCCCTCCACCCTGAGCGGAAGGCGCCGCTTCGCGTTTCGCGTTATGTTTTGTCTGCCTGCCGGCCGGTCCAAGCTGTCCCGTTCCAAATTGGGACAAATACCCCTATACCCCCTATGTTTTTCAAAGAGTGCGCAAGCTGTTTAGAATGAGGTGGTTACGACGGCGCGGAAAACAAGAGTGTGTATTTTGCTCAAATTAAAAGGCTTAGCGGAGTGCGTACTTCGAAAAGAATGAATTCTGGACGTGATTTGGGCACAAAAAAAGCGCCGAGCTTGTCGGCGCATGCGCGAATTTCTAACTAAACAGCGAGCGTAACACACCTTGAGGAGTTTTGCAAGGGCAAGTGTCAGATTCGCGAATGGCCAGATCGATTGATGGTTGAGAGTCAGGCAAGGCTCGGCGGCCACCGATGGTGGATGACGGGGCTGAAATTGGAACCTACGACGGAATGATCGAGCGGACAAAGGGCGGAGCAAGCCCCGCCCCTACAACTTCGTGTCGCGGGCAGGTCTGCGTGATGGCGTTGTGGCTAAGAGTCGGGAGGGAGTGCTCCGTTCTGGGATTGGCGACAGAACCCTCGGAAACCTGCCTGGCTATCCGCTGAGCCGTTCGTCTAAATTATTCATAAATAATGAGTTAGTGTGGGCAAGCCTGATTCGTACTGGGACGGGTGGGTTAGGCGCTTGAGCGTACGGGTGTACTTTTTTTTCGGGACTGGGGGGCCATTGGGCGGAAAGGAGGGGGGCGGCATTCTAGACCTGTCCGAAGGGGTAAGTGTCCCAGCGGGCAGCTGAACCAAGGGGCCGAGCATCCGGGAACAGGCTCCATTCAGCGGCCAGCAAGTCGCGAAAAATCAGTGAGTTCGCGAGACGCGGACTGGGGCAAGACCGGCGGACGAAGGAGTCAGGAATGATTCGCAGGCTCGCGGTGCTGTTCCTTCTGGGCGTGACGGCGGCAAGCGCTCAGGAAGTGATGGCCCCCAAGGTAATTACGACTTCTGATGCCGCACCGCATGTGACTGGGTCGGCTCCGACGGGCCAAGGCAGCATGTGGCTTGATTCGGGCGGGTCGAGCCCGCTGGAGAAGGATTTCGCGGCGCGTTTTTTCGTGGAGCAAGGCTTGGTGGTGCGCACGTTCGCCGGGTTCGACATCGGCGCGTACGTGAACACGACCGACAGCATGGACCAGCACAGCCTGGACTGGAACCGGTTCGCGCGTGGGAGCGCCGGCCTGAAGCTGGTGAAGACCTTTAACAATCGATACGTCGGCGGTCTGATCCGCGGCGACGTGGGATATACGGCCGAGCATCGATTCGTGAGTGGGTCGACTGCTGCGGCGCCAACCTTCGATATCAACTATTGGATCGGGTGGCAGCCTCAACAAGGACGCTTGCCCGGCAGCAGCTGGGGTATCGCGGCGCTGAACATCAGCCCGACGGAACTGCACAACACATTGTTCAACGATTTCGTGAAGCAGGGCGTCGTGGTGTGGAAAGACAAGGACCACGGGACGAGCCGGCCGAAGCCGCAGCTGATTGCATTCGGGCAAGTGACGGTCGCAAAAGACATGCTGGGCTATGACTGGAACAACTTCGCGCGCGAAGGCGCCGGCGTGGAAATCATGGTGCCGACCGAGCACTCCACGTATGAGGTCGGAACGATGTACATGTACGAGACGCGAACGGTGATTCCGCGATCGGGATCGGGCGTGGAATTTTTCATTCGGTTTTGGCACGGGTGGCAGGACAGGCACTAAGACGTAGAAGTTCGGGTGAAGTTGAGGGCTGAGATCCTTCGCTTCGCTCAGGATGACAACTTTTACGAAAAGATTTGGACAGGAGAAAGGTCCCGAGTATGAAGAAGGTATCGATAGCGTTGATGATTCTGGTGGTCGCGGCGGCGCTGAATGGCTGCACGTATAGCAGCGGAACGAAGGTGGCGTCGGGCGGCACGAATCCTCCGACAGATCCCACCGCCGACTAACCCGCCGCCGACGAATCCCACCGCCGACCAATCCGCCGCCCGTCGGAACTCCGACACCAGTGGTGCCTACGAATCCGGCGCCTGTGCCAATTCCTCCAGCGGGCACAGAGACGACGAATCCGATTCCAGGCACGTGGACGACACAAACGGAGACGATGCCGATCAATCCGGTACACGGAATTCTTCTGACAACCGGGAATGTTCTTTATATCGCGGGATCGGGCAATTGCCCTCCGGACCTTGCGGGATGCCCGACGGGTTTTGGTTCAGCGACGATCTGGAATCCGACGGCGCACACGTTTAACACGTTCCCGCTGCCGTACTTCGATATGTTCTGCAACGGCGCGACGCAATTAGCAGACGGGACGATTTTCATCAACAGTGGAACGGAGACTTACGCGACGGGTCCGGCGGCGGCGATTATGCGCGCGATGCATCACGGCAACACGGTTCCAGGCGGACGCGCTTCGGTCATGACAGAAAAAACGCCGGGACATAAAGTTCCCAAAGACGCGACGACGATTAACGACCAGGGATTTGGCGGAACGGCGATATCGGCAATCTACGATCCAAAGACTGCAACGTTCAAGCAGTTGCCGCTGATGCAGGCAGGCCGCTGGTATCCGACGACGACGATGCTTGGCGACGGGCGAGTGTTTGTCTATGGCGGACAAGACGAGATCGGCAACGACAATGCGTTGATCGAATTCTGGCACAACGATACGAGCACGTATGAGGCGGTGGTGCCGACGTGCTCGATCGGCGGCGGTCCAGTGGGCGATTGCCGGAACCTGCGATATTCCGACAACACGCTTCCGGTTCCGGGCGCGCCGTTGCTCTATCCGCGCATGGTGCAACTGCCGGACGGAAGGATCCTGCACGCAGGTCCCGAGCCGGAAACGTGGGTTTTTGATCCGAATGCGGCGGCGGGTACCGCGAATTGGACGTTTGTGGCGAACACGGTGGACACGGAGATATCGTTCGTACGGTTCAGTGGTCTTGCTGCCGCTGTTGCCGCAGACGAATTATCAGCCAGTCGTGATGACGATGGGCGGAATGGGCGATAACGCGGTTGCGACGAACACGACCGAATTGATGGATATGTCCCAGGCGAACCCGATGTGGGTTTCGGGTCCTGCGATGTCGTCGCCGCGCGTGGAAATGAACGCGGTCATTTTGCCAAACGGTAAAGTTTTGGCGGTGGGCGGCAGCGCAAACGATGAGCAGGTCGAGACGGCGAGCTTGACGGCAGACCTTTACGATCCAGCGACGAACTCGTTCACGCAGGTGCTTTCGAACAAATGGGCGCACCTGTATCACAGCACCGCGGTGTTGCTGCCGGATGCTTCGGTGGTTTTGAGCGGAGGCAACCCGCTACAGGGGCAGTTTGAAGCGCGCATGGAAATCTATAAGCCGCCATACTTCTTTAATGCGGATGGCAGCCTGGCGACGCGTCCTTCGTTGACGGCGACGCCGGCGACGATCACGTATGGACAGACGTTCCAAGCGACGACGAACGGCAACATCGCGAGCGTTGTGCTGATCCGCGAAAGCGCGGCGACGCATGCGTTCGATATGTCGCAGCGAATCATCGGGCTGAATTTTGCGGTGAACGGGAAGACGATGGGAATCGCAGCGCCGCCGAACTCGACGATCGCGCCGGCGGGGCCTTATCTGTTGTTCGTGGTGGATAAGAATGGCGTTCCGTCCATCGGTCAGATGGTGATGGTGGCGGCCCAATAGCATGAAGATCTGCGCACTCATCGCGGCGAAGAATGAGGCTGTAGCGATCTGCATGACGATCGACAGCATCATCCAGGCAGGTGTTCCGAAAGAGGATGTCTACCTGGTGAGCGACGGCTCGACCGACGCAACGGTGGAGCTGGCGGAGAAGCGAGGAATCAATGTGCTCGCGTTGGCGGTGAACGGCGGGAAGTCGGTTGCGATTGCCAAGGGCATCAAGCATTTCAATTTGAAATCGTATGACCTGCTTGCACTGGCGGACGCCGATACAACGTTTGAGGCCGGCTACTTCGGTGCGATGAAGGATGCGTTCGAGAAGAATCCGAACGCGGCGATCGCGTGTGGCAAGGTGAAGTCGCGACCGAAGAATTGGCTGACGGCGTGGCGAGCGTTGCAGTATGCCGTCGGACACTGGCTGATCAAGGAAGGGCAGAACGCGCTGAAGACGATCAACGTGGCGGCGGGATGCTGCTCGGTGTTTCGCATGAGTTTGTTCGATGAGATTTGGGAGAGCAAGCCGAGTATCGTCGAAGACATGATGGCGACGCTGCGCGCGCATGACCTTGGGTACGACGTGATTTATGTGCGCGATGCGGTGGTGATTACGGCTGACCCGCAGGATTTGTTTCGGTCGTATTCGCGGCAACTGGTGCGATGGAACGGCGGAGCGTGGACGTGCACGCGGCAGCTCAAGATGTGGGGCAGCACGCGACGGATCGCGCTGGAGACGCAGCTGGTGTTGGGCGAAGGGTTGGTGACTTCGCTGCTGCTGGTTTTTATGCCGGTATGGTATGTGCTGTTTCCGCGGACCGTGGAGACGTGGTTTACGATCGACAGCGGATTTATGTTTTTGAGCGCGGCGATCGCGTCGGTGACGCAGAAGCGATGGGACATCATCTTGTACTCGCCGTCGTACATTGTGCTGCGATTTGTGGATTCGTATTTGTTTCTGCGGAGCTTTGTGAAGGCGTTTTTTCAGACGCAGTCGAAGCAGTTGTCGTGGCAGAGTTCTACGCGGTATAAGCTGACGTAGGGCGCGCGAGTTTCACTTTCCGACGTTACTCGGGCTTCGGCCCAGGACAAGAGAAAAACAAAGCTCGGCAGGGTTGACGGCTGGGCAAGCTGGGGCGCAGCAGTGCTGCGCCCCTACATGACCTCGATTGGACTCGGCGTCCGGTCGAGGATTTTTGTTTTTTGGGGCTCGATCTAGTGGAGTCTGCAGATCGAGCAGAGTTGTCGTTGGGATTTGGGTGGGGGTGGAGTCTAAACCCGCACCCTTGAAAAGCTAAGGGTGCGGCACCCAACTGCCGTTTTAGCCCATATTCACTGTGTTTTTGTGGGATTTTTGGTGTCGCAAAGTGCGACGCGGAGCGAGTACTTGCGGGATTTAAACTGGAATCTCAGTACTACCATTCCGAAGGTTGGACAAAAGTCGGGTCCGACGTACCGTTGGTTCTTTTTTGGGGATGCATAGAATTGAAGTTGCCACTGTTGTATCCGAAGCATAAGGGGTGTGACACAACAGCGGGCAGGAGAAAGTAATGCCTTACGCAGGGTGGTATCTTTCGGGACCCAGCACCGTCATCCATCTATGCGCCAAGTATTTCGTTCCGTTCTGGCGCAAGCTGAGCTTCTAAGAGGGATCCTTGAACGCCAGAGAGCGGCTGCGCGATGGAAAGCGCAGACGTCCCTGGCATGAAGAGGCCGAAAGTAAAGACAACTTCTATTTTGCAGTGATCGAACCTATCGATCGAAGTATTGGTTAGGGGCGGCTCGAACGAATATCTAGTTCGAGGCGAGACCGCTTGCGATGGCGCCGAGCAAAGTGCCGTTGCTCAGATCCTGTTCCAAATTCCAAACCATAACGCCGGCCAGCTGTTGATTGCGGACGTACGTCATTTTGAATTTGATGGACGTGGGGTCTTCGTACGCCCAGAAGTGAGAGCCGTCGAAGAGATAGGGCGATTGGCTTACTGAGTCGCGATACAGCTTGAACTTCGATTGGGCGGCGACGATGGTGGTGTAGTTCGCGCCCTGATTGGCCGGGCTTCCGGGCTCAAAGAGGCCGTTGTCGTGGTTGGCAACGTTGCTCCACTCGTAGCCGTAGAACGGTATGCCGAAGACGAGCTTACTCGCCGGCATTCCCGCAGCTTCATATCCCTCGATACTCGAGCTCGCATTGTCGGTCGGCGAAGGATCGAACGTCGAACGATAAAGTGGAGCGAGCAAGCCGGTTTCGTTGTTCCACGGGCCGGCGTAATCGTAGGTCATGACGTTGACGTAGGTGAGATATTTCGCGACGGTAGGCATGTCGATGTACTGCCATGCCCACTGGCCGTTCGGACCTGCGATCGAGAGCGTGTAACCGCTCTTGATCGCGTCGAGCTGGCTGCGGAATTCCGAGAGCAATCCGGAAAAGTTAGAACGGTCGGTGGCCGACGCGGGGAACTCCCAATCGATATCGAAGCCGTCAAAAATACCCGCCTGAGTGATTCCACTCCCGAAATTTCCCTTGATGTACATGTTGATGCAGCTCTGGACGAACGCGGTGCGATTCGCTGCCTTCGCTGCGTTGGCGATCAAGCTCGGAGCGACGCTGCCGCCGCCGATCGAGACGACGATCTTGAGATTGGGATATTTCGCCTTGAGTTCCTGAAACTGATGGAAGGTGCCGCCGAAGCTGCCGCTGTCGGCTGCGCCGCTGACGGAGTTGCCGGCGGAGACTTTCGTGGTGTAGTCGTCGGCGGAGTTGAAGCTGGCGCACTTGTTGTTGACGATGTTGGCGAAGGCGAAGTTGATGTGAGTGAGACTGTTGATCGAGCCGTTGGTGATGAGATTTTTTGGGAAGAAGCCGTCTTCAATGGCATAGCGCGGGTAGTAGCCGATAATTTTCAGGCCGGATGGAGGCGGGGTGGTGCCGGTTCCAGTGCCTGTGCCGGTTCCAGTTCCGGTTCCGGTGCCCGTTCCGGTTCCAGTTCCAGTTCCGTTGTGCCAGTGCCCGTTCCGGTCCCTGTGCCCGTTCCAGTGCCTGTGCCAGTTCCGGTGTATTGGCTCAGAGAAGAGTCGACGACCCAGCCGTTGTAGTTTCCCTGAAATGCTGCGGTGCCATTCCATGCAACGTTCACGTACACAATTCCGTTGACGGTCTTCGCGTTGACGATGGTGCCGATCGTTCCTGCCGGCACGGTGTCGCTGCCGTCCTGAGCCAATGCACCACCGGCATTGACGATGACGGTGCCGCTGGTGGGACCAGCCTTGGCGACAAAAACTGCGCTCGAAAACACCAAGAGCGCTGCGAATATACGAACAAATCTCATTTGGTCTCCGTGGGGACGGGGTTAGGTTTAGTTGTAGTTGGGCACTGAGTTTCGCGGGGAGGCGTAGATTAAACAGGGGGAGCGGAGAAGGTTCAAGGTGGCCGGGAGGCGAAATTTGGTACAGGTGAATGGTACAGGACTAGAACTGGCTATGAGAGAGGGTGGAAAAACGCAGTAAAAATGCGGGTTTTCGTGAGTCGGAGACTTGTGGAGCTTTCGTTGCGCCAGCGAAATGGTATAGATTCGAAGGATGCGAACGTTTGTCGTTGCGTGTGGGGCGATTGTCGCAGTTGCGGCGATGGTGTGGATTCCGATGCGATCTCATTCAAGGCGAGTTTCGGCGGATGCTGCTATTGGGGCGACCAATGCGGCGGGTTTGAGCCTCGGTGGATGCTGCGCGGGCTGTTCCTGTGGCGGAGAAGGGGCCGTTTCTCGGGTTCGATCGGAATATCTATCCGGGGGACGATGCGCTGCCGATTTTGAGGAAGACGTTTGTGTTTGCGGGATTTTGGTTGGGGCCGCCGCCGGGAGAAAAGATCAATACGTGGAAAGGGAAGCGCGAGCTGATGAAGTCGCTCGGGTTTGGGTTTGCGGCGCTTTATCGGGCGCGGGCGATCAACGAAGTGAAGAAGGATGCCGCGGCGAAGCAGAAGGCGGTGATCGATGCGAAGGCCGCTGCGGATGGAGCTAAGTCGGAAGGATTTGCGCCGAACACGGTGATTTTCTTGGATATTGAGGATGGCGGGAGGCTTCCGCCGACGTTTCATACGTATTTGCGGGCGTGGGCGGATGAGTTGAGCCGCGCGGGGTATCGGCCGGGAGTTTATTGCTCAGGGATTCCGATCAAGACGGACGAGAACGTTCGAACCGCGGACGATATTCAGGAACACATGCACGGGAGCGTGAGTTGGTCTATTGGGTTTTCAACGATGTGTGTCCGCCAGCACCGGGGTGTTTGGTGGCGAAGACTCCCCCTGCTTTCAGGTGGTGGAGTTCCGTATGCGGCGATGTGGCAGTATGCGCAGTCGCCGAGGATGAAGGATCGCACGGCGAAATGTGCGGAGACTTACAACGCTGATGGGAATTGTTATGCGCCGGGGGATACGGCGCATTCGTGGTTTCTGGATTTGAATTCGGCGAATAGCGCTGATCCATCTTCGGCGTTGGCTTCGGCTTCGGCGGAGTGAGTTTTGGCGATGGAACGATCGCAGGTCGAAAAGATTTCGAAGGCGCTGGCGGACGAGACGCGGCTCAAGATTTTTGAGGCGATTTCGGCGAAGGATCATGTCAATTGCAGCGAATTGGTGGCGATGCGAGGGTGACTCCGGCGACCGTGTCGCACCATTTGAGGGTGCTGACCGAGGCGGGGCTGGTGGAGTGCAAGCGGGAAGGGCAGTTTGTGTGCAGCCGGGCGGTACCGGAAGCGATTGAGGAGTTTGCTCGGACGCTGACCCAGATTGCGCGTGGCGGTGGCGGGCGGAAGGCTCGCAAGAAGGCTTGAATACTTAGTGCCTCAGATTCAAACCCAAGTCAGCCCAAGTACTTTCGATCCTGCGGACATGGGGCGCAGCAGTGCTGCGCCCGTACATATGCTTGCTTGAAGGTCCCGAATATCCGCCCTTTCTTGTTTTGTTCGCCTTGGGCTGTTTGCGAGTGGTCGGGCATCGTAAGTCGGTCAGTCGGCTCAACTTCTTTCCTTATAACGGTTTACGCTTCCACCTCATCTAAGTAAAAGCTAACGAAACATTCACAATTTATAGTCATTGAAACCATCAAAATAATTCGTGACGGACTCCTTTCGTGGTCCGGTAAGGTGGAATTGTAGGCTAGCAATGAGGGAGTACTAGAACATGACCAAGCAGTATCTTTTGGCCAGCGATTTCGACCAGACGCTCAGCTTTAACGACTCGGGAGTCGTGCTGAGCGAACTTATCGGGTCCACGTCATTTCACGAAAAGGTGGCGGGACTTTCGAAGATGAATTTGGTGCAGCAGGGCGCGGAGCTTTCGTACCTGATTCTGCATGACCCGGAATTTCGAACGGTGCGGCGCGAGCATTTGCTCGAGACGGGGAAGCGGATTCGGCTGAAGCATAATGTCGCGCTGTTTGCGCGTTCGCTGGAGTCGCTTGCGGAAGGGTACAAGTTCAACTTTTTTGTGATCTCAGCGGCGCCGCAGGAAATTATCCAGTCGGCGCTGGAAGGGATCGTTCCGGCGGATCATATTTTTGGGACGCGGTTTCGGTATAAC
The DNA here is from genome assembly GCA_963850795.1 of uncultured Acidobacteriota bacterium. Taxonomy (GTDB): domain Bacteria; phylum Acidobacteriota; class Terriglobia; order Acidiferrales; family UBA7541; genus Acidiferrum. The sequence goes on along the minus strand of CAWKNS010000023.1, from coordinate 214,184 downwards.
GAGGCGACGGGTGAGGTGCAGTCGATCATTCGGGCGTCGGCGGGATGGGGCAAGATCACGGTGCTCGAGGAATTGCGGGCGCAGCTTGGGGATCAGCCACGACCAGATTATCTATATGGGCGATGGCAGCTCGGATTTGCCGGTGATGATGCACGTGAATCAGTACGACGGGCTGACGATTGCGGTGTCGGAGTCGAACTTTATTACGCGCGTGGCGAAGCGGACGGTGCTGAGCGAGAACGCGATGAGCGTGCTGGTGCCGGTGCTGGAGAATGTTCTGCGGTGGGATTCGGCTCGGATTCGGCGGCTATTTGGGACATATGGGCTGACGCTGCTGGAGTGGGAGAAGCGGCGGACGGATATGCTGACGATTCAGGAGTCGGGGATCGCGTTGGTGTCGACGCAGCCGCAGTAAGCTCGGCTTAGTCGGAAACGTTTCAGGCGCAGATGGTTTGCGGCGAGGTTGCCGCGAGTCGCTGCGCCTTTTGTTTTCCGGTAGGGCATTGCACGCTAGCTGGTGTTTACGTCTGGGATCCTTCGCTCCGCTCAGGATGACGGCTTAAGGTTTGATTCGATTAATGGAGCGACAAACTACGTGTCGTCGTTGCGAGATGTTGTTTAGCGTTGCCATTCACACGAGTCCGATAGACAATCCGGCGAGCGATTCCACTTCATACCTGAGGAGACAGGCCGCGATGCCGCACCTCCGTTCACTTTTTTTCGCACTCACAATTTTCTGCTGTGCGTTCTTCGCGCAGGCCGCTTTTGCGCAATCGCAGTCGTTGGGCGGTGAGGTTGATCTGACGCGACCGCAGGATTACGTGCTGAAGCGCGTGTCGAGCTATGACCGCTCGGGCGGCAATGCGGACTATCGGAAGATTGCGCCGGGAGAAAAGCTGACAGTGCTTGATGTCGATGGGCCGGCGACGCTGACGCACATCTGGTTCACGCTCGCGACGGACGAAAGCTACCACCTGAAGAAGCTTGTGCTGCGGATGTATTGGGATGGCGAGACGACGCCGAGCGTCGAGACTCCGCTCGGTGATTTCTTTGGGCTGGGGCTGGGTGAATATTACACGTGGGAGTCGGAGTTACTGTCGGTTGCGCGCGAGAAGGCGCTGAATTGCTTTTTCCCGATGCCGTTTCAGAAGCACGCATTGATCACGGTGACGAACGAAGGCCAAGAAAAGGTCGACGCGTTTTATTACAACCTCGACTATCGCGCGCTGTCGCATCCATTGCCGGCGGACACGCTTTATTTCCATGCGCAGTATCGGCAGGCGCAGCCGAATCATGGGACGACGAGTGATTGGGCAAACAACGGCGATCCGCGTGTCGATAACGCGAAGAATCTCGACGGTAAGGACAATTATGTATGGATGGAAGCGACGGGGAAGGGGCATTTTGTCGGCATAACGATGTCGGTGCTGCAGAATCAGGATTCGTGGTTTGGCGAGGGCGACGACATGTTTTTTATCGACGGAGATAAAACTCCGACGATTACCGGCACGGGCACAGAAGACTATTTCCTTGGCGCGTATGACTTCGGACGGGCTACCTCGTCGTATCGATTGTTTGGTGCGCGCGTTGTCGGTGACGAGCATGCAGGGACGCGGACTTCGGCCTATCGGTTTCACCTCGATTCGCCGATCCCGTTTACGAAATCGATCAAGGCGACGATCGAGCATGGGCATGCGAATCATCGGTCGGACAATTTTTATTCGGTAGCCTATTGGTATCAGACGGAGCCGCACGCGCAGTTTCCTGCGTTGCCGCCGGTGGAGCAGCGGATGCCGCGGTTGCAGCCGACAGGCGGTCCGGGGAATGCAGCCGTAGTCCACTAGTCGGAATTGTTTTACCCGCGTTCACAAGTTTGCGGTCAGCACGGCGGTTTGTCGCGCCGTGCTATTCTCTAGTCCCCCAATTCCGGAGGCCTTGCAATGGCGAAGAAAATTTTGATGTTGATTGGCGACTATGTCGAAGATTACGAGGTATTCGTCGCGTTTCAAGCGCTGTTGATGGTGGGGCACACCGTTCACACCGTTTGCCCTGGGAAGAAGGCAGGGCAGTTCGTGCGCACCTGCATTCATGATTTTGAGGGCGATCAGAGCTATACGGAAAAGCTGGGGCATAATTTTCAGTTGAATGCGACGTTCGATGAGATCAAACCTGAGGATTATGACGGCGTGTTGATTCCCGGTGGGCGCGCGGTGGAATATATCCGGTTGAATCCGCGAGTGCTCGATATCGTGCGACATTTCGACAAGGCGAAGAAGCCGATCGCGTCGATTTGTCACGGGGCACAGTTGCTGGCGGCTGCGGGTGCGTTGGAAGGGAAGAAGTGCAGCGCATATCCCGGCACGAGCGTCGAAGTGACGCTGGCGAAGGGGACGTTTGTCGATTTGCCGATGGATAAGGCGATCACAGATGGGACGTTGGTTTCTGGTCCGGCTTGGCCGGCATTGCACAGTTTCTTGGCGCAATTCTTGAAGTTGCTCGGCACGCGCATCGAAGCATAGCTATCTGGCGTCTTGGTGTTTAACCAAAAGAATAAACGGCCCGGCGAAATTGATCGCCGGGCCGTTTTGTTTCCTCTTCGAACTAAAAGTTGCTGACTTCTTTACGCTTACGAGCGACCTGCGGCCTTTGCCTTGACCGGCTCCGCTGAGGCTGCGTCATCTGCCTTCACGAGCGGTACATCGACGAGGTGTTCGGCCACGAACCACACCTGGAGCTCGTTGGTTCGAATGACTTCGCTGACGACGAGGTCGTTGGTGCCGTCATCGCCGGCGTCGGCGGCCTGTTTGGCCATGGTGTGCGCTTCCTTGAGGATGGTCTCGTGGGCCTCGAGGAGGCGCGAAATTTGGACCGGCGGCTCTTCACGGCCGCGCGGAGGGCGCGGGATCAGGGTGGTTTCGGCGACGTCGGCGGCCATTGCGATGCTGACACCACCCAATGACTGAATACGCTCGGCGATCGAATCGACGAGTTCGTCCTGCTCGCCGTGGTGCTTATCGAAGAGAAGATGCAGTTGGTAGAACGTGTGGCCGCTGACCTGCCAATGGTGCTTTTTGTACATGTCGCGAAGGGTGATCGTATCGGCGAGGAGTTGATTCAGATTTTCGACGCTGTCGGCGCAGACTTTTTCGTCGAGCCCGATCGGGAGCTTCGCAATTTTGTTGTAAGGCTGAATCTCGTGTGCCTTTTGATGGAGGATCGGGCGCGAACGCTCGGTGCCCGCCTCGGAATTCGCGTAGTTATGCCCGCCATTTGCTTTGCCGTTCTTGGGACTCATAAACTCACCTTCCTTTAGCCAATGAGATAAAGCTCGCGCTTTCCATGTTGGATACGGCGGGGGATGCAAAAGATGCAGTGAAATGTTTTGCAGTGCGGAAGATCACCCGCCCTTTGCTTTGCTCTTGAGCTGCTTGGCGAGTTTCTCGATTTCTTCTGTTTTCTTGTACATACGGACAGAAAGGACGTTCATTTTGGGTGCCTGAGCGAGTTCATCGCGGAGTTCTGTGGCCATTTCGAAGAGTTTTTGCACGCCTTCGCGAAATTCTTTTTCATTCTTGGCGGCCATAACGCGCTTTGCGGTTTGCGGATCGATGCCGTTCGAAGCGTTTTGGTCCTGGGGATCGGCGGCGGGGGGAGGAGGGGGCAGGCCCGGTCGTTTTTCGCCGGTGTGAGCCGCTTGAGAAGGGGAAAGCTCGTTCGCGAAGAGTGGCACTGCCGCCACGAGCGAGCTGAGAGTGAAACCGATTGACGTTAGTGCTTTCCAGCGTGACAGGAACTGACGCCGTCCCGACCGTAATTCTCGATTCGAAATCGTCATGGCGACCTCCGTTGCTATTTGGCCTGTCGTGGCCCTGATTTTCGTTTCGTCCAGAGCTCGACTTGCTCGCGCAAGGTGTTGAGACTGTTGGTCATGCGGTCGGCTTCAACGTTGACGAGGGCGTATTGCTCGATAATGCCGAGCGGATTCTGGATCAGGCGGCGGTGGTCTTCGCGGAGGTCGGGCCATTTCTGTCCGGCTGGGCGAGCGTGTCGAAGTTCGGCGGCCAATCCCGCGAGAACCGTGATGATGTCATTTGCGAAGACCCGGAATTCGGGTCTTATCTTCGTCCCTACTCCTGGCACGAAGCCCGCCTCGACCGACAGCACGGCGTAAAGAAAGCGGTGGGAGCTGGCGAGCATGCTTGTCAGAAGCGGGATTTCTTCAGCGCGCGTCCAAGGTTCGCTTTGCATGCGATCGATGGACGCGAGCGCGTTGGTGCGGGCGAGGCGGGTTGCGAGACGGAGATGGTCGAGGTCGAGTGGCGTGATGCCGCCAACACCTTCCAGATATTCCACGACGCTGGCGAAGTAAACGCGATATGAGTCGAGCAGGCGAGCGACGACTTCATCGACTTGCGTACGTTCCCACGTTGGCCAGACTGCGTAGGCGAGGAGGGCGAGCGATCCGCCGAGGAGCGTGTTGAGGCCGCGCGCCCAGATGACGTTTTTCGGGGCAACTCCGGTGATGGCGATCATCAGCACGATCAAAGCGCTGACAGCGATGCCGAAGATTCCATAGTTCGCGGGGCCGAGCCAGCGGAGCAGAAAGACGAACGCGCCGATGAGGACGACTTCCAGCCCGATGCCCGGTGGTAAAAAGTGAAACATTACGGTGGCGAGGAGCAGGCCGAGCATCGTTCCGGCGATACGGAGAAGACCGCGCCTGAATGTGACGGTGAATTCGGGCTTCAGGACGATGACGGCGGTCATCGGAAGCCAGTACGCACGCGTCGTTTCGAGGCTGCGCGAAAGTGTTTCGGCGACGGCGACTGTAGCGGCCAAGCGCACGCCGTGGCGAAAGACGGCCGAACGGAAACTGAAATTTGCTTCGAGGCGCGGCAACAGGCTCGTGAAGCGCATGCGCCACGGAAGGCGCTTTTCGCTTTGCGAGCTTTGCTCGATGCCTTGCGGGGTGATGTCGGCGGCCATTTTAATGACGGCGCGGATCTGGCCGCTGATGGCGTCCATCTGGCGGCGAGCATCGCGGACGGCGGCGACGAGAAATGTTCGGTCGGCGCTTTCGTGCGCTTCACGGAGCGCTTCGGTTTCGACGTGCATGGTGGTGAGCCAGGCGTCTTCGATTTTGAGCGGCGCATTGTGCGGGAGCGATTCGCCAATGGCGGTCAACACGTGCGAAACGGCTTCGAGGAAGTGCTCGATCATTTCCGCGGGGGCGAATCCGAATTTTTCGCGGCGCATGCGGCGCAGCAAGCGCCCGAGAGTGAAGAGCCGGAGGCGCGTGCGCTCGGCTTGATTGAGTAGAGAGCGGAAACGCTCGCCGATGGCGCTGTGATCGGACACGCGTGCGGCGAGAGCCTCTTGCGCCTTGGTGCTGGCTTCGACTCCTGGAGAGGATGCTCGCATCAGTTGCGAGGGATCGGCGGCGGCTTTGCCGAGCGTGAGATAGAGGTGAGAGAGAGCGCGGCGCTCGGGATCGTAGGCGTGGATGGGCCAGAGCAGAATCGAGAAAAACATTTGAAGGATGCCGCCACCGAATGCGAGGGCGCCGGCTTGGAGCGCGCGCTCGGGCGTGAGTGTCTGTGCCGCAAAAATGATCAGCACAACGACGCTGATGACGCCTTGGCTTTCGGCGGTCGGGCTCACGGCGATGGCGAATCCAGCCCAGAAAGCCCAGAAGGCGGTCAGCAAAACAGCGAGAGCGGCGTAGTGACCCGCCAGGCCGCCGGCTATGACTGCGATCGCGCATAGAGCGCTTGTGAGCAGCATGCGCTTTGCGCGCTGCCCGTACGGATCGTGGCCGTCGGAATATGAAACGTTGAGGGCGCCGCTGGCGACAGCCAGGCCGCCGAGTGGCATCTTGATCGCGATGCCGACGGCGAGCGGAAGTGCGACTCCGAGCGCGTTGCGAAAGCCGATGCCGAGTTCCATCTTCGATGTGTCGACGTGAAGGACGCCTTGCCAGAACTTTCGCCATTTGCCGCTGGGTTCTTCGGCTGAATCGGTCGCGCGTTGTGGGTTTGCGGGAGGGGAAGGAGATTGTGCGATCGCGTTTGCGCCGATTGCCTGGTCGTTGTTTCTTGAGGCGGGGCTGCCCTCGAGTTTCACGGACGCGCCGTCGACGTCGCGCAAAGCGTTCGGGTCGCGCGTGTCGCGCTCAGGATCGCGGAGTTTGGCTTCGTCGTCGCGTGACATAACGATGCAGTAGTGCCAGCATAATCGAGCGGCGACGCGTTCGCCATGATTGGTGGCGTTGCTGCAGCGCTTTTAGGAGTGAGGCGTGCGGTGAGTATCGCCGCTGTATCCGGATTTGAGCGCCGGGCATCTCACAGGCGAAGACGAAACGAATAGCGATTTCATTCGGGAGCGATTCATGCAGACGCGAAAACTGGGAAAAGACGGACCGCAAGTATCCGAACTGGGGTTGGGTTGCATGGGAATGTCGGAGTTTTACGGCTCGCGCAATGACGAAGAGTCTATCGCGACGATTCATCGCTCGATCGAGCTAGGGATGAATTTTCTCGACACGGCGGACGTCTACGGCTACGGAGACAACGAGATTTTGGTCGGGAAGGCGATTCGTGGGAAGCGCGATCAGGTTTTTCTGGCGACGAAATTTGGCATTGTGCGCGATAAGAACAATCCGAGCTTGCGCGGCGTGAGTGGGAAGCCGGAGTACGTGAAAGCCTGCTGTGACGCGAGCTTGAAGCGGCTCGGGGTCGAGACGATCGATCTTTACTATCAGCATCGCGTCGATCCGAACACGCCGATTGAGGAGACTGTCGGGGCGATGTCGGATTTGATCAAAGCGGGGAAGATTCGGCACATCGGGCTGTCGGAAGCTGGTCCGGCGACGGTTCGCCGGGCTGCGGCGGTGCATCCGATCGCGGCGCTGCAGACGGAATATTCGCTCTGGACGCGCGATCCGGAAGATGAGGTTTTGCCGACAACGCGGGAACTCGGTATCGCGTTCATCGCGTACAGCCCGCTGGGTCGGGGATTTCTGACGGGACAATTCAAGAAATTCGACGATTTCGAGAAAGACGATTACCGGCGGAATTCGCCGCGATTTCAGGGGGAAAATTTTCAGAAGAATCTCGATTTGGTTGCTCGCGTTGAGTCGATCGCAAGAGAAAAGAGCTGCACGGCGAGCCAGCTGGCCCTGGCGTGGCTACTCGCGCAGGGGCCCGACATCATTCCGATTCCGGGGACGAAGCGGCGCAGATTCCTGGAAGACAACGCGGGCGGCGCGAGAGTGAAACTCTCGAAAGAAAATATCGCCAGGATTGAAGAAGTGGCTCCGCACGGAGCAGCGGCGGGTGCACGGTATCCCGAACAGATGATGGCTCTTATCAATAAGTGAGAGTCGACTACAAGTGATCTTCGACCGTTGATTGGCGTGGAGAATTGAACGCACTCGAAAATTGGTTTTGCTCGACGGGCTTCTGGCAGCGCATCACGCGCGACCATCTATTGCCGTGGGTCCTTGCCGAAAATTCTCTGGGAGACCACGTGCTCGAATTGGGCGCCGGATCGGGCGCGGGCACGGCCACATTGAAGCGACTGGCTCCGCGCGTGACGAGCCTCGAGTGGAGTCACGATTTCGCGGCTCGGCTTGCTGTCACAAATCGGCATGCTGTCGTGCAGGCCGACGCTGCACTGCTGCCTTTCGCAGGCGGAACTTTTTCGTCCGCAGTCGCCGTTCTCATGTTGCATCACCTCCGCACGCGGACTGCTCAGGAGGATGCGTTTCGAGAAGTATTTCGCGTGTTGCGGCCGGGCGGTTCCTTCTTCGCGTTCGAAATCGAAGACAACCTGCTCCATCGAGTGATTCATATCGGAAGCGTGTTCGTCCCGGTTGATCGCGCGGATGTTGCTGATCGCCTGCGGAACGCCGGATTCTCGAACGTAAAACTGACTTCGCGCTCCGGCGGATTCCGCTTTAGCGCGATGCGCGCGACTTGAATCGGCCCCCGGCTCTGTGACAACGCCAATCCCTTGCCGCGATATAGTTGAGTTGTGAGCGCAGCCACTCCATCCAAGCTTCCTCCCGGTCCAGCGCCAGAATCCTGGACAGCGGGCTTCAAAATTTACAGTCAAAACCCGCTCGCCTACATGCCGAAACTCCAGCGCGACTACGGCGACATCGTCACGATGCGCTATTACAATTTCCGCGTCTTTTTCGTGAGTCACCCCGATTACATCGAACAGGTTCTCGTTACCGACAATCGCAAATTCATCAAGGGCCGCATCCTCCGCAAGAACAGGCAGCTTTTCGGCAACGGTTTGCTGACGAGCGAAGGCGATTTCTGGCTGCGGCAACGGCGTCTCGCCCAGCCGGCATTTCACCGCGGGCGCGTCGCGAGCTATGCGGACACGATGGTGAAATATGCTTCGCGCATCGCGAACGAATGGCGCGACGGCGAAGAGCGCGACATCCACGCCGAAATGATGCGGCTGACGCTTTCGATCGTGGCGAAAACGCTCTTCGATGCAGACGTCGATCGCGAAGCCAAACGCGTCGGGCAGGCGCTGGAAGCGATCATGCATCTCAACTCCGACTTTCGAAAACTGCTCATCACACCAACGTGGCTGCCCACACCGCGAAAGATACGCGCGACTTTTGCCACAGCGAAACTGAATCGCATTATCTATCGCTTCATCGACGAGCGCCGCGCGACCGGCACCGACAATGGCGATTTGCTTTCGATGCTACTCGCCGCGCGCGACGATGATGGCTCGCGCATGACCAACCGCCAACTCCGCGACGAGTCCATTACAATTTTTCTCGCCGGCCACGAAACAACGGCGAACGCTCTTTCGTGGACATGGATGCTCCTCGCACAAAATCCGCAAGTCGAGGCTAAGCTGCACGAGGAACTCGATCGCGTGCTCGGCGGGCGCGCGCCGACGGTCGATGACCTTCCGAATCTTCGCTACACCGGTCACATTGTCACCGAATCGATGCGGCTTTACCCGCCGGCGTGGGGAATGGCGCGCATCGCGATCGAAGACACCGAAATCGCAGGCTATCCGATTCCCAAAGGTTGCGGCGTGTCTCTCGCGCAGTGGGTCGTTCACCGCGATCCGCGATGGTTTGACGCTCCGCTCGAGTTCCGGCCCGAGCGATGGGAAAGCGACCTGCTCAAACGGATACCGCGCTTCGCGTATTTCCCGTTTGGCGGAGGCCCGAGGCAGTGCATCGGTAACAACTTCGCGGTGATGGAGGCGACGCTTCTGCTCGCCACACTCGCGCAGCAATTTCGAATTTCTCTGATGCCAGGAAGAGAAATCGTTCCAGCGGCTTCGATCACGCTGCGACCTAAGACGGGAATTTGGGGAAAGATTGAAAAGCGCCGTGCCACCGCGCCGGCATAAAACGCAACTTCCGCAGACGCAGCAGCTACTCCGCAGCCACCGCGCCGACTTCCGCGCGCGTACGCATCACGCGCAAAATCGAATCGCGGCTAATCATCCCAATAATTTGCGCGTTGCTCGTCGGCACGAAATGGTCGGCGACGGTGGGATCCGGCTCGCCAGATGGGATGCCAAGCTCTGCCGCGACGGAACTGGTTATGGCGCTCGGCGGCGCAGGTTTTAGATCGGCTTCATCCGCAGTCGCGGGTTCGGTCTCCGTCACCACTGGCATCTGATTGATGTCGTTGATCAACAGACGTTCCAGGAGGCCGAGCAGCGGCTCCTGCGGCGTGGCCCAAAGAATTTTGTCGCGCGGAATCATCACAGCCTGCACCGACATGTGCAGCCATTCTTCGCGCGGCACCGTATTGAGCGTGTGCACGTTCATCATGCCGACGAGCCGTTCGCCGGTCGTCACGAGGTGGCAACGCCTGCCGGTGCGCAGCACTTCGTGACTGTACTCTTCCAGTGAAATATCGCGTGCGATCGTGGGAATTTCCTCGCTCATCACATCGGCAGCGCGTAGCCCCGCCAACGTTTCGCGAATCGTGACCTGTGCCACACTCTCTTTTGCCGCGTTCAGCAGAAACCATCCGATGAACGCGTACCACAGCGGTCCCCACTGCCGCGTGCTGAACGCCGCCCACGCGCCGAAAATAATCATGCCGTAGGCAATCAGCTTACCGCTCGCGCCCGCAACTTTTGTGGCGCGATTGAAGTTCTTCGTGATGCCCCAGACGATCGCTCGAAAAATTCTGCCGCCGTCGAGTGGGAAGCCGGGCAGCAGATTGAAAAGGGCGAGTGTGAGATTGATTTCCCAAAGCCACGTGGCGAGTGCTCCGACCATCGTGCCGTAGGGAAAACGCAGCGTCAGCAGATAGAACACGCCCGAGAGGAAAAGGCTCGAGAGAGGTCCAGCGACGGCGATGTTGAATTCCTGCATCGCGCTCGGCGCTTCTTTCGTGATGCGCGCGACGCCGCCGAACACAAACAGCGTGATGGAATCGACGCGAATCTTGTAATAGCGCGCGACCACGCTATGCGACAGCTCGTGAAAAAGAATCGAGGCGAAAAAAAGAAAACTGGTGGCGGCGCCGACTGACCAGTGTTGCACGGGATTCCATTGCGGGTGCTGCTGCGTGAATTGCACTCCGAGCGACCACGTGATGATCGCAAAAATGACCAGCCAGCTTGGGTCGATGAAGATCGGTATGCCGAAGATGCGGCCGATGAGGAGGCCGGAGGTGCGATTCATGGTGAGCTCTCGCGCTTAGGTTAGCACAACGGTTTTTGAGTCGGCAGGTGCGGAGGACGATGCGGAAAAAGAGCAGAGACGATTCCGAGTTACGCCCACCTAACTCACACAAAAGGCTGTGGTTGATGCGCCACAGCGTGTTGGCGCACACACGCTGTCCCGACCCTGTGATCCCGTAAATCATTGTAAATAAAGGCGATAGGTTCTGGTCCTAGGTGTGCCATTTCATTTGGCGCAGTGCAGGAGGCGGACATGGATGCTTTTCTCGAAATGACAGTCTTGGCGGTGACTACGGTTGGAGCTTTGGCTCTGGCGTCGGCGGCTCAGTGGGCGATGTTGCAGTTGGCGATGCGGTCGATGCGGCCGGCAACGGCGGATCGGCAGGTTGTTGCGACGCAGTTGGCTCACGGCACGGGGCAGTTGGCGCGAGCCTACGCGGGCCATCGTTAAGACGAAGCACTGGTGGCGCGATTGGGAGAGCTGTGACGCGGCAAGGCAAAGCCGAGCTGCGACGGGTGAATTCTTCGGAGTAGAAAGGAGACGACGATGCTGGTGCTGAAATATCTGTTGATCTTGGCGGGAGTCGGACTTTTTGGAAGCGCGGCGGCGCTCGTGGTGTACGACATCTATATATCTTCGCAATTGCGCCGGTTACTGCGGCGCAACGCGACGGCGCGGTGACGCGTCGGCGGCGGGTGCGGGAGCGAGTGGCGAGGTCGCAGCAACAAATTTTTTGGACGACATCGATCACCCGCTGCGCCCTATTCGTTGGCGCTTCGCGCGCCAGCTTGTGATCTCGGCGGTCGTACCGCTGTTGCTTGCGCTGAGTATCGTGGTGGTTCCCGATGGTTCGGCGGGAGTGCGCGTCAGCCAGATTTGGGGCGCGCGGCCGGGCACGCTCTACCCGGGCGTGCACATCGTCACGCCGCTGATCGACAGCGTCGTCCTGTATGACACGCGCGAGCAGGTGTACACGACGCGCGCGACCGAGCCTAAGCTGGTCGAGAACGATGGCGAGGATGCGACTGCATCCAAGAGCGGCCAGAAAGCCGTAGCGTCCGCATCCGCAAAATGCGAAGACCCCGGTGAGCGATGGCGAAGTTTTGCTCGTGCAAGCCCGCGAAGGTTTGAACATTGGGCTAGCAGTGAGCGTGCGTTATCGACTTGATCCGCAACGTTTGAGCTATATCCATGCAAATCTTCCGCAGGCAGTCGGCGAAGAAGTGGTGGCTCCCACGGTCGCCACGATTTACCGCCAAATCGCGCCGAACTACATCACCAAAGAAATTTTCGCGACCAAGCGCGAAGAACTCCGCACGACCGCAGCAAATGCCATCACCGCGCGGCTGGCCAGCGACGGAATTGTCGTGCGTGAGGTGCTGTTGCGCGACCTGAAATTGCCCGACGAATATGCGCAGGGCCTCGAAGGCTTGCTCTTGAAGGAGCAGCAGAACGAACAGCTCGGCACCGACCAGGAAATCAAGCTGAAGCAAGTGCGCATCGCGGAACTCGAAGCCGAAGCGCAGAAGGCGCGCGAGGTGAAGCAGGCCGAGGCTCAAGCGCAGGTGCGCGTGTTGCAGGCCAAGGCGGAGTCGGACGCGATGCAGTACACGCTGCCGCTCAAGCAAAAGCAGATCGAGCAAACGAAACTCGAAGCGCAGGCGCGCAAGGAAGCGACGCTGCAAAACGCTGACGCCGCGGCGCAGGCCAAGATCATCGACAGCAAGGCCGAAGTCGAACGCCAACACAACTTGGCTGAGGCCGAAGCCAACCGCATCCGTGTTACCGCAGCCGCCGATTCCGAGCGGATGAAGTATGAGGCGGCGGTGCTGAAGTCGAATCCGATGCTGATTCAGAAGATCATCGCGGAGCGGCTGTCCGACAAGCTGCAAATCATGATGGTGCCGGTCGATGGCAAGAACTTCTTTGCGAACGATGTGTTTCGCTCGGCGTTCTCCGGTCGGTCGGCTCTTCGAGTGACTCCGACAATTCATCCGATGACGGGGGCACTTTGTCCGCCTCGAAAGCGAAAAAAGGCTCGACGCGTCGCCCGTAACAACCGAACTGCCGGTGACTCAATGAACAGACGCCTCAAGAGCAGCATCGTTTTGCCAACGCGGCGGTCGGCAAATTGCTCCCAGTTTGCCGGCCGCCGCAGTGCCGTTGCCGTCAAAGCAGATTCGAGTGACGGAACCCTTTTGTGGCGGCGGCTATCACGGTATCCTTTGTTGTTATTTATGTTGCAACTTGGATTTTCGTTTGTCGGCACGATGACATGAGCTTCCGCACCAAACTCTCGCTGATCTTTACTCTGACTGTCGTCGGATCAGTCTGCGTCGTCGCCTACGGCGTCACGCACTACACGCAGACCGCGTTCGACGAGATGGATGCGCAGCGAACGACTGCCATTGTCGCCCAATTCAAGAAAGAGTTTTCGCAGAGCGGTGAGACGGTCGCCCAGCAAGTCAAAAATGCCGCCGACTCCGACCTCACCTTGCGAGCCGCGATCGACTTGGCTCGCCCAAGCGCCGATCAATCTCTGTACGTTCACGACGCAAATGGAGCTGCGCAAGACCATCAACTCGATTTCGTCGAGTATGCCGGATGGGACGGCACGATCATTTCTTCAGCGCAGTTCCCCTCGCGCGTCGGCACAAAGGCCGAATGGCTCACCGCGACCAAAGACTGGAATGCGACGCCGCCCTTTTTGAAGAAAGAAGACCTGCCCGATGGCGCGGCCCTTTCGCTCACGTCGGTGCGCACGATCGCCGGCGGCAACGATAAGAATCTCTACATCGCCGGTGGCCGCCGGATCGATCAGAATTTTCTTTCGAAGCTCGTGCTGCCGTCGGGAATGCGCGCGTCTGCTCTACGTAAACCTTGAGCCGGGATTCAACTCCGCATCATTAATCAGCAGCGGCAAAGACGGAGTTGCGCAACCGGAACTTTTGCAGCCGATGATCGATCAGGTCCGCAAGCATGCGCAGTCGATGGTGCAAACGGTTAGCTGGAATTCCGACGCTGGTTCGGCCGAAACGTTTCACGCGATGCCGCTTTTGGGCCGCAACAATGATGTGCTCGGTGTGCTGTTGGTCGGCAGCTCGCAGCTCGAAATGGTTTTACTGCGCAATCGCATCATCGAGACATCTGCTGTGGTTGCCGCGGTCGCGCTGCTGATCAGCCTGCTTCTGAGTCTGTGGATTGCCGCGCGCATCACGAAGCCGGTCACCGAACTCTCGGAAGGCGCGCGCGAAGTTGCGGCTGGTCGGTGGGAAACGCGGATCGATGTTCATGGCGTCGACGAGATCGGGCAACTCGGCATCGCATTCAACGATATGACGCGCACGCTTTCGGTGCAGCGTGATCGCCTGCTGCAAACCGAACGCGTAGCCGCCTGGCGCGAATTGGCGCGGCGCCTAGCTCATGAACTGCGAAATCCGCTCTTCCCGATGCAGATCACGATCGAAAATCTGCAACGCGCCAAGCAGCTCGATTCGAAACAATTTATGGAAGTGTTCAACGAATCGACGGCGACACTTCGCGTCGAACTGGCGAATCTCAACGCCATCGTTGGCCGCTTCAGCGATTTCTCGAAAATGCCGGCGCCGGCTTTCGCTAAAGTCGATGTGAATGAGGCGCTGCGTAACATCATTCGCCTTTTCGAGCCGCAATTTAATGTTGTCGGCAAGCCGGCGATTCACGCCGAATACTTTCTCGACCGAGCCGCTTCCAGAAACCGATGCCGATCCAGTGCTGCTCGCATCGCGCGTTTCAGAATCTCGTTTTGAACGCGCTCGATGCGATGCCGTCGGGCGGAACGTTGACTCTACGCACGTCGGAGCGCTCCGGTCATGTCCTCATTGAAATTTCCGACACCGGCACCGGCTTGACCCCGGAAGAATGCTCGCGGCTCTTCACGCCGTACTACACGACGAAGCATCAAGGCACCGGCCTTGGCCTCGCGATCGTGCAATCGGTTGTCAGCGATCATCACGGTACGGTCAGCGTGTCGAGCGAAGAAGGGCACGGCACGACGTTCCGCATCGAGCTGCCGCTGCGTCAGGCGGGCGCGATTGTGAAGCCGCGCATCGATGAGCCAAAGAGCGAACTCAACGCCGGCGATGCGGCCGACAAAGATTCGAAAGCGAAGAATGAGCCATCGTCCTTCGCCGAGGCTTCGGACTAGAGCTCGTACTGTTACGCCGCTGCGTCGCTGGCTTTTCGAGAGATCTTCCCATGACAAAAAAAGCCCATCTGCTGATTGTCGATGACGATCCCAGCACACTGGCGTCACTTTCGCGCGCGTTTCGCCTCGCGGGGCATGAAGCGACGGTTAGCGACAACGCGGCTCGCGCGCTTGATCTCGTTCGCAACGAAACTTTCGATCTGATTCTGTCCGACGTCATGATGCCCGGCAAAACGGGCATCGAATTTCTCGAAGATTTGAAGAAAGCGGGCGTCAAGACGCCGGTTGTGTTGGTTTCGGGTCAGGCCAACATCGAAATGGCCGTCCACGCCACGAAGCTTGGCGCGATGGATTTTCTCGAAAAGCCGCTGTCGACCGACAAGCTGCTCGTCACGCTCGAAAACGCGATGAAGATCTCGCGTTTGCAGGCGGAGAACCGCGAATTGCGCGACCGCTTGGGCAAGCACGAGTTGCTCGGCGTCGGTCCGGCGATGCAACGCCTGATCGCGCAAATCGATCGCGTCGCCGCCAGCGAAACGCGCGTCTGCATCCTTGGTGAAACCGGAACGGGCAAAGAACTGGTCGCGCGCGCCATCCACGAACGTTCGCCGCGCCGCGAAAACGCATTTGTCACGCTCAATTGCGCCGCGGTTCCCGCCGAACTGATCGAGTCCGAACTCTTCGGCCACGAAAAAGGCGCCTTCACCGGCGCCGCCGCGAAGCATCTCGGCAAATTCGAACAAGCCGACGGCGGCACGCTCTTTCTCGACGAAATCGGCGACATGCCCGTCGCGATGCAAGCCAAGCTGCTGCGCGTGCTCGAAGAAGGCGAAGTCGAGCGGGTCGGCGGCGACAAACCGATTCAGGTCAACGTGCGCGTCGTTGTGGCAACGCACCGCAATCTCGAAGACCTCGTCAAGCAGAATGCCTTCCGCCGCGATCTCTTCCATCGCATTTACGTTTTCCCGCTGAATCTTCCTGCCGCTGCGCGAGCGACTCGAAGATTTTCCTGTCCTGGTCGAACACTTCGCGCGCCAGGTCGCTACGCAAAACGGATGGAAAGAAAAAGCCTTCGCGAAAGACGCGATCGACGAACTCCGCCGCTACGGCTGGCCGGGAAATATCCGTGAGCTTCGAAATGTCGTCGAACGACTAGTGTTGTTGGCGGGAGACGAACCTGTAGGTGCCGCCGACGTCCGCTTGATTCTTCCAGTCTCCGCCGCCTCCATTCCGGGAAATCATGACGGAGAAACGGTCGCAAGTTCCCTCGGCACAGGCACGCTCGCCGAACGCACCGAGCAATTCGAAAGGGAAGTACTGCTCGCCGAAATTCGCCGCCAAAACTTTCACATGACCAACGTCGCCCGCTCGATGGGCCTCGAACGCAGCCACCTCTACAAGAAGTGCCAGCAACTCGGCATCGACCTCGCCTCGATGCGAAAAGTCGATTAGCAAAATAGTCGGCATGGAGCCTGATCGGACTTTTGGCGCTCCTCACGAGGCCGTTCGAATTCGGTGATCCTATTCCGGGTTTTCAGCAGGTCCGCAAATGGCTGATTTAGCGGAGCTTGCGCAGCCGTCCGGGCCCCGCAGTGAGCCTAAACGCCTTAGAATCACATTCTTGCAGGTTTTGAACATGTAAACCGCGCAGAATCACATCCTTACGCAAAAACATACCGGGGGGTGGGGGTGTACCTCTATTTCTAGCCCTGTCGTCGGACTTACTCGGTGCCAGCTGCAAACCACTTGCGCGATTTCCGCTAAGTCATTGAAAACACGCCTAATTTAGTTCTTGACGTAAAATCGCTATCTGCAATATAGTATTTGCATATCGCAATATAAGACTTACGCAGTCCTCGGTTGGTGGCACATGACATTAGGCGACAAACTTCGTTCCCTGCGGGCGGTGGAAGGCTCTCTGCGCGGGCTCAATCGTCCCATGACGCAGCTCGAGCTGATTCGCGCGATGAAGCGCGAAGTCGGCCGCGGGTTGAGCCAGGCGTATCTCTCGCAGATCGAGAGCGGCTCGAGGCCGCACCTGACGCAAGCGACGCGCGATCTGCTGGCGAAATTCTTCCGTGTCTATCCCGGATTTCTGGTTGACGACCCGGAAGGCTATTCGCCCAGCTTGCAGTCCGACTTGCGCACGACGGACGCGAAAATCGATCGTTGGCTGTATGCCGGCATCGAGCGTTTCCCGTCGGATCCTGAACTTGGCGATGCTTTGCTGAAAATCGCCGAAGTTCCGGATTCGCGCCACGCGCTGCTCTTGCTCGCGGAAATTCTTCGCGCTCCCGGTTTGGCCGAGCGGCTCAGCGAAGTTCTGAAGCCGATCGCCACATCCGAGTCCGTCGCGGCACCGCAAATGTCGGCGACACAATCGAGCGGGCAGCCGCCACCGACCCACCTGCAGGCGTGACCAACGCCTAGGAACTCCCGCCGGCGAACTCCCCGAGTCCGGCGACATCACATCGCGTCTCGAACTTCCAGCCGCGCACCGTGAACGCTCACGGAGCGCCGAGCGACACGTGCGCTCACGAGGTGCTTTATGACTCTCGCAAGTTTTTATCTCTTCTGCTTCCTGATGGGGCTCACGTTCAGCGTACTGACGTTTGTGATGGGCGCTGTTCATGTCCACGTCCACCTGCCGTTTCACGCGCACTTGCCGGCGCACGGAGGTTCGGTGCATGTCGGCCATGGCGCGCACGGCGGTGCGAGCGGCACAGCGGCGAAAGGCGGTTCGCTTCGCGGCGGAACGCATGTCTCGTGGTTCAACGCGTCCACGATCATGGCGTTTCTCGCGTGGTTTGGTGGCGCCGGCTACATCCTGACGCGCACCTCGCATTTGGTCGCAGCGGCGAGCTTGAGCCTTGCGGCAGTCGCCGGTTTGGTCGCGGCCACGATCGTGTATCGCTTCATGCTCAAGCTGACGTATGCGGGCGACTCGCTGATGCTCGACGAGGACTACCGGATCGAAGGCTGCGTCGGGACTTTGAGTTTGCCGATCCGTCAGCAAGGCACGGGCGAAGTGATCTTTTCGCTCGGCGGAGTTCGACGATGTGCCGGTGCGCGCAGCGACGACGGAGCCATCGTCGAAAAGGGCGCCGAAGTCGTGATCGAGCGCTACGAAAAGGGAATTGCGTACGTAAAGCGGTGGGAAGAGTTCACGAACTAACGTGCTCAAGCAGCGGCGATTCTTTCGTCGCCACCGCTCAAGCCGGCGCGAGTTGCAGCGACTCTACGTCGCGACGATTTTCCCGGACTGCGCAGTGACCAAGGTTCAAAAACGCAGTCCGGCTGAGGCGAGAAAAGGAAGGTCTATATGTTCGATCAGATGCCAATCCTGGTTTATGTAGGTCTTGCAGTTCTGACATTGCTTTTCTTCATGGCTGTACTGGCGAAGTTGTTTCGCAAGGCGGGCCCGCACGAAGCGCTGATTATTTACGGCCTTCGCGGCACCCGCGTCGTGAAAGGCGGTGGCACGATCATCTACCCGATGATCGAGCAATGCCGTGAGCTTTCACTCGAACTGATGTCGTTCGACGTTGCGCCGCAACAGAGCCTGTACAGCAAGCAGGGCGTCGCCGTCACGATCGAGGCGGTCGCCCAGATCAAAGTGAAGTCCGACCCGGAATCGATTCGCACGGCGTCGGAGCAGTTCCTGACCAAGCGGCCGGAGCAGCGCGAAGGTTTAATACGCCTAGTCATGGAAGGCCATCTGCGCGGCATCATCGGCCAGCTCACGGTGGAACAAATCGTGAAGGAACCGGAAATGGTTGCCGATCGTATGCGCTCCACGTGCGCGGACGACATGAACAAGATGGGGCTGGAAGTCATCAGCTTCACCTTGAAGGAAGTGCGCGACAAAAATGAATACATCACCAACATGGGCCGGCCCGACATCGCGCGCATCAAGCGCGACGCCGAAGTCGCCGCTGCTGAAGCCGATCGCGACATCGCCATCAAGCGTGCTGAGTCACAGCGCGCCGCGGCGGTAGCGAAGGCCCAGGCCGACCAGGAACGCGTCGCCGCCGAAACCGCTTCGCTCACAAAGCAGGCGGAGGCGGAGCGCGATCTCGACATCAAGAAAGCCGAGTACCTGGAGACAACGAAGCGCGCGCAAGCCCTGGCCGACAAAGCGTATGAAATTGCTGCCAACGTACAGCAACAGTCCGTGATTCAGGAAGCCGTGCGCGTCCAGCAGATCGAACGCGAAGCGCAAGTGAAGGTGCAGGAAGCCGAAATTGCGCGCCGCGAACGCGAGCTGATCGCCACCGTGCTGAAGCAAGCGGAAATCGAGCGTCAACGCATCGAGACGCTTGCCGAAGC
The DNA here is from genome assembly GCA_963850795.1 of uncultured Acidobacteriota bacterium. Lineage (GTDB taxonomy): Bacteria > Acidobacteriota > Terriglobia > Acidiferrales > UBA7541 > Acidiferrum. The sequence continues at coordinate 194,982 of CAWKNS010000023.1, read as the reverse complement.
CGAGCGGCAACGCCTGATCAAGGAAGCCGAAGGCCGCGCCTCTGCGATTCGTGCGCAGGGTGAAGCCGAAGCCGAGATCATCTTCAAGAAAGGTGAAGCGGAAGCCAAGGCGATGAACATCAAGGCGGAGGCCTTCCAGGAGTACAACCAGGCCGCCGTGTTCGACAAGCTCATCACCGGCATGCCCGAAGTCGTGCGTGCTCTGGCCGAGCCTCTCAGCAAGGTCGATAAGGTGACCATCGTTTCGACGGGCAATGGCGACGCAGCCGGCGCGTACAAACTGACCGGCGACATCACCAAGATCGCAGCGCAAGTTCCTGCGCTGTTCGAAGCGCTCTCGGGAATGCAGATGTCCGACCTGCTTTCGAAGGTGCGCACGATCGGCGACAAGGCTCCGAAGCCGGTGCCGCCATCGCTGCCGACAAGTAATTCCTAACGACTGTGCCGGGGTGGGTCGCGAGACTCACCCCGGTGCGTTTTTCTCGGTGCTTTGAAGTGGGGCCACGATTTCTCTCGAAGATGGGGTGCTTGGGGGGAAGGGAAATGGTTCGAAAGATTTTGCTGGTTTTCCTGATTCTAGGCGCGGCTTTGGCAATTTTCCTGATGTCGCAATACGCCGATGGCGCGCTGTACTTCATTCAAAAATGTTTAGCAGCAAGCGTGGTGCACTATGTCCTCTGATCTTCCGGTTCCCATGCAGTTGCAGCCTCAACCTGCGCGGCCCGTTTGCGGCGCACAGGCGCAACAAGTTACAGTCCGTCTCAAGCAAAGGAGTTTCTTTATGGGCCTACTAGAACGAGTAAGCACTTTGATCCGCGCGAACATCAACGATGTGATCGATCGCGCTGAGGATCCCGAGAAGATGATCAAACAGGTGATCCTCGACATGGAAAATCAGTACATGCAAGTCAAGACGCAGGTCGCCGTGTCGATTGCCGACCAGCACATGCTGGAGAAAAAGCAGAAAGAGAACGAAGACGTCGGCGCCGAGTGGATGCGCAAAGCCGAACGCTCCGTCGATAAGCAGCAAGACGATCTTGCCCGCGCGGCGCTTGATCGCTATCAAACTTCACAGCGGTTGGCACAGAGTTATCGCGAGCAGGTTAACGATCAAAAAGTGCAGGTGGAAGCGTTGAAGGGCGCGCTGATGAAGCTCGAGCAAAAGCTCGACGAAGCGAAATCAAAGCGCGACATGCTCATCGCGCGCCATCGTCGGAGCGTCGCGCTCAACAAAGCGGCGCAGGCACACAACGCGGCGGGCGATGGATCAAAGAGTGCTGCGTTTGATCGCTTGAAAGATCGAGTGAACCAGTCGGAGTCGGTGGCCAGCGCCGAGCTCGAGCTCAACTCCGACGATGTCGGCGAGCGACTGAATCGGTTGGACCGCGATGTCGAAGTCGAGCGTTTGTTGACTGATCTAAAGCAGCGTCGCCTACTCCCAGGTTGAGGAAACGACGCTCAGACGCAGTGATCTTGCGGACATGGGGCGGAGCAAGCTCCGCCCCTACACAAGAAAATCGCGGCGGTGGTTAGAGCCCGGCCACGATCGTGCGCGCGAGAGGGATTATGTCCGCCTGCGCGCAGGGGCAGCTTGTGTAAATGATGCGTACGAGCTTGTCTCCCTTGCGCACAAAGAGCATCGCGCCGTAAGCGTCAAACGCTTCATCGCCTAACCCGGGAATCGCGACCAATCCGATCGGCCCCATCTGACCCAGGGTCGCGCGATTCAAGCGCATCTGAAGCTGTGCGGCGTTGTTGTCGATCGAGTACGCCAGCACTACAGCTTCACCCGGGTGGTCGCTTTTTGCATCCGTGTTTCCGCTCTTGAACACGCCCTTCGCGAAGTCTTGAACCATGTCCTGCTGTTTCTGATCCATCTCGCCTTTATGCATTGCGCCAAGGTGCTTGGCGGTCACATCTGCAGGATCTCCCGCCACACTGTACGCGCATCCTGGCGCATCGTCACTTCCGTGCTCGGCGCGGACAATATCCATGTGCACGACAGCGCCGACCGCCGACTTTGGCAGTAACGCGCAGCCATCGATTCGCCGCATCTCCGCGTTGCTGACACGCTCCTCAGCGTCGGAACGCGACAAGCCGTACTCCGTCGCTTTTTGATGCACACGGTGACCGACATACATCAAACCGGCTACCGCCGCTGCGCCAAATACAACAAAGACAATCACTAACGCGATCAAGATCTTCGCCAATGTACTCATCCCTGACGGACGCGGAGCCGCCGCAACAGGCGGAGCCTGCACAGGAGGTGTCGCATACACTGGCGGTGCCGCAGGAGGTGGGGCCGCCGCCGGAGGCGCAGCAGCATTCGCGGGCGCATTGCCTGTACGCGTTCCACACCCAGAGCAAAATCCCTGTCCATCCGCCAACGGGCTTCCGCAATTTCGACAGAATCCAGCCATCGTATTTCTCCCGGATCAGCGCGCTGTTTGGGCAGCGGCGAATTGCGCAGCATCCTGACAGAAAAGTTGGCTCACAACCAGTGCGGAGTGCGGCGCAACGGCTCCGCTTCGAAGTCCCTCGTAGGTCCGCCCGGTCTACAGCGCGCCAGCACTACCCAACAAAAATTAGTCCTTCTCCATGCGAGAATGTCCGCAGTGAACGCTGCCTACATCGCCGTCCCCGGAGCACTAGCCGCCGCTACTGGACTCGTCGCCTACGCCGGCCGCTACCCCGACGCAAAAATTTTCGGTCCCGCAATCACCCATACAAATTCTCCCCGCAAGCTTGCCGTCACCTTCGACGATGGCCCGAATCCGGCGATGACACCGAAGCTCCTCGATCTCCTCGAACGTCACAAAGTCCGCGCGACTTTCTTCGTCGTTGGCAAATACGTCCGCGAGCAACCTGAACTCCTCCGCGAAACGGTCGCGCGTGGGCACGTCATCGGCAATCACACCGATTCGCATCCCAATCTTTTCTGGACCTCCGCGTCACAAACCCGCGACGAACTCCGCCGCTGCCACGATGCAATCGCCTCGGCGCTCAATGCGCCGCCAAAATTCTTTCGGCCGCCATTTGGCTGGCGAAATCCTTGGCTGGCCTCTGCCACCAGCGAATTGCATCTTCAAGTTGTGACTTGGACCCTGCTGCCCGGCGACTGGCACGCCCCGACCGCTGACTGGCTCGTCCGACGAATGCATTCGATATCCGCTCACGCCGGAGTCCGCCGAGATCTACTGCGGCCTCGCGGCGACATTCTCTGCCTCCACGACGGCGGCCACCGCGCCCAAAACGCCGACCGCACCCGTACGCTCGCCGCCCTCGAGCAGTGCCTGCCCCGCTGGCGTGACCTCGGCCTCGACTTTGTTACAATGAATGAAGCGGTGAGCACGCCCGCTTTATAACTATGGATGAGCGATCTTTTTACACCGAACGCGAAGAAGTCCGCAAAATCAAGCTGGTTTGCCCGAGTTGTCGCGGCGAATTCGAATGTCCCGTGCGTTGGAAGGTAGCCCGCAAGAAGAGGGAATTGCCGCGCGGCGCCGGCGAAGAGGACCGCAAGCGCTTCGCCAAAGCGTCGTCATATATGACGCGTCTCGACGATCTCGTCGCCTGTTACAAGTGCCGCAAGCGCTTTGAGCTGACCGGGCAGTCCACGGTCCTCATCAATGACAATCTCGGTGATCCAAGCCAAGATCCCGAAAACTTCGGCAACCGATAATCGAACAGTTGGCTGCGCTTTAGGCAGTGGGCGCGAGCGGTATCGCTAAATCTCGGGATACAAATCGAAAAAAGCCTCGATCGAGTCGTGGAACGTCGCTTCGATCTCTTCCTTCGTTCCTTCAATTAAATGCATCGTCACGCGCGCCGTCTTCCCGTTTTTCAGAACGACGGTCGCATCCTTCACCTCGCCCAAATCTTCTTCCGGCAGCAATCTCATCCCGTAAACCAGCGCCAGCTTAGCCATCAGTCCTCCCGGACGACTTTCTCCATCGCTCTATCCTACTATTTAGACGCAGACCGCACACGCCGAGTGGCTACCGAATCGGCCGCGAGCCAAGAATCAAAATATCCACCAGTCTCTTCGCGCTCTGCTGCCAGGCTGATGCTGACAGCGCATTGAAACGCCAGTCATGCGTCATCTGTAGACGGCGGCCCTGAACGTGCGAGATCTATTGGCTTAGTGAGTCGCGACAACTCTTCGAAGAAAATATAGACAAATTCTGCTGCGTCAGCTGTCTTATCCCTGAGAACACAAGTGCCCCCAACCGACCAGAGCATGCCTCTTATCGAAGGCTTGTATCGTCAGTACGGCGGAGCCTTGCTTCTCTTCGCGGTCAGCATTTGCGGCGAATCCAGTCGGGCGCAGGACGCCGTGCATCAGGTTTTTCTCAAACTGATCGAGACAGACGGGCTGAAAAATGCCGCCGACAAGAAGTCATATCTTTTCGCGAGTGTGCGCAATGCTCTTCTCAACGACCGGAAATCTCGACAGCGAAACGTGGAGATCGAGCCCGACCGATTATGGTTCATGCCACCGGATCGCGACCATGCCGCTGAACTCAATTTGCGCCGGGCTCTCCAAACTTTGCCCGACGATCAGCGGCAAGTCGTTGTGCTGCACATCTGGGGCGAACTGACGTTTGCGCAAGTGGCACAAGTTCTTGATCTGAGCGCGAACACTGTGGCGTCGCGCTACCGCTACGCGATCTCAAAACTGCGCGACGCAATGATGATGAAGGAGAACTCGAATGCATGAGCCGAACGACGAACAATTTGAAAACTATCTCAAAGATTTTCGGCCGATCGATCCCGAGCCTCTCCCGCTTCGCACCAAGACGAATTCTGCCGACGCGCGGCGTCGCTCGGCTTTGGCCGTATCCGCTGTAACGTGCTTAGCTGCGGCGGCTCTCGTCGTCATCGCGCTGCCCCGTGGTCACGAGGGCGCGACTGAGCAGTCTATTGAGCGACCTTCCAGCGATGCGAACGCGTTCCGCGGGACGAACGACGGGAGGCGTCAGGCATTGCCCACGATTGCTTTGACAAAACTGGCACTCGACGACCGCCAAGCCTTTGACGATTTCATGACCGACAAAAACCAATCTCAATTTCCTCCAATGAATACCGAACGCAGCGCGTTGCGAGTCTTAGCCAAGGAATAGCAATCACAGGAGAGCACAGATGAAAATCAAACTGCTGATCTTTGCAAGTCTCACGTTCGCGTTCGCGGTTCACGCCAATGCGCAGCTGCCGTACCCAGCCGATACGAAAAACGCCGCGCTCCGCTATTGGATCGCCTTCTCTGAGATGAAAGACGTTCCCGCCGACAAAGCTACGCAGGATCTTCTCGATAAAACTCTATCGGCGGAAGCGCTGTGGGATGAAAAGAAAATCGCGCCGATTCTCGACGCGAATAAGTTCGCCATCGACATCATGCAGCGCGCGACCAAGCTGCCCGACTGCGACTGGGGCATCGAGTACACGCAGGGGATCAACGCGTCGATCGCATACGCTCCGCGGGCACGCGCCTTGTCTCGTTTGAACACGCTCGAAGGCATGCGGCAACTTGCCGGCGGCAACACTCAGTCCGCAACCGACTCGTGGCTCGCGGGTGTGCGCTTTTCGCAAGACCTGGCTCGCGGCGGCTCGCTGATCTTCGCTTTGATGGCGAAGAACGCGTTGCTCGCCAATCTGCGAGCGCTGACCCTGGCGGCCGCGAATGGACAATTGACGGTTGCAGAGCGTCAACAGGTGATCACCGCGGTTCACGCGCTGCCCGAAGGCGCTTTCGACTGGAGCGCCACGTGGGGAGTCGAGTCCGCGACTCTCGAACATTTTCTTCATCAACTCCAGTCGGTTTCCGATCCTCGCGGGGTCTATCAACAGGCGATGGGAAGCACCGCGCCTGAAAAGGGCTTGCCTCCGTCCGCGCAAGATATCCACGACTTCGAAACCTACATGCGCGCAGTTCAGTCCGCGCTGAAGGAATCGCCGGAGAAGTCAAAGGCCAGCTTGGAAGGTCTGGAGGCGAAGCGTACGGCGTTGCCGGAATTCGAACAGCAGATGATCCCGAATCCGCAAAAATCGAATCAAGCTCGCATTGACATCGCACAGGCCCGCGCGGAGTTGTTACAAGCGCTGAGTAAATCCGCCACAAAGACAGGCAACTAAAGGAATCGACTGCATCATTCTCGGCGAAGCGAGCACGTTTACGGTGCGCGCTTGCCGTAGCGCCGGACCTGATAGTTGTCGCGCAAACGGCTTAGCTTTGCCGTCACAGGATCTAGACTCCAAATCTGCATCTTCTTCACACACGAATCCTTGTCCATGATCATTTCTTCATCGACATTAGGGTAAGCTTTCACGACGATCTTCCCATCCGGCGAAAATCCGATCGGCTCGAAGCCTCCGGTGCAATCCTTGCCCATGAGCTTTTCGAACGACGCATAAACTAAATTCTCGTCTGAGACTTTTCCTGAATCTGCATCGTAAACTCGCGCCTCGATTCCACCTGCGTCCGATGCCCACACCCAAAGGCCTTGCATCACGACCAATCGATGACCTTCACGCGACCAGTCGATCAGCTCGATTGAGTTTCCGGCTATGTGTTCTGAAGGTTCGACCGTCAAGACTACTTTCTCTTCCGTTGATCCCGGCCCGGACACAAACAATTTCGTGGTGCTCCTGCATCCCGAGATCCTCCCTTCGTCGCGCTGCAGGACAAAGGCTTCATTCACGGCATACGCTTTGTAAAGCCCGTCCGGCGACATCAATGTCCACGAGCGCGACACCGTACGATCCGGCACGTCGTTCTCCGGTCCGAAACAGCCGGGCTCGGCAGTCCAGTGTTGGCGCTCGTCGGCTGCCGGCAGAGTTTTCTCAGTTTGTTTTGCCGTTCCGGTTTTCTCCGGCTGTTTCGTGGCGTCTCGAATATCCTGGCTGTGTTGTGCCGGCAACACCTGTGTCCCGCCTAACACAAGTGCGAGCAGCAAGATCCAACCAGCGATTTTGTCCCAGCCGTCAAAACATCCGCCGCATTTGCGGAACAGCTGCTTGGGATTAGCTTGATCTGCGTTTTTCATCTTCCCTCACGTAAGATGAGTCGCTTGAGTAATGACACAGATGCGATAGGTGCAGTTCGATTTCCAAACCGCGCGACGGAGCCAGCCGATGATGAACAATGAATTGAATCGCAGACGATTCCTCAAGTGGGCGAATATGCTCGGTGTTTCTGCCTTACTGCCGGCGACCGCCGTTGCCGCCGAAACAACCTCCAACCCATTCGAGGCTCCACAAAAAGACTCTGCGCATCCCGCAGGCGCTCCCCAATCGAAAGAATCGTCTCCCGACACCATCCTGCTCAAAGACTACCGCCCTAAATCCATCTACAAAATTCCCGTCACGCAAATCGACAAATCCAAACATCCGATCATCGACATGCACTCCCACCCCTACGCAAAGACGCCGCAACAAATCGATGAGTGGCTTAAGAATATGGACGAATGTGGCGTTCAAAAAACGATGATCCTCACGATGACGACCGGCGGCGAGTTCGACGAAATCACCCGCAAATATTCGAAATACTCCGATCGATTCGGAATCGGGTGCGGCCTCGACCTCTCTGGCTACGACAAACCAGGCTTCGGTCCAGCCGCCATCAAGGAACTCGAGCGTTGCCATCAAGCCGGGGCACGGGTCGTCGGCGAAATCCACGACAAAGGCGAAGGGCTAAAATCTGGAAAATCCACCGCGCCAGGGATGCATCCTGACGATCCGCGCATGGACCCGATTTGGCAACGCTGCGGCGAACTCGGCATGCCCATCATCCTCCACGTTGCCGACCCCATGTGGATGTATCAGAAAATGGACGCCACCAACGACGGCCTCATGAACGCTTACAAGTGGCGTCTCGACAATAAGCCCGACATCGTCGATCTCCTCGGCATGGTCGAAGTTTTCGATCGCACGCTTGCGAAACATCGCTCGACGACCTTCGTCGCCTGCCACTTCATGAATCTCGACTACAATCTCGCGCGCTTGGGCGAAATGTTCGATCGCAACCCCAATCTCTACGCCGACATCTCCGCGCGTTACGGCGAAACCGCCCCAATCCCGCGTTTCGCATCAAAGTTCTATGAAAAATACGCCAACCGGCTCGTCTACGGCACCGACATGGGCTCCGAGAAATCCATGTACCGCGTCACTTTCCGCATCCTTGAGTCGCAAGACGAGCACTTCTACGCGTTCGAACAATTCAATTACCACTGGCCCCTGCACGGCTTCGGCCTAAGCGATGACGTGCTGAAACAGGTCTACAACGCCAACGCGACAAAGCTTCTCGCCGCCCGCAACAACCTATAGTGCTGCGTCAGCCACGCGCGTGATTCGACGGCGCCGCAACATTCTTCTTTCGCCCAAATTCGCGTCGTCACAACGAATTCGTTGACACGCCGCACCTGCGGGACTAATGTCGCGCCCATCTGGTCGGCCCATCCGTTTTGCACAAAGGAGAAAGTCAGATGCTTCGTTCGCTAATTCTGTTGGTGGGTGTGTGTTTCGCCGCTTCGGTCGCGATGGCTCAAGATCCCGTCAAGGTGGATCCTCAGCACTACAAGGTGATTTTCGAAAACGATCAGGTCCGCGTTCTCAGAATTCACTACGGGCCTCACGAAAAATCCGTAATGCACGTTCATCCCAATGCCGTTGTGGTCTATGAGAACGATGCTCACGTGAAGATGACGACGCCCGACGGCAAGTCGGTCGAAACGAACGGCAAGGCCGGCGAATCGCAGTGGACTCCCGCCGGCTCTCATCTACCCGAAAATGTTGGCGACAAGCCTGTCGATGCTGTGTTGGTCGAACTGAAGACCAAGCCCGCACACTGATCATGGTCATCGCTTCCGCGGGGGGTGTGGCTTGTTCCTCGCCCCCCGCAATCCGGGATCACTCTCGTTTCGCAAGTTGTTGGCACGCTTGGTCTTCTGCTTCCTAAGTATCCTTACAAATCGCTCACGAACTGCTCAGGACTTCCCGACGATCCTCGACGCACTATCTATTTCGTCATGTCGCTCAACGTATTTCTTGCCGTCAGCGTTCTTGCGTGCGATTTCATGATCTACGCTTTCTTCCAGTGGACATTCGGCGAGAAGTATCGTCTACGTAAGCGAAGGTACGGTTCTTCACGAATCGCAACGAACACGTCGATCGAGATCGCCGCATCCCGACCTTACCTTGTCGCGTCGCAAGAGCGATGTTGCCAGCAACAGACCGAGCGAGAAGTCGCTTAGTCTCGCTCCTTGGAGAGAGACAATGTTACGTGGGCCAAAGGGAAGTGAAAACGAGCCAGCTCCGCAATGCAGCGTCTGCGGCCATCAGACTGACCTGGTTGAACTTCCAGGAATAAACGCGAAATATTGCGAGGAATGTAGCGCCGATGTCGCCACTTCAATTCTGCTGAAAACCGAGATCAATGCGGCTTGGCTCTCGGGGCAGCAGTACGACAACCTTGCCGCCGAGCTCGCGCAACTCGGTCAACGAATACTCGAACGAGCCCAATCCTGATGACCGCGCGCCCATCAATGCATGGGCATTATGCGCATCGAAGCGAACAAATAGCGAAACATATCGAAGTGATCCCGATACGATATATTCGCGATATCAAACCGCGCACTCGCCACTCTTATGCTTAGTGAACCGAGCAGCAATGCAAGGTCACGAACTGAGTCGTTGTGAGGAAAGCCCATGTACCTCCCAGACCTGAAACAGCCCTCCGGCCCGATCAGCTCCAACGCGACAGGAACCATTCTGCTCGTCGATGACAACGACGCTTTCCGCAGCGTCATCAGCACGTTCTTGCAGAGCGCCGGCTACCGCGTTCTCGAAGCACGAACGGCTTCCGAGGCCTCGACGATCGCGACACATCAGGAAAAACCGATCGACCTTCTGCTCACCGACGTTGTCCTGCCCGGAGCAAACGGCGACCAGCTCGGCGACTACCTCAGTTTCCTTTTCCCCAAGATCACCATCGTCTATATGTCCGGCTACGGAAGCGCCGCCAGCTTCGGCAGCGTCGGCTCGCAAGTCGGCGCTCACATGTTGCCCAAGCCGTTCTCGAAGCGAACCTTGCTGCTCGCGGTCGCCCAACTTTTGCACTGGAAAGAAAACGATGGCGAAAAGTTTGTCCCCACTCGCGCCTGGGGCTGTATCGCAAACCCCGCGCAATCGTTGGCGTAGCTCAGGTTCCTGCTAACGCCTCCTACTTCTCCTTCGCAAACTCTAAATCCCGAATCCGTCCCGTGGACACCTTCATTCCCATCACGTTCTTCTTCCCATCCCGCTGAAACTGAATCACTCCGATCTCCACCTGAAATAAATCCGGCGCCACGGCCGTCAACGTCTGCGGGTCGTGCTTTAGTCTTTTCAGCACCAGTTTCCCGTTCTCTTCAACAATCCGGTACACCGGATCGATTTCCACGCTGCGATAGCTCCCCACATACTCCGCGCGCTGTTTGTCCGGAATCGCGTACGGCGCAAGTCGTTCGAACTCCCTCATTTTTTCCCCGGGCGTTCCCATCTTCATCGAGAGCAATCCGCTTTTTCCCGCCGCAAACTGCATCTCCGCCGGATACTCTCCGATTAGGAATCGATCGTTCGTAACAGCGTGCAGCGGAATCACCTCGTCGCCAACATCCCAACCTAGCCCGCCATCCTTCACCACGAGTTTTCGCAACATGCGCGATTGCGCTTCGTAGTAGTAGCCCGCCTTCGGATTGAGCTGTTCCAGCGATGGCGTAATAAATGTTGGCTTCGTTTTCCCGTCAGCACTTTCTGTTTCCTTCAACTCGCCGGCCAACAAAACATCCGCCACCTTCTGCGTCAGCATGCTCGGTCCCGAATCTCCCGCGTTGCAAAGCGCCGCAACCGAAAAATGCTGCGCCGGAAATCGCAACAAGTCCGACCGGTATCCCGCATCCGCTCCGCTGTGATCCACCGTATCCAACCCGCGGTATTTTCCTGTCACCAACCCAAACGCATACGGACTCTTCTCTCCATTCGTGAGAGGATCGTGAGTCAGCATCGTCTCCGTGAAATGTGGCCCGCCCACTCTCCCCGTGTAAAAATTTTCATCCCACAATGCCAGGTCTTCGACGGTGGTGAAAAGGCTCGTCGCCCCCACCGTGTCGAAATTCGTGACGCTCAGCTCCCAGCCCGCTTTCTCTTTCGAATATCCATACGCTTGGTGCTTGATGATCTCCGCGTGATCGTCGCGGAAATGCGTCTTCGTCATTCCAAGCGGCACGAAAATCCGCTCCGTCGTAAATTCCCTGAGCGATTTCCCGCTCACGCGCTTCACGATTTCGCCAAGCAACGTGAATCCGGTATTTGAATAGCTGTACTCCGCCCCCGGCGCGAAATTCAGCGCCTTCTGCCGCACCACCACCGACATCACATCCTCGTTCGTGATCAAATCCAGCGAATAGCGCCATCCCGCCAGATCGAGCAAATCCCACTGATCGCGCAATCCGCTCGTGTGATGCAACAGGTTTCGAATCGTGATCTTCGCGCCAAAGTCCGGCAGCTCTGGAATATATTGGTGTACATCGTCATCGAACGACAGCTTCCCGTCCTGCTCCAGCAATACGATCGACGCCGCCGTAAACTGCTTCGAAATCGACGCCACATGAAACGGCGTATCCGTCGTCAAAATCACGTCGTCATCCAGATTCGCCATGCCATAGGCGCGCTTGTAAATCATCTTTCCGCCCTGCATCACCGACAGAGCGCATCCTGGCGAATCCGTCCGGTCCCACTTTGCGAAAACCTCATCGACCTTCTTGCTCTGTTCTGCGCTAACGCTCTGCCCGAACGCGGCACTGCCCATAAGCGCTGTGGCTCCCGTCACGCAGAGCGCCACGCCCAAGATCCTTCGAATGTTGTTCACTGATCGTCCCTCGTTCACACAAAAATCGCTCCCGACTCTAGCAGAATTCCTCCCGGCTAGCGCCAGCATGCGAATCTCGCGAATGGAACTAAGGGTGAGCCGCGTGAGTTTTTGACGCAATCGCTGCGCATTGAAGAACCTGGCTACGCTCCTCTCTGTTTCGCCACGTAGTAGTAGTGATTTCCGCCCTCGTCAACATCTTCACCAACAAGAGTCAAACCCGCTTCACGCAGAATTTCCACATAGCGTTCAGCCCCAAGCGAAACCGACTCGCGTCCTGTCAGCGAGTCGCGCCACTCCACCGCTTCCTTAGCCGACGTAAACAGGAATTTCCCGCCGGGATTCAAAGCCCGACCAATCTTGCGAATGATCTCCGCCTGAATGTCGGGTGTCAGCAAGAACATCAATCCAATTGCGACGACGGCGTCGAATGTCCGCCCAAAGAATTTCGAATCCTCGACGGCCGAACATTCAGCGTGAGCGCCCGGAAATCGTTCGCAAAAAGCGCGGATCAATTTGGCCGATCCATCCACGCCATAAACGTCGAAGCCTTCTTCGACCAGCACTTGGGAAATCGGTACACCATGCCCGCAACCGAGGTCGAGAATGGATGAGCCTGGTGCCACTGTTCCGCTCCATTCACGGACGGTTGACGGACCAATCCTGACGTTCCGCGCCGCCATGAAATCTTCAGCCACGTCTTCGTAGCCATTGCTCTTGTCGCGCGGAATTGCGCTCACGGTCGTGCCTCCAAACGGTCAGAACGGGTGGATCCGGGGCCATCGACGCATTCTAGTCTCGAGCTTCAAAAATAAATTGACATCCCTATACTTCTAGGCCTATCTTACCCCTAGTCATCTAGGGGAGCCGAAAACCGTGGCACGCAACGATCTCCAAGGCAGTCTCGATCTCCTCGTCCTCAAGACTCTCTCCCACGTCGGCGAAGCCCACGGCTACGGCATCGTCCTCCACATCCAGAAAGCCTCCGACGAACTCCTCTCGGTCGAAGAAGGCTCGCTCTATCCCGCCCTCCACCGCATGGAAATGAGCGGCTGGATCCGCTCCGAGTGGAAGCTCACCGAGACGAATCGCAAAGCAAAGTACTACCGCATGACCGCGGCAGGGCAGAAGGAACTTCAGAAGGCCGAGAAAAATTTCGACCAACTGGTCAAAGGTATTCGAGCAATGCTCCGCTACGCGTGAGGTGCATCATGTCACTCTTTCGCCGAACCAAAAACAAACTCTCCCGCTCCAAGCTGCAAGAAGAAATCGACGCCGAGATGGCGTCGCACATCGAAATGCGCATCGCCGACAGCATTGCCGCCGGCATGTCGCCTGAAGCCGCAAGACGTGACGCCCTCATTCGCTTCGGCAATCGCACCTCAACCCGCGAGCGCGTGACTGAAGCAGACGCCGGCATGCTCTGGGACTCGCTCTTCCGCGATCTCCACTACGCCGCGCGTCAACTGCGCCGGACTCCGGCCTTCACCATCACCGCGCTCGTCACGCTCATCCTCGCCATCGGCGCCAACGTCGTCGTCTTCAGCATCCTGAATGCGTTTGTCCTGCGGCCGCTCGATGTCCCTCAAACCGCCGCCAATCTACAACGTTGTCCACCAGCAGAACCGGCTACGACAACCAGTCCTACCCCGACTACATCGATTTCAAAAACAGAAACAAAACGTTCAGCGACATGGCGGTCTACAGGTTCCAACCCGCCGGTCTGACCGCAGGCGACGCCGCCTACCAGTGCTGGTTTTACCGCGTCTCCGGAAATTATTTCGACATGCTCGGCGTCCAGCCCAAGCTGGGACGTTTCTTCCACGCAACCGACGAGCACGGCCCGCAATCCGCGCCCTACATCGTCCTCAGCAACGATTTCTGGCGTGTCCGCTTCGCCTCCGATCCCGCCATCGTCGGCGCCACCGTCTACATCAACAAGCATCCATTCACCGTGATCGGCGTCGCTCCCGCAACATTCCACGGCACTGACACTTTCCTCTGGCCCGATTTTTGGATGCCCATCGTCAACACGCCCGACGACGACGCCACAAACTTTCTCTCCACCCGCTTCATGCACAATGTTTGGATCCTCGGTCAACTTGCTCCCGGCGTAACCACAAAGCAAGCGACCGACAACCTCAACACCATCGCGCAAGAAATGGCGCGCGAAAATCCGGATGCCGACGATGGTCTCAGTGCACGTCTCGTGAAACCTGGTCTGATGGGAGACATGTTCGGCGGCCCGGCGCGTGCCTTCATCGCTGGAATCATGTTGCTCGCGTTTCTCGTTTTGCTCGCCGCATGCGCCAATCTCGCAAGCCTCTTCGCCGCGCGCACCGCCGATCGCAGCCGCGAAGTTGCGATTCGCCTCGCCATCGGCTCCAGCCGCTGGCACGTGCTGCGTCAACTCCTCTGCGAAGCCGTGCTCGTTTCGACGGTCGGCGGCGTACTCGGCACACTATTTTCCTTCGCGCTCCTCCGCGGTCTCACCCACTGGCAGCCGTTCCCCGAATTTCCGATCCGCATCGCCGTCAGCCCTGACACGAGCGTTTACCTCGTCGCTCTTGTTCTTTCTGTCGGCAGCGGGCTTCTCTGGGGACTCGTCCCGCTCCGTCAGGTCTGGTCCACCAGCTTCACGCAAGCAATGAAGAGCGGATCTGCCGACACCGCCGTCTTCCATCGCTACTCGCTCCGCGATTTGCTCCTCGGCGCTCAAATCGCGCTCTGCACTTTGCTCGTCACAGCTTCGTTCGTCGCGCTCCGCGGCATGCAGCGCGCTCTCCGCGCGCCGCTCGGCTTCCAGCCGCAGAATGTACTCCTCGCTCAGACCGATTTACACATGGGCGGCCACCCCGACAAATCTTCTCCTAAGCTTCAAAAGCAAATGATCGACGACGCGCGCCAAATTCCTGGCGTCACCGCAGTCGGCGTCATCAGCGAGTTGCCGTTAGGCACCGGCGGTAGTTCGACGCCCGTCTATCGCGATGGCACTACCGACTTCCGCCAATCGAACAGCGCATTCAGCGCGAAATTCGTTTCCATCTCACCGGGGTACCTCGAAGCCGCAGGTACCCGTCTGCTCTCCGGCCGCGACGTCACCTGGCACGATGATGACAAAGCTCCGGGCATCGCCATCGTCAACGAAACCTTCGCTCACAAAATGTTCGAAAACGAATCCCCGCTTGGCCGCACCTTCCTCATGGGACAGAACTCGCCGTGCGAAATCGTCGGTATTGTCGAAGACGGCAAATACGATTCGCTCACCGAGTCCCCTCGGGCCGCCATGTTTTTCCCGCTCGATCAGTTTCCGGACACCGACACGACACTCGTCGTCCGCTCCCAACTCCCGCCTTCGGAAATCGCCCCGTCGCTGCGCAAAATCCTCGCGCAGATTGATCCGTCCCTTCCATTCGTGATTCATACCTGGACTGACGCGCTCGCCTTCGTTCAATTTCCCGCGCGCATCGCCACCGCCACCATCGGCGTGATGGGCCTGTTCGCCGCGATGCTCGCCGTCACTGGAGTCTTCGGCATGGCAATGTACTCCGTCTCAAAACGCTTCAAGGAATTCGGCATCCGCGTCGCCCTCGGCGCGCAATCTGTCCAACTCATTCGAGTCGCTCTCGGTCGCCCGCTGATCATTCTTCTGACAGGCTCTGCCGCCGGAATAATCCTCGGCGCCCTCGCCAGCAAACTCCTCGCATATGTCGTTTACCAAGCCACACCTTACGACCCCGTCGTCCTCATCGGTGTGATGTTCACCATGGCGATCCTCGGTTTACTAGCTACCTGGATCCCCGCTCAGCGCACTCTCCACGTCCACCCCGCCCGCCTCCTTCGCGAAGAGTAGCCGTCTTCACTCGTGTGTACGGGCGCCGCACCGCTGCGCCCCATGCCCGCACGATGTACCCATGATCAGGGTGTTCAGAAAGCTCGCAGAGTAGGACTAACATATACGACAGCAACGTTGAGCGATGACTTCACAGGATCAATCCGACCTGCAAGCGCTCGAGCAGCGCATCAAGATCCTGCTCCCCGAGCAGTATCAAAATTCCTACGAAGACGTGCAGCCGACTTCGATGTCTTCCGCCGCTCTGAAATTCGCTCCCGACGGCAAAGTAGCCTGGGACGAAATCTGGGGCAGCTTCTGCGACCTCGCCATGGCCGGAGGCCCGCCCCACAAAGGCAAGCTACTCCTTCCAGCAACGCAATCCGAAATCGATGCCCAGCCCGCATCGCTACGAAGGGGTCGTCGCCGAAATCTGCCGCGGCATTCAACTCGTCGCCGATCTCGCCGCTGAACCGTCCGCTACTCCCGGCTGGATTCGCGTCGAATGCGTAAATCGTGCCACCGCCGAATGGCTGCTTCGCGCCATCACCGTGGAAAACGTCGCCGTCCGCTGCAACAATCTCGACCTTGAACTCCCCGCCGCCACGCACTTCCGCCTCGAAAAAGAAATCAAAAACGTCATCACCGTCGTCGCCAAAACCGCCCACTACTGGTTCGGCCACATCTATCGCGATCAACGCGCCGAAATCCGCGATCTCTTCACTCAAATCGAGAAGGAATCCCCGCTCCTCCAACCCGTCTACGATCCCAACTCCGCCCCGCAAGAAAGTGAATCCGCAAAATTAAAACTCACCGCCCAAATCGCCGAATCCACCAACCTCCGCGCTTCCACGCATCAATATAAAGATTGGCTCGGCCTCGAACTCCCCACCACGCACTCCGCCATTTGGCTGATGCGCGCCCTCGTCGCCACCAACGTCCTATCCCGCCGCGAAGACAAAACTCTCTTCGTGCCAATCGACTTGCACCACGACCCCGGCGGGCACAGAACCACCCAAGCCCTCGCCCGCCTCCACAAACTCGCCACCCTCCGCTCCATCCTGTGAACTATCGACCCGACGTCAGATAAATCGATCAGTTGCCGTGGCATTTTTATGCTGCGCGAATCTGACCGGCGCTTATCACCGAAGTCTCCAGTAGAAACTCGAGTACCTATTTCACGCCGAACTCACGTCCAATCCAGCGGAACCTCCGCGGTTCGAGCCAAATAAAAATCTCCGACGCGGAGTAAACTATCTCCCCTATCGCTCGCAACGCGTAGGAGCAGAAGCGCATGCGTATCGCCTCGCGTCTCACCGTTTCGCTCGTGTTCGCCGTCACTTCAGCTGTATTTCCATCCGTCGCTCAACAAAACACCGCGCCACCGAGGCCGACCGACCAGGTCCCCGCACTCAGCATGGATGACACCTCCGAAGGCAACGTCAAGAATCTCGCTCCGCACGCCATGACCTACATGGACTTGTCCGTCGAACAGCTTGTCTCGAAAATCCCCGAACTCATCGGCCTTCAGCCTTCCAAAGACCAAACGCAACTCCCGCTAATTCTGAAGAATACGGGCCACAACGTAGACGCCTTCGCCCACAACGTCGGTGATCTGATCGCCGACGAGGATCTAACCCAGCAAAAATTAAATCCGGACGGAAAAATTAGAGCGAAGCTGCACACGCAAGACGACTACCTGATCCTCCAGCACGGCTCCGAATGGGGCGCAAACTCCGAATATCGTATGGACAAGCACGGAAATCCTCTGGAATCGACCGGCCTGCAAAAAGGCTATCTGGTCACGGCCGGCTATGCGCTCAACTGCATAACTTTCTCCTCAGGCGCCCAATCGCAGTCCGATTTTCGCTATCTCGGCGACCAGAAGATCGAAACGCGAGGCGCATTCGTCATCGTATTCGCTCAGCGCCCCGAAGACGCTACCTTCAAAACACTAATGCGCAACGACGGCATCGACGTCGAAGTGCTCACACAAGGAATTTTGTGGATCGATAAAGACAGTTTCCAGATTCTTCGCATGCGCACCGATCTTCTTAACCCCAGCGCCAAGCTTCGCTTGCGAACAATAGCTACAAACGTGGATTTCAGCGCGGTAAAACTCCGCGATAATCCCGACCCTCTATGGCTACCCAACGACGTTACCGTCTTCATCGAAATCAACGGCGACAAATATCGCAATTTCCACCACTACTCCAACTACCGCCGGTACCAGGTCGCCGTCAAAATCGGCAACTCCTGAACGATGTTCTCGGCTCTCCGCCGCACCGCACCGCAATTTCCCCAACGAAACCGCGCCAACCGCAAAAACGTCACTCTATCGAGATAGTTGATCGGTGCGTTGTATCGAGGTAGTCCGATGACACAGCCATCGAAGTCTTCAATTTTTCGTCATTTGCTCGTCGTATTTCGGTTCTCCGTTCTTCTCGCCGCAACTGTCGGCTTCGCATTCGCTCAGCAGGGAAGCGGTGGTCACCCCGCTCCATCTCAGGCCTCACCTCCGCCTGCACCCGCCAGAAATTCCCCCGACTTTCCTTCGTACTCGGATCCCTGGGGGCAAAACGCGCTCCTCTACCCCAACAGCAGCAGACTCCTGCAAGCAGCTAAGCGCGACAACTGCTTTCTCCCTCCGCTCAACGGACTTCTCGCCTCCACGATTGACGTCGCCGACTTACAAGTCCCGGCAAAGGCTCAAAAAGAGAAAGTAGACGCCTGCTTCGCCTTGCAAATTCGCAAACTCAACGATGCCGAGTCCCATCTGCGCAAAGCCGTAAAACAATCCCCGGAATACTCGCAAGCATGGGTGATGCTCGGTCAAATTCTCGCGATCCAGCGGAAACCATCCGGCGCTTCAGCCGCCTGCTCTCAGCCATTGTCTGCCAATCCCAACTACCTGCCCTCCTACCTCTGCCTCTCCGACATCTCCGCTCGCGCCGAAGACTGGAACAAAGTCCTCCAATTCAGCACTCGCGCCCTCGAAATCGATCCCGCCACGACCGCCGTCGCCTACGACTACAACGCCGCCGCGTACCTGCACCTCCACAAATTGCCCGAAGCCGAAAAAAGCGCCCTCCGCGCCCTCGAAATCGATAAGACAAACTCCGACCCTCGTGTCCACTTCCTCCTCGCTCAAATTTATTCCGCCAAAGGTGACCGCGAAAAAGCCGCCGCCCAACTCCGCGAATATCTGAGATACACCACCGACCCCAAAGACATCGCCATGGTCAACCAATACATCTCGCAACTGACGCAACCAGCGAAATAACCGCCAATCCATCCGCCCAGATTTACTTTGAACCATTCAAGCGATATCGTGCGTGCAGTCGAAACCATCTTCTGAGGTCTTCGCATGAACACGCGCGCGGAACGAACGCTCAAACACAGTCTCAAATACACGTCGCTGCTACTGTGCCTACTGGCGCTGGCCACATTCATGAGCGCATGTAATTCGAAGCCATCCGGCCCGGAATCGAGATCGCAGGCCGAGTTAATCTCGGCAGACACACCGAAAGTCTCGCCAGGCGGCGCGACCTTCACCGTCCCCGCAGGATGGTCGATGGAGATCCGGGAAGGACTTAGTCGTCCTCACGCCACCGGAAACCGACACGCACGTCGCAATTTTCGACGCAGGCGAAGCCGCCGATGCGAAAGCCGCCGCAACCGCAGCCTGGACCGCCTACAAAGGCAAAGAAACCCATCCCGTAAAACTCGTCTCCGCGAGTGCCCCTAAAGACGGCTGGGACGAGCGTCAGTCCATCCAGTACGAAACCTCGCCCAACGAGCGCCTCTCCCTCTTCGCGTTCGCCGCTGCGCGCAGCAAAAAACTGGACCGTCGTCTTCGCTCGACGGCACCGACCCCACCGTCAGAAAAGCGTCTGCGCCGATCGACTCTGATCTTCTCCACTGTCCGCCCGAAGGGCTACCAAAAAGAATCCTTCGCCGGCCGCCAAACCCACCCGCTCGACTCCGCGCGAATCGCGCAGTTGACCGACTTCCTCCAGAACGGAATGAAGCTCCTCGATGTCCCGGGCGTCGGCTTCGCGCTCCTCGATCACGACAAGGTCGTCTACGCCGGCGGCCTTGGCGTGCGAGAACTCGGCAAACCCGAAAAAGTCGACCAGAACACCCTCTTCATGGCCGCGTCCAACACCAAGGGCATGACCACGCTCTTGCTCGCGCGCTTGGTCGATCAGGGCAAATTGAAGTGGGATGAACCCGTCGTCGACGTGTATCCGAAATTCAAACTGGGCAATGCCGACACCACAAAAAAAGTGCTCGTAAAAAATCTCGTTTGCGCCTGCACAGGCTTGCCCCGCCAGGATCTCGAGTGGATCTTCGAGTTCAAAGACGCAACTCCGGAATCGTCACTCGCGCTTGCTCGGAACGATGCAGCCAACCAGCAAATTCGGCGAAGTCTTTCAGTACAGCAATTTGATGGCGGCCGCGGCAGGCTACATCGGCGGCCACATCGCCTTTCCGAATCTGCAATTGGGCCCCGCCTACGACAAAGCGATGCAGACGATGATCTTCAACCCGCTCCAAATGAACGCGACCACCTTCGACTACGCCAAATCGCTCGCCGGCGATCATTCCTCGCCGCACGGCAACAACGTCGACGGCAAAACCGCAGTCGCGGGCATGGCCTTCAACTACGCCATCATTCCGGCGCGTCCCGCCGGCGCGGTATGGACGTCATCCGCCGATTTGATGAAGTACGTCCAACTCCAGGCCGACCGCGGAAAATTGCCCGACGGCAAACAACTCGTCTCCGCCGAAAACGTAACCGAGCGCGAGAAACCCCAAGTGAGCCTCGGCGAAGATTCCTGGTACGGCATGGGCGTCATCGTGGACAAAACCTACGGCGTCCCAGTCGTGAGCCACGGCGGCGATCTCCCCGGATTCCACAGCGACTGGTATCTGCTCCCCGATTCCGGAATGGCCGCCGTGATCCTGACCAACTCCGATTCCGGCGGCCTCCTGCGAGGACCGTTCTCGCGCCGCTTGCTGGAAGTCTTCTTCGACGGCAAGCCCGAGGCCGAGAAGGATCTCGAAGCCTCCGCCACGAGCTACAAGGCCGCACTGGCGAAAGAACGAGAGCGCCTCGTCGTCCCCGCCGCTCCCGATCAAGTCGCCAAGCTCGCGAAAAAATATCGCAGCAAGGAACTCGGCGACATCGACGTAAAAACCGCCGACAACCAAACCGTCTTCGATTTCGGAGAGTGGAAGAGCGCCGTCGCCTCCCGCAAAAACGACGACGCGCAGCATCTCCTTCATCACCATCGATCCATCGGTAACCGGATTCGAATTCGTAGTCGGCGACAAAGTCGGCAAACGCACCCTAACCATCCGCGACGGCCAGCACGAATACACGTTCACAGAGCAAAACTAAGGTGCGCGCACCTCATTCGCGTGCTCAGTGCTCAACTCTCAATGTTAATGACCTGATTCTCCGGCGGCTCTGACGGCGCTTCGAACGCCCAAAGAAATCGAGAGCCCCCAAGAAAACCGAAACAACTCAGTGAAATAGCTCGGCGGAAGAGAGCACCGTTTCCACGAGCTCATTGCGGACGCCCAGTGTGGAGTTTGCTCCGCCCACGATCAGGATAGTGCTGCCGTCGGCAAGCAAAGTCGCGGTGTGTCCGCGCCGGGCAGTATTCATGGAGGGCTCGGGAAAGAAGTCCAGGTCAAAACTGCTGAATCCTTCCGTGCTAGACAGAGATTGGGGAACGGAGGTGACGCAGTTGTTACCGCAATTCGCCACGACGAACTTGGCTCCGCCGGTGAGAATGAAAACGCCGCTGCCATTGAGTTCGGTGATGGTGGTCTGCGCGCGAGGTGCGTTCATATCGGTAAGCAGGGGCGTGAACACGTTTTTATAACTCTGTCCAGACGCGATCGCGGTGACTGTCTGGCCGTCGTTGCTGTATCCGCCCGCGACCAAAACTGCGCCGAGTCCTATCGGTGTCGCGATGTGCTGGGCACGGCTAGTCGGACATCGAGGCGGTTGCAGTGAAAATGTGCGTTGCGGGATCGTAGATTTCCGCGGTGGCAGTCGTGACGCCGGTCGCATCCACGCCGCCGGTGACCACGATTGTGCCGTTGTCGAGCACGGTGGCAGTGTGTTGAAAGCGCGCGATAGTCATGTGGCCGGTGGCGGTAAACGTTCCCGTGCCAGGATTGTAGATTTCAGCGCTGTCGACGGCGTGGCCGGAGGCGTCGATGCCGCCAGCGAGAAGCACGGTACCGTCGCTGAGCTTTGTTTCGGTGTGCTGAGAGCGGGCGGTAGTCATGGGTCCGGCTGTGTTCAAAAAACTGCCGGTCTCGGAATCGTAAATCTCAGCAGATGAAAGGGAGGTACCGTTCGAGACCTGTGCCACCGGCGATGAGGATGCTGAAAGCATCGATTAGAGTCGCGGTATGAGAGAAGCGCGCCTCACTGAGAGTCGTCAAAGCGGGAGTGAAAGTGCGGGGGCCAGGTTCGTAAGTCTCGGCGGTGGCGACAGCGTTGCCGTTGTTGTCTTTTCCACCCACGACGACGACTTGGCCTGAGGACAGGAGCGTTGCGGTATGAAAAATGCGCGGCGTAGCCATACTGCCGGTAACAGTAAAGGCGGGCGTGGAATTAATTTGAATGGTCACGTCCTTAGTCGCGGCTTGGGAAGCGGAGTCCGTCACATTACGGTGATGGGAAATGAGCCTGAGGCGGTAGGCGTTCCGGAAAGTATGCCGTCAGAAGCAAACACTAGACCCTGAGGAAGAGTGCCGCTTTCGGACCAAGTGAAGGGGGCTTGGCCGCCGCTCGAGATGGTGAACGTGAACGAGTAGGCTGAATTGATGGTTCCAGCCACGGGCTGAGTATTCGCGATAACAGGCACGCCCGGCGGGCCACCGCCATTGTTACCGCCATTGTTGTTGCCTCCGCTGGAGCCACCGCCGCAGGCTGATAGGTGTGCGATGATTATAAAAAAGAATGAGTGCAGGACTAAGGCGCGTATACGCGACCGAAACGACGTGACCATGGCTGCCTCCTGGCTACGGGATGAATCAATCCGCGCCACAGCTTTTGGTGTTTGAACTTCAAGCCAGACTTTCATCATGGCTTTGAGAAATTGCGCCAATAGTACACCTTTTCACTCCTTCGAATCGTGTGCCCTACTTTTGCAACGCCTCTGCGAGTCGTGTCATCTTGACCGCCCGCTTACCTTCCTTGATCCACGCTTCGAACACGGCTAGCGAACGTCAGCCAGAATGCTGTCATGCTTCTTCGTGTCGCAGACAATGGGCAGGCTTTTTCTCACATCGGCAGCCCAAACTGAGACATAGCTGTTTTTTCAGCCGCACATGAGAGTTCGGTCCATCTTGCCCTTGACAACCGTTAATCAATTAGCTATACTGTATCGTGTATAATATAATACCCTCTCGCCAATTCCCATTTCGGAACCACCCCGCTCCCCTGACTCAATCGAAGACTCTGTTAAACCCCGTAGAATCACATTCTTGCACCATCTCTTCGCACAACTCCTTTACTTTCACATCCTTGCGAAAAACCACCGGGGGGGGTGGGTCGCAGCTCCCCAAATTCTTCCTCGAACCGGAAGTCGTTCACTTTCGCAAGCATCCGCTGGCCGCAATCTCCGCATCGCATACACAAATCACGGAGTTAACGAATGAAGCCCTCTCATAGACTCACACGCACCCTTAAGGTTGTCGCTACCGCGACTCTCGGACTCATCGCACTCCCCGCTCTCGCACAAGTTCCCGACGGCCCCCAAGCGTCCCCACCTCCGCCCGCTCATCGCGTCGAGCCCGTCGAAGTTCACCAGCTTCCGCAGACTCCCGATCCGCTCAACGTGCCGGCGGGCACCCGCTTCGCGGTCGTTCTCGAAAATGGAATCTCCACGCGCGGAGCCAAGCCCGGCGATTCTCTCTATTTCCGCACCTCGTTCCCGATCACCCAGAACAATCGCGTCGTCATCCCGATCGGTTGCTACCTCCGTGGCGAACTCGTCGAAGCCAAGCGTCCCGGACGCATCAAAGGCCGCGGCGAATTCCGAATGAAGCTCAATACGATGATTTTCCCGAATGGCTACACCGTCGATCTCAACGCCGCCCCGCGCAGCGCCGACTCCGGCGGCAACGAAACTATGGACAACGAAGGCAAAGTCACCGGCGGCGGCGGAAAAGGTAAGGACGTGAAAACCGTCGCCACAACGACCGCAACCGGAGCGGGTGTCGGCGCGATCGCCGGCGGCGCGAAGGGTGCCGGCATCGGAGCCGGTATCGGTGGCCTCGCCGGACTCGGCGCAATTTTGCTCACGCGCGGTCCCGAAGCTGAACTTCCGCGCGGATCAACACTCGACATCGTTCTCGAACACAATTTAACTCTCGACGGCAATCAAATCCGCTACAGCAACGTTGGCGAATCCTCGCCGATCACTCCGCCGCCACCGCGGAATAATTAGGGTCGCACTCGCGAAAAAAAAGAAGATCAGAAAAAGCAAGAAAGAGAATTACGAAGAACAGAATAGAAAAATAGATTCGCGAAATAACTCATCGCTCGCGATCACGCGCTATCGAAACGCAACCCACTCGCGCGAATGCGCCATGCGAATAAGATAGAATTGCAACATGAAATCTTTCGATGTAGCAATCGCAGGCGCTGGACTCATCGGCGCGTCCATCGCATTTGAACTCGCGCAAGCGGGATTGAAAGTCGCTGTGTTCGATCGCGGGGAACCAGGCCGCGAAGCGTCCTGGGCCAGCGCCGGAATCCTCTCTCCCGCTCCCGAATCGCCCGTGATGATTTCGATGGTTCCGCTCGCGAAAGCCAGCATGAATTTGTATCCCGCGTTCGTCGCAAACGTCGAAGAAATTTCCGGAGAGAAAGTTGGCTTTCGTCCGAAGGGCACGATCGATGTTTTCTTCAACAGGGAAGCGATCGCGGATCTGAGCACGCTGATCGCGCTGCATCACGGAATGGGATTGAAGGCCGAACCGCTGCGCCCCGAAGACGCGCGCGAACTCGAGCCATCGCTCAGCCCTGAACTCGAAGCCGCAGCGCTGCGTCCCGAAGAAGCATCGATCGACAATCGCGCGTTCACGCACGCGCTGTTGAGCGCCGCCAAGAAAAGCGGAGTCGAAATCTTCTCCGGCAAAAGCGTCACCGGAATCGTGAAAGAAGGGAATCGCTGCGTTGGATTGAAGTTGGGAAATGAAATGATCACCGCGAAATGGACTGTCATCGCGGCGGGATGTTATTCGCGCTGAGATTGATGGTGTGAAAGAGTTCGCGCCAGTTCGTCCGGCGAAAGGACAAATGGTTTCGCTGCGCGCCGACGGGCTGAAGATCGAGCGCGTAATCTGGGGCGAGAAGATTTACATCGTGCCGCGCAACGACGGACGAATTCTCGCAGGAGCGACCGTCGAATATGTGGGCTTCGACAAACAAATCACCGCAGGTGGAATCGAAAAGATTCTTTCCGCTGCGATCGAAGTCATTCCGGAATTCGCGGACGCACGCATCGAAGAAACTTGGGCAGGACTGCGTCCCGACTCTGCGGATCACTTGCCGATTCTCGGACCGACGGAAATTGAAGGGTTGGTGATCGCGACGGGGCACTTTCGCAGCGGAGTTTTGCTGACTCCAATCACCGCGCGTTTGATGCGCCAATGGATCACCGAACGCAGCGTCGAAATCGATTGGGATCGATTGAGCCCGATGCGCTTCATCGAAGCGCGCCGCGAAACAACCGCCTGAACTGCGCTCAAACCGGCGAGCAATAGTGAAGCGCCGCGAGAACGAGCGTCTCGCGAAACAGGGAAGAGAAAAGAAAGCAGAAAGAGAGAAGAGAAGCTGTGAAGGCGGGGCGAAGCGAAGTCGGATCGTTGAGATTAGCTAGAGCGAGCCGGCTAATTCTTGCGACAGGACTTCGGCCTTTTTCGCGGCGTTACTCGCGCGAGTCCAATCGCCTACCTGAGCGGCTTCGCGAGCTTCCGCAAGGAAGCTACGCACTTTGGAAGCGAGATCGGATTGCATCGCGTTGAGCGAGTGTCCTTGTGAGGCGGCGATATTTTTCTCCGCGACGCTGACGCTCGACGAAGTTTGCTGCTGAGCCGCCGCGGTTTGCTCCGGAGAAAGTTGCGGCGCAATCATCGGCGCTTCCGGCGCATGCGGCGTTCCGGCGTTTCCAATGGAAACGACTGCGACTCGTGGACGCGGCGGACCGATCGTACTTCCAGCGATCGGCGAAGGCGGAGCGGGAACCGCGAGTCCCAGGTCGGCGAAGAGCTCTTCGTTGCTCACGTCGGCAGAAGTTTTTTCAGGAGCGAGCGGACGCACATTTTTCGCAGCCGCCCACGGAAACGCTCTCGCCCGCGGTTTCTGATTCGCTGCGCAACCTGAAAAATCGCAGCGATCGCGCACAGCATCGCGAATGTAAATCGCAGCGATGTGGCTCTCGGCGATGCGAATCCCGATGGAGATATAGGACCTCGAAGTTTCAGTAGCGAGTCCCGCAGAATTCAACTTTCGAGACACAAGTCTCGCCGCCTCGCACGCGCTCGATTGCGTGATGCGACGCGAACTCTCTCGGAGATGTGGAGCGAAGTCTGCATTGATAAAGGTGACGAAACTCAGGCCGCGAGCGGCAACTCGATCCGGAACGTGGTGCCGCGGCCGACCTCCGAAGTAAAGTCTATCGAACCGTTGTGGAGCTGAACAATTCGGAAGGTGCTCGCCAGACCGATGCCGCTTCCGCCAGGACGCGTCGTAAAAAACAACTGAAAAATTTTCTGTTTGTTTTCCGGAGGAATTCCTTTTCCGGTATCGCCCACGCTGATCTCCGCCATCTCGCCTCGCCTGCTCAACATAAGATGCAGTTGGCCGCCCGCCGGCATCGCCTCGACCGCATTTAAAACGAGATTTAATATTGCTTGTTTGAGCAGCGCGCGATCGACGTAAACTTCGGGAACATCGATGGGCAAAAGTTGCGCGACTTCCACTTTGGCTTTCTTGAGTTGCGGCTGCGCGATCTCGATCACCTCGCGCAGGATATCAGCGAGCTGTGTTGCTTCCAGCCGCACCTCCATCGGACGCGTGAAGTCGAGGAATCGTTTTACGACAGCGTCGAGGCGATCGATCTCTTTGTCGAGAACGGTTACTGCCTGCATTGCGTTCGTATCCATCTCCGCAGGCAGCGATTCTTTCAAGTTTTCGAGCCACAAGCGCATCGAGTTCAGCGGATTCTTCACTTCGTGCGCGACGCCCGCCGTGATTCGCCCCAGATGCTGAAAACGCTCGCTGACTTGCAATTGCGTGTTGATGGATTCGATGGAGTCGAGATCGCGCAACGTCACGAGCGCACCCATGCGATCGCCATCCTCCTGAATGCCTTGGACGCTGACGCCGACGCGGCGCGGACCTTCGATCGTTTGGAGATCTGTTTCCGCCGCGATCTCGGCCAATTCGTCGCCGTGAAGTTGAATCACTTCGTACAGCGGATGACCTGGCGGAAAAATATCGCTGATGCGCCGACCGAGAAATGTGCTCGCGGGAGCGCCGAGGAATTTCTCCGCAGCAGGACTTACCATCACCGCGCGGGCCTCGCGCGTGAAGAGAATCAGTCCGTCTTCCATTCCGGCCATGACGGAATTCATATTTTCGCGCATGGTGCTGAAGATTTCGTGCACGCCGCGCAATTGCTGACCGACTTGCGTGATCTTGCGGCTGACTGCCCCCAATTCGTCCGTTCCTGAGACGAAGCCTTTCACTTCAGGAGCGGGCATGTCGAATTGCCCAGCCGAGATGCGATCCAATTGATCAGAGATACCGCGCAAAGGCGCGAGCGCAGCGCCGCTGACGATTGCGGCCAATCCGGTGGAAATGATCAGCGCGAGAAGAACGATCGTTCCGATTTGCCGGAGAGTCGGAAGGATCTCGTGAAGCAGAAGGCCAGATGAAACCGCGACGCGGACTTCGCCGAACGGTTGACCGCCTTTGCTGAAAGGGAATGTGAGTTCATAAATCTTGGGGAGACCCGCGAGAACTTTTACCTGGTGGAGAAATCCGCGCTGCGTCAATTGTGAAAGCGGGACACGGCGCGGCAAGAATTTTCCCTGCATCGATTCGTCGGTCGATATCAGGACCATGCCGTCGCGATCGGTGACTGCGACTTCATAAATGTAGATGGTATCTTTTGCGGCTTTGAGCTGCGAGCGCAGACCCTCATCGATCTTGAATGCCTGCCAGACATATTCGTGAATCGCTTCCGGACTATTGGAGATGGGACGCAAGCCTTCGTTCGCGGCGTCGGTGAGCGCGCGCTGCGCCTGCTCGAAGACCTGGTGCGCGATTTCCTGCGTGTGCTTGTCGGTTTGCTCGAGGACCTGCGAGAGCAACTGAGCGACGAAGACGCCCGACAACACGACGACGACGAGCAGCACCAGCCCGGTCATCACCAAAGTGAGTTTAGTGCGCAGCCGTAGCTGCATCGGAAGTACCTACTCCGCGTCGGCGTTCGCTCCGCCGTATTCTTTCAATTTATTGTGCAGTGTTTTGAGGCTAATGCCCAAAAGATCGGCGGCGCGTGTCTTATTGTTGCCGGTCGCGTTGAGAGTTTGCAGGATGAGCTCGCGCTCCATGGCATCGACGGTGGTGCCGACGGGAAACTTGATGGTGGAGAGATCGCTCGGGCCTTTAGCTTGCGACTTGCCGAATTCATCGGGCAGGCAACTGCGCGTGATCAAATCTTTCTCGCACATGATCGTGGAGCGCTCGAGCACATTGCGGAGTTCGCGAATGTTTCCGGGCCACGTGTAGCTGCGGAAGATGTCGAGCACTTCGGTGCCGATGCCGCGGACGTTTTTGCCGTGCTTGGCGTTGACGTCGCGAAGAATGTGTTCGACGAGCAAGGGAATGTCGTCTTTGTGATCGCGCAGCGGAGGCAAGTGAATATGAAACACGTTCAGGCGGAAGAAGAGGTCTTGGCGCAACTGGCCGTTGCCGACGGCTTCTTCGGGATCTTTATTCGTGGCGGCGAGAACGCGGACGTCTACCGGAGTTTCGCTCTTACTGCCGAGGCGGCGGACTTTGCGATCTTCCAATACGCGCAACAGTTTTGCCTGCGTCGGCGCGGGCATTTCGCCGATTTCATCGAGGAGCAGAGTGCCGCCGTCGGCGAGCTCGAAGCAGCCGATGCGACGTTCGGCAGCGCCGGTGAAGGCGCCGCGCTCGTGGCCGAAGATTTCGCTCTCCATCAGCGTTTCGGGAATCGCGGAGCAGTTGATGGCGACAAAGGGGCCGGAGGCGCGCGGAGAAAGCTTGTGAATGCTGCGAGCGACGATTTCTTTGCCGGAGCCGGTTTCGCCGGTGATCAAAACGGAGGCGGAGCTTGGCGCGGCCATTTCGACGATGCGCATGACTTCCTGCATCGGTTTTGATCCGCCGACGAGATCGCCGAGGCGTCCGGTTTCGCGGAGTTGACGTTGCAGGACGGCGAGCTGGCGCGTATCGCGCGCTTTTTCCAAGCAGCGGTCGAGAAGAGCGCGTAGGACCGGCGCTTTCATGGGCTTTTCGATGTACCAGAAGGCGCCGGATTCGATGGCGGCGACGGCGCGTTCATCGCTGCCTTTGCCAGTGATAATGATCGACGGAACATTGCGAAGTTCGTTGCCGAGCTGCTTGAGCAGGTCGAGGCCGTTCATGCCGGGGAGTTCGACGTCGGCGATAAGGGAATCGGGCTGGAAGCCGCCGAATTTCGCCAGAGCATCTTCGGCCGTGGCGACACCGAGGACGTCGTAGCCCCATTTCTGCAGGAGCTGTTCGTAGCCTTTGCGCGCGTTGTCTTCGTCTTCGACGATCAAGACGCGGTCTTTGCGTTCGTTGATGTCGGTGCGAATCGCTGTGGTTGTTTCTTCCGCCATGCGGAGCTATGCCTCTCCCCTGAGGTAATGATGCTTGATGTGGCTTCAGTGGGTGCTGAACTTCTGACTGTAACAAGGGGGCGCGGGATTGCCAAGCGGAGCAGGGAGGACGGTGGGCCAGCATTCGAATGAAAGTTACTTCGCAGTTGAACTTTCAGGTAGAGACGAGCTTGCTGGCGCGTTGACTTCGCATACGCTGGCGACCTAAGATGCGCGGAATCGTGGCGGACCCAGACTCGCTCATTGGACAATCTGTCTCGCACTTCCGCATCGTCGAGAGACTCGGCGGCGGAGGGATGGGTGTCGTTTACAAAGCGCAGGACACGCTCCTCGACCGCTTTGTAGCTCTCAAGTTCCTTCCCGAATCGCTGGCCAGCGATCCGCAAGCGCTAGAGCGATTTCGCCGTGAAGCCAAAGCGGCTTCGGCGTTGAATCATCCCAACATCTGTACGATCTACGAGATCGGCGATGCGAACGCCAAAGCCTTCATCGCCATGGAATTTCTGGATGGGCAGACGCTGAAGCACACGATCGGCGGGCGTCCCATAGAAATGGAGCGGTTTTTCACTCTCGCCATCGATATGGCCGATGGCCTGGATGCGGCGCACAGCCAGGGCATTGTGCACCGCGACATCAAGCCTGCCAACATTTTCGTAACCAAGCGCGGCCACGCAAAAATCCTGGACTTTGGTTTGGCCAAGGTGAACAGCCCTGGCGCCAACACGTTTTCGCAAGCGACGCAGGACGTGGACGCCGAGCATCTCACCAGCCCGGGCAGCACGCTTGGCACGGTCGCGTACATGTCGCCGGAGCAGGCGCGTGCGAAAGAATTGGATACGCGGAGCGATCTTTTCTCGTTCGGAACTGTGCTTTATGAAATGGCCACAGGACAGTTGCCCTTTCGTGGAGAAAGTTCGGCAAGCATCTTCGATGCAATTTTGAACCGAGTTGCGGTTCCCGCCGTGCGGCTGAACCCCGATCTCCCTGCCGATTTGGAGAGAATCATCGGTCGCGCGCTGGAGAAGGACAGGGAACTGCGGTATCAGCACGCAGCGGAAATCCGTTCCGAGCTGTTGCGCCTGAAGCGCGACACCGATTCAGGGCGAACGTTGTCTGCAAGTTCCGGAGCGACACCGATTGCACAAGAGGCCGGTTCGCAGTTCAGCCAAAGACCCGTCGTTGGTTCTGCCGTCTCGGGCACTCCAGCACCTGCGTCGTTGGGCACAGGAGTTCCATCGACCACGGCGAGAGAAAATTCCGCGCCATTGCCGCGGGCAAACAAAACTCTATGGAAAATCGCGATTCCCTCGGCGGCGATATTGGTGGCCGCGATCGGGGGATTTTTCTACTACCGGTCGTCAAGGCAGTCGCCGAAACTCACCGCAAAAGACACCATCGTGTTGGCCGATTTCGACAACAAGACGGGCGATGCCGTTTTCGACGACACGCTGCGTCAGGCTCTGACCGTCGCGCTCAACCAGTCACCCTATTTGAATGTCCTCGGGGAGAACAAGGCGGTGGAGACACTGAAGTTGATGGCCAAGCCCGCGAATACGGCGCTGACAGCCGACGTGACGCGCGAACTCTGCCAGCGCACGGGCAGCAAGGCGTATGTTGCCGGATCGATTGCCGCGCTGGGTAGCGAGTACGTGCTGGGATTGAAGGCAATCAATTGCCAAAGCGGTGACGTGCTGGCGCAAGGGCAGGAAACTGCACCATCGAAGGAGAGAGTGCTGGACGCGGTTGGAGATACTGCGGCAAAGCTGCGTGGCCAGCTGGGCGAGTCGCTTGCCTCAGTGCAAAAATACGATGTGGCACTCGCGGACGCTACCACCAGTTCGCTGGAGGCGCTGAAGGCCTACAGCATGGGAACGAAAATCAGCCAACGGTCGAACTTGGAATCCTTGGTGTATTTCCAAAAGGCCATCGAACTCGATCCCAATTTCGCCAGAGCCTATGTAGGGATTGGCAACGCGTATTCTTCTCAGTCCGAAATGAGCCGAGCGAGCGAGTATTACCGCAAGGCGTACGAATTGCGTGAGCATTCGAGCGATCGAGAAAAAGCTCTCATTGAGATCACTTACTTCGAAACCGTCACGGGCGATCTAACGAAAGCCATCAGCGCCCTAGAGCAGCTCTTGAGTGCATATTCCCCGTCTGCTGGGCAAGTCAATGGATTGGCTGTCGACTATGCAATGCTCGGGAAGTACTCCAAATCTCTGGATGTATACCGAAAGGCTATGGAGATTGACTCGAACAGCTTGGCTGCTCGAACCAACATCGCCAACAGCTTGATGGCTCTGCACCGGTTTGAGGAAGCACACCAGACCATTCAGCAGTCACTGGCCATGAAGCTGGATAACTTCTTGTTCCACAGCCAGCTCTACGCCATGGCCTTTCTAGCTGGGGATGTCAAAAATATGGAGCAGGAGCTGAAATGGTTTGAGGCTCACCCGGACGACGCGAGTTTTGGAATTTCGATGGCTTCCGACACGGAAGCCTACGCGGGACACCTTACTAAGGCGCGAGAACTGAGCCGAAAAGCGGCGGACTCTGCGATCCGTGCCGACTCCAAGGAAACCGGCGGTATTTGGACGGAGAACAATGCAATCGCACAGGCCGCCTTCGGGAATCCCACGCGAGCAAGGGAGCAGGCAGCGGAAGGACTCAAGCTGGCTCCGGATAGCCAGGGCGTGAACGTAGAAGCAGCGCTTGCCTATGCAATGGCAGGCGATACGGCACGTGCGGAATCGATGGCGCAAGAGTTCAATCGCAGATACCCGCAGGACACGCAGATGCAAGCGCTTTGGCTGCCTGCCATTCAAGGGCAGATCGCCTTAAACCACAAGAATCCGCAGGGTGCTATCGAAGGGTTGGAGAAAGCTACAGGCGACCTCGAGTACGGGCAGATTGGATTTCTCGCGAACATTTCCTGTTTGTATCCAACGTACGTTCGTGGGCAAGCCTATCTCGCCGCGGGCCAAGGAAAAGAGGCTGCTGCGGAGTTTCAGAAAATAATCGATCACAGCGGAATCGTGTGGAGCTGCTGGACCGGGTCTTTGGCGCTTCTCGGCGTTGCGCGCGCGAATGCGCTGGTCGGTAAATCCGCGAAAGGCGCGGATGCTGACCTTGCACGCACGCGGGCGCTGGCTGCGTACAAAGATTTACTGGCGTTGTGGAAAGACGCCGATCCTGACTTGTCCATCCTTCAGCAAGCCAAATCAGAATACGCGAAGCTGCAGTAGCTGACTTCCGGTACTCCTGAAAAGACAAGACGCAGAGAAGCAGGGGCGCGCGGAGATACGCGGAGGCAGCGCTATTGCTTGGCGGGTTTGTCGAGGCTGAGGGTCATGTCGTGGAAGTCAAGAGTGAGGATGGAGTCGCGGAAGAGTTCGAGGCCGACGGTGGCGTCGAAGAGGGCGTCGGGTTCGTGGACGGCTTCGGTGGGGAAGTAGACTTTGGCGCCTTCTTTGGCGAGGACGAGGCCCTGGAAGCCTTCTTCACTGGCATCGGCGACGCGCATGCCTGCGCCGCCGTCGGTGAGCGGGAACATGCGTGTGTCGGTGGTGGAGTTGGCGCCGTTGAGGCTGAGTTTGTCGATGGACGCGGTGTAGATCAGCATCGAGCCGGTGTACATTGTGTCGATCTGAGCGGTGACTTTTTGCGTGTTGATGGAGAAGCCGTCGGCGACGACGATGGGCGGGCCTTCGTTGCCGAACGTGATGAGAGAGAGCGTGTCGCACCTGCCGGTGCATTTCACGGGCGCTGTGAGAACGTCGGAGACGCGAAATTTGTTGGCGACGAAATCGAGTTGGATGATGCGATCTTTGAATGCGGGATAGGCGAGTGTGCCGGCGACGTCGGGCATTTGGTTTTGCGCGACCATTTCGGTGAGGTCCATGCCGGCGGCGGTGACTTGCGAGAGCGTCATCGAACCGATGTGAAGCGCGGGGATGTGCGTCGGGACCATTTCGATGGGAGCGCCCCCCGGTTTTGGCGGATGGAGCGGCTGGAGGTCGGCGGACTTCATGACTTTCATGTCGAGGACGGAATCGACGTTGCCGGTGTCGATGACGAATTTGAGTGGGGCGCCGTCGTTGATGCGGGCTTCGATGCAGGGGGTGCCTTTGCAGTCGAGGAGCGGGACTTCGGTGAGGAATTTTACGCCGTTGTAGGAGGCGGAGGTGGATTGGGCGCGGGTTGGGGGCGCTGCGATCGTTACGAGTGCAAGGAACGGAGCGGCTGCGAAAAGTTTTTTAGCGCGACAGATGCGAGCAAAATTCCAGTGACGGGCGGGCATGGGCGTCCTCTTGTGCTCGCGGCGCGTTCCCTGTAGGCGTCGGCGAGGCGCTCCAGTTATAGACGAACCTTGCGCGTGAATGCTAGCATTGATGTTAGTCGTTCAACGGTGGGGCCGTGGCGCAGTTGGGAGCGCGCCTCGATGGCATCGAGGAGGTCGTGGGTTCGAATCCCATCGGCTCCACCAAAACTTCCTGTTTCGATTTTCCTTACACAAACTAAGAAGAATCAGTTTTGCGGAAACCCTTTGATCGTGCGGACATGGGGCGCAGCAGTGCTGCGCCCCTACATGTTT
Organism: uncultured Acidobacteriota bacterium; assembly: GCA_963850795.1. GTDB lineage: Bacteria > Acidobacteriota > Terriglobia > Acidiferrales > UBA7541 > Acidiferrum. The sequence goes on along the minus strand of CAWKNS010000023.1, from coordinate 160,716 downwards.
GTGGCGGGGATTGGTTAGGCGGTGGCGGCGACTGCGTCGAGTTTGCGTGAGGACTCCCACAGGGCGATGTAGGGGGCTAGTTCGCGCATCATTTTTTCGAAGGCGGGTAGGTCGAGGGATTGGGCGCCGTCGCTGATGGCTTTTTCGGGGTGGGGGTGGACTTCGACGATGATGCCGTCGGCTCCGATGGCAACGCCTGCGCGAGAGACAGCGGGGACGAGGCTGCGCTTGCCGGTGGCGTGGCTCGGGTCGAGCATCACGGGAAGGTGCGTCAGTTCTTTGAGCGCGGGGATGGCGGCGATGTCGCAGGTGTTGCGCGTTTCGGTTTCGAAGGTACGGATGCCGCGCTCGCAGAGGATCACGTTGGGATTGCCATGCGCGACGATGTATTCGGCGGACATCAGGAGCTCTTTGATGGTGCCGCTGAGGCCGCGCTTGAGCAGCACGGGGCGGCCGCATTTGCCGAGTGCTTTGAGGAGCATGAAGTTTTGCATGTTGCGCGCGCCGACTTGCATGACGTCGGCGTATTGCGCGATGAGATCGACGTCGCGATCGCTCATGACTTCGGTGACGATGCCGAGGCCGGTGGCGGCTCGCGCTTTTTGGAGCAGCTTGAGGCCGTCCTCTTCCATGCCTTGGAAGTCGTAGGGCGAGGTGCGCGGTTTGAACGCGCCGCCACGGAGCATTTTCGCGCCGGCTTTGGCGACGCCTTCGGCGGCTTCCATGATTTGCTTTTCGGATTCGACGGAGCACGGGCCGGCCATGACGACGAACTCGTCGCCGCCGATTTCGACGCCGTTGCTCAGCGCGATGCGCGTGCGTCCGGATTTGAATTGTTTGCTGACGAATTTGTATGGCGCTGAGATGCGCACCACTTTTTCGACTTGCGGCATGGATTCCACAGATTCCATGCATGCGGTTACATCGCCGACTCCTACGACTCCGATCACGACGCGCTCCTCTCCTTCGATCGAATGCACTTTGTATCCGAAGTGCGCGACGATCGCGCGCACTTCGTCGATTTCCTGCCGGGTTGCATGCATCTTCATCGAAATGATCATCGCCAGCCTCTCTGGGTAAAGGAATTGGATTGAGTCGTAAAGTCGGTCATGCGTTCGGTCCGTGATTGAGCCATAGTCGCTCCGCTTGCTCTATCGTGATCAGAAAAACGTTGGCCTTTAAAACAAAAAACCCACTCAACTTGCGAGTGGGTCGAATCTTTCCGCTTTGTTGCTTTGGCTACAAATTCGCCCCTCGCCCAGTTTTGAGTGGGTACCAAAAGCCAAACCAATAGGCGTAGGCGCGGGAGTTCACGAAGGAAGTGTAGTGAGGAGCGGGAATTCGTGCAAGTTGTTTTTCATCGCTCGGCGCGGGGGCCCACTCAAAAAAAACAGGTAGGTGCTGAGATCTTCCGGACATGTGGCGCAGCAGTGCTGCGCCCGTACATTTGCCGTCGCTAAGACAGAAGTTGGCGGATTTGTTTCGGGTATTCGGGGAAGTAGTGCTCGATGTCGCTGAGGTTGAAGGAGCGGAGGATCGATTCTTTTGGCTCACGCTCGAGGAGAAATTCGAAAGATGCTTCGACGAGGCGTTCCGTGGTGGATTTGCCGCCGTATCTGGCGAGTTCAAGAGGACTGACGGCGACTTCGTGAGTTGTCTTCGACTGGCCTTGCTCGATCGTCACACGACATTTTGCGCTGCCTGCGGATTGTACGGTTATTTTCGCTTTCACTTTGGATGACCTGGCCCGTTTTGGAATACCTCGAGAGCCGAGAAATCGCCGTCGAGGTTGAGAGTATGACGTTTGGACCGAGGAATCGCTACTGAGTGAAAGAGGTTGATGTAGGACTGAGTCTGTCGTAGTTTAATTGCAACTCCGTTGCAACAGGAGTGCGGGGTCCATCCAGGTCTGCACTTCGTTGCGGCGGTTATCGAGTGGCGCCGATTGCGGCCTCTGCGGGCTGAAATTGCGGAAGCGCTGCAGAGGTCGCGACGGCGCCGATGGATTGCTTCGGCAGTGTCCACGGGCGATTGTGGGCGCGTGAAGATGCAGGCCAGAGCTTGCGTTGCGACGAGGGAATGGGTGCCTATGCACGATAAAAGCATGCTTGCGCAGCACGAAGATTTCGGACATGTGCTCGAGTGCGATTGCGGATCGATTCAGATGCGCGTTGGGCCGGTGACGCTGGCGTTGGACGAAGCGGCGTTGCGGCGGCTGCACGAGATGGTGACGGAAGCCGTGATGCGGCTGGACGCGGCTTCGGAGCAGGCCGTGGATCGGGCGGTACGGGAAGATCCGCTGATGGCGCGATCGATGCAGTCGGCGTGGAAGAAGATTTCACGGACGCAGCACTGAAAAACTTTCTTCGGCGGACCAAGCAAAACTCACTTGCATTTAAAAAGTAAATGGTGCTTACTGAGTCAGCGAGCTAAATTTTGCTCGTCCAGCCTAACTTCGGCGCGTCACGACTACGGACCGCCGCCAAATCGATTCAGGAGAGACGCCATGTCCATGATTCCATCTCATTCACGCATTACTCCGTTCCTCTGGTTTGATGGAAACGCTGAGGAAGCAGTGAACTTTTACATTTCGGTGTTCAAGAATTCGCGAAGGCTTGACAAGATGGATTCGGCGGTCGATTCGTCGGTGCCCAAAGGAAAAGTGATCACGATCTCGTTTGAGCTCGATGGTCAGGCGTTTGTCGCGCTGAACGGAGGACCGAACTTCAAGTTCACAGAAGCGATTTCATTCGTGGTTCGTTGCGAGAATCAGGACGAGATCGATTACTACTGGTCGAAGCTGACTGCCGACGGCGGAGCTGAGGTGCAGTGCGGCTGGTTGAAAGACAAATTTGGACTGTCATGGCAGGTTGTGCCAGCGCGGATTGGCGAACTGGTTTCGTCTCCGGGTGGGATGCAAGCGATGATGAAGATGAAGAAGCTCGACATCGCCGAGTTGGAGAAGGCGAACAAGTCCGCGAAGACCGCTACGGCTGAAGCGTGATTCGGTGACGCGCGCGATAGGCGGCGAGTTTATTCGTAACGGAGTGCGACCATTGGATCGACGCGCATCGCACGGCGCGCGGGAAAGTAGCAGGCGACCAGTGCGACAGCGGCGAGGAGTAGCGTCGTGACGATGAATGTCGCGGGGTCCGTCGGCGTTACTTCAAAGAGCAGGCTCGCCATCACGCGAGTGACGGCAGCGGCTCCAAGCACGCCGACGGCGATACCGCAGAACGCTAGCTTTGCTCCATCGGCGAGGATGAATCTTAAAACGTCGGCGCGTTGCGCGCCGAGCGCCATGTGAATGCCGATTTCGTTGGTGCGCTGGCTTACGCGGTAGGCCATCGTGCCGTAGATGCCGACGGCGGCGAGCAGCATCGCAAGTCCTGCGAATAATCCAAGCAACAACATGTTGAAGCGTTGACGCGCGAGCGAGACGCTCATCCAATCATCCATCGAGCGGATTTCGCTGACAGGGATTTGACTGTCTATTGCCCAGACTTGCTGTTTCACTTCGGCGATGAGGCCGGATGATTCGGCGACCCCTCCCTGGCGCACGACCAGGCTCATCCAGCGGCGCCACGATTCGTCGGATTGTGCGAAGGGGGCGTACATCGCCGCTTCTGGCGGTTCATTTAGCGTGCCGTGCTTGACGTCGCCCGAGACGCCGACGATGGTCATCCATTGGTGAGGTTCGTTGGTTCGCGCGAAATCGATGCGCGCGCCGAGCGGATTTTCACTCGGGAAAAAGCGGCGGACGAGTTCTTCGCTGACGACAGCGACGAGTGGCTGATTTTCGCGATCGGCTTCGGTGAGTCCGCGTCCGGCGAGGATCGGAATCTGCATCACGCGGAAGTAGTCGCCCATCACGGAGAGGGTTTGCACGGTCGGCTCGTTGCCAACTGGAATTTGAGGGTGTCCGTCGATGACGAAGCGGTGGTCGAGATAATTTCCGCCGAAGGGAAGATCGGTGACCATCGCGGCTTGTACGCCGGGGAGGTCGTTGAGTCGCGAGAGGAGATCGCGGCGGAATGCGGTTTGTTGCGGAATTTTGTCGTAGCGGGTGATCGGCAGCTGGAGATGCATCGTCATCAACTCGGACGGATTGAAGCCGGGGCTCACGGATTGCAGGCGAGCGAAACCTTTGATCATCAGACCGGCGGCCACGAGAAGGATCAGCGCGAGAGCAAATTCTGCCGCGACGAGAGCGTTGCGGAAGGCGTGTGAGAATTTTCCGGCTGTGTTGCCGCGTCCGGATTCTTTCAGCGCGTCGGCGGAGTTGCCGCTTGTCGCTCCCAAGGCGGGGATCAAGCCGAAGATGATTCCGGTTAACAGTGAGAGCGCGAAGATGAATGTGAAGAGGCGCGCGTCCATTTGAACGCCGCGGAAGCGATCAAGATCCGCCGGTTCGAGCGATACGAGCAGGCTCGTTCCCCATTTTGCGAGCGCGAGTCCCGCAGCACCGCCGAGCAGCGATAGCACGACGCTTTCGGTGATCGCCTGGGTAAGCAGGCGCGCGCGACTTGCACCGAGCGAAGCGCGAAGCACAAACTCCTGACGGCGTGCGATCGCGCGGGCGGTCAATAACCCAGCAAAATTTGCGCAGGCGATTAGAAATACGAGACCGACTGCGCCGAAGAGTACAAGCAGCGCGGGGCGGATGTCGCCGACAAGAAATTGGTGGAGCGGAATCAGCGTTTTTTGGCGTTTGCCTTCAGTGTCGGGATATTGCCTGGCGAGATCGTTTGCGATGCCAGTTAGATCGGCTTGTGCTTGGTCGAGTGTTGCGCCCGGATTGAGGCGCCAATATGTGTGCATGAAGTGGACGCCGCGGAAGGGAGCGGCTTCGGGATAGGCAATCCACAGCGAAACGAACACGTCGGTGTCGTCTTCGGGCAAGGCGAAGGTTGGCGGCATCACGCCGATGACCGACCAGCGATTGCCGTTTAACGTGAGCGAACGTCCGATGACGTTTGGATCGGCACCGAGGAACTCACGCCAAAAGTGATGCGTGATGACCATGTTGTGCGGGCCGCCTTTTACGTCTTCGTCGGGAGAGATAAGGCGGCCGAGCATTGGTGCGACGCCGAGAGTCTCGAGCAGTCCTGCGTTCACGTAGGCGGCACGAATCTGTAGCGGTTCGGTGCCGCCTGTGTAGTCCATTCGCTCGATTGTGACGCCGCCGCCGTGCGCGAGGTTTTTTGTTTGGTGGAGAATATCGTCGATATTCCGCAGGGAGTCGTTTTGCTTGATGGTGACAAGGCGGTCGGGATCGGGATAGGGAAGCGGGCTCAGGAGTACGCTGTCGATCACGCTAAAGATGGCGGTGTTGGCGCCAATGCCTAGCGCGAGAGTAAGCACGGCGACAATGGTAAAGCCGGGCCATTTTCGGAGCATTCGGAGCGAGTAACGGAGGTCGCGAAGGGAAGTTTCGACGAATTGCACACCACGGGCATCGCGGCATTCTTCTTTCACTTGCTCCGAGCCACCGAACATGAGTCGAGCTTGGCTTGCGGCTTCGTCGTGCGCTACGCCCGACGACATGAGCTTTTTGACTTGATGCTCGTAGTGAAAGCGAAGCTCTTCGGCCATTTCGGCTTCGACTTTCTCGCGGCGAAATAGAGAACGAAGGCGGTAGAGCAGATCGGTGAGCATTGGATCCTCCTACGCGGTACGAAGGACTTGAGCAACTGCGGCCGTCAGCGCTTCCCACGCATCGCGCTCGGCTTCCAGCTGCTTCTCGCCTTTGCGAGTCAGCGAGTAAAACTTTGCTCGGCGATTATTTTCGGACGCGCCCCACTTCGCGGCGATCCAGCCGCGGCGTTCGAGCCGATGAAGCGCAGGATAGAGAGAGCCTTGCTGCACGCGCAGAACGTCGCCAGAGATTCGCTGGAGACGTTCGGAAATGGCCCAGCCGTGCTGCGGTTCGTTGGCGACGCAGCGAAGGATTAGAAGGTCGAGAGTTCCCTGCGGGAGTTCGATGCGCGGCGGCATATAGCTTCCTTCCCTTGTTGCTTCGACAGGAGAGTACACGGCTTCTTGTCGAAGCGCAAGGGGAGTGTTGGATGTTGTTTGGTCGGCGACTGCTTTAGATGCTGAGTGTTGCCTGTTTGCGGCGATAACCGATGAGCAAGGAGAGGAAAGCAAATCCGACGCCAGTCAATGCGAGGACGCTCGGCTCGGCAACCTTGGCGACGTTGAGCTGGCCGGGTTGCTGGGGGCGCGCGCCGTTCGCGAAGCAGCTATCGGAAACGCAGCTCACGAAGATATTGGTCGTCAAGCTATCGTACTCGCCAGGAGTTGGCGGCAAAAACTGGAGGGTATCGAAGGGATCGAAGTTGAATGTGGCGGTCTGATCAGAATTCTGAATGGACAATTCGAAGAGGTCGCCTTGGTGTGCCGGATCGCCGAAGGCGGCGAGCCATGTCAAGGGACCATTGAAATTGGCCGGGCCGGTGGAATTGATGATTACGTTAGAAATCGTGTTGGTCGAAGTGTCCCAGAGCCACGAACCGCTGTATGTGCCGGAAAAGGGCGGAATACCTTTGGTCGCAGTAACATTGGAAAACGAAACCTGAAGCTCGTCCGCCGCGGCGATCGTTGAAAACGAGAGAGTTACCAACATCAGCAGAAGGAATCTTCGTACGGTCACGAGGGGCCCCCTTGAGGAAATCGCGATCCACTCCATCATGCGATGTATCAGCTATCCGGGGGACGGAGACGCCAACACATTGCTCGTGTAACTAGTATGACATAGGTTGCCGCCGTTTAAAACGGTGCAAAATTTTGGAGCCTGTTGAAAAGATTGGTGGGGGTTGGGAGTAGCTAGCCGTTGGGCTGCCAGTTAGGCCCCTGAGGCCTGTGGCTGAAAAATAGCTATTTTCTCTGCCTGGAGCGCGGCGCAGACTTTTGTCCAGCCTTCGACGACGATGGAGGGAAGGTTGTCGATTTGCGCAAGACCAATCGTGTCTTGAGACCGTATTCCGTCCCTTCGGATGAGGCGTTTTTCTGTTCAACCTCTTTCATCAGCGCCGTGAATGCGAGTGAGGCGAGGTCGCTTTGCGACATTTGAATCGTTGTAAGAGGCGGGGTCATGAACTCCGCCATGCGGATGTCATCGAAGCCGATCACCGACAACTGGTCCGGAACTTGTATTCCTAGTTCGAACGCTTCACGCATGACGCCGATCGCGGTCATGTCATTCGAGCAGATGAGAGCCGTCGGCTTGGCGGAGGCGGTCCACAATTTTTGTAGCGCGAGCTTTCCGCCTTCGAGCCTGTGATTTCCTTCGACGATAAAGCCAGGACGAACTTCAAGTCCGATTTCGCGCATCGAGGTTTCGAACGCAATTTTTCGCGCAACCGCGGAGCGCAATTCCGGCGGACCGGTCACAAAGCCGATTCGCTCATGACGCAGCGCGGCGAGATGTTGAACCGCCTGGCGGATGCCCTCGGCATAATCCACGCGAATGTTGCTCACGCGGGGAGCTTTTGGTCCGACATCGACAAACACCAATGGCACGTTGCGAAAGCGCAGATGCTGGAGAAGATCCTCTTCCATGCCGAAGGTGAGGATTGCGACGCCGTCCACGCGGGCTTCGATCATGCGGCGCACGGCGAGAGCCATGCGTTTTGGATCGTGGATCGTCGAGCTGAGCAGGATTTCGTAGCGCTGCTCGACGGCGCGCGTTTCGAATGTCTGCACGATTTCAGGGAAAAATGGATTGGTGATTTCCGAGACGATCAATCCGAAGACGCGGCTTCGTCCTGAGACGAGCGCGCGGGCTTGGCGGTTGGGGTAGTAGCCGAGTTCTTCGATCGCTTTCCAGACGCGTTTCGCCAACTGCGCGTCAACCGTTCCTAGTTGGTTGACGGTGCGCGAAACGGTGGCTGTAGAGACTTTGGCTCGCCGGGCTACGTCGCGAATGTCCAAAGCGAGTGCGCTCCTTTAGGCGTTGGGACAGTATATGTGATTCGGCGCGGACCGACGTTATCGCTGCAGCCCTTGTCCATTGGGCGTGAAAACTTTGGGATCGATCGCGACATTCTGTCGGACATCGCTAAAATGCATGGTGAAGACGCTGTGGGCGTTGGTGACGGTGATCTGCATGGGGATCTGCACGCCATCCGATTCGCGATAATCTGCGTAGTCGATCTGCGTTGAGATCTGACCAAGCGTCGAGTCTGCGAGTCTTACTTCTCTCAACAGCAATCCCGAAGTGCGATCAAAATAGAATTTCACTGAGCGATCGTTGGTGAGTTCTCCAATGACAACAAGTGCTTCGTTGTTTCCGATCTTTTCCGGATACTCCTCCCTGAGATCGCGGAAAACGTTCCGAAGATGCAAAGGGCGTTGCAAATCGGCATCCATTGCGGCGAAGTCTCGCTCTGCTTCTGACATTTCGTGAGGTGTGCGGCCAGGATTCGCAATCTGACCCGATGCACCATTCAAGATCGCTGATATCGTGCCCGATTTTGTTTGGCGAACGAGCGCGTACTCCTCGTGACCGTCCGCGGATATTTCGACTGCAGCGCGGTCGCTGCCTTCCACCCAAACTCCCGATTCGCGCCGGCTTGAGATCGCTTCGATCGCTGATCCGCCGCCCAATGCCGAGATATAACGCTCGATGATTTCGTTGACCGTCGCCAAATCGGTCGGCAGCTTTTCTGTCGTGGCATTCGCTGCGTCTCGTGAAGCTCCTGCTTCAGTGACTTTCATGGATGAAGGCGTGCTGCGTCCTCTGTGGCATGAATAGCAGGTCACTTGACGCTGGCCATCGAAGCTGCCGCTATTGATCGAGGCGACCATTCGCATCATCGCGCGTGCTGTTCGCTTGGTTTTCTTGTCGTCTTTGTCGAAGTGGCTTTCGACGTGGCAGAACTCGCAACCGACACCTAATGAATCAGATATGAACTGCATCGTGGGAATCACTTGCGTCGCCGGAATGCCTCGCAAAACATCGATGTTCTTGTACTTTTCTTCGGCCTTCATTGCGGGGAGGCTCGCGCCGCCGTTGCGAACATTTTCTTCGAGACCGTCGTGAGAGGCCTGGCGAAATGCCGCCGTGATCTTTTCGGAAAGTGGAGCCGCCTCGTTCTGTTTGCCTTGCTTTGCGTACAGGTCGAGCAACGTACTCGCCGCAGGCAAATTCAAGGGGTCCAATGATAACGATCGCTCCAAATGCTCTATGGCTGCCTGCAAACTGCCGTCCAGGAGATAGGGACCCGCGAGGCTCGCTTCGGCCGTTGCCGATTGCGGGTCGAGCTGTCTCGCACGTTCGAAGGCAACTTTCGCTTCCGATGTCTGGTTGGCCAGCAGCAGTGCTTGCCCGATGGACTTGAACAATTCCGGATCGTTCGAAAATTGTCGCTGCACCTCAGTCAGCATCCGGTAACCCTGCACGACAAATGGCGACGAACGCCGCTGTATGCCGACATCGATGTACGCAATCCCCAAATTCCGCTTTTGAAATTCGACCGGACTTTCGCGCCACGCCGCAATATTCGTCGCAGAAGCAACCGAAGCACTCGTCGTGTCATCCGGTCGGCGCTGAATCCGATGATCGGTGAACGCGCTGTGCCCTCCATCTTTCGCGTCACGCTTCGGCATGTGGCACGAGAGGCAATCCGAATCATTCGCGGGATGTTGCGCTTGCGCCGGAAAATTCTGCGCATGGCACGTCAAACAACGCTCGCGGTAGTACGCAACCGCCTCAGCGGGCTTGTCGTGCGGATTGTGACAAGTCCCGCACCACATTTTCCCGCCGCTATTTCGCGCACACGCGCTCCGCGCCAATTGCTCGACGTGGCTGATCACTTTGAAATCGCCCATCACCCCGTTCTCCGCGACGTCGTGAAAAATCGTGAATGTATTTTCCAGCGGCTGCCCTGGAATGAAGTCGCCCAGCTTTTTCCCTGGATTCGCAACACGCGCCGCTCCGAGCAAATGGCACTGCTCACAAACTCCATCGCGCGCCGCCGGTTCGAGTTTCGCCGGATTGACGATCGTCCCCGCGCGAGGATCGCGCAAGTGCCGCTCCACAGGCCCATGACATCGCTCACAAGAAATCGACTCCGAATCAAACGGCGGCGAACGATACCAATTCACTGTCCCCGAAATCGGCAAGGCCCTTCCCGAATGGCATAGCAAGCACTCTTCGCTGATCGGCCTCGTAAAATCCGGATTTTTCGTGTGTTCAAATCCTGGCGCCAGGTCGTACGCGGCACGGCTCTTGTAATAAGCGACCGGAGACTGGAAGAGATGTCCTCCCATTTCCACCAGGTATCCGCTCGCATGGCTTCCCGATCCCACGACGTAATCGACGCGATACTGCGTCTTGTCGGCGCCGTTTTCCCATGTCTGCCAATATCCGTCGCTTGCCGACCGCATCGTGATCGTCGAGCCATTCGCCGTCACCGTGCCGCTCGGTTCCTGGCCGGCGCGCCTTAGCGAATGCGCCATCGTCGTGCGCTCGTAGCCTTTCACCTCGGCGCGATGACACACGACGCAACGTTCGGAACCTCTCGGTGCGCCATGCGAAAAGGCGACAACACTCGAACGATTTGCGTCGCGTGAAAGGGAAGTAGATTGTGGTGATTGTGAAAACGCAAGGAACGCGCTCGCAGCGAAGGCCAAGAGCAACAACATCCCAACGCGAGCAATCGGGAATGTGTGACGGTCGGAAAAGGGCACGGCAGCGCCCAATTTCTATGCGTCTACCTTGTGATACAAGCGGTAAGTTTCGTTTCCGATGCTGCCGAAGGGCCGCAGCACAACTTTGCCACCGGCGGCTTCGAAACTGAGATCGGATGACGATGCCGAGACCGGTTTCGCGCTCAACAATTGCGCCCGCGTAAAGCTTGCCGGCAGATTGCCCACGCCGAAAAGCGCAACCGGTCCGCGCACCGCCGCCACAATCTGCGGATTCTCAGGATCAATCGGCAGCAATCGTACCGGTATCCCCAATTCATATTCGATTCGATCGCCGTTTTTCCACGTTCGCGAAACCGCCATGAATTTTCCGGGAGTCACTTCGCCTTCGACGCGCTTGCCATTCACCGACACGCGCGTATTCGAATCCGCCCACGCCGGCACGCGCAGATAAACCGTAAATTCTTCCTGCTTCGCCAAGTCGAATTTCAGCGTCGTCGTGTTCGTAGTCGGATAGTTCGTCGTCTGTGTCAACGTCGCCTTCGCGCCGCCTTGCATCCATGTCAGCTTCGATGGCAGAAACAAATTCACATAAACGCCATTCGTCGCCGGCAGATATGAACTGATGCCGTAGTCGGCGGTAAGCTGCGGAAAAGTTCCCGAGCAGCACGGCCACTTGTCCTTGTAATCGACCTTCTTCGCGTCTTTATTGTTGTAATCCGAATAGTAGAAGCTTATGCCATCGGCCTTAAGCGGCTTCGCGCCGGCGATTGTGCCGTAAAGCACTTGCTCCATGCTGTCGCCGTAGCGCGAGTCTTGCGTCACCCGCAACAGATACCGCGTGATTTTGAATTGCCCATAGGCTCCGCAAGGAGTCTCGAAACTAGACCGGGATGTTCCGAGGCTCTTCGCCAGCAGTCCTTTGCCCGGCACGACGAACGCTTCGTCCGGCCCCCATCCACCCGTTGCGTAGCTCTGTTCCTGCACCATCCGCAAACCGTTCGTCGCCGCTCGCAAATATTTCTCGTCGCCAAGATTCAGATACGCCTGCATCGCCGAACTGAACGTATTCACATGGCTGTACGCGTGTTTCCCCGGCAGCGCATTCTGATTTTCCGCCAGCGCGTCGTAATACTCGTGATAGATGAATCGCTCCGCGAGCTGCTTGTAACTTTTGTCGCCGCTGCGTTGATACGCCAGAAACAAGTTCTCCGGCAGCGTGTAGGTCTCATCCCATGTGAACGCGATCGATTTGTGCGGCCTCGCCTCTTGTTCTGCACGGCTCAACGCCTTCTCCGGCAGGTGCGGCATGACGGCGTCCGTCGCCCGCTTCAGAATCGGAAGTGCGTTCGGATCTTTGACGTATTCGTGCGCGTCGATTAGTCCGCAGCAAGTCTTGTCATACGTGTAAGCAGGCAGGCGGTAATCGACGTAGAACTTCCCGGACGGCTCGACCGTTGCTCCAAATCCTTTAACCAGTCGCTCAACTTTGTCGCGCGTCTGCTTCGAACCCGTGACCGCATACGCGCGCGACATTCCCGACAAATATTGTCCGAACGAATGCCCCGCAATAAACGCGTGGAAATTATCCTTCTCGTTGAAATCTTCCGCATCGTCATACCAGCCGCCCATGTCCGGACCCGGCGCCGCTAAACCTTCGCGCTTCCGGAATGGCTTCAGCAATCCATCCTCATCCATTCCCAGTAGCAAGCTGTGGTTCTGGATGAATTGCGTGCGAAATGGCCCGTCGAGCAACTGCACGCTGTCATAGCTGAAAACGGAAAGCGGAGTCGAGCCCGCCGCCGCTGCTCGCGCGCGCTTCACGAACGGACCCAGCGATGCGGCCGCAACCAGACCCGCGCCGGAGGTCGCCGCAACGCGGAGAAACTCTCTTCTCGATTTACGTTTCATATTCGAATCTCCCGAAACCGCCGACAGTTGGCCGCCACCCCGCCTTGCGCTCCCGCGAATCGTGTTACATTAGCGCAATCTGGAGTAAGCGTTTACTTGCTCCGCATGTATAACCCGACTTCGCTCTCTCGTCAAACCTTCTCTGCCGTCCAGGGCGACGTTGACTTATCATGCGGCCATTCCTGAAACCCATGTGCGACTTCTTTTTGCGATCGATCCTTGCCGCCCTACTTTGTTTGGCTGCCCTTGTTCCCGTCCGTGGACAGGCCCTCTCAGGTCCGTCTTCCGGATCGTCTGCCGATGTAAGTGCAGCCCTTCGATCGCGTGACTTCGATCGCGCAATCGAACTGAGCCGCGACGCCCTCGTGCAAAACCCCCGCGACGCGCAGCTCTGGACCCTGCAAGGGATTGCCTTCGCCAACAAAGGAGATGGGGCGAGCGCCGAGAAATCTTTCCAGCAAGCGCTGACAATTTCTCCAAAAAATATCGCGGCCTTGGCCGGCGCCGCCCAAATCGAGTATCAGCAGGGAAGCCAAAAAGCGGTCCCGCTTCTGAATCGACTTCTCGAAGTCCGGCCCGACGATCCGACGGCAAACGCGATGCTCGCCGTCCTCGAGTATCAAGCTCACAAATGTTCCGATGCTGTGCCGCACTTCGAACGCGCGAGCGCTTTGGTTCAAAGGCAGCCCGATGCTCTGCACGCCTTTGCATCTTGTCTGGTCCGCCTCAAACGATACGACGCGGCGATCGAAGCCCTTCAAAAATCATCGGAACTCAATCCGGGCGACTCAAAAGATGTGCAAGCCGTTGCTTCCGTACAGTTGATGGCCGGTAAACCGAAAGATGCGCTCGCCACACTCGGCCCACTGCTGCATGTCGAAAAACCCGATGCGTCCGTGCTACAACTGGCTTCCGCGGCTTACGAGCAAACGGCGGACACGCCACAAGCCGTTGCGCTATTGCGTCAGGCTTTGATCGAAAGCCCAAAAGACATCAGTCTTTATATCGATTTCGCAAACCTCTGTTTTGCACATCTATCGTTTAAGGTCGGTATCGACGTCCTCAGCGAGGGGCTGGTTCTTTCTCCCGATGCGGCCGACATTTATGTCGCCCGCGGAGTCCTCTACGTGCAGTTGGCTGATTACGACAAGGCGGAAGCGGATTTCCAGAAGGCTTACCAACTAAATCCCAACCAATCCATGAGTGTGGCGGCCCAAGGCCTGACGGCCGTGCAGTCCAATGATCCCGACGCCGCTTTGAAGTCCATTCAGGAAAAGCTGCGGATTAAGCCGGCCGACCCGCTTCTTCTTTACCTTCAGGCAGACATATTGACCTCAAAGGGAGGGGAACCGAACTCGCCCGACATTACTCTCGCGATGCGATCGGTCAAACGCGCTCTCGCCTTGAAACCTGATTTTGGCGACGCCCACTCGCTGCTCGCCAAGCTCTACATGCAAGCCGGCAAATATCCCGAAACGATCGAGCAATGCAAGCTTGCGCTCGAAAGCAACAAAGGAGATCAGACCGCTGTCTATCGGTTGATTCAAGCCTATCGACTGACGAATCAAGTCGACAAAATTCCGCCGCTGTTGGACAAACTCGCCGCCCTTCGCGAGGAGGCAACAAAAAAAGACGTGGAGCGTAACCGCTTTAAATTGCTCGAAGACGAACCCCTTCCCAAACAACCCTGACGAGAAACCCCAAGCTCAAAATGCGCCCGGAAACCGGCTCATTCGATCAGTGTGCTGCAAGCGTTTTCTCCATCTTTGCGGCCCCGCGCCGCCCTCTTACAGTCACTTCCGACGCTCGGAGTTGCCGAATAATAGGCAATCCATGCGATGGTTGAAAAATCTGCTTGACAGATAATTTCAATCGGAATATACAATGCTCAATTCGAGAAAACGTTTACTTGGAATGCAGTTCCCAACACGGTTTCTCTTACTGGGGTGATGCGAATGTATTTCCGACTTATCGTTACTCGCGCGATTTGTCTGCTTGGTCTTTTTCTTCTCACGGTCACGGTTACCCGTGCCCAATTCACCGCCAACATCCAAGGCACCGTCAGTGACCCGAGCGGTGCCGAGGTCTCTGGTGCGAAAATCGCGCTCGAGAACCTCTCCAACCACGTCAGTTCGGAAACCACTTCTGACACGACCGGCCTTTACCGTTTTCTGAGTCTCGCGCCGGGCCAATACAAGATCTCGGTCGAAGCGACGGGCTTCTCCCGTAGCGTCACCACCGTAACGCTCGAAACCTCGCAAGATCTAAACGTCCCCATCGCACTGAAAGTCGGTTCCGCTTCCGAATCGGTGACTGTCACCGGCGAGAATCCCATCTTCAACACCACCGAAACCCGCAATCAGCAAACGATTCAATCGCAGGAGCTCTCGACATTGCCGCTGGCCGGCCGCAACCTGCTCTCGCTCATCGGCGTCGCTCCGGGCGTCAGCGGTCTCGGATTGGCGGGCGGCCCGGGCGTCGCATCCGGCACGCCGGGCTCGGGTGTAGACAACTTCTCGACAGAAACGGCAGTGGACATCAGCGCGAACGGTCAAGGTACCGTCGCCAACATGTGGATCATCGACGGCCTCGACGTCACCAGCGGCATCCGACAAGGTGTGTTAAATCTCGTTCCGAATCCCGACGTTATTCAGGAAACCGCAATTCAGGTGAATACCTTCTCCAGCGAATACGGCCGCGGTAGCGGCTTGCAAGTTGGGCTCACCACCAAATCCGGTAGCGACGACTTCCACGGTCTTGGCAGCGATTATTTCAATTATCAGCCGATGTACGCGAAGTTTTCGCTGCCCGGTTCCGATCACAAGTTCTCACCGTTTCACAGCAACAACTTTTCCGGCGCTATCGGTGGTCCCATCATTCCGCATCACCAATTCTTCTTCTTCTTTGGCGTGGAACCTTTGCGCTCCTCCGCATCGACCGGAAATGCAACGGACATCTTCCCCGACCCGGCGTTCGCGGCCTTTGCTCAGGCAAACTTCCCCAACACCTTCGGCACAAAAATTCTCAACACCTATACGCCGTCGATCGCCAGCGGCAACGTGGTCAAGACGGCGAACGACATTTTCCCGGGAACTTGCGGGACGGCTGCGACCAGTTTTCTTCCTTGCGCCACGCCGATGCTCGACAGCGGCGTGTTTAACTCCACGAATTTCCGCAATGGCACCCAGTACTTCGTTCGCGTGGACAAATACTTCAAGCATGACCGCATTTACGGCAGCTTCTTCCGCACCTTGCTCAACTATGGCGGTCCGAACGTAATCCCACAATTCTCCACGACCAACAACAACTGGGAGCGCGCTGTCCAAGTGAACTGGACCCACGATTTCAGCCCGACAACTCTCAACGAGGTCATCTTCGCCCAGAACAGGATCGAAGGAAAACTTGGCGAAACGGGCGACTTCACCGTCCCTGGTATCACCGTCACTGGGCAGAACGTCGGCTACGGAGTCGGCTTCGCACAGGGTGATTTCATCCAGCACAACTATCACTGGCGCGATGTCCTCACGCACGTGCGCGGCGCCCACGTCATCAAGGTCGGCTACGAAGGTTGGTACGGCGATGACGTCGAGCCGTTCCAGGGTCCTTGGTCGCATCCAGGATTCAGCTTCGACAACCTACTCACGCTCGCGCAAGATGCTCCTCACACCGAGGGCGGCGTGATGTACAACCCCATCACCGGACAACAGCAGCTCTGGAACTGGAACGCTGCCTCAAAAACTTGGGGCATCTTCGCCGAAGACACCTGGAAGGCGAAGCGCAACCTCACCGTGACCTTCGGCTTCCGCTTCGACGACCAGGGCAACCCGTATTCGAAATCCGATTCCACTGTATTCGGCAACTTCTATCTCGGCAGTGGATCGTCTTTCCAGGACGAGGTGGCCGGCGGCGTTGCCAAACCCACGCACAATGCATTGC
Organism: uncultured Acidobacteriota bacterium; assembly: GCA_963850795.1. Classification (GTDB taxonomy): domain Bacteria; phylum Acidobacteriota; class Terriglobia; order Acidiferrales; family UBA7541; genus Acidiferrum. The sequence continues at coordinate 144,216 of CAWKNS010000023.1, read as the reverse complement.
TCGGCGCGCCAAAGGCGTATCAACCTAGAATCGGCGTGGCTTGGGACATCAACGGTAAGGGCGACTGGCTGTTACGTGGCGGGTTCGGAACGTACTCGAACTGGCTCACGCCCGCCAATATTCAGGAAGAATTTCGCGGCAATCCACCAGGCTTGATCAACCCAACGTTCTTTTCGGGCTCCGCGACACCGCCCGTTTTCGTCCAAGGCACAAGTAGCAAACCGCCCTTTGGCTTCACCTTCCCGCCGTTGGCCGGGTCGGCTTTATGTCCTGCTGCACCGTGTCTCGACGCTGCGGGAGGTATCGTTGGCGCTGGTCTTGCCATCGGCGGCATCGATCCGCACATCACCTCGCCGACGGCGTACATCTTTGCCGCCACGTTGGAACGGCGCATCGGCAGCAATCTCGTTGCGAGCATTATTTATAGCGGCTCGCACGACTCAAACCTAGTCGGCAACGGCAACGCTGGTGGCCAAGTCTCGTACGGTGGCGACATCAACGCGCTTCCCGGCGATCTCATCGGCAAACCGGCAGGCTCCGCGCCGACTCGCCTCAACCCAAGTTTCGGTTCCATCTCCTACACACAAAACGACCGCGTCAGTAATTACAACGGGGTCTCATTCGATCTGCGCGGACGCGTGAAACGCGGATTCTTCGACGCTTCTTACACGCGTTCGTCCTCGAAGGACGACGCCGGCCTGTATCCCACGGCCGTGAACCCACATCAATTCTATGGACCTTCTCCGTGGGATGCCCCGAACCGCTTCTCGCTCAGCTTTAACTACGAATTGCCAGGCCTGCATTCAGGCCAGGGATTCGTCGGCAAAGCTACGGGAGGATGGGGAATCAGTGGCACCAGCATCTACCAGTCCGGTTATCCATTCTCCGTATTCACCGGCGCATCATACAATGGTGCCGCGTACGTCTCTGGAGCGGACGCAGTCGGCGCCGGTTCCGGCGACTACAATGCCGACGGCGACAATCGCGACTTCCCCAACGTGAGCAGCTACAGTCAAGCCACTTCGCGTAGCGCTTTCCTTACCGGCGTCTTCTCCGGCAGCCAATTCACCGTGCCCGACGCAGGCACCAACGGAAACGAGAAGTCCAACGGATTCCGCAACCCCGGCTTCATCGAAACCGACTCGACGCTCTACAAAAACACTCACATTACTGAGCGAGTGAACTTCCAGGTTCGCTTCGAGTTCTTCAACCTCTTCAACCATCCGAACTTCCAGAACGTGCAAGGCGATTTGTCGCAGGCGAACTTCGGCATGGTGACAAGCCAGCTCTTGCCAAGATTCTGGCAAATCGGCGGCAAAATCACGTTCTAGACGGGCTTAACGCGCAGCATCAAATTTGCAGCACCTACACCCCGAAACGGACCTCGCCGCAACTCAGCGAGGTCCGCTCTTTTTTGGTCCGCAAATTTTTTACGAGGTTGTTGCAGTGGGATTCGGTGAAGCACACAAATCGGCGCACTGGGGTCTGTCCGCCCCGATTTATGAAATGGTGGAGGCGGGGGGAGTCGAACCCCCGTCCGAAAAGCGCTGCGACACGGAGCCTACATGCTTAGCTCAATTCCGTTTTGTTCGCAGGCCGCGCTCAGAATGAGCAAGAAACGCAGCCCGCTAGTCCGGTGGTTCTCGCCCGAGCCTTACGGACCGAAAGGCTCAAGCCAGCTCACTGTTTGACGCTTCTGACCGGGCCCATGAGCAAAGCCCGGGGAAGCGTGCGCTTAATTAATTAAGCTGCAAGTGCCAGATTGTTATTGGCATTTCTAGTTTCCACCAAGTTGCGGGCAGGTGGGTCCCGGCATGCCTCCGAGCCGCGACAGCTTCCGTCGAAACCGTGTCGCCCCCATTGACGCTTCTATTTTAACACGGCGTTGGCGCGTAGGTCCGTCCATGGCTTCAGCAATGCGGTCGGCGTGTTTCACCGCCTACTGCCGGAAAGGGATGGTGCACGGGTGCGTCACCGGCGCCGGCAGGTGCGACCAGATGAAGTCGTGCACCGGTTGGAGTTCGACTCCGCCGCCAAGCTCGATCTGTTCGCTGGCGGTCATGATGCGGACGTTCGAAATCTTGTGGCTACGGTTCATGATGCAGTCGGCGCGCGTGACCTCGTTCCAGGCGATCGTCTTTCGTGATGACAAAATCCCGCCGCCTCCTGCCACCCCTCCTTCGGAGACGATCGACGGCGGTGTTGAGGTGATTTCGATCAGGATGAGAATCGACACGACGGCCGGCATGAAGATCAGCAAGTAGATCAAGAACCCAAGAACGAGATGGATCGTCTTTGTCCCCGGTTTGCGTTGTTCCCGGCCCGTCAGCACGCGCAGATACTTCACGAATGCTGGAATCGCCCACCAGAGCACAACTCCAGCGATCAGCAGGCACGCCGGAATCATGATTAACTTCAGCGTCAGATTGGCCACCGGGATTTCAAAAGTCTGCATCAGTTCCGCCCTGCGTGTAGTTCCTTTGATTGGCTCTTTCCAGCAATCGTAACGTGTTCGTCGAGCAGGGAAGTGGAATGCGAGTGGCGAGATTGAAAAAGAGTTAACTCGCTGTTGCCGACCCATCGAGTTGTGTCCGACGCCAAAGCTCTCGGTGGAAGCAGCCCAGCAAATCTGCGTCTGTCCTACAGTTTCCGTACTATACTCCCCGGCAAATGAGGTAATCATGACCTACTGCCTCGGTATCTCCACCAATGAGGGGCTGGTTCTTGCCTCCGACTCCAGGGCAAACGCGGGATTCGATCAGGTCAACACTTGCCGAAAGATGTTTCAGTTCGTGCAGCCGGGCGAACGCGTCTTTGTGGTTCTCACCAGCGGTAGCCTTTCCATCAGTCAGTCGGTCATCAGCCTGTTGCGCGACGATTTCGATTCCGGGCAAGGCTTGGCGCGCGCTAAATCGCTATACGAGGCGGCACGGATTGTCGGTGATTGTGTGCGGCGCGTGTCGGACATGGATCGCGCTTCCCTTGAGCGAGATTCGTACTCTTTCAACGTGCATCTGCTGATCGGCGGCCAGGTCAAAGGCAAAGAACCTGGGCTCTACCTTGTTTACCCGCAGGGAAATCCGCTCGCCGCCACAGAAGATTCGCTCTATCTGCAGCTCGGCGAATGTAAGTACGGTCGCCCAATTCTCGATCGCGGCATTCAGCGATCGACTTCGCTCGGAGTCGCTGCGAAATACGCGCTTCTTTCGATGGACGCGACGATGCGCTCCAACGTGACTGTCGGCCCGCCGTTTGATCTTTTACTCTACCGTCGCGACAGTTTCATCATCGACCGCTATCGCCGAGTGTGCGCAGGCGACCAGGACCTGAATTCGATTCACACGAGTTGGGAGCAGTCTCTGCGCCGCGCCGTTGAGCAACTTCCTGACATTGAGTTTGAGGACCACGAAGGCCGCATCCCACTGGTCGCGGCGGCCGAACCGATACCTATCGACATGCCTTCACAACGCGCGGCCGCGAAGGTGAACGCAACGATGGCTGCATCGGGCGACACTTCGCGTCAACCCGAATAGCTTCGACGTCGTTGTCCCTGAAGGCGAAGTCCGGCGTGAAATCCGAAACCTAGAGCAACTTCCTTATGGTCTGCGCGATGTTGCGAACAGCCTCGCGCTCATTCGCCGACAACGCAAAGTCAGCCGGTCGTGGCACGTTCATCGCCTGCATTGCGGGAACCGTCTTCATCGGCATTCGCTCAAAGTAAGTTCTTCCTTCTGCGACAGTCGCGACTGCAGCTACTAAGTCCTGATCGGCGTCCGATTTCGACACATACCCTTTGCCGCCGGCTCGCCGAATCTCCTGCATCCACTCCATCGAATAGTGAAGCGTCAGTATAACGACGCGCGTCGCCGGCAACCGCTCCTTGATCGCCTTGAGCGCATCCAGCCCACTCATCCCGGGCATATTAATGTCCAGCACCGCCACGTCCGGCTGAAGCTGTAGCGCCAAGGCGAGCGCCTCAGCACCCGACGCGGCCTCGCCGACAACCTGCCAGCCTTTCTGGCCGTTCAATATCGTTTTAAGTCCGAACCGGACGACGGCGTGGTCGTCGGCAATCAAGATGCGCAATGGGGGGCGAATGGGGATGTCTCCGCAGCTGAGTTTACGTCACCGAGTGGCGCCTAGCGCCCTCGCACGATTGAAATTAGAGTGACGGGAAAATTCGTGCCATCGGGTAAAGCTCGTAGGCACGGCGGGGAATTTCCGTGTTTCGCTCCGGACTCGCATCACCGAGTTGTCGCAGCCATTGACTGGCATTCCGGCCGCCCGACGGCGCTCAACGCACATTGCCGAAAGGGATACTTCTACGCACAAAAGTACTCCTAGGCGGTTGACGGGCCAGGGCATAGCTTCCAGAATCACAAAACGGGGTCATTTCGGTCGAACCACGCCCGGAACACCCGCCAAACGTATGTCATCCGAATCCAATACGCCGTCAGCCATCGAGCAACTGGTTTCGCGAGCCCTCCGAGACAATCTCGAGCGCATCCAGCGGACCTCCGATGAGCTGCATCAAGCCGTGGCCGATGTCGTAGCCGCCTGTGGCAGCACCAAGCCTGCCAATGCGCTTCCGCCGATGCTGCGGGCGCAGACTTCCGCCGCCTCGCTGTCCGCAGCGCTGGAAGTCCTCACGAGATTCGTAGCGGTTTCGTTGCAACCCGGCCCGAGGTCGCCGTTCGAGGCCGAGATTTCGAGGATAGCATCGTCGCTGGCAACGCCTGAATCGGCTCCAGCGGCCATGTCACCAAAGACCGCTGCGCCTCCAGCGCCGGCCGAACACGTCGCGGCACCTCCTACCGCAGCGCCACAAGCGCCTGTCGCGGTCGCTTCGCCGGCAGCCGAGCAGTATCACGCTCCCGTTCCGCCGCCTCAAGTTCACGAAGAACCAGCGATGGTCGAGGCTCAAGAAGTCGAGTCCGTACCAGTCGCCGCGGGCGAGCCAGAAGGCGCCAGCGCTTTTGATGTCAACCGATTATCACCCGACGAGCAAGAACTTCACCGCCGCGCGAACCGCGTTGCCAAAGTTTCGATGCAGGATATTAAGATGTTGCGACCGGAGCAGGTTCGTCTTGGCCGACAGCACAAGGATATCTGCGTCCGGTTGCGGGATGACATTGAGAAAGCTCACCGAGAATACGATCGGCGGTTCAAACCCATCATGGATCACCCGGTCGACTATTTTTATCGCTGGATGGTGGAGATCCTCGCGGAGGGCGATGCCAACGCTCTCGGCGAATATCCTTACGCCACGACCGCGCAGCACCGCTAGCGGGTCGCGCTCCAAGCTCGTGTCGAATCCGGCGGCGAGTCCTCGTGCAGATTATCTGTATCGCGCACTAGCCATCGCTGTGTCGTTCGCGATGCTTGCTGCTAGTCCGCTCGATCTGCCCGCCCAGAGCGCGCACAAGAAGCGCAAATCGAGCAAACCCGCCGCGAAACCATGCCGCACAGGTTGCACTCCGAGCACTTCGGCGCCTGAGATTACGGCGGCGACTCCGGAAGATGAATCCGCGCAACGCGAACTTTCGTCGCTGGCGCGTGCTTTGCACAACGCGGCTCCGGGCGCTTACGACAAATTGGTCTCTTTCATGGGGAAGAATTCCGGCAATGTCTGGGGCGCGCGCGCCGCGCTCGCGCTCGGATATGACGACTACAACAAGAATCACGCGCAACAAGCGATGGTGTGGCTGACGAAAGCGAAGACCGACACGCTGCTCGGCGACTATGTCTTGTATTGGACCGCGCAGACGCAGCGCGTGCTGAAGCAAAATGGTCCGGCGTTCGCCGCACTGCAAAAAATTCAGACCGAATACCCCAACACCGGGATTAAGGAACAATTCCTCGAAGCCTACGCGCCATCGGCGATGGAGGCGGGCAAACCGCAGGCTGTGATTGAAGCTCTGGAAGCGTACACGGGCACGACCGCGAAGCCCGCACTACTTTTGTTGCGCGCGCAGGCGTACAAGCAAGCGCGGCAATTCAGCCGCGCCGCGAAAGACTATCAGCTCCTCTACTACAAGAACCCGCTTTCCGATGAAGGCAAGGCCGCGGCCAGCGGCCTCCAGCAAGTAAGAGCCGCGATGGGCAGCGAATACCCCGCGCCGAGCTGGGATCTGCAAGAAGGCCGCGCGCAAATTCTCTTCAACCAGAAGAAATATCGCGACGCACGATTGGAGTTCGAGAAGCTCGCCGCCGGAATCAAAGATCCTTCGAGCGCGCACAGGCAACATGCGCTGCTCCGCGCCGCTCAGGCGCGTGTTCAACTCAAAGCTTCGCCGTCGCAGGTTTCCTCTCTGGCGATCACCGATCCCGAAGTCGATGCCGAGCGCTTGTACGTCGTCGCGCAAATCGCGCGCTCGGCGAACAAAGAATCCGAAATGGTCGCCGATACCGAAGCCGTCGTCCAGAAATATCCGGATAGCAAGTGGTCGGAAGAAGCGCTGATGGTGGCGGGGAATTACTACTGGGTCCAGCTCAACCGACACGAAGCGATCAAGTACTACCAGCGCATCGTCGATAACTTCCCGTCGGGGAAGTACACGTTCTTCGGCGAATGGCGCACCGCATGGATTGCCTATCTCGATCGCCAGCCGTATGCCGACGATCGGCTCACCTCTTTCCTGCGCAAGTATCCAACCTCGGCGGACGCGCCCGATGCATTGTACTGGCTCGGTCGCAACGCCGAGCGCAGCGGAAATCCCGGCCACGCACGCGCGTACTTCCATGCCGACATCGACCGCTTCCCACAAACTTACTTTGCGCACGCCGCCGCCGCGCGTCTCGAAAAACTCGGCCCCGGTGATCTGGATGCTCCCGACTTTCTCTCATCGATTCCGCCGGCGGCGGTATTGCGCTCCGTGGACGAGCCGATTCCCGACGCCGCGAAAGACCGTTGGGTTCGCGCACAGGCTTTGCGCATCATCGCGTTTGACGGTTCGGCGGAACTCGAGCTTAAAGCTGGCTTCTACGCCACCGGCTCCACGCGAATGTTGTTCGAAGCCGCGCAATGCGCGTTCGACCAGGGTCACTTTGCCATCGGCATGTCCTATGGCCGACTCATCGTCCCGAATTTCGACTCGCGAAAAATTTCCGATTTGCCTCCAAATGTGTGGAAGACACTCTACCCGCTCCCCTACGAAGCGTCTCTCCGCCGTGAAGCCCAGCGCAATAATTTCGATCCGATGCTCGCGGCGGGTCTGATCCGCCAGGAATCGACCTTCCAGGCCGACATCGTTTCGCACGCCAATGCCGTAGGCTTGATGCAGGTCCTGCCGAAGACCGGTAAGCTGCTCGCGAAGCAGCTCAAGGTTCGCTATACAAAAGCGAAACTCTTCGACCCCGAATACAACCTCGAACTCGGCATGCTCTACATCGCTGGATTGCTGAAATCGACTGGCGAGCCCGAGTACGCGCTTGCGGCATTCAATGCAGGCGAAGATCGCATCGCCGCCTGGCGCGCCGAACGCAACTACGAAGAAATTCCTGAACTCGTCGAGTCGATCCCGTTCACCGAAACGCGCGATTACGTCCAGATCGTCATGCGAAACGCCGACGTCTATCGCCAGGTCTACGGGCCCGGCGCGTCTGCATCGCCTGCAACCAGCACGGCCACCACAACGACCGCGCCCGCTCCCGTAGCGCCTCTCGTTCCTGTGCAAGCGGCGCAACCGCCGCCGCCCGAGCAGCCCGCTTCAACCAGCGCCGACTCGACGTCCGATCCGAATCCTAAGAACTAAGCTCGTTCCGCAGCGCTCACCAGCGATAATAGTTAGATGAATCCGAACATCCAGGAACTCTTCGGGCAGATCGACATTTACGTGTTCGATCAAATTCTGCGCGGCAACATCGCGCCCGGCATGCGCATTCTCGACGCCGGCTGCGGTTACGGCCGCAATCTCGTGTATTTGCTTGCGGGAGCGTTTCGAGATTTTTGCGGTCGACGCGAACGACCACGCTGTTGAGCACGTTCGCAGGCTGTCGAAGTCGTTGAACGCTGGCTTGCCGGACGGAAATTTCCAGTTGAGCCGCGGTCGAGAAGATGCCCTATCCAGATAAGTTTGCAGACGTCGTCATCTGCAATTCCGTCCTCCACTTCGCTCGAAACGAAACGCAGTTCCAGTCGATGGTTGCTGAACTCTGGCGCGTTGTTCGCCCAGGTGGCCTTCTCTTCTGCCGTCTCGGATCGTGCATCGGTATGAATTTCGTCCCGGTTGGCGACGGTCTCTTCGCCATGCCCGACGGACAAAACTGGTATCTGGTCGATGAACAAAAGTTGATGGGTCTTACTGCGGACATGAAAGCCGTTTTGGTCGATCCGCTGAAAACGACCATCGTGCAGGGTCGCCGCTGCATGACGACTTGGGTGCTTCGCAAACCGCAGTAACGGCTGCGTCTCGTTCTTCTTTGTGTTTGCCGGTTTCGACGTTAAAATTTTTATTAGCCATGACTGCCACTGACATCGCCCGCCGCATGCTTTCGGCAAAAGCCGAAAAATTCACCGAGTCCGTCATTCGCGAGATGACACGCCTCGCGCTCAAACACAACGCCGTCAATCTTTCACAGGGATTCCCGGACTTCGCCGCACCCACCGAAATCAAAGAAGCCGCCCGCCAGGCCATCTCCGACGACATCAATCAATACGCGATCACCTGGGGCGCAAAAGCTCTACGCGACGCGATCGTCGAAAAGTTCGAGCGTACGCAAGGCATCCGCATCGATCCCGAACGCGAAATCACCATCTGTTGCGGCTCGACCGAAGCGATGATGTCCGCCATGATGGCCATCATCAATCCTGGAGATGAAATCGTTGTCTTCGAGCCGTACTACGAGAATTACGGCCCCGACGCGATTTTGAGTGGCGCGACGCCGCGCTTCGTCAAAATGAAGCCGCCCGTGAACGAAAACGATGTGTGGAGTTACGATCCTGCCGAACTCGCCGCCGCCTTTGGGCCAAAAACCAAAGCGATCATTCTCAACACGCCGAACAATCCCACTGGCAAAGTTTTCACCCGCACCGAACTTGAATTCATCCGCGATCTTTGCGTGCGCTGGCACGCCTACTGCATCACCGACGAAATCTACGAACATATTCTCTACGATGCCACCGAGCACATCACCATGGCGCGCATCGACGGCATGCGCGAACGCACCATCGTCATCAACGGCATGTCCAAGACGTACAGCGTCACAGGCTGGCGCGTCGGCTGGGCGATTGCTCCACCAGAAACGACCGCCGCAATTCGCAAAGTTCACGATTTTCTTACGGTGGGTGCGGCGGCTCCCCTCCAACAGGCCGGAGCAATCGCGTTGAAACAGCCGCAGGCTTACTACGACAAACTCGCCGTGACCTACGCCGAAAAGCGCGCGCGCCTGCTGAAAATTCTCACCGCTTCCGGTTTCAAGGTCTACAAGCCGCGCGGCGCCTATTACATCATGACCGACATTTCCGCGTTTCCCGATCCCGACCCCAAACGCTTTCCCGCCGCCACGCGCGACGTGCGCTTCGCAAAATATCTCGTTGAAGAAATCGGCGTCGCAAGCGTACCCGGCTCAAGTTTCTACAACGACGCGAACGATGGCGCGACCCAGGTCCGCTTCACCTTCTGCAAAAAAGAAGAAACCCTAGCCGCCGCCGAACAGCGCCTGGCCAAACTCCGGGCTTGACTCTTACGAAGCCTCGGCCATTTACGCACGGCCTATTTGGGGCTAAAATTACAATGATGAAATTTACTATGAAATACACCGTCGTTCTACAGCGCGATCCCGACGGCGGATTCGTCGCTACAGTTCCGGCCCTTCCGGGTTGCGTTTCTCAGGGCGAAACCCGCTCGGAATCTCTCGATAACATCAAGGAAGCTATTGAGCTTTATCTTGAAGATGTTCAGGCTGCAGGTGAGCCTCTGCCGGTCGAAGAGAGTCTGGAGTATGTGGAAGTGACTCACGGTTCGTAATGACTCGGCTGCCCACTGACTTATCCGGGCAGAGTCTCATCAAAGCTCTAACGAAGATCGGGTTCACGGTGCAACGTCAAAAGGGAAGTCACATAATTCTCAGGCGCCAATCACCGCACGCTCGTGTCGTAGTCCCTAATCATAAAAGCCTCAAAGTCGGTACGTTGCGGACGATTCTTCATGCCGCCGACATATCGGTCGATGAATTGATCGAGTTGCTTTAGATTTGCTTCTTGTTCTACCGGCACTTCGCGACGATCATTGTGATGTCGTCGCGCTGTTCTGAGGGACTGAACTTTCCCACTTCGCTGACAACGGCTTCGATCGCTTCACACGCGCCTAAGGCGCGGTTCTTCCGCAGCGCCGCGAGCAACCGCTCCTCGCCGAATTCTTCATCGTTCGCGTCGAACGATTCCGTGATCCCATCCGTGTAGAGGGCAAAAATATCGCCGCGCTCGATGGTCCGCTCGCCCATCTCGCAATCCCACTTCTCGAACAGACCGAGCACTGTCCCGGTCGCATCGAGCCGCTCCACTTCGTCATTCGCGCGCAGCAACAGCGCGCACAAATGCCCGCAATTTACGTAGCGCAGCCGCCGCGTCGCATCGTCATACTCGGCAAAGAACAGCGTCGCGAATCCGCCTTCGAGCGTGCTCTCGCAAAACAATCGATTCACGGCGCGCAACACGTCCTGCGGACGATCCATCGCGATCGCGCACTGGCTGCGCAGAATCGCCTGCAAATTTGCCATCAACAGCGCCGCGGCGATGCCTTTGCCCACAACATCGCCGATCACCATCCCCAGCCGCCGGGGTCCGAGATTCAAAAAGTCGTAGTAATCCCCGCCAACCTGCCGCGCCTGGTGGCAGACTCCGGCGTACTCCAGACTCTCGACTACCGGCCGCTTCTGCGGAAAGAGCCGCGCCTGGACCTCTTTGGCAATCTGCAGTTCGCGAGCGACGCGCCGCTCGCGCTCGAGTTTCTCCGCCGTCGCGAGGCGCTGCGCCTCGAGCGCGTGACTGATCTCGTCAAAACTGACGAGCGAAAACGTATTGCCATCAACATCGCGAAATCGCGTGTAGACGCCGCCCCAGATATTTTCGTATCCGCCCAGCATCGGCGCCTCGTGCGACTCTTTTTGAGGTTCCGCGGATGTATTCTCGCCCCGCTTGTACTGTATCCGTCGCAGCCGGGGCGTATGTGAAAACACAACTCCGCGCCTCGACCACTCGAAATATTTGGAAGTCACATCCTCGGTGATAAACACGACGTTCGTGCTGCGCCCGATCAGCTTATAAAGAGGCGACGTCGCCGAAGGCGTGACCAGCGACAGCAACGTCGATCCCATCCGGCGGCGCGACCGCCACCCACCGCTCTCCGCCCTGTAACCGCGTATCGAACGCCAGGTGAAACCCAAGCTGCTCCAGATAAAACTTCAGACTGCGATCCTGGTTACGCACATACACGTTGACGCAGTGCATCCGCAGGTGCGGATCGCGCTTCAGTGCTCCGCTGTCAGGTCCGCCGCTCATGCGCGAAATTATAAAGCCGAATCACCGCAACGCCTTGCCCTCATTCCACGACTCCGAACCGCGTGCGGTGTTACGATACGCCCACAAAAATGACACTCCACAAAACGCTAATCCGCATCCTCACTCAAACCGCATTTCTCACTCTTGCCGCGCTAATCCTGGCGGTCACAGGCGGATCCACTCGCGCTCAGGAAGCGCCGAATCCCAAGGCGCCTCCCTCCGAGCGCCACGAATTCGTCATCCCCAATTTCAAAACCGAGTCCGGCGTCACCCTCCCGCAAGCGAAAATCGTCTACGGCACTTACGGCCACCTCAACGCCGCCAAAGACAACGTCATCCTCATGCCCTCGCACTACATGGCCGACTATCACGGCTACGAATGGCTCATCGGCGAAAAACTCGCGCTTGATCCCGCCAATCTCTTCCTTGTCACCACCGAAATGTTCGGCAGCGGCCACTCTTCATCGCCGAGCAACACGCCCGAACCTTTCCACGGCCCGCGCTTTCCGGTCACCACGATTCGCGACAACGTCGAAGCCGTCCATCATCTCCTCGTCGATGAGCTCAAAGTCACGCATCTCCGCGCGATTATCGGCTTTTCGATGGGCGCCGAGCAGGCCTTCCAGTGGGCCGTCAGCTATCCCAGCTTTCACCGATCGCATCGTCGCCACGTCCGGCACCGCGAAGTGCTACCCGCAAGGCTTCATTCGCCTCGAAAGCCAAATCAATGCCATTGCACCTCGATCCAGCCTTCAACAACGGCGACTACACGAAGGAGCCAACGAAAGGCATCGAAGCCTTCGCGCTGATCTGGACCGCGTGGCTCTACTCCCAGGAATGGTGGCGCGACGAACTCTGGCGTGAAGGCGCGAAACCCGGCACAACATTCGAATCAACCCTTCACGACTACAAAACCAATTTCATCCCGGGCGGCGACGCCAACGACATCATTCTCCAGATGCGTACCTGGGAGCGCCACGACGTCGGCGCCACCCCCGGCTTCACTGGCGACCTAAAGCGCGCCCTCGGTTCGATCAAGGTCCCGGTCCTCTATATGCCTTCCGAAACCGACCTCTATTTCCCAGTCGGCGACGCCCGCTACGAATCCCAATTCATCCCCAACGTCACCCTCAAGCCCATCCCGTCGCTCTGGGGACACACCGCCGGCGCCGCGCCAAATCCAACCGACGCCAAGTTCCTCAACGACACGATTTCACGATTTCTACGGGAAAACGCTAACTAGGCGGAGAGTTGACGATCGCAAGCACCTGATCCGGCGTTTCGCGCACCCAGTGTGTGTGCCCGTCTGTAGTTTGAATCTCAGTCGCCCGGGGACCCGACACCACCGCGACAATTTGGTCTGTGTTGATCAGGAACGGGCCCACATCCTCCCCCGCATCGTTCCTCTTGCCGAGCTTGATTAACGCCATGATTCCTCGCTTCGAATCTGGACCTTGTCATTTATAAACGCAGTTGGATAGTAGCCTACTCTTGGCTCGCCTCAAGATGGAAGGGCTGCCCGACGCGATCAATTTCGCGACTCGACAAGTCCTCGATGCGCGGAAGTACATCTGAATTCGGGGAAAGTTCAGCGGAAGGGGCTTACTTTTATCTCAATCAATCTCAATACTAACAATTTTGGCCTTAAGAAACGTATCCGCTTCGGCTTCTGCGACAGCCATTCGAAATTTTTGGGGTAGGGAACTGACGGTCGGTTGCCCTGTGGTGGTTAGCCCCCTACCCCGCGAGTGGTCTTGCTGGTATAGACGAGGTCATCCTTAAAAAAGTTTCCTGCCGATTTAAAGAAATATTCGACAATTTTTCGCGCCGCAAAGACCACAAAAACCAGAGCCCGTAGCCCAAACTGCGCGAGTTGAATCCATCTCAGCAGACAAATTGGCCGGTTTTGCCGTCGATTCCCGGTTGAGTTTAGCCTTCCCCGCCTGATAATCTGCGGCTGCGCTAACGGGCGCATCCGGTCCGCAGGAAAGGGCAGTGCCCACCGCCACAACAATATCGTTTCACCGAATCTTCTTTCATGCCTAGGCGTGCGGACCTTCAGGCGAGCAGTTGAAAGGAGCTTCGCATGGCAGCAATGAGTCTTCCGTCCCGCCCCGACGTCGAGCAATACAAAAAACAAGCCAAAGAACTTCTAAAGCAGCTTCGTGAAGGCGATCCCGCGTCTCTCGGTCGCGTCAGCGTCGCTCATCCCAAATCTTCCAGTGGCGGCGACCGCGAAAATCCTTTCACCCTCGCCGATGCGCAACTCGCGATCGCTCGCGAGCACGGCCACGCCACTTGGGCCGACTTCGTTCACGAAATCGCGCGCATCACGTCGCAGCGTCTCGCCGAAGCGAAAGGCGCCGATTACGCGTTCATCGTTGCTGCAAGCGTTCCGCGCGAAGGATGGCACGCGTCCGGCGACCTCACTCCAGCCAACGATCTTCTAAGACAACATCCGAGTCTCGCCGACCGAAGCATTTACGCCGCTGCGGTTCTTGGCGATGTCGCCGCCGTGAAACGTTTTCTCAGCAGCGACCCGACCCTAGCAACCGCCGAAGGCGGCCCCTACGGTTGGGACGCGCTGACCTATCTCTGTTTCTCGCGTTACTTGCGCATCGACAAACAACGTTCCGACGGTTTCGTCGCCGCCGCGAAAGCACTCCTCGACGCAGGCGCAAGCCCGAACACCGGCTGGTGGGACGAAGTCACCGCGCCCGATCCCACGTGGGAGTCGGCCATCTACGGTGCCGCTGGCTTGTCAGAACACGCCAAGTTGACGGAACTCCTGCTCGAACGCGGCGCAAATCCCAACGACGACGAGACTCCGTACCATCTTGCCGAGAGCTACGATGCTGACTTGCTCAAAGTCGTCCTCGACAGCGGAAAAATGAGCCACGAGAATCTCACCGCAATGCTGCTTCGAAAGGCGGACGTGCACGACAGCGTCGGCATGCGCATGTTGCTCGAAGCCGGAGCCGATCCCAATCGCATCACGCGCTGGGGTTTCACCGCGTTACATCAGGCAATCCGCCGAGACAACGCCCAGCCAAATATCGAGCTGTTGCTCGACCACGGCGCCGATTTTTCCGTCGTTACAAAATCCGACGGAACATCTTCGTTCACTCTTGCCGCTCGCCGTGGCCGCGGCGACGTTCTTGAACTTCTTCAATCGCGCGGGATCGAATTTAAATTGCAAGGTGTCGATTGGTTGATTGCGGCTTGCGCGCGGGCCGATGAGGCCGCGGTTCGCGTCCTGATCAACAACGCCCCGCTTCTGCTCGGCGAATTGATCGGCATCGGCGGCAAACTACTTTGTGAGTTCGCTGGAAACGGCAACGCCGAAGGCGTAAAGCTCCTGCTCGATCTGGGCGTCAACGTGAAGGCCCGTTACAGCGGCGATGGCTACTTCGACATCGAGCCCGAAAGCACAGCACTTCTCGTCGCAGCGTGGAAATCCCGGCCCGCCGTCGTGAGTCTACTCATCGCTCGCGGCGCCGACGTCAACGCAGGCGACGCCGCTGGCCGAACTCCGCTCATGATGGCAGTCAAAGCTTGCGTCGATTCCTATTGGAAAAATCGCCGCACTCCCGAAATCACCAAAGCGCTCTTACAAGCAGGAGCTTCCAGAGAAGGCATCGAAATACCGTGTGGCTACAACGAAGTTGACGAACTGCTTTCCGCCACGCCGTAGCAGAGAAACGGAATCGCGCAACGAGCAGTCACCAGACAAATCACGCCGCGCCGATCTCGACCGTGTCGAGATACTTCGCCACGGTCACATTCCAATGAAATTGCTGCTGAATCGCAGCCTGCAACGCCTGCGCTGCCGGCGGCTCGCCATGCGTGAGATACGTCTGCTTCGGCGCCGTCGGAAATCCGCCCAGCCACCGCAGCAACTCGCTCTTCCCGGCGTGTCCCGAAAGCTGCCCCATCGAAAAAATCTCCGCGTTCACAGGCACTTCCTCGCCGTACATCCGAATCGACTTCGCGCCTTCCTGTAGCGCCCGCCCGCGCGTTCCCTGCGCCTGATACCCCGCCAAAATCACCGCGTTCCGCGCATCCGGCAATCGTTGCTCCAAGTGATGCAAAACGCGCCCGCCCGACGCCATCCCGCTCGCCGACACAATGATGCACGGCGTCTTCACCCGATTGATCGCCTTCGACTGATCCGCCGTCCGCGCCAAATGAAACTCGTGGATGCTCAGCGGATCGCCCTTCCCGTTTTCCATCGCCTCCAGCTTCTCGTAATCCTGATCGTGATCTTCGCGATATTTCACATACATATCCGTCGCCGACAGCGCCATCGGGCTATCGACGTACACCGGAATCGCTGGAATCTTCTTCTGCTGGATAATCTCGCGCAGGTAGTACATAAACGTCTGCGTCCGCCCGATCGCAAACGCCGGAATAATGATCGACCCGCCGCGCCCCGCCACGCGATTGATCACGTCCGCCAGCGTCTGCGCCGGATCACCGGGCGCATGTTCGCGATCGCCATACGTCGATTCGCACAACAACAAATCCGCCTGCGACGGCGGCGTCGCCGGATCCTTCAAAATCGGCTGATCGTATCTCCCCACATCCCCCGAAAACACGACCACATATTTCTTCCCATTCTCCGTGATCGTTAATTCCAAGCTCGTCGATCCGAGAATGTGCCCCGCGTCATACGCCACAAAATGAAATTCCGGCGAAACCTCAAATCCGCCCGTTCGCGCTGCCTTCTTCACCAACTTGAAAACAGGATCGACATCTTCCGTCGTATACAGCGGCTGCGGATCGGAGTGCCGCGCATACCCATGCTTCCGCGCATGCTGCGTATCTTCTTCCTGCAAGTGCGCCGAATCTTTCAGCAGCAGCGACGTCAGCTCGATCGTCGCCGGATTCGCAAAGATTGGCCCTCGAAATCCGGTCTTCACAAATCGCGGCAGCCATCCGGTGTGATCGAGATGTGCGTGCGTCAGCACGCAGTAATCGATCGACTTCGGGTCGACCGCCAACGGATCGTAATTCCGATCCTGCAGTTCCGGCGATCCCTGAAAAATGCCGCAATCCAGCAGCAATTTCTTGCCGCCCGCTTCAACTAAATATTTGGATCCAGTGACAGTGCCCGCTGCGCCCAGGAAGGTAAGTTTTGGCATGAGGCAGACATTGTACCGAATGCGCGGTGCCGAATGCCCCTTCGATTCGACAATCGCTCGCCGAAGAATTTGTAGGGGCGGGGCTCGCTCCGCCCGGCCGATCCGATTACCTCGCTCGTTCCGCCGAGCGCACTTCTATTCCGTCCGGCGCCACCCTACTCGCGTCAATTCCTCACTAAATACAAAGCCCGCTCCAACTCCACCTCCAACTTCGCCCCCCGCGGCAAATCCACTTCGTGCCCGCGCCCCGACTCCACCAGATACGCCGCAATCGCGGCCGCCATCGCGCCTTCCGCGATTTCGCGCTTGTCGTGATCCTTCACGCCCTTCACCGCGCCCATCGCCGCACCAGCCGCCGCCGCTTCGCCTGCCGCTTGTTGCGTGCTCGTCCGCCCCTCAATCAATCCTTCTTGCATCGCCGCGCCCGTCTTCACGCTGTGATCGCCCGGCACAGCCACCACCTCCGCCACGATCGGCAACGGCCCAAAGTTCGTTCGAATATCATCAAATGTGAGCCAAATTTTCGCGCGGCCCGCGATCCCCGCCGACTCCACGCGGCTAATGTGCCCGACAATCTCCGCGCCCGCCGGCAAATAGATCCCGCTCCCCGCCTCGAGCGGCTCCAGCGTCCGCACCTTGAATCGATTGTTCCGCCGCGATCTCTCCGTGTTCAATTCGTCCTCCAGCTTCACCAGGAATCGCGTCCCCGGCACGACCGCATACGCTTCCACTGGCAACGCCGCACTGCGCCGCCCATTCGCCGGCTTCGTCAACGGATGCACTGGCGCCACGGGACCTGGCGTCGCATCATCGGCCTGCGTCGATTGATCCTGCGAAACTTGATCCTGATTCTGATTCGGATCGTCGCTCTGCGCCGGCACACGATCCCGCGAAATCACCGGCCTCTGGTCGTCCGATACCGAAGGAGTCGGCTCCTGCCGCGCCTTCGTACTGGATGGGAAACTTAGGAAGCTAACGGCACCAAGCAGCGCCGTCATCATCAATCCTGTACAAAACTCACGCATATCCCCTCCCGCAACGCCTTACACTTCGACCCAACATTGCAGAAGCATCGCCAGGTCCAACCAACAAGCGGAAGGGAGGCGCGGTAAGTGGCTCTAACTCAATCGTTTGGAGTAACTGCAAGACAAGTGCAGTACCTGGTGGCGCGCGCCAGTGTCGCATCTTCCCGCCATCCGCAACCGCCACACGACACCGCAACGACGCAGCGCGATCATGTAGGGGCGCAGCACCGCTGCGCCACAGCTTGCCCGGGCGTGAAGTACTTCCTCGATCTGCCTTTTCTTGGTTTTTCCAACTACCGCGAAATTACGCCGTCGCCTTCAAATATTTCTTCACCCGCTCCAACACCTTCGCATACATCGCCAACGTCACCTTCCCCGTAGACGTATTCTGCTGGCTCGGATGGTAAACCCCGAACAACCTCGCCCCGACCTGCGGCAAATCCACCTCAGCCCCATGCCCAAACGGAAACGCCGCCCGCGACGCAATCAATCCCTGCGCCTTCAGAATCCCCAAATAAACATCCCACCCAATTTTCCCCAACGCCAAAATCGCCCGCGGCTTCAAAATTTCCAACTCGCGCTCTAAGATAATGTCTGCAATTCGCCAGCTCGCTCGGCAGCGGCTTATTGTCTGGTGGAGCGCACCGCGCCGCCGCTGTAATGTACGTGCCAATCAACGCAAGCCCATCATCGCGCTGCACCGCCACCGGCCGATTCGCAAATCCAGCGTCATACAGCGCGCGATACAAAAACTCTCCCGACTTATCCCCCGTAAACGGCCGCCCCGTTCGATTCGACCCATGCGCTCCCGGCGCCAATCCCACCAACATCAGCCGCGCCGCCGGATCGCCAAATCCTGGCACCGGCTTGCCCCAATAAATCCAATCGCGATATGCGCGCCGTTTTTCCCGCGCCACCGCCTCGCGATACACAACCAGCCGCGGACATTTCCGGCACGCAACAATCTCTTCATCCAAAACGCGCAGCAATTCCGCGGCACCAGGCATTTTTAATTCTTCTGCCGCGACATCATCGCCATCAACTCCGCAAACGGCACCGCCCCGTCCAGCATTGACTCGAACGTCCCGCGCTCCAGCAATTCTTTCCCGACGCGCCGCGCATGTCCCAGCGCCGACCGCATTACGCCCGACCCCATGCTCACCCGCGCCACGCCCATCGCCTCCAACTCATTCACATTCGGCCCGCCCGCCGTCGCCAAAATATTCACCGGCCCATCAATCGCCTTCACCAATTTCGAAATCGTCTCCGCATTTTTTACTCCCGGCACAAACAAACAATCCGCCCCGGCCTTGCGATACGCGCGACATCCGCTCCACCGTCCGCTCAAATCGCGTCTCCGCCGGCCCAATCGGCATCAAGTAAATATCCGTCCGCGCATTCAACACCAGCGGCACGCCAATCGCTTCTCCCGCCCTTCGAATCGCCTGAATCTTTTCCACCTGCGTCGCCAGATCGACGTGCGTACTCTCATCGCTCCCCGTCACATCTTCCAGATTCATCCCGACAGCCCCAGCCTCCGCCATCGCCTTCACCGTCGCCGTCATATCCTCAATCGTCGGCCCATATCCCGCTTCCAAGATCCGCCGTCACCGGCACATGCACCGCCCGCGCAATCCGCCCCACAATATCCAGCATCTCATCGCGCGAAATCAGCTGCCCATCCGCATACCCAAGCGAAGCCGCAATCCCCGCGCTCGTCGTCGCAATCGCCGGAAACCCCATCTCCTCAAAAACGCGCGCACTCGCCACATCCCAAACATTCGCCAAAATCAAAATCCGCCCGCCATGATGCAACTTCCGCAGCTGTTCCGCTTTCCGCGCTTGCCCTTGTATGTCCATCTCTCGTTCGACCTCACCTCAGAACTGCCGATACAATCTCGAAACATCCGTCATTCCGACCGAAGCGAGCGACGCCTTTTCTTCGCGTTCGTTCCTGCGAGCGCGTCGGCTCGCGCAGTGGAGGAACCTCTCTTCGATCTCAAATTCGCGCCTCGGTTTTTCTCGATCGATCCGTCAAAATCCTCACCGCAACAACTTCATCGCCTCTTCATGAATGACGCCATTCGTACTCAAATAATCCCCGCTATAAATCGTCCTCTCCCCCGCACGTTCGTCGACCTCCCCCCGCCTCCTCCACAATGATCCCCAGCGGCGCCAAATCCCACGGCTTCGAAGTCCAATCCAGCGCCGCATCAATCGCGCCTTCCGCCACCAACATGTGCTGCCAAAATCCACCCAAACACCGGCTATTCCGCGAAGCATCCAGCAGCCGCCGAATCCGCGCCCGATCCTCCGCATTCTTGCTCGGCCCCGTCCCCGTCGTAAAAACCATCGCCTCGTTTAGCTGCGGAGTCCGCGAAACGTGAATCTTCTCCCCGTTCCGAAACGCGCCCGTCGCCGCGATACGCCCACCATCGCGTCCCCAACGCCGGCGCACTGCACATTCCCGCCACAATCTCCCCGTTCAACTCGATCCCCAGCAACGTCCCAAACGTAGGAATCCCCCGCGAAAATTCCTCCGTCCCATCGATCGGATCAATAATCAACCGCGCTCTGCCAGCGGCACTCTTCGCCGATCCGCCTTCGCCGCCACCCGTCCCTTGCTCCTCTCCATAAACATCCAGCGCCAACCCGCTCTCCGCCACCCGCTTCCGCGCCATCTTTTCCACCGCGCCATCCGCCTGCGTCAGCGCCGTCCCATCCATCTTCCGCTCGACCCGCAGCGAGCTATTGCGAAAGCACTCCAGCGACATCGCATCCGCCTCATCCGAAATCCCCCGCAACAACGCCCCATACTTTTCCGAGTAGCTCACCATGTCTCCGTCATCCCGAATTTGCCCCGCCACAGTCCCAGCCAACGCAAAACGGCAGTTGGGTGCCGCACCCTTAGCCTTTCAAAGGGTGCGGGTTTAGATTTCACATCGCCCACATCGATCCGTAGCCGCATAAGCGGTAGTCGTGTCATTCCGACCGGAGCGAGCCGACGCCTTGTCTTCGCGTTCGCATCCTGCGAACGCGTCGGCTCGCGTGCGGAGGAACTCTCTTCGAAATCTCCACCGCGACCCGCGATTTAGCAGGCACGATCTCTCCCTGTCACCGATCACAGTCACCCAGTTTGACACTGCCCGTCCCACCCATACAAAATTACCCCGTGTCCGCTCAAACTCCAGCCAACACCGGCACCGTCCTCGACCGCATCCTCGATTCTCGCCGAGCCGCAGTCGAGCACCGCAAAAAAGTCCTCCCCGAAACCGCTCTCAAATACGGCGTCGCCGCCGCCACGCCTCTCCGCGATTTCCCCGCCGCCCTCTCTCGCGACACGCTCAACGTCATCGCCGAACTCAAACCCGCCTCCCCCTCGCGCGGCGTCATCCGCGACCCCTTCGATCACGTCGCCCTCGCGAACGCTCTCTCCTCCAACGGCGCCGCCGCCCTCTCTGTCCTCACCGAGCCCGAATTCTTCGGCGGCACACTCAAAAACCTGCGCGACGCCCGCAAAGAAATCCCCCAACCCGTCCTGCGCAAAGATTTTATCTTCGACCCTTGGCAAGTCTGGGAATCTCGCGCCAACGACGCCGACAGCTTTCTCTTAATCGTCGCCGCCCTGCGCGATCCAGCATTAAAAGAACTCATCGACCTCGGCCGCGAACTCAAAATGGAGCCGCTCGTCGAAGTTCACACCACAGCCCGAACTCGACCGTGCCCTCGCCGCCGGCGCCAAAATCATCGGCGTCAACAATCGCGATCTCAAAACTCTCGAAGTCCGCCTCGAAACATCATTCGAACTCATCGACAAAATCCCCGACGACTGCATCGCCGTCGCCGAGTCCGGCCTCAAGTCCAACGCCGATCTTGTCCGCCTCCGCGCTGCCGGCTTCGACGCATTCCTCATCGGCGAATCCCTGATGTCCGCGCCCGATCCCGGCGTTGCTCTGGCGCAACTCCTTGGCACGGCACATACGCAAAGTTGAAAAACTTAAAATGCCTCGCGTCCGCGTAAAAATCTGCGGCATCACCAATCTCGCCGACGCCAAACTCGCCGTCGATCTCGGCGCCGACGCACTCGGCTTCAACTTCTACGAAAAAAGCGTCCGCAACATCTCCCCCGCCAACGCCTACAAAATCATCCACGCGCTCCCCGAAAAAATCGAAGCCGTCGGCGTCTTCGTCAATTGGTCTCCCGAAGCCGTCATCGCCCTGGCCCGCGCCGTCGATCTCGACACCGTCCAACTCCACGGCGACGAACCCGCCGCAACCGCGCGCGCCGCTCGCAAAATATTTCCAAGTCACAAAAGCGATGCGCGTCGGCAAAGGTTTCCGTCTCGCGCAACTCAAGCCCGTTCCAATCCGCGGTCCGCGCCTTCCTCTTCGACGCCGACAAATCCGGCCAATTCGGCGGCACCGGCCAACGCACCGACTGGACCATCGCCCGCCGCGCCGCAAAAACGCACCGCATCATCCTCGCCGGCGGCCTCACCCCCGAAAACGTCGCCGAAGCCATCCTCTACGTCCGCCCCTACGCCGTAGACGTCGCCAGCGGCGTCGAATCCCGCCCCGGCAAAAAATCGCGCCAAGCTCGCGCCAATTCTTCGCCGAAGTCTCCCGCGCCAACTCCCATCTCTGAAAATATTCTCTGTGCCGTGAGATCGCGACGGCATTTGGGTGCCGCACCCTCAGTTTTTAGAGGGTGCGGGTTTAGATTCCACATCGCCCACACCGATCCGTATCATCGCGCCCGAAAGTGTCTAACTCCGTGTACGGGCGTAGCACTGCTGCGCCCCATGTCCGCAAGATCTAATCCACATTCTCGCTCCCTCTCTTCCTTTCGACTTTCAACTGTCGACTGCCAACCACTTCTATCCGATAATAAACCCTCAAAACCCCATGAGCCTCCCAACACATCGCCGCCACCCAAACCCCCGGACGCTTCGGCCCCTACGGCGGCCGCTACGTCCCCGAAACCCTCATGGTCCCGCTCTTCGAACTCGAGCGCGCCTACGACCTCGCCAAATCCGACCCCGCTTTCCAGTCGCAGACTCAATGCCTCCTCAAAAATTTCGTCGGCCGCCCCTCGCCTCTGCAATTCGCCGAGCGCCTCACGAAACATCTCGGCGGCCCGCGCATTTACCTCAAGCGCGAAGATCTCCTCCACACCGGCGCGCACAAAATCAACAACGCCGTCGGCCAGGGCTTGCTCGCCGTAAAAATGGGCAAGCCGCGCATCATCGCCGAAACCGGCGCCGGCCAGCACGGCGTCGCCAGCGCCACCATCGCCGCGCATCTCGGCCTCGAATGCGTCGTCTACATGGGCACCGAAGACATGGCGCGCCAGGCGCTCAACGTTTCCCGCATGCGCATGCTCGGCACGCAAGTCGTCGGCGTCGACTCCGGCAGCAAAACGCTCAAAGACGCCATCAACGAAGCGATGCGCGATTGGGTCACCAACATTCGCACCACGCACTACCTCCTCGGCTCCGTGCTCGGCGCGCATCCGTATCCGACGATGGTTCGCGATTTTCAATCCGTCATCGGCCGCGAAGCCCGCGAACAAATTCTCGCCGCCGAAAAGCGCCTGCCCACGCATCTCTACGCCTGCGTCGGCGGCGGCTCCAACGCGATCGGCCTCTTCCACGCTTTCCTGCGAGACACCGACGTAAAAATGGTCGGCATCGAAGCCGGCGGCCGCGGCAAAGAACTCGGCGAGCACGCCGCGCGCCTCGGCGCTCCGCAAGGTTTCACCGGCGCACGTCCCGGCGTTCTGCAAGGCACCTACACCTACGTCCTGCAAAACGAAGACGGCCAGATCGCCGCCACACATTCCATCTCCGCCGGCCTCGACTATCCCGCCATCGGCCCCGAACACGCCTGGCTCGCCGACGAACGCCGCGCCGAATACTCCGCAGTCTCCGACGACGATGCCGTCGCCGCCGCGAGCCTGCTCGCCCGCACCGAAGGCATCATCCCCGCGCTCGAATCCGCCCACGCCATCGCCGGACTGCTCCAGCGCGCCCCAAAAATGTCCAAAGACGATCTCGTCATCCTCAACCTCTCCGGCCGCGGCGACAAAGACATGGACACCTACAACCGCCTCCTCAAGTGACGCGCTTTGCTAAATCTCTAAATAGTTGTCGTCCTACCAAATACGTTGTCATCCTGAGGCGCGAAGCCCGAAGGATCTCAGCCGTGAGAGTCGACCAATACACTTCAGCGTGGGCGGTGCGGCTCGAAGCGATTGCCCGTTCGCCGCTCCTCAGGCAAGATGTTGACCCCGAATCGCAAATGACCGCACAAACCGCCAACTCCACTCGCACCTCCCAACGCTTCGCCTCTCTGCGCGAAGCCGGCGAACTCGGCATCGTCGCCTACATCACCGCAGGCGACCCGTCCCTCGACGCCACCGCTGAAATTTGTCATTGCGCTCGCCGAAGCCGGCGCCGACGTCATCGAATTCGGCATCCCCTTCAGCGATCCGCTTGCCGACGGCCCAGTGATCCAACGCGCCTCCGAACGCGCTCTGAAAGCAGGCACAACGCTTGCCAGCGTTCTCGACCTCGTCCGCCGCATCCGCCAATCCAATTCCGCAGCGGCGCGCGAAGTCCCCATCATCCTCTTCGGCTACTACAATCCGATGTTCCAGATGGGCATCGAAAAATTCGCGGCCGCAGCATCTGCCGCCGGTGCCGACGGCGTCCTCGCCACCGATCTCACTCCCGAAGAATCCATCGACTACCGAAAAATTCTCGCAGCCCACAATCTCGACACCGTTTTCCTCGCCGCGCCGACGTCCACCGACGAGCGCATCAAGATAATTTCGGCTGCAACCTCCGGGTTCCTGTATCTCATCTCACGCACCGGCGTAACCGGCGCAAAAGATTCACTGCCCGACGATCTTCCTGCGCTAATTCGCCGCGTGCGATCGCACACGAATCTTCCGATTGCGGTCGGCTTCGGAATTTCGCTCCCGGGACACGTCTCCGTTCTCGGTGGACTCGCCGATGCTGCAGTGATCGGTTCCGCGCTCGTTTCAGAAATTGAAAAAGCGGAATCGGTCGATGCCGCCGCGCAAGCGCTAGGCGCGAAGATTCGCAGTCTCAAAGAAGCCGGCAAAAAAGGTTTGTCTCGCCGAGAGGTCGCGCCATGACCGACATGAGTGATTGGCGTCGCCGCATCGATGAGATCGACAGCAAACTCGTGCAGTTGCTCAACGAGCGTTCGCATTGCGCGCTCGAGATCGGAAAGATCAAGCAGGAGAAAAATCTCCCGCTCTATCAACCCGATCGCGAACGCGAAGTCATCAAGAACGCGCAGAGCCAGAATCCCGGCCCGCTGTCCGACGCCGCGATTCGCCGCCTCTTCGAGCGCATCATCGACGAAGCGCGCAGCGCCGAACGCGAAGCCATGCACAAAGATTCGCCCGACGACGCCGATCGCAAGAAATAATTTGGGCGTCAGATTTTGAGCAGTTCGCGTCGAGCACGATTTTGCGGCAGCACGATTTTGTAGGGGCACAGCATGCTGTGCCCCAAACGCCCAGGCCTTAGCTTCAAGCACGATTTGATTTTTCTTCCGCACATTTGCGGAGGACGAGAAGGGAAACACCAGCCAGCCATGGTCATCGTAATGCAAGAGGGCGCGACCGACGCGCAGATTCAACGCGTGATCGATCGGCTTGTCGCAAACGGATTCAACGTGCATCGCTCCACCGGCGAATCGCACACGGTGCTCGGCGCCGTCGGCGTGCATCGCGATTTCGATCATCGCGATTTTGAATTGCTCGACGGTGTGCGCGAAGTCATGCGCATCACGCAGCCGTACAAGTTAGCGAGCAGGCAGTTCAGGCCCGAAGGAACGATCGTCAATTTAGGACGCGGCGTAACGATCGGCGGGAACGACATCGTGATCATGGCGGGGCCGTGCAGCGTGGAGTCGCGCGACCAGATCAATGCGGTCGCGGAGAGCGTGGCGAAATCGGGAGCGAAGATTTTGCGCGCGGGCGCGTTCAAGCCGCGAACTTCGCCGTACGCGTTTCAGGGCATGGGCGAAGAGGGTTTGAAGCTGATGAAAGAGGCGGCGGAAAAAATCGGGCTCTTCACGGTCAGCGAAGTGATGGACCCATCGCAGATTCAGATGATGTCGGGCTACGTGGATATTTTTCAGGTGGGCGCGCGCAACATGCAGAACTATCACCTGCTGCGCGCGTTGGGAGAAGTGCGCAAGCCGGTGCTGCTGAAGCGCGGCATGTCGGCGACGATGGAAGAACTGTTGTTGAGCGCGGAATATATTTTGAGCGGCGGAAATTACGACGTGATTTTGTGCGAGCGGGGAATTCGCACGTTCGAGACGTACACGCGAAACACGTTTGATATCGCGGCGATTCCGGTGGTCAAAAAACTGTCGCACTTGCCGATGATTGGCGATCCTTCGCACGGCACAGGCCGGCGAGACAAGGTGCGTGCCGATGGCTCGCGCTGCCGTAGCTGCGGGCGCGGATGGATTGATCATCGAAGTGCACAACGATCCGGATCACGCGCTGTCCGATGGCGCGCAGTCGCTCGATCCGCCGCAGTTCGAGCAATTGATGAAGGAACTTCGCATGATTGCGCCGGCGATCGGGCGCAAGATCGCTTAATACATCCTGCTGCTGCTACTATCTGCAATCGTGCCGACGCTTAGAAAAAGCAGATCCCTCGCTTCGCTCGGGATAACAGTGTTTTGTGTGGCGCAATAATTCGTAGAGCTCGGTTTGCAACTTCTCTATGACGCATGTGATTCAACGCATTTCGATCCTTGGCACGGGCTTGATCGGCGGCTCGTTTGCGCTGGCGTTGCGGAAGTACGCGACCGATCTGCACATCACGGGATGGGATCGGCCGGATGTTGCGCGGACGGCGCAGGAGACGAAGGCGTTCGATGAAACTTTGACTGGCGATTTGACGCCGGCGCTGCGCGAAGCCGATCTGATTTACGTTGCGTTGCCGATTGGCGCGACGATCGATCTGTTGCCTGAATTGGCGAGGTTCGCTCCGCGAAAAGCGCTGATCACCGATGCTTGCAGTACGAAGCTGCGGATCAGCCAGGGAGCGCAGGAACTTTTTGCAGCGGCGGATGGGCCGCTGTTTTTGCCGGGGCATCCGATGGCGGGACGCGAACACGCCGGGATCGCGCATGCCGACGCGGATCTGTTTCAGAACGCGCCGTATGCGTTGATTGCGGACACTCCGGAGAGGATTTCGAATCCGGCTGCGCGGGATCGAAAAAATCGGTTCGGAATTTCAGATCGATCTGAACGCGCAGCCGGAACGCGGAGATGCGTTGCGGAAAGATGTGCGCGTCGATGCGTTTTCGAAATTGCTGAAGAAAATTGGTGCGCGGCCGCTTTGGCTCGGTGCTCGGCAGCATGATTACGCGGTCGGGCTGGCTTCGCATTTGCCGCAGCTTGTGGCGGTGGCGCTGGCTTCGTTTTTTTACGACCGGCTGGATGAAAATGGGCTTCCGATTACGGTTGCTGGGCCGGGGTTGCGCGATACGTTGCGGTTGGCGGGGAGTCCGTATCAGCACTTGGCGCGATATTGTTTTGACGAATCGCGAAGTGCTGAGCGCTTCGCTGGATTTGCTGGCGCGGCGGATTGATGATTTGCGTGAGCGGCTGGCGACGCGGGAGTTGGAAGCGGATTTTGATGCGGCGAATGAGTTGTATAAGTTGCTGCGCAGTTTGTAGAAAACCGACAACAAGCGAATAGAAAAACCAGATTTTCATCGTGTTGAGATTGTGCGGGCATGGGGCGCAGCAGTGCTGCGCCCCTACACTTGTGAGTTGTGTCGCCGCCGTTCTACTTCAGGTCGAATTTGTCGTGGAGCGGCAGGTTGGCGGAAGAGGCGCCTGACCATGATTTCGTAGGTGCCTGACGGAGCTTCCACTCGTTGGCGCTGTCGTCCCAGATGGAGAGGTATTTGGATTCGACGGGGACGCGGATTTGTTTGCTTTCGCCGGCTTTGAGCCAGACTTTGTTCCAGCCGATGAGGCGCTTGGGTGGTTCGCTGGCTGAGGCGGGAAACGCGGCGTAGACCTGGGCGATTTCGGCGCCGTCACGTGAGCCTGTGTTTTTCACGGTGAAGGTGACGTCGGTGACTTTTTTGCCGGGGGCGACTTTCAATCCTGAATACGCGAATGTTGTGTAGGAAAGGCCGTGGCCGAAGGGGAAGAGGACGGGCTTCTTTTCGGCGTCGTACCACTTGTAGCCGACTTTCAGGCCTTCGTCGTAGGTGACGCTGAAAGTGGGTTTGGCTTCGCCGGATTTGTTGACGGCGGCTTCGCCGAGTTGATCTTCTCGTGGTTTTACGAGCGTTGGATGCGGTAGATCGGCGTCGCTCTTCGGGAACGTCATCGGGAGCTTTGCGCTTGGGATTTATGTCGCCGAAGAGAATGTTGGCGACGGCGTTGGCGCCATCGCTGCCGGCGTACCAGGCTTCGAGGATGCTGTTGACTTTGTCGGCCCACGGCATCGTTGCGGCGGTTCCGGTTTCGAGCACGACGATTGTTTTTGGATTTGCCTCGGCGACGGCTGCGACGATTTCGTCCTGTTTGTCAGGCAGCGTGAGCGTTTCGAGATCCATGCCTTCGGCCATCCAGCAATAAACGAAGACGATGGCGACGTCGGATTTTTTCGCGAGTGCGACTGCGTGACCGATATTTTCGCCCGACGCGAATTTCACGTCGGCGTTCGGCGCTTTCGCCATGACGGCCTTCATCGGCGACGTCGGGAACCAGACGTGCGCCTGCCAGCCTGCATTGGGGCGACCGGGCGCATCGACCTGGGCGGAGCCGCCGCCGGAAATCATTCCTTCGTCGGCGTGCGGGCCGATGATCGCGATCGATTTCAGCGACGACGCTTTCAACGGCAAGATATCTTTTTCGTTTTTCAGGAGAACCGCACTGGATTCTTCGATTTTTCGGGCCGTTTCGAGACCACCGAGAATGTCGAGGACGCTTTTCTGGGTAGGGATAATCGACGATGCCGGCGGCAAATTCCGAGCGCAGGATGCGGCGGACGTGTTCATCGAGTTCGGCCTGCGAGACTTTGCCGGCTTCGACGGCTTCTTTCATTTTCGCGCCGAAGAATTCGTCGAGCGGTTCTTCGTTGTCGAGACCCGCTGCGGAAGCCTTCACGGTGCTGTGCGTGCCGCCCCAATCGGATACGACAAAACCTTTGAATCCCCATTCTTTTTTCAGCACGTCGGTGAGTAGATATTTGTTTTCGCAGGCGAAGTCGCCGTTGACGGCGTTGTAAGAACACATCACCGCGGCAGGGTCGGCGATACCAACGCCGATTTCAAAAGCGAGTAGATCGCTTTCGCGCATCGCGCGCTTGCCGATGAGCACATCGACTTCGTTGCGGCCATTTTCCTGATCGTTGACGGCGTAGTGCTTGATGTCGCCGAGGACGTGTTCGGCCTGCTCGCACTTCATCAGATTGCCGACGAGAGTTCCGGCGAGGATCGGATCTTCGCCAAGATATTCAAACGTGCGGCCGTTGCGCGGTTCGCGAGTGATATTGGTGCCGCCGCCGAGCGTCATGTTGTAGCCCTGCGCGCGCAGTTCTTTGCCGATGAGACGACCGTACGAGCACGCGGCTTCGGGATCCCAACTTGCGGCTGCGCCGACGTTGGCGGGAAGCGCGGTGGAGTAGCGGCCATTTTCGCCGCTGGCGCGCACGCCGTAGGCGGCGTCGCTCATCTGGATGTAAGGAATTCCCAGGCGCGGAATGCCGAGTACGAAACCGGCGCCGCTGTTGCCGAATTCGGGCTGCGGATTTTGCACGTCGCGCGGCCAATTCGGCATGCCCATGCCGTGAAGCAAATCGATTTTTTCGTCGAGCGTTATTTCCTTCAGCACCATGGCGGCGCGTTCGTCGGGCGAGAGTTTGGGATTCATCCATGGATGGTTGCGATCGAATTTTTCGCCGAGGTGATGGCGCTGCTGCTGCGCGAGCACGGATTTGTTGAACGTTGCGATCAGTCTCGCAACGAGCGCGAGCACAAAAATTCCTGCGACCGCGAACGTTGCACGCCGCTTACGCGAACCATCGTGGGTTTGCAAGGTTTGCATTTTTGTTGGCCATCCTCGAGAGATCGCAAGTTCTTTCAACCGGCTGCGTGACGCCTGGGCACGAGGTTCCGTCAGATCGGCTTTGAGTGCACCTATCATGCTGATTTTTCAGGGTTATGCCAAGAAAATCGCTGGAACCTTTTGCGGCTATGGGAGGAAGTTTAGTGCAACGCCTCACAGGTCGCCCGCAAGGAGAGGAACATGTCGAACGAGAGAAAATGGACGCGTCGCAAATTCATTCGGAACAGCGCGGCGACGGCGGCGGCTTTGCCGCTGGCCGCGAAAAGTTTGAGACTGCGCGCCGATGCGCCGCCATCTTGCGTCTTCAATCCGGAGCAGGAAGAAGGTCCGTATTACGTGGATCGCGAACTCTTGCGGAGCGATATCACCGAAGGGAAAATCGGTGTGCCGCTGCGCGTGCGCGTCACGATTGTCGATGCGAAGACTTGCGCGCCGATACCGAATGCCGCGCTCGATGTCTGGCACTGCGATGCCGGCGGAGTTTATTCGGGATTCACGAAGATCAATCCGGGTGGACCCGGTGGACCGGGTGGCGGGCCGGGATTTCCAGGAGGACGGCCGCCGGGACCTCCACCGAATGGCCGCAAGTGGTCCGAGCGGTGGTCCGACCGGGGGCGATGCTACCGGGGCCGCCACCAGAAGGTGGACCGGACGGGCCTGGTGGCGCTCCGATGGGAGGCGGTCCCGGCGGGATGCCGCCGAAGCCGCATACTACGGATGATCTTGTTTTCTTGCGCGGCGTGCAGATTACCGACGCGCATGGAGTTGTGGAGTTCCAGACGATTTATCCGGGGCACTATCCGGGGCGCGTGAATCACATTCACATGAAGGTGCATGTTGGCGGCGGCGCGACGAAGGCTACGGTGGCGGATGCTGCGCATCGCTCGACGTTGGCCGAGGTGTATGCCGGCGGACATGTGGCGCATACGGGGCAGCTGTTTTTTCCGGAGGACGTCAGCCGGTTTGTGGAGGCGACGCATCCGTATTCGGGGAGAAGGTTCGGCGAACTAGCTTTGGAAGAGGACATGGTGTTCACTGGGCAGAGTGGGGCTGGGTCGGTGGCGAAGTTGACACCGGTTACGTCGACGCAGCTGTCGGATGGGTATGTGGCGACGCTTATGGTGGCGGTCGATCCGGAGGCTACGCCGAAGTTGGTTGGGTTTGGGGGCCGGCGCGACCGCGTTAGGGGGCGGGTTGGTCGGCGGATGGCAAGTCCGAATGGGCCCGTTGGCCGCGAAGAGAGGCGAGGTGAACTCGCCTCTACGAGGCCTGGGTTGGCGGCCTCGATTTTTTTGAACAGTGGGTGGGTATACCCCCGGGTTGTTTTCTCAAGAGTGTGCAAGGTGTTGAGAAATCGTGGGTTACGGGCTTCCAAAAACGGGAGTGAATAAGTGGTTCAGAATGATGTATTTAGAGGTTTTGGGAGCTTCGATTTTAATTCGCCTTTGTGGAGGGGAAAGGCCCGCGATCTGGGAAACGATCGCGGCTACAGGGTGGCGGCGGATCGTTTTGGTTCCGAATTGGGAATTTGGGTGCGGGCGCGGGTTTCTACAGTGGTTATCTTACCTTATATATAACATTTGTCAATATCAAGGATGATTGGGCGGCCGGAGAGCATTGGGGTTTACGTTGAAATCCTTCGCACCCTCTCGAAAACGGAGGGTGCGGCACCCAGCGGTTGCAGCGGTGTGGAACACGGGAGACGGGCATTGGCGGGGCTTGGCTGGGTACATTTGGGTGAATGGGGTAATGATAAGGTAGCACTGTTGCGTTGCGTAACGAGCGGAGATTCACGTGGATAAGCGGATTGGGTCGGCGGATGTGGGGATTGAGAAGTTGAGGGATGGGGCGACCATTCTGATGGGTGGGTTTGGGCTTTGCGGGATACCGGAGAATTTGATTGCGGCGGTGCGGCGGAAGGGAACGAAGGATCTGACGATCGTCAGCAATAATGCCGGGGTGGATGAGTTTGGGATTGGGCTGCTGCTGCAACAGCGGCAGGTCAAGAAGATGGTTTCGACCTATGTGGGGGAGAACAAGCTGTTCGAACAGTTAGTGACGAGCGGGGAGTTGGAACTGGAGTTGAATCCGCAGGGGACGTTTGCGGAGAGGATTCGAGCGGGTGGGGCGGGGATTCCTGGGTTTTACACGCCGACGGGTTTTGGGACGATGGTGGCGGAGGGGAAAGAGACGCGGGAGTTTAATGGGCGGCAGTATGTGTTGGAGCGCGGGATTCGCGGGGACTTTGCGTTTGTGAAGGCGTGGAAGGGCGATCGGTGGGGGAATTTGATTTACCGGAAGACGGCGCGGAATTTTAATCCGATGATGGCGACGGCGGCGGAGTATGTGATGGCGGAGGTTGAGGAGTTGGTGGAGTTGGGTGAGTTAGATGCGGATAACGTGCATACGCCGGGGATATTTGTGAATGCGATTTTTCAGGGTGAGAAGTATGAGAAGAGGATTGAGCGGAGGACGGTGAGGAAGACGTGAATCGTGTTCCGTCATCCTTGTGTAGGGGTTGAAAGTCGACATTTTAACGTCGAATCGGAAGAAGAATCGCGGAAGAGTTTGGGGATGGACGGAATGGTATGGGTAAGGTTGAGTCTAAAATCCCCACCCTCACAACCCGAGGTGGGGCACCGAGCCGGACGGTTCGTAAAACGTAGATGTGGTTGATTTGGTTGTTCGGCGCGGTGCAGCTTGGGTTTCTGATCTATGAGTTTTCGACGGGTCGATTGATCGGGCGGAATTGGAAGACATGGATCGCCGAGGAGTCGAACCGTGAGTTGTTTTGGTCGATCTACGCGTTTCAAGTGTTCGGCTTCTTGGTGTTTATTGCGATTGTGGTCTGCAAATTCTATTTCAAGGTTTTCTAGATGGCGATGACGGACGAAGAGAAGAGGGAGCGGATTGCGCGGCGGATATCGCTGGAGCTGCGTGATGGGTATTACGTGAATCTTGGGTATTGGGATGCCGACGCTGGTGGCGAATTATGTGCCGGAGGGGATTGAGGTGATTTTGCAGTCGGAGAACGGGATGTTGGGAGTGGGGCCGTATCCGACGGAGGCGCAGGTTGATCCGGATTTGATTAACGCAGGAAAAGAGACGGTGAGCGAGCTGAAGGGAACTTGTTATTTTTCGTCGGCGGATTCGTTTGGGATGATTCGCGGCGGGCATGTGGATTTGACGGTGCTGGGGGCACTGCAAGTGGATGAGAAGGGGACGCTGGCGAACTGGGCGATTCCGGGGAAGATGTTGAAGGGAATGGGCGGGGCGATGGATCTGGTGGCGGGAGCGAAGCGTGTGTTTGTGACGATGGAACATGCGACGCGGGATGGGAAGGCGAAGATTTTGAAGAAGTGCACGCTGCCGTTGACGGGATTGGAGTGCGTGGATCACATCATTACGGAGTTGGCGTGGATCGATGTGACGGCGGAAGGGCTGGTGTTGCGAGGAGATTGCGGCGGATGCGACGATCGAGCAGGTGCAGGCGGTGACGGAACCGAAGTTGATTATTCCACCGGGCGGGCCGGCGAAGATGCCGGTCGCGGCGCAGTAGCGGGGGCACTGCGTTTGAGCGGAACTTCACAAGTAATAAACGAATACGAACGAAGCAGAAGGGCAAGGCGAGGGCTGTGCGTGGCGGCAGTGCTTCGCGTCGCGCGGGCTCGCGTCGGCAGCGGGGCGCGGCCGCGGCCGAAGATGGCGCGGATCAGCGATGAGATGAAGTATTTGTGCGCGATGCTGGGCGAAGAAGTGCGGACGTGGCCGAGCGTGACGTCGAAGTCGATGTTTGGGATGTTGGGATATTACCGAGGCGGGGCGGTGTTTGCGGCGTTGCCGGTGACGCGGGCGATTGGGTCGGCGAATGGGATTATTTTTAAGTTGAAGACGATGTCGGAGGCGCAGACGGATCGGGCGTCGCGGGATTTGCGGTTGGGGACGGGGACGAACATGAAGGCGCAGAGGTGGCATTCGTTCGAGATTCATTCGGAAGATGATTTGAGGGATGCGTTGTGGTGGTTGGGGCAGGCGTATGAGAGCGGCGAGGTAGAAGCAAACGACGAAGAGGTTGACAGTCGATAGTTGAAAGTCGAAAGCGAAGAAAGAGATTCACCATAGAGTTCACAGAGCACACGGAGAAAGAGAAACAGAAGAAATCGATGCGACGGATCGGGGTGGGTGAGGTTCAATCTAAACCCGCACCCTTTTAAAAACACAAAGGGTGTAGCACCCAAGAGCCGGGCTCATACGAAAAGCGAAGTAGTGCGGCGCGCGTGGGACCTCAGGGGCTGAAGCCCCTCTTCTCGCGAGCTTTACGGCACGGCTGAAGCCGTGCCCTCCCGATGTAGCGAAATCCCGAGTTAGATTCGAAAAACGGAAAAAAGAGAGGTTATTCGATGCTGGCGGTGGTTTGGGCGGGCGGGTGGTGACGTGTGACTAGGAAGGAGTAGTGGAGGGCGGAGGCGGCGGCGCAGAAGGTGACGATGTCGACGAGGGCGTTGTGGAGGAGGCGCCAGTGGAATTGGGGGTAGGCGGCGGTGAGGACGACGCTGAAGACGAGGATGATTTCGAAGAAGGTGGTGAGTTTGCCGAGGACGCTCGGGGGAAACGGGCGGTAGCCGGAGATGAGGATGATGACGGTGGCGACGGTGAGCATGAGGATGTCGCGGCTGATGACGATGATGGTGGTCCACCAGGCGATGCGGGTTTTGTAAGCGAGGATGATGAAGGAAGAGGAGAGCAGGAGTTTGTCGGCGATGGGGTCGAGGTAGGCGCCGAGGGAGGAGTGCTGATTGAGTTTGCGGGCGAGGAGGCCGTCGATGGCATCGCTGAGGCCGGCGACGACGAGAACGAGCAGCGCCCATTTGTAGCGTTGATACGCGATGAGCGTGAGGAAAACCGGCAGGAAGCCGAGACGGAGCAGGGTGATTTGGTTGGGTACGGTGAAGATCCGTCGTTTTTGTTGCATGTGCTGGGAGGATAGCGCGTTTCAGGCGAACTGAGCCAGATAGTCGCTGAGACGGCGGCCGACTTTGCGGAAGAAGAGTTCGTCCATGGAAGGGATGGAGCCGCTGGGTTCGTCGATGGTCATGCGCTCGATGCGGGTCATGGGGAAGAAGAGGGTGGGGACGCCGATGCGCTCGGTGTCGGGCTCGTTGATCTGGCGGATGAAGTGGTCGAAGGAGTTGAGGTCGATGCCGCGGACGGTGACGCCGGCGGTGTTGAGGGAGAGGAGTTCGCCCCAGACTTTTTCTTTGGGGGTGTGGAGGCTAATGACGACGATGGAGTGGGGGTCCATGGGAAGGGAAAGTCTACAGTCGATAGTTGAAAGTTGAAAGGGAAGACAGAAGCAGGTCTGAGATCGTGCGGGCATGGGGCGCAGCGGTGCTGTGCCCGTACATAGAACGTGGCGGCGGATGCGGGTGGAAGTGGCGTGGAGTCTGAACCCGCACCCTCTGAAAGCTGAGGGTGCGGCACCCGGCGGAACCTTCGCGGCTAAAGCCGCTAGTGTAGCGCGCGCTTACGGCACGACTGAAGTCGCGCCCTCCCGATTCTTGCTAGCCGCCGGGGAGGGGGTCGTTGTAGTGGAGGATCATCAGGACGAAAGAGGAGACGACGACGACGGCGGTGATCCAGCCGAGGGCTTGGGCAATGCGGAGTTCGCTGGGGGTGCGGGGTTCGTGATCGGCGACGATGCGGCCAAGGATGAATCCGGCAGCGAGGCCGCCGCCGTGGGCCCAGTTGTCGATGCCGCGCATGAGGAAGCCGAAGACGAAGATGGAGACGACCCAGGAGATGAGGCGGGAGCGAAGTTGCTGCATTTGGACGCCATCGCGGCGCGTCGTGACGGCGATCATGAAACCGATCAAGCCAAGAATGGGGGCGCTGGCGCCCAGAGAGAAGGCGTGACCGAAGCGGGCGCTGAAGAAGAAGCCAGCGGCACCGGTGACGGTGTAGAGGAAGAAGAAGCGCGCGGAACCGTAGAGTTCTTCGACGACGGGGCCGATATCCATGAGGACCATCATGTTGAAGCCGATGTGGATGAGGCCACCGTGGAGATAGCAGGCGGTGACGAGGCGATACCACTCGTTCATTACAAAAATGGCGAAGGGGAAACTGGCGCCGAGGCGATATGCGGATTCGCCGCCCATGCCCCAAAGGATTGTGAGCCCGCCGCCCTGACCGTGCGCGGCCATGGCCATGAATTCGATGGCGAACATGATGACGTTGACGATGAGGAGGATGGTGGTGACGGGAGCGTGGCCGCCGAAGAGCTCGGAGAGGCCTTTGCTGACCTTGGCCATTGAGAAGCGGAGATTGGTGCCGCAGTTGTGACAACGCGTGGCGTTGATGCCGACGAGTGAGCCGCACGCGGGGCAAATTTGAGGGCGGGGATTTTGATTGCCGCCGCCGAAGAGACTGCGCACGGAGTTTTTCCAGCGGTCAATGCGGTATTGCCATTGATAGGGCAGGGGCAATGGGTCTCCTCACGCGATGTAACGCAGCGCTCTATGATACCGGAAATGAGGTTGGGGAATTGTGTGGGTGGGGGCGGTGAAAAGTGACTCGTAAGGGCTGAGGATGTTTACTGTCGAAAGTTGAGAGTTGAAAAGGAAGAAGCGGAAAGTGAAGTAGGCCACGGATTGATTTGGGACTTGCCGAATCCAAACCCGCACCCTGAAGAACGCAGGGTGCGGCACCCAAGAGCTGGATATCACCGGCGACTGATTCTAATTGCGAAGCAATCATTTCTACGCTGGTGTGGATTTGCTGATTCTTCTTGGAGTGGTGCGAGATTGGATCGTCAACAGACAAGTTCATGTTGTGTATCGTTATGCGCTTCCGGCATTTGTAGTGGGGCAGACGATTGTGATTTATACGCTTGCCACGAATCAGGCGTACTGGTTGAGGATTGCTAACGCGATTTTGCGTTAGGCCTGCCGCGAAGTCTTCAAAAGCAAATTAGTGGGGGTTGGGAGCGCGACGGACGGCGTTGCGGTTGGGGTACGTCTGAGATCCTTCGCTTCGCTCAGGATGACAACGTGTGCGAGGAGTGAGGAGAGGCAGGGGTGAGTGCGAGCGGGATTTACGTGCGGGCGGTATGCAGGGATTAGTTTGGAGTTGGATCGGACGTGGGTGTGTCTGATTTCGATTCGTCGTCGTCGATCCAGTATTCGCGGCGGGCTTTTACGGCGTAGGGGCGGCGGATTGATGTGACTTGGAGCGCGTGGATGCCGGGAGCGGGAGCGGTGGGGCGGAAGCTGAGGACGTAGTAGTTGGGGATGTTGTTGGAGAGGGCGATGAGGGCGGTTTTTAGATCTTTTTCGTTTTTGAAGGGGAAAAATTCGCCGCCGGCGAGATCGGCGATGGATTCGGCGGTTTTTACTTTGAGGGAGCCGCGGGCGGCGATGAACGCCATCGTGGCGAGTCGGAGCGGAGGAGCGAGCTGGCTGATGCAGTCGAGGACTTGCTTGCTGTAATGGCCTTCGTATTCGACGTCGGCGCCTTTTTTGCTGAAGCAGCCGTGAGCGGGACCGGGATTTTTGCTGTCGAATTTTGAGGCTTCGTGTTTGACGGCGGAACTCGTGCTGGAAAAACCAAAACTGTAAATGGCGGTGTTGGTGTCGCTCATCAAGTGAACGGCTTCGTCGAGCGTGGTTTCGCTGCCCTGGTCGATCGTTTCGCTGAGGAGCAGGATTGCGCGGCGATAGCTGGAGGGCTGTTTGCGGAGCTGATCGACGGCGAATGCGACGGCGTCGAGAATGGCGGCGCCGCCGTCGCCCTCTTTGAGATTGGCGAGCTTGCCTGCGGCCTGGTCGGTGTTTGTCGTGAAAGGCTGGACGATGTGCGGCGTGCTGTCGAAGGCGATGACGGCGACGTCGTGCTCGACGTTGCCGATGATGGCGTCGAGGATGGAGTCGAGAGCGCGATAGTCGTTGAGATGGCGTGCGCCGGCGCCACCGGTTTCGACGACGACGGCGAGAGCGAGAGGTTGGGCGTCGGTGTCGTCTTCGATGCTGATCGATTGAGGGGCACCGTTGTCTGTGAGGGCGAAGTCTTCGACGTTGAGGCCGAAGACGACGTTGCCGTCGCCGCCGGTGACGAAGACGGGGACCATGACGAGGTTGGAGCGGACGGTGAGTTTGACGGGAGGGGCGTCGAGTTGAGGAGCGGCGGATTGGGGCGCGGGTTGTTGGGCGATGCACGTGGTGGTGAGAGACAGTAGGAGCGTGAGAGTGAGGAGGGGGCGCATTGATTGGGTCATGGACTCAGACGCGGTGGGGGGGCGTACGGTTGCAAAGACGGAAGAGGGCCCAGACCTCGATCGGGGGAAATCATGCGCACCCGGGGCGCAGCAGTGCTGCGCCCCTACAAAATCGGTGGCGAATGTTGAGATCTGGGTGGTGTTGCATCTAAATCCCGCGATCTGGGAAGCGATCGCGGGTACAGGGTGGCGTGGGAGGCGCGAGGGCGGGCGGTAAAAAAGGTGGACAGGTTGGGGCAATCCAACTAAGTTTTTATTGGGGCGAATACTTGGCACGCGTTTGAAAATACAGGGAATGGGCTTTCGCTATGGATAATTTTGAAGAGATTGGGCGTCGGATTGATGCTGAGATGGAGCGGTTGCGGCGCTATGTAGATGAGGAGTTGGCGCCGGAGACGGAAAAGCGGACGGCTTCGTTTTTGAGGGATGTGTCGGGAAAGCTGGATCAATTTGCGCAGAAACTGGAGGCGCGAATGTCGCGGCGGAGTTCGCCGTCAC
Source organism: uncultured Acidobacteriota bacterium (assembly GCA_963850795.1). GTDB lineage: Bacteria > Acidobacteriota > Terriglobia > Acidiferrales > UBA7541 > Acidiferrum. The sequence goes on along the minus strand of CAWKNS010000023.1, from coordinate 105,632 downwards.
CGTCTTCATCGTCATCGTCGCAAGAAAATCCTCCAGCGTCGCAAAATTCGCAGTCATGAGCGCGGTTCGGTCGTGATGGTGCAAGTTGCGGCAGATTTTCCAACGATTCGATTGGGCGGACGATTGACCTCGCGATGGGTTTCGCTGGCGGCGCTGGTGTGCTGCGCGGCGATGTTTGTGACGGGGTGCGGCGGGCGGCAGCCTGTGGCGAGTGCGCCGCCGGTGACGAACACGACGCCTGAGCCTGCGCCGCTACCCGAGCCAACAAATCGGCCTGCGCCATCGTCACCTGCGGCAGCGACGCCGAAACCGCATGAAGGCGGGACGGTTTTCGAAGAAGGGCGCGCGTCGTGGTATGGAGCGCCGTTTCATGGGCGGCAGGCTTCGAACGGTGAAACGTACGACATGTATAAATTTACGGCGGCACATCGGACGTTGCCATTCAACACGATGGTGCGCGTGACGAACATGACGAATGGGAAGTCGACGACGGTGCGGATTACGGATCGTGGGCCGTTTGTCGACAACCGAATTATTGACTTGTCGTACGCTGCGGCGAAGCAGATCGAGTCGGTTGGGCCGGGTGTGGTGACGGTGCAGCTGGAAATTTTGTCGGCGATCGATCCGAACGAAGGGACGTTCACGATTCAGGTGGGGGCGTTCAAGGATAAGGGGAACGCGGAGAAGTTGGTGCGGCGATTGAGTGCGGATTATCCGTCGGTGGCGTTGCAATCGTTCCATTCGCCGAAGAGTGGAGCGTTTTATCGTGTTCATGTGGGGAAAATTTCGGGCGAGGATGCAGCGAAGAAAGTGAGTGAGGAGTTGCGCGCACGCGAAGGCGTGAAGCCGCTCATCTTTCGTGTGGATAACGGGCGCGCGGATAATAGCGTGGCGCCGGGAGACGACGAATGAGCGCGGACTGCTTGTTTTGCAAGATTGCGGAGAAGAAGATTCCGTCGAAGGTTGTGTACGAGGATGAGGATGTGTTTGCGTTCGAGGATATTGGGCCGCAGGCGCCGACGCATATTTTAATTATTCCGCGGAAACATTTTGCGTCGTTGAACGAGGCGGGGGCTGAGGATGCGGCGTTGATCGGGAAGATGCATTTGGTGGCGGCGGAATTGGCGCGGAAGCTGAAGCTGACGGATGGGTATAGGACGGTGGCGAACAGCGGAAGTGGGGCGGGGCAGACGGTGTTTCATTTGCATTTGCATTTGTTGGGGGGAAGGGGAGTTTGGGTGGCCGCCGGGATGAGGAAGTGAATACTGGAAATTCGAGTAAATGGAAACTTGCGGCAAACGATCGGTTCGTCGTTAAGGCAGTAATGAAGTGTGCTTAAGATGTTTGCGTTCGGGTGAGTTCAGGGGGAGCGGGGTTCGGTCGTAGAATGATGCGGTCGCGTAGCTTCCCTCCAGTAGGTCGGTCGAATGAGCGAAGAAAAGAAGGATCGAGAATTGGGCATGAATTGCCCGATTTCGCGGCGCGATTTTTTGAATGGCGTCGCGGTTGGGGTTGGCGGAGCATTGGCTGGGGAGACGCTGCTTGCGGCGGGTGTCGTCGGTGCCGAAGGGGCTGGCGGTGGCGGCGCGAGTTGGTCGTGATGGCGGCGACGGTGGAGATGAGGCACAGAACGCGGCTAGGTATTATCCGCCGGCGTTGACGGGGATGCGTGGGAACCACGATGGCTCGTATACGTACGCGCACGGGCTGCGTGATGGGAAGAAATGGGATGCAGGCGGGCCGGTAGCGAAGGTTGATGACACGTACGATCTGGTTGTTGTAGGCGGCGGGATCAGCGGGCTGGCGGCGGCTTATTTTTTTCGCAAGGCGGCGGGAAGTGGCGCACGGATTTTGATTCTCGACAATCACGACGATTTTGGCGGGCACGCGAAGCGAAATGAATTTTCGGCCGGTGGGCGGATGCTGCTGAGTTATGGCGGGACGCAGTCGATCGAGAGTCCGGGTCTTTACAGCTGCGGTGGCGAAGGAGTTGATCGCTGAGATTGGGATCGACGTCGAACAGTTTTACAAAGATTACGACCGGAAGCTTTATTCGAAATTGGGGACGGCGGCGTTTTTCGACAAGGAGACGTTTGGCGAAGACCGGTTTTTAACTGGGTTCAATACGACGCCGTGGCCGGAATTTTTGGCGAAGGCGCCACTTTCGGATGCGGTGCGGCGCGACATCGCGCGCGTTTACACGGAAAAAGTCGATTACATGGACGGCCTTTCCATCGAGCAGAAGCAGCGGAAGCTGGCGTCGATCAGCTATGCGGACTATCTGACGAAATTCTGCAAGGTGACGCCGGAGGCGCTGAAATTTTTTCAGACGTTTCCGCACGATTTGTTTGGAGTGGGCATTGACGCAGTCTCGGCGCTGGCTTGTTACAACTCGCCGGATGATTACGAGTCGTTTTTGTATGCGGGATTTCAGGGGCTGGGGCTGCCGGAGTTGGAGAAAGAAGAGCCATACATTTTTCATTTTCCGGATGGGAATGCTTCGGTGGCGCGGTTGTTGGTGCGGGCGCTGATTCCGGGGGTAGTGCCCGGCAGCACGATGGAAGATGTGGTTACGGCGCGGGCGGATTACAGCAAGCTCGATCAGAAAGATGCGAGCGTGCGGCTGCGGCTGAACAGCACCGCGGTGCATGTGACGCACGTGGCGATGGGCGGTGGTGCGACCGGCGGCGGTTCGTCGAGCGGCGCCGAGAAGGAAGTCGAGATCACGTATTCGCGCGGCGGGGCGCTGCAATCGGTGCGGGCGAAGAACTGCGTGCTCGCCTGCTACAACATGATGATTCCTTATATCTGCCCAGAGCTGCCGGACAAGCAGAAAGAGGCGATGGCGTATCTGGTGAAGACGCCCTTGGTGTATACGCACGTCGCGCTGCGGAACTGGACTTCGTTTTCGAAACTGGGCGTGCGTCAGATCGTGGCGCCCGGCGGATACCACACGCTGACGGCGCTCGATTTTCCTGTGAGCGTTGGGCAGTACACGTTTCCGAGCGATCCTGAAGAGCCAATGGTTTTGTTCATGTTGCGGACGCCGTGCCGCCGGGGATTGCCGATGCGCGATCAGTATCGCGCGGGTCGCGTGGAGTTGATGGGGACGCCGTTTGCGACGTTCGAACGTAACATTCGCGATCAGTTAGGGCGGATGCTCGGCGGTGCGGGATTCGATCCGGCGCACGACATTGCGGGCGATCACGGTGAATCGTTGGGCGCATGGGTATGCGTATACGCCGAATTATTTGTTTGATCCGGAGTGGACGGAAGAAGAGAAGCCTTGGGTGATTGGGCGCAAGCCGTTCGGCCGGATTGCGATTGCGAATTCGGATGCGGGGGCGAATGCGTATACGAATGAGGCGATCGATCAGGCCCATCGGGCGGTGATGGAGTTGACGGCAAAGGGGTGAAGCAAAGAAGTAATAACGAAATGAAGTAACGACCAAAATCGGTACAAGATTCCACGACGGATACGTGGCAGTCGTGTTAACGCCGGGCGGAGCAAGCCCCGCCCCTACAAAGGAACGACGCTGTTGATTGCTGAAGTTCGCTGAACACGATAAACTGTTGCGCGTGGCCCGGTAGAGTAACCGGTTAACTCGTCACCCTCTCAAGGTGAAGATTACGGGTTCGACTCCCGTCCGGGCTACCAAATCCCACTGAAAATAACCTCTGCACTGGACCGAACGCTCACCCTTCTGTACCCGCTCTCGTTCCCGCAATTTATGCCCACCGTTCGTGATGCCGTCTTAAGGTCGAATCTGTAATTTTCCCGATTTAGTTCCCGCTTCCGGTTTTCTGTCCTCAATTAGAACGATTCCATCGTGAGAGTTTGTCCATTTTGTGTCGAACGAGCGGGACAAGACCGGTCTGATTCGCTGTTGGACAGCGAAGTTTTGGGGTGATCTCCGCGATATGAATTGAAGTTCGTAGCTAGCTACTTCGAAAGCACTTCTTACCGATGTTGACCTGCATTTTTTCGAGGCGAGCGCACTCCTGCTAGGCGGGAAAAGAAGTTTTGACCGCCGGGAGAGCCGTGTTCGGTGTCTTCGCGTGACTTGTGCTGGAGCGAGGCGAGAACCGAAGGTAGCGAACCCGGAAGGTTGAGTAGGACCTTTAGACAAAACAACTCCGGACACCAAAAAATTTTCGAGAAGCGTGGGTCGAAGTGTGCGCGCATGGCCGATGTTTTTCCGGTGCGCAGAAATTGTCTTTGGCCCTCGATGTGCCGTGACTGCCGCAGCGAATAAAGCAAGAGGATGCATTTCTGCGAACGACAAGACCTGTCAAGCAAAGTGAGGATTTACTGATGAAGTCGAACCGCAACGACAAAGTTAGCTTTGCTGTCGCTCGAGTCAAGGCGATGAGTTTGCGTTGGAGCAGTTTGGGCCGGTGGGCCGCAGTGGCGACGACGCTTGTTCTCTTGACCGCGGGAGTTTCGTTCGCAAGTTTTAGTCTCACATTTCAAGGGCTGGCGCAGACGCTGACCATCGGTGGATCGATCACCATCAGCGCTCCGGCCGGCACTGTTGTCGATCCGGCGGGTGACATCTTCCTCGTGGACACTGGCAACAACCGCGTCGTCGAAGTGAATGCGCAAGGTGCGGCGGCGGTGCTGACGATCAGTGGTTTGAGCCCGTCGCTGTCATCGCCGAGCGGGATCGCCATCGATGGTTCAGGAAATCTCTACGTCGCTGATACGGGCAACAGCCGCGTCGTGAAAATTACGCCGTCGGGGATCGGCACGGTGGTCAGCACGGGCAGCGTGACGCTGAGTTCGCCGCGCGGCGTCGTTGTGGATCAGTTGGGAAATATTTTCATCGCGGACACCGCCAACAACCGCATCGTCGAAGTGCCGTCGAGCGGATCGGCTGCGGCGCTTACGATCACTGTATCGTCGGGAACCTCGACGCTCAGTGCGCCGAAGGGCCTCGGCGTGAACACGGCGGGCAAGTTGTACATCGCGGATTCCGGCAACAATCGCATCGTGACGGTGGCGTCGGGCAGCACGACGGGCGTCGTCGCGAGCATCCTGGGCGGCGTTACGCTGAGCAATCCGAGCGCGGTCGTGGTCGATCGGATCGGAAACGTCTACATCGCGGACACGGCCAACGATCGCATCGCGGAGATCGACACATCGAACAATGGAACGGTGCTGTATACCGGTTCGACGACGCTGACCGGACCTTTAGCCGTTGCGGTCGATCCACTCGGTACGGTGTACATCGCGGATACCGGAGCCAGCCGAATCGTTGTCGCCGCTCCGCCCGTGAACGCGGATCTGACGTCGAGCGATCCGACTTATTCACTGAATCAATCGGTGGTGCAATTCGGCCACGTGCAACTCGGCTCGTCTACCGCGGTGAGCTTGACGCTGCAATTCACGACGGGTTCGGTCGGGCTGGGCGCGGTAAAAGTGCTGACGCGCGGCACGCAGAATCTGGACTTCATCTCGGGCTCCGGGACGACATGCAACAGCTCGACGACGGCGAGCACGAGCTGCAGCGTGCAGGTTAATTTTCTGCCGACGGCGGCGGGTCTGCGAGACGGCGCGGTGGTGCTGTTTGACACTTCGCTGAATCCGATTTTGACGCTTCCGCTGTACGGATGGGGCGATGCGCCATTGGCGGCGCTGTCGCCGAATACGGGCTCGGTTGTCAGCACGGGCTCGATCGTGACTTCGAACCCATATCAAGTGGCGCAGGATGGCGCGGGCAACATTTACGTTGCGAACTACACGGGAAAGAGCCTGGTCAAAATTCCGACCGGTGGCGGCGCGGCGACGACGGTGGCTCTCGGAACTCCCGCCAGCCTTGCCATACAAAATCTTACCGGCGTGGCGATTGATGGCGCAGGGAACATCTTCATCGGCGATCACCAGAACAGCCGAATCCTGGTGATGACACCAGGTGGAGTGATTTCGGTTTTGACGATCAACGGACTCAGCCCGGCGCTGGGATTTCCGACGGCAATGAACTTCGACAGCGCCGGCAATCTCTACATCGCGGATTTCACGAACGGACGCATCGTCGAGATTTCTTCGCTGGTTGTGGCGGGCTCGACTTCGTCGGGCAAGGGAACCGTGATCGGCACGGGAAGCTTCACGTTCACCGGAAGCACTGTCACGGGCATGACGATCGATCCGCAGGGGAGCATCTACGTCGCGGCGCGAACGCAAAACAGCAGCGCGATCATCAAGGTTACGGCGGCGGGTGTCGCCTCCGCGGTCGCGATTCCGGGCAACATCACGCCGGTGATCGGCAATCCCCAGGGTGTGGCGGTCGATGCGTTCGGAAATCTGTACATCGTGGACACGTTCAACAGCCGCATCGTGAAAATAACGAGCGCGGGCGTAGCGTCGGTTGTGAGCATCAGCGGGCTGACAAGCCCGGCGACGCTCAGCACCTTGCTTTTCGGCGTGACCGCCGATACCGCCGGGAACCTCTACATTCCCGACTGGACGAATAATCGCATCGTGTTTGTGAATGTGTCAGGCGCGGTGCTGACGTTTGCCAACACGAATCGCGGCTCAACCAGCAGTGACAGTCCGAAAGCGGCGACGGTCACAAACCTCGGCAACAAGCCGCTGGTGCTGTCGGCCAATCCTGCGTATACGACCAACTTCTCGAATAACACAAGCGACACCAACCTGTGCACTTCGACGACATCTTTGGCGGCGGGCACGCTGTGCGACGTTGCGGTGAAGTTCACGCCGCAGGCAAGCGGCAGCTTGAGCGCCAACATTACGGTCACAGACAACAATCTAAACGTTGGGAGTTCGACGCAGACAGTGGCGGCGAGCGGTACCGGATTGAGCTCCGCTGATTCGACCGCCATGGCCGTGACAGCGACTCCGACCGTGGCGAATACCGGCGAGGCAATTTCGTTCACCGCGACGGTTACCGATACGGCGACGGGCCACACTTCCACGATTCCGACTGGCGGCGTGACGTTCACCGACACGGTTGGTGGCAGCACGACGTCGCTCAACAGCGGCAACGCGGTGACGTTGAACGGAACCGGTAAGGCGACTCTCGCCGGAGTCATCTTCAGCACAACGGGAACACACACCATCACAGCGACGTACCCTGGGGTGAGCGGGGTATTCGCAACCAGCACGAATACGACGACCGTCACGGTCACGACGTTGATCGTTCCGACGATCACCTGGGCTCAGCCGTCGGCGATTTTCGCCGGCGCGTCGTTGAGCGGCGTACTCCATGCGACGGCGACCTACAACGGCACAGCTGTGCCGGGCACGTTCGCCTACACAGCCACATTGCAAGGCGGCAGCCCGGTTGCGGTAACCAGCGCGAGCACGCTCACGGCTGGCGAATACACGCTGAACACCACGTTCACGCCGACCAACACGATGACGTACCACTCCGCGACCGCATCGGTTTCGCTCAAGGTGCAGGACTTCACGCTCGCCGTGACGACCGTAGCGGGAGTGTCATCCCCTGCACAGACCGTGGCCCCGGGCGGCGTCGCGACCTACAAACTCGCGTTCGGACCTTCAGGGGGCACCACGTTCCCCGCAGCCGTGACTCTGACGGTCAGCGGCTTGCCGACCGGCGCGACCGCCACGATCACGCCATCGACCATCCCGGCGGGTTCGGGCCCGACAAATGTCTCCCTCGCGATCCAAACGTCCACGACAATCGCCAGCGCCATCGGGAATCGAGACTCGCTCGATCGCGCGATGTCGCCGACGCTTTTCAGCGCGATGCTCTTGCCGTTCGTGGGATTGCTGCCTTGGCGCAAGTCTGTCCGGCGTGGACGAGGCGGGCGCGCGAGCGCTCTGCTCGGTGTGACGCTGCTCGTTATCGCCTGCTGCGCGGCCATCGGCGGACTTTCCGGCTGCGGCAGCACTAACAGCGGATACCTGGGGGCGCGATCGCAGACAACGATGGTGACCGTCACAGCGACATCGGGAACGTTATCGCACTCAACCACAGTCAGCCTGACCGTGAATAACTAAGGAGATCGAATATGACGCGTACTGCATTGTGGAAGAGTGCGTTACAGATTGCGGCACCGGCGGCGTTGGCTTTTGCTGGGCTGGCGCTTGCTTCGCCCGCCGGCGCGCAACAGAACATCGTCGAAGGAGGCCGGATTCCGCCGATCGACATCACCGCGACGTACACGGCCGAGCACGCGAAGATCTCGCCTAGCGGCGACTGCGGCTGTTTCTGGCTCCAGGGCGGCAGTGGGGAAGCGAACGTCTACGTCTATCGCGGTTGGAGTGTCGCCGCCGAGTTGACCGGATCGCGCGTCGGCAATGTCACACCGGGCGTCGATATCTCGCAGATTGCGGTGATGGGCGGACCGCGCTACACCTTCGGCACTTCGCGATGGACCGACCGGATTTTTGGATCGCAGCACCGCACCAGCTTCTTTGGCGAAGCGCTCTTTGGCGGAGTTCACGCATTCGATGGGGCGTATCCATCGTCCACAGGATTGAAAACAACGGCTTCGGCGTTCTCGATGCAGGTCGGCGGCGGATTGAATGTCAGGCTCGCGAGAAATTTCGCGTTGCGCGCGTTCGAAGTCGACTATGTGCGTACGAGCCTGCCGAACGGCACGACCGATTCGCAGCACGATCTCCGGCTCGCGGTCGGAATTTCGTATCAGATCCACCGCTAGACAGGATTTGTCGCCGCATCTTGTAAAAGGTCCGAGCCGCGCTGAATGCGGCCGCGGCCTTTTTGCGTGTCGCGCGGTTCAGTTCGAAACTCGCAGCTGCGTTGCTTCTCGAATATCACGTTGAAAATGAGGCACTTCTCCTCGGAGTTGTTATCGGAGGCGCACGCCTGACAAAGGATTTGCAACGCGACTCGGCGGTCCGTTGTAATGTATAGAGCCGTAGAAAGATTTCTGGGCTCGACCGGGCGATATGGCGAAAAAACTACGCATCGTCGTTTCTCTGACGACGAACGATAACGACTATCAGATTGAGCAGGCGCAGTCCGCGGAGCAGGCCGGGAACCGGCTGGGCGTAACCGTGGAGATCATTTACGCCGACAATGATGCGATCAATCAGAGCACACAGATTTTGAAGGTAGTGCAGGCCACGCCGGAGTCGCGGCCGGATGCGGTTGTTTTCGAACCGGTTGGGGGCACCGCGTTGCCGCAGGTGGCGCGCGCGGCGGCGACGGCGGGAATTGGCTGGGCCGTGTTGAATCGCGACGCGTCGTACATCGACGAGTTGCGCAAGCTCACGAGCGCGCCGATGTTCGGTGTGACTTCGGATCATGTCGAGATTGGGCGGCTACAAGGGCGGCAATTGGCGGCGCTGCTGCCGAAGGGCGGCTCGGTGATTTATGTGCAGGGGCCGTCGGAAAATTCGGCGGCGAAAGAGCGCACGCTGGGAATGCAGGAGACGAAGCCCGCGAACATTCAGGCGACTCTATTGAAGGCGCAGTGGACGGAAGAGAGTGCGCTGCGTGCGGTTCGGTCGTGGCTGAAGTTGACGACGTCGCAGAAATCGCAAATCGATGCGATTGCGGCGCAAGACGATTCGATGGCGATGGGTGCGCGCAAAGCGTTTCAGGAATTGCCGAATGAGATGGATCGGGACCGCTGGTTGAAGCTGCCGTTCATCGGGTGCGACGGTTTGCCGAATACGGGGCAGGCCTGGGTGCGCACGGGGCAGCTTGCGGCGACAGTGTTTGTGCCGCCGAATACGGGGCAGGCGATCGAGATGATTGTCGATGCAATTCAGAACAAGAAGCAGCCGCCGGCGAAGGTTTTGGTGGCGCCGCGGTCGATTCCGGCGCTGAATGCGATTCAGCCGCGAAGGCCAGGCTGATCGCGGAGTTTTTCCTGCCCATTTGTTGCTCGTTCGTCCGATTCAATCAAAAAACAGAGCGGAAAATCTCGCCTCGTGCAAAACGCGCGTATATAATGCCGCCGTTCACACGATTCAACATTGATGTGCCGCGGAGGCGACCTTGAAGGACAGCGCGCGAAACGATTCGAACATCGACCGGCGAAAATTCTTGTCAGCTACAGGTGGAAGCTTGCTCGCGGCGGCTGCGATGCCGGGGATTGCCGCGGCTGCGACGCGCGATGTTGGTGGTTCGGCGATGCCGGGATTTGGTGGGGCTTCGATGAGCGCTGAGGGTTCGAATGCCGCGCGCGGGCAGAGCAGCGGCGCGAAGAAGAAAATTCCGATCGGCGTGTTCGATCCGGTGTACGACAACCTGTCGCTCGATCAGATGCTCGATACGATGAGCGCGCTTGGTATGGAAGCGATTGAGGTTGGAACTGGCGGATATCCGAACAATCCGCACTGCCCGCTCGATGAATTGATCGCCGATAAGGCGAAGGCGAAAGCGTGGCAGAAAAAATTTGAAGACAAAGGCATTCGCATCATGACGCTGAGCTGTCACGGGAATGCGGTGCATCCCGACAAGGCGCATGCGGCAAAGGATGCGGAATCGTTCCGAAAGACGGTGCAGTTGGCGCAGATTCTTGATGTAAAGACGATCGTGACGTTTTCGGGATGCCCGGCGGGAACGCCGACGGATGCGCAACCGAATTGGATCACTTATCGTTGGCCACCCGAATACGGGCAAATGCTGGATTGGCAGTGGAAAGAGAAGGTGATTCCGTACTGGAAGGAAGCGGCGAAATTCGCGCGAGATCACGGGATTCGACGGATTGCACTGGAGATGCATCCAAATTTTGTCGTCTACAATCCGCGCACGCTGATGAAGTTGCGCGAGGCGGTGGGCGAAGAGATCGGCGCGAACAATGATTTGAGCCATTTGTTCTGGCAGCAGTGCGATCCGGTCGAGGTGATTCGCTTCCTCGGAAAGCAAGGGGCGATTTATCACGCGCACATGAAGGACACGGTGTTTTTCCCGGAGAATGTGGCGAAGTATGGCGTGTTGAATTTCGCTTCGGAGAAGGCGGATTTGGGAGAGGCGTCCGAAACGTTCCGCGCGGTTGGGTATGGTCACGGCGCCGGATTGTGGAAGGCGATTTTGCAGGCGTACATGGACATCGGTTATGACGGGATGCTCAGCATCGAGAACGAGGATCCGATTCTGCCGGGCGCGGTGGGAGTCGAGCGCGCGGTGTACGTGTTGAAGAATGTGCGGACGGAGATTCTCGCGAGCTGGGAACGGTTGAGCATTGTGATCGCAGCGTTGCAACAGAGGGTTCGTGCACAAGGGAGCGGCTTGATGGCGCAAGTGATTCGTTCGCCGAAGACGTACGATGTGATCGTGGTGGGGTCGGGCGCCGGCGGCGGCATGGCGGCGAAGATTTTGACCGAGGGCGGCATGAACGTGGCGCTGCTCGAGGCGGGGCCGGAAGTTCATCCGGAAAAAGACTACAAGATGTTCGTGTGGCCGTATGAGCTGGCCGCATCGCGGAATTGGTGTCGGCGGGCGGCAGGCGGAGGATTTCGGCGAATTTCTCGCGCCGAACGGATCGTGGGACATCCAGGGTGAACCGTACACTTCGGCGCCGGGCTCGGATTTTCACTGGTTTCGTTCGCGCATCGTTGGCGGACGCACGAATCACTGGGGCCGCATTGCGTTGAGGTTCGCGCCGATCGATTTCCGGTCGTACACGCGCGATGGGCTCGGATCGGACTGGCCGATCTCGTATGACGACATCGCGCCGTACTACGACAAGGTTGAAGGCTACATCGGCGTGTTTGGCACGAAAGAAAATGTGTCGAGCGCGCCCGACGGCGTGTTTTTGCCGCCGCCGAAGCCGCGTTGCACCGAGAACATCGTCAAGAAGGCGTGCGACAGGCTCAACGTCACTTGCATTCCGGCGCGGCTGGCGATTCTGACGAAATCGGTGAACGGGCGATTGCCTTGTCACTATTGCGGGCAATGCGGGCGCGGATGCACGACGGCGTCGAATTTCAGCTCGAGCCAAGTGCTGATTCCGCCGGCGATGGCGACGGGCAAGCTGACGATGATCACCGGCGCGATGGCGCGTGAAGTTTTGATGGGGCCGGACGGCAAGGCGACCGGCGTTTCGTACATCGACAAGAAGACGCGAACGGAGCAGCGCATCAATGCGCGAGCGGTCGTTTTGGCGGCGAGCGCGTGCGAATCGGCGCGATTGCTTGCTGAATTCGAAGTCGAAGCTCTTCCCGGATGGGTTGGGGAATTCTTCGGGAACGGTCGGACGCTATCTCACGGACTCGGTTGGCAGCGACGGCGAGGGGTATTTCCCGCAGCTCGAAAATATGACGCCGCACAACCACGACGGCACGGGCGGCATGCACATGTACATGCCGTGGTGGAAGTTCGACCGCAAGAATGATTTTCCGCGCGGCTATCACATCGAATTCGGCGGCGGGCGCGAGATGCCCGGCTGCGGAATATTCGACCGGATGAACCACGAGGAAGAAGGCTACGGCGCCGACCTGAAGCGAAGAGCGCGCAAGAACTATGGAACGACGATCGGCTTCTCGGGACGCGGCGAGATGATTCCGAATCCGGACACGTATTGCGAAATCGATCCGAACGTTGTCGATGAGTTTGGTATTCCGGTGCTGCGATTCCACTTCAAGTGGTCGGACTACGAGCTGCGGCAGGCGAAGGATATGCAGGAGACGTTCCGCTCCATTGTGGAGATGGCGGGCGGAACGTATCTGACGAAGCACGCCGATCGATGGGCCAAAGGCGTACGGAATCGCTGCGGGCGGGAAAATCATCCACGAAGTCGGCACGGCGCGAATGGGAGCCGATCCGAAGAATTCGGTGCTGAACGGATATTGCCAGACGCACGACGTGAAGAATGTGTTCGTCACCGATGGCGCGCCGCTGGTGACCAACCCCGACAAAAATCCGACGCTGACGATCATGGCGCTGTCGTGGCGCGCTTCCGAATATCTCTTGAGCGAAGCCGGGAAGGGAAACATCTGATGGCGAAGATCGGAATTTCGCGACGAGACATTTTGCGAACGTTGGCGGTGGGCGCGACGGCGGGTTCGGTGTTGACGATGATCCCGGCGCAGGCGGCGGAATTTGCGCACAACCTTGTGCAGAAAGAAAAAGCGGCGGCGGCGGGGAAGTATGCGCCGAAGTTTTTCCCGGCGAAGCAGTACGAGACGCTGGTGTCGCTGTGCGACACGATTATTCCGAAAGATGAGAAGTCCGGCGGCGCGGTCGAAGCCGGCGCGCCGGAGTTCATCGATCTGATCACGAGCGAGAACGTAGAATATCAGACGCAGTTTGGCGGCGGGCTGATGTGGCTCGATAACCACTGCATCGATGAATTCGGCAAAGTTTATATGGAGTGCACGCCGGAGCAGCGGAAGACGACGCTCGATTTGATTGCTTATCGCAAGAACGGCAAGGCGCGGCCGGAGTTGCAGCCAAGGCATCGCGTTTTTTGCGGCGCTGCGCGACATGACGTGCGACGGGTTTTATACGAGCAAGATCGGCATCGCGGATTTGCAGTACATCGGCAACACTTCTCGCACTGAATTTCCCGGCTGCCCGCCGGTTCCGGAACGCCAGGCTTAAAACGCGAGCGGCTGTCCGCTTGTGATGCGGGAGCACTCTCAGCCAGCGATCGCTACGCTACCAGACGCGGCAGACTTTTTCGCTCGGCTTCACCATCGGCTGACCCGCCTTGCAGTGAAACGCCTCCGCAAACTCCGGCATGTTCACGACGACGCCGTTGATGCGATATTGCGCCGGCGAATGCGGATCGACCTGCGCGCGCAGGCGCAGGTCTTCGGGACGCTCGTTGGCGCAAGCCCACTGCGCATAGCCGATGAAGAATCGCTGCTCCGGCGTGAGCCCGTCGACGGGCTTCAGATCTTTGTCCGCCGTCGCGGCCTTCCACGCGATGTACGCGAGAATCTCGCCGCCAAGATCGGCGACGTCTTCGCCCATCGTCAGCTTGCCGTTGATGTGAACGTCGTCCACGACGACGTAGCTCGAATACTGATCGCTGACGCATTTGGTGCGCTCGTCGAATTTCTCGCGGTCGGCCTTCGTCCACCAATTTTTCAGATTGCCGTTCGCGTCGAACTGGCTGCCCTCGTCGTCGAAGGCGTGCGTCAGTTCGTGGCCGATGGTGCCGCCCGTGTCGCCGTAATTCGGCGCGGCATCCATCTTCGCGTCGTAGAGCGGAGGCTGTAACACGCCGGCCGGGAAGTTGATGTCGTTCATCTGCGGGTTGTATTCGGCGTCCACCGTCGGCGGAGTCATGCCCCATTCGCCGCGATCGACGGGCTGGCCGATTTTGGCGATCTGGCGGCGCGTTTCGAACGCGACGGCGTTTCGAACGTTGCCGGCGAAATCTTCGCGCGTGATGTTGACCGAACTGTAGTCGCGCCATTTGTCGGGATAGCCGATCTTGTTGCGAATGCCGTGCAGCTTCACCAGCGCCTGCTGCTTCGTCTCGGGGCTCATCCAGTCGAGATTGCTGAATGCGCTGCTCCATCGCGGCCTCGATGCGCTGCACCATTTCCAGCGTGCTTTGCTTCAGTTCCGGCGAAAACACTTTGCGCACGTAAGCCTGGCCCAGCGCCTCGCCCAGATTGCGATCGGTATACTGAACGCAGCGCTTCCAGCGCGGCTGCTGTTCCTTAGCTCCGCGTAGATACTTGCGATAGAAGTCGAAATTCTCATCGACGAATTTCGACGAAAGATACGGCGCGGCAGCGTCGGCGACGTGGAAGCGGAGATACGTCTTCCAGTGATCGATCGATTCGCCTTTCAGGTCGCTGTTCACCTGCTTGAAAAACGCAGGGGAAGCGACATTCAGAACGGTAATCGATGGATAGTGGCGATCGGCATAATACGTGTCCCAATCGAAATTCGGAGCCAGCTTCTTCAGTCCCGCCAGATCCATCTTGTTCTTGAGCTTGTACGGGTCGCGGCGCTCTACGGGCGACATCGACGCACGCGCCAGCTCCGTCTCCATTTTCATCACCAAGTCGGCGTTGGTCTTCGCGGTAGCCGCGCTGTCGCCGAGCAGTTCGAAAACATTCTGCATGTGCTGAACGTAGCGTTCACGCGTCTCTTTCGATTTCGCGTCGTCCTTCGTGTAGTAGTCGCGATTGGGCAGGCCGAGGCCGCCTTGGTCGAGCGACGCGATCACCTGCTCCGAATTGTCGGGATCCTGATCGGAGCCTCCCGCGAAAAGCAGCGCGCGAGATCCGAGCGTCGTATGGAGATACGCGAGCAGCGGCGCGAGATCATGCGCTGCCTTGAGCGCGGCGATGCGGTCGAGATCGGACTTGATCGGATCGATACCGTGCTTCTCGGTGGCGGTTTCGTCGATGCATGCGGCGTAGAAGTCGCCGATCTTCTGAGTAACAGCATCGCGCTGACCGCCCGGCGCCGCGGCCTGCTCCAAAATCCCGTGCAGAAAATTCAGGTTGTCTTCGTACAATTTGCCGTAGACGCTCCACGACGTCTGATCGGGCGGGATCGGATTGTCCTTCTGCCAGCGCCCGCACGAATACTGGTACAGGTTCACGCAAGGATCGATCGACTTGTCGATCGATTCGAGATTCAAACTTGGCGAATAGGGAAGCGAAGGCTCGCTGGCAGACTGCGGCCGAGCCGATGCGCAGAACGAAAGTCCCAGCGCAGAGATGCACAACATTCGAGTGAGCTTCATAAGCACCTTCGCGGGAAATAAAAGCGTCGTGGCAAGCGGCAGCTATCCTAGCGACGCCCGGCGGATTTTCCAATCGTTAAAAAGACACAGCCCGAGAGACAAAGCCCTTTACTATGGACGCTGCGACCGCGAAAGGGTTTCGCGAAGGCATGAGCATTCGAATTCGACCGGCGACCTGCGACGAAGTGCCTCGCTTGCGCGAGCTGATCGAAGCCTCGGTGCGCCAGTTGCAAGCCCATGACTACACCGAGAAGCAACGCGAAGCGGCACTGCGCACTGTCTTTGGCGTCGACAGCCAGCTCATCGCCGATGGAACGTATCTCGTAGCCGACGCGTCGGCCGTCGCGAGCGGCGGCGCTGACGCCAATGCAAAACCTGCGATCGCCGGTTGTGGCGGCTGGAGCAAACGTAAGACACTCTTCGGGGGCGACCAGTGGAGCGGCGCGCGAAGATTCTTTGCTCGACCCCGCGCGCGACGCCGCGAAAATTCGCGCGTTCTTCATCCATCCAGCCTGGGCGCGCCAAGGCGTCGGCACCCTCATACTCGATGCGTGCGAAAACGCCGCCCGCGCCGCCGGATTCACCCGATTCGAAATGGGCGCGACGCTTACCGGCGTAAAACTATTCAGTGTGAAAGGATACGTCCCGATCAAACGAATGGACGTGCCGCTCGACAACGGAGAAGTCCTGCCGATCGTACAGATGGAAAAACGCGATACGCCCGTCGCAAAAACCTGAACAAAAAAGAAAGGGACGCAGCGTGCCGCGTCCCTGCCTAAAAACCGAAACAAAAACTACGCTTCGAGCTTCGATAAATAGTTATAGCTGACGCGGATATCGTCCAACCCTTTCGCGTCATCATTCTCCACGAAGTAGTGCTTGATCCCCGCCTTGCCCGAGTGTTCGAAAATCCGCTTAAAGTCGATCGACCCCTCACCCACATTCGCGAGGTGCCCGGCTCCGGGGTCGTGACCAACGGCGACCTTATACTCCGGATTCTCCGAGCCCTCCCTTCGACCAATCCTTCACATGCACCAGCGGAAACCGCCCCGGATATTTGTTGAAGTACGCGACCGGATCCTGCCCCGCCACCGTCACCCAGCACAAATCCATCTCAAACTTCACCAGCTTCGGATCCGTCTCCGTCAAGAAATAATCGAGCGGCAGCTTGCCGCCCAATCCTTCCATCTTCTCAAACTCAAATCCGTGATTGTGATACGCGAACTGAATCCCGCCTTCTGGCTCGCCTCACCCGCCTTGTTAAACAGCGCCACCGCCTTCTTATATCCGTCCGTGGTGCGATCCTTCACTTCAAACCAAGGGCAAACGAGATACTTGTGTCCCACCACAGCCGCCGCTTCTAATGTCTCCGGCCATTTGTTCTCGATCTGCTCGTAAGGAATGTGTGCCGACGGCGCCGTCAGCCCGTTCTGATCGAGCACCGCGCGCACTTCCTTCGGCGTCTTTTTGTCGTACCCCGCGAACTCGACTTCCTTGTATCCGACCTTTGCGACGCCCGCGATCGTGCCGTCGAAATCCGTCTTCATCAAATTGCGCACGGTATAGAGCTGCAGCCCGATCGGCTGAATGTGATGCGGCATACCTGCCCACAGCGCACGCGGCGCGGCGGCGATAGCAGCGGTGGCGAGACTCGTCTCAATAAAAGTGCGTCGCTTCATGGCGTTTACACTCTCCTTTGGCCCAACGAGAACGCAGCGAGTATACAAAAAAATCGGGCGGCGCTTTCCGAAAAAAGCGCCGCCCGGTTGGATGCCGTGGCCGCCGCAAAAAGACGCAGCGACCTTGAATTTCGACTAGAAGTAGAACCGCAGCCCGAACTGCATGATGCGCGGTAAGTGCGTCACGTTCAGTGCAGGAAGCCCGAGTGGTCGCAGGTTCGCGCCCGGATCGCTGGTGTCCATCCGCTGACCGAGTTGCCATGCCGTTGTACTGGGTGTGGTTGAAGAGGTTGAAGGTCTCCCACTTGAATTCAAAGCCGGCTCCGCTCGTTGATCGCGAAGCGCTTGAATGTGCCGAAGTCGAAGTTCAAACGGCCCGGCATAGTAGAGCGTATTGCGCCCGACATTGCCGAAGGTTAAGCCGGTCGGAATCGCGATATGCGCCCGGGTTGAAATAGAGCGGCCCACGTTCGGCCTACCGATGTTGGTATAGCTGCCGACTGCCGGGATCGCCGACGAGGTCGGGACGCGAGCCGGTGCCAACGCCGTTGCCGACGCCGGCGTTATCACCAAAGTTCGTGCCGTTGGTGACGCTGAACGGTGTGCCCGACTGCGCGACGGTGATGCCCGACACCTGCCAGCCACCGAGAAGCGTGTGCTTCAGTCCCGGCGCCTTGAAGAAGGGCAGCGCGTAAACGTAGCTGATCGATGCGTTGTGCCGCTGATCGAAGTTCGACGACGCACGGTTGCTCGCAACGTCGATACGCGTTCACGAATGCGTTGTCGAAGCGATCCGACGAATCGTCGATCGAGTGGCTGTAGGTGTAGGAGAAGCTCAGCGTCAGCGCACCGACGGTGCGCTGTGCCGAGACTTGCAACGAGTGGTAGATCGAGTTCGCTTGGTCCTCGAGCTGCGTGATATTGCTCGCGCCCGGGAAGTTTGTGCGAAGGGGATCGGGGTTGTTGCCGCATGCGACCCAGAGATTCGGGACAGCCGCGCCGGAACTGCTGTGCCGTTGCCGAGCGTTGCCGACACCGGGATACCGAACGCGTTCTGCACGAAGTTGCCGCAGTCCGCATCGAGTGATCGGCGTGCCGGCCGGGAACGGATTGTCCGCTGCCGCAACACGGGTACAAGCTGGTTCCCGTTGTTTTGCAGTGTCAAATGCGTACCCTTGCTGCCGACGTAGGCCACCGACGCAATGATGTGGCCCGGCAGTTCCTTCTGCACGTTGAGGTTCCACTGTTGCACGTAAGGCCAGATCGCCTTGCTTGGAATTTGCGTGAAGGACAGCGGGAAGAGCACGCCGCCGCCTCCGCCGATGTTGCCGTATCCCGACAACGTTGAATTGTTGCGAGGTCAGGACCAAAGGAGCCGAGCCTTCGAGAGACTCGCTGTTGCCTTCGTTTCCGTTGGTGTGTTCGAAGAAGATGCCGTATCCGCCGCGGATGACCATCTTGCCTTCACCCTTCGGGATCCTATGCAAAGCCGATGCGCGGTGCGGGATTGAAGAGATGCCCTTGCAAGCAGCCGGGGTTGTTGTTCGCGCCGACGGTTGCATTGGGGAATTGCGTCTGGATCGGTCCGGGAATCGAGCCCGTTCCGCCTTTGCCACCGCATTGCACGATGCCGTTGAAGGGATTGCCGCCCGTCAAGCGAGCCGTTCAGCGGATTGTTCGGGTTCGTCGGATCGTTGAAGATTCCCGGTTCGAGCGCCCGCAGAGAACGCGCCGGGCTGAAGCTGAACGCGCTCTGATACCGCTCGCGATATGTACCGAAGAGGCTGACACGCAAGCCTAGGTTCAACGTTAGCTTCTTGGTGACGCGCCAGTCGTCCTGGAAGTACGGCTCAAAAATCTTGTAGCGGTTGTAATACTTGAGGAGTTGGTTTGCCCTGCGAGTAGTTCGCGACATTTCCCAGCGAGCAAGTCGGCAAATGCGTTGCCAGTGCTGATTGGCGATGAGGGATCGAACGTCAGGATGCCCTGAACGTTTGTCGTGTTCTCTTCGTTCTTTTGAGCTGCTGCAAAATACGCGCCGAAGATGAACGTGTGCTTGCCGAAGATCTTCGTCAGGTTGTCGCGATACGTGTAGACCGGGTTCGCGTTCGTCCAGGGGAAGTAACCCGTATCCTGGCCGAAACCGCCGCCATACACGGCGTTGGTGTTTACCGGGATCGATGGCAGCTTCCCGCCGAATCCGTTGGCGAAGAGCGAGCCCATCGGGAACGTGCCCGGGAGAGCGGGGTTGTTGATTGCGGTCAGGTCGATGTGGTCTGCCGTATAGCTGGCGACGAATTCGTTGAGCAGCGTCGGCGTGATGTTAGCCGTCAAACGAGCCACGAAGCTGGTGCCGGGCCCGACGAAGTTCGTGTTGATGTTCTGGAAGCTCGAGTCACCGACGCCCCAAAGCGGCTGATTCGTGATCTGCGACCACGAGTCGTGAATGTAGCGGAAGGTCAACCGGTAGTTGTCGGTGATGTTGTGGTCGACGCGAACCAGCTCTTCGCGCCAGGTTGTCGGCAGCGAGATTGTATTCGTGAAAGCGGGTAACGGAGCGCCGTGTCCTGGTTGATCCATTCGTCGTGTTCGCAGTCGGAATCAGGGCCAGCAGTGCCGATCCAACCGGGGTGATGGGAACAGCAGCGGGATTAGCCACGTTCGGGCAATCCGTTCCCGGGCAGAATGTCGGAGAAGTCTCCGCCACGTTCTGCGTCCGAAGGCACGTTTTGGAGGACCGTCGACGGGTTCTTCTCACGGCGCCATTCCTGCGACCAGAAGAAGAACGTCTTATTGCGATCCGAATTGTAGTGATGCGGAATGAAGACCGGACCACCGACCGTGTAGCCGAAGTCGTGCTTCTTGTACGGCGCCTTCGGCTGTGTTGGATCCGCTCCCTGTTCCCACGAACGCGCATTGAAGATGTCGTTGCGCAGATATTCGAATGCGCTGCCGTGGAACGTCTTGCCGCCCGACTTGGTCTCGACTTCGATCGTGCCCGAACCGTTGCGGCCGTACTGCGCGCCGTAGTTTGAGGTCAGCACTTTGAATTCGGCGATGGCTTCGACGTTCGGATAAACGTTCAGCGTCGCGTTGCTGCCGTTGTCCATGTTGTCGCCGCCGTCCAGTTCCCAGTTGTTGTACTCGGTGCGGCCGCCGTTGATGCTGTATTGCACGTTGCCGTTGATGCCGACTGTGCCTTCATCCTGCCCGGTCTGGCTCACGACGCCGGGCGTCAGGGTCACCAGCTGCGTGAAGTTGCGTCCGTTCAGTTCGAGCTGTTGGATCTGCTTGCCCGAAACGGTTGTACCCAGCGCGGCTGACGTCGTCTCCACCTGCGCGACGCTCTCGCCGGTGACCACAACTTCTTCCGTCACCGAGCCGACTGTCAATGGCACGTCAACGCGAATCTTCGACCGCGACGTTGAGCACGACACCGTTCGCCGTGTATTTCTGGAAGCCCGTGGCCGTCACCGTCAGGTTGTAGTTTCCGCCCGGCAAGCCCGCGACAACATACGCGCCGTCGGTGTTGGTCGTCGTCGTTTGCGTCGAGCTTCCGCTCACGTTCGAGATGACCACCGTGGCGTTCGCGATCGCCGCGCCCGACTTATCCGACACCGTACCGCTGATGTACCCGGTATCCTGTGCCGACGATTGCGATGCGCTGAACAAACAAAGAACTGCAAAAGCCAACATCCCGGCGAAGATGGACACAGCCCTCAGCCCCGAGAAGTGGCGAGACAAATTTCCCTTCACGTTTGAACCTCCGGATTTTCTTTTCTGATCTCTGCGTGAGGGGTCAAATAGCTTCCGGTTCGCGTGTTTGGGCACGCAAACGTCGAAAACGATTCAGTTGTGCTTCCCCCACCACTCGACGGGAAATTAGCACCAAAATGCTTTATTAAAACGAGTTAATATGACATTACCGGGGGGCTGTCAAGAGTCATTTTGTAATTCTCCTCCCCGGGTATCGCAATGTTCACGACAAATCCACAATTTCGTCTCGCTGATGTCAAATCTTGCGAAGTTTGGATGACCTATTGAAGTCCCACGAAGGCCGTTGGACACTACCATCGATGCGGAATCGGCGACGGCTTCAACGATTTTGTGGCGTGATTTTGATTTTCGTCGCTTGCGCGGCCCATTCATCAGCAAGCGAGTTCCAGGACCCACCTCAATCCGCTTCGAATCCCCGCGCGGAAGCCGCCGCCGCATTCGCTCGCGGGCAGCAAGCTCTGCAAACAGGAGACTTGGCGACGGCCGACGCTTCGTTCCGCAAGGTTTTGTCGATTGATCCTCAGGCAGCACCCGCTTACGCCAACCTTGGTGTCATCGCCATGCGGCGACAGCAGTGGGACCAGGCGCTGACACAACTCCAAAAAGCAGAGAAGCTCGATCCCAAGATGACCGGCATCCGGCTCAACATCGCTCTCGTGAAATATCGCCGCGAAGACTATGTCGGTGCTATCCCGCCGCTCGAATCCGTCCTGGGCGATCAGCCGAACTCAGCGCAGGCGCGCTACCTTTTGGGCTTGTGCCAACTTTACACCGAGCATTACCCGGAATCCGTCGCGACCCTTGAGCCTCTGTGGCGGATCTTCCTCCGGCGACATCATGTATCTCTACGCTTTAAGCATCGCGGCTCACCGGGCAGGGAAGAAAGAGCTAGACGAGCGCGCGATGTCGCGCCTGATCGAAATTGGCTCCGATACTCCGGAGTTTCACCTTATCCTCGGCAAGGCCTACCTCAACCGCGGCGAATCCGATCAAGCGATCGCACAACTGCAAAAGGCGGAGTCCGCCAATCCCAATCTGCCCTACGTCCACTTCGGCCTCGGCATCGCGTATATGAAAATCGACAACAACGATGCCGCTGAATCCGAGCTGAAAAAAGAAATCGCGCTCGAACCGAATCTTCCCGATGCTTACGAGCAACTCGGCGAGCTCTATTTAAAATTGAACCGCTACGAAAACGCGGAGCAAGCTTTGCGCCACGCTTTGAAACTCAATCCCCAATTGCCCGCATCGTTATTTGGTTTGGCGA
Organism: uncultured Acidobacteriota bacterium; assembly: GCA_963850795.1. Classification (GTDB taxonomy): domain Bacteria; phylum Acidobacteriota; class Terriglobia; order Acidiferrales; family UBA7541; genus Acidiferrum. The sequence continues at coordinate 83,288 of CAWKNS010000023.1, read as the reverse complement.
AGATCAATATGCAACGCGACCGCTATCAACAGGCGCTCACCGAAATCGACACCGCGCTGAAACTCGCGCCCGGCAGCCAGACCGTTCACTTCGTTCGCGGCCGCATCTTGCTAAAACTCGGACGCCGCGAAGAAGCTGAGAAGGAACTGCTCATTTCAAAGAATATGCTGGATACGAAAGCAGCCAACGAATCGATCGGACCTTCGACAATGGACGACGACCGCGTCCGCAATCCCGAACTCTCCGGCGCAGCGCCACAGTAGCGCTGGTTTGCCCTAACGCAGGAAGCGCCCCCTTGCGCCGCGTTTTTTCTCGGCAGATTCCGTGTACGGGCGCAGCACTGCTGCGCCCCAGCTTGGCTAGATCACTGAATCTTGGCAGCCTCCGGTTTGAATTGATCCATTTCCCATTTCATAGCATTCCGGTCTATGCCGCGACTACATCAAGAATCTGGTGATTAGAGCGATTGCCGGGTGTTCACCCAATCTTCGGCGCCACCCATGCCCCCCGCGCCGCTTCAATCTTCTCCGCCACCGCCAAAACCAACTCCTCCTCATGCGGCTTCCCAATCACCTGCACCCCAATCGGCAACCCTTCCGCCGACATCCCCAACGGCACCGTCGCCCCCGGAAATCCCGTCAAATTCGTCCACTGGCTAAACCGCATCGTGTCCAGATAACAATGCGGCGTGCCGCGCTGATAGTTTCCCTCCCCGTGACGAAACGCCGGCTCCGTCGAAACCGGTGAAAACAAAATCGACACATCGCTCATCTGCTTCAAAATCTCCCCTCGAAGCTCATCACGTTCAGTCCGTCCTGCCAAAATTGCATCCGCACTTAACGGCTTCTTCGGCAGCGCCACCGAAAAATATTCTTTGAATATCGGACTCAGCGTCTCTTCATGGCCCTTCACCGTGTCAGCCAAAAGATGCGCCACCACCGGCCCAAAGAAAAACCACCAACAATCAATCACGCGATCCAACCCATCGATCCGAAACGGCTCAACCGCAAACCCCGCGCCCTCCAAAATTTTCCCAGCTCGCTGCACCGCCGCCTCCGTCCCAGGCGTCGCCTTCCCCAGCGCATCCGTTTCCAACACGCCAACTCGAATCCTTCTTCAATCGCTCCGCGACCCTCGCCGCATCCGCAATCGGCACCGGCGCAGAAAGCGCATCCCCCGCATCCGGTCCCGCCACAACCTCAAACATCGCCCGCACATCGGCGATCGTCCGCGCCATCGGCCCCACGACGCCCAGCCACGACAGTGCTCCCGCTCCCGCCGGATAATGTCCCGTAGACGGCACGCGCCCCGGCGTCGGCTTCAGCCCGCAAATCCCGCAAAAGTGCGCCGGCACGCGAATCGACCCGCCGCCATCGCTCCCAATCCCGCCAAACGAACACCCCGACGAAATCGCCGCCGCCTCGCCGCCGCTCGATCCTCCCGCCGAGTGCGCCAAATTCCACGGATTGCTCGTCTCCGCCGCGAATCTGGTTGTTGCTCTCCCACGCCATCAAAAATTCCGGCGTGTTCGTGTTCCCCAAAATAATCGCGCCCGCCGCACGCAGTCTCGCCACTAGCGGCGCATCAATCGCAGGCACATAGTCCGCTCGCAGCGGCGACCCCGCCGGACACGCCAGCCCCGCCACATCGATGTTGCACTTAATCGTCATCGGCACGCCGTGCAGCGCCCCGAGCGCCCCGCCGCGTGTCACACGCCTCTTCCGCCGCCCGCGCCTGCTTCCGCGCACCAGCCGCATCCAGATGCATGAACGCAGTCAGCTTCGGCTCCAGCTTCTCAATCCGCGCCAGCGTCGCCTCCACCAACTCCACCGGCGACACCTTTCGCGCCCTAACCGCCGCCGTAACTTCCGCAATCGTTGAATAATTCAAAGAGTTCATAGTTGTGAGCATTAAATCTGACCGAGGCTAATTTCCGTACCTACCTATATTGCATTGGCGATGGTACAACGACATTCTCCCGATCACGGAGATCGCTCGGCAACCGTTCGAACGACCAAAATCATTTGACGACACCGGACTCAGCCCGGACAATCATTTCAATGGTAAGCGGCATTCCAATCGAGCAACCAAAGCGCAGCAGCATCAATCTCAATGTGCAATCCTGGAAAAATTCCTGATGCCAAGCTCTTCTTCTCGCCCGACTTTGTATCTGCTCGCATTATCCATCGTGTTCATCATCATCGGCGCCTCCGGCCTTCGAACGAAAGCAACACACGCCTCCAATCACACGCCAGCATCAACCAACGCTCCCGCCGCCACCTCACCCTCCGACTCCACCGACGCCGTCCGCTTCAACACCCTCGGCGTCGCCTACATGAACCAGCAAAAATTCGCTGACGCCCAAAAATATTTCGAGAAGTCCCTCGCCGCCGATCCGAAATTCTCCATCGCTCGCGTCAATCTCGGCGTCTCGCTCCTCAGCCAGCAAAAACTCGATCCCGCCCGCGCCGCCCTCGAACAAGCCGCGAAAGAACTCCCGAACGATCCCTACGCCTGGTACAACCTCGGCCTCGTCTATAAAGATTCCAGCGAAATCGAAAAGGGAATCGCCGCATTCACGCATGTCACGCAACTCACACCCGAAGCCGACGGCTTCTACTTCGTCGGTTACCTCCAATCGCAATTGCAGCACTACGACGAAGCCATCGCCGCATTCAACAAAGCGCTCGAAGCTTTCCCGTTCCACGCCTCCGCCGAATTCGGTATCGCCCGCGCCTACCAGCGCAAAGGCGATGCCGCCGCCGCACGCGAGCATCTCGCACGCTTCCAGAAAATCACCACCGAGCATCTCGGCACGCCCTTCGGTGCCGGCTACGGCGACCAAGGCCGCTACTCGCTCGCCGAACTCCCCAAAAGCACAATCACTGCCGCTCCCGCTCCAATCAAAGTTACGTTCTCCGTAACCGCAACTGCCGGCGGTCAACTTGGCGGGATGTCGGCGCGACACAGCGCTGGCGTTTGTGTCATCGACTACGACGGCGACGGCAGGCCTGATCTTTTTTATGTAAGTGCCACCGCAGATAGCAACAGCCGACTCGAACGTAACGGCGAACGAAGTTGGGAGGACGTCACAAAAGCTGCAGGCCTCGACAATCTCAAAGGCCCCGGCCTCGGATGCGCTGTCGGAGACTTCGACAACGACACGCGCCCCGATCTCGCCGTCTGCCTCGCCGACGGCGTCCACCTCTTCCACAACAACAATTTCAACAAATCTTTTGAAGACGTCACGCAAGCCGTCGGAATCAAGCGCGAACCAGGCTGCGTCGGCGTCACGTTCGTCGACTACGACCACGACGGCGATCTCGACCTCTACGTCACCATGCAGCCCACCTCCGCTCGTACGCCGCAAGAGGCCGCGCATAACGTCATGTGGCGCAACAATGGCAACAGTACGTTCACCGACGTCTCCGCAGAAACCGCGCTCGGCTTCGACGCCACCGGCGCAGGCGTCGTTACCACCGACTTCAATAACGATCGCGCAGTCGATTTCGTGATCGCCGGCGGCCAAGCCGGCGCATCCATCCTGCTCAATCCTCGCGAAGGCAAATTCACTCCGCTCGCAGCGCCATCGACTTCAAAAAGGAAAACCTCCCGCCCGCCGTCGGCGTCGTCTCTCTCGACTTCAACAAAGACGGCTGGATGGATCTCGCCTTCACCCACGCAGGCGCGCCCGGCATCAGCCTCTGGCGTAACGTCGATGGCAAACGCCTTGAACGTGTCAAACTTCCCGATCTCAATTGGCAACACGGGTGGGGAATTTCGCCGATCGACTACGACAACGACGGCTGGATCGATCTCATTGCAGTCGGCGAAAACGCCATCGGGCGCCGGCGAAGTTCGTCTGCTCCGCAACCTGGGTTTCGACGCAAACGGCGCCAGCACTTGGGCCGACGTTTCGCACGACACGCAACTCGACAAAATCAAACTCACTCAACCTCGCGCCATCATCGCTTCCGATTTTGAGGGCAAGGGCAATCCCGACTTGATCATCACGCAAATCGGCGCCGATCCCCTCAGAGTCACATCCGACGGCCCCAACCAACACTCTTGGATGCGCATCGACCTAAAAGGCCTCAACGACAACAAATCCGCCATCGGCACAAAAGTCGAACTCTACGCCGGCGCTCTCTATCAAAAGTGGGAAGTCCCCGGCGCGTCTGGCTACCTCGGCCAAAACGCGCCATCAATCCTCGCGGGCCTCGAAAACGAAAAGTCCGCCGAAGTCGTCCGCCTCCTCTGGCCCACCGGTGTCCCGCAAGACGAAATAAACCTCGCCGCCAAAAAAGATCAATCCATCGGCGAACTTGATCGCCGCGGCAGCAGTTGCCCCGTCCTCTTCGCCTGGAATGGCCGCGAATTCGAATTTATCGCCGACATGATCGGCCCCGGCGTCGTCGGCCACTGGGTCGCGCCCCACGAACGCGACGTCCCCGATCCCGACGAATATCTGAAAGTCTCCGCGCACAGCCTCAAGCCCGCGAAAAACGGCCTCCTCAGCTTCCGCTTCATGGAGCCAATGGAAGAAACCGTCTACCTCGATCAAGTCCGCCTGCTCGCGATCGATCACCCTTCCAATTACGACGTCTTCCCCAACGAGCGCTTCGCCAGCAATCCGCCATTCCCAGAATTCAAAGTCATCGCCACCAGTGCGACAACAAGTCACGCACCCGCGGGCGCATGGGACGACAAAGGCCGCGACGTCCTCCCGCTCCTCGCCAAACACGATCGCAAATACGTCACCCAGTTCGACGAACTCCCCTTCGCCGGTTTCGCCAAGCTCCACTACGTCGAACTCGATCTCGGCGCAATCGACCCACAAAAGCCGCTCCGCCTCATCCTCGACGGCTACACTGACTATTTCACCGCCACATCGATGTACTCCGCCGACCAAGCCGGAATAAAAGTCATCGCCCCCTACGTCGAGGCGCAAGACTCCACTGGCTCTTGGAAAAAAGTCGTCGACGACATGGGTTTCCCCGCAGGCCTCGCGCGCACCATGGTCACCGACCTCACCGGCAAACTCCCGCCAAACACGCGCCGCATCCGCATCGTCAACAACCTGAAAATTTATTGGGATTCCATCCTGATCGATCAAACGCAAACACCCGACGCGCAAAATGCCCGCGTCGCCGAAGTCCCTCTCGCCGACGCCGCACTCGCGTTCCAGGGTTACCCGCGAGAAATCCGCCTCACGCCTGCAAGCGACACAAAATATTCCTGGTCGCAGCGCAGCATGACCGGCCCCTACGCCCACGCCGCCGGAAACTACACCCGCTACGGCAACGTTTTCGACTTGCTAAAAAAATCCGACGACCGCTTCGTCGTCTTCAGCTCCGGCGAAGGCATGTCTCTCGACTTCGACCCCGCCAAACTCCCGCCGCTCCCCGCAGGCTGGATCCGCGACTACTTCTTCTACGCCGACGGCTTCGAAAAAGACCTCGACTTCTACGCCGCCCACGCCTTCACCGTCGAGCCGCTCCCGCACCACGGCCCAATCGCCTACCCCTATCCCGACGACAAGTCCTATCCCGTCGACGCGACGCACCAACAATACCAACTCGACTACAACACCCGCCCCCGCAGCGACCAAATGCCCTCAACCCTGCGCTACACCTACACCCCAAAATAATCCGAGAGCTGGGTGCCGCACCCTCAGCTCTTAGAGGGTGCGGGTTTAGATTTATCGTCACTCCAACTCACAACGACGATCACAGTCGTTTCAATCACCCTGTACCCGCGATCGCTTCCCAGATCGCGGGGTTTAAATTCAACCCACCCATCCGTCAGCATCAGCCACAAGATCCGCAGGAGCGAATCTCACGATCGCCACACACGCTCGTCACTTCTTCTCTTCCTCCAACGCCTCCCGAATCCCCTCCAACTCCTTCTTCTTCCTCTTATCCACATCCGGCCACTTCAAATCCAATTCTCGCAGCGCCTCCACGATCCCCGCCCCCACGATCAACCGCGCAAACCACTTGTTATCCGCCGGCACCACATACCACGGCGCATGTTCCGTCGCCGTCCTTTGCACCATCTCCTCGTACGCCTCTTTGTAATCCTTCCAAAACCCGCGCTCCTTGATGTCGTCCATCGAAAACTTCCAATTCTTCTTCGAATCGTCCAGCCGCGCCAAAAACCTCTGCCTCTGCTCCTCTTTCGAAATGTGCAAAAAGAATTTCCGGATCATCACACCGTTCCGCGTCAAATATCGTTCGAACGCATTGATGTCCTCAAATCTTTGTCCCAGATGTGTTTCGTGATCAGTTTCTCCGGCAACTTCTGCCCCTCCAGCACCGTCGGATGCACCCGCACCACCAGCACCTCCTCGTAATACGACCGGTTAAAAATCCCGATCTTCCCCCGCTCCGGCACCACCTTGTGGCACCGCCACAAAAAATCGTGATCCAGCTCCTCGCTCGTCGGCGCCTTGAACGAAAACACATCGCATCCCTGCGGATTCACTCCCGACATCACATGCTTGATCGCACCATCCTTGCCCGCCGCATCCATCCCCTGAAAAATCAGCAGCAACGCCCATCGGTCCTGCGCATACAGCCGCTCCTGCATCTCGCTCGCCGCCGCGCTGCTCTCCTCCAGCAATTTCTCCGCATGCGATTTCGACTTCACCCCCTGCGTCTCCGCCCGGATCGAAATCCTTCAGCCGAAACTTCTTCCCGTTCGTCACACAAAACGGCGCCGCCAGCTTCTTCGCTTCGTCCAACAGCTTTCGTGTCTTCATACTCCGCAGTGTAGTCCCACCGCGCCACCCTAGCAACTCGACGGCTATTGGGTGCCGCACCCTTGGTTTCGAGGGTGCGGTTATTCCCATCCAGCCTCATTCCGTCCATATCAACGACTGTCATCCCGCCGGTACCGACCTTCTATCGCGTTCGCTCCGAGCACCGTCGTCGCGCTGAACCCTCTTGATGCGGCCTAGCAACTCGTCGACAATCGCTCTCTTCTCGCCCAAAAAATAAAACGAGCCCGCATCGCATTTCGCGACACGAGCCCGTTTCCCAGCTTTTCTTCTGTGCCTTCAGTTTCCGCCGATAACCTGTCCCGTCGAAGGATCCAGAATCACCTTCTCCGAGCCCTGCTTGTTCCAGTTGAACATGTTGTCGATCGGCCCGGCGATCTGATCAAACGAGCCGTTCCCGATCTGCGGAAGATCCCAGTTCTCTTCGATGAACTTCACCACCGAGCTCTGGTCCGTCACGGTGTGATCCACGAAGTTCTTCTTCGCATAGGGCGAAACCACGAGGAACGGCAGCCGTGGGCCATAGCCGCAACGCGCCTGTTGCGCCGCAAGCGAGCCCGAGCCGTTGCCGCAAGCTCCCGGGGCCGTCAGCGCATCCGCCGTGCTCGTCGACTGGTTCATGATCGGCGGCATAACGTGGTCATACCAGCCGTCCGAGTCGTCCCAAGCGATGATCACTGCTGTGTCTTCCCATTCCGGCAGCGTCTGGAGGAAGTTGATCACGTTGACGATGAACACCTGCTCGTCCAGCGGCGACGAATTGCTCGGGTGACCATCGTTCGCGCGGTTCGCCTTCAGGTAGCTGACTGCCGGCAGGTGCCCGGCCTTCGCCGCCTTCTGGAACCAGGTCAGGTCGTACTGGTGATTCGCCTGCCCGTCGTGTCCAACCTCGTTCACGCTGGTCGGCGCGAAGGTGATGTGGGTTCGAGGTCGACTTGTAATATTGAAACGGGTTGTGGTGCGGGCTGTACGCCGCTTTCCGGTGTGCCGTCGATGCGGTTCGTCGTCGTCGTGCAGGTTGCTGGAGCCGCAGGTGTGCTGCCGCTCGCCGGATGCGCGGTGGTGGTCGGTGTGAATCCGCCCTGGAACCAGCCCCACGAAACGCCCTTCGCCGTCAGCAAATCGCCGACGTTCTTGTTCGTGCTCGAGCATGCCGATCTTCTCCGAGCCGCTGCAATCGTCAAGAAAGGATCCGCATCGCCGATCACTGCGCTCGCCGTCACGCCGTTCAACGTCGTCGTGACCACGTCGCCGGCCGCAATCGCGCCTCGTCCGTTGACACGTCCGCGCCGCCCGTCATGCCCGACACCACGTTGATCGCGCCTGGGGTGGACGGGCCATAGTTCGTGCCGAACGAGTTGTCGCTCATCGCGAAGTTCTGCGCGTAGTTCCACAGACCCTGCACGGTGTTTCCGTCGTAGTAGCCCATCACGATGCCCGCGCCCAGGCCCGAAACGTCCGAAAACGTCGCTGCCGGAGCAAGGCGTCGTCGTGAACTCCGGGAACTTGTCCATCAAACCGCTGTCAAACGCCTGCTGTTCCGGCGTGTAGTCGTGGTTCATGTCGCAGGTGTAGTTCTGGCTCGGATCCAAACGCACCGGCTGGTAGACCGTTCCGGCCTTGTCGGTGTTCTGGTTGTGGTCCAGCAATCCCTGCGTCAATCCGTTCACCGTCGGCGTTCCCGCCTTGGCCCTGAACTTCACTTCGCCCCGCTTGTTCGCCGCTTGCGGATACGTTGCGAAATAGTGGTCGAACGAAACGTTTTCCTGGAAAATCACCACTACGTGCTTGATCGGTGTCGTTGTTGTCCCGCCCTTGCTGTATTGCCAGGCGCCGCCAATGTCGTACCCGGTGTCACTCCTGCGAGATTTGCTGCAAGCAGCAGACTCGCCATCCAGCGTAAATTCTTTTGAACCATGAACTCTCCTTTATGAGTTTGAAGCGAAACGTACCCCTCACTTCGCGCCGTCTCGCGGGACAGGGAGCGCGACCACACGAAGGTCCGATAAAAAATTGCGTCATATTGATACGCTGTCCGTGTTAGCCCCGTGTGACAACCGATGAACCTTCCTTCACGCCTGTAAAATTCTCGTCGCCCCAAAAAATCTTTTCGTCGCTCACCACGCATCAGAGCAAAAAATCCCGGACAACTTCAGTCGCATATTACGCTTTGGAAGTTGTGTCTGCTGCATGTTCACTGACAGCTGTATCGACGAACTGTTGCGCCAGGCCGCATCGTAGTTTGACTACACATCGGTACGCACATCCACTTCAACCAACCTAACTAATACAGCTCTGTCAATCTCGAAAAGCTCTGTGGTGAACTTCCTCGAGCACACAGCGAAGGATCTCAACCGAGCGCCAACCATAACCAACTGTTCTGCACTTTCGACTCTCAATTTCACTGTCGACTTCGCCGCTTCCACCCGAATCATCCCCATCATCCCCGAATCCTCATGCTCCAACAGATGGCAATGATACGGATACGTCCCCACCGCATTCGGATCGCGAAAATCCATCCTCAACCGCACGCGCGGATAAACCGGATTCTTCCCATCCCAATACGGCACGTTCACCGTGTCCCGCAAAAACGGCTCATTCACCGGCAACTCCAAAAAATTCCATCAACGCAAAATGCACCTGGTGAATATGAAACGCATGCAACTCCTGGCTGCGATTCTCCAGAATCCAATCCTCCACATCGCCCTGATGCGTCACGATGTTCGGAATACCCGAAGACGGATCGAACGGTTTCGGCGTCTCCCCATCCACCGTCAAATAAAAAGTCGTCGGGCTGTTCGGATCCTTCGGATCGAGCGGCGTCTCCGAAAAAAACAATTTCCGCACGCGAACCGGCTGTCACGTCGCGCAGCCATGTCGTCGAAGACGCCGGCAACGGCGTCGGATTCTTCGCCAACGTCGACTGCGGCTCCGCCGCATCCGCCTTCGCCACAATATTCGCGATCGCTCGATTCGGATCGTTCTCGCCCATCGCGCCCGTGTTCACGCTGCGCGTCACCAGCGACGCCTTCGTTCCCTCGGGCGGCCCCTTCATCACAAATTCAATTCTTCCGCCCGGCGGAATCCCAAGATGCGTCAGCAAAATATATTTATTCAGTCCCGCGGTCTTTCGGATGGATCGGCACGCCGTCCAGCGCCACCACTTCCACTGCTTGCGCCTGCGGCCCGAACAAAACCTGCAAACTCAAATACGTAATCGCCGAAGCGTTCAGCACGCGCCACAGCTGCCGCTCGCCCGGCTTCATCGTGATCGTCGCCGGCGGATAATTCGGATAGGGAACCGGAACGTAATTGATGGTCAAGTCTTCCGCGGGCTTGCCGGTTCCCGTGCCCGTGTTCATCACGTCGCCGTCGGCGTCCAGCACTACTGGCGGCAACTTCGTGCCATCCACCGGAGCCGCATCCGGATTCGCCAGATTCTGATCGCGAATGATCAGCACGCGTTCCGGCAATCCCGCGACATCGGGAATCGCCCGCTCGATGCCTTCCACCACGAGCGCCGCCGACGCGCCGCCCAATACCTGCGCTTTTGTGAATCCGTGGATGTGCGGGTGATACCAATACAATCCCGGCGGCTCATCCGCCGGGATCTGAAATTTATATTCGTAAGGCGCGCTTCCGGTTTCGATCATCGTGCGCATCACGTCGTCTTGATGACACGTCGCCGGAACCGTCAGCCCGTGAAAGTGAAGATTAGTCGAGGTCGCCTTCATCGCGCCGGTCGCGCAAGGTGCCTCCGGCGTATTGCCGGAATTCATTGGCATCGCTCGCGTGAGCTGAAGCGCCCGGTCCGGCTGCTCGCGACCTGCTGCGCGGCCGCCATCACTGTTCGCGTGGGCTGCGGTGCCGCTGTCGCCTCGTTCTTGAAATTTAGAATGACCGTATCGCCCGGCTTCACGCGGAGCGTAGGTGACTGTTTCCCGTTCAGTGTGACGTAGCAATAGCGCACCTCTCCCTTGGAATCGACAAAACTGCGAAACGCGAGATCAACCTTCAAAATCCCATCAACGCTGCGCAAATCCTCCGGCTCAGGCACTTCCGAGCCGATCGCAGCGCGAAAACATCCGCCATCGTCGCGCTTGGTGAACCGCATTTTGTCGTTCGCCGGTCGCTGAGTTCTTGCGCCTGCAGCGGATGAAATGCACAGCACGAACGCCAAGCACACCAGAGCGGTAAGCCTCAAAATCCAGCTCGAACAATTTTTTGAATGCACGTCGTAAAAGTCCCGGCCCGGTACGAAACATCCTGCGGCTACCCTGAGGACACATCCAGAATCGCCCTCGTTGTTACGCCCAAGTGAACGCCGCATGAACGCCCGAGCCATCCATCCACAATTGACTTGCTCGGGTCTCCGCACCTAACATCTCCGCTTCATGCCTAAACCCAAGCGCGCCCGCGAGTTCCGCCTCCCGCACCCTCAGCCGACCGACGCACTCGAATACGCCCGCTTCACCGGCATTCCGACGTTCTGCCGCCTGCCCAACATCACCGATCCCAACGAACTCGACATCGCGATCGTCGGCAGTTCCATTCGATGGCGGCACGACGTATCGCCCCGGCCCGCGCTTCGGCCCGCGCTATGTGCGCGTGCAATCTGCGATCATTCGCCCGTGGAATCCGGTTCTGAAACTCAATCCGTTCGAAAAACATCGCATCGCGGATTTCGGCGACCTTCCGGTGAATCCTCTTTCGATCGAAGACTCGTTCCGTCGCATCGAGCGCGGCATCACGCCGATTCTTGTTGCCGGCGCGCGCACGCTGTGCGTCGGCGGCGACCACTCGATCAGCCTTCCGATTCTTCGCGCCATCTCGAAATATCACGGCGGCCCGGTCAACTTGATTCAGTTCGACGCCCACAACGATCTCTGGGACGAATATTTCGGCAGCAAGTATTCGCACGGCACGCCGTTCCGCCGCGCGTTCGAGGAAGGTCTTCTAAATGACGGCGGCGTCTTGCAGGTTGGCTTGCGCGGCCAGGTCTACGCCGAAGACGATTTCGATTTTGCGCGCGAACACAAAGTCCGCATGGTCACCGCCGAAGAATTCCACGAAAAGGGAATGGCGCAGGTGAAGCGCCATCTCGCGGCATTCAAGAACAAGCCGACCTACGTCACGCTCGACATCGACTGCGTCGATCCCGCCTACGCTCCCGGCACAGGCACGCCGCAAGTCGGCGGCTTCACCAGCCATCAAATTTTGCAACTCGTGCGCGCGCTCCGCGGCCTCAACATCATCGGCTGCGACCTCGTCGAAGTTTCACCTGCCATTCGACACCGGCGAAATCACCAGCCTCCTTGGTGCGAATCTCCTCTACGAACTTCTCTGCGTTCTGTAATGGCGACGCTCGCTCGCAAACTTCGGCTGCACGATTATTTCGCGCTGGCGTTTGGCACGATGATCGGCACGGGCTGGCTCGTCCTGATGGACGACTGGCTCGGCCGCGGCGGACCGCTCGGCGCGATTCTCGGTTTCGTTCTCGGCGGCATCGTTTTGCTTCCCGTCGGCTACGTGTACGGCCAGTGGGTTTTGCGTTTGCCCGATGCGGCGGGCGAAGCGGCGTACACGGCGCAAGTTTTTCCGCCGGTCGTCAGTTACTTCACGGGCTGGATCATGCTGCTTGCGTATTTCATCGTGTGCCCGTGGGAAGCGATCGCGCTCGGCAAAATCGCGGCGTACATTTTTCCGCAGCTCGATTCCATCGAGGTCTATCGCGTCGGAAGCCAGCCGGTATTTTTCTGGCGGCTGGTGCTCGGCGTTGCGCTGACGTTGTTCCTCACATTTCTGAATTATCGCGGCATTCGCTTGAGCGCGAATTTTCAGAAGGGAATGACGAGCGTCGTACTGCTGATTTTTATTTCGCTCGTGGCGATCAGCACGGCGCGCGGCACGCCGGCGAATCTTCATCCCGTTTTTCATGGCAACGCCGCTGGTTTCGATTTTGCTGACGCTGCAAATCGTGCCGTATTTTCTGACCGGCTTCGAGTCCGTGCCGAAATACGCGGAGGAAGCGAATCCCGATTTGCGCGGCAGAACGTACATGACGGCGATCGCGATGGCGCTCGGCATCGGCGTTTCGTTTTATGCGCTGTCGCTGTTCGCGGTGTCGTACATCGCGCCGTGGCAGAGTTTGCTCGGCAAGCGCTTCGCGACGGCGATCGCGTTTGAGCACGGACTCGGCGCGCACTGGCCCGTGCAATTGATTTTCACGATGGCGATGTTCGGCCTCTTCCAGTGCTTCAACGGAAATTTTGCCGCATCGACGCGCATGATTTTTGCCTTCGGCCGAAACGGCTCGATTCCGCAACTGTTTTCGCGAGTCCATCCGCGATTTCAAACGCCGAGCAACGCTGTTTTGATCGTCGGCGCCGGAACGCTGGTCGCGCTTTTTCTCGGCGATTCGCTGCTCGTGCCCGGTCACCGAGGTGGGCTCGGCTGCGTCGGCATTCGGCTGGCTTGCAGTCGTGCGTGTCGATGGTGCTGGTTTTGCGCAACCATGTGCTGCCATCGACTCGACTACGCATCATCGCGATATTCGGAGCGATCGCAGCGTTCGCGCTCGTCGCGATGAAGGTTTTGCCGTTCGCTGCCGGGCATTTCACGGTCGCCGAATACATCGCGCTCGCGATCTGGCTCCTGCTCGGCCTCCTTCTCTGGCGGCGCAAGAAAATCGCTGCGGCGTCGGAGGGGCGACCGCCAAGACGCATCGGAAAATCGCCGGCAGGATGCCGGCGCTACCGGCGGCGCTCGACTCAATTTTTGGCTTCGGCTTGCTGCTTCTTTAGCTCCTCTTGAAGGCGGATTCGCGGTCGGCGATGTAGGCTTTGTAGCCTTGCGGATCGATGAAGGGATTTTCGCCGCCGGCGGTGAGCTTCGGATATTTGGCGGCCAGGTCGTAGTAGGCGCCGTGGGCGCCGAGAAAGATGTCGCAGGGCAGTGCTTTCAAGACTGCGAATTCGTGTTCGTAGTCGCTTGCGATTTGCGGGTACTCGGCGTTGTTCACGAGTTTGAAGCCGGGGTTGACGTTGGGACTGCCGACGATCACGGCGTCGTAGGTTTTGCCGGTTTTGTCGTCGCGGACTTTCATCGTCCACGTGGTGCAGCCTTTGGTGTGGCCAGCGGTTTTGTGCGCGACTAGGACGGCGTTGCCGAGTTTCACTTCGTCGCCGTCGTGCAGGACGCGATCGACTTTTGTTGCCGGATACCAAGTGTTCTGGTTCGCTGCCGTAGCGAAAATCTTTTTTGCCGCCGGATTCGATGACGGGAACGTCGGCGTCCAAGACCATGTATTTCGCGCCGGTCATCTGGATGATTTTGGCGCTGCCGGCGCAGTGGTCCCAGTGGGCGTGGCTGATGAGCAGGATTTTTGTGTCGCTGAATTTGAAGCCGAGTTTTTCGATGCTGGCCTGAATGAGCGGAACGCTTTGTTCGAGGCTGCTGTTGATGAGGATGTTTCCGTCGGGCGTGGTGATGAGATACGAAGCGAGTCCTTCGCTGCCGACGTAGTAGAGATTGCCCATCACGCGATGCGGCGGAAACGGATTGACCCAATCGGGCGGAATGTTCTGCTTCTGCACTGGTGCGCTGCGGCGTGGCGCTTGCGGATTGGATGGCGGCAGCGCCGTGAAGCTTCGCCGACGCGAGGACGCTGGAAGCGATTCCGGCAACGATGAATTGGCGACGGAGCATTTTCTCAGAGCCTCATTTCGCTGGAACGATCGATACGGTCAGCGACGATGGATGGTCGGCGTCGTGAAGGATCGTGTTCGTTGCGGTTGTGAATGCGTCGGCGCCGTTTGCGTGGCGACTTAGATATGGACGTTGGTTGCCGGTGTTGAGGTTGCGGTCGAAGCGCGGAAAATTGCTGCTCGAGATTTCGAGGCGCAGCGTGTGGCCTTTTTTGAAGACGTTGCTGGTGGACCAGAGATCGATTGCGAATTTGTAGACTTCGCCGGGAGTGATCAGTGTCGGATGTTCCTGCGATTCGCGATGGCTGGCGCGGATGATGCCTTCGGTGAGATTTTGCGCGAAGCCGTCGGGCCAGACATCGACGAGTTTGGCGGTGAAGTCGGTGTCGGGTGCGGATGATTTGGCGAAGAGTTCGACGCTGACGGGGCCGGTGACTTCGGTGTCTTGCGCGAACGGCGCGGTCGAATAGACGAGAACGTCGTCGCGAGCTTCGGCGGGGCGCTGGTCGCGCGGGCCTGCGGGCCAGTGGTCGGTGTCGCAGCAGAGTGGGCCACCGATGGTTGGGACTGGTTTCGCTGGATCGTAAGTGAATTGATCAGCGGATTCTTTTGCGGGCGCGCTTGTGGAGAGAGTGCCTTTGCCCTTGACGGAATTCGCGGCGGCTGTCGCGTGGAGGAAATATTTTGTTTCCTTCGCGCGGGCGAGCGGCCATTCGCTTTCTTCGCGCCATTTGTTTTCGCCCATGACGAAAATTTTTACGGGCTTGCCGTCGGCGAAACGATTCTGCGCGCCGCGGAAGAGGAAGTCGTACCACTCGAGGATGATGGCGTCTTCGTCGATGTTGGATTCGGGGCCGAAAACGACGTCGCCGATTTTCGGGCCGTTGCCGGCGTGACCGCCGACGATGACCATGAGTTGCTGGCCGTTGCGCGCGGCGTCGTTGCCGCCGTGCGCTTTGATGCCGAGATAATTTTTGATCGAGCCGCCTTGAAAGATGTCGTACCAGGCGGCGACGTGCAGAGCGGGGACGTGAATGTCGGCGAAATGCTCTTCGATGGCGATTTTTTTCCAGTAGTCGTCGTAATTGGGATGCGCGAGCCAATCGAGATAGTAGGGCGCGAGCGTTTCGGTTGAGGAGGCGTTGCTCGCGTTCATGTTGAAGAGCGGATAGTCGGAGAGCGGAAGCTCCCACATGCCCTTGGCGGCGTTGGCATGGTGCGTCGACTTCGCGCGTCAGCGTGTCTTGCGCGAGGCCGGTCGTCCAAGATTGATTGAACCATTGCTCGAAGGCGCCGCCCTGATAGGTCCAGCTTTCGTGATAGTTGCTGGAGGTGACGATCGGGCAGATGCCGGCGAGGTGCGGCGGATTGGTGATGGCGGCGAGCATTTGCGTGGCGCCGACGTAGCTGCCGCCGAACATGCCGACTTTTCCGTTGGAGTAGGGAAGCGCGGCGGCCCACTCGACGGTGTCGTAGCCGTCGTTGGGCTCGTTGATGAAAGTGTAGAACTTGCCTTCGGAGCCGTAGCGGCCGCGGGTGTCTTCGGTGATGACGACGAAGCCGCGCTGGGCGCCGCGAACGCCGATGCTGGCTTCGTTGCGGCGGTCGTAAGGCGTGCGGACGAGGAGGACGGGGAATTTGCCGTCGGCCTGGGGGCGATAGATGTCGGCTTTGAGGATGACGCCGTCGCGCATGGCGACCTTTACATCGCGGTCGAGGATGATCTGGTAGGAGTCGGCGGCGAGGGACGCCGAGGCTGGCGAGCAGGAGCGAGAGCAGGCTGAAGAGCCAGCGGGTCATTTTGGGAAAGCCTCCGAAGATTGGAAGAGCGGGGAGCAAGGTATCACAGAGGCGGAGGGAGTGGAGGCGCGGCGCGGGGGAGGCGTTTCCCAAAGTGGGAAGGAAAGGGGTATACCCCCTATGTTTTTGAAAGAGTGAATAAGTGGATTGGATTGAGTGGGTTGCGGAAAATACGGAAAACGGGAGTGTGGAGGCTGCTGAATTGGCGGGAGTTAGGGAGGTGCGTACTTCGAAAAAATTTGGGTCTTCTGGGGCTGTGACGATGGGGAAGGGAAGGAACAGCGAGGTCACAGGGGATATTAGCATGATGTTTACTGAATGTCAATCCACGTTTTGTTGTTCGAATGATTAAGGGTTGGTTGAGATTCGGAAAAAGCAGATTTGTGGCAGGGCTGTGATCTTGCCAAGCTGGGGCGCAGCAATGCTGCGCCCCTACACTTGGTGTTCGAACGAGTTGCGCACAGGTTGGATTGGGGCGCGACTGTGAAAGGCAAACAGAGTAGGATTTGCGATTCGAAGCCCAAGTGGGGACACGTGAGGAAATCGATGACCGGAAGGTCGAGACGCGCGAGCGCTGTAGTCGCGGTGGTTGGGGCGGCGGTGATGCTGGTGAGTTTGGCTTTTGTGGGGCCAAGTACGGCGGCGCCGGCGGCTGAGGAAATAAGGGTGGTTGATACGGTGAAGGCGGTGTTTGCGGCGGCGGTGGCGGATGATCTGGGGAAGTTTCACGCGGTGACGACGAAGGATTTTTATGCGTACGACAACGGGATGCGGTTCGATGGCGACGCATTGATGCAGGCGATTCAGAAGCAACATGCGGCGGGGTATGTGTATGAGTGGAATGTGACGCAGCCGGAGGTGCATGTGGCGGGAAATGTGGCGTGGATCACTTATATCAATAAGGGGTCGGTGAAGAGACCGGAAGGTACGGTTCAGGTGACCTGGCTGGAGTCGATGATGTTGGAGAAAAAGGGCGGGAAGTGGAGGATTCATTTTGCGCACAGCACGAAGGCGGCGGAATAGTGGCAGGGCGAGAAACAGGGGCTGAAGCCCCTGTTTGTTGCTGCGAGTGATGTCGCGGCTGAAGCCGCGACCCACAAATCGGAGGAGGATTCCTTGTCCAAAAGCCGGAGTGTGCGGTACTGAGGAGAAGCCCTAGCTCGAAAATTGAAATTATGCGTACACAAGAACCGCGGGTGAAATTGAGTGTCGTTGTAGTTTGGGTGGGGCTGAATCTAAACCCGCACCCTTTTCAATGCAAAGGGTGCGGCACCCAAGTGCCGATTAGCGGATCGGGCGATAAAGGCGGCCTCAGCGGCTAAAGCCGTTCCTAGTGAGACTGATCTACGGCACGACTGAAGTCGTGCCCTCCCGATTCTCATAGTTGAATACATCGTGCGGACGTTGGGCGCAGAGTGCTGCGCCCCTGCATATTTTTAGAAGCGGTGATGCGGTGGCGAGATGCAGTGGCGGGGCATGTATACTGATTGATTCAAAGTGGGTGAGAAAAGGCGTAGATGATTCCATTTTTGCATTTGGGGCCGCTGACGATACCGACGTTTGGGTTGATGGTGGCGACGGCGCTGTTTGTGGCGGCGTATGTGTTGCAGGCGGAGTTTAACCGGCGACGCGAGTCGTTGGAGAAGCTGCCGGGGTTTGCGGGGAAGGGCGACGAAGGATTTCTTGTTATAGGGATTGCGGGGATCGCGGGGCTGATCGGGGCGCGGCTGTATCACGTGCTGGAGAGTCCGAGGGAATTTTTTGCCGATCCTTGGCCGCAGCTTTTCAGCCGGTACGGATTTGCGTGGTTTGGCGGATTCCTCGGGGGATTTTTTGCGTTGCTGTATTTGTCGCGCAAGCTGAAGATTCCGGTGCTCGAGTTCATGGATATGTGCTCGCCCGCGGCTTGCGTGGGCTATGCGATCGGGCGCATCGGATGTTTGCTTTCGGGCGACGGGGATTACGGGATTCCGACTTCGCTGCCGTGGGGGATGAGTTTTCCGAACGGCGTGGTGCCGACGAATCTGCGGGTGCATCCGACGCCGCTGTATGAATTTTTTATCTGGATGGGGATCGCGGCGTTTTTGTGGCACATGGGGACGAAGACGCTGCGCGGGCCGAAAGCCAAGGGCGAGATTTTCGCGAACTATTTGATTTTGACGGGCATTGCGCGATTTTTGATTGAGATGATTCGTATCAACCCGCGATCGTTTTTGGGGATGTCGAACGCACAGGCAGCGAGCGTCGCATCAATCATCGCGGGCGCGGTGTTACTTTGGCGTCTTAAAAGCAAATGGCGCGCGCTTAAGCAAGAACACCGCATCCTGAATCACATCGCCGAGGCCGGCGATGTCTTGCAGCAGGAATATCACCGACCGACGCCTGAATGTCCGCACCCGGAGCGCTGGCACATGTATGACTCGATGAGCGCAGAAGCAGAAGTGCTCGATTTTTTGAAGGCGATTGTGAAGACGTTGAAGCCGGAAGTGGTGGTGGAGACGGGGACGTTTTCGGGGTTGAGCACGCTGCGGATTGCGGAAGGGCTGAAGGAGAACGGCGTAGGGCGCGTGATTACGTGCGAGTACGATCCGAAAGTTTATGCGGCGGCGAAGGCGCGGTTTGATGCGTCGGGGCTGGGGGCGTGGATTGAGGCGCGGAATGCGTCGAGTCTGGAATTGAAGGTGGAGGGGAAGATCGATTTGTTTTTTTCGGATAGTGATGTGGCGATTCGCGAGGCGGAGGTAAGGAGATTTTTGCCGCAGATCAATCCTTATGGATTGATCTTGATGCATGATGCGAGTTCGGCGGTGAAGACGGTGCGGGAAGCGGCGAAGAAGATGGAAGCGGAGGGGTTGATTTCGGTGGTGTTGTTGCCGACGCCGAGGGGGTTGGTGGTGGCGCAGAAGCGCCAAGGTCGCGAGTGAAATTGTGTGCTGGGCGTTTGGGGCGCAGCAGTGCTGCGCCCGTACACGAGGTTGCCGGGGATCGATTTGTAGCGACGGATGCGAAAATCGCCGGCAAGGGTACCGGCGCTACAAGTGGGCGGATTGATTAGTTCGAGTGTTTGTAGATTTTTCCTTCTTTCATGACGAAGGTGATGTGTTCGATGGCGTGGATGTCGTCGAGCGGGTTGTTGGGGGCGGCGACGATGTCGGCGTATTTGCCGGGGTCGATGCTGCCGAGGATTTCGGATTTGCCGAGCAGGTCGGCGGCGCTGGTTGTGGCGGATTGAATGGCCTGCATGGGCGTCATGCCGTATTTCACCATGAAGGCGAATTGATTGATGCTGCGGTTGTATTCGCAGACGCCGGCGTCGGTGCCGAAGCTGAGTTTTACGCCGGCATGCAGAGCTTTCGTGAAATTTTGGCGCTGCTTTTCGCCGAGATCGCGATCGTGTTCGAGAAAATCGGCGGTCATGCTGCCTGCTTTGCCTTCCTCTTCGATGCATTCCTCGTCGTAGATATCCATGTCGAGATAGGTGCCGTGTTGTTTGGCGAGGGCGATGCCTTCGTCGTCGATGAGCGTGGCGTGCTCGACGCTGGCGACGCCTGCGCGAATGGCGTTTTTTATGCCGTCGGGGGAGTGGGCGTGGGACGCGACGCGCAAGTTGAAGTGGTGGGCTTCGTCAACGGCGGCGGAGAGTTCTTCGGGTGTGAATTCGCTGGTGTTGGGATTGCTGCCGTGCGTGAGGACGGCGCCGCTGGAGAGAAGTTTGATGTGGTCGGCGCCGTCGTGGGCGAGCTGGCGGATTTTTTGGCGGACTTCCCAGGGGCTGTCGGCCTGGCCGTAGCGGAGATCCCAGGGGAGGGTGATGTCGGGAGCGAAGCCGGTCATGGCGCCGGCGCCGCCGGAGATGGTGATGTAGGCGCCGGCGACGAACATGCGCGGGCCGGGGATGTAGCCTTTGGCGATGGCGTCGCGCAGGGCGATGTCGGTTAATGCGCGGTAGACGCCGACGTCGCGGACGGTGGTGAAGCCGGAGTCGAGGGTCATGCGGGCGTTGGGGACGGACTCGAGGGCCATTTCGGCGGCGGTATGCATGAGTTGGTAGCGCGGATCAATGTTGCCGGTGTGGGAGCCGTCGGCGAGGTGGGTGTGGCAGTCGATGAGGCCGGGGAAGACGGTGGAGTTGGAGAGGTCGATTGTTTTTGTGGCGGGAGGGATTGCGGATTTGGCGCTGACAGAGGCGATGGTGCCGTCTTCGCGGATGAGGATGATTTGGTTGGTGAGGAGGCGGGAGTGGGAGACGTCGATGAGTTTGCCGGCGCGGATGGCGATGGTGATGGGTGGGAGTTGTGGTGGCGACTGTTGCTGGGCTGCGACGGCGAACGGAAGGATGAATAGGGCGAGGGATAGGAATGATGGGCGCATGGTGCGCGGATTCTACTTAGGTGCGTGACGGTTGGGAAGTCGAAGAGAGTGGCTACGCGATCGATCGAAGAGAGATTCCTCCACTGCGCGAGCCGACGCGTTCGCCAGGAGGGAACGTGAAAGAAAAAGCGTCGGCTCGCTTCGGTCGGAATGACACGCGCCGTTTGACGCGAGGTAATGCTTACAGCTGAGATCCTTCGCCGTCTGCGGACTCAGGATGACACGCGTTTTTATTTGCGTCGTAACAGATCGATGCGTGATGTGGAGAAGAAAAACGCCGGCAAGATGCCGCAGGCGTTACCTAGAGCATTTGGCGGAGGACGTACTGCAAGATGCCGCCGTGTTTGTAGTAGTTGACTTCTTCGGGGGTGTCGACGCGAGCGGTGACGGTGAATTTTTTCTCGGAGCCGTCGGGTGATTTCGCGGTGACTTGGATGTCTTTGCGCGGCGCGAGTGAGGCGACGCCATCGATGTGGAAGATTTCGTGGCCGGTGAGGGCGAGGGTTTCGCGCGTTTCGCCGGGCTTGAATTCGAGCGGGAGGACGCCCATGCCGATGAGGTTGCTGCGGTGGATGCGTTCGAAGCTTTCGGCGATGACGGCGCGGACGCCGAGCAGGCGCGTGCCTTTGGCGGCCCAGTCGCGCGATGAGCCGGAGCCGTATTCTTTTCCGGCGATGACGACGAGCGGAACGCCACCTTCGCGATATTTCATGGCGGCGTCGTAGATCGACATTTTTTCGTCGCCGGGCTGGAAGAGCGTCCAGCCGCCTTCGGTGCCGGGCGCGAGTTGATTGCGGAGGCGGATGTTGGCGAAGGTGCCGCGCATCATGACTTCGTGATTGCCGCGGCGCGCGCCGTAGGAGTTGAACTCGTGCGGCTTGACGCCGTTGGCGACGAGATATTTTCCGGCGGGCGAATCGACTGGGATCGAGCCGGCGGGGGAGATGTGATCGGTGGTGACGCTGTCGCCGAGAATGGCGAGCACGCGCGCGTCGTGAATGTCGGCGAGCGCGGCGGGCTGCTTCGGCATGTCTTCGAAATAGGGCGGCAGCTTGATGTAGGTGGATTTCGGATCCCAGGCGTAGAGATCGCCTTCGGGGACCTTCATTGATTTCCAGTGGGCGTCGCCTTCGAAGACTTCGCCGTACTGTTTGAGATATTGATCGGTGGTGACGGCTTTGCGGACCGTCGATTCGACTTCCTGCGGCGTCGGCCAGATGTCGCTCAGGTAGACGGGCTTGCCGTCGGAGCCGTTGCCGAGTGGCTTCGGTGGTGAGATCGAGATCCATGCGGCCGGCGAGCGCGTAGGCGACGACGAGCGGCGGCGACGCGAGATAGTTGGCGCGCACGAGCGGGTGGATGCGGCCTTCGAAATTGCGATTGCCGCTGAGGACGGCGACGGCGACGAGATTGTTTTCCTTGATGGCGTCGCCGATGGCGTCGGGCAGCGGGCCGCTGTTGCCGATGCAAGTGGTGCAGCCGTAGCCGACGAGATTGAAGTTCAATTTGTCGAGGAAGACGTTGAGGCCGCTGGCGGCGAGGTAGTCGGTGACGACTTTGGAGCCGGGCGCGAGGCTGGTTTTGACCCAGGCTTGATCTGCAGGCCGCGCTCGACGGCTTTTTTCGCGAGCAGGCCGGCGCCGAGCATCAGCGACGGATTCGAAGTGTTGGTGCAGCTGGTGATGGCGGCGATGACGACGGCGCCGCTGCACAGATCGAAGGAGTCGCCGTTGTTTTTGACGGCGGCGTGTTTCGACGGGGCGTCGCCGACGACTTTGGTGAATGACGATTTCGCGTTGCGTCAGCGCGACGCGGTCCTGCGGGCGCTTCGGGCCGGCGACGGTGGGCTCGACGGTGGCGAGATCGAGTTCGAGCTTGTCGGTGAACGCGGGATCGGGCGTCGCGTCGGTGCGGAAGAGGCCTTGCTCCTTGCAGTAGGCTTCGACGAGCGCGATCTGTTCGTGCGCGCGGCCGGTGAAGCGGAGATACGCGAGCGTTTCGGCATCGACGGGGAAGAAGCCCATCGTCGCGCCGTATTCGGGCGCCATGTTGGCGATGGTGGCGCGGTCGGGAACGCTGAGGCTCGAAAGGCCGGTGCCGTAGAACTCGACGAATTTGCCGACGACGCCTTTTTTGCGCAGCATCTCGGTGACGGTGAGAACGAGGTCGGTGGCGGTGGCGCCTTCGCTGAGCTTGCCGTGAGTCGGAAGCCGACGACTTCGGGAATCAGCATCGAGCTGGGCTGGCCGAGCATGGCGGCTTCGGCTTCGATGCCGCCGACGCCCCAGCCGAAGACGCCGAGGCCGTTGACCATGGTGGTGTGCGAATCGGTGCCGACCAGGGAGTCGGGATACGCGTCAAACTTATTGCCGCTGGGCATCGCGCAGACGACGCGCGCGAGATATTCGAGATTGACCTGGTGGCAGATGCCGGTGTCGGGCGGGACGACTTTGAAATTTTGAAACGCTTTCTGGCCCCAGCGGAGGAACGCGTAGCGCTCGACGTTGCGCTGGAATTCGAGTTCGGCGTTGAGGCCGAAGGCGTTCGCGGTGCCGAAATTGTCGACCTGCACGGAGTGGTCGATGACGAGTTCGGCGGGGAAGAGCGGATTGATGCGCTTGGGATCGCCGCCCATTTTTTTCATCGCTTCGCGCATGGCGGCGAGATCGACGACGGCGGGGACGCCGGTGAAATCTTGCAAGCAGGACGCGGGCGGGCATGAAGGCGATTTCTTTTTGCGCGGCGCCGGGAGTCCACGAGCCGAGCGCCTTGATGTCTTCGGGATGAACGAAGCGGCTGTCTTCGAAGCGGAGGAGATTTTCGAGGAGAACGCGAAGCGAAAAGGGGAGCGTAGCGAGCTTGGCGATTCCTTGTTTTTCGAGATGTTCGAGGCGGTGAATTTCGAAGGCTTGTGCGCCGACGTTGAGGGTGTCGCGCGTTTTGAAGGAGTTGCCTCCGGAGATGGCCATGCGGCGGTCCTTTCGTGAAGTTCGCACGTCTATGATAACTGAAAAAGTTGGAGCGTGCTGTTTGCGGCGCGAGCGCATTGTGCGCGGCGCAACGTTTCGCGCGTGAGCTTCACACGTTAGATGTGATAAGGAAGCAGGCTCGTTTCGGTTGATTCAGGTTGCGTTCTCGGTGTAACCGCAGTATTTGCAATAGATTAGGGCGCTGGATGAATTTCGTGGGGGCATTCGCCGGCGCATGTCGATTTTGGAGTTTGCGGTTCGACGTAGAAGTGAGGCCGGGAATTGAGCTTTGCAGGTTGCGGGAAACTTACTCAGGAGAAAGACGATGCGATACATGATGATCGTGAAGGCGAGCAAAGACTCGGAAGCAGGGAAGATGCCGAGCGAGGAATTGATCGCGGCGATGGGAAAGTATAACGAACAGCTTGCGAAGGCGGGCGTGCTGCTGGATGCGGCGGGATTGCAGGCGAGTTCGAAGGGCGCGCGCGTGAAATTTTCGGCGGATGGAAAGAAAACGCTGGTCGATGGGCCGTTTACGGAGTCGAAGGAGCTGATCGCCGGGTATTGGATCATCCAGGTGAAGTCGCCCGAAGAAGCGCGCGAATGGGCGAAGCGCGCGCCGTCACCGCACCCTGGCGCAGGAATGCGAAATCGAGCTGCGGCGGTTCTTTGAGATGGAAGACTTTCCGCCGAGCGAAGGTCTTAACAAGCAGATCGAACTCTCGAAAGACATGCAGAAGCAAAAGAAGTAACAGAGCCGAAAGAAAATTTTGACGGCGTGTCGATTTTGGAGTTGCTGATTCGATGTAAAAGTGAGGCCGGGAATTGAGTTTCGCCGGCCTCTGAGACTCAGACGGGGAGATGAAGATGAAATTCATGCTGATTTTGAAGGCGACGAAGGACTCCGAGGCCGGGAAGATGCCGAGCGAGGAGACGATCAACGCGATGGTGAAGTACAACCAGGAGCAGGCGAAGGCGGGAGTTTTGGTGGATGCGGCGGGCTTGTATCCGAGTTCGACGGGGGCGCGCGTTAACGTTTCGACCGACGGAAAGAAGACGGTGATCGATGGACCGTTTACGGAGTCGAAGGAACTGGTTGCGGGCTACTGGCTGATCAAGGTGAAGTCGCTCGAAGAGGCTGTCGAGTGGGCGAAGCGAGCACCGACGACTCCGGGGCAGGCGATTCAGATCGAAGTGCGACAGTTCATTGAGTTTGGGGACGACTAATGGTGTCGAAGAGGGAAAAATCTAACGCAGAGACGCGGAGGGCACAGAGGAGCGCGGAGAAGTGCAGCGCTTGTCGATTTTGAAGATGCCGATTCCATGTAGAAGTGAGGCCGGGAAGTGAAGGTCTCCGGCAGGTGAAATTCAGTCAGGAGAACAGACGATGCGATTCATGATGATCATCAAGGCGAGCAAGGACCCGGTGCGTGGGCAAGCTTCCGAACAAGGAAGCGTTCGAAGAGATGAGAAAGTTCAACGAACAAATCGCGAAAGCGGGAATCCTGCTCGACATGGGTGGTTTGCAGTCGAGTGCGAAGGGCGCAAAGATCAAATTTTCTGGTGGAAAGAAAACGGTGATCGATGGGCCGTTCACGGAAGCGAAGGAACTGGTGCTTGGTTATTGGATCGTCCAGGTGAATTCGCTGGAAGAAGCGGTTGAATGGGCGAAGCGGGCTCCGGTGGCGTACGGTCCGAACGACGAGGCGGAGATCGAAATCAGACAGTTTTTTGAGATCGAAGACTTGCCGGAGACCGAGAGGGTCAAAGCCGCTGAAGCAGCCGGAAAGCAAGCCGGTGAGGTATACAAGGAGATTGCGAAGGAAGTCCGCGCGGGGAAGAAGTAAGGCAAGCCGCTGGCTAAAAAGTTCATAAGCGTTTGTGTCGGAGCTGTTGATTTCGATGTAGTAGTGAGTTTCAAAAAGCAGGAGAGACTACGATGAAATTTCTGAGCATTTACAAAACAGCTGAGAGAAATACCGGTCCGACTCAGGCGGAGATGGACCAGATGGGCAAGATGATCGAAGAAGGATTTAAATCGGGGAAGCTGGTGGCGACGGAAGGCTGTTTGCCGTCGCAACTCGGAGCACGCGTTCGCCAGACGAATGGACAGGCGTCGGTGGTTGACGGACCTTTTACCGAGTCGAAGGAAGTGGTTGGCGGATTTGCGATCCTCCAAGCGAACTCAAAAGAAGAGGCGATCGAGTACGTGAAAGAGTTCATGAGGCTCGCAGGCGATGGCGAGTGCGAGCTGCGCCAGCTTTACGAAATGGCGGCGGACACCTGCGCGAAAACGGCAAACACTAATAACTAGCCCAACCAGCGAGCGATGCCTCGGCTGTTTCATTTAAGTGAATCGTGAGCGAAACCCACAAAGCGATCGAAGCGGTATGGAGAATCGAGTCGGCTCGGCTCATCGCCGGGCTGACTCGGATCGTTCGCGATGTGGGTGTGGCCGAAGAGCTGGCGCAGGATGCGCTGATCATTGCGCTGGAGAAGTGGCCGGAGTCCGGCGTTCCCGACAATCCCGGCGCGTGGCTGATGGCGACAGCCAAGCATCGCGCGATCGATTATTTTCGCCGTAACAAATTGCTGGAACGAAAGCACGAAGAGCTGGGACGGGAGTTGAAGAGCCAGCAAGAGTCCGCCATGGCGAACTACGAGTCCGACAATTTGGATGATGAGATCGGGGACGATTTGTTGAGGCTGGTTTTTATTTCGTGCCATCCAGTATTGTCTACCGAAGCTCGCGTTGCGCTAACGCTGCGGTTGCTGGGTGGGCTGACGACTGTCGAAATCGCGCGAGCATACGTTGTGCCGGAGCCGACGATTGCGCAACGGATCGTGCGGGCGAAGAGGACCCTGAGCGAGGCGAAGGTTCCGTTCGAGATTCCGCGCGGCGCGGATTTGAAGGCGCGGCTGGCGTCCGTGCTCGAAGTGATCTATCTAATTTTCAACGAAGGATATTCGGCGACGGCGGGCGAAGACTGGATGCGCCCCGGGCTCTGCGAGGATGCGCTGCGATTGGGGCGCATTGTGGCGGGACTGGTTCCGAATGAAGCAGAAGTTCATGGTCTCGTGGCGCTGATGGAAATCCAGGCGTCGCGGATGCATGCGCGAACAAATGCAAAGGGCGAGCCGATTTTGCTGCTCGATCAGGATCGCGGGCGGTGGGATCGAGTTTTGATTCGTCATGGACTTGGCGAACTCGAACGAGCCGAGGCGCTCGGAGGCGCGCTCGGCCCGTACGCGCTGCAGGCGGCGATCGCAGCCTGCCATGCCCGTGCTAGCAGTGGCGACGACACGGATTGGGAGCGCATTGCGGCGCTGTACGATGCGTTGGCGCAGCTCATGCCGTCGCCGATTGTGGAGCTCAATCGAGCGGTAGCGCTTGCGATGGCTTTTGGTCCGGCAGCGGGACTTGAACTGATCGATCAAGTCGTGGCGAGCGGCGCGTTGAAGAACTATCACTTGCTGCCCAGCGTGCGTGGAGACTTTCTCTTCAAGCTCGGGCGCTTCACGGAAGCACAGGATGAATTTTTGCGAGGCGCCTCGCTGACGCAAAATGCGCGCGAGCGCGATTTTTTGCTGGGCCGGGCGCAGAAGTGCGACGTCAGTTCGGCGCCAAACTGACTCTCACAAAATTTCTCACCGTAACCCTACCAGCCGTTGCACCATCGAACTGACAGCGAAATGCAGGATTACGTCAGGAGATCTCCATGTCGGAAATGGCGAAGGGTACGTTCGAAGTGAAAGTAACTCCTGTCGCAGCGGATGCAGGCGACGACACCGCGATCGGGCGTCTCACGCTCGACAAGAAGTTTTCCGGTGATCTGCAAGGCACGAGCCGGGGGCAGATGCTGGGATTTCGATCGGCCACCGAAGGTTCAGGCGGCTACGTTGCTCAAGAGAAAGTGACGGCCAAGCTGGGCGGACGCACCGGCAGTTTTGTTTTGCAGCACATCGGCACGATGAGAAAAGGCAGCGCGCCGGTGATAAATGTAACGGTCGTGCCCGATTCGGGGACCGGCGAGCTCACTGGAATTTCGGGCACGATGACGATCATCATCGAGGGCGGCAAGCATTCGTACGAATTTGCATACGATGTGAGTTGAGCTTCGCGGCGCAACTGTGCTGGAAGTTCACGCCGGGCGGAGCAAGCCCCGCCCCTACGGGAAAGGTTACGCGTCTTCGCCGAAGAGCTTGATGTCGGCGGGGCCTTCCTGGAGTGGCGCGCGCTGACGGCCCTGCACAATTTCGCGAATCTGCTCGACGATGTCGGGATTGGCGAGCGTGGTGATGTCGCCGGTGTCCATGTGATTCGAAATCGCGGCGAGCACGCGGCGCATGATTTTGCCGCTGCGTGTTTTCGGCATGTCGGGCACGATGTGAATCATCTTCGGGCGGGCGATTTTGCCGATCATCGTTTCGATTGTCGAAGTCACTTTGTCCTGGATCCGCTTTGACGCGATGATTCCCGGCTTCAGCGAAATATAAACCACCGGAACGCGGCCTTTGACTTCATCTACGGCGGGAACGACCGCGGCTTCGGCGATGTCTGAAATGCTCAGGCAGGCCGATTCGACTTCTTTCGTGCCGAGGCGGTGGCCGGCGACGTTGATGACGTCATCGACGCGGCCGAGAATGCGATAGTAGCCGTCGGCCGGCAGCACGGCGCCGTCGGCAGCGTAGTACGGCCAATCGCGCCAATCTTTGCTATTCGGGTCCTTGCAGTATTTTTTATAGTACTGCGTCACAAAGCGTTCCGGGCTGCCCCAGATCGTCTGCATAATTCCCGGCCAGGGATTTCGGATGCAAATATTTCCCGCGGTGCCCGCCCCTGCTTTCAGTTCTTTTCCGTTTTCATCCCAGATCACGGGATAAATTCCCAGCGCCGCCGGACCCGCGCTGCCGGGCTTCATCGCATCGAGCGCAGGCTTCGTCGCGATTAAGACTCCGCCGGTTTCCGTTTGCCACCACGTATCGACGATGACAGCTTCGCCTTTGCCGACGACTTCGTGATACCAGCGCCAGACGTCGGGCTCGATCGGCTCGCCGACCGTCGTCATGTGTTTGAAGTGGTAGTTGTATTTTTTCGGCTCGTCGCCACCGGCCTTGCGCAACATGCGAATCGCGGTTGGCGAAGTGTGGAAGATGTTGACGTCGAGGCGTTCGGCGATGCGCCATGGACGGCCTGCGTCGGGGAATTGCGGCACGCCTTCATAGAGGACGCTTGTTGCACCGAGCGCGAGCGGGCCGTAGACGATGTACGAGTGGCCGGTGATCCAGCCGATGTCAGCCATGCACCAATACACATCGGTGGGATGGATGTCCTGGTAGAACTTCGAAGTGCCCGCAGCGTACGCGAGGTAGCCGCCGGTGCGATGCTGGCAGCCCTTCGGTTTGCCGGTCGTACCGCTGGTGTACATGAGGAAGAGCGGCGCGTCGGCATCGAGCGAAACCGGTTCGACGACGTGATTATGGTAGTCGTGCAGGATGTCTTCGATGAAAAAATCGCGCCCCATGATCATCGGCGATTCCGAACGGTAGTGCCGATGGTAGCGCTTCCAGATTAAAACTTTGTCGATCTGCTGGCCTTCTTTCGCGGCGGTATCGACCGCGACGTCGGCGCTGGCTTTGTGATCGACCCACTTGCCATTGCGATGGTAGCCGTCGGCGTAAATCAAGACGCGGCTGCCGGAATCGGCGGCGCGCAGGCCGCACGCTTCGCCACTGAATCCGCCGAATACCACCGAGTGAATGACGCCGAGGCGTGCGCACGCGAGCATCGTGATCGGTAGCTCTGGAATCATCGGCATATGAATGGTGACGCGATCGCCGGCTTTGAGTTTGGCGAAATCGCGCAGCATCGCGGCGGTTTCGTTCACGCGGCGATAAAGCTCTTGGTAGGTGATGACTTGTGCGGCTTCGTGTTCAGGCTCGGGCACGAAGATCAATGCGGCTTTATTTTTATGCTGCGCGAGATGGCGATCGACACAGTTGTAGCAGGCGTTGAGCTTGCCGCCGACGAACCACTTCCAGAATGGCGGATTGCTGGTGTCGAGCGTCGTGTGCCAGTAGTGATCCCAGTCGAGCAGATCGCCGTAGGCGCGAAAACATTCCGGGAAGTTTTTCTCGTCAAATTGCGCTACGAATGCGGGATCGTTGAGATTTGCCTGTCCGATGAATTTGGCGGAAGGGAAGAAGAGGTCCTCTTCCTTCCAGTGGACAGCGATTTGCGCTTCGTTTTCTTTGGGAGCAGGGGCGGCTTTTGGTGCTTCGTGTTTAGTGGGAGCTGCCGCGGCGTGTTTAGCGGCCTTCCCGACCGGCTCTTTTTCGTGCGATCTTGCAGCAGCCTTCGGCTTCGATTTCGCTTTTTTCTTGGCAGACTTGGCCACGACGAGGCTCCGTTTGAATTTTTCAGCCGACAATTTCAGGCAACAAATGATGCTACCGCCTGCCGTCGCCGTCAACGGACCCGGGGTCAGGCTGATGCAGGAGCAACAAGGTCTACTCGGAATGCGTCTGGGGCGACGAACGATGAAAGCATCGTCATCGCATTCCGCCCACCTCGTCCCAAATCTTCGTGCCGTGCGTCTCTTTCAGCAGCAAACTGCCGAAGACGAGCGTGATCGCTGCCACGATCATCGGGTAGTACAGCCCGGCGTAAATATTCCCGGTCGCCGCGCACACCGACAATCCGATCAACGGCAGCAATCCACCAAAGACGCCATTTCCGATGTGGTAGGGCAGCGACAGCGACGTGTAGCGAATCTTCGCCGGAAATGCTTCGACGAGATACGCCGCGATCGGCCCGTAAATCATGCAGACGTAGAGCACCTGCACAAACACGAGTAGCACGAGCTTCACCACGTCGGGCGAAGTGGCTTCCTTTGCCGGCGATAACGCGCCTGTCGCCGGATCCGCAACCTGCGGCGTCAACGCAATCGCACCGGTTACTTTGTTCTTTGTCGATTTCAGCGCCACTACATTGTTTCCGGCGGCGCTCTGCATCGACTTGTAAATCGGAATGTACGTCACAATCGCCAGCAAACACGCCGCCATCATGATCCACTTGCGCCCGACGCGATCGGAGATCGCGCCAAACACCGTGAAAAACGGCATCGCCAGCAGCAGCGCCACCGCCACAATGATATTCGACATCTTCGCGTTCACCTTCAGCACCGTCTGTAAATAAAACAGCGCATAAAACTGTCCCGTGTACCAAATCACACCTTGTCCCGCGGTCGCGCCGAACAGCGAAATCAGCACACGTTTCAAATTCGCCCAATGACCGAAGGCGTCTTTCAGCGGCTGCACCGACGTCATCCCCGCGCTCTTGATCTGCGCGAAAATCGGCGACTCTTTCATCTTCATCCGGATGTACAGCGACACCGACACCAGCACGATCGAAATTAAAAAGGGAATGCGCCAGCCCTTATCGGCGAACGTCTCTTTGCTCATCAAACTTTGCGTGGTCAGAATCACAAGAAGCGACACAAACAATCCCAGCGTCGCCGTGATCTGAATGAAGCTCGTGTAAAATCCGCGCTTGCCGTCGGGAACGTGCTCAGC
The DNA here is from genome assembly GCA_963850795.1 of uncultured Acidobacteriota bacterium. Taxonomy (GTDB): domain Bacteria; phylum Acidobacteriota; class Terriglobia; order Acidiferrales; family UBA7541; genus Acidiferrum. Next base: position 52,086 of record CAWKNS010000023.1, on the reverse strand, counting down.
GACGTATACCGTCGCGCCGCCATACTCGCCGCCCAGCGCCAAACCTTGCAGCACGCGAATCAGCAGCAGCGTAATCGGCGCAAACCATCCTGCCGTTTGGAACGACGGCAGCAATCCGATCACCGCCGTCGCGCCGCCCATGATCGAAAGCGTTGCCAGGAACGCGTACTTCCGCCCGACGACATCGCCGATCCGCCCAAAAAACAGCGCGCCAAACGGCCTCACCAAAAATCCCACGGCAAACGTCGCGAGATACGCGATGTAGGCAAACGTGTCGTTGCCCGGCGGATAAAATTTCGGAGACAACACCGCGGCGAGGCTGCCAAAGATATAGAAGTCGTACCACTCGATCATCGTTCCGACGGCCGACGCCAGAATCACGCGCCAGATGCCGTACGTGCCGCCGCTCATCGGCGCGCCCGCTGCAGCGCTTCCGCTTGCGCCCACACCTCGACCCACGCTGTCGCTCATGCAGCCTCCGTCCGGCTCTTCTCTCCTCGAGCCGCGACAACCAGACACACCAATACGCCGCATCATATCGCGAGATGTTACAGGAATTACGCCGCAGTCATATCGCGTCGATTGTTACTGGCCACATTAACGCCGCACCATGCCCAACCCAACTGGCCGCCCACCACGCCTTCGTGATAAAAATCCTCCTTGAACCTTCACCAAGCTCTCCTCCTCTGCCTGGTCGGCGCAATCGCCGGCGCACTCAACGCCGTCGCCGGCGGCGGCAGCTTCATTTCTTTTCCCACGCTGCTCTTCACAGGCGTCCCGCCCGTGCCCGCCAACGCCACGAACACGCTCGCGCTCTGGCTCGGCGCAACCGCCAGCGGCGGCGCCTATCGCAGCCGCCTCAACATTTCGCGCCGAGTGATGATTCCGCTCGTCATCACCAGCATCATCGGCGGCGTCCTCGGCGCGATTCTGCTCATCAAGACGCCCGCCTCCACGTTTCTTCGCGTCCTGCCGTGGCTGCTTCTTGGCGCGACGCTCCTCTTCACCTTCGGCAAACACCTGACGAGCCGCATTTCGGCGCGCGTTACACACGACGCCAGCACGAACGCGCTCATCGGCGCCTCCATGTTCGAACTCCTCGTCGCCATCTACGGCGGCTACTTCGGAGGCGGCATCGGCATCATGAACCTCGCGATGTTCTCCGCGATGGGCATGACCGATGTCCACGAAATGAACGCGCTCAAAACGGTGCTCGGCGCCATCATCAACGGAGTCGCCGCCGTCGCATTCGTCGTGAGTGGGGCAATTTTGTGGCCGCAGGCACTCGTGATGACGATCGGCGCCGTCGCCGGCGGGTGGTTCGGTGCGCACTACGCGATGAAGGCGCCGCAACATTGGATTCGAATCATCGTCATCGTTGTTGGCTTCTCGATGACGGCGTACTTCTTCCATCGCGGCTACCGCTAAGCGCCGTGCGAACGCCGCCAAGCCGCTGGCCAACGCACCCCGCGACAAATCTCGCCTAATCGTTATGACCCACGCCCACGCCAATTTTCTCCACAGCCCACACTTATAGACTTCCGCGCCCTCTCCTAGCACAATATCCCTGCTCAATCACGACCAACACGACAGATGATCGATCTCGCCGCGACCTTTGAGGAACACGCCACTGAAGCCGCCGCCATGGTCTGGCGAGTCAAGCGAACTCCGGTCGCACTGCGCGATGTCGTCGCGCTCGCAACCAGCAAAGCGCAAGGCATCGTTCTCACCGAGCCCGAATTTCTGCCGATGCCGCTCATCGATGGACTTCGCGGCCTCGCCGGCGTCATTCCCAAGCCTCACGACGACGAACTCGCTACCGCGGACGTCGGCATCACCGAAGCATTCGCCGCCGTTGCCAGCACAGGCTCGATATGCGTCTCGCTCGGCCGTCCGCTGGTCGCTGCGTCGTGCCTGCTGATGCCCCTCAATATTATTTTGCTTCCGAGAGAGCGTATCGTCGAACGCCCGCGCGATCTCTTCAATCCCGATATGTTCGACGGCGAAAGCCTCAAGAGAAATCTTGTTTTTATCACCGGCCCGAGTGCGACTGCCGATATGGGCCCGCTCGTTGTCGGTGTGCACGGTCCGCATCGCGTGCTGATTCTTTTGTTAGAGTGAGGCCATGGCGGATATCGACTCAAAATCCGGTCCATCGATCACGCCGGCCGTCGCGCCCCCCGCGCCGCCGAGAGTCGATACGCCGCGCGAAGTCGCGAACAAGAGCGACAAACAGCACCTATTGCGCGCGATTCGCATGGCCCTCGACATCGAGAGCGCCACGGTTCGCGCCAATACGCAGCATTTCAACAAGAGCCGTTATCGCGCCGTCGCAAATTTTCCCGATTACGATGCGCTAAAAGACGAAGCCCGCGCGATTAAAGACAAATCGATCGCGGCGCTGCCCGATCTGATTCAGACGCTGAAAAATTCCATCCGCTCGCGCAACGGACACGTTTTCGTTGCCAACACCGCAGCCGATGCGTGCCGCTACATCCTCGACGTCTGCCGTTGGCGCGCGGCAAAGATGGTCGTCAAGGGCAAGAGCATGACGAGCGAGGAAGTTCATCTCAATCATGCTCTCGAAGCCGATGGCATCGAGGTCGTCGAAAGCGATCTGGCCGAATTTATACTTCAGCTTTGCGGCGAGCAGCCGTCGCACATTCTCGCGCCGGCGCTGCATTACAGCCGTGAACGCATTACGGCGCTGTTTAAACGCAAATTTGAGACGGAGCTCCCGCTCGACACCGGCGAAGAGCTCACATTTTTTGCGCGGCAGATTTTGCGCGAGAAATTTTTACATGCCGACGTCGGCGTTACCGGGGCGAATCTGATTGCTGCCGATACGGGCACGCTCATGCTGGTCGAGAGCGAAGGCAACATTCGCCTGTCGAGCTTCGCGCCGCCCGTGCACATCGCCATTGCGGGCATAGAGAAAATTATTCCGACGCGCGAAGAAATGGCCCCATTTCTCGAATTGCTTTCAATGAGCGCCACGGGACAGCCGATGTCGGTGTACACGAGTTTCATCAGCCCTCCGCTCGCCGATCCGCCGTTCGCGATGCCCAGCAAGCCGCTCAAGCCGCGCGAGTTTCATCTCGTATTGATCGACAACGGCCGGCTGAAGATGCGCGACGATCCTGTGTTCCACGAAGCGCTCAACTGCATTCGCTGCGGCGCCTGCTTGAATTCGTGCGCGAATTTTCAGACTGTGGGCGGCCACGCGTTTGGCGGTGAGACATATTCCGGTGGCATTGGCGGCTCGTGGGAAGCCGGCACCAGCAAGCTCGAAAACGCGCGTTTCGCCGAGCTTTGCACTGGCTGCACGCGCTGTGTGCAGAATTGTCCGGTCCGCATCGACATTCCTTGGCTCAATGCGAATCTTGCCAGCCGTTTGAATGCGATCGAGTCGTCGTCGACCGCAAAGAGTTTGCTCGGCTCGATCACCGATGCCGATCCGGTCGATCGCACCGCGCCGGTCTCGAAACAGTTTTTCGGCAACTATCACTACTTCGCGAAGTGGGGCGCGCGTTTTCCGTCGATGGCGAATTCCGTCGATGCGGGCCGCGTGCCATCGACGCGCACGGATTCTAAGGATGAAGGCAACACCAGTTTGCCGCGCGTGATGATGGAGAAGTGGTTCAACGTCGATCGGCGGCGCACGTTACCTGCGTTTCCGACGCACACCTTTGTGCAGCAGGCCGACAACATCGAGCCGCCTTCGAGCAAAGGCCGCGAGATCAAAGTTGTGATCTTCGCCGAGGTTTTTACGAACTACGGCATGACCAGCCGCGGCATTGCGACGTTGAACGTCTTGCGCGAACTCGGCGCCGATGTTGTTGTCAGTGAATGCGTGCCGGAAGGCCGCGCGGCGATGTCGCAGGGGATGATTGCGACGGCGAAACAACACGCTCGCCTGGCGACGCGCGAGCTCGATCCGCATATCAGCGATGGCCGCGACATTGTCGTGGTTGAGCCAAGCTCGCTATCGATGTTTCGGCGCGATTTTGCGCGCTTGCTCGACAGCAAGAATCGCTTCGAGCGTTTCAAATCGCGCGCGTTTGAACCTGTCGAGTACATCTGGAAAATTTTAGAGAAGACTGGCCGCAAGCCAGCCGAAGTATTCGACATTTCGAAATCAAAAGTCGGCCACCGGCTGTTTTATCACGCGCATTGCCAGCAAAAGACGATTGGCGCGGCCGAGCCGACGGTGCGCCTGCTCAACGAAATCGGATTCGACGTCGTCACGTCTCAGGTCGAATGCTGCGGAATGGCGGGAAGCTTCGGTTACAAAAAGGACTTTTACGATTTGAGCCTTGCGGTCGGCGCGGACTTGTTCGGCCAGGTGGTGCAGCAGGATCGCGACGGCGGAGCGCGGCAGCTCATCGCTAGCGGGACGTCATGCACCGAGCAATTGCACGCGGGCTTCGAGCGAAAGATTTTGCATCCGATGGAGTTGCTCGAGACACTGATCGAACGTCAGAAAGAATCCGACAAAGTAGCCAAGGATGCCGAAGACGCCGAGGTCGAAGCAGACTTGGAAGCGCTCAAGCGATCCAAAAGGGAAGCGTCTAAGAGTTGAATCGTGTGTACGACGGGGACATTGTGTCCCGCGCGCGCGAGTGAGGATTGCAGTTGCAGCAGGCAGCCGGGGTTTCCCGTCGCGATGACATCTGGTTTTAGTGGAATGATGAGTTCTGCTTTGCGATCGCCCAGCTGATTGGCGGTGTCGGGCTGCACCAGATTGTAGATTCCCGCCGAACCACAACAAATTGCGGCCTCAGGAATTTCGAGAAGTTCGATTCCCGGAATTTGTGCGAGCAATTGTCGCGGTGGAATGCGAATCCCTTGCGCATGTTGTAGATGGCAAGCGTCGTGGTATGCGACGCGCAGTTTCAGCGGATGGCGCTTCGCTTGCGGCGCGCGCTCCGCGAGGAATTCCGTAATGTCGCGGCATTTGGTGGCGAACGCTTTTGCTTTGGAGGCGTAGCTGGGATCGTCGCGCAGCAGATGTCCGTATTCTTTGACGTTCGATCCGCATCCCGCCGCATTCGTAATGATGAATTCGACGTTGGCGCAATCGAAGACATCGATGGTCTTGCGAGCCAGTGCTAAAGCACCATTTTCTTCGCCGGCATGAACCATGAGCGCGCCGCAGCAAGGCTGCTCGGCCGGAGCGACCACCTCGTATCCTTCCGCAGCGAGCACCCTAGCGGTCGCGGCGTTTACGCGTGGAAAGAACTCACGTTGCACGCATCCGAGGAGCAATCCAACGCGACCCCGCTTCGCTCCCTGCGCCGCGGCCACCTCCGGAACGCGCTCGCTCGATTTCAGAGTCGGCATCAAAGCTTCCATTGCGCGCAATTTCTTTGGGAGAAGATTTAACACGCCGCTGGCACGCACGAGAGCTTGGAGTCCGGTCTTCTGATAGACGAGAAGCGGAAGTCGCAATAGCCGCAATCGATCGGGACGCGGAAACGTCGCGAAGATCATTTTTCGATACAGTTTCTCGAATGCGCTGCGCGGATAGTTGCGTTCGATCTGCGAACGCGTCGCTTCGATCAATTTGCTGTAATCGACGCCAGAAGGGCATGCGGTCATGCACGACATGCAGCCGAGGCACGTGTCGAAATGGCTGACCCATTGCGAATTCATCTCGGCTTTGCCGTCGGCCGCAAGCTTCATCAGATAAATTCGCCCGCGCGGCGAATCCATCTCTTCATTCCACAATTTATATGTCGGGCAAGCAGGCAGACAGAATCCGCAGTGGACGCATTGATCGATGAGTTCTCGCGCCGGCGGATGGTGCGAATCAAAAGCGCCCGCGGACGAAGGGCATTCGGACGGCTGCGACGGCGGCGGTCCCGTGATTCCTTCGGGCATCAGATGCCACCAACGAATCGGCCGGGATTCAGCGTCGATTTCGGATCGAATTGCTGTTTCACCGCGCGCATGAGGCCGAGCGCGTCGCCAGCATTTCCCCAGACATCGAATTGCGGCATCGCATCTGGCCGATGTGCGATCACGAGCGATCCGCCGAGAGTCTCGATCTTGCCGCGAAGACCCTTCAGCATCGCACCAAGATCGTTGGAAGAGCCAGCGAGGTAAATCGTTCCGATGCCGATGGCGTAGAAGACTGCATTGAAGCGCGTTCGGTTCGCACCGGCGCTCGCGCCGAGTGCTTCGTATGCTTCTGCAATTTGCGTCGGGTTTACGGACATCTTCGCGAGTGCCGAAGCGTCTGAGTTCGCCGTGGCTTCGGAATATAATTCTTGTCGCGCTTTCCAGATTGCTGGTCCAGAGTCGATTACGTTTACAGGTACGACGAGTTTTTTCAGTTGTTCCACCTGCGCCGCGCAGCCTGCTTCGGTCGCTTCAACCAAGACATCAACTTGCGGCTGCATCGGTTCGACGAAACGAATCTGTATCGCCGAATGCGCCAGCTTGGAATCTTGAATCGCAAGGACAAGACGTTGCGCGTCGCGTGCATCGCGAGCCAGACAAGAAACCGTGCGCGCCTCTTTCGGCGTTGGGTGCAAGCGAAACGTCGCCTGCGTGATGACGCCGAGCGTTCCAAGCGCGCCCGTGACGAGTTTGGGCAAATCGTAGCCCGCGACATTTTTCACGACTTTGCCGCCGCTCTTCGCCAGCGTTCCGTCGGGGAGCGCGAGCGTGATGCCGATAACCAGGTCGCGCAGCGAGCCGAAACGCAGACGCAACGCGCCACTGTCATTGGTGGAGAGAATTCCGCCGATCGTCGCGCGGCTCGGCCACAGGCAATCGAGTGCGAGTTGCTGATTCTGTTTAGCGAGCGTTTCGGAGAGATGCTTCAGCGTACATCCTGCTTCGACTGTGACTGTGAGATCGGAGTGCGCGTGTTCGACGATTGCGTTCAGTCTTGCGGTTGAGAGAATCACATCGGCGCGCTGCGGCGAATTTCCCCAAGCGAGCTTTGACCCGCCTCCACGCGGTGTGACAGCGAGTCCAGCACCGTTCGCCATCTTCAAGATCGCCGCGAGTTGCGTCTCGTCGCCAGGTGAAACGACGAGTTGTGGCTGCACTCCGGCGACGACGTCGTCGTTGGTCGCGGCGTGAACATTTTCGGCGCCGGCAATCGTTCGCGCGGAAGCTTCAAAGGTCGCGATGATTTGCGTTGTGTCGGTCGATGCGCTCGCATCCATCGCTAAAAGCGCTCCGCGATTCCGGCGGATTCGAGTTCGTGCGGAACGTATTTGCCGGGTTTTTCGCCGCAGAGGCGCGGAGTCGGAAAAACTTTGCCGGGATTGGCGAGGCGTTGTGGGTCGAACGCGCAGCGGACACGTTGCATCGTTTCGAGATCGGGCTCGCTGAACATTTTCGACATCGCGCGCTTTTTGTCTTCGCCGACGCCGTGCTCTCCGGTGATGGAACCTCCGGCAGCGATGCAGATTTCGAGAATTTTGTAAGAGAGCGCTTCGGCGGCTTCTTCCTGCCCTGCGATGCGGCGATCGTAAAGGACGAGCGGATGGAGATTTCCGTCTCCGGCGTGAAATACGTTGGCGACGCGAACTCCGGTTTCTTTGCTAAGGCGATCAATTTCGCTCATCACTTGCGGCAATGCGGTGCGCGGAATCACGCCATCCTGCACGATGTAATTCGGCGAGATGCGGCCGACCGCTGCGAAGGCGGCTTTGCGGCCTTTCCAGACGAGTGCGCGTTCGGTTTCGGATTGCGCGACGCGAATTTCGGAAGCGCCGTGTTCGAGGCAGATCGCATCGACATGTTTCATCAGCGATTCGACTTCGGCGAGCGGACCGTCGAGTTCCACGAGCAAGAGCGCGCCGCAATTTGGATAGTTTGCGTGGACTGCGGCTTCGGCGGCTTGGATCGCGAGGTTGTCCATCATCTCGATTGCAGCGGGCAACATACCGGCGGCGATGATGCCGCTCACGGCAGCACCTGCTTCGTTTGTGGAAGGAAATGCAGCGAGCAGCGTCTGCACGCATTCGGGGCGTTTCACGATGCGCAAGATTATTCTTGTCGCGACTCCAAGCGTGCCTTCGGAGCCGACGAAAACTCCCGCGAGATCGTAGCCGGGCGCGTCGAGTGCTTTGCCACCGAGGTGCACGAGCGAGCCGTCGGGAAGAACGACCTCGAGACCAAGCACGTGCGTCGTGGTGAATCCGTATTTGAGGCAGTGCGCGCCGCCGGAATTTTCGGCGACGTTGCCGCCGATGCTGCACACGGATTGCGACGACGGATCGGGAGCGTAGAAATATTCTTGCGGTAAAACTTGGGCGGTGACGTCGAGGTTGATTACGCCAGGCTCGACAACAACGCGCGCGTTCGGAATGTCGATTTCGAGGATGCGATTCATGCGCGTAAGGCTGATGACGATTCCATTTTCGATGGGAAGCGCGCCACCGCTGAGTCCCGTTCCGGAGCCGCGCGCGACGAACGGGATTCTCTCGGCGTGACAGATTCTTAGAATTGCCTGAACTTCCGCGGTATTTTCCGGAAGAAGGACAGCTGACGGCATGACTCGAAAATTGGTGAGTCCGTCGCATTCATAGGTGCGCAATTCTTCCGCGGACGTGATCAGTCCGCGTGGACCGACGATTTCGCGGAATCGATTGACAATCGCAGCGTTCACGAGAAAAGAGTGAAGTAACGAATTGCGGATGTAAAGGCTGTAAGCAGAAAATTGCGCTAAGAGGTGCTGCGTTGGGCATTAGTGGATCACCATTTTTGTGAACGGGGCTACGTAGGCTTGGAGGAAAACCAGGATGCCGACGAGGGAGGCGAGCGCGAGGCTGTGGAGGAAAACGTAGCGGAGGATGTCGCCTTCGTGGCCGTACCACTTGGTCGCGGTGCTGGCGACGACGATGCTTTGGGCGTCGATCATTTTGCCCATAACGCCGCCGGCGCTGTTGGCGGCGCACATTAGTACGGGCGAAACGCCGACTTGGTTCGCGGAGATGCGCTGTAGGCTGCCAAACAGAACGTTGGAGGCGGTGTCGGAGCCGGTAAGCGCGACGCCGAGCCATCCGAGCAGCGTGCCGAAAAATGGATAGAGCATACCGGTGCGCGCGAAGGCTAGGCCCATCGTGGCGTCGAGTCCAGAGTATCGCGTGGTGAAGCCGATTGCCATCATGGCGGCAATCGTGATCAATGAAAAACGCACCCGATACAGTGTTTTTGCGTACTGGCGGATTAGACGGATTGGGCTGTAGCCCATCAAGAATCCGGAGATGATCGCTGAGAACAGAATTCCCGTGCCGGACGCGGAGAGCCAATTCAGCAGGAAAATTGCGGGTTCGGGCGTCGGTTTCGTAACGACGGGTGGAACGCGCAGCGATTGATTGTGCAAATATGCGATCGGAATTTTCGGACTTGAGACGTGATCGAGAAAAGTTTTTGTCGAAGGCAATCCCCAAACAAAAACGATGACGCTGAGGATGACCCACGGTGTCCACGCTTTGATCACGGCGGAACGCGCGTGACCATGTTCCGCGCGTGCGGTGCGATCGGCTTCGTGGCCTTCGAGACCCCAGATTCGTTTGGGATGCCAGAACAGCAGTAGCGCTGTAACTCCGGCGATGGAGCAAACGGACGCGACGACATCGACGAGCCAGGGGCCGTGAAGGTTGGAAATCAGGAATTGCGGGATCGCGAAGAAAAGCCCGGCGACCAGAGTGGCGGGCCAGACTTCGATCATCCCGTCGAAACCAGCGAAGGTCCAGATCAGCCAGAACGGAACGAGCAGAGAAAAGAACGGAAGAATTCGGCCGGTCATGGCGCTGAGTTGAATGAGGCTGAGGCCGCTGACTCCGGAGAGCGCGATCAACGGAGTGCCGAGGGCGCCGAACGCGACGGGCGCGGTGTTTGCGATCAGCGAGAGTCCGGAAGCCTGCAACGGCTTGAAACCGATGCCGATGAGGATGGCGGCGGTGACGGCTACGGGAGTGCCGAAGCCGCAGGCGCCCTCGAAGAAGGCGCCGAAGGCGAAGGCGATGAGGACGAGCTGGAGGCGGCGATCCTGCGTGATGCCCATAAGGCTTTGCTGGAGGACTTTGAAGTGGCCGGCTTCGCAGGTGAGGTCGTACATGAAGATGACGTTGAGAACGATCCAGCCGATGGGGAAGAGGCCATAGAGGATGCCGTAGACGGCGGACATCGCGCCCATTTTCAATGGCATACCGAAGATAGAGCAGGCGATGAGGAGCGAAGTGGCGAGGCCGATGAGAGCGGCGAAGTGGGCCTTGATGCGAAAGATGGCGAGTGCGCTGAGAAGTATCAAAACGGGAATGGCGGCGAGGAGGGTAGAGAGCAGCCATTGGCCTGCGGGATTGTAGTTTTGGGTCCAGGTCACGTGGCCTGCCTCCGGAATTGTTGAGGCTTGGTGGATATATGTGAATTGGTGGGATGTCAAGTTGGTGGGAGGGAGGGGAGGGGGGACCCCCCGGGGTGTTTTTGCGTAAGGATGTGATTCTATGGGGGTTGTGAGTGGGCTGAGTGCAAGAGTGTGATTCTAAGGGGGTTATTGGGGCGGAGTGGGGGTATGGCCGGGACGGTGAGGTTGGGCGGAGGGTGAGGAGGGGTAGCACGACCCATGATAGCTTAGATTTGATGGTATGTCAATATCGTTATTTGTTGGTACTGTTCGAATGGGTGTTCAAACGGGGGAGCTGGGCGGGTGGTTAGGTTGTGGGTGACGTTGAATTTAAACCCCGCGATCTGGGAAGCGATCGCGGGTACAGGGTGGCGCCAACACCCTATCGAGGACATGAGCTGATTGATTCCGGCGCGAGGATAGAGGCGAATGGGGGGAGTGTGGGTGATGGCGTGGGGACCGTGAAAGCGGCGCGGGATCGCCGCACTCCAAAATGATCGTGGTGGTGGGCGCCGGTAGGTCGGATATCTTTTCGGGAAGGAATTGACATCGGAGGGTGGTAGGGGTTGGATACGGTACGGCGGAGGTACTGGCGTGGGCGCGTTGTGGCAAGCGGGGATTGGGTTGGTGATGGCCTGGATGGTGTGCGCGGGTCTGCGTGGCGATCTTGCTGCTGCGGCTTGGCAGGATGTGTCGAATGCGGGGCAGCCGGGCGCGATTGCGAGCGGACAAGGGGCGGTGCCGGAGTATTTGATGGGCGGCGTGGTGATCGATACGGTGACGGGGAAGGGTGTGCCACACGCGCTGGTGGAGGTATCGCTTGAGGGGAGGATCGGCGAGGGGCAGCCGGTGACGAGGCGGGTCATGACGAATGAAGAAGGGAGATTTGAGATTCGTGGACTGACCGCGATCGGGAGAGGAGGGCTCTTCGCGAATAAGCCTGGCTATCACATGGCGCAGGAAGTTCGAACGGGATTGGGCAGGAGGATGACTCCCTCTCAGGAGGTAAGAATGGAGCCCGGGGCGGAAGTGACGGTGAAAATGACGCCGTGGGCGGCGATCGCGGGAAGAGTCGTTGACGAAAGTGGCGAGCCGCTTGAGGGGCTGCCGATTCATCTGATGTTCGAGGCGGCGTTGGAAGGAAAACGGATTTTGGAGGAGAGGCCGGGATTCGTTGACACGGATGCAGATGGTGAATTTCGTGTGTCTCCCGTGCCGACGGGGCGGTATTACGTTGCAGCGGGGCCGAGCTACGAGGGTGCCCAACGAAAGAGCGACGCGGGTAGAGCGGTACTCGGTTATCCGGTGATGTTTTATGGAGGCGGGAACGATCCGGCGACGGCAAGCCCGGTTGACTTGCCCGCAGGAAAACACGCCGATTTGGATTTGCGAATGGAGCTTCAACCATTGTTCAGTGTGCGTGGATTTACCACCGGAGGTGCACCAGGAAACCCTCCCACGATATGGATCTTCAACTCGGCGAACCAGCGCGTTGCTGATCTCGCGCCATCGAATCCTGAGCGCGAATTCTTGCTGGCGGAGCTTCCGCGCGGGTCGTACACGATTCACGCGAGCAACGGCGAGCGCGACGCGAATGAATGTGTCGCGGCGTCGAGACGGTTGAACCTGACGAAGGATGTGTCGGGATTGCAGATTGCGCTGGTGCCGTGCGCGACGATCACGGTGAATGTGCATGCCGATCACATGAAGCCGGAGACGAGCAAGAAGACGTATCCACTGGATGAAAACGGATCGGTCCGTTCCAATCTTCAATACCTCTCGCAGGTGATGTTGAGGCCGAAAGACGAGCGCGGAAATTTCCCGAGGTACTACGCGAGCCCGGAGAAGAGTGATGCGGGCAAAGCTGTCTTGCGAGGCGTGGAACCGGGGCGCTACAGCATCGAGATGCCGATGATGCGAGGTGTGTATATCGAATCGATGCAGTCTGGAATGACCGATCTGCTGCGGGAGGATTTGGTGGTTGCGCCGGGGGCGGCGGTGGCACCGATTGATGTGCGCGTGCGAGACGACGCTTCGATTCTGGAAGGAAAAGTGAAGCTCGATTCGGATGTTTCCGCTGCGGCGGTGATCGCGATTCCAGAAGGCATGCCGAAACAAGCGAAGACGATCGTGGTTGTCGCGGGGCAATACCACTTTCCGCCGTTGGCGCCGGGAAGGTATCAGGTGTTGGCGGTGGACCGCGTGGATGACTTCGCCTATGCGGAGCCCAATGAGATGGGAAAGTTTGAGGTGCATGCGAAAGAAGTGACGTTGCGCCCGAACGAGCACACGGCGTTGGATCTGGAACTCGTGCGCGTGGGACGCGAGGAGCAGCAGTGAAGCTTTTTACGAGCGCGAGGTCGAGAGCAATTTCGGTGGCGATTTGTGCTGTTGCCGTGTGTACGGCATCGACTGGCGCGAAGGGACAAACGTCGCGCGGTGGGTATCGCATCGCTGGAACAGCTGTAGACGCGCGAACCGGGAAGCCGCTTGCGCGAACCGAGGTTTCCATCGATGTCGTCGAAGGGAAAAATGCACGCGAGACGTGTGCGACGGGAGCGGATGGAACGTTTTCGTTCGAAGGACTGGCGTCAGGCCGATACCAGTTGTCGGCGAAGCGGCGCGGGTATGTCTCGCAGAGTTACAAAGGGCACGAGGAATTTTTTACGGCGATCGTGGTTGGTCCGGAGTCGAAGAGCGAGGATGTGCGATTCGCGATGACGGCAGGTGGATCGATTGTTGGGCATGTGCTGGACGAGCGTGGCGACCCTGTAGGTTTTGGACGCGTGTTGTTGATGCACGAAGTTTCCACGGGAAGAGGGCGACGATTAGCGCGGGACCATTGGGTGGAACTGAATGATTTGGGAGCATACCGGTTCGACCATCTGGAGCCGGGCACTTATGTTGTGGCGGTGAGCGCGCGGCCCTGGTATGCGGAGCCGGGAGTGATTACATCGACGGGGCCGACCGGGGCGTTGCCACCGGGCGATGTGGACACGGGCGTGGCGTATCCGGTGACGTTTTATCCCGGCGCGATGGACGCGGAGACGGCGGGGCGGATTACACTGACGGAAGGCGAGAGCGCCAGGGCGGACGTGGCGCTCTCGCCGGTCGAAGCGCGGAGCGTTTCGGTCAAGAACTACGATCCGAACGCGAGAGTTCAACTGATTTCTGCGGAGCAGTACATCGCGGACGGGATTACGGAGCAAGTGCAGGCACCAACGACGGTTGGGCAAGACGCGATCACGATTGATGGGTTAGCGCCGGGACGAGTGGATATTACCTGGAAGGCGGGCACCGGGAAAAATGCAGAGCAGCGCGTGACTTCGGTGAACTTGTCGGGAAGGGACTTCGACAATTCGAGCGCGCCGACGGTGATCCGCGGCGTGTTGCAGGGTGCGAGCGGGACGAACGTTGTAGGGACGACTTTGAAATTGGCGTATGGGAATGCGCTGGGGAAATCGTATTCGGCGACGGTTGGGGCGAAGGGTGAGTTTGAATTTCATGAGGAGTTATTGAGTGGGCGGTACGTGATCGGCATGCCGCAGTTTGCGGACGCGGTTTTGGGGATTCGTGCCAAGGGGGCGACTCTTGTTGGGGATTTCACGGAGATTCAGGCGGGGCGTGAGATCGAGTTGAAGATTTCGGCGGGGATAGCGGGGCGGGTTCGTGGGCGCGTGGTGAAGAGGGGCGCAGCGGCGGAGGGGGTTTTTGTGACGCTGGTGCCGGAGGGATTTGAGGATGCGAATAATTTGATGCGGGTGGCGGAGAGCGATTCGAGTGGGGCGTTTGAGTTGGGCGGTGTTGTGCCGGGGAAATATTTTTTGATTGCGGTGGAAGACGGGTGGGAAGGGGATTGGAGGAGTGGGGAGTTTTTGGGGAGGTTTGTCAGCGGAGGGAAGAAGGTGGAGGTTGGGGCGGGGGCGGCGGTGATGGTGGGGGATATTGAAGCGGTGAAGTGAGGGGAAGAGGTTGACAGTCGAAAGTTGAAAGGGAAGACAAAGAGAGAAGCGAGCTATCGGGGCCGAGGTGTTGCGGACATGGGGCGCAGCGGTGCTGCGCCTTACATAGAGTGTGATGCGCGGACGCGAATGTTCATGTGAGTTGTAGTGCGTATGAGATCAAGCCAGGGTCCCTCCACTGCGCGACCTGACGCGTTCGCTCAGAAGCGAACGCGAAAGAAAAAGCGTCGGGTCGCTTCGGTCGGGATGACAACGCTCTTCTCATTTTCTCAAGTCAATACAACAAACAAAACGGTTCAAGCGCATGGATTGTGCGGACATGGGGCGCAGCGGTGCTGCGCCCGTACATGGCCGCGATGGAAATTCTGTGTCGCGCTCAAGGAAGGGATTACCATGTGAGGCGGTCGCCGCTGATTAGGGCTAGATCCTGGATGCTTTTGTCGGCGCGGTTGAAAATTATTGGGAAGTAGGCGCCGGCGAATTGGCGTTGAATTTTGAGGGATTTTTGGGATTTTTCGGGGACTACGTATTTTACTGAGGTTCCCCAGTCGACGAATTTTGGTTGGTTGTTGAGTTCGACGGGGATTTGGACGCTTACGGTGGCGAAGCCGCGGAATTCCATACATTGGACGTCGTCGGTGGTGGTGGCGCGTTCGTCGGCTTTCGTGGTTGAGGATGAGCAAGAGGCGCCGGCGTCAGCCCGCATTTTTTGTTCGAAATCGTCGAGGCGGGTGAGGTCGTCGGAGCCGATGAGGGCGGCGGTGAAGTTTTGGTCGGTGGGGACCTGGTGGGTGTAGAAGAGGACGCGGTAGTGCCTTTGGGGTTTGAGATCGAGGATTGCGAGATCGCGGGAGCCTTCGTGGTCGGTTTGGGATAGGGAGTCGGGGTTGTAGCGGATCGGTTGAGCCTGCTGAAATTTGAGCGAGCCGTCGGGGTTTGTGGTGACGTCGAAGAGGACGGTGCTGACGCCTAGATAATCTTTGTACGGATTTTTCGGTGGAGGTGAAGTAGGCGCGTTCGATTTTGAGGCGGAGGTCTGGTTTGAGATTTACGCCGCTGCGTTCGATGCGGTAGCCGTAGGCGTTGAAGAGGCTGTCGGAGGGGCGGGTGGGGATGTTTTGGAGGATGTAGTCGTGGGCGGAAATGTTTTTGTCGGCGAAGCAGCCGGAGCGGTCGGACTGGTCTGTGGCTGCCAAAAAACTGTAGAGCGAGTCGATGATGTTGTTTTCGTCGGCGCTGGATGAGTTTGTGGAGCCGAAGAGCCATCGATTTGGCGGCGGCAAGACGACGCGTAGGTTCTGATTCGTTGGATCTCGTTCTACTCGGAACATACCGTTCGTTGTCGAACACGCGTTGGACGCGGTCGGGGCTTCGGTGTTTGCGGCTAGTGCGAACGAGACGGATGTGTCGAGGGATTGCTGAGTGGGGATGTTGGGAGAGAGCAGGAGTGAGGAACCGCTCACGGATTGCAGGTGGAATGAGGGAGCGGTCGAGACTATGGGTTTTCTAGGGGCGCAGCCGATCAGAGCAAAGCAGATGAGGATGTGCGGTAGCGTTGGAAAGACAGCGTTGGTAGGTAGAAAAGACTTCGGCATTGTTGGGTCTCAACAATAAGTCGCGTTGCGGTTGCACACGGCAACGACCGCCTTCGAGCAATTACTTCAGGGGCTAAAGCCCCTTGGCGCAAGGTTTACGTCGCGGCTGAAGCCGCGACCCACAAAAGCGAGCGCTGGCTGCGAACGCCCAGGCAGTGATGCCGGTGTGTCATCTAAACCCGCACCCTTTCAAAGCTAAGGGTGCGGCACCCAAATGCCGCTGACGGCGCGAGTTTGCGACGGCGGGGAGTAGGTTACACTCTTTGTACGATGAACCAAGTGGATATTTTTGAGGGACTGAAACGGTATTGGGGGTACGACTCGTTTCGGCCGATGCAAGAGCGGATCGTCGGGAGTTTGATCGACGGGCGGGATGCGTGTGTGGTGATGCCGACGGGCGGTGGGAAATCGTTGTGTTATCAGTTGCCGGCGGCGCTGTCGCAAGACAAAACGGTGGTGGTGATTTCGCCGCTGATCGCGCTGATGCAGGATCAACTGGCGCAACTCACCCAGATGGGGATTCCGGCGGGGATGGTGAATAGCACGGTGGGTGCGGGCGAGCAGAGCCGCGTGATGCGCGAGGCGGTGCAGGGGAAATATCGGCTGCTGTATTTGTCGCCCGAGCGATTGGCGCGAGCGGATACGGTGGATTGGCTGAGGAAGGTGCCGGTCTCGATTTTTGCGATCGATGAGGCGCACTGCATTTCGGAGTGGGGACACGAGTTTCGGCCGGAGTACCGGCAACTGAGTTCGCTGCGGGCGAATTTTCCTGGGTGCGCGATTGCGGCGTTTACGGCGAGCGCGACGCGGCAGGTGCGGCACGACATCATCGCGCAATTGAAATTGAGAGAGCCGGATAAATACATTGCGAGTTTTCACCGGCCGAATTTGCGGTACATCGTGCGGGAGTGCGATGGCGGCGAGGAGCAGGAGGCGCTGCTGGTGCGGGCGCTGCGCGCGTATGGCGACAACAATTTGATTGTGTATGCGCCGACGATTCGCCGCGTCGAGGAGACGGTGGATTTTCTGGAGGGGCGGGGGATTCCGGCGATCGCGTATCACGGGCAGATGGATTCCGAGGATCGTCGGAAGAATCAAGAGAAGTGGATGGCGGATGAAGTTCGCGTGCTGGTGGGGACGATCGCGTTCGGATTGGGGATCAATAAGGCGGCGGTGCGCGCGGTGATTCATCTGTCGATGCCGAAATCGGTGGAACAGTATTACCAAGAGGCGGGGCGCGCGGGGCGGGATGGGCTGGCGGCGGACTGCGTGATGTTGTGGCAGAAGAAAGATGCGG
Organism: uncultured Acidobacteriota bacterium; assembly: GCA_963850795.1. Lineage (GTDB taxonomy): Bacteria > Acidobacteriota > Terriglobia > Acidiferrales > UBA7541 > Acidiferrum. The sequence continues at coordinate 34,860 of CAWKNS010000023.1, read as the reverse complement.
GGCTGCTGGCGTATTTCATCAATCAGCTGAGTGATCTGGAGGAGAAGGAGCGGGCGTGGTCGCGGTACAACACGGTGCGGCGATTTGTGGAGGAAGTGGAGTGCCGGCACATGCGGATTTGTTCGCACTTTGGTGAGAGGCCGAAGTGGGAGCGATGTAATGCGTGCGATGTGTGCGGGGTGATGCCGTCGTGGTTGGCGGAGCCGGTGGCGGTGCCGAGTGTCGGAAGGCGTTCGAAGAAAAGGCGAGGAATGGCGGCGGCTGCGGGGGCGGGAGTTGGCGGTGGTGCATCGGGTTCGTTTGGCTCGGGGCGAACGGGCGAAGACGCGCGGAAATTTCGCGAGTTTGCGGATGATGAGGCGGCGGCTGCGGGGATCGATCCGGAATTGCGGGAGCATTTGCGGGCGTGGAGGAGCAAGAAGGCGAAGGAGCTTGGGATGCCTGCGTACATCGTGATGAATGACAATTCGATGGATGCGCTTTGCCGAGTGCGGCCGGCGACGGCGGGGCAGTTGATGAATGTGCTGGGATTTGGCGAAAAGAAAGTGGAGAAATACGGCACGGAGATTTTGGCGGAGTTGAAGAGATTCGAAGAAGGAGAGCGTGAGGCGGCGAGCAAGAAAGTGGCGGTTTCGCCGGCGCAGGAGACGCTGAGTTTGCTGGCGGAAGGACGCACGTTGGAGGAAGTTGCGAGGGCGCGAGGGCGGGCGCTGGCGACGGTTGTGTCGATGGTGTCGGAGATGGTGGAAAACGGAGAGGTGGAGTTTCGAGCGGAGTGGATTGGGGCGGGGCGGCTGGAGCAGATTCGGGAGGCTTGCGAGCGGTTGGGTACGGAGCGTCTGCGGGCGTTGAAGGATGCGTTGCCGGCGGAAATTACGTATGAAGAGATCAAGTTGGTGGCGGCGCATTGGCGCGCGCGTGGAAATTCGGATCAGAGCGCGAATTGAGTCGCGACGGTGCGTGCGGTAATCGGATGAAGGTAGTCCTATACACCGGGTACTAAAAATCCAGCAAAACAGTACTATTCGTACTGATGGCGCTATGGCGTTTATACTGCGGATGTCTCTCCCAGGTTGCGCGCCGATGGTTCCCAGCCAAGCAGCGGACGCTGCAAAGCGCGGCACGACGGAGAATTTCTTCTGGACCGGTGAAATCGAGGGCCGCAGACCTTCGAGCTTGAGAAGCGAGCGGATTTTCGAACGCTGGTACCGGGGTGATTGGAAGCTCCATGCTCGTAATCGTAGGAATGATCCTACTGTTGACTTGGATTATCGACCACGCAATACACCTTACGCCGAGTTCCCTCGTTAATTTGTTGCTGCTGTTCGCGACGATTTCGTTCGTGCTGGATTTCTTGCGCGAGCGCGAGAATATTCGGCATCCGCGTCCAGGATGGGATGCGATGCCGTCGCGCGGATGGCTTTCGGCGTCGGTGAGGCGGGTGCGGCAGAAGAAGGATGGCGGGGCGGGTTCGGGATCGGCCGGCGGCGTCGCAGATGAAGGCGACGCGGGCGGCGTAGGGTTTTCGAAGGCGAAGTGAAGAAGCAATGATGTAACGATTGGCCGATGGAGATTGAGGTTGGCCGATCGCTGTCACATCTCTGAAGGATCTTCCATTACAGAAATGGATTGGTATTTGCTGAATCGGCGCGAATGGCGGAGTTGTGTGCGCGGATCCTGAGTTAGAGAAAAAATAATTTAATGCAGAGGTCACAGAGAGCACAGAGACGCAGAGATTAGTTGAAGAGGGATTGGAGGACTTGGGTGCGGTAATCGAAGATGCGGCGGATGTCGGGGGCGACGAAGAGGGAGTTGATGATGGAGCCGCCGAGGACGGCGTAGTCGACGTGGTCGGTGACTTGGGTGCCGCCATTTTGGGAGACGAAGCGATGTTCGTGGCGCCAGAGGCGATAGGGGCCGCTGAGTTGTTCGTCGATGAAGCGGTGAGGGGGATCCCAGGCGGTGATTTCGCTCTCCCAGGAGATGGGGAGGCCGTGGAGATGGAGTTTGTAGCGGATATGCGTGCCGGGGCGCATTTCGATTGGGTCGGGAGTGATGACGCGGAATTTGAGGAAGGGCGGAGTGAGGCGTTCGAGGTTGTGGGCGTCGGCGAAGAAGGGGAAGACTTCGTCGATGGGGCGGGGGAGGAAGATGGTGCGGTCGATGGAGAAGGTTTTCACGTGGATTGGATGAGCATTTGGTGACTACGGGCGCGTGTGGTTGTATCGATCGCGCACACGACATCACGGTCTGTAGCGGCGACACGGCTGAGATCCTTCGCTCCGCTCAGGATGGCATACGGTTTAATTTTCGAAGTGGATCAGCCGTGGCCGGAGCCGCCGGTGAGTTCGCGGACGATGTTGCTGACGAAATTTTTGGCGTCGCCGAAGAGCATCAGTGTTTTGTCGAGGTAGTAGAGAGGGTTGTCGATGCCGGCGAAACCGGCGGCCATGCTGCGCTTGATGACCATGACGGTGCGGGCTTTGTCTACGTCGAGGATGGGCATGCCGTAGATGGGGCTGCTGGGGTCGGTGCGCGCAGCGGGATTGGTGACGTCGTTGGCACCGATGATGAGGGCGACGTCGGTTTGCGCGAGGTCGCCGTTGATCTGATCCATTTCGAGAAGCTTGTCGTAGGGGATGTCGGCTTCGGCGAGGAGGACGTTCATGTGGCCGGGCATGCGTCCGGCGACGGGGTGGATGCCGAAAGTGACGTCAACGCCGCGCTTGGTGAGCGAATCGTAGAGTTCGCGGACTTTGTGCTGAGCTTGCGCGACGGCCATGCCGTAACCGGGGACGACAACGACTTTGCTGGCGGCACCGAGGATGCCGGCGGCTTCTTCGGGAGTGGCGCTGCGGACGGGCGGAGCTTCTTTGGCGCCGCCGGCGACGGTTTGAATTTGGCCGAAGCCGCCGAAGAGAACGTTTGTGAACGAGCGGTTCATCGCTTTCGACATGATGACCGAGAGGATGAAACCGGAAGAGCCGTCGAGCGCGCCGGCAATGATGAGGAGCTTGCTGTTGAGGACGAAGCCCATCGCGGCGGCGGAGAGTCCGGCGTAGGAATTCAAAAGCGAGATGACGGTGGGCATGTCGGCGCCGCCGATGGGGATCACAAGCATCACGCCGAAGATGAGCGGGATGATGATCATAATCGGGAAGAGGCGGATCTGATCAGGATGGATGCAGAGAATCACGGCGACAGCGAGCGCGATCGCGAAGAGCAGGGCGTTGACGAAATTCTGGCCTTTGTAGGTGATGGGGCGCTGGGGAAGGACTTCCTGCAATTTCCCTGCGGCCATCAAGCTGCCGGTGAAGGTGAGCGAGCCGAGAATTACTTCCATCGAGAGGACGGCCATCATGAAGGGGCCGATGTCGGGGGCGCGGAGGTAGAACTCGGCGGTGCCGACGACGGTGACGCAGAGCGCGCCGAAGGCGTGGCTGAGCGCGGTTCGCTGCGGGACGGCTGTCATTGCGACGTTGCCGAGCGGAATGCCGATGATGGTGCCGACGACGAGGCCGATGGCAATGAGTTTGTAGTCGATGATGCCGGCGTGGAGGAGTGTGCCGCCGATGGCAAGGACCATGCCGGCTTCGCCCGCGAAGAGGCCGCGGCGCGCGGTGACGGGGGAGCTGAGCCACTTGAGCGAAAGAATGAAAAGAGCGGTAGCGACGAGGTAGGTGCACTCGATCAGCGTTTCGGTGGTGAAGAAGGTGGTCATTTCGCCGGCCGCCGCCCGTTTTTGGTCCGCTGCGCTTGAACATCTTCAACATGCGGTCGGTGATGATGAAGCCGCCGACGATGTTGCTGGTGGCGGCGATGATGGCGATGGTGCCGAGGATCGCGGCGAGATTGGTTTTGTGTTCACCGGCGAGGATGATGGCGCCGACGACGGCGATGGCGTCGAGCGCGTTGGTGAGAGACATCAGCGGCGTGTGGAGGAGCGGCGACACGCGGCGGATGATTTCGAATCCGATGAATGCGGCCAGCATGAAGACGTAGAGGCCGGTGAGCAGGTCCAACTTCATTGCGGAGTTTCCTCCTTAGCAGCGAGAGCGGGAAGCTGGAAGAGTTCGCGGAGGCGCGCGTTGACGATGTCGCCGTTGTGAGTGACGAGCGTGTCGCGGAGGATGTCGTCCTTGAGATTGAGGTTGAGCTTGCCGTCTTTGACGAGCAGCGCGAGGAAAGTCGAGAGATTGCGCGCGTACATCTGGCTGGCGTGAAAGGGCACGGTGCTGGCGAGATTGAACCAGCCGACGATCGCGATGTCTTTATCGACGGTGATTTTTTCGCCGGGGTGCGTGAGCTCGCAGTTGCCGCCGCGTTCGGCGGCGAGGTCGATGATGACGGAGCGCGGCGCCATGCCTGCGACCATTTCTTTGGTGACGAGGATCGGAGCTTTTTTGCCGGGAATGACGGCGGTGGTGATGACGACGTCGTTTTCGGCGATGACTTTGCCGAGGAGTTCACGTTGGCGTTTGTAGAAGCTCTCGTCTTGCGCAGTGGCGTATCCGCGAGCGTCTTGCGCGTTTTGCGCCTCGAGAGGGAGTTCGACGAAGCGTGCGCCGAGGCTTTGAACTTGTTCTTTCACGACGGGGCGAAGGTCGTAAGCGGAGACGACGGCGCCGAGGCGTCGCGCGGTGGCGATAGCCTGGAGTCCGGCGACGCCAACGCCGAGGATGAGAACGCGCGCGGGTGTGATCGTGCCGGCCGCGGTCGTGAGCATCGGGAAAAACTTCGGAACGATGTCGGCGGCGATGAGGACGGCCTTGTATCCGGCGACAGTCGCCATGGAAGAGAGCGCATCCATGCTTTGCGCGCGGGTGGTGCGCGGGATGAGTTCGACGGAGAAGGAAGTGACGCCGCGGTCGGCGAGATTTTTCAGAACGTCGACGGAATTCATCGGACGGAAAAATCCGATTACGATTTGATCGCGGCGGAATTGTGCGAGATCGTCGGCGCCGGTTTTGTCGTTCGCGCCGGGGCTCAGGACTTGGACGATGATGTCCGCTGTGCGAAAAATTTCGGCGCGGTCGGAAACTATTTTTGCGCCTTTGGCGGCGTAATCGGCGTCGGGATATCCGGCTTCGACTCCGGCGCCGGATTCGACGATGACTTCGAGACCAATTTTGGAGAGGTTCGCGAGGGCGGCTGGAACAAGAGCAACGCGACGTTCCCCCGGGAAACCTTCTCGGGGTACACCAACGATCATTGAAGGGCCTCCCAAGGAGCCGAGTGGCAGGGCCGAACCGCGCGGCATTGTACACCGAGAGGAGCCGTTGTGGTTGGGGTCATGTTTTGTGGGACGGGAGAGGTGCGGGAGGAGTTGCGGGTAGTTGGCGGATGAAGTTGTAGAGGCCCTTACGTTGAGATCCTTCACCGCCCTTCGGGCGGCTCAGGATGACAACTTCGTTTTTAAGCGATCAGAACTCTTTGTGTTGGGCGATTTCCGCGAACTACTCGGAGCCTTCTTTGCTGGGGATGAAGTAGACCTCTTCGAAGAGAGAGCCTTTTTGCCAGCCGGCGCGGGCGAGGATGCCCATGCCGTTTTCACACATGCTGGGATGGCCGCAGAGATAGCCGGTGGTGTCGGCGGGCTTGAGATTCCATTCGTCAGCGTATTTGCGGACGAGATCGTCAACGCGGCCGGTTTCGCCGTGCCAGTTGGCGTCTTCCCACGGGCGGCTGATGGTGGCGACATATTTGAACCACGGGACTTCGGCGGCGATGCGTTCGAGTTCTTCGCGGTAGCCGAATTCCCAGGAGCGGCTTCCGCCTTGAAGGCAATAAAGCTTGTGATCGCCGGGCATGGCGCTGTCGCGTTTTTTCCAATCTTGATAAAGGGTGCGGACGTAGCTGACGAACGGAGCGATGCCGGTGACGGTGGCGAGGCACAGGTGGTTTGTGCGGCCACTTTTCAGATCGAGAGTGAAGCGGCCTTTGGCAATCTTTCGGCAGTAGAGTTTGTCGCCTTTGTGGAGTTTGTAGAGAAGCGGCGTGAGTTCGCCTTGAGGGACGAGTTCGACAAAAAATTCGAGGAAGCCTTCTTCGTAAGGCGAAGAGACGATCGAATAGGCGCGCTCGATGCGCTTTTCGCCGCTATCTACGCCGAGCGTGGCGTATTGTCCGGCTTTGAAGGGAAACGGTCCGCCTGGATCGACTTTTACCAGCCACAAATCTTCGGATAGCTCTCTGCGCTCGAGAACGTGAGCGGTGTAGTGTTTGTCGGTGGGAAGAGCCATCTGCGATTTCCTCCAGGATGATGGGGGATTGTACAACGGAGAGGGGAGAGCGGTAAGGATTCGTGTTTCGTGAGCCGTGAGGGAGTTGGCGTTGAAGCTAGGTTGGAAGAGGGCGGTACTGCGGCTGAATTGGGTGCGAACTTTTAGCAGGGGCGGAGTAAACACCGCCCCTACGACCAGAATGTTACAGAGTCAGAGTTTCGAAGTGTGGGGCTTTGGCGCCGTCACGTTTCATCGTGACCAAATTTTGCGCGACACGGGCGATGAACTCCTCGGGGTTTTCGCCGATCTGGTATTGCTTCGAGGAAGCGGTGAACTGCAACGGGACTTCGTGGCCTTTCCAACGAAGCTCGAACGGCGTGAGGCGAGAGAGAACGCGGTTCAGCTGCTCGGTGGCGCACTCGGGCAGAATCATCATGAACTTGTCTGCGTCGAGACGAACGGCCAGGTCGGAGCCACGGATAACGGAACTCATGCGGGCCGCAAATTCGCGCAAGGCTTGATCGCCGGCTTCGCGACCGAGGCGTTCGTTGATCAAGCCGAAATTTTTGAGATCGAGCATGACGAGGGCGAGAGGATGACCCATGCGCTGCGTGCGTGCGACTTCAGCGGCGAGGCGTTGCTCGGCGAAGCGGCGATTGTAGAGGCCGGTGAGAGGATCGAGCATCGAAAGATTGCGCAGATTGTAGAATTGCGCCTGTTTAACGGAAAGTTGACCGCGTAGCTGCTTGATCAGGAATTCCTGGCGAATCGTGTAGATGTTGAAAACAATGATGAGCGCAATCAGAGCAAAGATGGCTTCGGTAAGGCGAATCTTGAGAAAGGTCTCGGTGCCCTGATGGGCTGCCATGGCGGCCAGGGCGATGATCGCGCCGACGAGGAGCAGACTGACAGAAATCGAATAGCGGCTCAGCGAAGAGTCGCGCTTTTGGATCAGCGACAATTCGTGCTGGAGTTCGCTTTCGCCAGGATCGAGCGAGGGAGGGACGAAGTCTGTAGTTGCAGTGTGCATGTCGAAAGCAGGGCTTTGGCCCATTACGTCAAATTAGAGGTACGAAAATAGTGGGTCAATGGAACTTTGGTTTAAGAGGCGAAGTGGGAAACAGTGGCACGAATGGCGGGATTTCGGCGTAGACTGGCGCGCGTCATGGGACGCGATACTTGCAGCGGATTGAGGGGATGATGAGGCGTTGGCGGACGATCGGACTGAGCTGCATAGTCGCAGTGGCGGGATTTGGTGTTGGGGTGTCGGCTCTGCGGTCGCAGTCGCCGAGCGTTGGTGCGGCAGCGGCAACGGCTCCTACGGCTGCGCAGGATCCGGCCACGATCGATGCGATATGGCAGAAGGCGAGCGCGAAATATGACTCGGCGCGGCAGACGCTACTGGCAGACGTGGCGCGAGTAGATGGGGAAGGTCCGTATCGCGCGGATTGGGAGTCGTTGCAGAAGTACGAGGTGCCCGAATGGTATGCCGACGCGAAGTTTGGGATTTTCATTCACTGGGGCGTGTATTCGGTGCCGGCGTTTGGGAGCGAATGGTATCCGCGCGAAATGTATCGTCAAGGGACGGAAATATTTAAGCACCACATCGCGACGTACGGGCCGCAGGACAAATTTGGGTATAAGGATTTCATTCCGCGATTTAAGGCAGAGAAATTTGATCCGGCTGTGTGGGCGGCTCTATTTAAAGAGTCGGGGGCGAAGTATGTGGTACCGGTGGCGGAGCATCATGATGGGTTTGCGATGTACGACAGCGGGCTGAGCGATTGGACGGCGGCGAAGATGGGTCCGCATCGCGATGTGATTGGAGATTTGGCGAAGGCGGTGCGGGCTGCGGGGCTGCATTTCGGGGCATCGTCGCATCGCGTGGAGCACAATTTCTTTTTGGGAGTCGGGAGGCAGTTTTCGTCGGACGTGAACGATCCTGCGAACGCGGCGTTGTATGGTCCGGCGCACAACTGGCTGGAGGCGCGGCAAGGGACGCCGGTGATGAACGATTTCACGTTTGTCTCACAGGCGTGGACGGACGATTGGCTGGCACGGTCGGCGGAGATCGTCGAGAAATATCATCCAGACATAGTTTATTTCGATTGGTGGATCGGGCAGCCATCGGTTCGCCCGAACCTGACGAAGTTTGCGGCGTTTTATTACAACGCGTCGTTGAAGTATGGCGATCACGTCGGCGTGATCAATTACAAGGATTATGCGATTCAGGAGCATTCGGCGGTGCTGGATTTAGAGCGTGGGCAGCTGGATCAGATTCGGCCGCTGCATTGGCAGACGGATACTTCGGTGAGCAACAAGTCGTGGGGATACATCGAGAACGATACATTTAAGTCGCCGGAGTTTGTGGTGCATCAATTGGTGGATATCGTCAGCAAGAATGGGAATTTGTTGCTGAATATTGGGCCGAGATCGGATGGGACGATACCGGACGAGGTGCAGAGTGTGTTGCGACACGTAGGCGCGTGGCTCGCGGTGAATGGGGAGGCGATCTACGGGACGCGGACTTGGACGAAGTTTGGCGAGGGGCCGACGAAAGTTGCGGCTGGATCGTTCCACGATACGGATACGGTGAGTTATACGGCGGAGGATTTTCGCTTTACGACGAAGGGCACGAGTTTGTATGCGATTGAGTTGGGATGGCCTACGGGTGGCGAGGCGATGATTCGGTCGTTGGGGACGGCGGTTGGGGGAAAGGTAGAATCGGTGACGCTGCTCGGTTCGACCGAAAAGATTTCGTTCGAACAGGCCGCGGACGGGCTGCATATTCGCGTGCCGGCGAAACCCCCGGGGAAGTTTGCGGCGGCGTTTCGAATTGCGTTTGAAGGTGGGAAGCTGCCGGCTCGGTCCTGCGCAACGCGACGAAGTAGCGGCGATTCGAACGGGCAGGTCGGCGAGTCGACGCGCCAAATTATTCTGTGTGAAAGACTTCTTCCATTCGCGCCCACCATTCGCCTTCGGCGCGAGTTTCGATCGGCGCTGAATCGGCATCATGATCTTCCACCAATCCTGCGTTTTGGGGTCGGCAGCCATTTTTTTCATGTCGGCGTCGTAATCGGTGCCGTGATATTCGAAATAGGCAAAGAGGAAATCATCGTTTAGAAAGATCGAATAGTTTTTGATGTTGCAGGAGCGAATGGTGGCGAGGACTTCGGGCCAGACTTTGGCGTGGTATTCCTTGTACATCGGGATCGAGTCTTCCTTGACCTTGATCAACATGCCGTAGCGTTTCATGCATGTCTTCTTGTCGAGCGTCGAGCTCTCGCTTTTGATGATCGTTCGTTGTTGTCATCGCGTTGGTCTGCTCTTGTTCGGTTTAACCATTTATCTTGAACGGCGTCAATTGAGCTGATGTATGCTCTCGACCTCGCGTTGAGATTTGCGCGCGCCGAGGATCCTGTTGTGTGACGCGTGGGGATCAGGGGAAGCGTTTCGTGGATTTACAGCTTGGCGGGAAAGTTGTGGTGATCACGGGCGGCGCGAAGGGGATTGGCGCGGCGATTGCGCGGACTTGTGCGCAGGAAGGCGCGGTGCCGATCGTTCTGGATCGCGACAAGGAAGCGGGCGAGCAGATTTCGGGCGAACTGCGTGGCAGTGGAGTGGCGCGTGGGGCTGAGTTTTTGGAGATCGATCTGTGTTCGGCGGAGAGTTGCCGCGGCGCGATCGATCGCGTGGCGAAAAAGCACGGGCGAATCGATGCGCTGGTGAACAATGCGGGGATTAACGATGGCGTCGGGTTGGAGCGCGGGACGCCGGAGCAATTTGTCGGCTCGCTCGAGCGGAATTTGCTGCACTACTACAACATGGCGCATTTTGCGCTGCCGTTTTTGAAGGAGCGCGGGGAGCGATCATTAATATTGGCTCGAAGACGGCGGTGACGGGGCAGGGCGGCACGTCGGGATATGTCGCGGCGAAGGGCGCGATTCTGGCACTGACGCGGGAATGGGCGGCGGAGCTTTTGCCGTTTCACATTCGCGTGAATGCGGTGATTCCGGCTGAGGTGATGACGCCGCTGTATCGGCAGTGGCTGAGCACGTTTCCGATCCGGAAGAGAAGCGGCAGAAGATTGTGTCGAAGATTCCGCTGGGGCAGCGGATGACCGACGCGAATGAGATTGCTGCGATGGTGGCGTTTTTGTTGTCGTCGCAGGCGTCGCACGTCACCGGGCAACATTTATATGTGGATGGCGGGTATGTGCATCTGGATCGGGCGCTGACTTAGCCATGGTGATGACCTCGCAGGCAGTGGCGCTACATCGCTCGTCTTCGGCGAATCGGCGCCGCTTACGGAGCGGCGGTTTCTCGTTCCTTTTATATTGATCACGAGTTTGTTTTTTTTGTGGGCGCTGGGCGTCAATCTCAACGACATTTTGATTCCGCATTTGAAGAAGGCGTTTCGGCTGACGGATTTGCAGTCGTCGCTGATTCAGTCGGCGTTTTTTGGCGGATATTTTTTGTCGGCGCTGCCGGCGGGCTGGTTGCTTGAGAAGATTGGGTACAAGCGGGGGATTCTTGCGGGGTTGCTGACGTGCGCGTTCGGCGCGTTTTTGTTTATTCCGGCGGCGTCGGTGCGAGTGTACGGATTCTTTCTGTTCGCGTTGTTTGTGATGGCGTGCGGGCAGGGCGTGCTGGAGGTGGCGGCGAATCCGTACGTGACGATTCTTGGGCCGGCGGAATCGTCGGAACGTCGGCTGAATTTCGCGCAATCGTTCAACGCGGTGGGCGCGCTGGTGACGCCGATCATCGGCAAGGCGTTCATTTTGTCGGGAATCGAGTACACGGTGGCGCAGCTTGCGGCGATGACGACGGACCAGATCGATGCGTACTCGGCGCTGGAGGCGAGCCGCGTGAAGGGGCCGTATCTGGGGATCACGGCGATCTTTTTGCTGGTCGCGGCGCTGATTTACTTTGCGAAGCTGCCGGAGATCAAGGAAGCGGGCGAGAGTTTGCCGGCGGATGCGGATGTGATTGCGGGAAGAGAAGGCTCCGCCTGTCGGCAGCATTTGGCGCGAGAAGCATCTGATCAGCGGAGTGCTGGCGCAGTTTTTTTATGTCGGCGCGCAGGTGGGCGTGACGAGTTTCGTGATTCGGTTTGCGCAGTATGCGCTGCCGGGGACGCCGGAGAAGGTCGCGTCGGACTATCTGAAATGGCATTTGCTGGGATTCATGATCGGGCGATTTGCGGGATCGGCGACGATGAAAAGTATTGCGCCGAATCAAGTTGCTGGCGATATTTGCGGCGTGTTCGTTTGTTTGCGGCGCGATGGCGATTGCAATGACGGGTGAGGCGCCCGTGTGGGCCGTGGTGCTGATCGGGTTCTTTCACTCGATCATGTTCCCGACGATTTTTGCACTGAGTTTGAAGAATCTCGGCGCGCATACGAAGCGCGGGTCGTCGTTGCTGGTGATGGCGATCATCGGCGGCGCAGTATTTCCGGCGTTGATGGGATACGTTTCGGATCGAACTTCGATTCAGACGGCGTTCGTTGTGCCGCTGGTTTGCTACGCGTACGTGTTGTATTTTGCGGTGCGGGGATTTAAGCCGCCGCGCGTTGTCGGCGGCTCGCGGGCCTGAGGAGACTATGAAAATCATTCGAATGGCGTTCGTTGCGTTTGCGATCGTCGCGGTGAGCTTTAGTGGTCGTCGCGAATCGGCCGGTTGCGGCGCAGACGTATCAGCCGTCGGATTCGAATCTCAAGGCGCGCGAATGGTTTCAGAACGCGAAGTTCGGGATGTTCATTCACTGGGGCGTGTACAGCGTTCCGGCGGACGGCGAGTGGTACATGGAGCAGCATCATGTGCCAGTCGTCGAATACGAGAAGTTTGCGCCGCAGTTTAATCCGACGCAGTTCAATGCGGCGGAGATCGTCGCGCTCGCGAAATCGGCGGGCATGAAGTACATCACAATCACGAGCAAGCATCACGACGGATTCGCGATGTTCGCGACGAAGCAGAACAAGTGGAACATCGTGGATGCGACGCCATATGCCAAGGATCCGCTGAAGCAGCTCGCAGAAGAATGCCGCAAGCAGGGCATCAAGCTGTTTTTCTACCACTCGCAGCTCGATTGGCATAATCCGGATTATTTCCCGCTGGGAAAGACAGGCCACACGTCAGGCCGGCCCGAAGGCGGCGACTTCAATCGCTATCTGGATTTCATGGACGCGCAGCTCACGGAGCTGCTGACGAATTATGGCGATGTGGCGGGGATCTGGTTTGACGGGATGTGGGACAAGCCGGACGCCGACTGGCAACTCCAGCGCACGTATTCGCTGATTCACAAATTGCAACCGGCGGCGCTGGTCGGCAGCAACCACCATCATGCGCCCTTCGATGGCGAAGATTTTCAAATGTTCGAAAAAGATCTGCCCGGCGCGAACACGGCCGGATTCAATCAGACAGGCATCAGCCACCTGCCGCTCGAAACGTGCGAAACGATCAGCGGCGCATGGGGCTACAACAAGAGCGACAAAAATTTTAAAAGCGTGAACGATCTGATTCACTATCTCGTCCGCGCCGCCGGTTCGAACGCCAATTTCCTGTTGAATATCGGGCCGATGCCGACTGGGCAGGTTCAGCCAGAATTTATCGAGCGACTGCACGCTATCGGCGAATGGACGGCCAAGAATGGCGAGACCATCTACGGAACTCGAGGCGGGCCGATTCCGCCGCGAAGCTGGGGCGTCTCGACGCAAAAAGATGGCAAGACTTACCTGCACATTCTGGATTTGAAAGACGAATACCTGGCACTTCCCGAGGTGGCAGGAGTGAAACAGGCCCATCTCTATCACGCAACCACGCAGCTCGAGCTGAAAACTCTCGACGGTGGCTTGCTGCTTCGGGTCCCGGCGACCCTACGCGACCCAATCGACACCATCGTCGTCCTCGACTAATTCACCGTTCGCGTTTGAGATAGCGCGGTATTGTCTTCGCAAAGTGTTGGCCTGTCCTACCGGCCAGCATCAAGCCGTGTCACCAATCGCTCGTTAACCAGCGGGGCTTCATACAGCAAACGCTGTAGGGGGCCTCTCCTTTATTTGTGGTATCCAGTGACGATGGGTCTAGGACCAGCGTGTGCTGTGCGCGCCGCGTGATACGGCGTCCTCCACCTTTGGTGTGAAACAGCGGATTTTGAGGTCGCGATGGCCGGAGTGGTTTGCGGAACACGCGCGGCGCGGTCCATCGTTTGGAGACGAGCATGAAGCGAAGTAATCCGAGATCGTCGAGCGCGAATGAGAGTGCGACGATTCCGCCGCCACTCGTAGAAGCAACGGCCGAAAACAACGGAACCAATGGAAATAGCGGCAACGGCCACGTCTCATCGCCGGAGCTCGCAGCGATTCTCGCGAGCTTGCAAACGATGCGCGACGGGGATTTGTCCGTTCGGTTGCCGGGGTCGTGGACGGGACTCGCGGGAAAGATCGCCGACACTTTCAACGATATCGTTTCGACCAACCAACAGATTTCGCAAGAGTTAAAGCGCGCCGGTCAAGTGGTCGGTAAAGAGGGAAGAACGCGCGAACGGATTCGCTTCCACCAGACCAAGGGCGCCTGGGGCGAGATGGAAGGTTCGGTCAACACTCTGATCGAGGACCTGCTGCGGCCGACGACGGAAGTTACGCGCGCGATTGCGGGCGTCGCTCAAGGAAATTTGACGCAGACGGTTCGCTTGGACGTTGATGGACGGCCTCTCGAAGGCGAATTCCTGCGGTCAGCGACCATCGTCAACACGATGATTCAGCAGTTGAGTATTTTCACGTCGGAAGTGACGCGCGTGGCGCGCGAAGTCGGCACCGACGGAAAACTTGGCGGCCAGGCGCAGGTGCCGGGCGTCGCGGGGACGTGGAAAGATCTCACCGATTCGGTGAACTCGATGGCCAGCAACCTGACTGGCCAGGTGCGCAACATTGCGGAAGTCGCGACGGCGGTCGCGAGCGGCGACCTTTCGCGCAAGATTACGGTCGATGTGCGCGGCGAAATTTTGCAGCTCAAAGAAGCCATCAACACGATGGTGGATCAGTTGCGGTCGTTCGCGTCGGAAGTGACGCGCGTGGCGCGCGAAGTCGGCACGGACGGAAAGCTTGGCGGCCAGGCGGTCGTGCCGGGCGTCGCTGGCACGTGGAAAGACTTGACCGACTCCGTGAACGCGATGGCCGGCAACCTGACGGCTCAGGTTCGCAACATCGCGGAAGTCACGACGGCGGTCGCGCGCGGCGACTTATCTCGCAAGATTACCGTCGACGTAAAAGGCGAAATTTTGGCGTTGAAAGACACCATCAACACGATGGTGGACCAGCTCAATGCGTTCGCGGGCGAAGTGACGCGCGTGGCACGCGAAGTCGGCACGGAAGGCAAGCTCGGCGGTCAGGCGGAAGTGCCCGGAGTCGGCGGCACGTGGAAGGACCTCACCGACAACGTGAACTTCATGGCCAGCAACCTGACCGGCCAGGTGCGTAATATCGCGGAGGTCGCGACGGCGATTGCGACCGGCGACCTATCTCGCAAAATCACGGTCGATGTGCGCGGCGAAATTCTACAGCTCAAAGAAACGCTGAACACGATGGTGGACCAGCTCAACAGGTTCGCCGGAGAAGTCACGCGCGTGGCGCGCGAAGTCGGATCGGAAGGCCGCCTCGGTGGTCAGGCCAACGTGCCGGGTGTCGCCGGTACGTGGAAGGACCTCACCGACAATGTGAACTTCATGGCCAGCAACCTGACTGGTCAGGTTCGAAACATCGCCGAAGTCACGACGGCGGTCGCACGAGGCGACTTGTCTCGCAAGATCACGGTCGATGTGAAGGGCGAAATTCTCGAACTGAAAAACACCATCAATACGATGGTGGACCAGCTCAACGCGTTCGCGGGCGAAGTCACCCGCGTGGCGCGCGAAGTTGGTACCGACGGAAAACTCGGCGGGCAGGCGGAAGTGCCCGGCGTCGGCGGCACGTGGAAGGACCTCACCGACAACGTGAACTTCATGGCCAGCAACTTGACCGGCCAGGTTCGAAACATCGCGGAAGTCGCGACGGCGGTTGCGCGCGGCGACTTGTCTCGCAAGATCACGGTTGACGTCAAAGGTGAAATTCTCGAACTCAAAGACACGCTCAACACGATGGTGGATCAGCTCCGCGCGTTCGCGTCGGAAGTCACGCGTGTTGCTCGCGAAGTCGGCACCGACGGCAAGCTCGGTGGTCAGGCGCAAGTGCCCGGTGTCGCGGGAACGTGGAAGGACCTCACCGACTCGGTGAACTCGATGGCCAGCAACCTCACTGGCCAGGTTCGAAACATCGCGGAAGTCTCGACTGCCATCGCGAGCGGCGACCTTTCGAAAAAGATCACGGTGAACGTCAGCGGCGAAATCTTGCTGCTGAAAGACACCATTAACACGATGGTGGACCAGCTCAACGCGTTCGCCGGAGAAGTTACCCGCGTGGCACGCGAAGTTGGTTCCGAAGGACGTCTCGGCGGTCAGGCCAACGTGCCCGGAGTCGCGGGCACGTGGAAGGACTTGACCGACTCGGTGAACTCGATGGCCGGCAACCTCACCGCGCAGGTTCGAAACATCGCGGAAGTCACGACAGCGGTTGCGCGCGGCGACTTGTCTCGCAAGATTACGGTCGATGTGCGCGGCGAAATTCTTGAGCTGAAGAACACGATCAACACCATGGTGGACCAGCTCAACGCCTTCGCGGGCGAAGTGACGCGCGTGGCGCGCGAAGTCGGAACGGAAGGGAAGTTGGGCGGCCAGGCTCAGGTGTTCGGCGTTGGCGGCACGTGGAAAGACCTCACCGACAACGTCAACTTCATGGCCAGCAACCTGACCGGCCAGGTGCGTAACATCGCGGAAGTCGCGACGGCGATTGCGAGCGGCGACCTATCTCGCAAGATCACGGTGGACGTCCGCGGCGAAATTTTGCAGCTCAAAGAAACGCTCAACACGATGGTTGAGCAGCTTCGATCGTTCGCCGCCGAGGTTACCCGCGTGGCGCGCGAAGTCGGATCCGAAGGCCGGCTCGGCGGTCAGGCCGACGTGCCGGGCGTCGGCGGCACGTGGAAGGACTTGACGGACTCGGTCAACGCGATGGCCGGCAACCTCACGGCTCAGGTGCGCAACATCGCGGAAGTCACGACGGCCGTCGCACGCGGCGACTTGTCTCGCAAAATCACGGTCGATGTGAAGGGCGAAATCTTGGAGTTGAAGAACACCATCAACACGATGGTGGACCAGCTCAACGCGTTCGCCGCCGAAGTCACGCGCGTGGCGCGCGAAGTCGGCACCGACGGGAAACTTGGCGGTCAGGCGAAGGTGCCGGGCGTCGCTGGTACGTGGAAAGACCTCACCGACAACGTGAACGTTATGGCCGCCAACCTCACCGAACAGGTGCGCGGCATCGTGAAAGTCGTCACGGCGGTCGCCAACGGCGAACTCACGCAAAAGCTTACGGTAAACGCGAAGGGCGAAGTTGCCGCGCTCGCGGAAACCATCAACAACATGACCGACACGCTGGCGACGTTCGCCGATCAGGTGACGACGGTCGCTCGCGAAGTTGGTGTCGAAGGCCGCCTCGGCGGTCAAGCGAACGTGCCGGGCGCCGCAGGTACGTGGAAGGATCTCACCGGTAACGTCAACCTGCTCGCGGATAACTTGACGAACCAAGTGCGCGCGATCGCGGAAGTCACGACGGCCGTGACGAAGGGCGACTTGACGCGTTCGATTCAAGTCGAGGCGAGCGGCGAAGTCGCGGAGCTCAAAGACTACATCAACACGATGATCGACAACCTGCGGCTCACGACCGACCGCAACAAGGAGCAGGACTGGCTCAAGACCAACCTCGCGCGCTTCACGGGTATGTTGCAGGGGCAGCGCGATCTTGGCACGGTCGGCCGCATGTTGCTTTCGGAACTCGCGCCGCTCGTGGATGCGCAACAAGGCGTCATCTATCAGATGGAGTCCGAAGACAGCTTTGAGATGGTTTTGCTTTCGTCGTTCGCGGACTCGAGCGAAGGTCACCGTCATCATTTGCGGATCGGCGAAGGGCTCGTCGGTCAGTGCGCTGCGGAAAAGCGGCGCATGCTGATCAATGATCTGCCGTCGAGCGCAACGCCAATTCGCTCGGGTCTTTTCGAAGCTGTTCCGCGCAACGTCATCGTGCTGCCGATTTTGTTCGAGGATCGCGTCAAGGCGGTTATCGAGCTCGCGTCTTTGAGCGCCTTCACCGCGTCGCATCTCGCCTTCCTGGAACAGCTCACGTCGAGCATCGGGATCGTGCTCAACTCGATTGAAGCCACGATGCAGACGGAAGGGTTGCTGAAACAGTCGCAGCAGCTCGCCACCGAATTGCAGACGCAGCAGGGCGAACTGCAGCAGACCAACGAACAGCTCGCACAAAAAGCACAGCAGCTTGCCGAACAGAACGTCGAAGTCGAACGCAAGAACCAGGAAATCGAACAAGCCCGGCGCGCTGTCGAAGAAAAAGCGACGGAGCTGGCGCTCACTTCGAAGTACAAATCGGAATTCCTGGCGAACATGTCGCACGAGTTGCGCACGCCGCTGAATAGCATTCTCGTTCTCGGCCAGCAACTCACCGACAATCCCGACGGCAATTTGACGCCGAAGCAAGTCGAATTCGCACGCACGATTCACGGCGCGGGCACCGACTTGCTCAATCTGATCAGCGACATTCTCGACCTGTCGAAAATCGAATCCGGCACGGTCAGCGTCGAAGCGGAAGAAGTTTTCTTCGCCAGCTTGCTTGAAATGATTGGGCGGCCGTTCCGTCACGAAGCCGACCATCGCAGGCTCAATTTCGAAATCAACACCGATCCCGAATTGATGCGGAGCATCGTCACCGACTCGAAGCGTTTGCAGCAGGTGCTCAAGAATTTGCTCTCGAACGCATTCAAGTTCACCGAGCAAGGTGGCGTGCGTCTCGCGGTGCGTGTTGTCGATCACGGTTGGAGCGAAGAGCATCCCATCTTGAGCCGCGCCGGTGCGGTGATCGCCTTCGAAGTCACGGACTCCGGCATCGGCATTCTCCCCGAAAAACAGCGCATTATTTTCGAAGCGTTCCAGCAGGCCGACGCAGGCACGAGCCGCAAGTATGGCGGCACGGGCCTTGGCCTCGCGATCAGCCGCGAACTAGCCAGCCTGCTCGGTGGTGAAATTCAACTGCATAGCTTGCCCGGCACCGGCAGCACATTCACGCTCTATCTGCCACAGACTTATGTCGGTCCATCTTCGGGAGTCGGCGTGCCGAGCGATCGCCGCATCACGCTGCCACCGTCGCCGATGCATCTCTCGACAGCCAGCGTCGCCGTTCACGTGCCCGAGCAGATTCCCGACGACCGCGCCAATCTTGGGGTCAACGATCCCATCTTGCTGATCGTCGAAGATGATCCGCACTACGCGCGCGTGTTATGCGATCTCTCGCATGACAAAGGCTTCAAAGTCCTCGTCGCGTCGCGCGGAGCAGAAGCACTTGCTCTCGCTCGCGAATTCCACCCGAGCGCGGTTTCGCTTGATGTGTTTTTGCCGGACATGCTCGGTTGGACCGTGCTCAATCACTTGAAACAGGATCCGACGACGCGTCACATTCCGGTGCAGATGCTGACGATGGATGAGGACCGCCAGCATGGTTTGTCGCGCGGTGCGTTTTCTTTCGTTACCAAGCCGACGACTCCCGAGGGGCTTGAATCCGCGTTCGGCAAAATCAAGGACTACACCGTTCCGCGGCTCAAGCGGCTCCTGGTCGTCGAAGATAACCCTGCGGAGCAACTCAGCATTCGCGAACTGCTCGGACACCACGATATTGACGTTTCGGTCGCTGCGACGGGAATGGAAGCGCTCAGCGCGGTCTCGGAAAGCACTTACGACTGCATGGTGCTCGACCTTCGCCTGCCCGACATGACTGGCTTCGAAGTTCTCGAGCGTCTGCGCGACACTCCGTCCGGCGACCTTCCGGTCGTTGTTTTCACAGGCAAGGATTTGTCACCCGAAGAGGACGCCCGCTTGCACACTTTGGCGCGCAGCGTCGTCGTGAAAGGTGTTGAGTCCCCCGAGCGTTTGCTCGACGAAACGGCACTCTTCCTCCATCGCGTGGTTGCGGACCTTCCTCCGGAAAAGCAGAAGATGCTCGATCGTCTGCATCGTTCCGATGATGCGCTTGTTGGTCGAAAGGTATTGGTGGTTGACGACGACGTCCGCAACATCTTCGCGTTAAGCAGCGTGCTCGAGCGGCGCGGCATGGTTGTGCTCACCGCCGGAACCGGCCGCGAAGCGATCGCCACACTCGAATCTACGCCTGAAGTCGCGATCGTCTTGATGGACATCATGATGCCCGAGATGGACGGCTACGAAACGATGCAGGTGCTGCGGCAAAATCCGGCACTGCGCCGATTACCGATCATCGCGCTGACTGCGAAAGCGATGAAGGGCGATCGCGAGAAATGTCTCGAAGCGGGCGCTTCCGAATATCTTGCAAAGCCCGTCAATACAGAGCAACTTCTCTCAGCGCTTCGCATGTGGTTGCATCGCTAGCGGTTACGGGATTACAAAGGGATTTGGTTGGGGGAATTGACCGAGAACCAGGATGAGCAAACTCGATATAGTCAATATCTTGATGGTCGACGACCAGCCGGGAAAACTTCTCAGCTACGAAGCCATTCTGGGCGAGCTCGGCGAAAATCTCATCAAGGCAACGTCGGGCCGCCAGGCCCTCGATCTGCTTTTGAAGAACGACATCGCTGTCGTGTTAATGGATGTCAGCATGCCGGAGATCGACGGGTTCGAACTGGCCGACATGATTCGTCAGCATCCGCGATTTCAAAATACTGCGATCATTTTTATCTCGGGAATTCATCTCACCGATCTCGACCGCCTCCAGGGATATCAGCGCGGCGCCGTCGATTACATCTCGGTGCCGGTGAATCCGGAATTGTTGCGAGCAAAGGTGAGCGTTTTCTCCGAACTACATCGAAAGACGCGACAGCTTGAAGCGTTGAATCACGAACTTCGCCATCTCTCGGGCAGTTTGTTGATTGCGCAAGATGAGGAGCGTCGCCGCATCGCGCGGGAACTGCACGACGGGCTCGGCCAGGAACTAAGCGCCGCCAAAATGATGATCGATTGCCTGCCGGGCAATGTGCCGCAAAGCGATCGCAACGACACAGTGCTGGCCGAAGCCAGCGAATCGATCAATCGTGCGATCCAGCAGGTTCGCAGCCTTTCGCATCTTTTGCATCCGCCGCTGCTCGATGAAGTTGGTCTCCGTTGCGCGCTCGAGCCGTTTCTCGAAGGATTCTCCAAGCGAAGCGGCATCGAGACTTCCGTCGAAGTGAAACCCAATGACTTTCCGCGACTCAAGTCCGAGATCGAAACCGCGATCTTTCGCATCGTTCAGGAAGGGCTCACCAACGTCTTCCGCCACTCGGGAGCCGACAAAGCTTCCGTCCTCATCGAAAAATCGGATCGCGAAATCGTCGTCGCAGTCCGCGACAACGGTAAAGGCCTCGGCGAAAACATCGTCGAGTTCCGTCCTGGTAGCATCGGCATCGGCATTTCAGGAATGCGCCAGCGGGTGAAAGAGTTCGGCGGGGAAATTCGACTGCACAACGTTCATCCCGGAGCGATGGTCGAAGTCGTCATCCCGATCACTTACGCACACCAAGTGTTGCGCCCGGATCCTGCGCTGACCGCTTAGTCGACACCTGTCGCCGCGCGTCTGAGTGTCGGGTCGAAAGTTTTCAGGACAAATGTAGCTTTAATCTATAACAGGACTTCGCAAGTCACGCTGTAGCGCCCGCACACGCGAATCCGACCGGCGCGAATCTTTGAAACACTTGGTCGCGTCCGATTCTTTTTTAAACTTACATTACGCGATGTGGCTTTGCAGCTTCTCGATGTTTCTGCGCTGTGTTTTCGACGGTGCCGATCAGGTCCCATGCCTGAGCTTTCGAGATGATGGAAGAAATTCCCGCCTCTTGCGCAGCCTCTTCCAAACCTTCGGCATTCAGCACCGTAAACAAGATCAGCGGGACGTTCGGATTCAACGTCGACATCCGTTTCGCCGCTTCGATGCCGTTGATGTCAGGCATCGCTAGGTCGATGAGCACCACGTCGGGCTTCACCCGCTGAAATTCGTGTATGCCGGAACGCCCCGATTCGGCTTCGCCGCAAACGGTCCAGTCGCGCGAACGCGCAATCACGCGCAAAATCCGCCGCGTCGTCTCGCAATCATCCACAATCAGAATTCGCATAGTCCCGGGCCCTCCAACTGGTAGCACCATTGCTCCCACGCTAATTTTCGTAACGTCGGCAAGCCAAGGGAATACAGCAGTGTTTGTACGTCGCCTGAGATCGCCCGGTCCGTGGAGTCGTCCCCAGAAAGCAACCTGGCGTGACAAAAAATGACTCCCGTTTACAAATTTAACGATTGACGTGAAATGTATTTAGAAGTATTGATGCTCCACGCTCTGATAGGTCGGGCCCTATTCCTTTTATGAGGCGTAGCTATGAGCACATTGCAGTCTCTAATGGCAGTTGTCGGTCTGATTCTGGCGATCTGTGTAATTGTCCAGGCGATTCAAGAACTTCTGAAGAGCCTGCTTCAGGCAAAGCCCAAAGCCATGATGCGAGCCTTGGAACAATTCATGGGTGAAAAACTGAAAGCAACCGATGTTCAAGATGCGTTGAAAGCTCGTGGCCTTGACATAACGGCATTGGAGACGTTTAGTCCGGACGACTTCCGTCATTTACTCGACGCCATCCCGTTCGCACAACCGCAGTTGCAGGGAATCGTAGCTTCAGCTGCAGCTACGGAAGGACAGATCAAAGACAACATCGCAGCCGCATTCCAGGGAGCGATGGCGACTTTTCAAAAGATCTATACGAAGAAGAACAAAATAATCGCTCTGATTCTTTCAATGGTCGTTGTCTTAATCTTAAACGCAAACATCTTGTTTCTCTACGAGACCGTGTCTGCTGATCCAATCGCACAGCAGACGATTCTTAACAACGTCAAAAGCCTTTGTGACCAAAACCAAAATTCTCCGTGCGGCAATGATAAGGATATTGCCGCCGCATACTCGAAAGCTCACAAGACGATATCGGGAGCGCTGAATAACGAGCCTGCCCTCATTCGAACTCCTCAATATTCCTCGGACTTCGAGAACCCGCTCAAATGTGTTCTCGGATTGCTGTTGATGGGCGCATTCGTTTCGCTGGGAACTCCGTTTTGGAATGATGTCTTGAAGGGAGCCACCGGTCTCAACAACTCGCTGAACGGCGCGGCAAAGAAGTCCTAGGTGTCAGCGCCGACCGGTAGCCAAGCTTGCGGCGATCAACGAATTTCAATTTCGAGATTGGAGGGTGAATCATGGCTTTTCCCAGTGGCGCCGTTCCTGGCATCGATGTTTCGCACCATCAAGAAGTGGTGAATTGGTCGGCCGTCGCGACCGCTGGCGAAGCGTTCGCCTACGCCAAAGTCAGCGAAGGGGCATCGGTGCCCGACGTGTATTTCGCTGACAATTGGTCGGGCATGAGCAAAGCCAGCATGCTCCGAGGCGCGTACCACTTTTTTCATCCGTCGGTCGATGCGGCGATCCAGGCCACTTTCTTCTTAAGGCGCTTCGCAGCCGCGAACGGTGGCTCAACCCTGCTTGCTCATGGCGATCTCCCCATCGCGTTGGACTTGGAGATTACCGAAGGAGTTTCGCCCGCCAATATCATTGCGGGTGCATCAACATGGCTTACAACCGTGGCGCAAGCGACAGGTCGCAAACCGATTCTTTACACGTATCCTAGCTTCTGGAAAAGCAGCTTGGGCAATCCTCAAGACCTGGCGAGCTATCCACTTTGGATTGCCGAACTGGAGATCGCCGCGCCGAAAGTTCCGGGAGGCTGGACAGACTGGCTCTTTTGGCAGTACGACCAGCAAAACGTAAGTGGAATCTCGACCGGGCCGGCCGATGTCGATGCGTTTAAAGGAACGATAAGCGATTTACGAAAGTTGGCGGGCTACTAGAAAAAATGGTCGGGGCGCCCGGATTTGAACCGGGGGCCTCCTGCGCCCAAGACAGGATAGCTAGCTTCGCCAAGTCGTTTCTTTTCAATCATGCCGATTGAAAACTAAAGCCTTATTTTCGTGGCACACATGTGTGGGGATGTACGTACATGTGGCCGTCTGATCGTAGGGTCACTACAAAAGTCACTACAGTCTCTGCCTATCGGCGTAGAAGGAGCGTCATGAAACCGGCCCTTCGGACAATGCCGATCGCGCAGCTGGTGCTCGACGACAAGAACGCGAACAAGGGAACGAAGCGCGGAAGGGAATTGCTCGAGGCATCGCTTGAGAAGTACGGCGCTGGCCGTTCCGTCGTTGTCGACCGCAACAATCGCGTGATTGCGGGGAACAAGACCGTCGAAGCGGCGCGAGCGGCTGGCGTTGCACTCCATTACCGTAATTGAAACCGATGGCACGTCACTCGTCGCAGTTCAGCGCGGCGATCTGGATCTCAGAGAAGGACAAGAAGGCGAGGGAACTGGCCGTAGCCGACAACCGCGTCGGCGAACTCGACCTGGAATGGAATCCTGAGGTTCTTAGCGTCGCTCGATGCCGATCTATCCCGGTTTTGGCGCGAGAATGAACTCAATGCGCTGCTGAAGGGCTTTCGTGACAACGATATCGGTGCCCCGGAGCCAAAGCTCGACCAAGCCGCCGAACTGCAAAAGAAATGGAAAACGAAGCTAGGGCAGATCTGGCAAATCGGCAAACACCGACTGATGTGCGGCGATAGCTCGAACGCTGGAGACGTCTCCGCGCTCATGAATGGGAAGACGGCGAAACTCTGTGCGACAGATCCTCCCTACTTGGTTTCGTACGACGCAAAGAATCATCCTTCCAAAGGTTTCTCCGACGGCAAAAACAAGGACTGGAAAGGGACGTTACGCGGACAAATCCAAAGCGGAACCGCTAGGTCCATTCTACGAAGCCTTTCTGCGGCAAGCGTTGGCATTTTGTGAAGAGAACGCGGCAATCTACGTCTGGCACGCGTCGCAGCGGCAGATCGAAGTCGAGAAGGCGATGCGCGAGTGTGGAATCCTCGTCCACCAACAGATCATCTGGGTAAAGAACAAGCCGGTCCTAACCCATAGCTTTTACATGTGGCAGCACGAGCCTTGCTTCTTCGGCTGGAAGCAAGGCCACAAGCCCAAACGTAACGAGGGCGACTTTCCAACCACAGTCTGGCAGATCGACGTTCCTGTGCTTCCCGGCGTTGAATCGCGCCACCCTACAGAGAAGCCCCTGAAGTTGTTCACGACTCCGATCCTGCTGCATACGGAACCTGGAGACGTCTGTTTCGAGCCGTTTTCAGGTTCAGGCACGCATCTTTGCGCCGCTGAGAATGTGGGCAGATGTTGCTTCGCTATGGAGATCGAGCCAGCGTTTGTAGCGGTAGCGCTGGAGCGTCTCTCAGAAATGAGTACAAAGCCAAAGCTAGTTTCACGCTAGGAACAGGAACGATGGGAAAGAGCAACAATCCGAACATCGCCGAGGCGGGCAAGCCCTATCGCTGGAAGAAGGGAACGAGCGGCAACCCGTTAGGCCGACCCAAGAGCAAGAGCCTCTCGGACGCGTACAGAAACAAGCTGGAGGAGCCGGTACCGAATGACCCGGAAAAGCGAACGTGGGCCGAACTCATAGCGGAGGCACAAGTGCGTGATGCGGTGCGTGGCAACGTTCAGGCCGCGAGGGAAATTGCGGACCGCACGGAGGGCAGAGCGCGGCAAGCGATCGAGTTCGAAGATACTACGGTGACGAAGGCCTTCGAACGGATGACGACCGAGGAGTTGGAAGCCTACGCTCGGGACGGAAGTCTGCCGATATGGTTCCCGCAGGTCACAGGAACTGACCATGATTGAAGGAATCTGCTGCGACTCGGCCGCGATTGCGCCCCGGTGATTTTCCTCTCGGGTCGATCGAGTCGCGGGCGGCCGCAAGAGCCCGAGCGCGCCAAATGCGGGACGTCACAGGAACCGATTCGCGTGGTAGTCCATTACATCGGCTCTCCGGAAAAAGACCACGGAGTACTTCGTCGAGACGACGTCGGAATTCACAACGAGAGATAGGCGCAGAGGAAGTGGCTGGGATTGACCGGCAGGCGCTATCGACTCTTCAGATCGATCTGAGCGCGTCATTTGACTTCTTGAGGGCTTCGACCAAGGTACGGCGCACGAACTCGCTGATCGGCACGCCCGTTTGCTTGGACCGCGCTTCCAAGGCCTTCTTTAAGGCGGGCTCCAACTGAACTACCAATCGTTCGGTTTTCATGATGGACAGACTAGCACAGCTAGTCCATGCCTACCCATGTATGTAAATTCTGCCTAGTAGCCTCGCTTTTTGTTCGCTTGTGTTTCGCCAGATTGGCAGCATGGCGAATGTCCACTTACGACGGAACGCTGTAAGCCCTTTCGATTGGATATCGCCGTTGATTCCACAAGGCTTACAGCGATGGTCAATGTCCACATCTGCCCATTTGTGGACATAGACGCCTTGACAATACATGTACATGCATGTACACTTAATGACCGGTAGAGGGAGCCAATGTTCGAACAAACCGAATCACAGAAGACGGCAACAGCTAACGAACTGAAGCACCTGAGCGAATCCGAGCTGCTGGACGTTCTGGAATGCGCCCGGAAGGCTTCCAGCCGTGATCACGCTTTGCTCCTGGTCGCCTATACGCATGGGCTGCGCAATCAGGAAATCGCGAGGCTGCGGATTGAAGACTTGGATTGGGAGAGCAGGGAACTGACGGTCCACAGGCTGAAGAACAGCATGAAGACCGTGCAACCGATCGTCAGGCATCGCGGGCGACCGGCATTGTGCGAGATGACCGCCCTCCGCACTTGGCTGAAGGAGCGGCGTCGCAGCAACGAACCGTCAAACTTCCTCTTCATAAGCAAGAAGGGCGGAGCACTGGGTCAGAGACAGGTCAATCGGCTGTTTGCCGAATACTGCGAGTTGGCGTCCCGAGCGAGAGTTGCGCGAAACGAGGCGCCCATCGCCAAATCGGTCCGTCACGTGCACTGCCTAAAACACAGCAGGGGAACAACCCTGGCAGAGCACGGCGCCAACCCGTATCGAATCAAATTGATCCTCGGCCACAAATCGATGGCAAGCACCGAGCGGTATTTGCACGGAAGTCAAAAGCAGGCTTGGGCGGAAGCACAACGACTTAGCATGGAAATTTTTTAGAGGTGTATAGAGTTGAGAGACGCTAAAACCAAATGTCCGGTTACGGCGTTTACCGGGCTACTGATGGTCGCTATTCGCGCCATTACGAGCAGTAGGACTCCCTGTATATACACGCGCTGCAGAAGGGCGTAGTCTCGACTCGTCTGCCATCTGACGCCATGCCCCGAACTGGAGGCCACGGCACTTCGTAGACCAAACGTCGAGCGAGGTGATTGGTGGCTTTCCCTTACTCACCAGAATCTTCCGTCGTGCGAGAGCGACTCAGTGTTGCTCGCACTTTCTCCGAAAATGTCGCCCTGTCACGAGTGCAAGGGCTACTCGACATGGGAATGCAGCTACTCGTAACAGCCAAGAGCTTCAACCGCGATAGCAGAACTCGTGCGAATTGCTTGAACGGTGCTAAGAGATGCCAGTTGCGCGTTGAAGAGGACATCTGGAAATTTCAAGAATCAACTGAGCTTTCTCAGGTCACTGCTGGCTTGGACCGCTTGAACTCTGAAATCGCGGCGCTGGGATAGTTATGCCTACCTACCCTCAGGCCCCAAATGCACCACAGAAATCGTATTGCCCCGGAAAAGGTTATAGAAGTTGTGGTTAGGTGATGGAACGAGCGGCAGGGGTTCCTCAAGTTTTAGGACGAGAGTTTTCGGATCAATCTTGATCGTACGAAAATTCTCTGTGATTGCTTGGCCTACGAGGGAGGTGCTTCCCACGATGGTAAGGACTACAAACACTAGAATGGATCGTGAGTCTCTGAACTGATGCATGGCCAGCAAAGAGTAACCCACGTGATCTAAAGAATCGCCTTTGCTGACAGAAAGATCCACTGCCCGGTTAACGCGGTGCATTCGATGGGTCGATGCAACACCATCTGAAGTAAATCTGTTCTGAGAAGGTGGTGCTGTCATGAGATCAGGGATGCGATTTGGGCTTTCTGCGATCGAGAAGCTTGACATTTGGAACCGTTGGAAGGCGGGGGAGTCGCTGCATGAAATTGGACGTGCGTTCGACAAGCCACATAGCTGCATTCGCGCTGTGTTGTTGCCTCGCGGTGGCATCCCTCCCATCGCTCGTCGGCGCTCGCGGCTAGCGCTCACTCTTGCTGAGCGTGAGGACATCTCGCGAGGGATTGCTTCCGGCTCGTCGATTCGTGAGATCGCCAGTCGCTTCGAGCGAGCTGCCTCTACCGTGAGCCGCGAGATCGTGCGCCACGGTGGCCGTGCTGCCTATCGCGCTCATGAGGCAGACCAACAAGCCTGGAACGCGGCGTTACGACCAAAACGCTGTCTTCTTGCGGTGAACCCCAGATTGCGCGACACCGTTGCGAGTAAACTGATGCGGGACTGGTCGCCCGAGCAGATTTCCGGATGGCTGAAGGCGCACTATCCCGACGACGAGAGCATGCGCGTGTCTCACGAGACCATTTATCGCAGCCTGTTCATTCAACCACGAGGAGTACTGAAAAAAGAGCTGATGGACCATCTGCGTTCGAAACGGCGCATGCGCCGCTCGCGTTATGCCAGCGAACACGGACAGTCCCGGGGAAAGATTGTTGATGCCGTGTCGATCCGCGAAAGGCCCGCGGAAGCCGAAGACCGAGCGATTCCCGGCCACTGGGAAGGCGACCTGCTGGCTGGTGGAAAGAACAGCTACATTGCGACGTTAGTGGAGCGGCACACTCGTTTTCTCATGCTGATCAAGGTGCCGAGTAAAGAGACAGAAGTTGTCGTTGCCGCACTGAGTCGGCACGTTCGTAAACTCCCAGCCACGCTGCGACGGTCGCTAACCTGGGACCGCGGACTGGAGATGGCCAAGCACAAGGAGTTTACGGTAGCGACCGACGTGCAGGTCTACTTCTGCGATCCGCAGAGTCCCTGGCAACGCGGAACAAACGAAAACACCAACTTGCTGCTGCGGCAATATTTCCCGCGACGCACCGACCTGTCGCCCTTTTCTCAAGCGCAGCTCGACCAAGTCTCGCTGCGCTTGAATCAACGCCCGAGAAAAACTCTGGGCTTTGAAACTCCTGCGAGTAAACTTCGTGCAAGTGTTGCGTCGACCGTCTGAGCCGGCAGCCGTAACCGGACATGTCCGGTTACACGACTTATCGGGAGTCTCGTCTCGTCAGGGCATTCCTAGCAGAGTTAATCGCAATATATCCGCCTTCCAGACAGAGCATTCCGGCACCCGCGTATTGAAAGACTGCGGTCACTGACAAAGTTCCCTCGTTCCAATCCTGATGGATCGGAGACACTGTCAGCGCGACGCCCACCAAGGCTGAGAAAGAAGAAACGAGAAAGCTCAAAATTGCGGCCGTTCCGCTCAGCCCACTTCGCCAGCCGCAATACCCTACGAAAAACCACCAGGCTGTACCAACGAGGAGAAGGGTTGTCCAACGAGCTACTTCCAAAGATAAATCACCGTAGCTCCGGCGACGATTAAGCTTCCTCCAACCAATATGCCAGTCGAAGGGACGACTTTGAAAAAGGTGTAGTTAACGATCTGGAACATGATGAAGAGCGACGCCAGATAGATTCCCGTAGCCTCCGCGAACTCAATAGGGGCAAGGTTCAAAAAGGCTCCGTAAAGGCCGAGAAGCGTGACTGAACCAGCAAATAGAAGCAGACGCTTAGGCGACGAGTGATGGTGAAGGGCGACTCTCATCACTGCATCACCTATGGACTCGAAGATTGTAGCGAGAACTATTAAGCCAAAGACTTTCATGGACGAAATATTGGCATGGCAAATCAGGCCGGGCAATTCAATTCAAAGCAGTGTGAGATGCACGCAATGTGAGATCGATTCGCGGAGAGATAATTCTTTAGGGACGCTAACCACCAGTCTAAAGTGACGGGCCTGCGGTTCTCAAAGGACAGCTACGAAGAAAAGCACGGACAACTTGATAGACGAAGGAGCCCATCACGTAAAACACCACGCCGACTCCGAATACGCCGACCGGAAGCGATAACGGTATCATGCGCCACCTAGTCGTTTGCATTCTCACCGGAAATGTTGCCGGGGTAGCCATTTTAAGCTCGACTCAGTGTAGCAGCCGTCGGCAGCCGATTTAAAGAATGAGAAGGGCCGAGGCGTGCGCAAGATTGTGTCGAACTTCCAAAACGCGTCCATTTAGTGCAATGTAGCCACGTGTTTGTGGAATTGGCAGCCGAGCGACTTAGACGTTAGTCAATTCAATTTGAGGGAGTTTAGGTGCCCCTGAGCCGTTTGAAGTTTCTCCTCCTCGGCGTCTTTTGCCTTACCGGGATGATCGGCTGTCTCCTCGATGCGGCCGCCCTCGGCACGAAACCTATCGAAGAAGTGACCGTCTGGGTGGTTTTCACCGGAACTGTCGCCGTGATGTATCTCGTGCTGGCTCTCCGCGCACCCCGTTGGCTGCTCGCGGGTGTCGTGGTACACGTTGTTGGTTCTGCATTTGTCCGCTTCCTCGATCGTCGCGCCCATTTCAGCCAACCCGCACCCGACATGAAAACCGGCGTTCAATTCGCAGCTGTCAGCAGCATAGTTCTGTGCTTACTCGCGTGCGCATTCTTTCTGCTGTTTTTTTACCGGGAGGGTCGCCATTCGATCCGGTTGCAAACCGAACTCACACTGGCTCACGACATCCAGAAGACTCTTGTTCCATTGGTCGAGCGCTCTTCGTCCGAGTGGGAGATTTACGGCGTCTCACGGCCAAGCGAAAAAGTTGGCGGCGATTTAGTTGACCTAGTATCGCGAACGGATGGTTCGTTGCTCGCTTACGTGGCCGATATTTCCGGACACGGCCTTCCCGCGGGAATCCTAATGGGCCGTTTCAAAACCGCAGTACGCACCTGTGCTCCCGAGAATCAGGATTTACCATCCCTATTGGGGCGAATCAACCAGGTTCTCCCTCAAATCAAAGAACCGGAAATGTTCGTAACGTGCGCGATCGCGCTCCTTCCGGGCCCCACCGACGATGCAAACAAGTATTTCGAGTACGCCTTGGCTGGTCACCCTGCGCCTGCTGTTTTTTCCCCTGATTCAGGTTCCGTCAGACGACTCGATCTTGGATCGGCGGCCCTAGGACTTCTACCATCGCCGGAATTTCACAGCCGGAGATATGAAATCCATTCAGGCGATCTATTCCTCATTTTTACCGATGGCCTCGTGGAGATTATGAACTCAGACGGCGAGGAATTTGGCTGGGACCGTTTGCGGGCGGTAGTGGAGAAAAACCGGGCTCTTTCATTGAGGAGCATTTCGGAGGCGATATTCGAGGAGGGGGCTCGTTGGGGAAATGTGGTTGATGACCGCACCCTCCTACTCATCCGGTTTGTCTGAAGTTTGGGTTTGACCTGCGGCAACTTTGGAAGGCCCTCAATTCGGGATGAGAACAAGGTTCTCGTTCGCCCATAACCGGTAGTGACGCGGTCAAACTACCGAGTAACGCCGTTACCGTCGATGTGGATTCACGTTTCCGAGTACCTGGCTAACTAGGACTCGACTCCGTACGAAACGACTGACCGAAGATTAAATTTTTGTAACAGTCGCAGCCCTGCGTAAGCGTGCGTACATCAACTTGAACTAGGGCTTCAATCCAAGGGGATTAAAGGCATGGCCAGCGACCGATTTGAGCAGCTACAGGCTCAGATTTCCACGATGTTGGAACAGCTTAAAACAGCAGCAGACTACGGGGAACGCCGTCAATTGTTGATGAACCTGCGCGCACTCATTGCCGATTTAGAGCGGGAAGTAATAGGTGGAAGATGGTGATCCTCTTTGCGGGTCTATACTTAGCGCCCGCCCCGTTGGCTATTGACTCAAGTCCCGATAAACGCCGTAACCGGTAAAGTGGATTCCGGCCCAAAAATGACCTGTCCGGTTACGCGACCAACCAGGGCCTAGGTAACTCGTGTTGCATATGTATTCTTTAATCTCAGAGGCATCAAAGGAGTCGTGTATTCTTTTCTGCTCCAGCGGAGATCACAGCGGAGATCACCGTTTCTTCCATTGCCGCGCTTTGTACCGAACTGAGTTCGCACGGCTGCTACTTCGAAACAAACATCGTCATCCGTCGAGGCACGCCCGTGCGCGTAAAGATTCTCGGCACGGAGTGCTTCGAAGCTGACGGCAGAGTCGTCTACTGTCACCAACCCGAATTGTGCGTGGTATTCCAAAGTGTCAGTCGCGAGTGCCTGCAAATTTTGGAACGGTGGCTTGAAGCTTCTCGTACGGAGGAAGCAGATGGAAGGTAAGTTCGCGAGCTATCCGTTCAGCGCGTACTGCGAAGTATCGGATACGGAACCACCGAATGTTCACCTGAAGGCACGAACAACGGACCTAGGCCGTGAAGGCTGCTATATCGCAACTCACAGCCCACTTGAGAATGATGCGGTTGTACTTCTAATGATCCTGAGAAATCGAACTCGCTTCGCTTGCGTTGGTACGGTCGTCCATTCAATTCCTGAGTTTGGCATGGGTGTGAAATTTTTGTCGATCCGACCGGAACACTTGGAGACACAGCACAAATGGCTGATGGAATTCGCCGGTGAAATTCCCGTAGCGACCGATCCTGACGAGACCGACAAAGTTTTCGGCGGGATTCGCTGAGGTGAGTGCCAGGTTCTGAAGTGAACGAAGCGCTAGGAGGTTGTGAGGAGACCATGTCGGAAACAAGCTTCGAAAAACGAATCAGCCCGGGGGCAAGCTTTCACGGATGCTACCGGTGCGTCCATCCGAACCCGCAATAGCGTGTCGCGTTATCCCCACCTTGCAGATCTCGGCCGCCGATTTATGTTTAGAATAATGTCCCTCTTGAAAACGCTAATCGCCCGTTACAGTCCCCGAAAAAGGAAAAGCGAAGTACAACGAATATCACCGGGAATATCGGAAGCGAAATAAGCGGAAGACGTTGAATTATTGGGTCGAGCTGAGAGCCGAGAAGAAAAACTAAGCCCCTGCCGCGATCAATTCCATTGAGGCTTCGTATAGCGCGTCGGTCCGGAGAATTGTTGCGTAGCGGACAAATAGTTTGGTCCCGCTCTTGTGTGCCAAGACCCATATGCCGTGCAGGTATCCATTCTTCATAAGGATTTGCAGGATGACGGGAATATTGTTGGTATTGGGAACGGTAAACTCGTCGATCGTCCGGCCGATCACTCCGCTTCCTCATAGCCGAGTAGCCTACAAAATGACGGCGAACGTAACGTTTGCGCCGCTCGTTGAAGACGGCGACGTAATCAGGCTGCACTCTCGTGCAGTGTTCGGGAGGGAGTTTTGAACCGAAATGATTCTCGGGGAGGATGTCAAAAATTGGTTTTGGGTGAGACATGCCTTATGCTTTGCCTCAATTGAGCCGAAAGGTAGGCCCTGACATCCGTCGCCGTCAATACAGAATTATAGGAAGCTAATGCACCCGTGTTGAAATCGGCTAAACGTTCGCGAAAACGTCCGCGCCGTTGTCTCGCCCGATGAAACCATACCCTGTTGAATTGTTGAACCACTTGACCACGCCTTGCATGAGTCCCTTCATCACCAGCTTGATTTGATGACCGTCCATCCGAGTTGGTTACGATGTAGCTAGCGAAAACGTAGAAACGGCGACGTGGGTAAGCGAGAGTGTCTAGGCCCAAGAGTACTCATCCGGTGTTCTCCGCGATGTTCCCAGGATTAAAGAGTATTGCGTGCTCCCTGACCGAGGATAGTCTCCACACAGTCGGAGGGCTGGACGTGCGTTGACCGTGCGTAAACCGTCCACAATCTTCAAATGAGTGTGGGAGTTCGAACGTCTTTTCGTAACCATTTAACTTCGGCGACAAGCCTCACGCGAGCGGCAATCGTGTCATGTATTGACGACAACATTCCTCGCATGAGCGCGGCGTTGGCGTATTACACGCTCTTTTCGCTCGCGCCCTTGATGGTTATCTCCATCGCAATCGCGCAACGAGTAGCCGGAATATATCCGACGACTCGCCGGTGGCGGGTGTAGCCTTTCGTATCGGAATGGGAGTGGTCATCTTCGGCTCCATCGGTATTTCATTGAGGGCCCTCAGCGCTCTCGTCGCACGCCTCTGGTTAGATACAGGCAATCTGCGAACAGACCAACAACAAGTGGAGGGAGCCCAACCCCGAAGACGTAAAGAAGGTCCATACCACGCTCAATGCTAAGCGCAGCACCGAAGGCGGAATACAGCGATTACCCTACTTAAAAGCCGACACAGTCTACTCCACCCTCCAGTGGTCTATCCCAACCGCTCACTGCCGCTATCACGCGACCGAATCAATTCCCACGCGAGTTCGAACGGCCATTTGACCAAAACACCTACTGTAAAAAATGTTCCGCAAATTGAACCGTGAATTTTTCGAACCCTTTGCCAGGGTAAGTTGGCGTAGCGGTTCGGTACACCCGCAATGGGGAATAAAGCGTTAGCGGCCCAGCCCGTGATCTCGTCCGAGAGTCGGGCTTCTCGCCTTCTCACGGCGTCGGAGCGGGACAGTCGTCTTCGGAGCAAGGTTTTTCGATGACTATCGACATTCTTTCGAAGGTAGGACACGGCCCGTGCCGGAGACAACAGGAATGCTCAACAAAGAATATAGTTAGATATACAGGGAAGCCCTTACGCTGGCTTACGTCTCACCTGAAGTATGTTTCGTTTCGCAGAAGAGCATTCACTGCGTCCACCAAGACTTCGCCCGCTCGATCTTTCGTCACGAAGCCCTGGACGCCTGCCTTTCGCGCTTCCAGGACAATCTGGTCTCCCGTGTGCATTGTGAAGAATAAAATTGGAATGCCTGGTAGTAGGCGGTGAATTTCGGTGGCGGCACCAAAACCGCCTAGGACAGGCATATTGATGTCAAGAATGACCACGTCGGGCTTATGCGCGACCGCTTTTTGTATCGCTTCTTGTCCGTTCGACGCTTCGATACAATCCTCCGATCTGAGATCGAAGTGATCGGTGAGAATTGTGCAGACGCCTTTCCGAATGGTTTCGTGGTCGTCAGCGATCAGTATTCGCATTTCACTCAGAGATTCGTAAATAAGGGTGGACCGCCGTCGCACCCGACCGTGCGGTTCGCGCGAACTATCGCAGCCATGTTCAAAATTCAACATACAGGAAAGGCCTTACGCGACCGAACAACTTAGCTTCGAATTCTGCTCGTTTTTGGTGTCAGCAGGTCCGAACGGGTTGATGCAGATGGATCGTCAAGCGTGAGTGTTGGCCGTTAAAAGATCGATCTTGCCGAGCTTGGATCAATTCGAATTCTGCTTCTTGTGAATTTGTTCCAGAGCAGCGGGTGTTCGTGGTTCGATTTGGTCGCAGGCGGTTATAATCGCGCCTGCCAGTCGAGCGATATTGACCCATGTTTCCGGCTCGCCGTTG
>CAWKNS010000022.1:0-68881 GCA_963850795.1 uncultured Acidobacteriota bacterium | reverse complement strand
CGGCTGCTCGCCTGGTGCTCAGGGAGCCGGTTGGTCCACCGGAATGACCCGGACGGCCTTCGATCTCCGGTCCGTGACGTAGGCGGTCTGTCCGTCGGGCATGATCGCGATTCCGTCGGCGGTGCCGGACCAGTCGAGGGGGTGGGTGGCGGGCTTGTCGGCCACTCCGGGCGTCACCACGCTGACGAGGTGCTGGCTGCGGTCGGTCACGTAGACGAGCCGGCCGTCCGGGGTGATCGCCACGTCGGTCGCCAGGCCGTTGTCGGTGTCGAGCAGGGCCACCTCCCGGTCGGTCGCGACCTCGATGCCGATGATCAGCGTGTTCGCGTCCCTGACCATGTAGGCCAGCCTTCCGTCCGGGGTGAAGGCGATCCGGTCCCCGACGAGATCGCTGAGGAACGGGAAGGCGGCCTCCTTCGTCGTCGTGTCGATCACTGCGGGGTCACCCTCGGTGTCCATTTCGTAGACCAGCTTTCCGTCGGGCGTGATCCCCACGCCGGACGGGAACGGGTTGATCGGGATGGTCACCACGACTCGCTTCGTGGCCGTGTTGACGATGCTGACTTTGCCGTTCTCGGTGGGGGAGTCCGCCTCGCCCTGGGTGGCGACGTACACCCTGCTGCCGTCGGGCGTGACGGCAGCGCCGGTGGGGCCTCCGCCGCGGCCGCTGAGTACGACGGAAGCGGTGACCGTGCTCGTCGCGACGTCGATGATGCTGAGGATTCGGTGCAGCGCCGCCCCGTCCCAGCACGGCACGTAGAGAGTCGCGCCGTCCGGTGAGACCACCACCTCGGCCGGCATCGAACCCACCGGGATGGTCCCCACCAAGGCGCGCGTGGTCGAGTCGATGACGGCGATCGCACCGACGTCAGGTCCCTCGGTCGCGATCTCCGACAAGGTCACGTAGACCCGGCTGCCGTCGGGCGCGATCGCGACGCGTGTCGGTTCCATGGCCATCGGGATCGTGGCAAGGACTTCGCTCATCGGTGCCCCCTCTGCTGGTGGTTCCGAGCGTTGGCCACGCGGCGGAGGGTGTCAACACCGGACCCCGTTGAGCTGCCCGGCCGGTCGGTGATTGCTCCGCCCACCTCCGCGGAGAGCAGGAGCAGCCGGTTGAGCAGGTCCGCAGATCGCGCGACCTCCTCGCGCTGGCCGCTGACGAGCAGGTCGAGGAGCAGTCCCCGGGCAGCGCCGAGGGCGAGGCGCGCGTGGGTCTCGGCCTGGGCCTCGGGGATCCAAACCCTTCTTCACGAGGTTGATTTTGCTGTACCCGATAACCTGCGCTGTTCCGGACTTGCCGCTGAATTCGATGCCCGTGAGCCGGAGTTTTCCGCCAGTACCGTGCGGTTCGTTGATCACGCCATACATCGCGTCGGTGACTTTTTCCACGGTGGCTTCGGAAATCGGGAATCGCTCTTCCGGTACGTTCGGTGCGTCTTTTAGCATGTGGGGCTGCTTGAAGACGCCGCCCGATGCGATGCCACCGATGAGCCTGGCAAGTTGTAGAGGAGTGGTCTGAACGGCGCCCTGACCAATCGCGACCGAGATGACTTCTCCGGCATACCACTTTCGATGGAAGGCGCGCTCGACCCATTCCTGGGAGGGCATCAGCCCTGATTCTTCAGCCGGAAGATCAATCCCGGTCTTGTGCCCCACGCCCAACCCGCTGGCGTAGTAAGCGAGGCGGTCTATACCCAGCTTCACGCCGACGTTGTAAAAAAATACGTCGCACGACTCGAGAATCGCTTGGTGTAAGTCAACGATTCCATGCGACTTAGCTCCAGTTTTCGAGTAGAAGACGTAGCAGTGATATTGGCGGCCGAAAAATGTGCCATAGCCTGGGCAGAACGACGTGAAATTCTCGGACGGCACGTGATCTTCGAGCATCGCCGTAGCGGTAATAATCTTAAAGACCGAGCCGGGGGCTAACTGAGCCTGAATCGCGCGATTCAGAAGCGGCTTCAGGGGGTCTTGGTTGAGGTCATTCCACTCTTTGGCCGTGATTCGAATGGCGAAATCGTTGGGGTCGGGAGTCGGGCGGCTGACCATGGCCAGGACTTCACCGGTGCGCGGATCCAGGGCGACCACTGCGCCAGGACGCGCGCCGAGCGACTGCTCGGCGACTGCCTGGAGGTCGTAATCGATGCTGAGCTGGATCTGTTTGCCGGGAATGGCTTCCTGGGTCGGGAGGCGATCGACTTCCTTGCCGACGCTATTGACGATGACCCGGCGCATGCCGTCCGTGCCCTGCAAACTATCGTTATATTGCCGCTCGAGGCCGGTTTTGCCGACGAAATCCCCCGGGCGGAATTTGCCGTTGCTGTCTTCGATCTGCTTTTCGCTGACTTCACCTACGTACCCGCTGGCATGGGCCATGAAGCCGTTGGGCAGATAGCGGCGACGGTGAACCATCAGCATTTCGAGCAACGGGATATCGGAGCGGTGCGATTCGATGAACGCGACGTCGGCCGGCGTCGCTTCCGGCTTGATGACGATCGGCTGAAATTTGGGCAGCTCACGGGCGTTGTTGAGCTGGTCGTTCAGATCGTCGAGCGGGACGCCGAGGCCTTCGGAGATTGCAGGCAGATTCTTTGAGATTTGCGCCGGATCGTCGCGCAGCAGCAAGACGCTGAAAGATGGATAGTTATCGACCAGAACGCGGCCGTCGCGGTCTAACATGCGCCCGCGAGGCGCAATGACCGGAATCGAGCGGATGCGGTTGCGGTCGGCCCACTGCGAATACTTGTCGGAATCGATGATCTGGAGCTTCCAGAATCCAACGAGCAAAAGGCCGATCATGCCTACGATGACGTAGGAGACGACAGCCAGCCGAGCCTGCGGCAACCGATTATCGTTGCGGAACCAGTACGACACGAAATCCCCGCGCGCGCGTTTTCCCAGGCGGCGATACTGCTGCTCTCAGCCGCACCTTCTGTAACGCTTCTTGTCAGCCAGAACCGGAATGTCGGCGGCTGTTCGCGCCCTCAGAGTGACCACTTGCGGTCTCAATTTACGCCAAAAACAGCGATAGAGGCCCATTTCCACGGTACACGCGCGACGAGGGTGCCGCAAGCCGTCCGCAGGGGCAGGGTTCCCTGAGTGGTACTAGCCATTAGGCAAACAGCGGGCGGGGTTGAGCTCAAACGGGTCGTTCAGCGCCTATTCGTATCGCAACGCGACCAAAGGATCGACACGAGTGGCGCGGCGTGCGGGTATCAAGGCGGCTGCGGTGGCGACGATGAGAATCGCGGCTGCCGATATCGCGAGCGTCGTTGGGTCGTTTGGGGAGGTTTCGTAGAGCAACGATCCCATGACACGGGTCAGTGCGATGGCGCCTGCGAGTCCGATCGCCACGGCTATCGCGGCGAGCCAGAGTGCTTCTCGCAAGACCATGCGCGCGATTTGCCGGGTGTCGGCTCCCATCGCCATGCGCACGCCGATTTCTGGCGTACGCTGCGTCACAGAATATGACACGACGCCATAGACGCCGATCATTGCCAGAACGATCGCCAGCCCTGCAAAAATCAGCAATAGAACGAGCTGAAACCTCGCCTCTGATGCCGAGTCAGAGAAAACGTGCTCCATCGTCTGCACTTCGGAGATCGCTTGCTGCGGATCGTAATCGTGGATTGCGGATTCGACCGGATGAACATCTGGCTCGGGTCGCCTGCGGTGCGAATGACCAGCGTCACAGCGTATGCCCCGGTCTGTGAGTTCGCCAGAAAGATAGTCGCTACGGGGCTATCTTTCAATCGTGTCTGACGGGCATCGCCGACGACTCCGATGATCCGCGCCGGGTTTTTCACATCCCAACAAACGCTTAATTGCTGGCCGATCGCATCCTTGCCGTTCAAGAATTTTTGTACAAAAGCCTGATTCACAATTACAGAGGTTGCCGCATCGGTGATGTCATGCGCATTGAAGTCACGTCCCGCTAGAAATGGCGTACGCATCGCATCGAAATAGTGCGAGCTCACGACGAGGAATTGCGCATCTGGAGCGTCGGGGTGACTCTCAGGGTCTACGGCTCCGAGTTCAAAACACGAACCAGAAATGCGATCCATTAGGGGAAGAAAATGAGTGAACCCTGCGGCGTCGACAGCCGTGGGTTTTACGCACCGCTTCCACCAAGCCATCCAGGTATCGAGCGCGAACGGGGACCGAGTCAACGTTGTCTGGTACAAAAACGCGCATGGTGACCAGATTGTCGGTACGAAAGCCCAGGTTGACCGAAGTGAGCCGCTGGAAACCGCGCAAGAGCAGCCCCGCCCCGACGGAAAGCATCAGAGCCAGCGCGATTTCCGCGACCATCAGCGATTGCCGCAAGCGCCGATTTCCGCCCATGCCGGTGCGCGAACTACCTTGTTTAAGTGCTTCGAGCAGATCGATACGAGACAAACGCAACGCAGGCAAAAGTCCGAAAAGCAGAGTCGTGAAGAACGTCAGCGCCAAAGCAAACAAGAACACTGTGCTGTCGATGCGGATTGAGTTCATCCGCGGCAACGGGGCCGCTTCGGGAATCAACGCGAGCAGTGCGTACAATCCCCAATGAGCGATTGCGAGCCCTCCTAACGTGCCCAAAATTGCGAGCACGAGATTTTCGGCCAGCAACTGGCATACGACGCGTCCGCGCGCCGCGCCGAGCGCAACACGCACGGCAAGTTCGCGCTCGCGCCCAGCACCGCGCATCAGCAAAAGATTGGCCACGTTGGCGCACGCGATCAGCAATACGAACCCGACGGCGCCAAGCAGCAGCAATAACGGTCGCTGGACATCGCTCGTCGCATCTTTCAACATCGGCAGCGCGAGCGCGCCCCAGTTTGTGTTGAAGTTCGGCCGTGTTGCGACGGTATATTTCGCCACACGCTGCATGTCTTCGTTTGCTTGCGACAGGGTTACACCGGGTTTCAGCCGTGCGACCACCATCATGTAGCGCCCTTGCTTCGCGAAGTCGGAGCCGCGGTCAATGGCGTACGGCAGGAAGACACTGCCACGCACGTTCGGCAGGGCAAAGCCACGTGGCATCACGCCGATGATCGTCGCGGGCCTCTCATTATTTTGAATATTGCGGCCGACCACGTTTGGGTTTCCGCCAAACTGCTGCTGCCAGAATTCGTAGGTGAGAACCAGCTTGATCGTGGCGCCTTCTTTTCCATCTCCTTCGGCAAAGCCGTTGCCGAGCATTGGAGCTACGCCGAGCACAGAGAAAAATTGGGGAGAAACCAATATCGCCGAGACCTGTAGGGGCTCTTGCCCGAGCCCAAGCTTCGTGGACGTATCGACGACCGCCGCCATCCCGCTAAACGAATGGTTGTGTTCCGTCCAATCGAGGAAATTCAACAGGATTGACGACGTTCCGGTTGTACGAGGCTTTGAGATTTGTCTCCCAAACCTGCACGAGCCGTTCGGGCTGAGCGTAGGGAAGAGGCCGCAGAAGAACGCTGTTCACGACGCTGAATATTGCGGTGCTGGCGCCGATGCCGAGCGCGAGTGTTGCGATAGCG
Source organism: uncultured Acidobacteriota bacterium (assembly GCA_963850795.1). Taxonomy (GTDB): domain Bacteria; phylum Acidobacteriota; class Terriglobia; order Acidiferrales; family UBA7541; genus Acidiferrum. The sequence continues at coordinate 63,377 of CAWKNS010000022.1, read as the reverse complement.
ATCAGAGCGAACAGCGGAGTCTTGAGCAGTGTGCGGCCGCCGTAACGTACGTCTTGCGCGAGATTCTCGACCGTCGGGAGTGTTCGCATGTTGCGCGTTTCCTCTTTCAGATAAGTGGCGTTGCCGAGTTGGCGATGTGCGGCGTGGCGCGCGTCGTCTGCAGTCATTCCGGCGGCGCGATTTTTGTCAGCGCGTTGTGCGAGATGGAACGCGAGTTCGTCGTTGAGGTCGCTATCGAGCTGTTTGCGGCGAAACAGCGATTGGATGCGCAGGCGAAGCGCGCGAAACCAATGTGAGGGCACGATGTCGCTCCTTTTGCGGCTTCATTCTTGTCGCAGCGCAAGGGTCGGCTCGATGCTGGCCGCACGCCACGCTGGGAGGAATGCTGAGAATGCTGTGACGGCCAGAATTCCGGCAGCTACGCTGAGGAGCGTCGCGGGATCGCCCGGGCTGACTTCAAAGAGCAGGCCGCGTAGAGCGCGTGTCAGGATGAGCGAGAGTCCGCACCCGGCGAGAATCGCGAGCAGCGTCAGCAACAGCGCTTCACGCAAAACCATGCCGCCCACTTCGAAGCGGCGCGCGCCGAGTGCCATACGCACGCCGATTTCGGATGTGCGCTGCGCGACTGTGCACGAAAGCACGCCATAGATTCCGATTGCAGCGAGTACGAGTGCGACGACGCCAAAACCTGAGAGCAGCGACATCGTAAAACGCCGCTGGGCGAGCGAATTCGAGAGAAGCTCGTCCATCAGAGTCGGATTGAACACCAGGGTGTTTTTGTCGAGCGACCAAATCTGTTCGTTGATCGCGGATGTCAGCGCGCTCGGCGCGACCGAACTCCGCACCAGCAACACGCCGGGGTACATGAATGGCGATTGCGTGTAGAGAAGGTAGGCTTGGGGCGTCGTGGGCGCGTCGAGGCCGTATTGGTGAATGTCACCGACGATGCCGATGATTTCGGCCCACGGTTTGGCGTCGTTGCGCGCGCCGAGTTGGATGTGTCTGCCGAGCGGATTTTCGTTCGCGAAAATCTGGCGCGCCGTTTTTTCGCTGATGAGCGCGACTTGCGCGGCCGACTCGGCGTCCGCTTGCGTGAAGACGCGGCCGCGGAGGAGCGGGACACGCGCCGTGGCGAAATAGTCGGCGCCGACGACGTAGCGATCGACGCTGGGAGCCTGGGTATCAGGCACGTGGCGATCCTGAATGTGAAGGCTAGCCTGATCGAATCCGCCAAAATTTCCGGCAAGCGGCGGGACACTGGTCAGAGAAACCGATTCGACGCCAGGCAGACGGCGCACCCTTTCGAGAATTTCGGTTTGTGCGGCGACGGTGACCTTGACGTCTTCATATTTCTTGCCGGTCAGCGAAAAATTGGTTTCGTACAAATTGTGAGCAGAGATGCCTGGATTGACGCTCCAGGCGCGAATGAAACTTTTCAGGAGCAGACCGGACGCAACGGTAAGAACAAATGCGAGGCAAATCTGCGAGGCTACGAGAACCGCGCGGAATTTGCTTTGGCCGCCGGTGATACCGCGCGATGCACGCTGCAACGCGAGGCGGTGATCGATGCGAGAAGCTTGCAGCGACGGAGCGAGGCCCATCACGATGCCCGTCGCTGTGCTGACGAGCAAGGCAAAAAGTAGAACGCCGGTATCGACATGAATGTCGGCGACGCGCGGAATTTGAGGTGGCGCCCACTTCGCGAGCAAGCGCGTGCCCCAGACTGCCAGGACGACGCCGGCTATTCCACCGAGTGAACTGAGAAGCACGCTCTCGGTGAGGAGTTGACGAACGATACGTGCGCGGCCGGCGCCAAGCGCGGAGCGAAGCGCAACTTCGCGATTTTTCTGCGCCAGTCGCGCGAGCATGAGATTTGCGACGTTGGTGCACGCGATAAGGAGAACGACGCAGGTCGCAGCGAGCAACAACCACAGCGTGGCTTGAACCTTGCCGTACCATGTGTCGCGGAGCGGCTGGACGATGATGTTTTCGTGCTCGGAGTAATCCTTCGGGAATTCACGCACGAGCTGCGATGTGATCGTTGCCATTTCGGCGCGCGCTTGCGAGACGCTGACGCCGTCGTGGAGGCGTGCGACGGAATCCAGATGGTGGCACGTGCGGCAGGCAAAGTCCTGCGACATGTCGTAGCCGAGCGGCGCCCAGACGTCTGGCGGGCTGCCGGCATCGGTGAAGGAAAGTGGCTGGAAATTTGGCGGGAGGACGCCGACGATCTCGAACGGAACCTGGTCGAGCACAATTGTCTTGCCGATGACGTTTTCGTCCGCGCCGAACTGGCGAACCCAGTAGGGATAACTGAGAACGACGACATGCCAACCGGAGGGGCGGTCTTCGTCGGGAGTGAAATTGCGGCCAAGGCGCGGGGAGACACCGAGGGTGTCGAAGAAATTTTGCGTCACGCGCAGGCCGAAGACCATGCGAGGAGTTCCGTTTCCGGTGGCGGCGGGCGTCCAGCCGCGATAAATCGCGATCTGATCGAAGGAACTCGTGCGCGATTTCCAGTCCTGAAACTGGCCGAAGGAAACTTTTGCCGGGTTGCGATTCTCGGCGTCAGCGGGCGCGACGGTGACGAGGCGCTCTGGATCGCGATAGGGAAGGGAATCGAGAAGGACTGCCTTCACGACGCTGAAGATTGCGGCGTTCACGCCGATGCCCAACGCGAGCGTTGCAATGGCGATGAGTGCGAAGCCGGGGCTTTTGTGCAGCATCCGCGCGCCGTAACGGAGATCTTGTAGCATGTCTTCGAATGCGGCGAATGTTCTCATGCGCGTCGTGCGTTCCTTGATTTGTGTTGTGTTGCCGAGTTGGCGATGAGCGGCGTGTCGTGCTTCGGGGTCGCTCATTCCGTTGTTGCGATTTTTGTCGGTGCGTTGCGCGACGTGGAACGCGAGCTCGTCATCGAGATCGCGATCAAGTTGATCGCGCTGGAAGAGTGAGCGGAGACGAGCGAGAAATTGTTTTGGCATGTGCGATCGCTCCTTGTGTTCTATTCGTGGCGCAGGGCCAACGTTGGCTCGATGCTGGTGGCGCGGCGTGCGGGGACGACGCAAGCAATGACGCCGATTGCTAGAAGCAAGATCGCTACGCCGCAGATTGTCAGCGGATCGTGCGCCGATGTTTGCCAAAGTTGGCTCGCGAGAATGCGTGAGAGCGCGAGGCTGGCGACGAGTCCAATCGCGACGCCGACACCGGTGACGCGAAGCCCCATGCCCAGCACGAGTTTTAGCGCATCGGAGCGAGTCGCGCCGAGCGCCATGCGAATGCCGATTTCGTGCGTGCGGCGAGCTGTGGCGTACGCGACGACGCTGTAGACGCCGATCGAAACGAGCGCGAGCCCAACGATGGCGAAGAGCGTCATCAAGATGAAGCCGAACTGTGGGCCGGCGTATGACTGGAGATGGATGAAATTTTCCATCGTTCCCGAGTAGCTGAGCGCGACGCTGCGATCGACGGCCCAGACTTCGCGGCGCACCGAATCCATCACCGACATCGGATCGTTTGCGGTGCGGACGAGAATGCCGCGCTGGCCCGAGCCGGTGAGCGTGTAAGGCAGCCACACTTCGGGCTCGACGGGCTCCTGCAAGCCTTTGTTGCGGACATCGCTGACGACGCCGACGACTTCAACCCACGGATCGGCGACCCTGTCGGGGAAATTCGCGAGATCGGAGATGCGAACGCGCCGGCCGATCGGATTCATACGATCGAAATAGCGTTGAGCAAATGTTTCATTGATGACGGCGACTTTGCGCGCATCGGCAACTTCCGTTTCATCGAAGAAACGGCCGTCGCGGAGTTGAATGCGCAGGACAGAGAAAAAGCGCTCGCTGCAAAGTTGAAACAGGGCGGGCCATTTCTCGGCGTGAACGGAACCAGCGACTTCGATTTCGGAAGGGAATCCGCCGTAGGGTGGCAGCGCGCTGCTTTCGGCGACGTCGGTGACGCCCGGAAGCGATTTTAGTCGCGTCAACAGGGGGCGATAGAAGGAAACGAGTTGCGCAGCAGTTTGATAGCGCTCACTCGGAAGAGGCAAGCGGGTGACGAGAACGTGGTCGGAACTCATGCCGAGGCTGACGCCGCGAAGGGCAACGAAGCTGCGCATTAGCAGGCCCGCGCCGACAAGAAGCGTGAACGAAAGCGCGACTTCGCAGACGATGACGGCGTCGCGGAATCGGCCTTGGCCGACGGTGCCGCTGCCCGTCCCTTTGCCGGAATCGCGCAGCGGGCGTTCGAGATCGCTGCGCGCAGCCCGTAAAGCGGGAACGAGCCCGAAGAGCATCGGCGTGAGCATCGCGACTGCAAGTGCGAACGCGAGCACCGAAAGATTCAGCGAGATTTCGGTCTCGGCGGGAATCGTGATCGGCGGAATCAGCGCGACGATCGAATTGAGTCCGAGCGCGGCGAGGCCGACTCCAATTGCGCCGCCGCAGATCGAAAGGATCAGACTCTCGACGAGAAGTTGACGCATAAGGCGCCAGCGGCTGGCGCCTAGGGCGGCGCGCACGGCGAACTCTTTCTCGCGCGTAGTCGCGCGCGCCAGCATGAGATTCGCGAGATTGGCGCAACTGATCAGCAGAAGCAGAGCGACCGCGCCAAGCGTCAGCGTGAGGGTCGTGCGGAAATTGCCGACGACCATGTCTGTAGCCGAAACAATCTTCACGACGAAGTGCGGCGGATAGCTCTTCGGATAAATTTTCGCAAGCTGATTCGCGATCACCGTGAGGTCGGCTTGCGCCTGCGCGACGCTGACGCCGGGCTTCAGATGGCCCATCAGATACCAGACGGGCGGAAATTCGCCTGCGACGTAGGCTTGTTCGGCGCGTGTCGGCTTGACGGGAAGAAACACGTCACCGCTGCCCCATCCAAATCGCCGCGGCATGATGCCGATGAGCGTGCGCGCGGTGCCGTTGAGAATAAATGTTTCGCCGATGATCGACGGGTCGCCGCCGAAATGCGATTTCCAAGCTTTGTAGCCGAGGACGAATGTGGGTGCCGCGCTTGGTTCGTAGTCGGCAGGTTCCATCACGCGGCCGTATAGCGCGGGCAGGCCGAAAAATTCAAACGTGTTCGGCGTGCAGAGAATCCCGTGCAGGCGTTCCATTCCGCCGCCGACTTGATAGAGGACATCTTCACTGGCATCGGCGATTGCGAGGTCGAAGACGTGATTTTTTTCGATGTAGTCGAGAAATTCGGGCGAGGAATATTCCGCGCGGCCGGCGGCATCGACATTGTTCGCGTCGTGAATTTCGACGGTCATGAAGCGGTCGGCGCCTGGATAGGGAAATGGCTCGATCAGAACATTTTCGATCACGCTGAAAATCGCGGTGGACGAGCCGATGCCCAGCGCGAGCGTGGCGATCGCGACGGCGGTGAATCCGGGCTTTTTGCGCAGAGCGCGCAACGCGTATGTGAAATCGCGCCAGAGCGATTCGAGCGACGTTAGGATGCGAACCTCGCGCGTGCGCTCTTTTAGATTTGTGATGTTGCCGAGTTGGCGGTTCGCGGCGTGGCGGGCTTCGGCTGCGTCCATGCCCGCGGCGCGATTTTTGTCTGTGCGCTGTGCGACGTGGAAGGCGAGTTCGTCGTCGAGATCGCGATTAAGCGCATCGGGGCGTGAAGTGGCGCGAATGCGATGCCAGATTTCGCCGAGCCATCCGTTCGCCATCGCCACTCCTCTCTCCGCCATGCGTTCCCGGGCGGTCGCTATTCGATTCGCGAAATTCGCCCGACGCTCACGCCGTCTGCAAAACGCGCGCGATTGCGCCCGACATGCGCCGCCAGTATTCCGTCTCTTGCATAAGCTGCTTCTTGCCCATGGCGGTCAGCGCATAAAATTTTGCGCGGCGATTGTTGTCGGAGACGCCCCACTCCGCCGAGAGCAAGCCGCGTAACTCCAGTCGATGCAACGCTGGATAGAGCGCGCCTTCTTCTACGCGCAGTACGTCCTGCGAGCTTTCGTGAATCCACTCAGCGACGCCGTAGCCGTGCATCGGCCCGCGCGCGAGCGACTTGAGGATCAGGAGGTCGAGGGTGCCTTGCAGCAAATCGTCTTTTTTGTCGGGCATGCTGTTCTCTTACCATAAGACGTTTAGGGGAGCAAAATGTTTCATGGAAATTCGCATGTCCGGTACGTCTCACGCCCCGCAACTTGCTCGGGCGGCGAGCGCACGTTATCGTAGGGGCGGAAAATTATGGCGAGCCAAACGTCACCCGCGTTGCGGATTGCATTGGTCGGCATGTCGGGCGCCGGGAAAACATTCTGGAGCAAGCGGTTAGCGGCGAACGGGCGGCCAGCGATCTCGTGCGACGATCGCATTGAGCAGCGGCTGGGCGGGCAACTGGCGGCCGACGGCTACAGCGGGATCAATGGCGTTGCGGCCTGGATGGGCTGGCCCGACAGCGCGACGTACGCGCAGCGCGAGGCCGATTATCTCTCGGCGGAGATCGCAGGGCTCGACGAAGTACTGAGCGAACTGGAGCGCGATCCGGCGCGCGAGTTGGTGCTCGACACGACGGGCAGCGTCATCTATACGGGCAACAATATATTGATGCGATTGCGGCGGCAGATGACAGTGGTGTATCTGGCGGCGTCGCAGCAGGAACAGGATCTGCTGATCGAGCGGTATCTGACCGATCCGAAGCCTGTGCTTTGGCGGGGGGCGTTTCAGCCGAAAAATGGCGAGACACCGCACGAGACCGTGGCGCGATGCTATCCGAAACTGGTTTCGGCGCGTCGGCAGAGTTACGAGGCGCTGGCGCACTGCACCTTGGCGGTGGCGGATCTGCATACGATGCCGGAAGCGGATGCAGATCGGTGACGGGGGCGAGACGTTTTTAGAGAAGATTCAGTCGCAGCTTGCGAAGAAGACGGGGCGCGCGAACGGGTTGTAAGCCTTCGCCCGCGAATTTCGATTTTCGTAGTTCTTGGTGTGAGAACGCGGCGGCTTGACTTTGGTCCTACCTCCGAATTCATTCAGGAGAATTCGTCGGGATGAGCAGGCAGAATTGCCTGCGACGCGCGGAGCCGCATCGAGCAATGATTGAAAATGTCTGAGAAAATATACGCGTGAGATATCGAAGCACATCGCGAGAAGCACCCTTGACGTCGCTACGCGGCGCCGTGTTGCGCGGCCTCGCGCCCGACGGCGGGTTATACATGCCGGTGGAGATTGCGCGACGATCGCCGGAAGAGTTGGAAGAATTTCGTGCGCTGCCGTTCACGGAAGTTTGTTTTCGTGTGGTGAAGCCGTTCGCGGCGCCGGAGGTGCCCGAAGAAGTTTTGTGGCAGATCGTCAGTGAGGCGATCAATTTTCCGGTGAAGCTGGTTTCGCTGTCGCCGGGGCTGCATATTCTCGAGTTGTTTCACGGGCCGACGCTGGCGTTCAAGGATTTCGGCGCACGGTTCATGGCGCGCATGATGGGCTATTTTGTGCGTGGCGAGACGCGGACTCTCACGGTGCTGGTTGCGACTTCGGGCGATACAGGAAGTGCAGTTGCGCACGGATTTTTGGGAGTGCCGGGAATTCGCGTGGTGATTCTGTATCCGTCGAAGCGGATTAGCGAAGCGCAAGAGAAGCAGTTCACGACGCTGGGCGAAAACATCACGGCGTTGGAAGTGTCAGGCACGTTCGACGATTGCCAGCGCCTCGTGAAGCAGGCATTCTCGGATGCCGAGCTGAACAAGCGCGCGTTTTTGACATCAGCGAATTCAATCAACATTGGGCGGCTTTTGCCGCAGATGTTCTATCACGTGGCGGCATATCGGCAGTTGCCGGTGGCGTCGGTGCCGCTGATCGTATCGGTGCCAAGCGGAAATTTTGGCAATTTGACTGCGGGGATTTTCGCAAAGCGTATCGGGTTGCCGGTGGCGCGATTTATTGCGTCAACCAACGCGAACGATGTGGTGCCGGAATATTTGCGGACGGGAGAGTTTCATCCGCGGCCTGCGCAGGCGACGGTCTCGAACGCGATGGATGTTGGCAGCCCCAACAATTTTCCGCGGCTGCTCGATTTGTGCCGCGGACGGCTCGAGTATGTGCAGCGCGAAATCTGGGGGCACGGTGCGACGGACGCGGAGACGCTGGCGGCGATGAAGTCCCTATACGAGAGATTTGGGTATATCTCCGATCCCCACACCGCGGTTGGCGTCCTCGGGTGGGAAGCGTACAAACGCGAGCATGCGGAGCCGTCACAAGGGCTTGTTCTCGCAACCGCTCACGCCGCAAAATTTGCGGAGGTCGTTCAGCGCGCAATCGGCATTGCTCCGCCCTTGCCGGATCGGTTGGCGGCTTATCTGAAGCGGCCGAAGCTATCGATTCCGGCGACGAGCAAGTACGACGACTTCAAACAGTTCCTCTTAAAGCACTAAATCGAATCAAGCTAGGCGATGCCCGATCGAGCGGGTTCAAGCGTCTCCGAAGAAACGCGCGCGAACGGTTTCGTTCAGCGGCTGCTCCGGCCCGCTGAAAAGGTGATCGGGAACCCGCGTGACGTCGGCCAGGATCCCCGGCATTGCTTTCTGACGGCGAACATCGGCAGCGGCGCCTTGTTCCTGAAACAGGCTGCGAAGCCAACAGCAAACGGTGTGAATCGTCTGGAAATACTTGTCGTGCTCTTCCGCGTACCGGCGTGCTGCGCGATCCCAATCGGAGTCGGCGAGCAACGCATCACGAAGAACGCGCGCATCGCGCAAGCTGAGCGACATGCCTTGGCCGAAACTCGGATCGCTTACGGCAGCGGCTTCGCCGATCAAAGCAACTCCATCACGATACGGACGATCAACCCACATGTAGCCCGCGTCGAACGAGGCCAGCGGTCCGATGCATTTCGCTGGCGCGTAACAATCGGCGAACATGGGACCAACACGGCGCGACTCGGTGAGAAATTTTTGGAGTTTATCGGTGCCTTGAAGCGCGAAGCCGCCATCGGCCGGATAACCGAGATAGGCGCGGCAACGATTGTTCCGCTGTGGAACAATGCCGCCGACCAATCCAAACTCCGGATTGAAGACAAACCAGGAATAATCCGAAGCGATCGAAGCGCCCTCAAGCAGAACGCCCGCAAAATGAAACGGATACATGTCGCTTTTTACGGAAAAGCCGGCCCATTTTCGCGCCGTCGAGCCGCGCCCATCGGCGACGACCACCAAGCGCGCAGAAATCTTCTCTTCGGCGCCATTGCTCGCAATCACGGCGGGACTCGAACCCGTTTCTATTCCGATGGCGGTCACACCGCGGCGCACTTCGACGCCGGCATTTTCCGCCGCATCGAGCAGCGTTTCCTGCATTTCAGGATGGTGAAAAGTCACGCTGGCGAGCCTTTGTGGAGTGGTTTCGATCAAGGGGCGGGGCCCGAATCCCATGTCCACGATCGGAACTTCGATGGCACATGTTTTCACCAGCGCATCATGGAGGCCGAGTTCGTGCGCTTCGGCCGCTCCCCACGGCACGAGGTATTCTCCGCGCACGCGATCGCGGAACTTTGTTTCTTTCTCGAGGATGAGTACACGCGCGCCTCGCTTCGCCATTGCAGCTGCGAATGCGGATGCGGCCATCCCGCCGCCGATTGTGACGATGTCGTAGGAGGGGCTCATGGCGCTCCTTTGCGAACCAACTCGAATTCCGCTGAACTGCTAAGCCTGCGGTACCTGGTGAGGTTTTGAGAAATGCTAACAGAAGTTCCCAGGTGCGGCCATGGCCCGCAATTGCCGAACGGTCGGCGTTAAACGCATGGAAGGGAAGCCGTAGAGAAACGATTCGAGTTAGTTTTTGCGGAGTTTGTCGAGAAGCATGAAGAGGAAGACGCCGACGACGGCGTTGACGGCGGCGCCGATGGCGAGGTGCACGGTGAACCAAGGTTCGGGCTGCGCGAGCAGAAGGCGGCGCGTGAGGATGACGATGCCCTGGTGGACGCCGAAGAAAATCACTGTAAGTGCAAAGCGTGCTATCGGATGTTCTGTGTCGAGCCGCGCGCCGATAGATGACGCGAGATAGCCGATAATCGTTTTCGCGATGCCGTAGAGACCGATCGGCACAGTCGGGCCGCTGAGGCTGTCTTGCAGCAAGCCGATGGTCATGCCGAGCAGCAAACCAGTCGAAGGATTGCGGCGGCTGAGTCCAAAGTAAATCGTGAGCAGCAGCGGCAGGTCGAGGACCGCGAACTTCGGAAAGTGAACTGGGACAGAAGTCTGAAGAAGCACCGCGACGATCGTCGCCATGACGATGGCGCCGCCGCGAAACTTGTGTACTTCAATATGGGCCTCGCCCATTCTCAATTCATAGGTATCGTTCATGGCTTCGCCGTCTTTGACTCGCGCGCAGGTTCTTTCTTCGCGGTTTCCGCGACGTTCCCGCTGGCGCTGCTGGCTTCCTTACTTTCGGATTTCGTCAGATCGAGCGGCTGGAGCGAGAGCAGCACGATCACGTCCTCAAGGCTTTCGAGATTCGCGGCGGGCTTCAAACGAATTTGTTTGAAGGGATTGCCGTCTTTGATTTGTGAGACGGTGCCGACGGGCAGATCGCGTGGGAAGATCCGATCCATGCCGCTGGTGACGACGTGTTGGCCGAGGGCGACGGTGTCGTCGTTGGCGACGTACTTCATCGCCAGCAGCGGTTCGCCGACGCCGCCGACCGGGCTCTGAATGTGCGATTCGACGAGCATTGCGCCGACGCCGCTGTCTCTGTCCGTGAGCAACAGCACCTGCGATGCGTTCGGATACGTTTCGCTGATCTTGCCGACGACGCCGTCAGGTGTGATGACGCCCATGTTGCGGCGAATTCCATCGTGCTCGCCGCGATCGAGATAAATGGTTTGCGTAGCCGAATCGGCGCTGGCAGCAATAACACGCGCGCCAAGCATCGGGACGCTGTTGTGCGATTGCTTGAAGTTCAAAAGTTTCGCGAGACGATCGGCTTCCTCGGCCTTGTTCTGGAGTTCGTTGAGCTGAAGCTTGAGCTCGGCGTTTTCGCGCGTGAGGCGTTCGTTGTCGCGAGACGCATTTTGCAGCGCGAAGTAGTGATTCCAGAGGCCGCGAATCCCGCCGACGCCGCTCGAACCGGCGCGCTGGAACGGCGTGACCGCGCCGACCGTCCAGACGCGAATCAAGCGCCCCTGTGAATCGCGCCGGATCTGAATGGCGAGAAACAGGACCTGCAATACGACGACGCCGATCAGCAGGAACAAACTTTTGTGGCGAGAAGGAATCGCTACCATGGCATTAGAAAATGGAAACTGGAAAATCGGAATTCGATACTCGAACCTTAGTCCTTAGTTTCAATTTCAGACCTGGAACTCGAACCTAAAACCCAAACTCGATAATCGAAACGCTAAACTGAGACCTAGTCGATGCTGACCTGGCGCAGCAGTTTGAAATCGCTGAGCATCTTCCCTGTACCGAGCACGACCGATGCCAATGGATCGTCCGCGATCGAAACTGGTAGACCGGTCTCTTCGCGAATGCGCTTATCGAGATTTTTCAACAATGCGCCGCCGCCGGTCAGTACGATGCCGCGATCGCTGATGTCGGCCGAAAGTTCGGGAGGCGTGCGCTCCAATGCGACGCGCACCGCATTCAAAATCGTCGCGACGCATTCGCCGAGCGCTTCGCGGATTTCGCTGTCGTCGATCGTGACCGTGCGCGGCACGCCTTCAATCAGGTTGCGGCCTTTGACTTCCATCGTGAGTGGCTTTTCCAACGGATACGCCGAGCCAATTTCCATCTTGATCTGTTCCGCAGTCCGTTCACCGACGAGCAAGTTGTACTTGCGCTTGAGGTACTGCATGACCGCCTCGTCCATTTCGTTTCCGGCCACACGCACCGAACGCGAATAGACGATGCCGCTCATCGAAATCACCGCGATGTCGGTGGTTCCTCCGCCGATATCGACAACCATGTTGCCCGACGGCTCATCGACCGGAAGCCCGGCGCCAATGGCCGCAGCCATCGCTTGCTCCACCAAATACACTTCGCTCGCGCGTGCGCGATAAGCCGAGTCCTGCACAGCGCGCTTTTCCACCGGTGTAATTTCGCTCGGAACTCCGATAACAATGCGCGGATGCACCAGAACGCGCCGGTTATGCGCCTTCTGAATAAAATGCGTCAGCATCTTCTCGGTGACTTTGAAGTCCGCGATCACGCCATCTTTCATCGGCTTGATGGCGACGACGTTGCCGGGAGTGCGTCCCAACATATCTTTCGCGTCTTTGCCGACCGCGACGACTTCGCCCGACGCCTTGTTGATCGCAACGATCGACGGCTCGTTCACGACAATGCCTTTGCCGTGCGAGAAGACCAGCGTGTTCGCCGTGCCCAGGTCGATCGCCAGGTCGGACGAAAACAGACTGAACACCGACCTGAGGTTGTAACCGTTCTTATTCATCCCTCGTTCCTCCGCGGAGATCCCTCCCCGCTGCCCGGGAAACGCGCTGCTTCAGACCGAAACGCGATCCAATTGTCCCCGACCGTCACGACCCGCAAAGAACGCGCTTCGGTCGCCCACAGAACCCACAGACTCGGCGCGGTGTGCTCCAAGAATCGCGCCACTACATCTCTTATTCATCGGCCCAGAGGCCGCAGCCATTACGCGGCACGCGCAAGCGATTCGAACAACTAGCGCGGCACCACGATGGAAACTTGCTGCTTCGCCGTCCCACCACGTCGGTTCTGGCCAATCACAACAATCGTATGCTCGCCCGGCGTCAGCGGATCGGTGAAATAACGGAAGCTACCGTCCGGCGAAATGTTCGGCACCGTCTGCCCGTTCACGATGAGCGCGGCGCCTGGCTCAGTGTGCCCGATGATTTCCGCGACGCGCCCGTGCAGCTGCGTATCCTGAATTTCGAGCACCATTTCCTGCGTCTTGCCCTGCGCGACCAGCGTGAACTTAAACGTATCGCTGACTTCGCTCGACTCTTTCTTCGCATCGGTCGCAACGACATTCCAAAAGTAATCGCCGGGATCAAGCCCAGTCACATCGACGCTCGTGCCAGTCACCGTCGGCTGCTTCACCATCTTCGTGAACATCGAAGTCGTGCTGATGCGGAGCGTATAAGAAACCGCGTCCTGTACCGGTTTCCATTCGAAATGGATCGAAGTCTGTTTCGGGTTTTCGCCGATGATTGGCGCCAGATTCAGAGGCTGAAGCGGTTCGGGAGGCGCGAGGACGTCGGTCTTCGTGATGTGGCCTTCCGCAGGCAAGGTGGCCTTCTGGAATTGAGCGAGTTGTATCCGCTCGGCGCCGCGCTGCACTTCGGCAGTACCGCGCGCCATCACGACTTCGCTCTGCTTGGTCTCGGGATCGGCCTTCACGGCAGCCTGCGAGTTCGAAGCCAGTTGCGCAGTGGAATCTTCAAAGCTGACAGCCGCCTTCGAATCTGGCGACGGCCAGTTCGGCGTAGCGAGATCGACCGACCCGGTGTTGATATGAACCGCGACGCTGGTCGGTTTGTTGCTCGCCATCGTGTTTTCTTCCACAGTGATCAACGTGTCGGGCTTCACGGTGTACGACGTGCGGTCGCCGAAGGTGATGCGGGCGACGCCTTCCGGCCCGGTCTGCACCAGATCGCCTTTATCGAGCGTGGTGTGAAAGTCGGCCTGAACCCACTGCACCGAATTCACCTTTTTCACGAGAACTTTGCCGTCGAGGTTGACGAATTTCGCCTGCGTTTGGCTCGCCGCTACCGCTTCGCTGTCGCTGTTGTCGATCGCGGTGCTGATCTTTTTGATCGTGTTCTGATAAAGGTTAGGGCTTACGAGATAGAACACGCCGAAAATTATGGCGGCACCCAGAATCACGTAGACGGCGACTGTCTTGTAAGTGACGGCGGTCCAATACACCTCGACCCGATGAATCTTCGGATTCGTTCCGGTGTCCGACGTCCGGCGAGAGTCGATGGGTGTCTGCGTGGGCACGAGTTTAGGCGTACTAGTAGCGCCAACTTCGAAATCTAGCACAGCGTTTCAAGGGCGTCCAAAGCGGCGCAGAATGCGATGGTCAAATAGCAAATAGCAGGTGCGAAACGCTGTGGAATCAGGCGGAAAAAGGCGGGTGGACACCGGCTTGGCGCGTCGATTGATTATCCCTACGAACTAGCGGTCGTTTGCCATCCCTAAGTGATTCTAATAACTCGACTTCTTAACGCGTGGTAGCTGCCGATTGCGCGGTGCGCAAACGCAGAAACGCTAGCGTCAACGGCCAGGCTTCGGCCGCCGCGTTGGGGTTGTACGATGCGCGCTGATCGCAGAAGAAACCATGTTCGGCGTCCGAGATTTCCACGCTGATGAAGTTCTTCCCGGCGTCACTGAGGGTATCGCGGACGGCGCGAACCTGGTCATGGGTAAGGCTCTTGTCTTTGCCTCCCCAAAACAGCAAAACAGGGCAGCGGAGATCATTTGCGCGCATGAGCAAGCCGGGATTGCTGCCGCGCGGAGCGATGCCGCCGCCGTAATAAGAGGTAGCGCAGCCGATCGGCAGCGTCAGCCCGGCGAGAAACGCGGCGCGGCCTCCCATGCAGTAGCCGACGGCGCCGATGCGCCCTTCCGTAATGCCTTGCGCGGTCAGCCATTCGAACGCGGCGCGCTGGTCGGCTTCCATCTGATCGTCTTTCAGCGCATTGAGATGTGGCACGACGGTGGGGAAGGCATCGTAAGCGCCTTCGAATCCCGGCCCGGTGCGGTGAAAGAGTTCAGGCGCGATGGCGATGAACCCTTCGCGCGCGAAGCGTTGCGTGATGTCGCGAATGTGCCCGTTGACGCCGAAGGCTTCTTGAAACACGAGCAAGCCGGGGAGCGAGCCGCTGTCGGTGGGCCGGGCGGTCCAGGCTTGCATGGTCGTGCCGTCGGAGACTTTGAGTTCAACGTATTCGCTGCGGATTTCCATTTTGGGTCGGCTCCGGATTTTTTTGGTTCACTTCGGTTGCTGCGTTTGTCGAGATTGCTCGTTGCTGCGTTCGAAGAATTTCTTCTTGTCGATGTTCCCTTCGACGGCGACATCGAAAAACCCGACCATCATTTCGTCGTAGGTTTGATCGCCCCAGCGGACGGCGCTGTCGGGATCGGGATTGTGGGGATTGTTTTTGGAATTGTCGTACCACGCGATGGCCTGGAGCTCCGTGCCTGCCTTCAGCGGCATCGGCTCGGCGAGTTTGTAGCTCATCTGCCAGTGGAAGTGATAGTTCACGCGGAGGAGGGTTTCGTTCGGGATTTTCTTGCGATTTATCTCCCGCTCCGCCGCCTGCACTGAGATTCGATGCGGCGTTGTTTGGGTGCACGATGTTGTATTCGAAACGCTTGCCGCGCAGGTGCATGTGGGGAAAGAGGCTGAGGAGCAGCGCATCGTTGGGGAGCGTGCCGCGCGCTTCGACGCGATAGTCTGGCGCGCCGGGCGGGATCACGAAATGATCGTTGGTGAGTTGGAGCGTCAGAACCCGCTTGGGCGGCGGCGTTTTTGCGAAGCGCATTCCGACCCGCGTTGTGTCGGTGCCGGCGTGGCCGTTTGTGGTGTAGTGCATCTGGAACACGAGGTCCGAGCCGGCGGGGATGAACTTTGCCATCGTCGGAGGGAATTCGTCGGGTGAGCTGCCGGGCGCATACACGAGCAGAACATCTGCGTCCGTCCAGTTGCGCGCCGCGGCGATCTTCCGGATCGGTCAGGTCGTCGGCGGTGAAGGGAACTCCTACGGGGGCGTGTTCGAGCCAGTGTGCGTGCGGCGGACGGACGTAGACCACGGAGTGGTGCACGTTGGCGCGGAGCGAAGGAAGGACTTCGACGGATTGGATCCAACGGTCCTCGTTGAAATGTGTGGGAACGATTTCGTAGGTGTAATCCACATCGCCGTCTTTTGGGATGGCGACGCCGCGCGTCATCGGGAAAATTTGGTCGGGCTGCGCGATGGTCCAGCTTTCGGACCAGTGAATTGGCGGTGGCGCATCTTTTGAGTCGCCGGCGGGCGCGCCTGCTGCGGACCATGCGCTTAGCATGGCGATTTGTTGCGGCGTGAGGGATGGATCGTTGGAGAAATGGCCGATGTTGGGAACGGCGAACCACGGCGGCATCGACCTGCTTTTTGTCGAGGCAGCGATTGCCGCTCCGTAGCTCTTCGCCTCCGAGTAGGTTTGCAGAGCCATAGGTGCGATGCCGTCTGCGCGATGACAGTTTTCGCAGTGCTGCTGAAGGATCGGTGCGACGTCACGATAAAACGTAGGAGTGAGCGCAGGCGTGGCTGATTCCGATGTTGATGCTGATTCTGATTTCGATTCCGCAGTTGGACGCGCATGGACTACGAGCGAGAGGAAGGCGAACGCGCTGAACAAGGACGCAGCGATAGCCGCCGACTTCGCCTTCGCGCAATTTGAAGGGCTAGTGTTCATGCGGTCTATTGCGAAGCAAGTGCATCGGTGATAGTTTTCCGCTCGCGAAAATGATCCCGCCTCCGCCGCTGCGGATACCTAAGGACAGACAATACCTATGAACTTTCAGCAAGACCTAGCCGGTCCGGCTTGCCGGATTCGATTTGCTTTTTCGTGTTGTCGCATTCCAGTCAGTTCCACCTTGATCATCGCATTTCTAGCAGTAGTGCTGTGCCTCACGAGCTGTCCGCTTCTGTCGGCGCAATCCGCACAAGTAAAGGACGGAGGGAAGTGTCCGCCGGTGACACGGAAAGATTCGACCGTCGACGTGCTTCACGGAGTTTCCATCCCCGATCACTACCGTTGGCTGGAAGATCAGAATAGCCCGGAAACACGCGCGTGGCTCGACGCCGAAAATCGCTGCACGGAAGCAGCGCTGCGCTCGGTGCCAGGCCGTGCGCAAATCACGAAGCGGCTGGGCGAGCTCGAAAAGACCGATTCTCTCGGGACACCAATCGAGCGGAGCGGAGACTACTTCTTCAGCATGCGTCCGGCTGGCCACGATCTTTACATCATCTACCGACGTCACGGGCTCGAGGGGCCCGATGAAGTCCTGATTGATCCGCATGGAATGAGCGCCGACCACTCGACAAGCGTGGCGATCTTCGAAGTTTCGAACGATGCGTCGATCGTTGCCTACGGAGTCAGGGCGGGTGGTAAGGACGAAGTCACGATTCACTTCCTCGATGTGAAGACGCACCATGATCTGCCCGACGTTTTGCCGTCGGCGACTTACTACACGCTCGACTTCGAACCGAATAAACGAGGCATCTATTACGGCCGCGAGACGCCGACTGGTCCCCAAGCGATGCATCACGTCATGGGTACAGATCCGAATTCGGACACCGAGATTCTCGGAAAAGGATACGGGCCCGAGATAGGAATTTCGACGCAACTCTCTCGCGATGGTCACGATTTAGCACTTCTGGTTTCATACGGTACCGCCAGCAAACGCAGCGACCTCTATTTCAAGCACTTGGAAGGCGATTCCCCGGTTCAACCGATCGTTAACGACACGGATGCGGTTTTCAACGGGCAGATCGAAGATGGGAAGGCGATTGTCTGGACGAACTGGAAGGCACCTAAGTGGCACATATACTCGGTCGATCTCAAAAACCCTGTACGTGACGCGTGGAAAGAAATTGTTCCTGAGAGCGACGCGTCGTTCGAAAACGCGGCATTGTTTGGCGGGAAAATCTACGTGCAATATGTCCGCAACGTAGTGTCTCAGGTGAAGATTTTCGGTTTGGATGGCAAGCCAGAGGGCGAGATTCCTCTGCCGTCGCTCGGCGCGATCTCGGGTTCGAGCGGAGCTTGGAACGCGCCGGGAATCTTTGTGTCGTTCGAATCGTTCAATGTTCCAGCAACGATCTATCGATACGACCTTCGTAGCCACGATCTGAAACCGTGGGCTTCCTCAAAAGTGCCGATCGATCCAAACGCGTACACCGTAGAGCAGGTTTGGTATGAATCGAAGGATAAAACACGCGTGCCCATGTTTCTTTTTTACAAGAAGGGACTGGTGAAAAGTGGCGCGTCGCCCGTCTGGTTGAGTAGCTATGGCGGATTCAATGTCAACCTGACGCCCTCCTTTTCGGCTTCCCTGACTGCTTGGGCGGATGCGGGCGGAATTTTCGCGCAGCCCAACATTCGGGGTGGCGGCGAGTTTGGCGAAGCCTGGCATCAAGCGGGAATGATGGAGAAGAAGCAGAACGTATTCGACGATTTCATCGCGTCTGCGGAATGGTTGATCGCGAATCACTACACCAACGCCGGCAAACTCGCGATCGAAGGTGGTAGCAACGGCGGGCTACTGGTGGGCGCTTCGCTTACCCAGCGGCCCGACCTGTTCCGAGCGGTGATTTGCAGCTATCCCCTGCTTGATATGTTGCGCTACCAAAAGTTCCTCAAGGGACCGTTCTGGGTCCCAGAGTACGGCTCCGCTGACGACCCTGAACAATTCAAATACCTGCTCAAATATTCGCCATATCAAAACGTGAAGGGCGGAACCGCGTATCCAGCGGTCCTATTCATTACCGGCGATGGTGACACGCGCGTTGCTCCGCTGCACGCGCGGAAGATGGCGGCCCGGCTTCAATCGGCGAATTCGGGGACGCATCCCATCTTGCTCTTGTATGACACGAAGTCGGGGCATTCGGGTGGGCGTCCTCTCGACAAGCAGATCGAAGAGCAGACAGACTCGTTGGCGTTTCTTTTTTCGCAACTTGGCGTCACGCAAGTCCACTGAAACGAACCCTGACCGAACGGTGTAGGAAGGAACTTGCATCTCGCTGGTTGGTAGCTTTGCCTTACGCTATCAGCCAATTTCCTTTATAATGTCTCGTTTGGCCACGCATCCTTGACCACGTTGGAGCTTTCAGGCAATGGCATCTGAAGATAGGCAGCAACTTTTCTCGCGCATCCTCTTGGGCGCAGTCGTACTCGTCCTCGCGGGCGGCATGCTTCTCTACCTCGTTCCCAGCATGCCCGGCAACGGCAGCGATGCCGCGACATCGACCGACACCGTAGCGACCGTCGGCAGTGAATCGGTCAGCATGCTCGATGTTCGGCAGCAACTCGCCGAGATCGAACAGCGCAACCAGGTGCCGAAAGCGCTCGAATCCCTCTATGCGCAGCAAATCCTGAAACAACTCGTCTTCCAGAAAGAGATCGAGTTCGAGGCCAAGCGGCTTGGCGTTCACGTCTCCGACGAAGAGCGGGCGGAACGCATTCGTCAGTTCCTGCCTACCGCTTATGACGGCGGCAACTTTGTCGGCATGGATCGTTACGCAGCCGAAGTGCAGGCCCGCTTCCAGATGACGGTTCCTGTGTTCGAGGAGCAGATTCGTCAGGGCTTGCTGCTGGAGAAGTTTCGCAAGCTGGTTACCGACGGCATTAGTGTCGGTCCGGCCGAATTGAAAGACGAATTTCTATACCGGAACGAAAAGATCAAGCTCGACTACGTGCTGATCAAGCCGGAAGACCTGGCGGCGAAAATCAATCCGGACGAAGCGGAAATCAAGGCTTCTTACGAGAAGAACAAGGCGAAGTACGTGGTGCCTGAGAAGCGCATCGTGCGCTATGCGCTCGTCGATGTGAACCAGATCCGGCAGCAGACGCAGGTTTCCGACGATGAGTTGAAGGCGCAATATCAATCCGACATTCAGCAGTACCAAGTGCCGAACCGCGTTCATGTCGACCACATCCTGTTAATGACCGTCGGCAAGACCCCCGCCGAGGTCGAAGAGATCAAGGCCAAGGCCGAAGACCTCCTGAAGCAGGCCAAAAAGGGCGGCAAGTTCGACGATCTGGCCAAAAAGTATTCGGAAGACCCGGGCACGAAGGACAAGGGCGGCGATCTCGGCTGGATTACGCAGGGCCAGACCGTGCCGGAGTTCGAAAAGGTGGCGTTTACCCTGCCCAAGGGCGAGATTTCGGAGTTGGTGAAGACGCAATACGGTTTCCATATCATCAAGGTCCTCGATAAAGAAACGGCCCACACCAAGACCTTCGACGAAGTGAAGGATCAAATTCGCGCGCCGATGATGCTCCAGAAGGCCGACAAGGCCGCGAGCGACATCGCCGACAAGCTTTCAACGCAGATTCGCCAGTCGAACAAGATGTCGTTGGACGATCTGGCGAAGCAGTACCACCTGACCGTCGGTGAGACGCGGCCGGTTTCCGCGACCGATCCGATCATTGAGCTTGGCAATTCGAAAGAAGTGAAAGACGCGATCTTCGGCCAGTCGCCCGATGCTCTGAGTCTTCCGATTCACACCGACCGCGGCTTCCTGATTTTAGCGGTTCGCGGCATCTTGCCGGCGCATCAGGGGACTCTCGACGAAGTGCGCGAGAAGCTCGTCGCCGACCTCAAGCAGGAAAAGAGCACACAACTCGCCCGCACTAAGGCCGACGATCTCGCAAAGCGCCTCAAGGCTGGCGAAAAGTTCGACGCGGCGGCAAAGGCACTCGGTCTCGATCCTAAGGCGAGCGATTTGTTCGCGCGCAACGGTTCCATCGCCGGCGCGGCCAGCGGCAAACAGGTCGCACCCGCGTTCCAGATGAAAACTGGCGATGTGGGCGCTCCTCTTTCACTCGGTGCGAACTGGTTTGTCTACAAAGTTGCCGACAAACAGGAACCGAACCCCGACGATTTCGAAAAACAGAAGAAAGAATTGACCGATCAGGTCCTCCAACAGAAGCGCACGATGGCTTTTGAGGCCTTCCGCACCGCTTTGGAGAACCGTCTGCGCCAGGAAGGCAAGCTCCGCATCATGACCGAGAAGCTGAAGGATTTCGGTAATCTTGGCTAGTTAACTCGTTCATTATAAAACACTTAAAATTTAACATCACACCCCCTTGCCACGGGTGTACCGCCTCGGTACGCTATTTGTGTCCGTCTTGGTGGGTTTGACCCGGTTCCCGAGAGTCAAAAACAGGCGGATCCTTCTTCCGGTGACCTGAACTTTTAATTGATAGGCTCGACTCAGGGCCAAGCTGCGATTCCGAGAGTCCGCAACCTCTTTCTGACGGTGAAAAACATGCCAGTCCGCTCCTCGAACGTCCGCAACGACTACCGCTGCAGTATCGAAAGAAATCAGGGTGGCAAGTACTGTGTCCGCATCCGCGTGCACTACCCACGTCACGCCTGGTCGCTCGGCGTATTTTTTCTCGCCTCCAACTTCGATCGCGCCATGAAAAAGCTCGAAGAGTCGCTCGATTTCCTCCAGCGCCACGAAGAGAAGCTGTGGTTCTGGGGCGTCGATCGCGCCGAAGACATGGGTTTTTCCGCCGAGTTCCTCCGCGAAGTCGGCATGAAACTGGACCAGCGGACCGAGTTTCCGCGTAAGGCCGCAAATCTCGCGCTCGCACCCGAGCGATCCGTGCCTGCGTCCGTACTAGGCCCAATGCGCCGTGGGCTCGCTGAATCCTTCGATATGACGCCTCGCTCCGCTAACGCCGCCGACTGACGCGCGCTCCTCCGTTTCGCTTCACTCGCAGCGCCACTCACAGCCCGTCCTGCCGCTTGACAACTTGCTCCCGCGCAGCCATGATTTCGCGCACTTGTTACGTATCCGCCTTTAAGCCTCTGTTCGACTGAACCCAGTCATCATTCGAATCAACAGCGTGTCTCGCAGTCCGGGGCAAGGCGACGTGGAGGGAGAGAAGGAATGAGGAAGAGTCAGAAACTGTATTTGCCGTTTTTGCTGATGGGGCTGCTGGTTTTGGGGACGGTCAGCGTGCGGGCGGCGAAGTCAACCGCCGGCCAGTCGCAATCGACGGATCAGAGCCAGTCCGACAGCTCGACGACCACCAAGAAGAAGAAAAAGAAGAAGACCGCGGGCGATACGACGGCGGATGCCAGCTCGCAGTCAGCCTCGAGCGACGATTCATCCACCACCACCAAGAAAAAGAAATCCAAGAAGGCCACGGCTGCGGCCGACGACTCGTCGCAAACCGCACAGTCCGACGATTCGGCCACCACGACCAAGAAGAAAAAGTCCAAGAAGACCACCGCCGCGGCGGACGATTCGCAATCGGCCGACACGAGCGCTTCGGCTGACTCCAGCACCACCACCAAGAAAAAGAAGTCCAAGAAATCGGCCGATGCCGATGCATCCTCCGGGGCGGCCAGCGCCGACAATTCTGCGGCGGCTGACAGCTCCACGACCACCAAGAAGAAGAAATCGAAGAAGAGCGATGCTTCTGCCGACGCCTCCGGCTCGGCAGCCACTGACAACTCGGCTTCCAGCGACTCGAGCGCGACTACGACCAAGAAGAAGCGCTCCAAGAAGTCCGACACATCGGCGGATGCTTCTCAGCCCGCAGCCAGCGCTGACAATTCCAGCGACTCCAGCGCCACAACCACCAAGAAAAAGCGCACGAAGAAGTCCGACACGTCGGCGGATGCCTCGCAACCGGCCTCCGGTTCAGCCCCCGCCGCCTCGTCGAGCTCGTCCAGCGCCAGCTCCAACTCCAAGCCAGCTCCAACAACTGCACCGGCTCCATCAAGCGCACCGGCTACCTCATCGAAGCCCGCTGCGACGGAAAAGGGCACTCCGACGGCGCAACAGCAAACTCCGCCCGCGAACAGCAACGGCATGGTCTGGGTCAACACCGACTCGGGCATCTATCACAAGCCCGGAACCCGCTGGTACGGAAAGACCAAGCAGGGTAAATATATGTCGGAAGCCGACGCGCAAAAGGCCGGCTACCGCGTAGCCGAAAAGGAATAGCGCGTAGTCATATTCTTCGTGCAGTTGCAGCACACGCGCTCCCAACGATCGCGTGAACTCGAAAGGAGATCGCAATGAACAAGCACTCGATTCGCATGATGTTGTTGGCTTTGCTGCTGTCGGTCGGGATGACCGCGTCGATTTCGTACGCCCACGCCAACGCCGCCAAGCAGGACACTGGCGCAGCGATGAAGGCGAAGTCCGCGGACAAGCTCGTCGACATCAATTCCGCGACCGCGGATGACTTGAAGGCGCTGCCGGGCATCGGCGACAAGTACTCGCAGAAAATCATCGACGGACGGCCGTACGCCAAGAAGACCGATCTCGTCCGCAAGAAGGTCCTTCCGCAGGCGACCTACAACAAGATCGCCTCGATGATCATCGCAAAGCAGAGCTAAATATTCGGTAGCATTGCCGGTGGGGCGGGCCGGAGCTGTAACCCGCCCCAATTTTTAGGTCCCCAATTCTTTCAGGTCGATGGAGGGCATATGGGAATTTTCGATGAAGTACAGAAGATCGGCGGCTCGCTACTCGGTGAGCAGCACGCCGGTGCGTTGAGCGCGATTACGGACTACATCAACAGCCCGCAGGTGGGCGGCATCTCAGGGCTGCAGAAAGTGTTCCAAGAGAAGGGGCTCGGCGGAATCGTCAGTTCGTGGATCGGCACCGGCCAGAATCTGCCGATTTCGACGGACCAACTGAACAGCGTGTTGCACTGCGATGCGTTGAATCAGGTTGCGTCGAAGTTTGGGATTGATCCGAATATGTTGCAGATCGGCCATGACGACAGCTGCTGCCGCACATTGTGGACAAGATGACGCCGAACGGCCAAGCTGCCGCGGCAGGGCAGTAGTCGCTAAGTATTTTGAATTGAAAATGGCCGGAGGCGTTCTGTCTCCGGCCATCACTTTTGGGGATGCAATTTCGCGGAGCCGAGACGTATCGCCGCTACTTCTCGCGAACGATCACTTCGCCTTGCCCGACAATCTGCTCATTCAGCCACAGCTTGTACTTGAAGCTCGCCGACTTTGTCCCCGGCCGCACCGGCCCGCTCAGCAATCGCATTCCGGCGGGCGCCTGAAACACGTTCGAATTGAATGGGCAGCGATTGACGTCGAACTCAACCTTTAGATTCCCCGCATCCGAAATCCACGACACCTGGTCGCCCGGATCGAGCACGACTGCCTGCGGGATAAGTCCTACCAACACTGGGCGTTCCGCCATTTTTCCTCGCTCAAATCGTCTACCGTCAAAACGATAGCATATTTGCCGCGTTGCGACCGCGTGCCGCCGCCCACGCCCAGATTGACGCCGCTGGCCTTTGGTCCCAATTCACCTATCACCGCACCTGTCCCATAGTTTGCTTGACCCTCCTTTTCGCGCTCCGTACACTGAATAAGCTGAATCGTGCTGCTGAGTTTGCCCCTGTTTCAAAAGCTCGCTCGCAAAACGCTCAGTCATACGGCGTCGCACGCGACACTTTTTCCGTAGGAAATTTCACCGAGCATGGCCACCGCAACACGATCCCTGTCTATCCCCCTGCCGAATGGCGCCCGCATTTCGGTCGTTGGGGTTACTCCCTTTGCGATCATGCACTTATTGGCGTTCGGCGTGTTCTTCGTTCCATTCAAGTGGTCGTATCTCATCACCTGCGTCGCCCTGGTTTTCGGCCGGATGTTCTGGGTGACAGCCGGCTATCACCGCTATTTCGCGCATCGCTCCTTCAAGACGAGCCGCGTCTTCCAGTTCGTCATCGCATTCATGGCCATGACCTCGGCGCAAAAGGGCGTGCTCTGGTGGGCCGCGCATCACCGGCATCACCATCGTTTTTCGGATCAGGAAGAAGATCTGCACTCGCCGACGCTGTTTGGATTTTTTTGGTCGCACATCGGCTGGATCGTTTCCGATCGTTACAACGACACACGCACTCACTACATCGCAGATTTCGCGAAGTTCCCCGAGCTGCGCTGGCTCAACAAATATCATTGGGTCGCGCCAGCCACGCTGGGCGTTTCGCTCTACTTGATCGGCGGACTGCCGCTGTTTCTTTGGGGCTTCGTTCTAAGCACCGTCCTGCTGTGGCACGACACGTTTACGATCAATTCGTTGTCGCACCTGTTTGGCACAGTTCGCTACAAGACGACCGACACCAGCAAGAACAATTGGTTTCTCGCGCTGCTCACGCTCGGCGAAGGCTGGCACAACAACCATCACCACTACATGGCTTCGGCCCGCCAGGGATTTTTCTGGTGGGAGATCGACATTACGTATTACATGCTGAAGCTGTTTGCGGCTCTCGGACTCGTGTGGGACTTGCGCCAGGTGCCCGCGCATTTGCTGCATGCGGATGAAGAGGAAGTCGAACTCGCGGCATAATCTTTTGGCTTCCGTAACCTTCGGGTGCCTCGTTTTCCTTCGTCTTGTTGCCCGTTTCCATCGTCGTCACGCCGTATCGAGAAACTGTCATCCTGAGGCGTCCGCAGGACGCCGAAGGATCTCAACGTCATCCTTGACTCAAAACGTAAACAGTCTTCGTCTCACCCGCCCGTAACCTCTTCTGCCGGCCACCAGTGTTAAACTCTTCTCTCATTTTCCGAGGAGCAAACATGCGCAAACTCACCCGCCAGTTCCGCGCCGTAAGTTCAATTCTTTTCGCCGTCACTACGATTCTGTTTTTCGTTGCGCCTGCCGCTCGCCCCGACACCGTCATCCTGCACAACGGCGCCAGCTACTCTGGCAAGCTCGACGTCGGCGCCGACTCCGCGATCACTTTCACCGACGCTCAGGGTATTCAGTACAACTTTCCGCTGCGCGACGTGCAGTCGCTCGTCTTCACTTCGACGAACGATATTGTCACGCTGCGAAGCGGCAAGGTGTACTCCGGCCATTACACCGGCGACAATCCGATCCCTTTTATGGACGGTCAAGGTGTTGGCTACCAATTCCCGACGAAAGATGTCGCGTCGCTCGTGCTGACGCGCACGCAGCCCGCGCCGCCTCCGGCTCCAGCTGGCCCCGCGAAAGTGATTCCAGTCGGCACTGAGATCACGATTCGTACCGATGACACGATCAACGCGCGCGAATCAGGCACCGGCCAGCTCTACAGCGCGACGATCAGCCAGGATGTCTTCGATGCGAAGAACAACGTCGCGATCCCGGCGGGCACGGCGGCGAAGCTCGTCATTCGCGACATCGGCACCGGCGGAGCGGTCCACAGCGCCGACCTCGTACTCGATCTGTTTTCCGTCACGGTCAACGGCAAGGAATATCGCGTCGATAGCTCCGACGTGAACATCAACAACAAGCGCGGAGTCGGCGCCAACAAGCGCACCGCGGAATATGGCGGCGGTGGAGCCGCAATCGGCGCGCTCTTCGGTGGTATCTTCGGCGGCGGCAAAGGCGCGGGTATCGGTGCCGCTGCCGGCGCCGGCAGCGGCCTGCTCACCCAGATCTTCACCCGCGGCAAGCAAGTCCAAGTCCCGGCCGAAACGTCGCTGATGTTCCGCCTCGACCAAACGCTCGTCCTGAAGCCGCGTTAGTTCGGCGCCTTGTGGGTCGCGGCTTCAGCCGCGACGTTGGAGACGCAGGGCAGCGAGACGGGCGTTAGCCCCTGACGCACCTTTCCATTTGTCACTAAATCGTCGCTTCAACAGCTGACTCGAACGTTCAGTGCTAAACTCCCACGCGAAATTCAGGAGACACACACATCGTGAGCATGAAAAATCTTGCCGCAACGCTCGTCGTTGCCGCCGCTCTTTTCGTCCCGCAAGCTACCCGCGCTCAGGACGAAGATTTCTCCAAAGTTCAAATCAAAGTCACCAAAGTCTCCGGCAACATCTATATGCTCGAAGGCGCCGGCGGCAACATCGCCGCCTCGGTCGGCGAAGACGGCATCGTCATCGTTGACGACGAATTCGCGCCGCTCGCCGAAAAAATCGCCGCCGCGCTGAAAAATCTCGGCATCACCGACAAGCCCGTCCGCTTCGTCCTCAACACGCACTACCACGGCGATCACACCGGCGGAAACGCCAACTTCGCCAAAGATGGCTCGACGCTGATCGCCCAAGACAACGTTCGCAAACGCTTGGAAGCGGGCGGCATCGCCGGCAACGGCGCCAGCGTGAAATTCGAAAACAAGCCGGCGGAGAAAGCCGCGCTCCCCATCATCACCTTTGAGCACGACGTCACCGTTCACCTCAACGGCGAAGACATTCGCGCTCTGCACTTTCCAGCTGGCCACACCGACGGCGATGCCATCATCTATTTCCCGAAGAACAATGTCGTCCACATGGGCGACGATTTCGTGCGCTACGGATTTCCGTTCATCGACGTGTCCGCCGGTGGCAGCGTGCAAGGCATGATCGCCGCCTGCGAAAAGTCGATCGCGCAGCTACCCGCCGACGTAAAAATCATTCCCGGCCACGGCGCTCTCTCCAACACCGATGACGTCCGCGTTTTCGTCAAAATGCTGAAAGAAACCAGCGCCGCCGTCCAAGCCGCCTTGGACGCGCATAAGTCCCTCGATCAAATGAAGAAGGAAAAAATCCTCGACCCCTGGTCAAAATTTGCCGGCGACAAGCCCGCCGAAAACGAAAACGTCTTCATCGAAACTCTCTACAACTCGCTGACGAACACCAAAGGCTCATTCGTCAAACACAACTAGCCGTTAGGGCGATCAGCGGTATGAAGAAGGGCGGAGAAAACTTCGCCCTTCCTATTACGAACGTCAGCGTTGCTCCTTACTCCATCGCTTACTTGCTTCGTTTCTTTCCTTACGCGCCCGCCGCCTTCACCCCAAGCTGCTGTAAAATCCCCAACTGATCCGAACTCCCCCACCGCTCCACCAACTTCCCATTCTCAAATCGCGCAATCTGCACCCCGCGCGCCGAAATCTTCCGTCCCGTCGGCGCAAGCCCCATGAACTCGCCCTGATGCGTCCCGGTGATCGTGTATGCCAGCGCCACGCTATCGTCGTCCGCCACCAATTTCTCCGCCGCGATGTTCAAATCCGGAAACCCTTTCCGCAAGTCTCCGAAATACTGGATGAATCCTTCAGGCCCGAGCCCTTGCCCCGGCCCCGGATCATGATCCAGCGCCTTCGCATCCACCACATCCCTCAACCCTTCCAGCTTCCCGCTAACCACCGCCTCCCCAAACTTCACCTGCGCCGCAATATTCGCTTCTTTGCTCACAACTCACCTCCGCCGCCGCTCTTTGTGCAGCGAACTCAGTCTCCACTGCTTCAGACTTTCGATGAACCTGGCGTTGGAGTGGTTGGCGTTTATTCCAAGCGAGCCAAATTCTTATCTTGTCGCAGCCAGAAGAGAGGGATCGTCGAAACTAGATCAACGCTCTTCGAACCACCGATAATCGGCAGCGTCTCACCCAAAATACTACGCAAATCCTAATGGGCAAATTTTGAAATCCTCATGAGTTCCTTAGATTCTTGGCCGTAGCCTCTCGCCAACACGACGTTCCCCGTCCGAACACGTGGTTGACGCGCTCGTCCTCGTCATCAACGAAACATAGACATAAGGAAAAGGAGAGTTCAGATGGGTAAGGGTGTCTCTCGAAGAGGAAGTTTTGCGGCGCTGCCGGTGCTGATCTTTGCGTTTGTACTAATCGTGTCGAATGCGGTGTTCAGCGCCGTTTCGTGCGGTCAATCGACCTTTGGCGCGATCGTGGGTGTAGTGAAGGATCCGGGTCAAGGTGCTGTGGCAAACGCAGAGCTAACGCTCGTCAATCTCGACGATCGCAGCGAGCGAAAAGCGAATACGGACACGAACGGCGCGTTCGAATTTCTCAATTTGCGTCCCGGACGGTATGAGTTATCGATTCACGCGGAGGGTTTTGGCGAGACGAAGATGACCAGCCTGCTGCTTGAAGCTCGGCAAACTTTACGCGCTGACGCGCAGCTTAAGCTGGCGTCGGCGTCGGAAACTGTCGAAGTCGCGGGCGATTCTGGGCCCGTCATCAACACCGAGAACGCGACGATCGGCGACAGCAAGGACTTTCAGCAGATCACCAGTCTGCCCGTGAACTATCGCGGTTCGACGACGAGTCCGCTGGCGATGTTGGCGACCGTCCCGGGCGCGCAGCAGGACGCGAATGGCAATGTATCTGTCGGAGGAGGGCTGCCGTCGCAGGTGCAGTATTCGGTCGATGGTTCGTCCACCGTCAACATCCGACAGAACGGGGCACTGGGAAACATGAATCCTTCGACGGAACTAATCGGCGAATTTAAGGTGACGCAGTTCAACAACAACGCGGAGTTTGCGCAGGTGGGCGACGTCACCATCAGTACCAAGAGCGGAACCGATCAATTTCACGGCAGTGCCTTTGAATACATGCAGAACGATGCATTGGATGCGCGCGTGTGGAACTCGGACGACAAGCCGCACAAGGCGTTCAACACCTTCGGCGGAAGTCTGGGCGGACCTCTAAAATTGCCAAAGATTACCGGCGACAAACCGCAGACATTCTTCTTTGCGGATTTTGAAGCGAACCGCCGGCGCTACTCGACTCCGCTGTTTTTGTTTGTGCCGACGCAAGCGATGCGATCGGGAGATTTTTCCGCACTCGCGACACCGCTGATGGATCCTTTTACAGGGAAACCCTATCCGGGCAACAAGATTCCCAGCGGCAGTGCCTGTGCGAATACCCGGGATTGCATCAATCCCGTTGCAACCAGCCTGCTCAACAACTATCTGCCGACACCCAACGTTCCGAACGCACAGCTCGGAGTGCAGGCAAACTATTTGCAGCAGACTCCGACGCCCAGCAACACCGATGGATTCGACACACGCATCGATCGGACGTTGACGAAGAAGCAGACAATGTTCGTGCGCTGGAGCTGGAAGCGGATCAACTCCACCTCGCTGACCGACACGGCGCTGGCTACGCAAAACAGCTTCCTTCCTCCAGACAACGATCTGGAGCACAACAACAACGTGATCGTGTCTCACAATTACGCGATCACGGACCACCTTGTGAACGAGGCGCGTTTTGGACTGTCTTTCTATCAGCTCCAGGTTACGTTCCCGATTCAGGGAGCGACTGCGATTTCGACGCTTGGCCTGCAAGGATTAGACATTGGCGACCATCCAACGACCGGTGCATTTCCGATTTTCAATTTCAGCGATGACGTGGGCAACTACACTCCGATCGGCCGGGATAAGGACGGAACGACCAAGTCTCAAACGATTCAATTCACCGATGACTTGTCGTGGGTCAAAGGTCCGCACACGCTGAAGTTTGGCGTGGATGTGCGACGCGTGGCTTATGTCGATCTGGAAAGTTTCGGCGGCGCGGATGATTTCGGTGCCTTCACATTCGACCAGGGAGTCTTCACCGGGAATGCGTTCGCGAATCTGCTTCTGGGGCTGCCGACGAAAACATATGTGGCGCAGTCGGGACCCGATGTGCACGCACACGCGATCCAGACGGGAGTGTTTGCGCAGGATGAGTGGCGCGTCAACGATCGATTCACCATGTCGTTTGGGTTGCGCTGGCAGGCTCTGCCGCCCTTTGTCAGTGATCTCGGAAATCTGACGGCCTTCGACATCAAGAATGGCGGCATCATTATTCCCGACGGCAATACGCCGCGGCCAGCGTTTCTCACCTCCATCAACACCTGCCTGCCCGGGAGCAGCGTCGCGCCTTGCGGCGGCCCTGTTGATCCGACACTCGATTGTGCGCCGGTCAATCCATCACTGCCGTGCGCTCCTGTAGAAACCGCGAGCAGCGTCGGCCTTGGCCCCGGACTCCGGCAGTTCTACAAGAAAAACTTTCAGCCTCGACTCGGCTTTGCGTATCGCCCGTTTGGGAACAACAAGACGGTGCTCCGCGGCGGCGTCGGGATTTTCACCATGACAAATCTTGGCCAGCTTTCGTTCAATACCACGAACATCGACGTTTCCGTAGTGCGAACGACATTCAATGCCAACGCGGCCGGTTCGCCGACGTACCAATTTCCGAATGTTCGAACTCCCGACGTGCCGGCGCAGATCGCGGGCACCGGCGATTTTTACCAAAACACGTTTACCAACTATCGCGATCCGCAGTCGGCGCAGTGGAATTTCACTGTCGAGCATGAGTTGATACGCGATTTAACGCTGCGCGAGAGCTACGTCGGGATGGACTCGTATCGGATGAGCCAGACTGTCGATCTCAACCAGGTCCAGCCCAGTGCGATCTCTCCGAACCCAAATCCGAAGCCCTATCCGAACTGGGGCCGCGTGCTCTCGACCACGAATTCAGGCCACGTGAACTATCAAGCGCTGCAATCGGAGTTGAACCAGCGCGTACGCGGGGGCCTAACGCTGCAGGCGAGCCATGTGTGGGCAAAAAGTCTCGGAAACGTCGGTGGCGACGCGCCGACGACGTTCAATCCTGAAATCATCTATGGCACGCCAGTCGCGAATCGCTTCGATCTCGCGGCGAATCGCGGCAATGTGGCGCAAACACGTCGAAATCGCTTGCTCGTTTCGGCGGTTTACGATGTACCAATCGGAAGCAATCGCCGATTTTTCGGACATATGCGTGCTTTGCCTCAGGCGTTCCTCGGAGGCTGGTCGATCAGCACGGTCAGTTTGTGGGAAACCGGACCGTACCTCACACCCACGACCAGTCCGAGTTACGATCCGGGCAATTTGAACCTTTCCTATCGCGGATCTTTCCAGCGGCCCGATTGCGTCGGCAACGGCAATGTTGCGAATCCCGCGACGGGAAGCATGTTTGACATCAACGCGTTCAATCCGATTCCAAGTGGCCCGGTTGGAAATTGCGCAGTCGGGAGTTTGGAAGGACCTGGCACCGCAACGATCGCCGCCGGATTGTCGAAGACGTTTCACTTCACCGAACGCTGGAGATTGCGATTCGAAGGAACGTTTACCAACCTCATGAATCATCCTAACTTTGCGCCGCCGCCAACCAACGTCACGTCGTCCTCGTTCGGAATCGCTCAAAGTGTGCAGACGGCGGAAAATAGCGGGAATCGAACTGGGCAATTGTCTTTGCGGCTCGACTTCTAAGCAGACCGCTGAGCAACGTAGAAAAAGGGGCCGTCGGTTCTTCCGACGCCCTCCTTTTTCGAAGCGCTCCACTCTGTAAACAGACGACAACCTGGCCGGCATTAGGACTGAATCGCCTCGTGTTCAGACTTTGTCGCCTGCGGACATGCGGAGTTCATCTTCTAGGGTGCGCGTGCGGCTTTCGAATGAGGTGCGGAGTTCGATTCCCAGGCGCGAGGCGTAGTACATCAGCTTTTCGAGGCTCTTGCCGGCGATGCGGCCATGAAGGAGTTCGCTGACTCGGGGTTGCGGCTCGTGAAAAAGCGTTTGCAACTCTTTTTGGGAATAGTTGCGCGCGCATCGCAGGATTTCGGCGTACAGCTCGGAACGAAACTTGGTGACGGACGGGTTTTCGGCCACCAGGCCGGCGCCGTCCGCGGACTTCCAACTGATGGCGTAGGCCGGCGGTTCAATGTGCGTTTTCATGCTTTACTCCCTGAAGGCAAACTAGTAATCGCGGCGCAATCCTTCGCTCGCATCAAGCGTCTGCGAGTCTCTCTGTCGATTTGAATGAGTAACGCCGACTTTTGTAATTATCGTAGAGTAACATATTGACAAGGTACCAGCACTGTGATATACAGAGTTGTGTTAAGTGCAACTACGTTCAAACCAGCTCGCCATCGCAGCCCACACGATTTCTTCGCCACCGTTCCAATCCCAGTCCTCAACGCCATAAATGGTTTAGAATCACATTCTTGCACACTGTTGCGTTGTAACTGCCGTAGAATCACATTCTTACGCAAAAGTAGGGAGGGGGGTGGGTCGGCTTCCCGTTTTGGAACTCGGAGGCACGCGACCGGTTCCAATTTGTCCGTTGCGAGCGGGCGTTCCGCTGGGGGAAAATTGGGCCCGTGTTTCTTGAGGCATAAAACATGAGCCAGTACCCCCAGATCGGCGAACTCACTCCTCCCAATCGACTTATGCTCACGCCGGGACCGTCTTCGATGGACCCGCGCGTGTACCGGGCATTGGCTACGCCGCTGGTCGGCCACGTCGATCCGTGGTTCCGTGGCTGCATGGACGATGTGCAGGTGATGCTGCGGCAGATCTTTCAGACCGAGAATCGGATCACGATGCCGCTGTCGGCGTCGGGTTCGGGCGGGATCGAAGCCAGCGTCGTCAACACGCTGGAAGAGGGCGACGAAGCCATCATTGCGGTCAACGGGACGTTTTCGGATCGCATGGCGGTGATCGCGGGTGCACCCCGGCCAAAGTGACGAAGGTCGAAGCGCCGTACGGCAAGCCGGTCGATGCCGAAGATGTCCGGCGAGCGGGCAAGGGACGCAAGATCAAGATCGTGGGGCTCGCGCACGGCGAGACTTCGTCCGGCGTGATAACCGATCTCGATAGCTTCCGGAAAGTTGCGGACGAACTCGGCGCGTTGCTGATTGTCGATACGGTTGCGTCGCTCGCGGCGGTGCCCATCAACGTCGATAAGCAGCGGATCGATATTTGTTTCAGCGGCACGCAGAAGGCGATCAGCGCGCCTCCGGGAATGTCGCCGATCACGGTGAGCCCGCAGCGCGGAAGAAGTGTTTCGCACGCGCAAGACGAAAGTGCAGAGCTGGTATTTCGATCTCACGACCGCGATGAATTATTGGGGCAAGGATCGGCTCTATCATCACACGCCGCCGATCTCGCTGATTTTTGCGCTGCGCGAGGCGATGCGCATCGTGCTGGAAGAAACGCTGGAAGGGCGTTGGGAGCGGCATCGCGTGAATCAGCTCGCGCTGATCGCGGGGCTGGAAGCGATGGGCCTCGAAATGCTCGTAAAGAATCCGAAGGATCGGCTGCCGACGGTGACCGCGGTAATGATTCCGTCGGGAGTTGATGATGTGAAGGTTCGGACTCAGCTTCTCGATGAATTCAACATCGAGATTGCCGGCGGGCTTGGACCACTGAAAGCGAAGATTTGGCGCGTTGGCCTGATGGGCCATTGCAGCCAAAAGCAGTACGTTCTGTTATTCTTGGCCGCGTTGGAAAAAACTTTGCTCGACCAGGGCTTCCGTGTCCCCAGCGGCGCTGGTGTTGGAGCCGCCATACAGAGCTACACTCATGTGGATACCGCAGCCGCCGCAACCCGTTGATAAAGGGCAGGTCGTCAAAGGCCGGAAGAAAATCGACCGACGCGACCGATGAACTCATCGATTCGCACGATGCGTTCGCTGAAAGTCCATCCGGACGAGCGCCAAGCCGCGAAAGAAACGCTGAGAAGGCGTGAGGGAGTACGAGTGACCACGACAGATATCAAGCAACATGAGAGCAACGCTACGGCGCGGCCGATGCTGCCGAACAACGGCGCCGAGAGCACGTTTGTCGGCGAATTCGATGTGGAGTCGAAGCTGACGAGCGAGAAATTTGTCTGCCGCTTTTCGCACATGTGGAATGGGATTGCGACGCGGCATGCGGATACGATCGATACGAAATTTTATGTGAACGGCGAAGCGCAAGTTGTCGGACTGGCGCACACGGCGTTTGTTGCGTTTCGCAGATAGCACGGGACGTGATCTGACGGATCGAGAAGCGAGTTTTATCGCCGCGGAATATTTGCGCGAGCGGCTGGAGCAGGACGATGTGCGTCCGCTCTACGATGTATTTCACGATGATGTTTTGCGTCTGATCGACGCCATCGGCATCAAGTAGTTTTTTTCTCACCAGGCGAATCTCGCAATTCGCCGCGCGCGAACAGCAGCGTTTCGAACAAAATCAATTTGGACATGATCGATTTGCAACGAGGGCAATCAGTCGCCGACTTCCGCGCGGAATGCGTCCATTTCGCGATGGCAAAGTCCGTCGCGGCGAATGAAGTACATCACCAGGAACATCAGCAACGCTCCCGCGACCATCACCAGCACCGCGACCTGAAGGCCGACGATCATGTCGGCGAAGTCGTCGAGACGTCTGCCCACAACATACGGACCGAGAATTCCGCCGAAGAGTTGCGTCGCGAACATGTAGACGCCGACGGAGGAAGCGTGCGCGCGTCGCGGCATCATGTCGTGAATCACCGCAGTGACCGGACCGTGATACCAGGACATGAAGAATCCCGCGATGAAGAATGCGCCGACGACGTGATGCTTCTGATCGCTGGCGATTGCCCACAGAACGAACGGAGCAGCGAGAAGGAAGCCGCACGCGACGGTGAGAATGCGGCCGTAAGGGAATCGCTTCTGCAGCATGTCGGCGAAGAATCCGTCCGCCGAGCACACCGAGCAGCGCCGAAACGAGTAACGCGGGACCGAGCGAGATCCCAGCTTCGCGCAGGCTGAAATCTTTGTAGCGGACGACGAAATCGGTTCCCCAGGTGAGGAACGCAACGCTCGCGAACGTGATCAGGATTCCGCTGATGATGAGCGTGACGAATGCGGGAACGCGAAGCAAGCGCGAGAAGGGAATGACTTCGGTGCGCGGGCCGCGCGGAGGTTCGGCGAGTCCGAGAATCGCGAGCGACAGAATCAAGCCGGGAATTCCGATGGCGTAGAAGACGGCACGCCAGCCGAGCCATTGGCCGACGAGTCCGCCGACGGCTTGGCCGACTGTTCCGCCAATCAACATGCCGGCGGCGAAGATGGATTGGGCGCGGGCGCGATCGTTAGCGGGATAGCCGCCGGAAATCATCGATTGCGCAGCGGGAGCGTAAGCGGCTTCGCCGATGCCGACGAACGCGCGCGCGAGGAGCAGCATCGCGAATGTGTTAACGTGGCTGGTGAAGATGGTGGCGAAGCTCCAGAAGATTACGCCACCGGCGATGATGCGGGAACGATTGAAGCGATCGGCGAAGAATCCGAAAGGAATGCTGGCGAGCGCGAGAACGGCTTGCAGCGCGACTTGGAGGTAGCTGATTTGCGTGCTGGTGAGCGCGAACTCGTCGCGAATCAGGGGAACGAGCGGAGGGATGGCCTGGCGGTCCGCGAAATTCACCAGATTGATGAGCGCGAGGACGGCGAGCAGGCGCACCTGATACGAAGACAGTTGGACGCGAGGAAGCGACACGGTCTTTAGTAACTCCAAGAGGCTCCGTCGGTAGGAAGGCCTGAATCCGTCTTGCGATCGAGCTGATTCCGTCTTGCGATCGTTCCGTCTGCGATCACTTGGATGCGTCCCGAGGAAGAACGGGACCATCCTTCTGCGATCCTGTGCAATTATATACCTCACATGAAGCTGGCTCCGCTTCCTCCAAAAACAACGAGTGATCGGTTGACGACGGTACTGTCGTACGGCGCGTTGTTGCTGCTGATTTATCTGGTTTACCGGATCGTCGAGCCGTTTTTTATTCCGCTGGCGTGGTCGGCGGTGTTCGCGATTTTTTTCTATCCGCTGCACGAACGGTTAGAGAGAAGGATGAAGCCGAACGCAGCGGCGCTGGTGAGTACGGCGATGGTTACGGTGCTCTTGATTGCGCCGGCGATCGTGGTGCTCGTGTTTGCGACGAGACAGGCGATCGAGGCGACGACGCGATTGCAGGCGGCGTTGATGGATCCGGACAAAGAATTGTCGATGCATACTATGGCGTGGATTCATGCGCACTTGCCGGCGGCGTGGCAGGACTGGGACTTTTCTCAGCCGATCCGGCAAGGAGCCGAAACGGATCGCGGGATTCATCGCGGCGAATTTTGCAGGACTGCTGAAAAATCTGACTACGTTTTTTATAGATTTGTTCATCGTGATTTTTTCGTTGTTTTTTATGTTTCGCGATGGCGACAGCATCGTGCGTGGCGTGAGGCATTTGATTCCGTTTGATGAATCGATTCAGACGGACATGCTGACGGAGTCGCGGGATTTGATTTTTGCCAGTGTCTCGGTGGGATTGGTGATCGCATGTTTGCAAGGATTGTTGGGAGGGCTGGCCTTCACGATTGGCGGGATTCCGTCGGCGGTGTTTTGGGGTGTGGTGATGGCGTTTTTCTCGCTGGTGCCGGTGGTGGGATCGGCGTTGATCTGGGTGCCGGCGGCGTTGTGGCTCGGGTTTGGCGGGCACTGGGGCAAAGGCATCACGATCATGGTGATTTGTGGAGCGGTGGCGGGGATTGCGGACAATATTATTCGGCCGCTATTGCTGCGGAATCGGACGCGTTTGAATGAGTTGCTGTTGTTTATTGGCGTGCTGGGCGGGCTGGAAGTTTTTGGGCTGCTGGGATTGGTTGCGGGGCCGACGATTGTTGCGGCGGCGATGGGCGTGTTTC
Source organism: uncultured Acidobacteriota bacterium (assembly GCA_963850795.1). Classification (GTDB taxonomy): domain Bacteria; phylum Acidobacteriota; class Terriglobia; order Acidiferrales; family UBA7541; genus Acidiferrum. Next base: position 26,467 of record CAWKNS010000022.1, on the reverse strand, counting down.
GGGTTTACATGGATCGGCGGGACGCGGTGGCTACGCAGGAAGCGTAGCAGCCAGCGGCTACGTTTGTTTTTTTCTTGTGGGTTTTTTCTCCGACAACAACAATAGTGCAGCTAGCGTTGCGGTTTTCTGGTCGGTGGTCCATGGAGGGCCGACGGTGCGGCCGAGGAGTTGGACTTTGTTTCTGATTCGCGCGGCATTGCGGCGGAACTTTTCTTTCAGGGTGTTTTCCAACTCGCGTTCTTTTATTTTGGTGACGGGAATGTTGTGGGATTCGCAGGCTTTGGCGAAGGCTTCGCGGAAGAATTGACGCCTTCGGCGGTGTGCAGGAGGGGATGGGCGGCGAGGATTTGTTCGAGTGACGGGAGAGTGCGGCCCGCGGCCATCAGGATGGCGCAACCTTTGACTCGATACTTTTGGTTCCGCAAGGCGGCTATCGATTCGCGGAGGCCGGAGGCGGCTGCGGCTTGAGCGGAGGCGAAGGCGTTTGCGAGGAAGGTTTCGGCTTCGGCGAGCGGGAGATTTCGAGCGGCGTGGTAGGGTTGGGCTGGCGCCGCCGTCGGTTGAGCCGGTGATGGCGACGCGGCGACGTTCGAGGATTCGATCGTCGCCGTAGTTGTATGGATTGCTACGAGCGCTCCCCATCCGGAGTGGACTCGGATTCCTATGGTGGCGCGACGCATGGTTGGACCTCTGGTGAAGGCATAAAGGGGACTAGTGTATCTATGTATCGCAGCTGCACGGAAGGCGTCTGCGCAGGCCAGATCTTGCGGACATAGGGCGCAGCCCTTCGAGGCACAGGATCTTCGACAATGCTGCTCCCGTACACAATCGGGTGGCGGAGCGGGAAAGTTTTCGAAGGTCATGTGTGGGAGTTGAGCGATGAATAGCTGGTGGCAGGATTTTGTTTTTGCGGGGCGAGTGCTGCGGAAGAATTGGTTTTCGACGCTGGTGATTTTGATTTCGCTGGGGATTGGGATTGGAGCGAACTCGGCGATCTTCAGCGTCGTGGATACGCTGCTGCTGCGACCGCTGCCGTATCCGCAGCCGGATCGCTTGGCGGGGGTGTGGCTGCATTCGCCGGCGCTGGGAATTTTTCGCGATTGGCCTTCGCCTGGTAATATCTCGACGTGCAGAATGAGAATCATTCGTTCGAGCAGATGGCACTGGCGCAAAGCCGGGTCTTCACGCTGACTGGGCGCGAACAGCCCGAACTCTTCGAGGGGATGAAAACGCAAGCTGCGCTGCTGACGATACTTGGAGCGAAGACGCAATTGGGCCGGGTTCTGCTGCCCGAAGATAATCCAGCCGGGGAAGCCCCAGTGGCAGATTCTGACCGATCGAGTCTGGAGGCGACTGTTCAGCGCCGATCTCGGAGTCGTCGGCAAGACATCATCCTGAACGGAGTTCCTTACACAGTTGCGGGAGTGTTGAAGCGCGGGTTCAGCGTCAGCAGCGAAGTGATGCCATCGGAAGGGCCGATGGACAATGTGGATATTTTTATGCCGATGCAGTTGGGGGCAGATGCGGCAAAAAATCGAGGCGACGAGAATTACAACGTCGTGGTGCGGTTGAAGCGGGGTGTGTCGATGCAGCAGGCACAAGCGGACCTGAATATCATCGCGAGCCGCATTCAGGAGAAGGATGAGCGCGACGAGAGTTTTGGGATGCACATTACGCTGTTGCAGGATGAGGTTGTGGGAGACGTAAGGCGAGCGTTGTTGGTGCTGCTGGGATCGGTCGGGCTGGTGTTGTTGATTGCATGCGCGAATGTTGCGAATTTGTTGTTGGCGCGCGGTGCGGCGCGCGAGAAAGAAATCGCGGTGCGGACTGCGATGGGAGCGGGCTGGCAGCAAATTACGCGGCAATTGCTGACCGAGAGCATGTTGCTGGGGGTGCTCTGTGGTGCGATAGGACTCGCGTTTGCGGAGGCGAGCCTTATGGTGGTGCGGGCGATGAATCCGGGGAATATTCCGCGGCTGGAGGATATTGGGATCAACGGGACAGTGCTGGCGTTTACGTTTGGCGTGGGGTGTTGACTGGAGTTTTGTTTGGGCTTGCGCCGGTTTGGCGAGCGCTGAAAGTGGATTTGAATACGTCGCTGAAAGCGGGAGGGCGCGCAGGGCAGAGCGATGGAGGGTTGCTGGCGCGGAGGCACCGTTTGCGGGGGCTGCTGGTGATTTCGGAGTTGGCGCTTTCGCTGATGTTGCTGATTGGGGCGGGATTGTTGGTGCGGAGTTTTGTGCGGATCGCAAGGTGTGCCGCCGGGATTCAAGCCGATCACGTGCTGACGATGGAGATGGCGGAGACTGCGCCGAAATATCGGATTCAAGACAAGCCGCTGGCAGCGTTTTCCGCGAGATCGATGGCCGGGTTTCGCGCTTCCGGGTGTTGTGGCGCAGGGGCAGATGACGGCGCTGCCGCTGACGGGAGATGTGGCTGGGGAGCGATTTCGGTCGAGGGCTACACGCCGGCGCCGGGGCAGGAATTGCAAGTCGATCAGCGGATTGCGAGCGCGGATTATTTTTCGCGCGATGAAAATTCCATTGCGCGACGGACGATTATTTCAACGAACACGACACAATGGACGCTGCCGGGAGTCGTGATCATTGATGAGCAGTTTGCGAATCGATTCTGGCCGAATGGCGATGCTGTCGGGAAGCACTGTGTGGTTCGATGCGAAGAAGCCATTCACGATCGTGGGGGTTGTGGGATCGGTGAAGCAGTATGGATTGGGGACCGACGGGAAGATTGTGACGTACTTTCCGCAGCAGCAATTTCCGTCGAATCGGGTTTTCGTGGTGACGGTGCGGACGGAGGGCGATCCGGCGGATCTGACGGCGGCGATCACCCATGAGATTCATGGGCCGATCCGACGGTCGTGGTGTATGACGTTCGGACGATGGAGGGTCGCGTTTACGATTCGCTGGCGCGACAAAGATTTGCGAGCACGATGCTGGCGGCGTTTGCGGGATTTGCGGTGTTGCTGGCGGCAGTGGGTTGTATGGCGTGATGTCGTATCTGGTGACGCAGAGCACGCGGGATATCGGCGTGATGGTGGCGCTGGGTGCGCGGAGCAGGGACATTATTGGGCTTGTGATGCGGCAAGGGATGGAACTGGCGGGGATTGGGATTGTTGCGGGAGTGATGGGTGCGGTGGCGTTGACGCGAGTGATGGCGAGTCTGCTGTTTGGGATCAGCGCGACGGATACGGTTACGTTTATTTTGGTGCCGGTGTTGCTGGCGGGAGTGGCGTTTGCGGCGACGGTGATTCCGGCGTGGCGGACGACGCGGGTTGATCCGGTGGTGGCGCTGCGGGATGAATAGTTTGCGCGGGCTGCTTGTCACAGTTATGAGTTGTGTCTGTCGAGGGGAAGTGAATCGATGAGACGCATCATCTTACGCCATCAACGTCACAGCCGATGGCTGCTGCGATCACACGAAACAGTTTGCCGATGACGAAACACACGAATATTTTACGGAGCTGTTGAGGGGAGTTGGGCTGCTCGTGTTTGGGCGCAAGACTTATGAATTGATGGTTCCGTTTTGGCCGGATGTCGCGAAGAGCCAATCGATGTCGACTGGCATCGAACGAATTTGCGCGGGTGTTTGATTCGCGCGAAAAGATTGTTGTTTCACGGTCGTTGGAGCGTTGAAGATCGAAGAACGAGGATTGTTCGCGGGAACCTTGGGCGACGAAATACTGAAAATAAAGGAAGAGCCGGGCGGAGATATTTTGGTTGGCGGAGTGGATGTTCCTTCTCAACTTGTCGAGCTTGGTCTGGTGGATGAATTTCGGTTTGTTGTTGGGCCGATGGTTGTGGGGGAAGGGCGGCGATTGTTCGAAGGGGTTCGGCTGCCGGAGAGATTGGGATTGAAGCTGGTTGAGACGAAAGTCTTCAAGTGGGGATGTGTTGCGCTTCATTATTTGAAGCTGTGACGACTTGAGGCAGGAACGGTGAGTCCGACAAGCGAAAGTGAAGGCTAAGAAGAGTGGAGTGGCGGCGGACAAGCTGGAGTTGTTTGATGAGTTGATTGCGATTCGCCCGGAGATCGAGCGGAAGGGCGCGAACAATGCGTATGCGGCGGTCAATGGGAATATGTTTTTGTTGATGCAGCCGGATGGAGTGCTGGCGATACGTTTGCCGGAGGATTCGCGCGAGGAATTTTTGAAGAAGTATATGGCGAAGTTGCATGAGGCTTATGGAGCGGTGATGAAGAATATGTGGCGGTGCCTGAATGGCGTGCTGGGGAAGACGAAAGAGTTGCAGAAGTATGTGGCGGCGAGCTATGAGTATGCGATGGCATGAAGGCTAAGCCGACGAAGAGGAAATAGCGCCCGAACCTAGACTCCACTCATGCAGTATCACTTTTCATCGCGCACTTGTTGTCCGTCAGTACATGTAACGAGATTTGAACAGGGGGCTGGGGGAAGTGGGTGCGGGTTTGTGGGCGTGTGCTATCGTACGCGTTGTGAGCTATCGTACCCCGACGATGACGGAGTATGGGACGAATGCTGAGAGTGAGCAGTTGTGGGAGTGACGGGAACGAACGGATTTAAACCGGCGGGAGCGCACGCCGAGTTGCCGACCGAGAAGCTGCGGTGGCGGTGCGATACTTCGCGATTGCCGTTTGAGACGACGGCGCAGGCGGAGTTGCGCGAAGGATTTATCGGGCAAGAGCGGGCGCTGCGGGCGCTGAAGATGGGCGTGGAGCTTTCGGCGCCGGGCTACAACGTTTTTGTGTGCGGATTGGCAGGAACGAGCCGCGGCGGAACGATTGCGTCGATGATCGGCGAGCTGCATCCGGTCACAAAACCTTCGCTGGACCGGTGTTACGTCAACAATTTCAAGACTTGCGGACCGGCCGCGGTTGCTGACGCTGCCGCGCGGGCAGGCGAATTCGTTCAAGAAAGAAATGCAGGCGGGGATCGATTTTTTGCGGCGGCGGATTCCGCAGGTGTTTGAAGGCGAACCGTTTCAGAGGCAAAAGGGGCGGATCGTCGAGCGATTTACGGTGCGTGAAAAAGAGTTGATGGACGATTTCACGCGGAGGATTTCGCGCGAGCAGTTTGCGCTGGGGCACATGCAGGTGGGCGCGGTAGCGCTGCCGGAGATTTTTCCGGTGCTCGAAGGGCAGATGGTGCCGATCGAAGATATTTCGAAGATGGTGCATGAAGGGAAGCTGGACTCGCCGGTTGCGGAAGAGATCGAGCGGAAGTACGAGCAGTTCCGGCAGGAATTTACGGTGGTGTATCGGAAGACGCTGACGTTGTCGCGGGAATTGGCGAGCGAATTGAGTTATCTGGAGCAGGAAGCGGCGTCGGTGCTGGTCGATGGAGTGGTCGAAGAGCTGAAGGAAAAATATTCGAACGCAAGCGTTGCGGAATATCTGGAGGAAGTGCGGCATCACCTGCTCGACAATCTCGAGCCGTTCAAAGAGCGAGAGGGTGAAGGCGAGCACGAAGGGGAGGCGACGCCGTCGCTGGAAGGTTTGCCGAAGTTGTCCGGGCGGGCCGGATCGGGATCCGTTTCGCGTTTATGGCGTGAATGTGATTCTGGCGCACGGCGACGACGAAGGTTCGCCGGTGATTTTCGAGACGACGCCGACGTACGCGAATTTATTTGGGACGATTCAGCGGGCGTACGACGCGCGCGGCGGATGGACGAGCGATTTCATGGATTTGCGCGGCGGGTCGCTGCTGCGGGCGGATGGCGGATTTTTGATCATGTATTCGCTGGAAGCGCTGTCGGAGACGGGCGTGTGGCGCGCGCTGAAGCGGACTCTGAATCACAATCGATTGGAAATTCAGCCGCTGGATACGTTTTATCCGTTTGGCGGCAGCGCGCTGAAGCCGGAAGCGGTGCCGATCAGCGTGAAAGTGATTTTGATCGGCGATCGCGATTTGTACGAGATGTTGTACGAGTACGAAGAAGATTTCCGGAAGATTTTCAAAGTGCGCGTGGAGTTTGATGAAGAGATGCGCATGAGCGACGGCGTGATCGCGGAGTATGCGGGGCGATTGCGGGCGCTGTCGGAGAAAGAGAATCGCTGGCGCCGTTCGATCGCGGGGCGTTTGCGTCGATTCTGGAATATGGCGTGAGGCAGGCGGGGCGGCGGAATAAGGTTACGGCGCGATTTGTGGATATTGCGGATTTGGCGCGCGAAGCGGCTTACGTTACGGCGAATGCGAATGAGTCGGTGGTGCGCGCGGCGCATGTGCGGACGGCGCTGTCGGCGAAGATGGAGCGGCACAATTTAATTGAGACGCGCATTCGGGAAATGATCGAAGAAGGGACGCTGCTGGTCGATCTGGCAGGGACGCGCGTCGGGCAAGTGAATGGATTGAGCGTGCTGGAAATTGGCGGGTATTCGTTCGGGAAGCCGGTGAGGATTACGGCGACGGCGGCGCTGGGGAAGACGGGGCTCATCAATATTGAGCGCGAGTCGAATTTGAGTGGGCGATTTCACGATAAGGGCGTGCACATTATTTCGGGATTTTTGCGGAGCCGGTTTGCGCAGGACAAGCCGTTGTCGCTGGCGGCGAGCATTTGTTTCGAGCAGTCGTATTCGGGAGTGGATGGAGACAGCGCGAGTTCGACGGAAGTGTATGCGCTGGTGTCGGCGCTGGCGGAATTGCCGCTGCGGCAGGACATTGCGGTGACGGGATCGATGAATCAGCAGGGAGATGTGCAGGCGATCGGCGGGATCAACGAGAAGATCGAGGGATTTTTTGATGTGTGCAAGATTGAGGGGCTGACGGGATCGCAGGGCGTGCTGATGCCGGCGTCGAATGTGGAAGATTTGATGTTGCGGGAAGATGTGCTGGAGGCGGTGACGGCGGGGAAGTTTCACATTTGGCCGGTGGCGAAGATTGAAGAGGGGATCGAGATTTTGACGGGGATGTCTGCTGGCGTGCGAAATGGGGATGGGGCGTTTTCGGGCGGGACGGTATTTGCGAAGGTGGATGAGCGGTTGGGGAAGATGGCGCGGGTGATGAAGGAATTTGAGTAGGGTCTGACTTGTCTGGCCGGCGACACAAGAAGAAAATCGAACGAAAACCGGGATTTTGGAATAGCGATGCGGGGCGCTATCTTGGCAGGCTGCCTCGTTCTCGTTGCTATTGGATTGATCATTTATGCTGCGAGTTTGGAGAGGTGGCACGCGCGCGGCGGGCCTGGTCGTTGTCCGCTCGATGGTCGTGTGGCGGAGTGGACTACGCGACGGACAGATGGTTTGTGCGACTACGGGCATTCGAACACTCGTTCGGCGTCGCACACTTGGAGAGGCGCGTGTCCTGATGGGATGAAGCCGCTGGGTGCGGACGAGGAAAAGGCCAAGCGATCACCGGCAGTAGGCGACAAGGCGATCATGCGTCCTCGATAAAGTAAAACGAATCTCGCAGTGCCGCTGTTAAGTCAGCGACAAATTTTGAGATGAGGGTTACGCCGGCACAAGTTGGGGGCACCCTTCGAAGCTCAGGGCAGGGCAGCGCTACGTCCGTGAAAAACCGAGGCAAATGTTCAGGTGTGGGTGATGTTGAATCTAAATCCCGCGATCTGGGAAGCGATCGCGGCTACAGGGCTGGGGCGACGTAGGCGCGGCGGGCGGAGATGTTGTAGGCGGGCGATGGAGATGCGTCGGGTGGGGTGACGCGGACTTCGAGGGTGTGGATTTTGCCGTCGTGTTGAGGCGGGGTGAACGCGAGGCTGTATTCGTGGCGGATTTGTTGGGCGATTTGGGCGTAGATGGTGGCGTAGTCCTGGGGATTTTGGGGGAAGTAGACTTGGCCGCCGGTGGCGTCGGTTAGGGCGCGGAGGAGGCGGTCGGCTTCTTCGAAGCCTTGTTGGGTGAAAGCGGTTTTGGCGGCGAGTTTTTTTTCTTCTTCTTGGTCCTCTGCGGATTTGTCCTTCTTTTTTTCTTCTTTCCTTTTGTTGGTGCGGGTTGCGCTGGGGCGCGCATGGCGCCGCTCAAAGAAATTGCTAGCAGGCGGACGTCGCTGATTTTCAGGCGCTGGAGTGCGGTGTCGATTTCGGCGGGTGTGGATGTGTCGAGGCCAGTGGAGAGGAGAACGACAGATTTTTTACTTTGGGATTTGGCGAGCCAGTCGAGGACGGTCGTGAGAGATTTCGAGAGATTCAGGCTGCCGAAGCCGACGTAGTAGCGGACGGCGGCGAGTGCGGCGTAGGCGGAGGTTTTGTCGGGGGTGAAGTCGAGCATGAGTTGCGGGGCGGCGTCGTATTTTGCGACGGCGATGCGGTCGCCGGAGGAAAGGCCGTCGAGGAAAGAATGCGAGGCGTTGACGTGAGTGGAGGCGAGGAAGTAGACGGCGGGGCCGGCTTCGACGAGGAGGAGGACTTCGGCAGGTGAGATGACGTTGGCGAAATCGGTGATGGGTTGTTCGACGCCGTTGTCGAGGATGTGGAAGTTTTCGCGGGTGAGATTCGGGATGAAGTTGCCTTGAGGGTCGGTGACGACGACGCCGACGTTGACGCGGTTTACGGAGACTTGGATGGAGGGGGATTCCGGTTCGCGTGGGAGATTGGGGAGGGCGAGAAGAGACTCACCACAGAGGACGCAGAGTACACAGAGACAGAAACTGAGAGTAAAACGGCAAGGAGAGAAGGAGCGGCGAGGAGCGCATTCGAAAATTTAGCATGAGGTGACGAGATGCGATCGTTGTTATGGTATCGATTGTGGTGAATCTAAACCCCGCGATCTGGGAAACGATCGCAGGTACAGGGTGGTCGTCTTTGGTGTCGATGGTGTTGCGCTCTAAACCCGCACCCCTTCAAAATCGTAAGGGTGCGACACCCAAAGGCCGCTTCTATTGGATCCATTGGTCGAAGTGGACGCCTTTTTCGTCTTTCCAAGAGGCGCCGACCATGGTGTGAAGGTGGCGCTGGAGAGTTGCGGGATTTGCTTCGGCGAGGATGTGATGGGCTTTCGCGGTGGCGGCTTTTTGGTCGGCGGTTGCGGTTGGTTTGGCGGAGGATTTTTGGGCTTCTTCCATCCAGCGGGTTTTGGCGGCGGTCCAATCCACTTTTGAAAAGTCGAAGAAGTAGAGGCCGTTGATTTTGGCGGGGTAGTCGGGACGGGCTTCCTGCAACGGGGTGAGCACCATGGTGTGCATCATGTCTTTACCGGCGATGGCTTCCTTGACGGATTCGAATTTTGGCGCGCCGTAGATGAAATTGGGAGTGACGCCGAGGTGATAGAAGTTCCAACCGGCGACGCCTTTGGTGTTTTGTTTTGCGTTGAGCGAAATTTTCAGGAATGTGGTGTCGCCTTCGGTGCGCTCGGAAATGATTTGTTCGCCCAGAAGGGTGCGCATGAGTTTGAGCGTTTCGGCTTTTTTGTGGATGCCGAAGACGTAGATCGATTTGTCGGGATCGAGAGCGGGGCTGAGTTGCATCGAGGTGAATTCGCCGGTGGGCAATGTGAGAGCGTCTGCGAGAGGCATGCCGAGTTTTTGCTGCGCCATCATTTCGACCATCATCGCGGGATTTTGGCCGGGAGACATTGCGGCGAGGCCGCGCTTGAGGACTTGATAGAAAGCAGGGAGATCGAATTGCGATTCGCTGTAGGAGATTGCGTTGGGCGGCATGATGGCAAGAGATGGCGGCGAATCGACGCCCACGGGCCAGAGATCGAGGAGCGAGCCGGGAGCGGTGTCGCCGAGAATGACGCCCTGGAAGCGGGTTTTGGCGCCGTCGAGCGTAACGTGGCCGCAGATGGAACGAACTGCGTCAAGTTTGATCGCCGTGAGAACGGCGGGGAGATAGAAGCCGTTCGACGTGCCTTCGGCATTGTTCTTGAGTGCGGGGATGGCGCCGAAAAGTTCGAGGACACCGCCTAAGTGAGGTTGAGCTTCCTGAAATGCGGCGGATTGCGAGAGGGAGTCGGCCGGCGTGGCGCCTTCGAGGCGCGGGAGAATTTGTTCGAGCACGGCGGGATCGTTGGCGCTGGCGGCGTACTTGCCGTGCTCGACCCAATAAGTTGTTTCGGTTTTGCGTTGGACTTTGAGAGCGGGAATACCGGCGATTGTGGTTTGGGAGAGCTGAGGCAAATCCTTTTCGTTATTGCGCATGCGCAGGACGGCTTTCGAGAGCAGAGCTTCCTTGCCGGTGCGGTTGTAGAGGAAGAAGAGGCCGTTCCATCTGTCTGCGGAGGCCATTGTAGGGCCGGCGGGAGTCTTAGGGGGTGTTGCGCTGGCGGTCATTTTCGATTCGGGTTTGCTGAGGTAGCCGAGGACAAAACCGTTTTCGAGGAGGGCGGAGTACTCTTGGGCTTCGGCGGGGGTGAGGCCGGGCTTGGCCGTCGATTTTTCGCCGCCGCTGGCGGAGCTGGTGATGTTGTCAAACATTGCGGCGCGAGCGGGTGCGAATTCGGGGTCGTCCCAGAGGGCGAAGAGATTGTTGGCTTTGCGGATGTCTCCGGCGGGCTCACCGCGCCAGACGATGTAGAAGGCGGTGCGGGCGGGGAGTTGTGCAGGCTCGATGGGAGCTTGGGCGTTTACGCGGGGGGCGAGGAAAAGCGAGCAGTAGCGACGCGAATATTGTCGGCGCAAGGGTGCGGAATTTTGGGCTGGGGGAGGAATTCATTTTTTGCTCCAGAGTGGCCGTGAGGCGGCCTCGGTTCAGAGTAACGGAGGTGAGATGCGGGGAAGAAGCGGGTGGTGGGACAGGGTTTCCAAGGGTGAGACTTTCGACTGAGGGGAATTTAAAGGAAGGAATGAACCACAGAGCGCGCAGAGTTCACAGAGGCGGATGCGGAGAATTGGGCGCCGGCTTGGCCGATCTCGATGAGGCACTCTTCTGGGATCCTTCGCTGCGCTCAGGATGACAGCGCTCGTTTTACTCGTCGAAATGATTGATCGACGAATTGTTGGCTCTGGAAGAAAAACGCCCTGCAGGCGCTGTCGCGTGCTTGCAGGGCGGAGTTACGGCTTGCGCCGTGGAGCTTAGTTTGACGTTGGCTTGTTCAGCGTTGGTGCTGCCGAGGGAGCGGCTGCGGGGGCTGCTGCTGGGGTGGCCGATGCAGGGGCTGCTGAGCCGCCGCCACCGCCTACGCCTTCCTTTGGCGTCGAGAGGTAGCCGTTGATGTCGTTTTTGCCGACGTCGAAGACGACGATTTCGTATGGGGTCATGCGCGCGGCGCCCTTGAGATAGAACTGGACGGGCTCGCCGGCGGTTTTATCTTTCTTTTCGATCGAGCGATCGTCCACGAACACCGTCATCGTGTACTTGCCCTTTTTCTGATCGGTCTTGTTGAGAGTGACCTGAACGGGGCCGACACGCTGCGCCGTCTTGCTCTTGGAGATTTTGAATTCGTAGTAGTTGCGATCGCCGCGGCGCTTGAGCTCTTCGAGATCGTCGCGATTGTGCGCGATGAGGCCGCTCATGACGCCCATGTCGCCATTGGCGCGCTCGAGTTTGCCCTTGGTGGTTTCGAGATCGGTGCGCGTGTCGGCGATGTCTTTCTTGGCGCCGCCGAGATCGGTGGAAACGGCGGTGATCTTTTCGTTGCTCTCGGACTGCACCGCGGTGAGCTGCGTCGCGAGTTTTTGATCGGAGGCGAGCTGCTCATTGCGGATCGCTTCGGCGCGACTGCGGGCTTTGGCGAGCTCAGCGGCGGTGATGCCGATCTTCTGCTGCGTGACTTCGATGTTGCCCTTGAGCTCGGCGAGACGCGAGTTGGCCTGATCGAGCTGCGCGCTGAGAAGCTTGTTCTGGTCCTGCGCCTTGGAGAGATCGGTTTGAAGCTGCGTCTGCGCCGAGTGTCCGGCGTAGGCGAGGCCTGCGACGGCAACGGCCAGAACGCCGAAAAGCACGGCGATCCAACGGGGAGTCCCCGAGTTTGTTTCGTATGTGTAGGACTCCTGTGGAGTCGGTACGTTCGGCGAAATGCTCATTCAACCTCCTGGAAGATCACCCCAATTTTAGAATCGTATCATTGCAAAAAGAGCGAGAGCAATTGGGGACGGGACGACGGACTCGAAACGGCAACAGCGTGGCGACGCAAAGCCGCCTCTACAAATCCTTGAAACATTTGAGCGGTTGGACGGATGGGCGGGCGGTTCAGTTTCAATTTCAGCTTTGGGGAGTCCATTCGGAAAATTTCGTGTCCTCTGGGACGTCGGTCGCGCTTTCGAAGTCGAGCGTGTAGCCGTCAGGGTCTTTCACCACGGTGACCCACATATTGTTGCCCACTTGGGGCTCGCTCACCTGGATGCCGCGGGACGTGAATTCGCGATACAGGGCGAGAGCGTCTTTGCACTGATAGTTGATGCTGACGCCTTCGCCGGGGTTGTTCAGCGGTGGGCGGGAGTCGTGACCATCGGTGCGGAACTCCTGGAGCATGATGGCCACGGAGTCGCGCTCGAGCCAGCACCATTGGAGTTTGCCGTTCGGAGTCCACTGCTTCTTCAATTCGAAGCCGAGACCTTCGGTGTAGAAGCGGACGGAATTTTCGATGTTGCGGACGTGGAAGAAGGGGACGGTGAGCTCGATGTTGTTGGCGATTCTGGTGTTGAGTTTTGCACCGGATGTCATGCGAGCACCTCGAGTGAGTTCGAAATATCAGCGGACGGTTGCCGCGATCACTTACGGGATTTGCTGGCTTTCGACGATTGCCTTGGCTGTGCTGGAAAGTCCAGGCCAGCGGGCATAGATGTTGGTGTTCAATCCGCCGCGCGGAGTGAATTCGCCTTTCACGACGCACCATTCGGGATCGATAGCATCGACGATGTCGCGGAGCATTTTGTTGACGGAGTTTTCGTAGAAGATGCCGAGATCGCGGTAGGCGAGGAGATACATTTTGAGGGATTTGAGCTCGATGCAGTGTTTGCGCGGGACGTATTGGATGGTGATGGTGCCGAAGTCGGGGAGTCCGGTTTTGGGGCAGACGGAAGAGTATTCGGGGAATTTTGTGGTGATGACGTAGTTGGGGAATTGATTGGGCCAGGTTTCGAGCGGGGGGAGTTTTGTTTTGATGCCGGCGGCGGCGTGTTCGGCGGTGTAGTCGGGCATTCGAATGATCCTCGGATGAAATTATATATGGGCTGCTGGCAGGAGAAAAATCGGGCGCGAGGTCGAACGGAGCGAGTTGTGGTGCGGCTGAGCTCAAGCCGGGATCCCTCCGCTGCGCGAGCCCACGCGTTCGCAGGAGCGAACGCGAAAGAAAAGGCGTGGGCTCGCTCCGGTCGGGATGACAAATTTGCTTAGTGTTCGGCGGCCCGATAAAAAAGCGAAGAGAAAAGCGATGAGAGGGTGAGGGCTTCGCGAGCGACGCGAGGTATTTGGGGCGCACCCTTAGAAGCTCAGGGCAAGGCCGTGCTGCGCCCGTACATGGCGTTGGCGAAGATTTGACGAAGAAGAAGGGCACGGCGGTGCCGTGCCCCTACATCGTCGCGAGATTCCGCGAAAGCAACGCTGGCGTTATTGCGGGGTTAGGGTGATGTCGTCGAAGGCGATGGAGAAGCCGGTGCTGGCGGCGTTTTTGCCGGCGACGGTGAATTTGAAGGAGTAGGAGCCGGCGGCGGCGAAGTTGAAGTTGCCGAGGTCCAGTGTGGCGAAAATACCGGCGCCGGTGGCGTTGTATTCGTCTTGGAGCGCGCCGACGTTGGCGCCGTTGACGGCGAGTTGGTAGACGCCGCGCGTGTTGAGAAGCTTGGTGGAGATTTTGATGTCGTACGAGCCGGCGGTGGCGACGTTGAGCGTCATGGTGACGCTTTGGCCTGCGGCGGTGGCGTCGAGGATGGTGCCGGTCGTGTCGGGAAAGCCGGTGAAGGTGAATTGACGGAACGTGGGGCCGGAGCTTACGGCCGTGAGATTTGCGGTCTGGTAGACGACAGGAGTTTTGGTGCCGCCCGTGCCAGTGCTGCCGGTGCCGTAGGTCCACGTGAGAATTTCTTGCGTGGCGGTGGAACCGCCGGTGCCCGCGGTGAAGCCGACGAAGGCGGTGTTGGCGCCGACGATTGAGGGGATGTTGACGGGCCACGAAGTGGTGAAGGTTTGCGCGGTGTTGACGGTGTCGGTGATGGTGAGCGTCAGCGTGGTGCCGTCGTAGGTGACGTGCGCTTTCATGATGTCGCCGCTGTGAAGGTTGACGTTGCCGCCGAGTGCGGTGGCGGGAGTGGTGGGCGATACACCGTTGGTGTAGAGGCCGGTCGAGTTGATGCCTTCGCCCTGGTTGCTGTAGAGATCGAATTTGACGGCGACACTCTTGCCGATGCCTGCGGCGGCGCCAGGTGTGTCGGGGCCGAAGCCGAGGCCGCCGCCACCGGGACCGAGCGCGGTGATGCCGGTGTTTTGAATCGTGAAGGTGAAGCCGTCAGCGGTGGGCGAAGTGAGCTGGAACGTGAAGTCGTTGGTGAACGACTGGACGTTGACTGGTGTTGTCCAGAATGCGGATGCGGATTCGTTTTGCGCGGTGGTATCGGTGAGTTGCAAGCGCGTGGCGTTCAGCTTGGTGTGACCGTTGAATTGCAGGCCAGCGGCGGTGAAGCCGGAGCCGAAGTTGATGGCGGCTGTGCCGGTGCCGCCGCCGGAGCTGATGGTGATGACGGACTGCGCGATGGCGCTGTTGCTGAAGCCGGTTTCGGTGGCGATGGCGCGGACGGTGGTGGTGGCGTTGACGACGAAAGAGGAGGTGTACTTGGTGGAGTTTGGCGTCGGGGCCGAACCGTCGATCGTGTAATAAATGGTGGCGCCGGGATCGGTGATGGTGACGGTTTGCGCGCCTGTGTAGGTGCCGGTGGCTGGAGTGATTGTTGGCGTCGGCGCGGCCGATAGCGCGTTGATGGTATAGGTGGCGCTGCTGACGGCGCTGGTGGTGAAGCCAGGAGCGGTGGCGAGCGCTTTGATGGTTGCGGTGGCGGCGACGGAGATCGGATTCGCGGCGGAGAATTGGAGTGTGCTGCCGCCGGCGGTGGTTGCCGGAGTCGAGCCGTTCGTCGTGTAGAAAATGGTGCTGCCAGGAGTGGCGTCGGTCAGCGTAACGGATTGCGTGCCGGTATAGGTTCCAGCAGCGGGGCTGAAGAGTGGCGCGCTGGCTTGTTGCTGCGTTGTGCCGGTGCTGACGAAGGTCCAGTTTTCGATTTTTTGGCTGGCGGTGAGGCCGCCGGTGCCTCCGGTAAAGCCGACGTAAGCGGTGTTGCCGCCGACGATGGAGGGGATGTTGACGGTCCAGCTTGTGGAGAATGTGCCTCCGGTAACGCCGTCGGTGATGGTCATGCTCAACGTGGTGCCGTTGTAGACCATGTGAACCGACATTTCGTCGCCGCTATGCAGGTTGATGGCGGAACCGTTCAGGTTGGTGGAAGGCACGGTGGGCGATGCGCCGTTGGTGTAGAGGCCGGTGGAATTGTTGCCTTCACCGTCGTTGTCGTAGAGATCGAATTTGATGGCGATGCTTTTGCCGATGCCCACGGCGCCGCCGGGATCGGATGGGCCGTAACCGAGGCCGCCGCCGACCGCGGGACCGAGTGCGGTGAGGTTGTTATTTTGAATTGAAAAGGTCATGCCGTCGGCGCTGGGGTTGCTGAGTTGGAAAGTGAAGTCGTTGGTGAAATTCTGGATGTTTTGCGGCGTGTTGAACCAGGCGCTGCCTTTCTGATTGACGGCGCCGCTGGTGAGCTGAAGCCGCGTGTCGTCGAGGCCAACGCTGCCGTTGAAGGTCATGACGCTGGCGCTGGAGCTGAAGCCGACCGGGAAATTCGGAGCGGAGCCTGCGGCGACGCCGATGCCGTAGGAGGCGCTGGCTTGCGGGCTAGTGCTGAGGGTGCCGGAAGTGGCGATAGCGTTGATGGTTTCAGATTGGCTGACGGTGACGGTAGCGGAGCCGACAGATTTGGTGGACGAGGTGGTGGCGGGGGCGTTGATGGCGTAGTAGATCGTTGGGTTCGGCGAAGCGTCGGAGATGGTGACGGTTTGCGCGGAGGTGTAGTTGCCGGGCGCGGGAGAGAAGGTGGGCATCAGCGTTTGCGTTTGAAGCGTGTAAGTTTCGTTGTTGACGGCGCTTTGGAGGAAGCCGGTGGCGGTGGCGATCGCAGAGATGGTCGTGGTGCTGCTTACGGTGATCGAGCCGGTGTATGGAGTGGACGCGGTGGTGGCAGTGCCGGTGGTGGAGTAGAAGATTTTCGCGCCGGGCGTGCTGTCTGTGATGGTGACTTGGATCGAGCCGAGGAAAGATTGCGCGCCGGGATTCAACACTGGGGTTGCTGTGGGCGATTGGCCGTTGGTGAGGCCGTAGATGCTGAGTTGGTTTGTGGCGCCGACGTAGACCTTGCCGTTGGCGACGGTGGGGACGTTGAATTTTACGGCGCCGCCGACATTGTCGTTGGACTTGGCGGAGCTGTCGTAGAGCGTGCTGCTGATGTTGGTGGCGTCGGTGGCGCGGAGAACGGCGTTGGTGCCGGAGCTGAAATTGTCGGTTTCGAGCGACCAGACGATGGGGCTGGCGCCGGAATTCGAAGAGATGACGGGAGTCGGGCTGGGGAAGCCGATGGTTTTGGGGCCGGTGCTGGAAGCGCTGGTGGGGAATTTTCCGTTCGACATCGGAAATGTTTTGAGGACGTCGTTCTTGCCCCAGATGTACATGGTGTTGTTGAAGAAGGCGGGCATGCCCCAGATGCCTGCGGCGATGGGGAAATTCGAGTTACTCGGATTGACGGGGATTTCTTGCGCGATGTTGTCGGAGCTGCTGCTAAAACCGCCCATGTTGTCGCGATCGACGATGTAGAAGCGGCCTTCTTTGCCGGTCTGGAAGAGGAGATGGGTGTGGCTGCCGGCTTGATCGGGAAGAACGAGGACGCCGCCGGAAGCGACGTCCTGGTCGCCGCCGTTGAGAGTGGACTGATTCATCGGAGTGAAATCGTCGGCCACGGTCATGACGCCGTTGCTGAGGTGAAGGCGGACGATGCTGTCACCGTAGTCCATTGTGTTGGTGTATGGCTTGGAGGCGTCGAAGGTGCCGTTGCCGGTGGCGACGAAAAGGCGGCCGCCGGGACTGTTGCCGGTGGGATTGAGATTGTCGGAGGCGATGCCGGAGCCGCTCATCCAGATGCCGGCGCCGATGCCGTTGGCGGAGGAGCACCAGACGCTCGTTTGTTTCAGGGTTGAGGCATTGTAGGCGAGGATCCAGCCGTGCCAGGGGCCGTTGTCGCCGTGTGCGGCGAATGCGATGTAGACGATTCCGTTGAGGAGCAGAAGGCCGGCGCGATTGTTGTGCCACTTTTGGTCGAAGGTGAGCATGCCGCCGGAGCTGCCGTTGCCATTGCCGAGAACCGAGCCGGAGAGCGGGGTCGGGCCGCCGAATTTTTCCGCACCGCTGGTAATGTCGAGCGCGTGAAGGCGCTGTGCGTAGCTGCCGTTTTCTTTGGAGGCGCTGACGAGATAGATCGTGTTGGTGGAAGGATCGATGACCGGGGTGCCGGTGATGCCGATGATGGGGGTGATGTCGGTGGTGCTGACGTCGCCTTGCGGAATCGCGGTTGCGCCGCTGGCTGCTCCGTGTGCTGAGGTGAGCATGCTGGCTTTCCAGAGCGGAGAGGCGTTTGCGCCACCGTTGGTGTCGGCATCAAAGGCGTAGACGGTGTCGTTTTCTGTAGCGACGAAGACGATGTTGTGTGAAGTGCCGCCAATGTTGACGTTCTGCATGTAGAGAGGCTGGGCGTAGATTTGGCCGTCCACGGACTGGGAGAAGAGGCGGCTGAAAGTGGAGGGAGAGACGGTAGAGGGAGTGAGTTGGGTTTCGGTGGTGTAGGAGCCAGAGCGAGCGTTGTCGATGTGCTGTGTGGTGACGTTTTGCGCGCGAAGGGCGGTGGGGAGAAAGAGTATTGCTGACGTCAGGAGAGCGGACGCGATTGCGCGGGCCGGCTTTTTGGAAGATGAGGACACACGGCAGCAGACACTGAGAACAGTGCAAGCAAAATTGGACACGACGACTCCCCTTGAGAACGACTCACTCTTGCGTTCAGTTTTTTTTAGGCTTGCGACGGGACTATCACTCGCCACTTGCTACCACTTACTTGTCTTGCTATCGCCCGGCGGGTTTGGGAACCGAGCAACTCTCTCACGTGAACCGCGTGGGAGGGCCGCGCGGCGGGTGGCAAAGTATATCCACAGATAATGGGCCGCACAATAGAACAGGCAGAGATTTTCTACTGCTAGGCAAGTCTCTGGGTGGTAACGGCATGAATCCGATGGTGAGGGAGGCAACGGAAAGGCGACAGATGCCCTCCGAAGGCTCTAGCGGCTGACGTGGAGTACCACCCACGATTGGAGTTTTGAAAGCAGGAGTCTGGAGACTAAGATAGGGCCGAAATTTTGGAGGATTCGCGTGAAGAGTTTGAGCGGGCGTGTGGCCGTGGTTTTTGGTGCGTGGATGGGATTGTGCGCGGCGGTTGCATCTGCGCAGGTGACGGTGCCACCGCCGAAGGACACGGAGTCGCGACAGCACGGGTTCAGTGTGGAACGGATTTACGGGACGTCGAGTTTGCTGGGACATCCGACGACAGGGATTGTGTGGGCGCCGGATGGGAAGCATGTGGGCTACTTCACGGATTTGGCGGGCGAAGCCAAGCAGGGCCGGCGCAAGGAATTGTGGGAGATGGATGCGGCGACTGGCGAAAAGCAATTGCTGGTTGGCGCGGATAAGTTGGATAGCGCGCTGCCGGCGGAGGCACAGAACACTTCGCAGGCGACCGGGCTGGGGCGGCATGCTCCGGGGCAGTATCAGTGGGCGCCGAATGGGGAGGCGTTGTTGCTGCAAGGCGGAACGGCGCTGGCGTGGTTCGATCTGAAATCACAGACGGCGAAGCCGCTGGTTTCGGGCAAGGAAGCGATTGCCGATCCGAAGATTTCTCCGGATGGGAAGTGGGTGAGTTTTGTGCGCGACCACAATTTGTGGCTGGTGCGCGTGGCGGATGGGAAAGAGCGGGTGTTCACGAAGGGTGGGAGCGAGGAGATTCGAAAGGGTGAACTGGATTGGGTGTATCCGGAGGAGTTGGAGCTAACGACGGCGTATTGGTGGGCGCCGGATTCGTCGTCAATTGCGTTTCTGGAGATGGATGAGCGGAAGGTGACGCAGTATCCGCTGGTGGATTTCGAATCGCCGGTGGGTGGAACGGATGAGGAGCGGTATCCGGTTGCAGGCGGGAACAATCCGATCGTGCGCGTGTATGTCGGAAAAGTGGACGGCGGCGAAGCGCGCGTGATGGATACGGGCGCGGAGACGAATATCTATATTCCGCGCGTGGAGTGGCTGCCGGATTCGAAGCGCGTGGCGATCGAGCGGCTGAACCGGGCGCAGACGGTGATCGATCTGCTGTTTGCAGAGGCGGGATCGGGGAAGTCACGCGTGGTGATGAGCGAGAAGGATTTGTATTGGAT
Source organism: uncultured Acidobacteriota bacterium (assembly GCA_963850795.1). GTDB lineage: Bacteria > Acidobacteriota > Terriglobia > Acidiferrales > UBA7541 > Acidiferrum. Next base: position 7,076 of record CAWKNS010000022.1, on the reverse strand, counting down.
CAACGTCAACGACGATTTGAAGTTCTTGAAGGATGGGAAGCGGTTTTTGTGGTCGAGCGAGAAGACGGGCTACCGTCACATTTATTTGCATGACATGGAAGGGAAGCAGTTGGCGCAGTTGACGAATGGCGAGTGGGAAGTGACGGGGTTGCAAGGAGTCGATGAGGCGAAAGGCGTTGTTTATTTCACAGCAACAGAGAAATCGCCGCTCGAGCGACATTTGTATCGCGTGGGGCTGGATGGATCGGGATTTGCCCGCGTTTCGAAGGAGGAAGGGACGCATGCGGTGAAGTTTGCGCCGGGGGCGGAGGCGTATGTCGATATGTATTCGACAAATCTCACGCCGCCTAGGCAGGACTTAATGCATGTGGATGGTTCGCGCGCCGGAGTGATTAACGAGAACAAAGTGCCGGCGCTCGATGAGTTGCATTTGTCGCCGGTGGAATTTTTGCAGGTGAAGTCGCACGACGGCATCGAGCTGAACGCGATGTTGATCAAGCCTCCGAATTTTGATCCGGCGAAGAAATATCCGGTGTTGGTCTACACGTACGGCGGGCCGCACGCGCAGGTGGTGACGAAATCGTGGGGCGGCGCTGGGACGCTATGGCATGAACTGATGGCGCAGCATGGATACATTATTTTTGCGCTGGATAATCGCGGGTCGGCGGGACGCGGACATTTATTCGAGGAACCGATTCATTTTCGATTTGGGGCGCAGGAGATGTCGGACCAGCGAGACGGCGCGGCGTATCTGAAGACGTTGCCGTACGTGGATGCGAATCGAATCGGGATTCACGGATGGAGTTACGGCGGGCACATGACGCTGCATGCGATGTTCGAAGATCCGCAGGATTTTAAGGTGGGTTTCGCGGGCGGGCCGGTAACCGATTGGCATTACTACGATTCGATTTACACGGAGCGGTACATCGGCTTGCTGCCGCAGAACGAGCAGAGTTATCAGGAGTCTTCGCCGATCGAGAATGCGAAGAATCTTGTGGGCAAGCTGCTGATTGCGCATGGTACGGGTGACGACAACGTGCACTACGCGAACACGCTCGCTGTCATCAACGAGCTGATTGAGAACGAGAAATATGCCGAAGTGATCGCGCTGCCTGGGCGCGGGCATGGGCCGACCGATCCGGAAGCACGCGTGGTGCTGTGGAATCGGGTGATGAAGTTTTTCCTCGACAACTTGTAGAAGCGGGCGGAACGTCCGCCAGTTCTACTGCTTCGGCGGCGGCACGTCTTTGGTTTCGATGGCTGGACCGATCTTGATGGTTGAGCCGAATCGCTTGTAGTTGGCGTACTTGATGGTCATGCGGATGTGGACGGCGCCGGTGCTGAAGTGCAGTTCGTCGTCGGAGCGCGTGTAGGTCGGAAACCAGTAGTGGCCTTCGATGTTTTCGCGGAAAGTTTCGAATCGCGGAAAGACGTTTTCCTGGCCATGCTTGATGATGTCGGGGACGGCTTTACCGTCGGTCTTCACAATTTTGAGATCGTGGTCGTCCACCCAGATGCGGCCCTGGAAATAGCGCTGATTTTTCTCGATCCTCTTGGGTTTCACGTCAAAAACATAAGTGCCTAGTTCGTCGAGCGATTCGCGGCCGACGTAGGTCACGTCGTATTTCGGCAGTTCGTCGGAGGTGAGAACGAACGGTTGCACGTGCTCGACGTCGTCGAGGTCTTGCTGCGAGAGCTGGATGCGCTGGAGCGTGGGCTGCGGCGCGGAGACGACTTTTTCGTAGCGCTTGCCATCGGGGGTGAACAAAATGTCGCTGGTCATGCGGTATTCGCCGTCGGCGCGGCCGTCGAAGTCGATGGTTTGGACGACGAAGGTTTGCGTGTAGGTGTAGTTGTCGCGCTCTTTCTTGAATTCGAGTTCGCGGTCGCCAAATTTTTTGATGACTTGATCGACGGGGATGTCGGGTGGCTTGGTGGAGATTTTGGCGGGCTCGTCGGATGGCGACGCGTCGTCGGCCTTTTTGGTGGGAGTTTGCGAGGCGGTTTTGGAGACGTCGAGGGTGGGAAGTTGCGCGAAAGTCGAGAGCGCGCGGAATCAACATTGCGGCGGCGATCGTTGCGCAGTAGAGCGCCAGCCAGGGGAAGCGGGTCGAGGCTGTGGGCCGCACGGATGCGGATGGGGTCGCGACGACTTCGCAAATTTGCTCGGACATGATGCTTGGTCTCCCTCGCGGATGCCGCCTGCAGGCGTGGCAGTGCCGCGGATCTGCAAACGTGCGGCGCCCCAGTATAGGACTTTCGCGGAGAACGTTTAGGTTGCCTGAAGAAAATGCGCTGGTTCCGCCGGCGAGGTCCTCGCTCGCACGCTTAATTATCGCGCGTTTGGGAAATAGAGAGAAGAGAGAAACCGACAAACCAAAACCCAACGCACAGGCGCATAGGACACAGAGACGCGCGGAGACGTGGAGTTGAAGGCCAGGTTCAGAAGTTATGGCGTGATGATGTCGCGGCGTTGGGGTTTGACCTGGACGATGGCGAGGCTTGAGGCGTCCCAGCCGCCGCCCAGGGCTTTCACCAGCAGGACGCTGGCGACTAGGCGCTGGCCGTGGATCACGGCGGCCTGCTGTTCGTTTTGCAGCAAGTTTTGCTGCGCGGTGACGACGTCGAGGTAATTGATCAGACCGCCCTGGTAGCGGCTGGTGGAAATGTCGAGCGTACGGCGAGCGGCGTCAACGGCTTGCTGCTGTTCCTGCTGCGCTTCGCTGAGGACGTTGAGCGCGGTGAGTTCGTCCTGCACTTCCTGAAATGAACTGAGAACGGTTTGACGATAGTTGGCGACGCTGGCGTCCCAACCCGCGCGGGCGAATTGCACCTGAGCGCGGCGCGCGCCGCCGGTGAAGATGTCTTCGGCGACGTTTGCGCCGACTGCCCAGAAAATGCTCTGGATGCTCGCGAGTTTCGCGATGTCAGCGGATTGCCAACCAGCCTGGCCGAACAGATTGAACGATGGGTAGTAGGCGGCTTGCGCGACGCCGACTTGCGCGTTGGCGGAGGCCATGAGGCGTTCGGCTTCAGCGATGTCGGGACGGCGCTCGAGAAGATCGGAAGGGAGGCCGGCGTTCAGAGATGGCGGCTCGCCTTCGAGTTCGCGCGGCGCGATGTGAAAGTCGGGTGCGGCGCGATTGACGAGGACGGCGATCGCGTCTTCGAATTGTTTGCGCTGCTGGAGGATGAGCGTTGCTTGTGTACGCGTAGTGTCGAGCAGCGTTTCTTCCTGCGCGACGTCGAGGCCGGACGCAACGCCACCGTTATGGCGGGAATTGACGAGGTCGAGGCCTTTTTGCAGAGCATCGACGGTGCGGCGCAGGATGCCGATTTCAGAATCGAGCTGGCGCAGATTGAAATAGTCGCCGGCGATTTGCGACGTGATCAGCAAGCGGACGTTTTGGAGGTCGGCGGCGTTGGCTTGGTAGGCGGCTTCGGCGGCTTCGATGCTGCGGCGGCGCTTGCCGAAAATGTCGAGCTCGTAGTTGACGGTGAACGGAATCTGAAAAGTGTTCTGCTGATAGGGAGTGAGCGGAATCGTGGAGCCGTTGGTCGGCCGATTGCCGGCGAGGCGTTGACGTTCGACTGCGGCGCCGCTGGAGAGCGTGGGGAAAAGTGTGGCGACTTGGATCGCGGCGGTTGCACGCGATTGTTCAAGACGCGCGATCGAAATTTTTAGGGTTTGATTTTCGGCGATGGCCTGAGTTTCGAATGTGTTCAGGGTGTCGTCATTGAAAACTTTCCACCATTCGCCCTTGTCAAAATTATCTTTGGGCGCGCTTTCACGCCAGGGTTGCTCGACATCCCAATGGGCGGAAGTTGTGGCGGCGGGCTTTTTGTAATTGGGGCCGACGGTGCAGCCGCCAAGCACGAATGCAGTGAGGATTGCTGCTGTTGCACCAAACCGCAGTGACGACGCAATAGTCCCGTTCGTTCCGCGCGGGGATTGAAAATACTCTCGCATTACTGTTTTTTTCCGCTGGGCTCGGGGCCGCCGGGATTGCTACCGCTCGGCGCGCCGGATTTGTCGGAGCCGTTGGGGCTACCGCCGCTGCTGCTCGGCGAACCGCCCTGACCGGGTGCCGGGCCGCCTTGTGCTGCCCCTGCTGCTTCAGTTGCTTCACGTTGACTTGCATGTTGTCTTCGAGCGAGTCGGCGGGATTGAGAACGATCCAGTCGGTCGATTTCAGACCCTGCAAAACCTCAAGCGTGGTGCCGTAGTCGCGGCCGATGGTGAGCTGCTGCAAATGTGTTGTGTTATTGGCGTCGATGACGACAACGCGGAGGCCTTCGGCGCGGAAGAGCAGAGCGTTGACGGGAACGACGAGATGTTCGCCGGTTGCTTTCACTCCGAGATGAACCTGCGCGTAGCCGCCTGGAAGGAGTTCGCCGGTTTTGTTGGGCACATCGACTTCGGTGTTGAGAGTGCGGCTGGCGAGGTCGATCGCGTCGGCGGTGCGGACGACTCTACCTTCGAAGCGGCGGCCGGGATATTGCACAAGTTCGAGCGACGCAGTGAGGCCCGCGCGAATATTTGGAGCGTAGACTTCGGGCACGCGGACGTAAGCGCGGATCGGATCGGTTTGCGCGAGATTGAAAAGAGCTTGGCCTGCGCCACCGTTGCCGGCGTTGATCAAATTTCCGGGATCGATGTTGCGCTGCGTGAGCACGCCGCTGAAGGGCGCGTAGATGTGCTTGAACGATTCGAGTTCTTCGAGGCGGCGGACGTTGGCTTCGGAAGAGGCGGTTGTAGCTTTTTTCGCGGCGTAGTCGCCGACGGCGTTGTCGACTTCCTGTTTGGAGACGCCATCGGTCTTGATCAGTTCCTGAAAGCGGTTCGCTGTGATTTTCGAAAGGTCTTCATTCGCTTTCGAGGTGCCGAGGTCGGCTTTCGCCTGCGAGAGTTGCTGATCGACTTCGGGTGTGTCGATGTCGGCGAGGAGTTCGCCTTTTTTCACACGGGTGCCGATGTCGTGATACCAGCGAACGAGATAGCCGCTGGTGCGCGCGTAGATCGGAGAGTCGATGTAAGCCTGCGTCGTCGAAGGGAGGACGAGATCTTCCTGGCCGGGCGCGATGGTCGGATGAATGACCTGCACGTTGGGCACGGCCATCTGTTCGGTTTCGCTGGCGAGCGTTTTGAACTGAGTGCGACGCGAAAGTAGCGTAAAGCCGCCGACGACGAGCAGCACGAGGACGATGATGATGAGGACGAGGAAGAGATGGCTCTTCTTTTCGGGCTCGTGATACTGCGAGTGCGTGCCATATTCCTGATCGTAGTGAGGTCGAGTTTCCGTCGTGGTCATTCGTTGCTCCGCTTTGCGCCGGCCATAAGCTTAGATGCTGGGACTTGCAGGCCGCTTCATGCCATAAAATTTTTTGCTGCGCGCTCGGCCAAAATGGGCCAAGCGCTCGCCGGTCTTTGCCGCTAGGCGGTTGCCGGCGAGAATCCCGATTCTTCTTCGCGGGCGCGCTTGCGTTCGCGGCGTCCGTGAATGATTGAGAACACAACCGGAACGAAGAACAAGGTCGCGATCGTGGCGAAGAGCAATCCGCCGATGACGGCGCGGCCAAGTGGCGCGTTCTGCTCGCCGCCTTCGCCGAGACCGATGGCCATGGGCACCATGCCGATAATCATAGCGAGTGCGGTCATGACGACGGGACGCATACGCACGAAACCGGCTTCGAGTGCGGCTTCGCGCGCTGACTTGCCTTCGTTGAGCTGTTCGCGCGCGAACGACACCATCAGAATGCTGTTCGAAGTTGCGACACCGACGCTCATGATCGCGCCGGTAAGCGATGGAACGCTGAGGGTGGTGCGCGTGATCAACAGCATCCAGCAGATGCCTGCGAGCGCTCCGGGCAGCGCCGTAATAATGATGAATGGGTCGAGCCAGGACTGGAAGTTGACGACGATCAAAAGATAGACGAGAACGATCGCGCCGACGAGACCGATGGCGAGGCCCTCGAAGGATGCCTTCATCGTTTGGACCTGGCCGCGAACGACGATGTGACTGCCTTTCGGAAGTTTTGGTTCGGCTTCGTCGCGGATTTTCTGGACTTCGTCGGCGACGCTGCCGAGGTCGCGGCCGTTGACGGCTGCATAGACATTGATCATGCGCTGCACGTTGTAGTGGTTGACGACGGCGGGGCGGGAAGTCGTGGTGGTGGTGGTCAAGTTGCCGATGATTTGCGACGGAACGCCTGGCGAAGGCGAGGTGATGGGCGTGTTGAGCAGCGCCTGATAGGTGTCCACGCGATATTGCGGCGTTTGAACGGCGACGTTATAGCTGACGCCGTTTTTGGGATCGAGCCAGAAGGCCGGAGCGGTCTGGAAGCTCGAGCTCAACGAGACAAGGAGGTTTTGCGCGACGTCTTTCGCTTGCAGGCCGACGGCCTGTGCGCGGGTGCGATCGATGTCGAGGTGCAGCGTGGGTTCGTCGAGCGCTTGCTGCACGTGGACGTCAACGGCGCCGGGGACGTGGCGCAGCTTGGCGGCCACTTCTTGTGCTACGGCGAAGTTGCCGTTTGTGTTCAGACCGGTGATGGCGACGTCGATTGGCGCGGGTGAGCCGAAGTTCAGGATTTGCGTGACGATGTCGGCGGGCTGGAAGAAAAATTGAACGCCGGGAAATCGCTTCGGCAATTGCGAGCGCATTTCATTGATGTAATCGGCGGTGGGGCCGTGCTTTTCGTTGAGCTGCACCAGGATTTCGCCGTCGGACGTGCCAAACGTGCCGGAGTTGCTATAGCTGAGATTGATGCCGGAATAGGGAACGCCAAGGTTGTCGAGAATCGTCTGAAGTTCGTTCGCGGGGATCGTTTGGCGAATGGCGGCGTCGATTTGGTCGGCGAGTCGCGCGGTTTCTTCGATGCGCAGGCCGGTGCGCGCGCGGAAGTGCATGCGAATCTGGCCGGCGTCAACTTTGGGGAAGAAGTCGCGGCCGAGTACGAAGAGCAGGCAGCCGGAGAGCAGGCAAAAAATGAGAAAGCACGTGGAAAACAAAATTGAGGTATCGAGCGCCGCTCCGAGCGCACGCCGGTAAGCGTCGCGCGTTTGTTCGAAACGA